>CAWCRN010000027.1:0-130000 GCA_963797835.1 uncultured Solirubrobacterales bacterium
GGTCGGAGCGCGCTTGCCGAGCCACGAACGCGCAGCGAGCTCCGGAGCCGTCCGCCCGTCACAGCACCCCTTGGCGCCGTTGGCTCAAGCGGCCAACGCGCGCCTGCCTGGAGGGCCGGCGGGCTAAACTCGACCAACCCCCGGGCGCTTAGCTCAGTTGGGAGAGCGCCAGCTCGACAAGCTGGAGGTCACTGGTTCGAGCCCAGTAGCGCCCATCGCCCGCAGGATGGGAACGCCGCTACGGATCCTTGCTAGGGGGCCGGGCCGCCGGCGCCCTTGATGAACAGCGTGCTGATGTACGGCGGCTGGCAGTCGTAGCTGTCGTCGGTGGTGTCCTCATCCTCGGGGACGTCGTCGCCGTCGTCGTGCCACGATCCCCCGAAGATCGCGAGCGCCGCCCCCGACTCAGCGTCGGGCGGGGCCTTCAGGTCCAGCGTGGCCTCGATGATCTTGCGCTCGGCCGTTGCCTCGAACGGATCCTCCGTCGTGAGCGCGGTCAACGGAGTGATGGGCCCCTGCCGTGCCGCCGCAATGAAGCCTTCGCACTGGACCTCGAGCTGGGTGACCAGCTCCTCGTTCTTGACCAGGTCCACCGGACCGTCGAAGACGCCGGTCTTGTCGAAGACGCCGCCCTGCAGCTTCAAGTCCCCCTCCACCAGATAGAGGAAGAAGGGTCGCTCCGTGCTCACGCCCCTGGCCACCATGGCCGTCGTGTCGCCGTTGAGCGTCACCTTGGCCTTCGTCTTCTCCCCCGGCTCGATCTTGTCCTTCGTGTAGACCAACGTGCGCATGACGAAGCAGCCGCTGAACAGCATCGAGGCGACCAGAGCCCCGACCACGACAAAGAGCGCCTTCCGCATGTCTTCTCCCCTCGAACCGACCCGGGCCGTACCCTAGCGCAGCCGCCGCCAGCCCAGTAGCGCCCATCGCCGGCCGCATGCTTGACGGAGGCGGGGGCCTCGCGTAGGCTCGGGGGCCTGAGCAGGGAAGCTCACACGCCGTTGGCCGCGCTGATCGTTGCAGCGGTCGTGGCCGCGGCCGGGATCAGCGCCGGATCGGCGGTGGCCGGCGGCGACATCTGGATTCCCACGGCCGAGACGCACAAGATCCCCGACGGCAACGGCAAGGTGAGGATGACCACCGAGTCACCGGGACCCGGCACGATCAACGACATGTTCGTCGCCGTGCGCATCGTGCACCCGCAGACGAGGGACTTGAAGCTCTCGCTGAAGGGCCCGGACGACACCAACGCGGTGATGAGCAACCGCGACACGAAGGGCGCCAACCTCGCCGAGCCGGGCCCGGGGTGCGATGGGGACCTCACCTTCTTCAGGACCGGCAATCCCAGCCTCTCGAGCGGCACGGCCCCGTACGCGAGCACGTTCGCTCCCGTGCGGTCCTTCGACGACGTCTACGACGGCGACCCAGCCGCAGGCGACTGGTCGCTGACCGTCAAGGACCTTAAGGAGGGCAACAGGGGCAGGATCAAGTGCTTCCTGATCAGCTTCTACGTGGACCCGTGAGCTCGAGCATCGGGCCGCCTGCTCCTCATCGTGATCCTGATCGTGCTCCTCGCGTAGGGGCGCCCCCTCGGCCTGGCCGCCAGGTCGCGTCCGGTGCGTGCTCGCGGCCCAAGCGCTTGCGGATACGGTCGGCGACGTAGCGCGCCATCGGCATCGGGTCGGTCAGATCGACCCACTCATAGTGGTCGCGCGGACGGGTCGTGCGCACGAGCTCGCGAAGGCCGGCCCAGCGGCTCGGCTCGTGCATGAGCCAGCGCAGCTCGGCCGAGAGGTCGTGGAAGCGCATCCCGGGTCGGGGCGTCGGCGGCGGCAGCGGCGGTAGGTCGAGGGCGACGCGCAGGCTGCGCTCGATGACCCGGAAGCCCTGGCGCTCGGCGAACCAGGCCGATGCCCAGAGCCGCGGATTGACGTCGATCACGACGAGGCTGTCGTCGGCGGTCGAGCGGTAGATCTCGGCCTGGACGATGCCCTGGTAGCCGACCTCGTCGCAGACGCGCTCGAGCACCTGGACCACCTCGGCGCCCTCGCCCGACTCGGGGTCGAGGCTCTCCTGCGAGATGCCCATGCCGCCCGTGCGCGGGTACTCGCGCAGGACGCGGTGGACGTAGCGGAGCTCGCTGCGGCCGTCGCGGCGGATGACGACGGTGCTGAACTTCTGGCCGCGATCGATCTCCCTCTGGATGATCACCGGCAGCTCACCCCACAGCGGCTCCGCGGCCGCCAAGGTGTCCTCGCGCGTGGGCGCGTAATTCCGAAGCTTTCGCTCGAAGACGACCCTGTCGGGGCGGGCGAGCGCCGACACCGACGACTTGACGAAGGCGGGCAGCCCGAGGCGCTCGACCGCCGCTGCCAGCTCCTCCGGCGACTCGACCCGTTCGGTCCGTGGGTAGGCGACGCCGGCGCGCTCGCAAACCTCGCCGAGCGAACCCTTGTCCTGGAGGATGCGCCAGGCGTCGTCCAGCCTCGACAGGGTCGGGATGGGGAGGTCGATCGACGCGAGCCGGGCGAGCGTCCCATCGTGCACCGCGACGACGACGGCGTAGCCTTCGCGCTCCACGAGCTCATGCAGCGCCGCCTCGTAGGGCGCCGCCGCCCCCCAAGGATCCGGCAGCGTGTCGTGGCGGCTGACGTAGCGGGACCGAGCGGCGATGTTGTGCCGGGGGTCGGTGCCGGCCACCCCGACGGAGCAACCAAGGCGCCCGAGCGCGCGGCAGACGGCCAGCGCCGAACGCACCCAGCCGTCCAGCACCAGCACCCTGCCAAGCGGAGGTGAGACCCCCACATTTGAGCCACCCGCGGCGGACATGGATCGCGCATCGTACAGGTGAGCAGCGGACCCGATCCCGCTGTGTCCGGGCTAGCATGACGCTCCGCTGAGGATGTTGAGCTTGGGGATAATCGGGTTGGGAGGCGTGTCGCGCTTCTACGTCGCTGCCGCCGATCGTGCGCCCGATCTCGAGCTGAGTGCCGTCTGCGACCGCGACCCCGCCCGGCTCGAGCGGTTCGCCGGGCGCGCCGGAATCGCCGCCTACGGCGACGTCGACGGGTTGCTCGCCGACGGCCGTGTCGATGCCGTCGTGCTCGACACCCCGGTGGCCACCCACGTGGGGCTTGCGCGCGCCGCCCTGCGTGCCGGCGCGCACGTCTGCTGCGAGAAGCCGCTGGCACTTAGCGTTGCGAACGCTCAGGAGCTGGCCGATCTGGCCGAAGGAGAGGATCGCGTGCTCTTCACGGCCTTCCACCGCCGCTACAACCGCAACCTGCCGCCACCCGGCGAGCTCGACTCGCAGGGGCTGCGCTCGGTCGAGCTGCGCTACCTTGAGCAGATCGAGGAGCACACGGACGGCGACGGGGGCTGGTATGCGACCCCGGCGGCGGAGGGCGGCGGCTGCATCGTCGACAACGGGCCGAACGCCGTCGACGCCGTCCGTCACCTGTTCGGCGAGGTCTCGGTGGACGGCGTGGACGTCGAGCGCTCGCCCGCGGGCGTCGACATGAAGGCCGACATAAGAGGCGTGCTGCGGGGCGGCGCGGAGGCCGTCATCCGGCTCGACTGGGGCTACGAGGGCGAGGTGAAGGATCTGCGCGCGCGCTGGGACAACGGGCGCGAGCTGCACGCGGACATGCTCGCGGGCTTCCCCGCGTTCAAGTCCTCGCTCGACCACGAGTACGACGGCGTCCTCGCCGACTTCGCGGCCCGCGTGGCGAGCGGGGCCGGCGACCCGGAGGGCCTGGCTGCAACGGCCTGGTTAGAGCGGGCGCTAGAGGCGGCGAGCGCGGGACCTCGACAGGAGGCGCAGGCATGAGGCTCTCGATCATCCTTGACGAGCTCGGAGACGACGTCGGCACGGCGCTTGACGCTTGCCAGCGGCTCGGGCTCGACGGCGTCGAGCTACGGACGCTGGGTGGGAGCAGCGTGGTGGATGCCGGTGACGCGGAGCTCGTGCGGGCCGTGGAGGCCGTGCACGAGCGTGGGCTCACTGTCACGGCGCTCGCCACGCCGGTTCTCAAGTGCTCGCTGCCGGGCCTGCCGGCCCCGACGGGGGCGCTGCACGGCGCGCGCGCCAGCGCCACGATCGAGGACTCCTGGCGTCAGCTCGACCGGGCACTCGAGATCGCGGAATGCCACGCGATACCGTTCGTGCGGATCTTCTCGGGCTGGCGCGTGCCGGACCCCCCGCGGGTCACGGGGGAGGTGGCCGAGGTCGTCGCCGAGGCCCTCCGGCGCGCCGGGTCCTCCCCGGTCGAGGTGCTCCTCGAGAACGAGCACGACTGCAACGTGGGCACGGCGCGCGAGACGAGCGATCTGCTCGGCCGCGTACCGGGCCTACGGGTGATCTGGGACCCGGGCAACCACGTGCGAGGCGGCGGCCCACCGGAGGAGTCGGCGCTGGATGAGTCCATCGAGCGGATCGCCCACCTGCACCTGAAGGATGTCGATGCTAAGGGGCGCTGGGTGCCGCTCGGAACGGGTCTGGTGCCGTTCGCGACGCTGGTGCCGCGTCTGCTTGGCGCGGGCTACGCGGGTGTGTTTTCCCTCGAGACCCATTGTGAGGTCGACGGGAGCGTGGAGCGCGCAAGCGAGCTCGCGCTCGATCATCTACGCGCGGTGGCGGGGGTGGCCGCATGAGGGTCGGGCTCGCCGGGCTTGGCAGCATCGGGTCGCGCCACCTCGGCACGCTCGACGAACTGGACGGCGTCGAGGTCGCAGCAGTGGCTGACCCCCGGGTGGCGGAGGAGGGGCAGCACCCCTGCGCGACGTCCCGGCATTCGCGACCTATGACGAGATGCTCGAGGACACTGCGCTCGACGCGGTGCTCCTGTGCACCCCTTCCCACCTCCACGCCGAGCAGGGGATCGCCGCAGCGCGACGTGGGCTTCACGTCATCGCCGAGAAGCCGATGGCACTCACCTTGGAGGACGCCGACGCCCTGCTGGAGGCGGCGCGCGAGGGCGGCGTGCACGTGGCGGTGCTGCACCAGTACCGCTTCCACGCCCCGATGGTCGCGCTGCAGAAGCTCATCCCGAGCGGCGCCCTCGGCGACCCGGTGTTCCTCAACCTCGCATTCAACTGGCGCAGGGAGCCCGACTACTACCTGGCCCGCGGCGGGTGGCGCGGCACCTGGGCCGGCGACGGCGGCGGGGCCCTGATGAACCAGGGCGCGCACGCCGTCGATCTCGCGCGCTGGCTGGCCGGCCCTATTGCCGCCGTCACCTCGCACATGATCAACGTCCAGCACTCGATCGAGACCGAGGACACGGCATGCATCGCGCTGGAGTTCGCGCGCGGCGGCGTGGGGACGATCCAGGTCACGACGTGCGCTGCGCGCAACCAGCCCGTAGGCGTTCGCTTCGAGGGCACCCGCGGGTCCGCAGTCCTGGCCGACCAGGTGCTCGTCGTCAACGGCGACGCCGCCGTCGCTCCGCCGGGAGCGCCGCCCAGTCGCACGCTCGCCCACCGCACCCAGTTCATCGAGATCTTTCGCGAGCTCGGCAACGGCGGGACGCCACCCGTCGCCGGCCCGGACGCCCGTGCCACACTTGCGGCGACGCTGGCCATGTACGAGTCGGCGCGCCTCGGCCGCGCGGTGCGCCTGGAGGAGTGATGGAGCTTCACACTCAGATCAGGGACGCGAGCTACCCGGGCGCGTCGCTGCTCGGCGACGAGGAGGCCGAGGCGGTCGCGCGCGTGATGCGCGAGCGCAGCCTGTTCCGCTACTACGGCCTGAGCGAGCCGCGCGAGGTCGCCGCCTACGAGGACGAGTGGGCCGAGCACGTGGGAGTGGCCCATGCGCTCGCCGTCAACTCCGGCACGTCGGCCCTGTTCTGCGCGCTCGTGGCCGCGGGGGTGGGGCCGGGCGACGAGGTCGTCATGCCCGCCTTCGCGTGGTCATCCGACGCCAACGCCGTGCTGCAGCTGGGCGCCGTACCGGTCGTCGCCGACGTGGACGACACGCTGACGCTCGACCCCGCCGCAGCGCAGAGCGCGCTGTCGGACCGCACGGCCGCCATCGTCGCGGTGCACATGCGCGGCGCGCCGGCCGCCATGGACGGGCTCGGCGAGGTCGCGGCGAGCGCCGGCGTGACGCTGGTGGAGGACGCATGCCAGGCGGCGGGGGTGAAGCTCAACGGCCGGCGGGCGGGGTCGCTCGGACGCGTGGCCGCCTTCTCGACCCAGTACGCCAAGATCGTGGTGACCGGCGAGGGAGGGGTGGTCGTGACCGACGACGAGGCCTGCCACCTGCGCGCGCTCGATGCGCACGACCCCGGCGCCTCCCTTCGCCGGGGAAGCGAGCTGTCGGCGTACCCGGGCCTGAACCTTCGCTGCACCGAGCTCCAGGCTGCCGTCGGCCGGGTGCAGCTGCGGCGCCTCGACGGCGCCGTCGCCGCCATGCGCCCCTCATGGCGCCGAATCGCCGCTGCCGTCGAGGCCCGCGAGGACCTGGTCATGCGCCGGCTCGTCGAGGGCGCGGAGCCGAACGGCGTCGCGGTCATCTTCTTCGCGCCGAGCCCGGAGGCCGCGGGTGCGGCACGCGACGGCCTGAGCGAGGCCGGCGTCAGCGCCTCCGTGCTGTATGAGCCCGGCGTCCCGGATCTCCACGTGGCGGCGTCGTGGCTGCCGCTGCACGCGGCGCTCGAGCGCCTCGGCCGGCCGGCGCCGCGGATCGACGCCTCGCTGGACCTGCTCGGAAGGGCGGTCCAGATCGACGTTCATCCCCTCTTCGAAGACGAGGACGTGGCGGGGATCTGCGCCGCCGTCGAGCGGTTGCCGTCGTTGGTTTGAGGTAAGTGCTTACTTGCTTTGAGGTAATTGGGCTCGGGCCTTCGCGTAGCACGGTTGACCGGGGGCCGGAGACGATGTAGCCTCGACGTCGGTTCCTGGAGCTGCTCAAGGGAAAAGGGGTCATGAGGGGGGTCGTGAAGCAAAAGACGGTGGGCATGGTCGTCCTCGGGACGTTGGCGCTGATGTGCGCTGCGCCAAGCGCATCCGCGCACGGGGGCAGGATGTCGGCTGCCGCCCACATGGAGCAGGACTCGGTCGCGGTCACACCCGCCCAGGAGAGGCGCATGACGCGATGGACGGCGGCCGCGAGCGAATCCGACGCCGCGATCGCAAAGGCGGCGGTTGCGGGCGACCCGGCCGAGGTCGGTGAGTGGGGCCCGGTCCTCGACTGGCCGGTGGTCGGGATCCATATGGCGCTACTTCGTAACGGAAAGGTCCTCGCCTACGACTCGGCCAACGACCTGCTGGCGAACCCGGATCACGGCTCCACCCGGGCCACCGTCTGGGATCCGGCCACCGGCGTGCACGCGAACGCGATGTTGACCGGCTTCAACATCTGGTGTAGCGGCCTCGCCCACCTGATGGACGGGACGTTGTTCACGGCGGGCGGCAACAAGAACCCGCAGTTCGACGGGATCAGGAACACCACCACCTTCGACGAGGGCACAAACACCTGGAACCGTGGGGCCGACATGGCCAAGGAGCGCTGGTACCCGAGCGTGACCCCCCTTCGTAACGGGGAGACGCTGATCACCGAAGGCGTGGAAGGGCCCGATGCTCCGGAGGTGCGTGGAACGAACGGGACCCTCCGCTCGCTCACGGGTGCGGTGAAGGATCTGGTGTTCTATCCGTGGATGGATCTCGCGCCCGACGGGAGGGTCTTCAACTCGGGTCCGACAAAGCCGATGCGACGCCTCGATCCAAACGGCTCGGGCTCATGGAGCTCGCAGGGCGAGCGCGATTCCCTGAACCGCAGCTATGGCGGTCACGTGGTGTACGACACCGGCAAGATCCTCGTGGCCGGAGGCGGTGTTCCGGCCAGCCCGAGCTCGAGGGTCATCGACATCAACGGACCGACGGCACAGGTCTCGCCCACCGGGTCGATGGAGACCGGGCGCCGCCAGCACAACCTGACCGTGCTGGCCGACGGTACGGTGCTCGCCACCGGGGGCCTTTCGTCCGACGAATACCACGTGGACCTGAACGCCGGTGTCTACACCGCCGAGCTCTGGGATCCCGCGACGGGGCAGTGGACGACCCTCTCCTCGATGCAGGTGACGCGCCAGTACCACTCCACGGCGTTGCTGCTGCCCGACGGCCGGGTGCTGAGCGCGGGCGGTGGCATCTGCGGGGCCTGCAACGACGTGGGCTACCTGGCGAGGAACGCCGAGGTGTTCACCCCGCCCTATCTGTTCAGGGACGACGGCTCGGGCCAGCTCGCCCCGCGGCCGCTGATCACCTCCGCGCCCGACGTCGTCAACTACGCCCAGCCCTTCTCCGTCGAAACGCCAGACGCGAGCACGATCAGCAAGGTCGCGATGGTGCGGCTGGGCGCCGTCACACACTCGGTCAACATGGAGCAGCGCTACGTTCCGCTCACCTTCACCGCGGACGCCGACAGCCTCGACGCGACCGCCCCGGTGAACCCGAACATCGCTCCCCCAGGGGTCTACATGCTGTTCGTGATCGGCGCGAACGGCGTCCCGTCCGTGGCGGAGATGGTCCGGATCGAGGGAACACCTGGCCCTCCACCGGGCGGTCAGGCGCCGACGATCACGAGCACCAGCCCCGCCTCGCCCTCGAAGGTCAACACACCCAAGGTCAAGGGATTCGGGGCTGCGGCCGGCTCGACCGTGAGGGTCTACGGCGATTCCAACTGCTCGGGCCCAATCCTGGGCACCGGCTCGGCTTCGGCCTTCAACGGCACCGCCGGGGTCACCGCCACGGTTCCGTCCGACCAGACGGCACAGCTCCGTGTTAGCGCGACGAACGCTCAGGGCCCCTCGCCCTGCTCGGCCCCGTTCCCCTACACGGAGGACTCGACGCCGCCCGACACGCTGATCACAACGGCCCCGCCGGCGACGACTACCAGTCAGACGGTGACGTTCGTGTTCACCTCGACGGATCAGGGCTCGACCTACAAGTGCAGGATGGATTCGGAGGCGACGTTCACGCCATGCACGTCGCCCTTGCAGAGGACCGTCGGCCTCGGTGGCCACGTCTTCCGCGTCAAAGCGACGGATCCCGCCGGCAACCTCGACGATACGCCCGCCAAGCACAACTTCACGGTCGTCAACTAGCGCCCACGTCCCACCCGCGCTCTGCGGGCGGGGATGTCGGTGGGTGATACTGCGCGCGGTTTGATCCCGACCTACCTCGCGGCCCTCGCCACTCTGCTCGCGGCGGGCATCATCGGGCAGGCGATCTTCGTCATCTGCGGTCGCAGGCGCTGGTGTTGGCTGGCGCCCGCCGTGGGGCTCGCCGCGCTCGTGACGGTCGCCTGGTGGGCGGTGCGGCTGCCCGGCGAGGGGACATCCGCGCTGGTCGTGCTGGGGCTCGTCACGCTGGCCTGCGCCGCGCTCGTTCGCGGCCGGACGGAAACGCCTCCCGAGGCCTGGCGTGCCGCCGTCCCGGTCGCGCTGGGTGCGCTGGCCCTCGCCTCGCTTCCCTTCTGGGTCGAGGGACGGTTCGGGATCCTGGGCACGGGGCTCAACCCGGACATGTCACAGCACCTGTTCGCGGCCGACCGCCTCGCGGACGGTGGCAGCGAGCGGCTGATCGAGGAGGGGTACCCGCTTGGCCCGCATGCCCTCGCGGTGGCCATCGCGTCGGCCGGCCCGAGCCTCGTTCAGTCCTTCGGGGGGATCACGATCGCCACCGCGGTGATCGCGGCGCTGGCCCCGCTTGGGCTCCTGAGGCGGCTGAGTCAGCCGCGTCGCGTGCTGGTCGCGCTCCTCGTGGGGCTCGCCTACATGACCGCTGCGTACCTAACCCAGGGAGCGTTCAAGGAGACGATGCAAGCGCTCTTCCTCCTCGCCTTCGCGATCGGCCTGGGCGAGCTGGCGCGCGGGAGCCTCGGGCCGCCTGGTTCGGCGCAGGCCGTTCCCCTGGGGGTCCTGGCCGCCGGCTCCGTCTACGCCTACAGCTTCCCCGGGCTGCTCTGGATCGGCGGCGCGGCCGGCGCCTGGGCCGTGGTGGAGCTGGCGGGCTTCGCCCGCGACCGCGGCCTCGCCGCAGCACGTGGCCTGCTCCAGCGCTCCCTCGCGCCGGCCGTGGCGGCGCTGGGGGCCTTCACGGCGGTGATCGCCCCCGAGGCCGGACGACTGGTCGAGTTCGCAGGGTTCGAGACGTTCGACCCCAACGGGGCCGGGCTGGGGAACCTGTTCAACCGCATCTCCCCGCTCGAGGCACTCGGGATCTGGCCCTCCGGCGACTTTCGAGTCGAGCCCGGCGACGGCGCGGTCCCAGCACCCCTGTTCTGGGTGGGCGCCGCGGTCGCTGTGGCCGCGCTGGCGTTCGGCGTCTGGTGGTGGCTTCGCCGCGACGAGCGTGCCGTCCCCGTCGCGCTTGGCGTTGCCGCGCTGCTGATCGCCGCCGCCAACGTCGCCGGCACCCCCTACCAGGAGGCGAAGGCGATCGCCCTCGCCGCGCCGCTGGCGATGCTGGTCAGCGCACGGGCCCTGGCCGCGGCCACCCCGACCCGGCGGCAGGTCCTTCGGATCCTGCGCCGCCGAGGAATCACCCCGCTGTTCCCGCGCAGCGCCCGGATCGCGAGGCTGCGGCTGGTCCTCGCCGCCCTCGCCCTCGCGTTCTTCGCTGGTGCATGCGCCTCCACGCTGCTCGCCCTGATCAACGGCCCCGTCGGGCCAGCGCGGTGGTCCCCGGCCCTCCTCGAGCTGAGGCCACTGTCAGGCGCGACCCTGGCCCTCGCCCCGCCGGAGTTCCTCGACGACCAGCACGGCCGGGACTTCCTCGTCTGGGAGCTGCGCGGCGGCGAGGTGTGCGTGGGGTCCTACGCCGGTCCCTCCGAGGCCCCGCCGCCCCCGGGCGTCGCCAACGTGGTCGTAGTCGGTGACTCGCAGCAGCCGCCTGTGGCCGGCGCCACCGCCCGGCGCGACCTCGGCGACTACGTCCTCTGGGACGTCCCAGAGCCCATCGCGGGCGCCACACCGTGCCCGTTCGTCGCCGACGGCGCGCGCGCCGACCCGAGCGCGGGCTGAGACCCGCGGCGAGCACGGAGAGGGGCGTGAGGCGCCGGATAGCATGGCCCGCCATGGCCGCAGTCACGACACGCCTCCCCGACGGCAACGCGCTCGAGCTCGACGAGGGCTCGACCGGAGCCGACGCCGCGGCCGCGATCGGCCCCGGGCTGGCCAAGGCGGCGCTGGCGGTCAAGGTGAACGGCGAGCTCCGCGACCTCTCGGCGCCGCTTGACGACGGCGCGGAGATCGAGATCGTCACGGACCGCAGCGACGAGGCCCTGGAGCTGATGCGCCACGACGCGGCGCACGTGATGGCGACCGCCGTGACCGAGCTCTGGCCTGGGACCAAGGTCTCCATCGGGCCGCCGATCGCGGACGGCTTCTACTACGACTTCGAGTTCCCGGAGGGGGTGAGCGTCTCCGAGGAGGACCTCGCCGCGATCGAGCAGAAGATGGCCGAGCATATCGCGGCGGACGAGCCATTCGAGCGTTCGGAGGAGCCCGCCGCCGAGGCCCTCGAGCGCTTCCGCGCGGCCGATGAGCCCTACAAGGTCGAGCTGATCCAGGACCTCGTCACCGACGAGGGGGCCGAGACGGTCTCGCTCTACCGCAACGGCCCGTTCCTCGACCTCTGCCGCGGCCCCCATGGGCCCTCCACGGGGCGGATCAAGGCGTTCCGCCTCAACTCCGTCGCGGGCGCCTACTGGCGCGGCGACGAGACCCGTCAGATGCTGACGCGCATCTACGGGACGGCGTTCTTCTCCAAGCAGGATCTGGACGAGCACCTCGAGCGCCTGGAGCAGGCCCGTGCCAACGACCACCGCAAACTCGGGCCCGCACTCGGCCTGTTCCGCCTCCGGCCCGAGGCGCCCGGGATGCCCTTCTGGCTGCCGAACGGCACCGTCCTGCTGCGGCTGATCGAGGCCGAGGTCCGCGAGCACCTGCGCCGCGGGGGCTACGACGAGATCAAGACCCCGCAGATCCTCGACACGGAGCTCTGGCATCGCTCCGGGCACTGGGACAACTACCGCGAGAACATGTTCTTCGCGGAACCTTCTGAGCGCGACCGCGACGAGTCGTCTCGCACATACGCGGTGCGGCCGATGAACTGCCCAGGCGCCTGCCTCACGTTTTCCTCCGAGCGCCACTCCTACCGCGACCTGCCCCTGCGGCTGGCCGAGTTCGGCCTCGTATCCCGCTACGAGCGCGAGGGGGTCCTCCACGGCCTGCTGCGAGTCCGCGCCTTCACCCAGGACGACGCACACATCTACTGCACGCTCGAGCAGCTCCCGGCAGAAGTGGACTCGATCTGCGAGGCGATCGACCAGCTGTATGCCCGCTTCGGGTTCGACGAGGTGCGGGTCGAGCTGTCAACCAGACCGGAGAAGTCGATCGGCACCGACGAGCAGTGGGAGCAGGCGACCGACGCGCTTCGCTCAGCCCTGGAGCGCCAGGGCCGGCCGTTCGACGTGAGCCCCGGCGAGGGCACCTTCTACGGGCCGAAGATCGACTTCCACATCACCGACGCGCTCGGCCGGTCCTGGCAGTGCGGCACGTGCCAGGTCGACTTCCAGATGCCCGAGCGCTTCGAGCTCGCCTTCCAGGGCGAGGACAACGCCGAGCACCGGCCGGTGATGATCCACCGCGCCCTGCTCGGCTCGATGGAGCGCTTCGCGGGCATCCTCATCGAGCACTACGGCGGCCGCTTCCCGCCGTGGCTGGCGCCAGTGCAGGTGATCGTCATGCCGGTCGCCGACCGCAACAACTCCTACGCGGTCGAGGTTGCGGCGGGGCTGTGCGCTCAGGGGCTGCGCGTCGAGGTCGACGAGCGGTCGGAGGCCGTCGGCAGGAAGATCCGTGATGCCGAGCTGGCGAAGGCTGCCCTACATGGCGGTGGTCGGAGATCGCGAGCAGGAGGCGGGCACTGTGGCGCTGCGCTCGCACGAGGAGGGAGATCTCGGCGCGATCGACCCCGAAGGCCTGGCCGCCAGGATCGCCACGGCCCGCTGACTCGCCTCTATACTTCGGCTCGATGCAAGGCACCGACATCCCGCCGCGCCACTAGCGCCCGTGCCGTTGCGACCCTGTTCTGTTGTCTCTCCCCCGACCGCCGGTTAGCTTGAAGCTTCCCGTGTCTTCCTTCTAGTGCCGGTCCCGAGGCGGCTGGACCGCCGCATGCCGGAACGGGACCCGACTCGGATCAACGAGCGCATCCGGATCAAGGAGGTGCGCCTGATCGACGAGCGCGGCGAGCAGGTCGGCGTGATCGCCACCGACAAGGCGCTAGAGATGGCCCGCGAGCACGATCTGGACCTGGTCGAGGTCGCCCCCGACGCCCGCCCGCCGGTCGCGAGGCTGCTGGACTACTCGAAGTACAAGTACGAGCAGGAGCAGAAGGCGAAGCAGGCCCGTAAGCACCAGCAGCAGGTGAACGTGCGCGAGATCAAGCTGCGCCCGAAGATCGCAGACCACGACTACGAGACCAAGAAGGGCCACGTCGAGCGCTTCCTGCGCCACAAAGACAAGGTCAAGGTGACGATCATGTTCCGCGGTCGCGAGCAGGCCCACCCCGAGCGCGGCAGGCGGCTGCTCCAGCGCCTCTACGAGGACCTGGCCGAGCTGGCCACGATCGAGCAGGATCCCCAGCAGGAGGGCCGCAACATGCACATGCTGCTCGCCCCGAGCAAGGAGCTACTGGCCCAGCAGCAGCGCGACTCGGCCGACGACGGCGGTGCTGACGAGCCGGAGGAGCAGGCAGAACCGGCCTCGGGGGAGGCCGCGGCGTAGACTTCGACAGATGCAGGGGAGCCGGGGAGGGAGGGTGGCCGCGGTCGCGATCGCGGTGGCGCTGGGGTTCGGCCTCAGCGGCTGCTTCACGTGGAGCTCGTTCAAGTGGAGCACCACCAAGGTCGAGGCCGGCAAGTCGACCGACGCCATCGTCGGGATGATCCCGGAAAGCGGGCCGATTGTGGACAAGGACTACCCGTTCATCCTGGTCGGGCTGCCGAACACCAGCAACCTCTCGCTGGCGGGGATCACCAAGCGCACGTGGGACGTCAAGGGGAAGTTCAAGGGGCCCAGGCCGCTTCAGACCGATGGCGGCCTCGAGGCCGCCGTGCTCAACTCGGACAACTGCAACATCAACGGGATCGAGATCAACCAGATCCCTGACGTCGAGTGGACGGCGCTTCGGCCGGACGTCGTGGTGAACGACCGCGACCGGGCCGGCACCGTCGCCCAGTCCAAGATCCGGTTCAAGGCGGATCCCGGCACGGCACCGAGGGACGAACAGGTTCACTTCTTCTCCGGCGGCTGGAACGACGATAGCCCCGCCAACGGGATCACCGAGCCCGAGGAGGTCGGCTGTTCCGGCGGTACCATCACCTCGCTCGCGATCACCGGCTGAGCGCGCTCTGCTTCAATAGTCGGCCGCCATGCCGAAGCAGAAGACCCATTCGGGCGCGAAGAAGCGCTTTCGCAAAACCGCCAAGGGCAAGGTCCTGGGACGGCGTGCCTACTCGAGCCACATCCTCGAGAAGAAGTCGCCTAAGCGCAAGCGCCGCATGGCGCGGCCGGTGCACGTCAAGCGCCAGGACGAGGGGCGCGTGAAGAAGCTCCTCGGCACGCATAAGGGCGGCTGATGAGCCGCTCCACCAACGCCGTCGCCCGCCGCCGGCGCAAGAAGAAGGTCCTCAACCAGGCCAAGGGCTACTACGGGCGCAAGCACTCCTCCTACCGCTTCGCGAAGGAGCAGGTGCAGCGCTCTGGCAATTACGCCTACCGCGACCGGCGAAGGCGCAAGCGGGACTTCCGCCGGCTGTGGATCATCCGGATCAACGCCGCCGCCCGCGACGAGGGGATGAGCTACTCCGAGTTCATGCACGGCCTCAAGCTGGCCGGCGTTGACGTGAACCGCAAGATGCTCGCCGACCTCGCGGTCCGCGACCGCGACGTCTTCCGCCGATTCGCCGAGCTGTCCCGGGAGGCGACCGCTGCCTGAAAACAGTCGGACGCGAGGTCTCCCGGGCGCCCACGAGGCGCCCTTTTTGTTGGAGGATCGAGCCAAGCCCATGATCACAAGTGCCCAGAACGAGAAGCTGAAGCTGGTCCGCAAGCTCGCCGAGCGAAAGCACCGCGAGCGCGAGGGGCTGTTCGTGACGGAGGGCGAGGACCTGACGGCTGCCGGGCTCGCAGCCGGCCGTGCGCCCGTGTTCGCCCTGGTGGCGGCGGGCTCGGGGCTGGAAGGTGAGGAGGTCGAGGGCGATCTGCTGGACGGGGTCTCGATCCTTGGGTCCGGCACGCGGATGATCGCCGTCTGGCACCAGGCCTGGGCCGACGAGCCCTTCGCCCCCTGCGTCTACCTGCACGGTGTCGGCGACCCGGGCAACGTGGGCGCCGTCATCCGCTCCGCCGACGCGCTCACCGGCGGCAGCATCGTGCTCGGGCCGGGCTGCGCCGACCCGCTGTCGTCGAAGGCGGTGCGGGCCAGCATGGGCTCGGTCTTCGGCATCCCCATTGTTCGTGGCGGGGTGGAGGCGACACCCGCCCCGCGCGCGGCACTGGTGGCCCACGGCCGCCAGGCTCCCGCCGGGCCGCATCCGGCGACGCTGTGCCTCGGCTGCCGAGCGGCACGGGCTACCGGCGGAGGTGCTCGCGGCGTGTGACGTGCGGTGGACAATCCCGCTGCGCGACGGGGGCGCCGAGTCGCTCAACGTGGCCGCAGCGGCGGCCATCGCACTGCAGCGGATATCGTCGGCCGCCGCCGCCGATGGTGCAGGTGGCGTGGAAGCCTGATGCTCGACGAGGTCTCAAAGCTGCGCGCACACGCCGAGGCGGCGATCGCGGCCGCGCCGGACGCCGACGCGCTCGAGGAGCTGCGGGTAGAGCTGCTCGGGCGCAAGTCGAAGCTGACCGGGATCCTGCGGGGCATCGGCGAGCTGCCGGAGGCCCAGCGCGGGCCGGTCGGTTCGGCCGCCAACGAGGCGCGCCGGGCGATCGAGGCCGCGCTCGGCGCACGCCATGCGGCGCTCGAGGGAAGCGAGCTCGAGGAGCGCCTGGCGGCGGACGCCATCGACGTCACCCTCCCCGGCGTTCCCCCGGTTGGCGCCGGGCACCTCCACCTGATCACGCGCACGCGGCGCGAGATCGAGGACATCTTCGTCGGGCTCGGCTATCGCGTGCTCGAGGGCCCCGAGGTCGAGCACGACTACTACAACTTCACCGCCCTGAACCACCCTCCCGGCCATCCGGCGCGGATGATCCAGGACACCTTCTACATCGATCCGGCGACGCTGCCCAAGGGAACGGTGAACGAGCGGGGCTTGCCACCGGGGCCGAGAGACGTGGTCCTGCGCACCCACACCTCGCCGATGCAGGTCCGGGCCATGGAGGCGCAGGAGCCGCCGATCTTCGTCGTCGTCCCCGGAATCGTCTATCGCCGCGACTCCGACGCCACCCACACGCCGATGTTCTCCCAGGTCGAGGGTCTCGCGGTGGGCGACGGGATCTCCCTGGCGGACCTGGCCGGGACCCTCGAGCAGGCCGCCCGCGCGCTATTCGGACCCGAGCGGCGCACGCGGCTCAAGCCCGACTACTTCCCGTTCACCGAGCCCAGCGTCCAGGTGGATGTCTCATGCTTCAACTGCGAGGGGACCGGCGCGCTCGCGGACGGATCTCGCGACCCGCTCTGCAAAGGGTCGGGCTGGATCGAGATCCTGGGCGCCGGGATGGTGGACCCGAACGTGTTCGGCTTCGTCCGTGATCAAGGTTACGACCCCGAGACGACGCAGGGGTTCGCGTTCGGGATGGGCATCGAGCGGATCGCGATGCTGAAGCACGGCGTCCCCGACCTCCGCAAGTTCTTCGAGAACGACGTGCGGATGTTGGAGCAGTTCTCGTGAGAGTCCCTGTCAGCTGGCTGACCGAGTACTGCGACCCCGGGCTCCCCGCGCGGGATCTGGCCGACCTGCTCTCGATGAGGGCCGTGGACGTCGAGCGCGTCCTCACCGTCGGCGTGTCGTCGGCCGACGGGTTCGTCGTCGGCAGGGTGCTCACGGCGGGGAAGCATCCGAACGCCGACCGGCTCACGGTGACCGAGGTCGACACCGGCGATGGGACGAGGACGATCGTGTGCGGCGCGCCGAACGTCGCGGCCGGTCAGACGGTGCCCGTGGCGCTCCCCGGTGCCGTGATGCCCGGCGGCGAGGAGCTCGGCAGGGCGACGCTCCGTGGGGTCGTCTCCGACGGGATGATCCTCTCGGAAACCGAGCTCGAGCTTGGCGAGGATTCGGCCGGGATCATCACCCTCGACGAGCCGGTGGCACCCGGCACGCCGCTGGAGCAGGTGCTGCCGATCGCCGAGGCGGTCCTTGACCTGGACGTGAACCCGAACCGGGTCGACCTGTTCGGCGTCTACGGGGTGGCCCGCGAAGTTCACGCGATCACCGGCGCCGAGCTGGCCGCGGCGCCCTGGTCCGATGACGCGCAGGCCACCGGTGACGGGAGCGTCGAGGAATCGGCCTCGGTGACCGTGGAGGTGCCGGAGCTGTGCCCGCGGTTCACCGCGCGGGTCTTCACCGGGGTCGAGATGGGCCCGTCGCCACTGTGGCTGAAGGCTCGCCTGATGGCCGCGGGGCAGCGTCCCATCTCGAACGTGGTCGACATCACCAACTACGTGATGCTGCTCACCTCGCAGCCGCTCCACGCGTTCGACCTGGACAAGGTCCCGCGCGGGGAGGTGATCGTTCGCACGGCGGCCGACGGCGAGAGGATGACCACGCTCGATGGCGTCGAGCGGACCCTGGACGCCTAGACCGTGCTCGTCTGCGACCGCGACGGCCCCACTGGCATCGCGGGGGTCATGGGGGGGCAGGTCTCCGAGGTCTCCGAGACGACCACCAGCGTGCTGCTCGAGGCCGCCAACTGGGACGCGGTCAACATCCTGCGGACCTCCGGGATGCTGGGCCTGCGATCGGAGGCGTCGAGCCGCTTCGAGAAGGGACTCCATCCCGAGACGGCGATCTGGGGCCAGCGGGTTGCCTCGAAGCTCCTGGCCGAGGTGGCCGGCGCCACCGTGGTCCCGGGCACGATCGACGCCGCAGCCGAGATCCCAGCCGCCCACGTGGTCTCGATGCACGGGGCCCGCCTCGACTCGCTGCTCGGCGTGAAGGTCCCGCCGGAGCGGGCCGCGGAACACCTGGAGAGCCTCGAGTTCGAGGTCGAGCGCGAGGGCGATCGCGACCTGCGGGCGACGGTCCCGCTCCACCGCCACTACGACGTCTCCCGGGAGGCGGACCTGATCGAGGAGGTCGGCCGCCTGGAGGGGTTCGACCGGCTGCCACGGCTGCTGCCGGCCTTGCGCGAGCGCGTTGGCGGGCTCGACCGGGACCAGCTCCTGCGCCGCCGTGCCGAGGATGTGCTCGCCGATCTCGGCCTGGACGAGATCGTCGCCTGGCACTTCGGCCCCCCGGAGGCCGGCGATCGCCTGCACCTGGCCGACGACGATCCGCGCCGGCTGGCCGTGGCCATCCACAATCCCCTGTCGGAGGACCAGTCGGCCATGCGCACCCTGATGCTGCCGGGGCTGCTGGACGCCGCCCGCCACAACCTGGCTCGCGGGGCGGAACGGGTCGCCCTCTTCGAGTCGGGGCGCGTCTATCTGACCGAGCCGGCGCCGGAGCAGGGTGGGCCGTTCGCCGGGCACTTCCATGGCGATCTCGCCGCGCCGGTGGCCGAGCCGCACAGGCTGGCGGCGCTGGTGGTGGGCCCGTTGCGCCCGCCGTCGTGGAGCCGCGACGCAGAACCCGACGGCTTCTACTCGCTCAAGGGCGTGCTCCAGGCCCTGGGAGCCCGGATGGCGGCGCCGATCGCGGTCGTCCCCGGCGCCGAGCCGTTCCTGCACCCGGGCCGCTGCGCCTCGGTCTCGATCGCGGGCGCGGTGGCGGGCTGGCTGGGTGAGCTTCACCCGCAGATCGCGGCCGGATGGGACCTCCCGGGCGGGGTCGCGTTCGAGATCGACCTCGCTCGGCTGGTCGGAGCCTCCGGCGCGGGGCTCGAGCGCTATGAGGACGTGACGGGCTTCCCGGCCGTGCTCCAGGACCTGGCGGTCGTGATCGCCGACGAGGTTCCCGCGGAGACGGTGCGGGCGGCCGTGCTCGCGGGCGGCGGCGAGCTGCTCCGCTCCGCCGAGGTCTTCGACCTCTACCACGGCGACCAGGTCGGCGAGGGCTCAAAGAGCCTGGCGCTTCGGCTTCGGTTCGCAGCGCCGGACCGGACCCTCACCGATGGGGACGTGGCCGAGCGGCGCGAGGCCATACGCGGCGAGATCGAGAAGCTCGGGGGGTCGCTGCGTGAGTGAGCAGCGCACCCAGCCATTCCGGGCGGCGCAGCCGCTCGACGGAGAGCCGCGGGCCCGGGTCCTGGTCGCCGGCGCCACCGGCTTCACCGGGGCCCTCGCGGCACGGCTCGTATGGGGACACCCCGGCCTGGAGCTCGCTGTGGCCACCTCCCGCTCGGAGGCGGGGCGGAGGCTCGACGAGCTGGACCCACGCCGGGGCGTACCGATCGCCCTCTCAGAGCCTGACCTGGAGGCGCTGGAGGGCATCGACGCCGCGATCGTGGCGCTGCCGCACGGCGGCGCGGCGCACCTCGTGGCCGAGCTGCGCTCGCGCGGCATGGCGGTGGTCGACCTCTCGGCGGACTTCCGCCTGGGTGACCTCGAGACCTACGAGCGGTGGTACGGAACCCACGACGCGCCGGAGCTCCTGGGCGAGGCCGCCTATGGGCTCACCGAGCTGGCGCGCGAGCGGGTGGCCGGGGCGGAGTTGGTCGCGAACCCGGGCTGTTATCCGACGGCGTCGCTGCTGGCGCTGGCGCCCCTCGCGGAGGCAGGGCTGTGCGAGGAGATCGTGATCGACGCGAAGTCAGGCGTCTCCGGCGCCGGCCGCGGCGGGGTCGACTTCGCCGAGATCGCCGAGAACGTCAAGCCCTACGGCGTCGAGGGCCACCGCCACGGCCCCGAGATCGAGCAGGAGCTTCGCGCGCTGGGCGCTGGCGTGCCGACCGTCTTCGTCCCGCACCTGTTGCCCATCGACCAGGGCCTGCTTGCGAGCTGCTATGTCACCCCCACCAGGGAGACCGACTCGGACGAGCTGCGAGCCCTCTACGAGGCGCGCTACGCGGGCGAGCCGTTCGTGGAGCTGACGGCGGCTGCGCCTGGCGTGCGCGACGTCCGCGACACGAACCGCGCTCGCGTCCACGTGGCCCTCGACCAGCGATCGGGGCGCATCCTCGCGTTCTGCGCGATCGACAACCTCTGGAAGGGCGCGTCCGGGCAGGCGCTCCAGAACCTGAACCTGATGCTGGGCTTGGACGAGACCGAGGGGCTGATTTGAGCGCCACGACCGGTGCTTTCCTGAGATCGCGGTGGGTCCAGGTTCCCGGTGCGGTGGAGGAGCTGGATCCCGCGGGGTTGGCCCCAGGTTTCCGGGCGAGCGGCGTCGCCTGCGGCCTCAAGGCTGCCGGGACGGACGTGGGACTGGTTGTGTGTGATGCGGAGGGCGGGTCCTCGGCGCTCCTGCTCACGAGAAACGCCGCAGCCGCCGCGCCCATTCGTGTCTGCCGGGATGAGGTGGACGCCGGCCGGGTGCGCGCCGCCGTCGTCAACTCGGGAAACGCGAACGCCGCCACCGGCGAGCAGGGGTACCGCGACGCGCTGGCCATGCGGGACGCCGCCGCCGCGGCGCTCGGGCTCGAGCCGCGCGGGATCGCCGTCGCCGAGACCGGAACGATCGGGATCCCGCTGCCGGTCGGCGACGTCGTGGCCGGGATCGGCCGGGCGGCGGGCCAGCTCTCGGCGACCGGGGGAGGCAACTTCGCCGAGGCGATCACGACGACCGACCGCTCGCGGAAGGCCTGCACGCTTCGTTGCGACGGCGTCACGCTGTCCGCCCAGGCCAAGGGGGCCGGGATGATCGAGCCCGGCTTCGCGACCATGCTCTGCTTCATCCAGACGGACGCCGCGATCCCCGACCCCGAGGGAACCCTCCGGGCGGCCGTGGCGGCCTCGTTCGAGCGGATCACGGTCGACGGGCAGATGAGCACCAACGACACGGTCGTGCTCCAGGCGACCGGCGCATGCGGGCGCCCGCTGCCCGACGGCCTGCTCGAGGCGGCGCTGCTCCAGCTCGCGCTCGAGGTGGTCGCCGACGGTGAAGGCGCCACCCGAACCGCCCGGGTCCAGGCTCTCGAGGCGGCGTCGCCCGATGAGGCCGAGCGGGTCGCGCGGGCGATCGCGAACTCGCCGCTGGTCAAGACGGCGCTGCTGGGCCGCGACCCGAATTGGGGGCGGGTCGCGCAGGCCGCGGGTATGGCCCTCGCGGGCGAGGAACTCGAGGAGCTCGGGCCGGAGCGGATCTACGCCGACGAGCTGGGATCCGACACCGCGGAGGCCGAGATCGAGATCCGCCTGGGGCGCGGTGATTCCGCGGCCCACGTCTACTTCTGCGACCTCACCAAGGACTACGTCGGGTTGAACGCGGAATATTCAACGTGAGCGACCCGCGGGCCCAGGAGAGCGAGAACAGGGTCGAGACCCTGCTCGAGGCCCTGCCCTACATCAAGGAGTTCCACGGACGGACGGTTGTGATCAAGTACGGCGGCGCCGCGATGCGCGACGAGGCCCTCCGCGAGGAGTTCGCGACCGACGTGGTGCTCCTCAAGTACGTCGGGCTCAACCCGGTGGTCGTGCACGGAGGCGGGCCCGACATCACCTCCTACATGGAGCGGCTCGGGATGGAGGTCCGCTTCCACGAGGGGGTACGCGTGTCCGACCCGGCCACGGTCGAGGTCGCGAAGATGGTCCTGCTCGGCAAGGTGAACTCCGACATCGTGGCTCGCCTGAACCGCCACGGCCAGCCCGCGGTGGGGCTCTCCGGCGAGGACGGGGGCCTGTTTCAAATAGGCCCGCACCGCCAGGCCGCCGAGGTCGGTTTCGTCGGGGAGATCGAGGGCGTGGATGTGGACGTGCTGAACCACATCGCGGCGGACTACATCCCGGTGATCGCCTCGGCCGGGGCGGACCGCGACGGCAAGTCATACAACGTCAACGCCGACACCGCCGCCGGCAAGGTTGCGGCGGCGCTGGGGGCCTACAAGGCGATCTTCCTCACCGACGTCGGCGGCTGGCTCGCCGACCCGGACGACCCGGGCTCGCTGGTCTCGCGCACCACGGTGGAGGAGGTCGGCGCGGGGCTGGACGGCGTCGCCGGCGGCATGCGCCCCAAGCTCGAGGCCTGCGTCGAGGCGATCCGCGGCGGGGTCTCATCCACCCACATCGTGGACGGCCGCAGGCCCCATTCGCTCCTGCTCGAGCTCTTCACCGACGCCGGGATCGGGACGATGGTCACGGCGAAGCCGGACTCATGAGCGTCGCAGAGCTGATCGAGCTCGAGCGCCGGTTCGTGATGCCGACCTACGCCCGGGCGCGGGTCGAGTTCGTTCGCGGCGAGGGGGCGCGCCTGTGGGACGCCGATGGCAACGAGTACCTTGACTTCTTCGCCGGCCTATCGGTCCATAACGCGGGTCACTGTCATCCCCGGATCGTCTCTGCGATCCGGGAGCAGGCCGGTCTGCTTGCGGGGACCTCGAACCTCTATTACAGCGAGCCCGCGATGCGCTTGGCGAAGCGCATCGTCGAGTCGAGCCTGGGCGGCCGGGCCTTCCTCTGCAACTCGGGCGCAGAGGCCAACGAATGCGTCCTGAAGATCGCCCGCAAGCACGCACACGCCCGCGGCATCGCGAGCCCGGAGATCGTGGTTCTCGAGGGCGCTTTTCACGGTCGCACGCTGGCGACGCTGGCGGCGACGCCGAAGCTGGCCAAGGAGGACCTGTTCGGGCCGTTTCCCCCCGGTGTTGTGGCGGTACCCCGAGACGACCCCGCAGCGCTCGCGGCCGCGGTCGGCGAGGCGACCGCGGCCGTCATGGTCGAGCCGATCCAGGGCGAGGCCGGCATCATCCCGATCGGCGCCGAGGTGCTGGCCGCGGCGCGTGATGCCTGCGATCGAGTCGGCGCCATGCTCGTCTTCGACGAGATCCAGGCGGGGATGGGGAGGACCGGCTCGCTGTGGGCCTACGAGCAGCTCACGGTGCGCCCCGACGCGATCACCGCGGCGAAGGCGCTGGGCGGGGGCCTCCCGGTCGGGGCGTGTGTGACGACGCCGCCGTTCGGCGAGGTGCTCGCGGTCGGGGACCACGGGTCGACCTTCGCGGGCGGCCCGATCACGGCGTCCGCGGCCCTCGCCACCTTCGACGTGATCGACCGCCCGGAGCTGCTGCGGCGGGTCCGCGAGGTGGGGGCCGAGCTGATGCGAGGCCTGAGTGCGCTCGACGGGATCGCCGAGGCACGAGGCAGCGGCCTCATGGTCGGTGCGACCGTGGCCGGCGGGATCGACGCCGCGGCGGTGGCGAGCCGCTGCCTCGATCGTGGCCTGGTGATCAATGTGCCCGGGCCCGGGATGCTGAGATTCCTGCCTCCGCTGGTGATCGGACCCGCCGATGTGGGTAAGGCACTCGAGATCCTCGATGAGTCCATCGGCTGAGCCTCCACCCGGTCCCGATCCCAGGCGAGTCCTTCGCGAGCACGAGGAGCTCTCGCCGCGCTCGCCCTCGGGCGCGGCGCCGCCGGACGGCTCCCGGCAGCGCGAGCGCATCGCCTTGATCGCGCTTGCGGCGCTGGCGCTCGGGCTCGGGGCCTCGACCGCTGTGCTGGCCGCAGCCGGTCCCAGGGAGGAGGTCATCACCGAGACGACCGTCTCGACCGAGCGCCTGCGTCCGACGACGACGACCGTCGTCACCGAGGTCCTGACGACGACGACGAACACGAGGACCACCACCGAGACAACGGAGACGGTGACCGAGACCGTGACCGAGGGGATCCCGCCGGGCCTCGACGAGCGCGGTCCGCAGGGTCCGGACGGGAGGGGCGATGGCCAGGACTAGGGACCGGCGCCGCCCCCGCTCGTAGACTCGCGCCATGCACGAGGATCCGGCGCAGCGGATGCCGAGCGGCGAGCCACCTCCGCAGCAGGGCGACTATCCCCCGCCCGGAGGCATGAGCGGCGCCCACAAGGCCCTGCTCGTGCTGCTGGCGGCCCTGGTGGTGGGGCTTGGCATCGCCCTCGCGGTCATCGCCTCCGGCGAGGACGACACGAACGCACCCGCTACGACCACCACCACTTCCGCGTCAACCGTCACCACGACCACCACGGGCGAGCCGACCACGAGCACGACGACCTCGACGACGACGACGACAACCACGACCACGGCCGCCGCCGATGGCAACCAGAGCGGCGGGACCGAAGCGCCATAGGGGGCGACGGCACCGGAGCTTGACCGGCGAAGAGGGGGGCGAAGGTGCTCCTGCTCGCCGCCGAGACCGCCGACGCGATTCTTCGGCTCCTTGACGACGAGGTGGAGAGGAGCCGCGTTGCCGCGGCGGCCAGGCTGCTCGTGACGGAGCGCTACGGATGGCAGCGGCAAGCCGAGGCGATGCTCGCGCTCTATGGCGTGGGCCGGACCGTACCCTTGTCCTCCTCTTGAGCATGTGGGACGCGATTCGATTGGGACGCGCATCAGGCGCACGCTCACTCGCTGGCCGAGGCTCTATACCTGGACGCGACGCGCCGTCGGCTGCGCAGCCGTCGGCTGCGCGCGATTCGCCATCCGACGGCCGCACGAGACGGACTTCGCAGGAGTCGCGCACTTCTCGTCGGCAACTGAGGCCCATGCCGCAGACTCGCGGACAGCTCGACTCTGAGCACGCTCGAGAGCAATACACCCTGCTGCTCATCGCGGGGGCTGGGCGCAGCGGCAGCACCCTGCTCGAGCTGATGCTCGACCAAGTTCCCGGCGTCGTCGCGGTTGGGGAACTCACCGAGATCTGGGACGCCGCCCTCCGCCGAGGCGAGCGCTGCGGCTGCGGCGAGCCGTTCGCCGATTGCCCCTTTTGGAGCGAGGTCGGGGAGCGCGCGTTCGGCGGATGGGATCGCATCGATGCCGAGCGGATGCTGGCGACCCGCGATTCCCTGGCGCGGAATCGACACCTCCCGCTGCTGTTAGCCGGACCGCTGCTTCCCTCGTTTCGGGCCCGGGTCGATGAGTACGCGTCCTCGCTGGCCCGCATCTTCGACGCCGTCGCGGCCGTGTCCGGGTGCAAGGTCATCGTGGACGCGAGCAAGTGGCCGACGCACGCGATGGTCCTCCGCCGGATTCCCGGACTCGACCTCAGGATGGCCCATCTGGTGCGGGATCCGCGCGGCGTCTCCTACTCCTGGGCGCGGGCGGTCGATCGACCGCATGCGATGGGTTCCCGCTCGGATCTGGACAGGAGCGAGATGCGCCGCGATCATCCGGCCGTCTCCGCGTTTCACTGGACGGCCGTCAATTTGGGGATCGAGATCATCACCGCCCTCGGCGTGCCTAGACGCTTCATCAGGTACGAGGATCTGGTTGCCGCGCCGCGCGCCACGCTGGTTGGCGTTCTGGATCACGCGAGTCACCCAGCCGCGGACGAGGCCCTGGATTTCGTCGGTGACGGCGTTCTGCGCCTCGCGCCTGGTCATGGCGTGGCCGGCAACCCATCGCGGTTCCGGCATGGAGACATCGCCCTCCGCCACGAGGACGAGTGGATGACCGAGATGACCCGTGGCTCGCGGCTGGTCGTCGATGCGATTACGTATCCGCTTGCCGCCGCCTATCGCCGGAGTCGCCCCAGTGGCGAGTGAGCCCACCTCTGTGAACCCTGGCAAGACTTGTTGCAACCATCCCCGGCTGCACAGGCCTGGGACCCTGAACCTGCGCATTTCTTACCTGTTAGTTGTTACCTGATTCCAGGTATCCCGATCGCCGCCTAGCTTGACGCCCGTTGGCTGATCTCGCCCGCCCGGATCACCGTCACCGGGTGGGCGCCCCGACGGGATGGGAGCTGAGCGATGTGGCGGACGGGACGACGTGGGCGTGCGACATCCGTCCAGGACCCAAGTGGACTCCGTAGTCACGGCCGCACCAACCCGATACGGGGGATAGCGGCAGCCCGGAACCCGGGCTCCACGACGAGGGCAAACCCGTCGCGAGGCGGGGACGCAAAGCCAGAGGTCTCGCCCCGGCGAGATGGCTCAGCCACCGAAAGGAAGTCCAAGGTGCCCGGACCGGCTTCGTGCTCCAAGCGAGCGATCGCTGCGATCGTTCTCCTCATCACCGCCATGGCCGTCGGGGCCGGGCCCTCTTCGGCGAGCGCCGAGGTCGAGGTCGTGAAGCCGGTTCACGCAGGGGCACACGCCCTGACGTTCGACCTCGAGGGCGTCCACCCCGCGGCGATCCACCGTGCCGCCTCCCATGTGAAGGCAGTCCGCTACCGCCTCCGCCGAGAGCTCGCGCGCTATGGGAACCCGGCTGCCCGCGCCAGCGCCAGGAAGCGAATGCGCCAGAAGCTTCACCGGCGGGTCCGTGTCAGCGCGGTTCGCGAGGCCGCCGAGTCGGGCGGGCGGATCAGGGTCTCGAAGCCGACCTGGGCCGGGAGGGGTGTGATGAAGCTCGGGGTGAGGTCGGGCGCGAGCATCACCTCCGGCCCCTCCGGCACGATCACGACCACCGCGGCCAGCTTCGAGTTCGGCTCAGTCGTGCCAGGTGGGACGTTCCAGTGCCGCCTCGATGGCTCCGCCTGGAGCGCCTGCACAAGCCCGAAGGTGTACTCCAACCTTGCCGATGGCCGGCACACGTTCGAGGTCCAGGCGATCGATGCTGGCGGGGCTCCGGACGCCTCACCGGCGACCCGATCCCTCACCGTCGACACGAACCCGGATGATGATCCGCTGGAGGTCTTCAACGTCAACAACATCCCCGATCCGAGCTGGAACGTCTTCAACGACGCGAGCCCCTGGAACACCCGGATCGACCGCTCCGACGTGGCGGCGAAGTCGGACGTGATGATCGAAAAGCTCTTGGCCGACGGCGAGGTGAGCCCGATCACGACGAAGACCCGCCAGAACTGGGGCACGCCGATTTACTTCGCCGACCCCTCGGATCCGCTCTACGCGATCGACACCACTCACAACGACCCGGACTCGAGGGCCCAGGACGGCCGCCAGGTGCGGATGCCGGCCGGCGCCGAGCCCTCGCAGGAGTCGGACGGCGTGATGTGGATCGTCGACCAGGAGTCGGGCTGGATCAACCAGGTCCAGCGGGCGGCGCCCGACCACTCGGCGCAAGTGATCTCGAGCTGGAAGTCCTACCGCTTCCGGCTCGAGGGCAACGGCTTCCCCGACACCGTGACCGGGGCTCCGACCGGGATCCAGCCGATCCGCCCGGAGGAGCTCGCCGCGGGTTCCGTCAACCACACGATGTCGATGGGCGCGCGCTGCCTCTCGGGCCACCCGGTGGCGCCTTACGACCAGTCGCTCACGATCGGCAAGACCTGCGCCGGGGACACGCACCCGGCGACGACGCGCCTTTCCATGGGCAACGTCGTCTTCCTCGACATGAGCCACAGCCAGATCGATGCCCTCGGGGTCCCGACCTGGCAGGAGGCGATCCTCAAGGGCCTCGCCGACCACGGCGCCGTCGTCGGTCTCAACGGTGGCTCGGCCTGGAGTTTCAAGTTCGAGAACCCGATCGACCGCACCAGCCTCGGCAAGCCCGACCCCTACGCGAAGGCCGGCCTGCCCGCGACCCTGGACTTCACCGACGCCCTCGACTCGGTCGGCGGGTGGGGCGAGAAGCTCAAGGTCCTGGAGCCGTTCGAGCGGCCCTGATCGGGGGTCTGCTGACTCCCGATCCGGGCCCTCGTCCAGCCGCCAGGCCTGCCGCAGGGGGCTGCTAGGGTTCGGACCGACTCGATGTCGGTCCGAGCGGGACTATTGCTGTCGGCGCTTACTGGCGCCTCCATAGCGGCCGTCTGGCTCCTCACGAAGGCCGACGACGAGGTGTTCAGCATCGACAACCTCCCCGGCGCGAGCTGGAACATCTTCGGCGACGCCAGCCCGTGGAACCAGAAGATCGACGACGGCGACGTCGCCCCGAACTCCGGCGTCATGATCCGCAAGCTCGTCGCCGACGGCGACGTCTCGCCGGTGACGCCGACCCAAAACCGCAGCTGGGGCACGCCCACCTACTTCGGCACCGAAGACGACCCGCGCTACACGCTCGACTTCAGCGGCAGCTTCGACTACACGGATGAGATCGACGGCAGTCAGATCCACGTGCCGGCGGGCGCCGAGCCCTCGCAGGGCACCGACGGCGTGATCTGGGTCGTCGACCAGACCGACGGCTTCGTCTACGCGCTCCAGCAGGCGCAGATCGAGCACAGCACCCAGACCATCTCGGCCTGGAAGGGCTACCGGCTCGCGGCTGAGGGCCTCGGCTTCCGCCATCCCTCCGGGCCGCCCACCGGGGTGCAGCCGATCCGCCCCGAGGAGCTCGCCGCCGGCTCCGTCAATCATGCGATCTCGATGAGCGCGCGCTGCCTCTCCGGCCATCCCGTCGCCCCGTTCGACAAATCGCTCACGGTCGGCAAGACCTGCTCCGGGGGACTCGAACCCCGCGGAGACTCGGCTCAGCATGGGAAGCGTCGTCTTCCTCGACATGCGCCACGCCGAGATCGAAGCGCTCGACGTCGCGACCTGGGAGGAGACGCTGCTGAAGGGGCTCGCCGACTACGGCGCCGTCGTCGGCCTCAACTCCGGCGCTCCGTGGGGGTTCAAGTTCGAGAACCGGATCGACCGCACGAGCCTGGGCAAGCCCGACCCCTATCAGGAGGCGGGGCTGCCGGCGACGATGGACTTCTCCGACGCCCTCGACGAGGTCGGCGGCTGGGAGGCGAAGCTCAAGGTCCTGGAGCCGTTCGCGCGGCCCTGCAACGGGATCTGCTGAGCGGAAGGGGCCGCGGGCCCACCTACACTGCTCGCGTGAGCGGGCGCCCCGTGGACCGGCCGATCTTCCTGATCGGGATGCCCCGGAGCGGGACCACCGTGATCTTCGAGGCTTTCGCGGCCCGCGAGGACCTCGCGTGGCTCTCTCAGCACCTCGAACGAGCGCCCGGTGCCCTCCCGCTCGCGGCGGTATCCCGCCTCGCCGACGTGACGCCCTCGATGCGCCGCTCGGTGAGCCGGACCGACCAGATCCGGCCGGCGTTCGAGCGGCTGCGCGTCGGGCCGGCCGAGGCTTACGCCTTCTGGGAGCGCCTCTGCGGCGAGAAGTTCCGCTACGACTACCTCCACGGGGTGACCGCGACCCCGGAGGAGCAGCGGCGCGCCTCGAACGCGGTCTCGAAGGTTGGGCGCTACCAGGGCAAGCCGAGGTTCGCGGCCAAGGTCACGGGCCCGGCGCGGATCGGCTACCTCTCGTCCATCTTTCCCGACGCGAGCTTCGTGCACGTCGTCAGGGACGGGCGGGCGGTCGTCCAGTCGCTGATGCGCGTGTACTGGTGGAAGGAGCGCGACCGCATGCACGTCCCCGCATGGCGCAATGGCCTGACGGAGGGCGACCTCGCCGATTGGCAGCGCTACGAGGTAGCGCCGGAGGCCCTGGCCGCGGTCCAGTGGCGGCGCGTCGTCGAGATGGCGCGGTCGGAGGCGGCCGAGCTCGCCCCCGATCGGTACGCCGAGGTTCACTACGAGCGCTTCGTATCCGCTCCCCAGCAGGTCCTGCGCGAGATCGCGGACTTCTGCGGCCTGCCCCCGTCGCGCCGTGCGGAGGAGTTCCTGGAGAGCCGCTTCGAGCTCCGCGACATGAACTTCCAGTGGCGGGAGCGCTTCGACGGCGCGGCGATCGCGATGCTCGACGACCTCATCGGGAACACCCTCAGGGCCTTCGGCTACGACGTCGACCCCCCGGGGCTCGCGGCGGGCGGCCCGATGCTCGCCACGCCCTTTGTGAGGACCTGAGCCGGCTATGACGGCCGAGCCCGAGAGGGGCGGGCGAAGCGCGCGACGCGAGACGATCAGCGCCAACGCGCTCTACGCGTTCCTGGCGCAGCTTGGCACGGCGGCGTTCACCGCGGCGCTGACGATATTCCTCAGCCGCGAGCTGGGGCCGTCCGGTTACGGCACGTTCGCCCTCGCGCTGAGCATCACCGGGCTGCTCATCCGGGCCTCGTCTGGCGCGACCTCGCAGGCGGTCGCGAGGTACGTGGCGGAGCGTCACGGCCGAACCGAGGAGATCACGGGAGTCCTGGGCATGGCGCTGCGAATTCGGTTCGCGACGGCCGCCGCGATCGCCGCCGCCCTGTTCGTGCTCGCGGGCCCGATCGCAGACCTCTACAACACGCCGGCGCTGGCGTGGCCGCTGCGCGGCGTCTCGCTCGCGTTCCTGGGCCAGAGTCTGGTGAACTTCATCTACACGGCCTTCGTGGCGCTCCGCAAGGCCCCGGTATCGATGGTGCTCTACATATCGGAGTCCGCGCTGGAGTTCACGGCGTCGGTCGCGCTGGTCCTGCTGGGGGCCGGGGCCGCGGGAGCCGCGTTCGGCCGGGCCATCGGTTACGGACTGGGAGCGCTGCTCGGGGTGATCCTGCTGGCGCGGGTGCTGGGCCGCTCGCCCGTGTTCGGGACCGGCCGCAGCCCGGTCCGGCGGAAGGAGTTCGTCAACTACGCCGGCGCGATGCTGGTGGTAAGCAGCGCCTCCGCGGTCTTCGCCCAGCTCGACGTGCTGCTGCTCGGCGCCTTCCTCAGCACCGCGGCGGTAGGGGTCTACGCCGCGCCGCTGCGGCTCCTGAACTTCCTCGCCTACCCGGGCACCGCCGCCGCCCAGGGGATCGCCCCTCGGCTCGCACGCCATCCGGACCATCCGCCGAACGTCGAGGCGCTGAACCGGGGGCTCGGATACATCCTCCTCCTTCAGGCCGGGATCGCCACGTTCGTGCTCGTCTGGGCCGACCCCATCATCCGGCTGACCCTCGGCCCCGAGTACGAGGAGTCGGCCGAGGTCCTGCGGGCGCTGTCTCCGTTCGTGTTCCTCCTGGGAGTCGCCCCGCTCCTGACCTCGCCCCTCAACTACGCCGGCGAGGGGCGCCGGCGGATCCCGGTCGCGATCGCCACTGTCGTGCTCGCGGTCGTCCTGGACCTGATCCTGATTCCCACGATCGGCATCCTCGGAGCGGCGCTCGGGACGACGGTGGCATACGGGCTGTACGTCGGCGGGCACTTCTGGCTCGCGCACAGGACGTTCGGCCTCGACCTCCGCGCGCTGGCCCTGGCCACAGCTCGCGCGCTCGCAGCCGGAGCGGGGATGGCAGGGGTGCTCGTTGCCCTCGGCACCGGCCAGCTCTCGGCGGTCGCCTGGATCGCGGGGCTGGTCGGCGGCGGCGCCGCGTTCGTCACCATCCTGATCTTGACCAGGGCCGTCTCGCTCGACGAGGTGGCAGGGCTCGTGCGCCTCGGCGGCCGGGCGCTCCGAGGCCGCTGAGGTCATCTAGGCTGGCGAGCCCATGCGGGCGCTGGTGACAGGGGTGGCTGGGTTCGTCGGATCCCATCTCGCCGAGCGGCTGGTCGCGTCGGGGACCGAAGTCGTCGGCGTCGACGCCTTCACCGACTACTACGACCCGTCGCTGAAACGGGGAAACCTCGGGCGCCTTCATGGCTCCGAGAGCTTCCACTTCGTCGAGGGCGACCTGGTCGAGCTCGAGCTGGCTCCCCTGCTCGAGGGGGTGGACGTGGCCTATCACCTCGCCGCCCAGCCGGGCGTGCGGCGCAGCTGGGGCCGGGAGTTTGGCGTCTACCTGAACGAGAACCTGCTGGCGACCCAGCTGCTGCTCGAGGCCGTCAAGGACAAGGGGCTCGACCGCTTCGTCTTCGCGTCCTCCTCCTCCGTCTACGGCGACGCCGAGCGGATGCCGACCCCGGAGTCCGCCGAGCCCAAGCCCGTCTCTCCCTACGGCGTCACCAAGCTCGCCGGCGAGCACCTCTGCCGGCTTTACCTCACCCGCTCGGAGGTCCCGGTCGTGATGCTGCGGTACTTCACCGTGTACGGCCCGCGGCAGCGCCCGGACATGGCCTTCAACCGCTTCATCCGAGCGGCCCTAGCGGGCGAGCCGATCGAGGTTTTCGGGGACGGCGAGCAGAGCCGCGACTTCACGTTCGTCGCCGACGCCGTGGCGGCCACGATCGCGGCCGGAAGCGACGGGCGCCCGGGCGAGAGCTACAACGTCGCCGGCGGCTCCCAGGCGACGGTCCTCGAGGTGATCGACCGGATCGGCGAGCTCATCGGCCAGGAGGTGGCCGTCGAGCACCTCCCACCCGTGCCCGGGGACGCGCGCCACACCAGCGCCAGCATCGAGAAGGCCGAGGCCGACCTGGGCTACTCCCCGAACACCGGGCTCGCGGACGGGCTTTCGCGCCAGGTCGCCGCCGCGACGGCCACCGAGGGCGAGGCGGGAGCCGCGTGAGCGCGGCCGCCCGGGCCCGGCGCCTCGTCGCCCCGGTCGCCCAGCCCGTCACCGCGCGCTGGCGCGCCTTCAAGCAGCGGGACTGGAAGGAGGGGCCACCGGACTTCGTGGGCGTCGGAGCTCAGCGCTCGGGGACGACCTGGTGGTACGGCCTCCTCGGCGACCACCCCGGGATTCACGGGGGCGCTAAGGAGCAGCACTTCTTCGACGCCTACTTCGGGCGGGTGTTCACCGACGCCGACGTCGCGGCGTACCACCGGCGGTTCCGCCGGCCGCCGGGCAAGCTGATCGGGGAGTGGACTCCGCGCTACATGCACGACTTCTGGACACCCGCTCTGCTCCGGCGGGCGGCGCCGGAGGCCCGCATCCTGGTGCTCCTGCGCGACCCGCTGGAGCGGCTCCGCTCGGGCCTCGGGCACGAGCTCGACGGGTTCGTCCGCGACGTGCGCACGCGGAGGCGTGACTATGCCGGTGCCCTGGTCGCGTCAGACGCCCTCGCGCGCAGCCTCTATGCACGCCAGCTGCGAGGCCTGCTCGAGCACTTCGACGAGAGCCAGGTCCTGGTGCTCCAATACGAGCGCTGCGTCGCGGACCCAGCCGCGGAGCTCAGGCGCACGTACGAGTTCCTGGGAGCCGATCCAGCCGATCACATCCCCGGAACCCTCCGCGCGCCCGTCGGCCGCGCGCAGCCTCGACGGGAGCTGGCGCGGCCGGTCCTCGAACCGGCAATCGATGCGATCCGCGAGGACGCCGCGGAGCTCAGCGCCATCGCTTCGGGCATCGACCTCGAGCTTTGGCCCTCGTGCCGGCCGGCTCGGCCCGGCCAGCTCGGGGAGGGCTGATGCAGCTGCTGTTCTCCGGCGCCATCCCCGGGCCGGCCGACGTCCGCGGCGTGAAGGCGCTGCTCGGGGTCGTCGACGCCGGGTCCGGCGAGCTGATCTACCGGTGCGAGTACGAGACGCCGGTCCCACTACGGGCACCGGTGCAGAAGATGCAGTTCACCGGCTCGGCCCGCGACGGCGACCGCCTCTACGTCTGCACGCACAACGAGGTCGTCTGGTTCGACGACTGGCCGCCGACCGAGCCCGCCGGACGGGTGGTGAGGGACGACTTCAACGACCTCCATCACTGTCTTCCTTGGAAGGGAGGGCTGCTCGTGGTAAACACCGGGCTCGAGACGCTCGATCACGTCGCGCTCGACGGCGAGCTGATATGTAGGTGGGACCTGCTGGAGGGCATCGAGGGCGCCCGCCAGATCGACCCCCAGGTGTCCTACCGCGACATGGACGACCAGGCTCTGAAGCCGCACCGCGTCCATGGGAACCACGTCTTCGTCCGCGGCAACGACCTCTGGGTCACCCAGCTTCGCGCCTCCCGTGCCATCTCCGTCACCGACGGAGGCACCACACTCGAGTTCGAGGCCGGCATGCCCCATGACGGACGCTACATCGGCGATCGGATCGCCTTTACGACAACGAACGGGCACGTGGTCATGGCCGACCCGAGCTCGCTCGAGGTTACGAGCCACAACCTCGTCGACATGACCCCCGGCGCCACGATCCTCGGCTGGTGCCGGGGCCTGTGCGAGGACCCGCGCGGGCGCGACCGCTACTTCGTCGCGTTCAGCAGCCAGAGGGCGACGCGGTGGCGCGAGTATGCGTTCTGGGCAAAGTACAAGCACAAGCAGCTGCCTTCGCGGATCGCGTCCTATGACATCGGGCGAGGCGAGCTCCGCGAGAGCTTCGACGTCACACCCGAGCTGATGAGCCTGGCTATCTTCCAGATCGATCTCCTGCCCGAGGCCCGCTGGATCTGACCATGCAGCCGGACCGACGCCCGTGAGCCCTCGAAACGACGTTGCGATCTACTCACCGTTCGCCTTCCGGTTCTACGAAGACCCGGAGGGCGATGCCTTAAGGGTGCGCCGCGGCGGGGGCGGGGCGGAGCTGCAGGCGTCGTTGCTCGCACGCACCCTCGCCGGCGACGGGCTCCGGGTCGCCCATATCGTCTACCCGGTCTCGATCCTCATGCGCCCACCGCCGGGCCTCGAGGTCGTCCAGCGCCCGGCGCGAGGAACTCAGGGGCTGGGGGCGCGTGGGGCGCTCGCCGAGGTGGCGTTGCTGTGGCGGGCGCTCACCGCCGCCGACGCGCGCCTCTACGCGTTCCGGACCGGGCTGAGCGGCGAGATCCTGCCGTTCGCGGTCGGCGCGGCGTTTTGCCTCCTGCGCCGGCGCCGCCTGGTCCTCGCGGCCTCGAACGACCTCGATTTCATCTTCGACTCAGACGAAGGGCAAGCCCGGGCCGGCGGGCGCGCTCGGCGGAAGCTCGTGATCGCCGCTTACCGCCGGGCCCTGGCTCGCGCGCGGCGGATCGTGGTCCAGAGCGCCCAGCAACTCGGGTTGGCGCGGGCCGCCATTCGAGACCCCGATCGCATCGTGATGATCCCGAGCTTCACCCAGCCCGCTGAGCCCGCGGCGGGTGGGGAGGCGCCGGGCGCGTTCGTCTGGATCGGGCGGATGGTCGATTACAAACAGCCCCTCGCCTTCCTCAACCTGGCCCGCGCGCTGCCCGAGATGCGATTCGTCATGGTGGCCAAAAGGTCGACGCGAACCTCTGTCGCCTACGAGGAGGAGATCACCGGCGAAGCCGATCGGCTTCCGAACCTCGAGTTCATGACGTTCCAGCCACGCGAACGGGTGCTCGAGCTGATCGACCGCGCTGTCGCGGTCGTCGGGACCTCGCAGCACGAAGGGATGCCGAACGTCTTCCTCGAGGCCTGGGCACGAGCGGTTCCGGTGCTGACCCTCCACTTCGACCCCGACGGTCGGATCGCTGCCGAGGGGATCGGCGTCAGCGCCGAAAGCGACCGGGAGCGCTTCGTCGCCGCCGCAAAGCGGCTGTGGGACGATCGGGCTTACCGCGACGAGCTCGGGGCGAACGGCCGCGCCTACGTCCAGCGCACCCACGGGCTTGACGCGGTTGGGGCGCGGTGGATCGCGCTGCTGCGCGACGTCCTGGCGGAGTGAGCTCGGTTACCTGCGGATCGCGCGCCGCGCCGAGGCGATCCCGTCCCAGGCGCGGCTCGCCATGACGCGGCGCACGAGCTTCGAGGTCTTTGCATCGAAGCGCCGCAGCGAGTCCGACCGGTCGATGTACACGCGCGGCAGATCGAACCTTCCGGTGGCGGGCGCCAGCCGGCCGGACGGCAGGGCAGCCGCGGCGGTGTAGCCCGCCTCCTGCGTGGCGGCGATCACGCGCGGATCGTGGTCGCCGTAGGGGTAGGCGAGACAGCGGCACTCGAACCCCAGACGCTCCGTGATCTGAATCCGTGAGCCCTCCAGCTCCTCGCCGAGCTCCGGATCGGAGAGTTGAGGAAGCCGCGGGTGCGTGCGCGTGTGCGACCCGACCTCCCAACCCGCATCGGCGAGGCGGGCGAGCTCGTCCCATGACATCGGGGTCAGCTCGTCCCTGTGCTCTGTCTCGAGCCAGCTCTCGACGCCTGGCCACGAGACCGGCATCTCGCCGCCGATGAACGAGGTGGGCGCGAAGACGCTGGCGCGGTACCCGGCCTCGGAGAGGATCGGAAGGGCCAGCTCGAAGACCGAGCGCAGCGCGTCGTCGAAAGTGATCGCGACCACGTCCCTGCCCGGCGGGCCGTCCGCCGCCTCGCTCAAGGTCATCCCCTCGTACCCTCGCCGCTTCAGCGAGTCGACGTGAACGGCAAGGTCGCGCGGTGCGATCGAGAGCGATGCCGGCCAGGACTCGCTCACGCCGTGGTAGCAGAGGAGCAGGAGGTCGCTCACGCGGCCTCGACCTCGGCCTCTGCCGCCTCCTCGGCCCTACGCGCGATCGACCACACCGACGCCGCGAGGCCGAGCAGGATCCAAAGCTCCTTGTTGTACTGCCTCGACCCGAAGAAATCCGCCGCCAGAAGCGCCGCGAAGGCGACGAAGACGGCCTTCGCCATCACCTCCATGCGCGCGTCGCCCAGCCTCGCGAACACGCGAGTGGCCTTGCCGGCCGCGTACAGCCCGAACCCGATCACGAACAGGAAGAGGACGAGCCCGACGACGCCCAGCTCCGCCCAGATCTCGAGGTAGGTGTTGTGCGTGACTTTCGGCGACTCCCCGATGAACAGCTTCGCCTCCTGGATCACCCCGGGCTCGAGCAGGTAATGGGGCGAGGAGGTCTGGAAGTTGCGGGCGCCGATGCCATGGAGCGGCTCGTCCTCGACCATCCGCCAGCCAACGACCCACAGGTCGGTCCGGCCGGTCCCTGTGGTGTCGCTCGTGATGCGCTCGGTTTGCTCCGGGGTGGCGAGGTAGTTGTAGTAGCCGAGGCCCGCGAGCGCGACGGCGGCGGTGACCAACAGGAACCGCCCGCGGAACCCGGAGCCGATCACCAGGAACGCGAGCAGTGCCACGGCGAGCGCCACGAGGCCCCCACGCGAGCCGGTCAGGAAGACGCCGGCGATGCAGAGGCCCGCAGCTATCATCGCCGCTATCCGCGCCAGCGGTGCCCGGCGCAACGCGGCCGCCAGCCCCAGAGCCAATGCCATCGCCGAGACGAGGACCGCGGCCAGCTCATTCGGGTTGTCGAGTCCGCCGGACAATCGCGCGGCCTCGTCGACGTCGACCCGTGCAACGAACAGCAGGCCGTAGACGGCGGCGATCGTCGCGCCCGCCACGAACGCCGAGGAGAGGCCGATCGCCTGGCGGGGGGTGCGCACCGCGGTGAAGACGATCAGGACGATCAGCGCGTTCAGCGACAGCCGGAACAGCCCCTCGAGTGCCTGCGCGGACTCGTCGGCCCACAACTGACTCAGCGCGACCCAGCCGAGGAACGCGACCAACGCACCACTCACCATGGGATGCTGGACGAGGAAGTCCGAGTGGGGCCGGCTCCGGCGTGTGATCACCGCGAACCACGAGATCGCCAGCAGCAAACCGCCGACCTTGGCGAACGTCACGCCCGAGCCGGCGAGCCCGGGCAGCTCTACGACGAAGGAGAGCAGAACGAAGAGGGCAAGCCCCGTGTAGAGGTCGGCGATTGCGATCAGCGCGTACGCCAGCCCCAGGGCGAGCGCGATCGCTGCGATCGGCTCGTACCCGGCGAGCAGGCCGACCGTTACCGGCACGACGGTGAGGGCGGCCGGGAGTGCGACCCGCCGGAGCTGCGCCACCGCGGTCATGAGCGCATTCTCGCAGCGCCCGCGCATGCGCGAACTCGGAATCAACCATTAGGCTCGCGGCTTGCGGTTGGCCGTCTACAGCGCGAACGCGTACCAGCGCGACGCCGGCCGTCTCTACACGGATCGTGCGTTCGTCCTCTTCCTCGCGGAGCTGGCGCGGTCGCTCGAGCGGTTACGGCTGCTGGGGCGCGTCAGGGCCGACCGGCGGCTGGCGCGGTACCGGCTCTCCCCGGAGATCGAGTTCGTCGGCCTCCCCGACTACGAGAGCCTCGCAGCGCCCGTCACGGCCTCGGCGGCGGTCGTGCGCTCACTGCGCCGGGGTTGGTCGGCGCTCGGCGGCGTCGACGCCATCCTCGTCTTCGGCCCCCATCCACTCGGGCTCCTCCTCGCCGGCCTGGCCGCGATACGCCGCCGGCGCGTCGTGCTCGGGGTGCGCCAGGACCTGATCGCCTACGTTCGCAACCGCCATCCTCGCCGCCCCCTGCTGCTGGCCGCGGCGTTGATGCTCGAGGGCTCATGGCGCCTCCTCTCCCGGCTCCTCCCGACCGTGGTCGTAGGACCCGAGCTCGCTCGCCACTACCGCCATGCGGACCGGTTGCACGAGCTCACGGTCAGCCTGGTCCGTCGCGACGACGTCGTCGGCGAGGACGAGCTGCCAGAGGCTGGCCCATCCGGCCACGTCGAGCTCCTCACTGTCGGTCGCCTGGAGCAGGAGAAGAACCCGCTGATGCTCGCCGATCTGCTCGCGGAGCTCTGCCGGGACGATGCGGTGCACTGGACGATCGCCGTCTGCGGCGAGGGGCCGCTGGCTGGGCCGCTGGAGCAGCGGCTCCGCGACCTCGGCCTCGCCGAGCGGGCCACGCTGCACGGATATGTGCCGTTCGACGACATGGATGGGCGCTATCGGGCCGCCGACGTGCTCGTTTCCCCGTCGTGGACCGAAGGTTTTCCGCAGGTCATCGTTGAGGCCTTCGCGGCCGGCCTCCCGGTCGTCGCCACCGACGTCGGCGGGGTCGGCGACGGTGCCCCTGGGGCGGTGATGCTCGTTCCGCCGGGGGATGTCGCCGCCGCCGCCGCAGCCGTGCGCCGCGTGGTCGCCGATCGAGCGCTTCGGCGGGCGCTGGTCAGCGCGGGGGCAACCTGGGCCCGCGCGCACACGATGGAGGCGGAGGTGGAGAGGCTGGTCGCGTTCCTCGAGGAGTCAGCCCTCGGTCGCGGCGCGTGAGGCGGCCGGCTTCGGCTCCTCGGTGCTCGCCATGTCCGAGATGCGCACCTCGTCGGGCTCCACCGAGGCGCTCGGGCTGGAGTAGTAGTAGTCGCCCTCGGGGCGCGGGCTGCCCACGAGGGCGAACCCAACCGGGCTGATCCCGTTGGCGGCGAGCAGCTCCGCGAGCTCGTGGAGATTGTCGAGGCGAGTCACCCCGAGCCTGCTCACGATCAGCACGTCGTCGGCCCTGCGCGCGAGCGGGAGGGTGTCCACGACCGCGGTCAGCGGAGGGGAGTCCACGATCACGTAGTCCGCCCGCATCTTGGCCTCAGCGAGCAGGCGTTCGGCCGCGTGCAGCGAGAACAGCTCGCTCATCCAGCCCCCGGAGTAGTCGGCCAGCAGCAGCTTCAGGTTCGCCCCGAACGTGGACGTGGTGATCAGCGCGTCGTCGAGGGAGACGTTATCGAGCAGGGTGCTGACGACGCCGTGCTCGACCTGGATCCCCAGTGTGCGGGCGATCGCGGGCCGCCGCAGGTCGGCTTCGACCAGGATCACCCGCTCTCCGGCCAGCGCCATCGCCGCGGCGAGGTTGATCGCGGTCGAGGTCTTGCCCTCTGAGGGCGCCGAGCCCGTGATCAGGAGGCTGTGCGCCTGATCGGGGCGCCGCCTCGCGGCGGTGACGTTGGCCCGTAGGGTCCGGTAGGCCTCGCGGGTGGGAGGCGCGATCACGCCGGGTCCCAATGGGCGGTCGCGCCGGGCGCCGTCGCGGGGAACGCGCGCGAGGATCGGAAGCGAGTAGCGGCTTCGGAGCTGCTGCTCGCGGCGCAGCCGCGGATCGAGCGTCTGGGCCGTGAACGCAGCGCCAACGCCTAGCACGAGTCCCGCCAGCAGCGCCCCCGCGATCGTTAGGAGCCGCCGCGGTGAGGCGGGCGCCTGCGGTGCCAGCGCCTCGGTCTCGACCCGCACGGTGGGGTCCTCGCCCGCCCGGAGGATCTCCAACTGGGCGATCTGCGCGGCCACCGTGTCGTCCGGGGTGAGCGCGGCGTCGCCGCCCTGGAGCTGTGGCAGGATCCGGTCGATCTGCTCGTGAAGCGCGTCCGTACGGTCCTCCACGGTTGCCCTCGCGAACGCGTTGGCCTTGTCCGCCGCGCCCTCGGGTGTCGAGTCGCTGGCCGTAATCGTCACGAGATTGCTGGACGCGACCGGATCGGCGGAGATGTCGCCGAGGAGCGAGCGGGCACTCTGGGTGGTCCCGAGGTCCTCCTGCGCCCGCTCTGCTACGTCGATGCTCTCGGCGAGCGCGGCCGCGGTCTCGACGTCACGGGTGGGATCAGCGGAGGCCCGGGGCAGCCCCAAGCTGGCGAGGACCGGGTCGTCCGCCGGCACCGGCGTGATCAAGAGCTCTGCCGGCGCCTCGTAGACCTTGTCCACCGTGATCAGATAGACCGCGGCGGCGGCCAGGGTCACGGCCAAGATCCCGACGACGAGCCTGATCCGCTCGCGCAGCACCTCGACATAGAAGCCGAGGCCGGCCTGTTCGGTAGGAGGGCGCAGCCAATCGGGAGCCGCGTGGTTGTCGGTCGGGCTGGCCATGGTGCGGGGCGACCGATTGTTACAGGGGCTGACCCGGGGTGCGGCGGCGGGCCCTGCGCGGGGATGGACTTGCAGCCACGGGCACGCTCGCAATCGCTACGGCGTCTAGCCGTGCCGCGGCTGCAGCAGCGAAGAGATCGAAGCCGCGCTGCGCGAGGAATTCGGGGTCCGTTCTTCCGGGCCGATCGTCGACGAAGTCCTAGGCTCCGGCTAGCCGGATCGGCCGCGCTCCAGGCGCGTCCTCAGGGCCTCGACCCGTTCGCTCAGGGGGTTCTGGCTGGCCGCGATGGCGGCCTCCCGCCGGGCCCTGGCCGGATCCGACTTTAGGTAAAGCGTCGCGAGAAAGTAGTGGGCGGCCCACTCCTCTGGGCGCTTCTCAGCTGCTTGCTCGAAGGCATCGATCGCCCGGGCCTCGTCGCCGGCCTCGCGGGCGATGCCGCCCTCGGCAAGCAGCGGGTCCTCGTCGAGCGGATTCCAGTCCGCGGCCCGGCCGAGATCGTCATAAGCGCGGTCGATGTCGGTGCGCCATTCGTCGTACGCCTGCTCGACGTAGCGCGTGCTGAGGTACGGCGGCACCACGCTCAGCGCCAGCAGGACCGCGCCGGCGACAATGAGCAGCCGGCCGCGCCCGCGGGCGCCCGAGAGCGGCTGCCTGGCCGCGGGGGCCGCGGCCGCGCCGAGGAGCGAGAGCACGCCGGCAGTCAGCGCCGGGAATGTCCAGAACCAGTCGATCGAGGCGTGCGCAAGCCAGTACGCGGCGGCAGCCATCGCGCTCGCAACGAGGAGCGCCGCCACCCCCGATACGGAACGCGCGCTAAGCGCCCCACCGGCTGCCCCAACCAGCGCAACTCCCACGAGCAAAAGGCCGGGGAGGCCGAGCTCGCCCAGGAACTCGAGCTCGACGCTGTGGGCGTCGTGAGCGCTCGTGACACCCTCCTCACTCCTGCCCTTCAGGTAGCTGTAGTAGTAGGCGCCACCACCCGAGCCGCGAAGGGGATCCTCGTCGAAGTCATCGAGCGCGACGCGCCAGAGATCGTCCCGCTCGGTGCCTGCGTTGAACCCGAACCGCGTCCCATCTCCGGCGCCCGGGCTGCTCTGCGTCTGGAACTCCTCCGCGCGATCCTCGATCCACCCGATCGGGTCCCCGGTGGCGGCAACGAACACCACGGCGCCGGCGATCACGACGGCGACTGCGCCCGCGACGATCGCCCTGTTGGCGTATCGCCACGCGGTCTCGGACGGCGTCATCATCCGGCCGCCGAGGGCGACCATCGCGCCCAGCGCAGCAGCGACGAGCGTCCCCGTGGCGACGGCGCGGGCGGTGTCGTCGAGCTCGGCCAGGATCGCGGCTCGCCCAAGTTCCTGCGCGGCGTCGTAGAGGTCGGTGAGGGCGGGGATCACCAGCAGTGCTGGCCCGACGGCGAGCGCGAGCCACAGCATCGTTCGCGCGCGCTCGCGACTGACGACCAGGTAGACGGCGAGCGCGGCGGCGACGGCGATGATCGACGCGCGGCTCTGCCCGAGGGCCCCAAGCTGAAAACAGAGCGCGGCGGTTCCCAGCGCGAGCCCGCGCAACCACCAGGCGAGCCGAGGGGACGCGGCCAGGCCCACCGCCGGCCAAGCGGCGATCAGGAAAAAGGCGGCGTTCGCGTTGCGGTATCCGATCGGATGCTGGAGGGTTCCCTCGTCGAGCACAATGCGAACGTCCTCCGTCGTGAGCATCGTGCCGACTGCCAGCGCCCCGGCGAACAGCCCGGCGAACGCGAGCGGCGCCATCGCGAGCTCGACCCGCGGACCGAGCAGATCGCATGCCCACAGCCCAAGCCCGAACGCCATCGCGTAGGTGAGGATCCGCTGGGCATCCTCGATCGCGATGTCGGGCGACGGGCTCCACAGCGCCGAGATCCCTGACCAGGCTCCGAGCCCGATCAGGGCGGCCAGCGTCACCGCCGGCCACCCGGCCAGCCGCGGCCGCCCCGGCGCGAACAGCGCCAGCAGGATCAGGCCAGCGGCCAGCACCACAGTGCCGGGATACAGCGCGCTCCCGAACCATCCGCCGTACTGCCACGCCCACACAGCGAGGAGGCCCGCCAGGATCATCAGCGCAACCCAGCCGGCGATGGCAACCGATGCCGGGCGCCGACTCACGGGTCCTGCCAGCGCCGGTCCCCGGGCGCGAAGAGGCTTACGTCGGTGAGCTTCGCGAACTGCGCGTAGCGCTGGGCGGCGCTGTAGAGCGGGTGGCAGGCGGTGAGGACGAGCCGGTCGTAGCCGACGTTCTTGACGATCTCGACCGCGTCCGGGTCGACGATCTCATGCTTTTCGACCGTGTAGGTGAACGCGGCGTACGGCATCTGCAGGGTGATCTCGTCGCCCGGCTCGATCTCGTCGATGCGGCGGAAGGGCGCCAGGTAGGTGGTGCGGTGCCCCGCGATTCCCATGGTCTCGCCCTGGCCCGGGAACGCGGAGCCGTCCCCCTGCTCGGCCAGCTCCTCGGCGTTCGCGAGGGTGTAGTGGCCCGGTCCCTTCTGGAGGCTTGCGGTGTCAGTGCCCTCCACGACGACCACGTTCAGGCCGATGCGCGGGATGATGATGCGCCCGATCCCCTCCCCCCGCTTCACCTCCTCCTCGAAGGCGTCGGCGAGGACGCGGACGCGCTCCGAGAGCTCGTCCTCGCTCAGCGCGCGGCGCAGGAGATCCTCGGACGGGAAGCGATCCTCGAGGGCCGTCAGCTCGTCCTCGGCCTCCCGCTGCTGGAACGACCCGTAGATCGAGGAAAGCGGCTCCTTCCACGCCAGGGTGAGCCCGACGTCGACGAGGATCACGAGGCCGGCGGTGATCAGAGCGATCGAGATGATGCGCAGCAGGCGGTGCATTCGCGGGCAATCATCCCCGACCGCGCCGACGCCGCGCGTCGCCCCCGCCGTGGCAGACTCCCGGCCCAGATGGAGACCGGGCCACCACGCATCGCGTCCTACCAGGCCGACCCCGAGCAGATGGGGCGCGTACTGCTGCTCTACTCCGGCGGCCTCGACACCTCGGTGATGCTGCATTGGATCCAGCGCCAATACGGGGCCGAGGTGGCGACGCTGACGGTGGACCTCGGTCAACCCGGCGAGGACTGGGACGGCGTGGTCGCGAAGGCGAAGCAGCTGGGGGCGGTGGAGACGATCGTGGCCGACGCCCGCGACGAGTTCGCCCGCGACTACGTGCTGCGCGCGATCAAGGCGAACGCCCTCTACGGCGGCGGCTATCCGCTGTTCACCGCCCTCGCCCGGCCGTTGATCGCGAAGCTGGCGGTGGCTCAGGCACGCGCGAGCGGCTGCGACACGATCGCGCATGGGTGCACCGGGAAGGGCAATGACCAGGTGCGAATCGAGGCCACCGTGGCCACCCTCGACCCGGAGCTCCAGATCATCGCGCCGGTGCGCGACTGGACGATGGGGCGGGAGGAGGAGTTGGCCTACGCGCGGGAGCACGGGATCCCGCTCAAGGGCGGGACGCGAGGTCAGCCCGTACTCGATCGACGACAACCTCTGGGGGCGCTCCTCTGAGGGCCGGCAGATCGAGGACCTGGAATCGCCCCCTCCCGACGACGTCTTCCAGCTCGTCACCCGGCCCGAGCTGGCGCCTGACGAGCCTCAACTCCTGCGCGTCGGCTTCGAGGCGGGGATCCCGGTCTCACTCGACGGCGAGCGCCTCGAGCCCGTCGCGCTGATCGAGCGCGCCGGCGAGATCGGCGCCCGCCACGGCGCCGGCATCATCGACCACATCGAGGACCGCATCGTCGGCCTCAAGGTCCGCGACCTCTACGAGGTGCCGGCGGCGGCGATCCTGATGACGGCACACGCCGACCTCGAGAAGCTGGTCTCGACGATCCACCAGGTCGAGTTCAAGCACGCGCTCGACCGCAGGTGGGCGTACCTCGCCTACGCCGGCCTCTGGCTCGACCCGCTGCGCCGCGACCTCGACGCCTACATGGACTCCGCCAACGAGGCGGTCACGGGTGAGATCACCCTGAAGCTGTTCAAGGGCTCCGTCGGCGTCGTCGCCCGGTCCTCGCCGAACGCCCTCTACGACCGATCCCTTGCCGGCTTCGGCAAGAGCGGGGGGGAGTTCTCCCAGGCCGCGAGCCCGGGGTTCATCGAGCTCTTCACCCTCCAGAGCCGGATGGCGCACCGGGTGCGTGGACGCGACGCAGATGGGTAGGGTGCGGGCATGAGCGCGCTCTATGAGCTGATCGGCCGGACCGTGGTCCGCCTCGCCTGGTGGCGCTTCGGCACCCAGATCAAGATCGCGGGCGCGATCGGCCTGGCAGTCATCGGCGTCGCCGGGTACCTCGCCGCCACGCGCGAGCCGCCGGAGGGGTAGGGCCCAGGGCGGCGCCCTGGGCAGGGCGCGGGACGCCGCGGAGGGCTCCCGGCCTCGACAGGAGGCCACCCGGGAGGGATTGTCGCTTTTGTTCCACCAGGTGGGAGCAAAGCGACAACAGCCGAGGGCGCTCGCCCCGGGGAGCAACTTGCGGCCCAGAAAACCCGCCACACCCGCCGCCCTCGATGCCCAAGACCGGCACGACGTTCGCGCCCAGGCGGCCTGGGGTCCGGGCGCAAGAACTCTTGCAACGCCCCGGGTTATGGAAACTCCCTGAGCGCAAATTGAGCGCGTCGTGAGCATTCGCTAGGATTCCGCGCCTCACATACCGCCGAGTTCCCCGGGTTCCGGGGAAGCGGGGGAACCGCATGGGTGCCGGATGCTCTTCACGGCACCCGAGGGGCGAATCGCGCTCACGGCGCGTAGGGCCAGTCCTTCGGCCCGAGCCCGTCAGCTAACCCCGTAGGTGATCGAAGGATGGACACGTACAGCGACACACCCCCCGCCAGGCGCCTCGCGGCCGCCCCCAGGCGCAGCTTGCGCTGGGCGGCCGCCCGCCGCGCTCGCCGTCGCCGGGCTCATCGGTCTGTCGGCGACCCAGGATGCGGCCGCCCAGAGCATCGATGAGCTCGAGGCGCGGATCGGCGCGGCGGAGGCCGACGCCGGCGACCTCGCCGCCGATATCGACGCTCAGAACGCCCAGCTCGGGGTCGCCCAGGCCCAGGCCGGCGCCGCGGCCGCGCGCGAGGCCGAGCTGGCCTCCGTCCTGGCCGACGGCGAGGCCCGCGAGGCAGAGCTGAGCGCCGAGGTCGACGTGGCGCGCGAGCGCCTCGCCGCCGCGCGCGCCAGGCTGGACCGGGCTCTCGTCGCCCTGTCGCAGCGCCTCGTTGCGATCTACAAGGGAGAGACCATCGACGAGGCCCAGCTGCTGCTCGACGCCGACGGCTACGACGACCTTGCGACCCGCGCGCAGCTACTGCGACGGATCCAGGAGGCCGACCAGGCGCTCGCGGAGCGAGTCCGCGAGCTGCGCGGCGCGGTCGCGAGAATGCTCGCGGCGGTCGAGGAGGCGCGTGACGCCCAGGCGGCGCACAACGACGAGATCGCCGCCGCACGCGACGAGATCGCCGCCGTCAGGGCCCAGGCCGAGGCGCGAGCGAGCGAGCTGGCGGCGCTGCGCGACCAGCAGGCAGCGGCCCTTGCCGGCCTGCGCTCCCAGATCTCGGGTTGGAGTGACCAGGTCCAGGAGGCGCGTGCTGCCGCCGCGGCCGAGGCCGCAGCAGCGGCCGCCGCCCCGAGCGTCGGCAGCGGCCCGTGGGCGATCCCGGCCGGGATCGTGATGTGCGAGTCGGGCGGCAGCTACGGGGCGGTCAACCCCGGCTCGGGAGCCGGCGGCGCGTACCAGATCCTTCCCTCGACCTGGGCGCTGTATGGCGGCAGCGGCCTGCCTCAGAACGCCTCGCCGGCCGAGCAGGACCGCATCGCGGCGCTGATCTGGGCCGACTCCGGCGGATCCGCCTGGGTCTGCGCGGGCTGAGGCGCTTCTAGGGGGTGACCACGCCGCCGGCGGGGGTCGGGGGCGGCAGCTCTGCCGCAACCGGGCCGACGGCATCCCCGCCACCCTCCTCGGCCGCATCGACCACGGCGCCCTGCCAGTCCGTGTCGCGAAGGACCCAAGCGGCCCCGGCCAACACGAAGAGCACGCCGGCACCCGCCACGACGAACGATGCCCGCGGATCGAACACGAACGCGATCAGTCCCCCCAGCACGAAGCCGAGGCCCGGCATCGCCGAGGCGATCGCCTCCAGCGTCGCCACGACGCGCGCCTGGTAGGGGGCGGCGGTCACAGCCTGTACGGCGGTGATCAGGGCCACCCACTGGACGCCGTTGCCGACGCCGCCCACCACCGCGGCGGCGCAGGCGAGGACCAGCGTCGGGGCGGCTCCCATCCCGAGGTAGGCGGCGCCGATCGCCATCGTCGAGAACGCCAGCAGGCCGGGGAGCGTCGCGCGCGCGAGGCCCGCGAACGCGAGGCTCCCGAGGACCATCCCGGCGCCCCAGCTTGCGAGCAGCGCGCCGTAGCCGGCGTCGCCCGCTCCGAGGCTCTCCTTGGCGAAGACCACCTCGATCGGGATCACGACGGCGAAGAACACGAAGGCCAGCGCCTGGGCGCCCAGCAGGCGGCGCAGGAGGGTGCTGGCCCGCACGTAGGCGAGGCCGCTGCGCAGCCGGGCGAGAACGCCGTCCACCTCGGGCTCGGCCCGCGGTAGCCCGCGAGCCGTCGCCAGGAGCGCGGCGACCGCCAGGAAAGAAGCCGCATCCGCGAGCAGCGCCACCTGGACGCCCGCGCCTGCGACCACCAGCCCCGCCACCGCGGGACCCACCGCCGCGCCGGCCGTGAAGCCGATGTTGAGGAGCGCGTTGCCCTGCCGCAGGAGGCCGGCGGGCTTCAGCGCGCCGGCTGCCGCGGCCCGGGTCAGGGAGCGCGCCGCGGAGGCGAGGCATCCATCGACGGCCGCGAAGGCCAGGACGATCGCCAGGAGGAACTCGGAGGCGAGCAGCGCCAGCGCCGCGAACACGGTCGCCTCGGCTGCGTAGAGGCCGGCCAGGCTAACGCGGGGCGAGAGGCCTTCGAGGCGAGCCACGAGCGGCGGGCCTGCGATCGCCGGGACGAAGTGGACGGCGACGAACAGCGCCGCCGTCGCGATCGGGCTGCCCGTCTGATCGAAGACGAGGATCGCCAGGGCGATCTCGCCGAGCCAGTTGCCCAGCTCGTTGACCAGGTTCGCCGTCGCGAGCTGCGGGAAGGCCGGGACCCGGAGCGGGCGCAGGGGGGAGCTCATCGGCGAGCGAAGGTATCCGCGGTTGGTGGTAGGGCTTGCAAGTTCACGGCCGTGAGTGCAGGTCTTGACAGGTTCTTGCAAGTTTGCGCAAGGTTCTGTCAAAATGCTCCTACCCGAGTCGCTGAAGGAGGGAAACCCAAATGGGATTCCGTAGGGGCTAGGCAAAGAGGCATACGGCTGATTGGCGCAGGCACCAACCCGGTGACCCTGCGTTTTCGGCTGCCTGGAGCCGAGCGTCGCGGCGCTCAGCCGCGTGTGCGGGTGGAGCCCAGGCGGTTGGGATCGGCGCCGGTGGCTACGTAGTCGTGGATCCTCCGGTCAAGCGCGAGCTCGCGCTCGAAGTCCGCGTCCTCCCCGTGGCGGTAGGCGAGGTCCTTGTCGGCGAGGACCTTGATGAAGACCTCGACGTAATGGGGATCGAGCTGGGTGCCGGCGATCCGCCGAAGCTCCGTGATGGCGTCGTAGGAGCTGATCGGGTCCCGGTAGGAGTCGCGGGCCGTCATCACGTCGTAGGTGTCGGCCACCGCGACGACACGCGCCAGCTCGGGGATCTCGTCGCCGGACAGCGCCCGCGGATACCCATGGCCGTCGATGCGCTCGTGGTGGGCGAGGATGACCTCACCGACCGGGCGGTAGCCGTCGATCTGCGAGACGATCCGCGCCCCCTCCTCCGGATGCTTTCGGATCTGCTCCCAGTCCGCCTCCGACAGCGTGGTGTTCCCCTTGAGGATCCGATCCGGGAGGACGAACTTGCCGATGTCGTGCAGGAGCGCCGCGGTGTGGACCAGGTCCTGCTGCTCCTCCGGCAGGCCGGCCTCGGCCGCCATCTCGCGCGAGTAGCGGGCGACGGCGGCGCTGTGGCGGGCCGTCATGCGATCGCGCAGGTCCAGGGTGCGAAGGAGCGCGCTCAGTAGAGCGACCTGGAAGCCGGCCAGCTGCTTCGCGCGCAGCTCGAGCTCATCCGCGCGCTCCTGCGAGAGCAGGAGCGCGCCGATCAGGTACTGGAAGATGAGGAGCACCACGGCGAAGAGGACGAGCGAGACGAGGCCGAGCTCGATGTACGCGGCGGCGAAGCCGACGGCGAGGGCCGCCGAGGCCAGCTCGGACGGGAGCACGGGGCCGAGCATCCGCCTCGCCTTGGTGGTGATACGGCCGCCCTCGACGTACGCGGAGTAGCCCGCGATCAGGAGCGTGTCGATGGCGAGCGCCGCTACGAAGAGGCCCAGGACCAGAAGGTAGAAGTCGGCGCCCCCCTGCTCGATGCCGAACGCCTGGACGCTCTCGTGGAAGAGGATCCCGCCGATCAGCGGGAACCAGGAGTACGTCACCAGGTTGATCAGCAGGTCCTCGCGCGGGTAGCGCTGGAACGCCCAGCCGACGCCGATCGTCACGACCCCGATCAGGGCCGCCGGCGTTGCCCCGGCGAACACGGCCGCCACCACGATCGCGAGGAAGCTCCCCGCGATCTTGACGCGGTTGGCAGCGCTCGGGATCGCGCTGCGATCGCTGGCCAGCGACAGGGCCAGCAGGGCGCCGATCAGGGGCAGGTCCCAATCCCCGGAGCCGGCGCTCGCGACCGCCACGCCCGCCGCGACTGCGAGGGCGCACAGCTCGAGACGGACGACAGTGCGACTGGGCCGACCGGTCAAGCCGGTCCCTCCTGCATTCCGTGTGCCGCCGGATCCCTAGTTGCCGACGGGGCTCGCGCCTCTGCCGAGCCTGGGAACCGCCACGCGGCCGGGCTCCCGCATGGACTGCATGAACTCGTCGAGGTCCTCGATCGCGAACCGCCGCTGGCCGCCGGGTGTCCGGTAGACCGGGACCAGCCCGTCGTTGGACCACTTGCGCAGCGAGGCTGCGCTGACACCCAGGTAGGCGGCGGCGCGGCCGACGTTGAGAAGTCTGATTTCCTCTTGCATTCTCTCGCTCTCCATCGCTCGTCTCGCGGAAGGCCGCGAAAACCTGTCAATGGCTGCCATCGTTTGCTAAGGGATTCCAGGTAGCAACTTCCCGGTAAACCCCTGCCGGGAAGTGCGTAGGTTTTTGGGACCGAAGCTGCACACACGGCGCTGTCCGGGTGCGATTGTGCACGCCCGTCCGGCGGAGGTTCAGGGCTCAGGGGCCGCTGCGGGCGTCTAGCCGACCGCGGCGATCAGGGCATCGGTGGCCTCGCCCGGGCGGGTGCCCAGGCTGGGCAGGCCCGTGCGCCCGGAGACCAGGTGCGCGGACCGGTAGCTGAAGAGGCGGGTGTCGTCGCCCTCGCTCAGGACCTGGCGAAGGCTGGCGCCGAGCACGTCCAGGCGCGCCTCGGTGCCGCAGATGACCGCGGCCCGCGGATCGAGCGCCCGGAGCGCGCGCTGGAAGCGCACCTCGGCCAGTCCCGCCGAGAGCAAGAGGACGCGTAGCCCGGCCCGGCGCAGGAACAGCTCCAGCGCCTGCGTCTCGACGGCCTCGGGGCCAAAGACGATGCCGGAGTCGAGCAGCAGGATGCCCTCCGGGCGTGTCGCAGGCGGCGCGACGCGACGGGCTGAGTGAAGCCAGCCGATCGCCCAGCGGCTCGCGTGTTCCAGCTCCGCTTCGGCGTTGGCCCTGTCACCGGCCATCTCCAGGGCGGGCAGCAGCACCTCCTCTACGGTCCGCTCGACGGAGCGAATCGAGAGGCTCTCCTCGAGCTCGCGGTCGGCGCCGGCCTCGTCGAAGCGCTCGAACGCCGCCACCAGGCGCGCCGGTGAGGCCGGTCCGCGGCCCCGCCGCCGGGCGACGTCGACGGCGGATGAGATGTTGCCCGTCTCCCGCAGCGCCTCCCGCAGCGCCTCGATCTCCTCGAGGCGGTACTGGCGGTGGTTGCCGGCCGTGCGCTCGGGGCTGGGGTACCCCAGCCTGCGCTCCCACGTACGAAGCGTGGAGGGGCTCACGCCGAGCAGTTCGGCGGCGGCGGCGGTTCTGATTCCTGACACGTCGTCTCGCTTCTGCGGGTGCCCGCGTAGGTTTCACGCAGGATCGCGAAAGGTTTGTCGCATCTTCGCGAACTTTCCGCAAGTGGTGCGATCGAAGTTGCAGGAGGTTATGGGTACTCGGCCTACCGCGAGCCGACGGCCACGCCGCGGCCCGCTGCCTTCGCTGCCCATGAGGCCTCCTCGGCGGCGCCGAGCAGCTTCTCGGCGTCCTCGCCGTGCTCCGGGCAGGAGGCGAGCCCGGCGGTGATCGCGATGATCGGGCCCTCGTTGGCCTGGGAGCGATCGAAGGCGAGTTCCCAAAGCTGCTCGGCCAGCGGCAGTGCCTCGCTCGCCGTCTGGTCCGGGGCGAGCACGCACAGCTGGTCGTCGGCGAGGCGGAAGGCGCGGTCGACGCTGCGGATCCTGCGGCGCACGAGGGCGCTCACCGCCCGGAGCATCCGGTCCCCTGCCTCGCGGCCGTCGGCCTCGTTGATGCGTCCGAGGCCGTCGCAGTCGATCAATATCACCGCGAAGGGCCGGCCATGACTCCTGTGCTCGGAGAGGAGGATCCTCATCCATTCGTGCAGCTCGGCCTGGCCGGGCAGCCCGGTAAGCGGATCGACAGTGGCTCCGCCGCTTCGCTCGGCAACGAGCCGCTCGCTCACCTGTGCCTGTATGTCGCCGAAGATCTCCGCCAGGCGCTCGACCGAGGCCGCGAAGGCACCGACCTGCCGCTCGGGGACCTCGCGGCGCAGCGCCTCGATCAGGAGCGCCTGGAGCGCGGCCAAGTCGCGCGGGATCTCGAGCGCGGAGGCCCCCTGGCGGAGCGCGCCGAGCTGGCCGACGCGCTCCAGGCCCTCCTCGGCGAGCTCGAGGTCACGAGAGCTGAGCGGCCCGGAGAGTCCGCGGACGATGTCGGCGATCAGGGCTGGGCCCTCGTTCGCGATCCAGGCGATCGGGACCTCATCCATCTGCTCCAAGGGCGTGCGTTGCAGCACGTCGAGGAGCCAGTTCTTCACAACCTCCTCGCGCGCTCTCCGGGAGCGAGCGATTCCGGCGTCTCGCGGAGCGTCCACCGGACGCCAAGCTAGCCGATGAGTCAGTCGTCATGCCGGCCGGGCATGCGCCTGCCGCCTGCCGGGAGCTTTAGACTCGCCACCGTCTTATCTCAGGCGGCGATGGTGGCGGACGAACCCTTGGAGACCAGCAGCGAGCTAGATCCCCCCGGGGAGGATCCGGGCGAGGCCGGCGGAGCCGGCGGCGGTGATGCGATCATCGGCGCTGCGCTCGAAGGGCTGCGCCGGGCGGCCCACGAGGTCGAGGTCGAGCGCTCGGTCACTGCCACGCTCCAGCACAGCCTGCTCCGCGAGCGCCTGCCCGAGATCCCCGGGATGACGTTCTCCGCGCGCTACCTGCCCGGCAGCGCCGAGGCCGAGATCGGCGGCGACTGGTACGACGTGATCCCCCTGCGCGACGGCAAGGCCGGCGTGGCCATCGGCGACGTGGTTGGTCGCGGCATCGCCGCCGCAGCCCGCATGGCCCACCTCCAGAGCGCCGTTCGCGCTTACGCACTGGAGGGCCTGCGCCCGTCCGTGGTGCTGGAGCGCACCGACGCCTTCGCCCAAGAGCTGGAGCGGCGTGGCATGGCAACGCTGCTCTACGCGGTCCTCGATCCGGAGGCCGGCACCCTGCGGTTCGCCAGCGCCGGGCACCCGCCCCCGCTGATCCTGACGCTCGGCGGGGAGGCGATATACGCGGAGGGACGGTCGGGCAGCCCACTGGGCACGGTCACGTTCCCCTCCTACGAGGAGAACGTCGTGGCGCTCGAGCCCGGCTCCACCGTCCTGCTCTATACGGACGGACTTGTCGAGCGGGCGACGGTGCCGTTGTCCGACGGCCTCAACGCGCTGGCGGAGGCAGCCGCCGGCCTCCACGATCCCAGCGAGCTGTGCCGGGTGCTGCCCGGTCAGGTGCTCGAGGGTCGCTCCGCCGACGACATCGCTCTGCTGGCGACCCGCCTCGAGGCGATGCCAACGGACCGGATCGCGCTCTCGTTGGCCGCCGAGTCACGCTCGCTGGCCACCCTTCGGCGGGTGCTCGGACGATGGCTGAAGGCGGCGGGGGCCGGTGAGATCGAGATCTACGAGACGCTGGTCGCGGTCGGCGAGGCGTGCGCGAACGCGATCGCTCACGCCTACCCCGCCGGCGAGGCCTCCTTCGAGGTCGAGGCTGCACGCCTCGGCCCCGAGCTCGAGGTCACGGTTCGGGACTTCGGAAGCTGGCGGGCCGCGCGCGGCGAGGAACGCCGCCGTGGCCTGACGCTGATGGAGCAGCTGATGGGCGAGGTCGAGATCAAGAAGGGCGCCGAGGGCACGACCGTGATCCTTCGCCGTACGTTGGAGGGTGCCGGCGTATGAGGGACAGGCTGAGCGAGATCGAGTTCGACGACCGTGACGGCGTCGTGGTGGCCCGCATCAGCGGCGAGGTGGACGGCTCCAACGCCGTCGAGCTCGGCCGCGCCCTGGGCGAGCAGCTGCCGTCCTCGGCCCACGGCCTGGTCCTCGACCTGAGCGCCGTCGCCTACCTCGACAGCGCCGGGATCGAGCTGCTTTTCGGGCTCGCGCGGAGGCTTGGGGATCGCCGTCAGCGACTTCGCCTCGGGGTCCCTCCGCACTCGCCCGTGCGCAGGGTCCTGGACATCTGCGACATCTCAAGCGTCGCGCCCATCGCCGACTCGGCCGAGGCGGCTACCGAAGCGCTCGCGCGCGGCGACGGCTGAACGGGCCGGTCAGGTCCGACGGGTCGTGGCCGCCCACGAGGCGCGGAAGCCGTCGAGCGCCTCCACCATACCGGCGCCGAGGCGCGGGCCACCCGAGGCGATGAGCTCGGCGATCCGCGCCGCCAGCGCCTGCAGTAGAAGCTGCTCCTGCCGCCCCGTGGGGCGGCTCGACCGGATCTCGAGACCGAGCACCCCGATCAGCCGACCGGAGTCGAGCAGCGGCGCCACGATCATCGCCCCCGTGTCTCGCCCGGGGGTCTGCAGCACCTGGGCCCGGCGCTCGAGCGCCGCGCGGCCCAAAGCGCCTTCGCCGAGCGCTATCGAGCTGGGAAGCCCCTCGGCGTCCCCGCCCTTGCGCTCCACGACCTGTCGCAGGCTGAGCCCGCCGTCGTCGGCGAGGTAGACCCACCCGGCATCGACATCCCAGAGCGAGAGCAGGCCGTCCATCGCCTCGGCCAGCGCGGCAGCGACTTCCTCGGGCCCGGCCCGCGCGGCCTCGGCGGCTCGGGAAGGGGGTGCGGCCTCCTCCTCGGGATCGGGGCGGGGCGCGATCTCTCGCCTGCGAAGGGCGAGGACGACGGCCTGCGAACGGGTTGACGCACCCAGCTTCGCCATGGCGTTCCGGATGTGGGTACGGACAGTCTCAGGCGAGAGCACCAGTCGTTGCGCGATCTCGGCGCCGCTGAGCCCGTCCGCGAGGAGCTCGAACACCTCCCGCTCGCGCTTGGACAGCGGCCCGGAGCGGCTCCGGCGCTGGGTCGGGGTCGCAGCCTCGCCCTCGCCCTCGCCCTCGCTTGTGGTCCTCCCGGTCATACCTAGATTCTCGTCCCGTGTGGGCCCTCTCCCCAATGCCGCAACGAGGCTACCACCTAACCGGTTTGAGGTATTGGGTGGCGGTTATTCGGTAATTCCTGCCGCAAAACCTTGACCCCGTAGGGGTGAACACGGCAAGGTGCCCCCGAACGGCGACGTCAACGGTCTGTGGCCACGGGTCACCGGGCTTTCTCGCCAACATCGAACAGGGGTGATTCTTCTTGAAGCTCAGACAGGTAGTACTCGGTGCGATCGGCGCGCTCGCCGTCACGATGGTCCTCGCGGTTCCGGCGGTCGGGCAGCAGAGTCCCGTGACGCAGTCTCAGTACGGAGATAGGACCGAGGTCATCGGTGGCGGCGGGAACGTCTCCGACCCGGGTGATCCCTCGGCGCCGTCAGATCCCTCGACGGTCGGGTCGCTGCCATTCACCGGCCTCGACCTCGGGCTGATGGCAGCCGCAGCGGCCGGCCTCGTCGGCGCAGGCATCGTGATCCGCCGGCGCTCCCGACCCGCAGGACAGTCTGGCGAGTGAGCATCCGCTCCCTGATCGCACGGCGGGCCCGTCATCGTGACGAGGCCCGCTCCCGGCCACTGGGGGCCTTGCGTGCCCAGAGCCTGATCGACGTGATCGGGCTGCGCTTTGCCCCGGCGCTGACCGGAGGGCTCATCATGCTCTCCCACTCGGGGTCCCCGGAGGCTGCAGCGCTGGTGTTCGCGGCGATGTTCGCGGCGGCGCAGATGATCGAGCGGTCGCGCTTCCCCCTCCAGCTGCTGCCAGCCGCACGGCTGATGCTGGCGCTGGGGGCCCCGGCGCTCGGCGCCGCCGGCGTCCTCGCCCTCCTCGCCGCGCTCGGCACCGCCGACGTCAGCGGCCTGGTGGCTGCAGTCGTCGGTGCCTGGCTCGTGCTGGGGCTGGGGGCCTGGACCAAGGCCCGCGTCGAGGAGTCGGCGCGCGCTCGGGTCGCCGTCATCGGGTCACCCCGCTTCGCCGAGGACCTCCAGGGGGAGTTGGGGGCGGCGGGGATCCGCGCCTACGAGGTCATCGGTTGGCTGGGGTCGGAGGGCCCCGAGGCGGGTCCCGGCGGGGGCCCGGCCTGGCTCGGCTCCCTTGAGCAGGTCCGCGGGGCCGTGCTCGTCAACCGCATCGACTTGATCGTCTGCGCGCCCGACCGCGAGGGCGGGCCCGGAGGGGCACCCGGGGTCGGCCCTTGGGAGCGCGTTGCCGGCGCCTGCCTGGACCTCCCCGTCCGAATGATCGGGGCCAACCAGTTCTACGAGGACCTGCTCGGGCACATCCCGATCGGGACGATCGACCAGGCCTGGTACCGGTACGTGCTGCATCCCCGCTTCCAGTCGAGCTCGCCCGCATCCAAGCGGGTGCTTGACCTGGTACTGGCGACGGTGATCGGCATCGTCACGCTGCCGCTCCTCGCCGTCGCCGCCGCCGCGCTGAAGCTCCAGGGCGGCGGGCCTGTGCTCTACCGCCAACGGCGGCTGGGCGAGCAGGGCGAGGAGTTCGAGATCCTCAAGCTGAGGACGATGCGGGCCGAGGCCGAGGCCGGTGGCGCGCAGTGGTCCGGTGCCGACGACGACCGTGTCACCCGGGTCGGCCGAATCCTGAGGCGCACGCACGTGGACGAGCTGCCCCAGATCTGGAACGTCCTGCGGGGCGACATGACGCTGATCGGCCCCCGCCCCGAGCGGCCCGAGATGGTCGCCGAGCTCGAGCGCCAGTACTCCCACTACACCAGGCGGCACCTGATCAAGCCGGGGATCGGCGGCTGGGCCCAGCTTCGCTGCGGCTACGCCGGGTCTGACGTCGGCAGCGGCTGGAAGCTCTGCCACGACCTCTACTACATCAAGCACCGCACCGTCCTGATCGACCTCTTGATCACGTTCGAGACGGCCTTCGTGACGTTCCGCAATGCGCACGGCGCCCTGCGGACACCGAGCGAGCGCTTCATCCTCGAGGAGCACTTCAGTGGCTGAGCCGGCTCCGAACGGGATCGGCGCGGCGGCCCCCGGGACCGCCGGCGCCTCGGTCGCGCTTCTGGTCGTCGACGACCAGTGCCGTGTCGCGGAGGCGAGCCTCGGCGCTTGCAGGCTGCTCGGCGTGAGCCGTGAGCAGCTCGTGGGACGTCCGCTGGCCGAGTCTCTGGAGCCCGTTGCCGCCGAGCGCCTGGGAAGCGTCTGGTCGGCGTTCCATGAGACCGGCGGGCACGCCGGGCCGTTCGAGCTCGGGACGGGATCCGGGGCCCCAGTCGACATCAACGTCACGCCCGCGGTCCTGCCGGGGCGCCACCTCGTGCTGCTCGCCCCCAGCGATCGGGCACGGGCCGTCGAGCCTGAGCACGGCCTCGACGGCATGGCCGGCGCGGGCCGCGGCTCCGGGCCGACGGCGCGCGAGCGCCAGGTCCTCGCGATGCTGGCCGCCGGTGACACCGACGTGCAGGTGGCCGCCAAGCTCGACCTTTCCCCGGCGACTGTGCAGACGCACGTCCGCAACGCGAAGGCCAAGCTGGGCGCCCGCACCAGGGCCCAGGCCGTCGCGATGGCGATCACGGGTGGCCTGATCCCGGAGCCGCGCGACGAGCGCGAGCTCGTCGCCTAGCGCCCCCGCCGCCGGCGGCTCCAACCGGGATCGCCCCTCCGGGGCGGTGCGATCCGGCCCGTGTAGGAGCATTGCCGCCATGGGCACGGAACCCGGCGAGCCGCCATGGGGCGAGGATCTCCCGCGCGCGCCTTCGAGCGGCGCGCACGAACGCGCCGCGGAGGCGAGCGCGTCGCTGGCCGAAGGTCTTCGCGCCTTCGCCTCCGACCTGGCCGACGTCGACGCAGCAGCGCGGCAGGAGCAGGACGCTCGCATCCGTTCGATGGTGGAGGAGCGGCTCGCGTCCGCCGAGCGCAGGCTGAGCGCCTCGATCGACACCAGGCTCGAGAGCGCGATCGCCGCGCTCGCCCGCGATCGCCGGTCGATGCTCGCCGACTGGGCGAGCCGGGCGGCGCGCGCGGCCGAGGTCGAGGCGCGCGTTGAGATCACGCTCACCCGTCTGCTGGAAGCGGGTGGGGCGGATCGACGGATGGATGGGCGCGATCCTGGAGTCCGAGCGGCGGATCCTCGACGTCCACACACGGATCATCTCGGTCGAGGGAAGCGTTGCCGACTCGGCCAAGGTGGCCCAGCAGGCCGCCGACTGGGAGCAGCGGATGCTCCGGGCCTCGGCCACCGAGGCCGAGGCCGCGAAGCGCATCCTCGACGCCGAGCGCCGGCTGCGCGACCAGCTCTAGGCCGGGCGCGCCCTAGGCGTTCGCGATCGCCTTCAGCTGCGCCGGGCGCAGCAGGGTCACCAGCAGGCCCTCGTCGATCGCCGCCAGCCCGCCCTTCTTCAGCTCCACCTGGGCGCCGGTGACGGCGGCAATCGCGCGCGAGAAGTCGGGCTCGTGGCCGACAAGGAGCACATCGCCCCGGCCGGCGGCCAGGTCATGCAAGTCGAAGTCGCCGCCCCGCAGCGCCTCGACCTCCTCCGGCTCGGCGCCCAGCTCGGCGCAGGTGATGCGCGCCGTGTCCCTCGCGCGCACCTTGGGGGAGGTGAGGCAGGCGTCGACTTTCACGCCGAGGCGAGCCATCGCCCTCCCCGCCGCCTTCGCCTGGCGCCGCCCCTTCTGCGTCAGCTCGCGCGAGGCGTCGTCGGGCGCCCCGTCCTCGGCGTCGCCATGGCGCAGCATCCAGATCACGCCTCGAGGGTATCCGCAGATTGGGGAAACGGCCCGGCGGACGGCCCGGTGGCATCTGCCCCGATTGTCAAGATGCCCCGGTGAGCGGCACGGCGGTCCACCTCCACGTCCACAGCGAGTACTCGTTGCTCGACGGGGCGAACAAGATCGGCGCCATGGCCACCCGGGCAGCGGAGCTCGGGATGCCCGCCCTCGGCCTCACCGACCACGGCGTCATGAACGGCGCCGTCGAGCATTACAAGGCCTGCCGTGCCGCCGGGATCAAGCCGATCCTGGGGCTCGAGGCGTACCTGGTGGACGACCGCCGGGCGGCCCAGGCCCCAGGCCAGCGGGCAGAGCGCAATCATCTGACCCTGCTGGCGGCCAGCGACGCCGGGTTTCGCAACCTGGTGAAGCTGACGTCGGCGGGCTACCTCGAGGGGTTCGCGCGGGGGAAGGCGAACCTGGACATGGAACTGCTCGACCGCCACTCCGAGGGAGTGATCGTGCTCACCGGATGCCTCCAGTCCCGCTTCTGCCAGCGCCTGGTCGAGGGGCGGCCCGCCGACGCGAGGGCCCACGTGGACGACCTCGCCGGCGTGTTCGGGCCCGACAACCTCTACTTCGAGATCCAGGTCAACGGCATCCCGGAGCAGGACCGGGCCAACGAGGGCATAGTGCGGGTGGCGCGCGAGCTGGGGCGGCCGCTGGTGGCAACGGGGGACGTCCACTACCTCCGCCGCGAGGACTACGACAACCACGCCGCGCTGCTGTGCGTGCAGACCAAGTCCACGTTGGAGCAGCCGAAGCTCTCGTTCGACACCAACGAGTTCTTCCTCAAGAGCGCGGAGGAGATGGAGCAGGCGTTCAAGCCCTGGCCCGACGCGGTCCCCGCCACGCTGGAGGTGGCGGAGCGCTGCAACGTGGAGATCGAGCTCGGCAAGCTCCTCCTGCCCCGGTTCCCGACGCCGGAGGGTGAGGAGCCGGGCGAGATGCTCCTGAGGCTCGCGAAGGAGGGGCTCCGCAGCCGCTACGGGGACCCGCCGCCTGCCGAGGCCACGAAGCGCCTGGAGTTCGAGCTGAGCGTGATCCGCGAGATGGGGTTCGACTCGTACTTCTTGATCGTCTGGGACTTCGTCCGCTACGCCAAGGAGAACGGCATCGCGGTCGGGCCGGGCCGGGGGTCGGCGGCCGGCTCCATCGTCGCCTACGCCCTGAACATCACCGACCTCGACCCGCTCGCCAACGAGCTGCTGTTCGAGCGCTTCCTGAACCCTGCTCGAAAGTCGATGCCCGACATCGACATCGACTTCTCGGTTCGCGGACGCGAGCGGGTGATCCGCTACGTCCAGGAGAAGTACGGTCGCGAGTCGGTCGCGCAGATCATCACCTTCGGCAAGATGGCCCCGCGCGCCGCCACCCGGGACGCCGCCCGCGTCCTCGGCTTCGACTACGCGACCGGCGACAAGGTCGCGAAGCAGATCCCCGAGCCCATCATGGGCCGAAGCCCCTCCTTCGACGACTGCCTCAAGGACGGCCAGGAGCTGCGCCGCACCTACGACACCGATGCCGACGCTCGGCGCATCGTCGACGTCGCCCGCGGCCTCGAGGGGATCGTCCGCAACAACTCGATCCACGCCGCGGCGGTCGTGATCGCGGACCGCCCCCTCGACGAGATCGTGCCGCTGCAGCTGGCCGAGGACCGGGGCGCAGGGCCGGCCGCGAACGGCAACGGGCACGGCAACGGCGGCGGGCGCCCGGAGCGCCAGTACAAGGTCGTCACCCAGTACTCGATGGGACCGATCGAGGAGATCGGGCTTCTGAAGATGGACTTCCTCGGGCTGCGCAACCTCGACGTGATCGAGGACGCCGTGGACATCATCGCCCGTTCGCGCGAGCTGGAGATCGATATGGAGGCGATCCCGCTCGACGACGCGAAGACCTACGAGATGCTCGCGGCCGGCGACTCCGTCGGGGTCTTCCAGCTCGAGTCCGACGGGATGCGCGACGCGCTCCGCAAGGTGCGCCCCACCGAGTTCGACGACATCGTCGCGCTCGTCTCGCTGTACCGCCCGGGGGCCATGCGCTACATCGACGACTACGCGGCTGGCAAGCGCGATCCGGGCTCCGTCACCTACCCCGACGAGCGCCTGCGCCCGATCACCGAGTCCACCTACGGCTGCTGCATCTACCAGGAGCAGCTGATGGAGATCGCGAAGCAGGTCGCGGGCTTCTCCGGCGCCGAGGCCGACGATCTGCGCAAGGCGGTGGGCAAGAAGAAGCGCGACCTGATGGCCACGATGGAGGACAAGTTCCTGGAGGGCTGCGGGGCGTCCGGCACCGACCGCCGCGTCGCCAAGGACCTGTGGTCCCTGATGACCGCTGCCGCCGACTACAGCTTCAACAAGTCGCACGCCGCGTGCTACGCGCTCATCGCCTACCGCACCGCCTACCTGAAGGCGAACTTCACGGCCGAGTACATGGCGGCCCTGATCTCCTCGGTGATGTCAACGAAGGACAAGGTGCCGTTCTTCGTCAACCGCTGCGACGCGATGGGCATCGAGGTCCTGCCGCCGGACGTCAACTCGTCCGACCACGGGTTCGTCGTCTCCGGAAACAGCATCCGCTTCGGCCTCGACGCGGTCAAGAACGTGGGGCACCAGGCGGTGCAGGCGATCATCAACTCGCGGGAGGCTGCTGGGCGCTTCGACTCGATCTGGGCCTTCTGCGAGCGCGTCGACTCGCGCGCCGTCAACAAGCGGGCGATCGAGTGCCTCGTCAAGTGCGGCGCGCTCGACTCGACCGGGGCCAGCCGCAAGGGCATGCTGGAGGTTCTGGCCCAGGCCCAGGCCTCCGGCCAAAAAGCCCAGGAGGACTCACGGCGGGGCCAGGGCTCGATCTTCGACTTGGGAGGGGATGCCGCGGGGCCGGGCGAAGGGGACGCTCCGGGGCCTGCGGCCGGGTCGCAGCGGCTGCCGGTGCCCGCCGAGGAGTTCGAACAGCGCGAGCTGCTCCGCCTGGAAAAGGAGACGCTGGGGACGTTCCTGTCGTCGCACCCGTTGGCGGATGTGCGCGACGCGCTCCGCGAACGGGTCGACTGCCCGCTGACCGACGTGGCCGACAAGCCCGACGGCACCTGGCTCACCGTGGGCGGGATCGTGGGCGAGGCGAAGAAGGTGCGTACCCGCAGCGGCGCCCACGTGATGTTCGCAACCCTCGATGACCTCGAGGGCCAGGTGGAGCTGTTCGTGCGAAACGCGGAGGGCGAGGAGGCGAAGGCGATCGAGGCCGACCGTGTGGTCGTGGTCCGCGGGCGGGTTGATCACAAGGGCCGCGGGCAGACGAGCGTGGTCGTCCAGGACGCCGAGCACTTCGAGCCAGACGCCGCCGAGCTCGCCGCCGCCGAGGCAAAGGCCACCGCGAGGCGCGACCCGGAGCAGATCACGCTGTCGATCGACGCCGCCGAGTTCGGCCCGGCCTTGATCGAGGAGCTGAAGGCGTTGTTCGAGGGCTTTCCCGGGCAGAGCGAGGTGCTGCTGGTGATGCGGACGACTCAAGGGACCCGCCGCCTTCGCTTCGGCGATGACTACAGGATCAGTCCCTCGCCGCCGCTCCGCGCGCAGCTGGCCGAGGTCCTAGGGCCCAAGGCGAGCGCGGCGTAAGATCCCGGCATGGCGCTGAAGCAGCGTGGGGGAGAGGAGACCCGCCAGGGCGAGTGTCGCCGCTGCCGCACCTTCTGCGACAAGATGGTGGAGCCCCGGGGCTGCGTCGAACTTCGCTGCAGCTACCTGTACAGCTACGCCGACCCGCTGAGCGGCAACCGCTACATGGGTTGCATGCGCAAGGTCTTCGGCGCCGAGATCGATCTCGAGATGTTCGAAGCGGCGGAGGCCCAGGGGGGCTTCGGCGGGATCAAGATGACGGGCGACCCGCTGCCTCAGTGCCAGTTCAAGGTCGAGCCCTGTTACGAGGGCGAGGGCCCCGCCTACACCTGCGTCAACCCCCGCTTCTTCGATTGCACCGACGGGGGCAGCGAGGGCATTCGCGCCTTCGACCTGCGCAATGCGCTTACCTAATTGCCCGGGCTGCTCCGCTGCCTCCGGGCTCGCTCAGGTTCTAAACCGGTAGCCCACGCCTCGCACGGTCTCGAACCGACGGGCCCCCAGCTTGCGGCGCAGGTAGCCGACGTAGACGTCCACCACGTTCGAGCCGGGGTCGTAGTCGTAGCCCCACACATGGGAGAGGAGCTGCTCGCGGGTCAGGACCTGGTCGGGATGCTCGAGGAAGGTCCGCAGGAGCTCGAACTCCCTCGTGCTCAGCTCGATCGGGTTGTCGCCATCGGTGACCCACCGCGTGCGGAGGTCGAGGGCGATCTCGCCCACCTTCAGGACGTCGTCAAGCGACGGCGCGTCGCCGCGCAATCGGGCGCGCACCCGGGCCAGGAGCTCCTCGAAGTGAAACGGCTTCGCGAGGTAGTCGTCGGCGCCGGCCTCTAGCCCGGCGACCTTGTCGGCGGGGTCGTCGCGAGCCGTGAGAATGATCACCGGCAGCCGCTGTCCCTGCTGGCGCAGCTCGCGCAGGACCTCGAGCCCGTCCTTCCCGGGTAGGCCGAGGTCGAGGATGACGAGGTCGAACTCGTCGTCGCGAGCCATGATCGCGGCCGTCGGCCCGTCGGGGGCAACGGTCGTCGTGTAGCCGCCCGAGCGCAACCCCTTCTCGAGGAACGACGCGAGGCGCACCTCGTCCTCCGCTATCAGGATCCTGGTCATAGCGCCAGGATCGCGCTTCGGCTCGAACCACTCCTCCTTTGGCCTGGTTCCGCGCTCATCGGACTGGGAGGACGATCGTGAACGTTGCCCCGGCTCCGAGCGTCGAGTCCAGCTCGACCCGGCCGCCGTGGGCCTCGGCGACGGCCTTGACGATCGCGAGCCCGAGCCCCGCCCCGCCCGTGCCCCGAACGCTCTGGGAGCGGGCGAAGCGCTCGAAGATCAGGCGCTGCTCGTCGGCCGGGATCCCGGGCCCCTCGTCGCGGACCCAGATGCGTGCCTCGGACCCGCTGAGGCTGCTCCCGATCCAGATCGGCTCCCGGGGCCCGGTGTGGTTCACGGCGTTTGACGCCAGGTTGGCCACCGCCTGGGTCAGCCGCTGCGGGTCGCCGGTGATGAGACCCAACCCGGTCTGCTCCAGCACCCAGGATCGATCGCCGAGGAGCCGGGCCTTGGAGAACACCTCGTGCGTCAGGAGGTCGAGGTCGAGGGGCTCGGGCCGCAGGAAGTCCGGGCGCGACGCACGAACCAGGAGCAGCAGATCGTCGACGAAGCGGTTCATCCGGTCGAGCTCGTCCTGGATCACCATCACCGCCTCGCCGCGCTCCTCGGGATCGTGCCCGAGCGTCTCGATGTGGCCCCGGATCACCGTGATCGGGGTACGCAGCTCGTGGCTCACGTCGGCGAGGAACTCGCGCTGGTCGGCGAACGCTGCCTCGAGCCGATCCAACATCGCATTCAGGGTGCGGCCCAGCTGCGCGATCTCGTCGCGGCCGCGCACCGGGATGCGCTGTGACAGATCGGTCTCGGAGATCTGGCGTGCCGTTCGGGCCAGGGCCTGGAGCGGCGCCATCGCCCGACCCGCGGCTAGCCAGATGAACAGGGACGCGAGGGCCAGGACGACGATCGAGACCCCGACCGCGATGCGCACGGCGCTCGACACCTGCTCGCGGCGATCGACCAGCAGCTGCGCGATGGCGAGGGAACCTCGCTCGCCGCCCGTGGCGACGGGGACGGCGATGTACCGGGCGGGGCCCAGCTCCGTGTCGAGGTTGCCGCTCTCCGGCTCCTCGACCTGACCGACGGTCAGGAGCGACGCCCCCAGCCTGTCCAGCTCGGGGCTGGCGCTCTGGCGGCTGTACGGCGCACCGTCGACGAAGGCGACCGTGGCGGAGTCGGGCGCCGGCGGGTGGGTGTTCAGGTAGGCGTCGAACAGCGCCTCCAGGTCACCGCCGAACTCCTCCCCGGTGGCCGGATCGACCCCGGCCTCCGAGAACTCGCCCAGCTCCTCGACCTCCTCGGAGAGGGCTTCATCCACCTCGTCGTCGATCCGCGACAGGAGCACCTCGCGCAGCACCAGGACCGAGGCCGCGGTCGAGACCATGAGCAGGACGAGGAAGGACACGAGCACCCGCGTGCGCATGCCCGCCAACGGGCGTCGGCGGGCGGTTTGTGCTTGCTGGTCCTGCTGCGCCGCGGGCTCCTCCGTCCCGCCAGAAGGACCGTCGCCGAGGAGGGCGGTCACCTGCTCAATCTACCTGCGCGACCGAACCGAGGCGCCTATTGACCGGGCAGACGGTCGGAATGCGACCCGCTCAAGGAGAGCCTTCACGGCGTCCGTGTACTGGTCGTCCCGGGGGGTGGTCGGCGGCACCGTCGCCCCTGCTGCCGGCACGTCCCCGGCCGTGGCCACCACGCCCTCGCCAGCCGCGACCGCCGCAGCCGCGGCGCTCCGGGACGCGGCGCGGCGCCTCCTATCGGCGCGATCGGGCGCCTTGCCGGGCCGCTTCCGGGCCTCGACCCGCGGGAGCGCGCCCCCGTCCGGGGCCTCGATACCGCTGATCTCGCCGGGTCCCTCCGGCCGCAGCAGCGTGAGGTACACGACGATTACGAGCGCCGTCACCACCGCGGCCTGGGCCGCAACTATTTTGCCTCGCGGGTTCACTACCCCAGCGGTCCGTCGCGCCGAAGCTGCATGGAGGTTGCAGCTTCGCCCACTGACATGAGAGCGGTATGAGAGCGGTATGAGACCATGTCCCACGAATCCGGAACCTCCGAGAAGTTGCTCGATCCGCTTCAACCCCCGGCGCTCGCATGAGAGCAACTCTCATGCTCACCTCACGTTGCTCTCACCCGGAGGGGTAACCATTCCCGCAATGAATCGAATCGCAACTCTGCGCACCGGCTCACCGTCCCGACCGACCGCACGGCTCGCGCTGGTGGTACTGATCGCGATGTTCGCCTTCCCGGCGCTCGCGGCAGCCCAGACGCCCGCCGACGACCAGTACGACGAGGTTCCCTGCGTCAACTGCTCGCAGTCAGGCGGGGGAAGCGGCAGCCTGGACGACCCCAGCGATCCGGGCGACCCGAGCGGCCTCAGCGGTAACGTTGGCCCGCTTCCGTTCACCGGCTTCGACGTGATCGCGATGATCGGCGTCGCGCTGGCGGTGACGGGTGTCGGGCTCGCTCTGCAGCGGGCAGTCGCGCGCGAGTCAACAGACCAGACCTAAAAGACGTTCCTCAAGTGGGGGTTCGAGCGCGCCGCCTTCGGGCGGCGCGTCCGCGTCTGCGAAGCCGCTTGGCGATGTCGATGTCGACCGCCTGGGTGTTCCCCCCATTTACGCTCGGCCCCTCGAGGATCGCCGGGAGGGACTCGTAGCGTGGCTCCGAGAGGAAGGTCGCTAGTCCGCGCTCGCCCAGCTCGCCCTCCCCCAGCGGGGCGTGGAGGTCACGGTTCGCCCCCAGCGGGACCCGCGAGTCGTTCACGTGGACGCACCGCAGGCGCTCCCGGCCCACCTTCGCGTCGAACTCGCCCATCATCTGGGCGAGCGCGTCAGCGGTTCGGATCTCGTATCCCGCGGCCAGGAGGTGGCAGCAGTCGAGGCAGGCCCCGAGCTGGTCGCTCCCTCCCGCGATCTCCATGAGCTCGGCGAGCTCGTCCACGTTGCGGCCGAGGGGCCCATGGGTGCCGGCGGTGTTCTCCAGCAGGATCCGGCAGCCGCTCCCCTCCAGCGCCTTCGCGATCATCGTGCCGGCCCGCCTGATGGAGGGACCGTGGGGCTCGCCCTTGCGCGCGCCCGCGTGAAGGACGACGCCGTCGGCACCGATCCCGTCGCCCACCCGCAGCGCGTGCTCGAGCGCTGCGCGGGAGTTGCGCTTGACCTCGGGATCCTTGCTCGCGCAGTTGACGAGGTAGATGGCATGGATGACCACCGAGCGGAGGGGAGAGGCGTCCATTGCCTCGCGGAACGCGGCGAAGTCCTCGTCGCTATAGGCGGTCGGGCGCCACATGCGGGGGCTCTGAGGGAAGACCTGGATCGACTCGCACCCGATCTCCGCCCCGCGGGCAACGGCCTTGGCCAACCCGCCCGCTGCGGAAACATGCGCGCCGATCAGCATTTTATGGCCGACACGCCGGGGGTTCGTCTCTCTCGGTGTCGGGATCGAGGGCCTCTGAGAGGCCTTGCTGCACGTTCGCTGCCCTCAGGCTCGCATACGCCCGCCTCAGCGTGTGCGGCGTCACCTCCCGGCGCACCAACTCGACGTTCTCCTGCGACATCGCCCCCGCAGTATCTCGCGGACCTTTGGGAAGGTGCAGCACTGCACAGTTGTGTTCGTAGGAGCCTCCGCGTAGATTTGCGGAGCGCGGCAAGAGTGCGCCGGCGGCGCGCACGCAAGGGCCCTAGCGACCGGCGAGAGGGAGCCGATGCGAGACGAGGACAAAGCGGCGCACGATTACACCGAGACGTGGTGCAAGAGCGGGGAGGTTGGCTACGTCGAGGTGAGTGACGGCGCTCGCGTCCGATACCTGCGGGTCGGCAGCGGCCCACCGTTGGTCCTGATGCACACGGTGCGCACGCAGCTCGACCACTTCCAGCGCGTCGTCCCGCTGATCACCGATGCATACACCGTCTACGCGCTCGACTTCCCCGGCATGGGCTGGTCAGACATCGTCCCGGGCGCCAGCTACGACGAGCCGGCGTTGCGAGCCGCGGTTGTCAGGGTCGTGGAGGATCTGGACCTCTCCGATCTCACCCTGGCGGGCGAATCGATGGAGCGCCAGCCCTGTCGCTTACGGCGTCCGTGGACCTCGGCGAGCGAGTCCAGCGCATCGTCGCCTTCAACGACCTACGACGTTCGCACGACGGCATTCGTAGCGAGCCAGTCTTGTCGCGGCCCTCGGATCGCCAGGCCAACATCGTCGGTTCCCGGTGCGCGCGACATCGTGCTGCGTGACACCGGCCATTTCGCCGCCCTGGAGGCCCCCGACGATTGGACGCGGATCCTGCTCGACGACGACACCCCGTAAGCGGGCAACGCGTCCGGTGCGGATGAACGAAACCCATGTGATTGTTCTGCCGGGCGGTGGCTACGCCGCGCACGCAGCGAACGAATCCGAGCCGGTAGCGGCCTGGCTGAACGGCTTAGGCGTTGACGCAAGCGTCTTCCGTTATCCGTTGCACGCACGACATCCCGTACCGCTGGACGCGTTGCGGGCCGAGATCCGTCGGGTCCGAGAAGGCGGCGCGAGCTCGTGTCGGCATCGTCGGCTTCTCCGCGGGCGGCCACCTTGCCGGCCTGGCGAGCGCTTTCGTCCGGGTAGTGGTCCCGCGCGCGTCCGTGGACTTCGTCGTCCTCGGCTACGCGATCACGTCGATGGAGACCGAGACGTACCGGCCGGCACGGCTCATCCTCCTGGGCGCGGACGCCTCGGCGCAGCTGCGCCGAGAGACGTCCTTAGACGCGTTGGTCACCTCGGCGGCGCCGCCGTTCTTCATCTGGCACACGGCGGAGGATGTCTACGTCCCGCCGGAGCACACCTATCGGCTGGCGGCCGCGCTGGCGACGAACAACGTCCCGCACACGGTGCAATCTTTGCCCACGGCCCACACGAACCTCGGATCTGGCGGAGCACGCCGGCGAGGCGGCGATCTAAGGACCGCGCTGGCCGCTTCATGGATGACCGATCAGACGCCTCAGGCCGCGCTGGAGGGCGCACCATGAGAACGAGCGTCAGGAGACCTGTTAGGAAGTACGGCTGAGCGCCCGATCCGGGGGCTCGGGGGCAGTGCGCCATGGCGCGATTGCCGCTCTAACAAGCGCGATCCGCAGGGTCTCTGCCGGACCTCCTGACCACTGTGGAAACATGCGCGCCGATCAGCATGCCGTCTGAACCCCTTCGCGTTCGCTTCGCCCCCTCACCTACGGGCGCCCTCCACATCGGGGGTGCGCGCACCGCACTCTACAACTGGCTGCTCGCCCGTGGCCGGGCCGGGACGCTGGTGCTGCGGATCGAGGACACGGACCGCGAGCGCTCCACCCCGGAGAACGTCGAGCAGATCCTCGATGCCCTCAGCTGGCTTGAGCTGGACTGGGACGAGGGGCCGGTCAGCCAGTTCGAGCGGCGGCCGCGCCACGATGCTCGTATCGCCGAGCTGCTCGAGTCGGGCCAGGCGTATGGCGACCCGTCCACCTCCGAGGAAGTGCGCGAGTGGAAGCGCCGACACGGCAACGCCGGCTACCGCGGGGCGCCCCGCGACGAGCCGGGCGCCGCCATCCGCCTGCGGGCGCCCGACGAGGGCGAGACGGTGGTGGAAGACGTGATTCGGGGCCAGGTGCGCTTCGAGAACCGGCTCACCGACGACCTCGTGATCGCCCGTGGAGACGGTACGCCGCTCTACAACTTCGCCGTGGCGGTGGATGACGCCGAGATGGGCATCACCGACGTCATCCGCGGCGATGACCATCTCTCCAACACCCCCAAGCAGCTCCTCGTGTTCGAGGCCCTCGGGCTGCCGCCGCCTCGCTACGCGCACCTGCCGCTGCTCCACGGGCCGGACGGTAAGAAGCTCTCCAAGCGCCACGGCGCCGCCTCCGTGCAGGAGCTTCGCGACGAGGGGTATCTGCCGGCCGCGGTGCGCAACTATCTCGCGCTGCTCGGGTGGGGCACCGACGACGACACCACCCTGCTGAGCACCGACGAGCTCGTTGAGCGGTTCGACATCAGCCGGGTTGGCCGGTCCTCCGCGATCTTCGACGAGAAGAAGCTGCGGTGGATGAACGGCCGCTTCATGCGCGAGCTCGAGCTCGACGCCTACGAGAGCCGGCTCGCCGATCACCTCGAGCGCACCGACCTGGAGGCGGCCCAGGCGTTTGCGGCGGCCCAGGCGTCGCTGCGCCGCGCGGCGTGCGAGATCGTCCAGGAGAAGGCCCAGACCCTCGCCGAGGTCTGGAATCTCATCCGGTTCATGTTCGCCGAGCCGGAGGTCGACGCGGCGGCATGGTCGAGGGTGATGGTCCCCGAGGCTGGACCGCTGCTAAGCTGCAGCGCGCGCGGCCCTGGCGGACGTTCCGGAGTTCACTCCCAAAGCCATCGAGCCGGCACTGAGCGGGATCGCGGAGGCAGAGGGCGTGAAGCCCAAGGCGCTCTACCAGCCGATCCGTGTCGCGCTGACCGGATCAACCGTTTCCCCGGGCATCTTCGAGACCGTGGCCGCGCTGGGGCGCGACCGAGCCCTGGCACGAATCGACGCCGCCCTAGCCGGGCTCAGCGACTGACCCCGCTCGGCTAATTCCGAGCAGGGGATCTGCCGATGAAGGGGATGGAGGTTCCCGGCGCATGAGTCCCCGCTGTCCGGACCTCCGAAAGACGATCCGACCCCATGACCATTGCGACCTCGAAGGGAAAGCGTCCAGCCGCGGGCCAGGGCGGCCGCTCAGGCATCGGCGGCGCTCGTCTCGCGGATGCGTTCGAGGCCGTAACCCGCATGCCGGCCCTGGCGGAGGCCCGAAGCAGGTTGATCGAGCTCACCGACGGCGATGGGGTGCACGCCGGAGAGGTGGCCGACGCCGTCGAGTCGGACGCCGGCATCGCCATCGCCGTAATGCGGGCGGCCAACAACGGCGACGGACCGGCCGGCCGGACCGGCGGCGTACAGGAGGCCGTCGAGGCGCTCACCCCCGGAGGCGTGAGGGCGATCGCCGGCTCGATCGGCACGTACGATCCGCTCGAGGCCCAGGGCTCCGCTCCAGCGGCCTGGGAACGCTTCCGGCGCCACGCGCTCGCCACCCGCCACGCCGCGGACCAGTTGTCCGATGCCGCCCGGGTCCCGCAGCGCGACCAGCTCGCCATAGCCGCACTCCTCCATGACGTCGGACGGTTGGTGATCGCCGAGCTCTACGGCAACGAGTACGGCGGCTCCCCCGAGCCCGAGACCCCGGAGGAGCGAGTCCACCGCGAGCGCCGCGAGCTCGGGATCGACCACGCACTCGTCGGCTCCGTCCTCGTCCGCCGGTGGGGCCTCAAGCCGGAGATCGCGGCCGCCATCGAGCGCCATCACTCACCGGAAGCCGAGGGCCACGCCGCTGTGATCCGTCTCGCCGACGCGATGGTCCACCACTCTGGGGGCGATCGCGTGTCGCTCGACGCGATGGTCGCGACCGCCACCACGCTCGGGATCGACGAGACCGGATTGCGCGGGCTCCTCTATGAGTTCCCGCACGCTGGGGCCAAGCGGCGCCGCGCCTCGGAGCCGTGCCCGCTCTCGACCCGCGAGGTCGACGCGCTTCGGGGCCTCGCCGAAGGCAAGGTCTACAAGCAGATCGCGCAGGAGCTGTCGCTGTCCGTGAGCACGATCCGGACCCACCTCCACAACGTCTATCGCAAGATCGGCGCCGTCGACCGGGCCCAGGCCGTGCTCATCGCCCGCGACCGAGGCTGGATCTAGCGCAGCGCGATTTACGCCGCGCTACCAGCCCAATCCACAATTCACGGGCGCGGGGGGCGGTGGGAGCCCTGGGCCGTCAGTCGATCAGGGACTGCCTCGCAGCCCGATCGCGACCGCGTGGGCGCGGTCGCGGGCCCCGAGGCGCGAGAGCGCCGCCTTGGTGTGGGTGCGAACGGTCTCGGAGGAGAGGCCGAGGCGCCGCGCGACCTGGGTGGTCGAGTGCCCGTCGGCGATCATCTGGAGGATCTGGCGCTGGCGGCGGGTCAGCGCAGCGCGTCCCTTGCCGTTGGCCGCCGGGTCGACGAACGTCTCGGCGTCGGCGGCCGCGTCGACCGCCTTGTTCAGCTCCTCCGCCGGCGAGCTCTTAGCCACGTAGGCGGTGGCCCCGGCCTTGATCGCCTCGGTCGCCGCTTGGCGCTCGGCCCGCGGGCCGTGAGCGACGATGCCGAGGCCGGGGCTCGCCTTGCGAAGCGCCCGGATCGCCTCCGTCCCCGACACTTGGGCGTCGTCCGCGTTGCGGCCGCGGCCCAGGTCGATGATCGCCACGTCGAACTCGCCGTAGTCGCGCAGGATCTCGAGCGCGTCGTCGCCGTCCACGGCCTCCTCGACCTCGAAGCGCTCGTCGAGCAGCCGGCGCACCCCTAGGCGAACCAGAGGGTGGCCATCAACAACCAGACAGCGGCGTTCGTCACTCATACTCTTCTGCCCCAGACCCCCGGGAGACCGGCCCCGGAACGTCGCGACCGGCTGTCTTGCCGGTCGGTCGACCCATCCTAGCCGCGTCCACATCGAGCCGCGTTCCCCCGGTCGCAAGGAGCGCGGTTTTTCTCTCCGCCCGCCGCTGCGGTACAAAGAGCCGGATGATCTCGGTCACCTCCAAGTCCCGCTACGCCGTCGTCGCGATGGCGGAGCTCGCCCGATCGGGCGACACCCCGACCCCGATCGCCCAGGTCGCCGAGCGCCGGGACATGCCGGTGCAGTTCCTCGAGCAGCTCTTCTCGACCCTCCGGCGCGACGGGTTGCTGCATAGCCAGCGTGGGGTGAAGGGCGGCTACACCCTGGCCCGCCCACCCGACCAGATCAACGTCCTCGAGGTCGTCCAGTCGCTCGACGGCAAGCTGGGCGACGAGGCCGCCGAGGCGGGGGGCATCTGGGCCGAGGGCGTGGAGGCGCTGCGCGCGGTCTTTCGCTCGACGACGATCGCCGACATCGCCCGCCGCGAGGCCGAGGACGCCGGCTCGCAGATGTACTACATCTAGTTCCCGGGGCGGTTGGACGCCTACCCTTCAGGGCGCGGCCGAGCAGGCGGCCGGCTGCGGAGGCCGAGAAGGTGAGATCCTGACCTCGCGGTGACCGTGATGCTCCCCGAAGAGGTGACGTGCCCGAGTGCGGACACGAGCACACCGTCTGCGTGCTCCTCTCGGACAACACCGTCGCCAACGAGGAGCCGACCTTCGTCCACCGGGGCTACGCCCGCTGCCCGTGGTGCGGTCACCACGACCCGAAGGACGGCGTGATCGAGTGGCTCTCCGACGACCCGGAGGAGCGGCTCTTCAACTCCACCCCAACTTCGAGCCCGCGCCCGAGCGCGAGCAACGGCCCGGGACGCAGGTCACGTTCGGGAAGTGGATCGGCCCGAAGAAACCCGGCTAGGCGCGGGATACTGCGGGGGCGATGTCGGAGGAGAACGTCGAACTCGTTCGTCGGGTGTATGAGGCCGCCCGGAACGACCCTGACGCCGCCTATGCGTCCCTCCACCCCGAGGTCGAGTTCCACACCTACGTGGAGTCGCCCGCGGCGGGCGTGTATCGCGGCAGGGACGCGGTCCGAAAGTACAACGACGACTTGTTCGAGCAGTTCGAGAGCGTCAGGGTCGAGGTTGAGGAGCTCGTGGACGCCGGTGAGCGCGTCGTCGTCGTGAGCACGCAGCATGCGGTGCCGAAGGGCGGGCATCAGGAGATCAACGTGCGAATGACGGAGGTCTGGACCATCCGCGACGACCTGCTGGCCGAGCGACACTCCTACTCGACCCGGGCCGAAGCCCTCGAAGCCGCCGGGCTGCGGGAGTAGGTGATGTCGCAGGAGAACGTTGAGATCGTAGAGCGAGCCTTCGATGCGTTCTCTGCTGGCGGAGTCGAGGCGTGCCTGCCCAGCTTTTCTCCCGATGTCGTCGTCTATCCGTTCCCCGAGTGGCCACAGCAAACGCTGTATCGAGGTCACGATGGACTGCGGACGGTGCTGGCTGAGTGGATGGACAACTTCGATGATTTCGGGTTCCACGTCCACGAAGTCCGGGAGGTTGGCGACAGGGTCCTGATGCTTGGGGAGACCTTCGGCCGGATCAAGGGCTCGGCCGTGCCCATCCGACAGCCGCTCGGGGCCGTGTATTCGAGCTTTCGCGACGGCCAGATCGGCGAGGGCCGTAACTTCCTTACCTGGGATCAGGCCCTCGAAGCCGCCGGGACTGCGGGAGTAGGGCGGTCACGGGCAGATCGCGGCTCGCGCCCGGGACCGCGTTCAGGGCTTCTGCGCCACCCACTCCAATGTGCCGGTCTTGCAGACGCCCTGAGGCGGCCCAAAGTCGACCCGCTGGTTGTAGCTCCCCGCCGCCCTGCCACCGGGCTTCAGCTTGCCGACGAGGTGAGTGAAGAAGCCCGGGTCGGCGACACGGACGTCGAACGCGCCGCCCCGCACGCGGTTCCCGGAGAAGTACCTGTTGAAGCCGTTGTGCGCGCCTGGCCCGTTTTCGCAGGTGAACGGCACGTCGTCGTAGTCGAGTCGCTTGACGACCCGCTTGCCCGCCTTCTTCGCGACCGTGAGGTCGAACACCGTTTCCGGCGCTCCCTTGATGTGGCCCTCGTAGACGGCGGCATCGGCCGCGGCGGTCGACGCAACGAGCGCCGAACCGGCGGCGAGAAGAAAGCAGAGCGTCGAAATGACCTTCGAGTAGGTGCGGTGGGCAAGGAGCCTGGCGAACACGGTGGATCCCCCTTCAGTAGACGGCCGCCGTGCTGATGCTCTCATGGGTTGGTGCCGATGCGCAGCCACGCCACACTTCCCGTCGCGTGATTGGCGCGAGAAACGGGGTAGAGGTGGCATGAGCGAAGGAAATCGCCCGACTACGCGCAAGGAGGCGACGACGGATGCAGAACAAGGCCGAGGCGACCGAGGGGTCAGCCTCGCGGAGCGGCCGCGAGGTCCGGGTCGCACGGCAGGGAGTTCCTGTCTCGCCAGACGCGGCCGCCAGGCGGGATCTTGTGCGCTGGTGCGGCGAGCATGGGCTGCCCGTGCCCCCGGCCCCTAGGCAACAGCGCGCTCTTGCGGCGCCAGGCCCTGCCGCAAGGCCCTACTGATCGGGGCTTCAGCCCGCCGGCTTACCCGAGTCCCAGCGCACGGCCTCGAGCGGGATCACCCAGGACTCGGTCGAGTCGGTGTGGCGAGCCATCGGGGCGCCTCGGTGGGAGCCCTCGGTGATCTCGCCGCCGACCTTCTCGACGGCCTGAAGGGCGAGCGTTCGCGCCTCGGCCTTGCCGGCTCCCGCCTCGCGCAGGCGTTGGATCACCTGCTTCTGCTTCACCGCGAACCGGCGCTCGCCCGGGGGGCCGTCCACCTCGGACAGGTTGCGGGGGTCCGTCAGGGCGGCGACCGCGTCGTCGATTGAAGCCATGCGAAACAGCGTAGATCAGGCCGGTAGGTTGGGAGGCATGAGCGCGCAACGACCGCAGAGCACCTTGCGGATCGCGCCCGAGGCATCGGCGACCGTGGGCGACACGCCGCTCGTCGCGCTGCAGAGAATGGGGGAGGGGCTCGGCGGCGAGGTCGTGGCCAAGCTCGAGTACCTGAACCCGGGCGGGTCGGTGAAGGACCGGATCGGGGTCGCGATGATCGACGCCGCCGAGGCCGAGGGGCAGATCGAGCCAGGGCGCTCCGTGATCGTGGAGCCGACGAGCGGCAACACCGGGATCGCGCTCGCCATGGTTTGCGCAGCACGGGGCTACGAGCTGGTGCTGACGCTGCCGGAGGGCATGAGCCGCGAGCGGACCAAGCTCCTGCGCGCCTACGGAGCGCACGTCCATGAGACCCCCTCGCTGGGCGGCATGGGCGAGTCGATCGACCTGGCCCGGGAGATCGTGCGCCAGCGCAAGGGCTTCATGCCGCAGCAGTTCTCGAACCCCGCCAACCCCGAGGTGCACCGCCGCACCACGGCCGAGGAGATCTGGGCCGACCTCGACGGCGAGATCGATGCGCTCGTCTGCGGCGTCGGCACGGGCGGCACGATCACCGGGGTGGGGCAGGTCCTGAAGGAGCGCCGGCCGGGCGTGCTGGTGGTTGCGGTCGAGCCGCGGACCTCGCCCGTGCTCTCCGGCGGCACGGCCGGCCCGCACAAGATCCAGGGGATCGGCCCCGGCTTCGTGCCCGACGTCCTCGACCGCTCCGTGATCGACGAGATCGTCCAGATCGACGACGAGGACGCGCTCGAGACGGCGCGCCGGACCGCGATCCGCGAGGGCCTGTTCGTCGGAGTCTCCGCCGGCGCGGCTATCCGCGCGGCTCTCGACGTGGCCGCCCGCCCCGACATGGAGGGAAAGCGCATCGTCACGGTGGCGCCCGACGGCGGCGAACGCTACGTGTCACTTCCCTTCTTCGCCCCGTAGCACCGCCAACGCCGGGCTAACCTCCACCGCATGCTCGGCATGGGCACCCTCAGGCGCGTGGTCCGCGAGATCGGCCGCGACGTGGGCGCTGCACGCGACCGCGACCCGGCCGCTCGCGCGGTCGGCACCGGCGAGATCCTCACCAGCTGGGCCGGCGTTCAGGCCCTGCTCGCACACCGCGTCGCACACGCGCTGTATGAATCTGGCCTGCCGCTGGCGCCGCGGACGATCGCCTACGCCAGCCGCACCGTGACCGGGATCGAGATCCACCCGGCGGCTCGGATCGGCGACGACTTCTTCATCGACCACGGCGCAGGCGTCGTGATCGGCGAGACCGCCGAGATCGGCGACCGGGTCACGCTCTATCAGGGCGTCACCCTGGGCGGCACCGGCTTCGCGCGCGGCAAGCGCCACCCGACGGTCGAGGACGACGTCACGATCGGCTCCGGCGCGAAGCTCCTGGGACCGATCACCGTCGGGCACGGCTCCAAGGTGGGCGCCAACACCGTGGTCATCGAGGACGTCCCTCCCACCACCACGGTGGTCGGGAACCCCGGCCACCCGGTCCGGGTGGAGGGACGCAAGGTCGAGGGGCCCGACTCCGACTGGATCCACCTGCCGGACCCCGTCGCCGACGCGATCAAGGGCCTGTCGGAGCGGATCGCACATCTGGAGGGCCGCCTCGCCGAGCTGGACGGCAAGGACTCTGAGGGCGACGTCCGCGAGTTGCGCCCGAAGCAGGGACCCTCATCGGCGGGCGGCTGACCGCGCCGACCCCAGGGCTATCCTCGCCCATGTGGCTACCGAGGAGGCCTACGGCGCACCCCTGACCCCTGGCGCGAGCCAGGTCGAGCTGCTGCTCGCGGACCTGAACGAGCCGCAGCGGCGAGCGGTCGAGTACGGGGAGGGGCCCCTGCTGATGCTCGCGGGCGCCGGCTCGGGGAAGACCCGGGCGCTCACCCACCGGATCGCCTACCTGGTCGCGACCGGCCAGGCGCGCCCGTCAGAGATCCTCGCGATCACGTTCACCAACAAGGCCGCCTCGGAGATGCGCGAGCGCGTCGAGGAGCTCGTCGGCGGCGTCTCGCGGCTGATGTGGCTGATGACCTTCCACTCCGCCTGCGCGCGCATCCTGCGCTCCGACGCCGACCGCCTCGGCTACAAGCGGGCGTTCACGATCTACGACCAGGCCGACTCGCTGCGGATGGTCAAGCGCTGCATGGCCGAGTTCGAGGTCGATCCGAAGCGCTTTCCGCCGCGGGCGGTCCAGGCCCAGATCTCGGGCGCCAAGAACCGGCTCCTGGACGCCGAGGGCTTCCGCGAGCGCCAGGGCTCCTTCTTCGAGGAGACCGTCGCCGACGTGTTCGGCCTCTACGAGAAGCGGATGCACGAGGCGAACGCGATGGACTTCGACGACCTCCTGGTCCGCACCGTGGACGTGCTCGAGCTGTTCGAGGACGTCCGCGACCGCTACCAGCGCGCCTTCCGCTGGATCCTCGTCGACGAGTACCAGGACACCAACCGCGCCCAGTACCGCCTGCTCCAGCTCCTGGCGGGGGAGAGCCGCAACCTGACGGTGGTCGGGGACGACAGTCAGTGCCTCGTCGAAGGGACCTCGATCACGATGGCCGACGGCACCGAGAAACCGATCGAAGAGATCGAGCCCGGCGATTCGGTCATGTCGTGTTACGGGAGCGGAGACATGCGAGGCGCTCTAGTGGTCCGGAGGCACCGATCGGAGAGGCCGGAGGGCGTCCGGATACGAACGAAGGGTGGACGCGAGATCACCAGCACCCTAGAACACACGCACTTCTCCGGCTTCAAGCGGGGCTTCACGCCCGACCTGCATCTGACCTACGTGATGCGTCGCGCTGGGAAAGGCTTCCGAGTGGGCGTCAGCAAGACCTACACACAGGCAAAGCGTGTCCCCGTATCCGGTGTGGCGCTGAGGGCCATGCAAGAGGCAGCCGATGCGGCCTGGGTCGTGGGCACTCACCCGACCGATGCACTCGCCCGCGCCCAGGAGGCCGAGCTCGCGGCGCGCTACTCGCTCCCCATGATCCCCTTCAGGGCACGACAGCAGCCCGGCAAGGATGGTGGCCTGGTCGGCAACCAACAGCTGATCGACCAGGTCTTCCGAAGCGTGGATTCGGACGAGGGTGGCTACCGGCTACTGCAGGAGCACGGCCTGGACCCGATGAAGCCGCACCACCTGCCTCGCGGATATGAGGGTCGGCGCCGGCGTATCAACATCACCCTCTGCGGGGCCCGTCGCGGGTCTAAGCCCGTTCACGTCATAGCGGTCGGGGGCCGAGATCCTGACGCGAAGCGGGCACTTGAATCGATCGGGCTCTCGGTCCGACCCGCGAAAGCCAACTCGAAGAGCTGGCGCTTCGAGACTGCGTTCGCCGACTTCGAGCGGGCGGCAGACATTGCATCTCAAATCCAAGAGGTGTTGCCATGTGACCTGAGCCTCAACGCTCGACTGGGGGCACGCGGGGCCGATCCCGACGCGAAAAACTCGCTGCCCTTTACGCCGGCTGGCTCGGTGCAGCCCGGAATGGTCATGTTCACGGAGGAGGGTGGCTACGACGTGGTCACTCAAGTGGATCGGATCCCGCTTGACCGCCCGGTCTACGACCTGGACATCGAGCGGACGCACAACTTCATCGCCAACGGCCTGATCACGCACAACTCGATCTACAGCTTCCGCTCGGCCGACATCCGCAACATCCTCGACTTCGAGAAGGACTTCCCGGACGCCGAGGTCATCAAGCTCGAGCAGAACTACCGCTCGACCGGGACGATCCTCGACGCGGCCAACGCCGTCATCGCCCACAACCGCGAGCAGAAGCCGAAGCGCCTGTGGACCGACTCCGGCCGCGGCGACCCAATCACGGTCTCCGAGCTCGACGACGAACACGCCGAGGCGCGCTACGTCGCAGCCGAGGTCGAGCGACTCTGTACCGAGGAGGGGATCTCCCGCGACGAGATCGCGGTCTTCTACCGCGTGAACGCCCAGAGCCGGGTCCTGGAGGACACGCTGGTGCGGTTCGAGCTGCCCTACCAGGTGATCGGGGGCACCAAGTTCTACGACCGCGCCGAGATCAAGGACGCGGTCGCCTATCTGCAGTTCCTCGCGAACCCCGCCGACGCCGTCTCGTTCCAGAGGATCGTGAACTCGCCGCGGCGCGGGATCGGCGACCAGACCCAGGCGCGCCTGCTCTCCCACGCCAACACGACCGGCGCCGACGTCTTCGACGTGATCCGCGAGGTCGAGCGGGTGCCCGGCCTGGGGACCGGCCCGCAGCGGGCGGTGCGCCGGTTCGCGGACACCATGGTTGCGCTGCGCGACCGCGTCGACGGCCGGCCGGTCGCCGAGCTGCTCGACGCGACCCTGCGCGAGACCGGCTACCTCGAGGCGCTCGAGGCCGAGCGCACGATCGAGGCGGAGGGCCGGGTGGAGAACCTCCAGGAGCTGATCGGCGTGGCCGGCGAGTTCGACGCCAACAGGGCCGTGGAGGGCGACAGCGACACCAGCCCGCTGGAGGAGTTCCTGGCCCAGATCTCGCTGCTCTCGGAGCAGGACTGCGCTCAAGGACGGCGAGAGCCTGATCACCCTGATGACCCTCCACAACGCCAAGGGGCTCGAGTACGAGGTGGTGTTCCTGATCGGGTGCGAGGAGGGCGTCTTCCCGCACTCACGCTCGGTCGAGGAGGGCAACCTGGAGGAGGAGCGCCGCCTCTGCTACGTCGGCCTCACCAGGGCGCGCCAGCGCCTCTACCTCACCTGCGCCCGGCGGAGGAACCTGTTCGGCGGCTTCGGGCGCAACCTGCCCTCGCGCTTCCTGGCCGAGCTCCCCGACGAGCTGGTGGAGCGGCACGTCTCGACGTCGCGCACCGGCTGGCAGGGCGGGGGAGGGCGCGCCGCCGTGCTCGGCGGAAGCTTCCGCCCGGGCGGTGGCCTGCCCACCACCGATGACCTGCGCAAGCAGCCGAACCCCGAGCTGCTGGAGTTCCGCACGGGCGACGACGTCGTCCACGCCTCGTTCGGCGAAGGGGTGGTGACATCGGTCGAGCCCGGCTCCGTGGTCGTCGTGCGCTTCGCGTCCGACGGCAGCGAGCGCAAGCTGATGGCCGACTACGCCCCGATCCGCAAGGCAAGCTAGGCCCGATGGCCGCGACGGTGATCGACGGCAAGGCCGTGGCCGCCGAGGTGCGCGCCGAGGTCGCCCGCGGCGCCGAGGAGTTCGCGGCCGCATCCGGGCGCCCCGCCGGCCTCGCGACCGTCCTCGTCGGCGACGACCCGGCCTCGCACGTGTACGTGGGCTCGAAGCGCAAGCTGACCGAGGAGGCCGGCATGCGCTCGATCCACCACGGGCTCGATGCGGGCGTCTCGCCGGCCGCGCTGCTGGAGCTGGTCGAAACGCTGGCCGCCGACGACGAGGTCGACGGCATCCTCGTCCAGCTGCCACTCCCGGAGGGGCACGACCAGGACGAGGTGATCGGCCGAATCCCGGCCGCCAAGGACGTCGACGGGCTCACGCCCGCGAGCGCCGGTCTCCTCGCCCAGGGCCGCCCTGGCCTCGTCCCCTGCACGCCGCGGGGCGTGGTCGAGTTGCTGCTGGCCGCCGGCACCGAGACCGAGGGTGCGGAGGTGGCGATCGTCGGCCGCTCGATCCTGGTCGGACGCCCGCTGGCCTCGCTGCTCGTGAACGCGAACGCGACCGTGACGATGTGCCACTCGCGCACGCGCGACCTCGCCGACGTGACCCGCCGCGCCGACGTGGTCGTCGCGGCCGCCGGCTCGCCGGGCCTGCTCACCGCGGAGATGGTCAAGCCGGGGGCGACCGTGATCGACGTGGGCACGAACCGCACCGACGGTGGCCTCGTGGGCGACGTCGACTTCGACGCCGTCCGTGAGATCGCGGGGGCGATCACGCCCGTTCCCGGCGGCGTCGGCCCGATGACGATCGCGATGCTGTTGCGGAACACGCTGGAGGCGGCACGGGCGCGCGCCGCCACCGGATAGGCGTCCACGTGGGCGTTTCGGCCCGCGATCCGACCACCCGCGGCTATACGCTGCGCCTGTACATGGCCCTTAACCCGATTCCGGTGGGAGAGTGAATGGACCTAAGCAGACTCAATACGGGCGAGAAACTCGCGGGAGCCTCGGGGATCTTGCTCTTGGTGTTCATGTGGTTGTTCGATTGGTTCAGCATCGACGCGGGCTTCGGGTTCGAGGGCGGGTTGAACGCCTGGCAGTCGTTCGGCTTTATCGACATCGTGATTTTCATCGCTGCGGTCGCTGGGATCGCGCTCGCCGTTGTTGCGGCGTCGCAGACGGACGTCGATTTGCCGGTCGCCCTGAGCGCAATCACCGCCGGGATCGGAATCCTCGCGGTAGTCCTCATCGTTTTCCGGATCATCAGTCCGCCTGATTTCGAGGACCTGGTTGACACCAACCGGTCCATCGGCGTCTTCCTCGGCCTGATCGCCGCCGGCGGCGTGGCCGCAGGGGGTTGGATGGCGATGCAAGAGGAAGGGGCCTCGGTCACTGCGCCTCCCAGTGGTGGTGCGCCGCCACCGCCACCGTCCGCGCCGCCCCCGCCACGGTCCGCGCCGCCCCCGGCGCAGTAGGACTCCGGGGCACCGCCCGGGGAGGAGAGGTTGTACGACGGCCGCCCCGCCGGGGCGGCCCGTCGTCAGTTCTGCAGCCTGTCGGCGAGTTGCCGTGAGACCCGCGAGGCCATCGCGATGATGGTCATCATCGGGTTGACGCCGATCGAGCTGGGGAAGAGGGAGCCGTCGGCGACGTAGAGGCTCTCCGCCCCGTGCACGGCGCCATCGGTGCCCACCACTCCGCGGTCGGGGGAGGCGTCCATCGCAGCCGTCCCCATCGGGTGGAACGCCTCGAGGCGCAGGCGATGGGCGGCCGGGGGGCTCGCGTCGAGCCGGGCGGCACCGTCGGGGGCGATCGTCGGTATCCCTGCGATCTGCGGGAAGACCTCCCTGGCCCCTGCTGCGTAGAACAGGTCCACGGCACGGGCGATACCGAAGGTGAGCTTGCCGGCGTCGGCGCGGGTGAGCTTGTAGGTGACTCGCAGCGAGCCGTCGGAAGCGAGGCCCACGCGGCCGGTCGATTCGTCGGAGAGGTGTACCCCGGTCGAGGCGATCCGGTCGTAGGCGAGGATCCGCTCCTGGTGCGCGGCGCCCGTCCCCGGCAGCCACTGGGCCCCGAACGCGAGCGGGGTGAAGGTCGCCTCGAGGAGGATTCCCCGGTCCTGCCACTCATCGACGGCATAGCTCTGCATCACGCCGTCCCAGCCCCGCACCTCCTCGTCGAACCGGGCGCCGACCCAGCAGGCGGGGTGGATTCGAAGGTTGTGCCCCAGCCTCCCGCTGGGCGAGCGAAAGCCCGAGCGCAGCAGGAGCTCCGGCGTGCCGAAAGCCCCTCCCGCGAGCACCACCGCGCGGCGGGCGCGGAGCTCGTAAGGCCGCCCAGCGCCGTCACCGTTCGCACGCCTCAGGTCGGTGGGAGCGCCGTTCTGGTGCCAGGCGACGCCGGAGCGACCGGCGAGCCCCGTCGCGCGGTCGCGCTCGAAGACGATCCGATCGACCTGGACGCCGGCGCGGATCCTCGCGCCCACGGCGACGGCCCGGGGCAGATAGGAGACGTGGGCGGCCCGCTTGGCGTCCAGGCGGCATCCCTGCGGACAGGAGCTGCACTGGGTGCAGCGGCCCGCGTTCCGCGACAGGGGGTGGTGGCTGAGGCCGAGCGCGTCTGCGCCCTCCATCAGGAGCTGGCCGTTTCGCCCCATCCGCTCCGGGTCCACCGGGCGCGACGTGCAGCATCTCCTCGCCCTCGGCGTAGTCGGGAGCCAGCTCGTTCGCCCAGTCGATCCCGTGTTCGCCACGCCAGCGCGCGAGCACCTCGTCGGGCGCGCGAAAGCACGTTCCGGAGTTGATCACGGTCGTGCCGCCCACCGCCCGTCCCACAGGCGTCGGGATCGCCGGCCGCCCCACGGCGACGGTCAGGCCGCCGTCCCGGTAGAGCGCCGCGAGGGCGGCCAGGGGCTCTTCGGGGTAGGAGCTCCGATCCATGTAGGGGCCGGCCTCGAGGACGATCACGTCGAGACCGGCCTCCGCCAGCAGCGCGGCGGCGACGGCCCCGCCGGCCCCGGAGCCGACGATGGCTACGTCGCACTCCTCCATCGGGGCCTCGGGCATGAGGCTTCCCAGCGGCTCCGGACCAGGAGGCAGGGGCGGGTCCTCGCCGTCGAGGCCGCAGGTGATCTCGTAGCCGATCGAGGCACGCACCCCAGGGTCGTTGCCGTAGCCGAGGCCGGTCAGGACCTTCAGGAACAGCATCAGCTCCCCCACGAACGGCCGCTCGGCCGCCTCGAGCTTGGCGAGGAAATCCTGCCGCGCCTCGAGGCTCGAGCGGCTGAAGCGCCAGGGGAACGGCAGCCGGTCGAATACGCGGAGCCCGACCTTCACGAGCAGCACCCGGCGTGGAGGCAGCGTCGCGAGGAACCGGTTCAGCGTGCCCGCGACGTCCACGGCGTCCGGATCGGGCGAGTCGTTACCCGCGGCGGCCGGGAGCGGCCCGAGCCCGGGCGCCTGCGCCTCGGCGAACGCCCGGAGGATCCGAAGCTCGGCGGCCCGCAGCCCCGGGGCGCGCCTTCAGGACGGCGCGGCCGGCTCTCCCACCCGCCCGGCGAGCGCCCACAGGACCAGCGCCACGCCCACAAGGAACCCGTCGACCAGGAAGTTGAGAAGGTAGGCGAAGACGTCGTCGTCGAACAGGTAGGCGCCGAGCGCGGCAAGCGAGGAGGCAGCCTTGCCCGCCGCCAGGACCAGCAGGAGCGGGCGGTAGCGCACCACGTCTGCCTGCACGACCAGGCAGATCCCGGTGATGACCACCATGTAGGAGAAGCCGAGCGCGAGCCAGAGCTGCTGCAGCGTCTCCGGGGCGTCGGAGAAGTCGCCCAGTGGCAGCCACTCGCCGAGGTCGTCGAGGCTGCCGAGCACCCCATCAGGGGCGACGATGAAGAGCAGGCCCACCAGGGCGAACGTCGCCGCGAGCAGGCGCAGGCTGAAGACCACGAATCGCTCGGCGGCTGCCCCCGTCATTCGGGCGGCGATGCTATCTGCGGCCCGCACGACGCGCGGGGCGGGACGCTGTTATACTGAACTAGATGGTTCAGTATCAATCACAACTCGATCGCACGTTCGCGGCGCTGTCGGACCCGACCCGGCGCGGCATCCTGGAGCGGCTCGGAGGAGGAAGCGCCTCGATCACGGAGCTTGCTCAGCCGTTTGGGATCTCGCTGACGGGTATGAAGAAGCACGTGACCGTCCTGGAGGAGGCCGGGCTCGTCACCACCGAGAAGGTGGGGCGCACCCGCGACTGCAGGCTCGGCCCGCGTCGCCTCGACGACGAGGCCCAGTGGATCGCCACATACGCACAGGCCGTGAACGCGCGACTCGACCGCTTCGAGGAGATGCTCGAGCGGAGGAAAGGAGAGCTCACATGAGCGATCAGCAGACCACCAGCAAGTCAGAGGTACGCAAGGAGGGGGACCGCGAGATCATCGTCGAGCGCGTCTTCGACGCCCCGCGAGACGTCGTCTTCAAGGCGTTCACCGATCCCGAGCTGATCCCCGAGTGGTGGGGCCCCCACGGCACGGAGACCGTCGTGGACAAGCTCGACGCGAAGACCGGAGGCGACTGGCGCTTCATCCAAAAGGACTCCGACGGCAACGAGTACGCGTTCCGCGGCACGTTCCGCGAGATCACCCCGCCGGAGCGGATCGCCTGGACGTTCGAGTGGGACGGCATGCCCGGCTACGTCAGCGTCGACATCGTCGAGTTCGAGGATCTGGGCGAGCAGACGCAAGATCCGCGACCGCTCGCTGTTCTTCCTCCCGGAGGAGCGCGACGGCATGCTCGAGGCCGGCATGGAGAAGGGCATGAACGAGAGCTACGAGCGTCTGGACGAGCTCCTGGAGAGGCTGAAGAGCTAGCCGTGGCAGGCGGGCCGGCGTTCGGCCGCCGGCCCGCCCCCGCTGCCTAGAATCACCCGCGTGATCGAGCGCGCGCAGGTCCTCCATGTCGCCAAGCTCGCCCGGCTGCGGCTTAGCGACGAGGAGGTCGAGGTGATGGCCGGGGAGCTCTCGCACATCCTCGAGCACGTCGAGCGCATCTCCAGCCTCGATCTCGACGGGGTCGAGCCGACGACTCACGTGGTCGCGCTCGAGAACGTGATGCGGCCCGACGAGCCGCGCCCGAGCCTCCCGCGCGAGCGGGCGCTGGAATCCGCGCCCGATCCTGCCGAGGGCGCCTTCCGAGTTCCGAGCCCACAGGCGTGAGCGAGCTCCTCGAGCTCACCGCGGCCCAGGCCCTGGGCCGGATCGAGGCGGGCGAGCTTGACGCCGGGGAGTACTTCGACGCCTACGCGGAGGCCGTTGCGGGCGACGACCTCGGCGCGTTCCTGTGGAAGGCCGAGCCCGGTGCCGGCGGCTCGGGGGGCGAGGTGTTCCGGGGCATGCCCGTCGCCGTCAAGGACATCTTCTGCACCGAGGGGATCCCGACCACGGCCGGGTCGCGGATCCTCGAGGGCTATCGCCCGCCGTACACGGCGACCGCGGTCCGCCGCCTCTCCGACGCCGGAGCCAGGGTGCTCGGCAAGACGAACATGGACGAGTTCGCGATGGGGTCCTCGAACGAGAACTCCGCCTACGGGCCGGTCGGCAACCCCTGGGATCGCGGCCGCGTCCCGGGCGGCTCCTCCGGGGGCTCCGCGGCGGCGGTGGCAGGGCGGCTCGCCCCTTGGGCCCTGGGCACGGACACGGGGGGCTCGATCCGCCAGCCGGCGGCGCTGTGCGGGATCGTCGGGCTCAAGCCGACCTACGGTGCGGTCTCGCGCTACGGGATGATCGCCTTCGCCTCCTCCCTCGACCAGTGCGGGCCGCTCACGCGCGACGTCACGGACGCGGCGCTGCTCCTGCGAGCGCTGCAGGGCCCTGATGAGATGGACTCCACCTGCGTCGGGATCGAGGCTGGGGTCGAGTTGCCGTCGCGGACCGACCTGAACGGGCTGCGGGTCGGCGTGGCCCGCGACTTCTCGCACGAGGCCGAGGGCGTCGAGCCAGGCGTGGCCGAGGCGTTCGCGCGCGGCCTCGAGATGATCACGGAGCTTGGCGCGAACGTGGGGGAGTGCGAACTGCCCCACGCCGACCACGGCATCAGCGCCTACTACGTCCTCGCGCCGGCGGAGGCGTCGTCCAACCTCGCCCGCTTCGACGGCGTGCGCTACGGCCTGCGACACGACGACCCCGACGACCTCACCGAGATGTACGAGACGACCCGCGCCGCCGGCTTCGGCGCCGAGGTCAAGCGCCGGATCATGCTCGGCACGTACGCCCTGTCCTCCGGCTACTACGAGGCCTACTACGGGCGCGCCCAGCGCGTGCGAACGCGAATCGCCGAGGACTTCGCGGCCGCCTTCGAGTCGTTCGACCTGATCGCCACCCCGACGTCGCCAACCGTCGCCTTCGAGCTCGGCGCGCGCACCCAGGACCCGCTTGCGATGTACCTGTCCGACTACTTCACGGTGCCGATGTCGCTCGCCGGGATCCCCGCGATCTCGATCCCCTGCGGTCTGGCCGAGCCCGCCGGCGGTGGCCCCAAGCTCCCCGTCGGGCTCCAGCTCACGAGCCCGGCGTTCACCGAGACGAGGCTGCTCGACGCGGCGTACGCGCTCGAGCAGGCTCTCGAGTTCGAGGGGAGGCCGGCGTGACCGAGGAGGAGTGCCGGCTGGCGGCCGCAGGAGGCCCTCGACGAGCTGCCCCAGTGGGCCCGCGACCGCCTGGGGGACGTGGCAGTGATCGTCGAGGAATCCCATCCCGACGACCTGATGGGCATCTACGACCCGGTCGGGGGCGTCCAGCGAATCGTGATCTTCCGCGAGGCGAACCCCGACGCCGAGGAGGTCAAGCGCACCGTCTTCCACGAGGTCGGGCACTTCTTCGGGATGGGGGAGGATCAGATCGAGGGGCTGGGCTATGGCTGACGCAGAGCTCGAGGCGGTCATCGGGCTGGAGATCCACGTCCAGCTCCGCACCCGCACGAAGATGTTCTGCGGCTGCGAGCTGTCGTTCGGCGACGACCCCAACGTCCACACCTGCCCGATCTGCCTCGCCCACCCGGGCGTGCTGCCGACCGTGAACGAGCAGGCCGTCCGCTACGGCCTCGCGATAGCCCTGGCCCTGGACTGCGAGATCGCTCCCCGGTCGATCTTCCACCGCAAGCAGTACTTCTATCCCGACAGCCCGAAGGCGTACCAGATCAGCCAGTACGACATCCCGCTGGCGCGGAACGGCCGCCTCGGCGATGTGCGCATCCACCGCGTCCACCTGGAGGAGGACGCGGCGAAGCTCATCCACGTCGGCGAGTCGGGCCGGATCCACGGCTCCGGGAGCTCGCTTGTGGACTTCAACCGCGGCGGCACGCCGCTGGTGGAGATCGTCAGCGAGCCCGACCTACGCGACGGTGCCTCGGCTCGCGAGTGGCTCCAGCTGCTGCGCGCGACGATCAAGCAGACGGGCGCCTCCGACGTGAACATGGAGGAGGGCAGCCTTCGCTGCGACGCGAACATCTCGGTCCGACCAGCCGGCAGCGAGGAGCTGGGAACGAAGACCGAGCTCAAGAACATGAACTCGTTCCGGTTCATCGAGCGGGGCATCGCCGCCGAGCTCGAGCGCCAGCGGAGCGTGGTCGCGGCCGGTGACCACGTCGAGCAGGAGACGCTTCACTTCGACCCGAGCAGCGGCGAGCTGACGTCGCTGCGCTCGAAGGAGGAGGCGCACGACTACCGCTACTTCCCCGAGCCCGACCTGGTGCCGCTGGCCCCGACCGAGGAGATGCTGGCCACCGCTCGCGAGTCGCTGCCCGAGCTGCCCGAGGCGCGCCATCGCCGCTACCTCGGTCGAGCTGGACCTCACCGAGAAACAGGCCGACCAGATCGCCTACGACCCGGACCTCGCGACGTATTTCGAAGCGGCGGCCGGCGCGGCCGAGAGCGCCGACGCACGCACCGTGGCGAACTGGGTGGTCGGCGACCTCGTCGCCGGGCTGCGCGAGGCCGACGGGGGAGACCCCGCCTCGTCCATGGTCACCCCGGAGGCGCTGGGCTCGCTCGCCGACCTGGCGGCCGAGAGGAAGGTGTCCAGCACGGCGGCGCGGCAGGTGCTCGCCGCGTTGATCTCGGAAGGTGGCGAGCCTGGTGCGATCGTCGAGCGCGAGGGGCTGGGACAGCTCGAGGACTCCGGTGAGCTGGAGGCCATCGTGGCGGCGGCGATCGAGGCGGAGCCCGAGGCCGCGGAGAAGGTCCGCGACGGCGAGATGAAGGCGGTCGGCCCGATCGTCGGTTACGTGATGCGCGAGACCAAGGGCAGGGCCGACGGGGGCGAGGTCACCCGTCTGATCCGCTCTCAGCTGGGGCTCTAAGCTCGGTAATCCCGCGGCCCCCGTAGCTCCTCCTCACAGCCCGAACCTCCCTCGCTGGTCCGCCGGCACCAGGTCGAGGTACTCCGGGTGCCGCTCGATGTAGCCGCGGATGAACGGGCAGAACGGCAGCACGGCGAGGCCCTCCGCACGCGCCGCGTCGAGGGCTGCCGCCGCGAGCGCCGAGCCCAACCCATGGCCCCCGAAGGCCTCGTCCACCTCGGTGTGGGCGAAGGCGATCCGTCCGGGGGTGCGCTCGTAGGCCGTGAACCCCGCGGGCTCGCCGTCGGCGAACACCTCGAACCTGCTCCCCTCGGGATCGTCGGCGACACGCACCTCCATGAGCCCGAGACTACGGCGGGCGCCGAGCGGTCTTGTAACAGGGTGTTACGAGCAATTCGGGTCGGCATACTTCCAGGCATGGCCTGGAACGTGCTGATCGCCGGTGGTGGGTTCGCCGGCATGGCCGCCGCCCGCAAGCTCGAGCGCCTGCTGCCGAAGCAGTCCGCGCGCCTGATCCTGGTCAACGACGTCAACTTCGTGCTCTACACGCCGTTCCTGCCGGAGGCCGCCGCCGGAACGCTCGAGCCGCGACACGTGGTCACGCCGCTGCGCGACATCCTGCGGCGCACCGATCTGCGGCTCGGCGGGATCACCGGTCACGATCCCGAGACGCGCACCGTGGAGCTGCGGACGCACGAGGGCGAGGACGAGACCCTGCGCTACGACCAGTTCCTGGTAGCGGTCGGCTCGGTGTCGCGTTCGCTCCCGGTACCGGGGCTCGACCAGCACGCGATCGGCTTCAAGAGCCTCGCCGACGCGATCTGGCTCCGGAACCACGTGGTCGACACGCTCGAGCGCGCCAACGCCACCGACGACCCCGCTCGCCGCGAGGAGCTCCTGACCTACGTCTTCGTGGGCGGCGGCTACTCCGGCCTGGAGGCGCTGGCCGAGCTTCAGGACTTCGCCGCCGACGCGATCGACCGCTATCCGCGTGCCCGCCTCCACGGGATGCGCTGGATCCTGGTCGAGGCGACCGGCAGGGTGCTGCCCGAGGTCGACGCCGGCCTCGCCGACTACGCGGTCCGCGAGCTGCGGGGTCGCGGGATCGACATCAGGCTCGGGACCATGCTCGACGAGGCGCGGGCCGACTCCGCGCGCCTCTCGACCGGTGAGGAGATCCCCACCCGGACGATCGTCTGGACCGCGGGCGTCGCGCCGCACCCCAGCCTGCGATCGCTCGCGCTGCCGCTCGACGAGCGCGGCAGGGTCACCGTGGACACGTACATGCGCGTGGCCGGGCGCGAGGGCGTGTGGGCGATCGGAGACTGCGCCGCCGTCCCCGACCCCAGCCACGACGGCGGCCCAGGCATGCCCGCCCACGGCGCAGCACGCCGTCCGCCAGGGCGCCGCGGTCGCGCACAACATCGCGTGCGAGCTGGGCGTCGCAACCGCGCCCCGGGCGTTCAACTATCACGCGAAGGCGGCGTTCGTCAACCTGGGCCGCTACAAGGCCGTCGGCCAGCTCGGGCGGCGGCGCTTCAGCGGCTTCCCCGCCTGGTGGCTCGCCCGGACCTACCACATGAGCCAGATCCCGGGCCTGGCCCGGAAGATCCGCGCCGTCGCCGACTGGACGGTGGGGCTCCCATTCGCCCGTGACGTGGCCGAGGTGGGATCGATCGGGCACCCGCGTCCGCTCGCCGACGAGATCTACGAACGGGGCGGTACCCACCGCCCCCTGGGGTAGCGCCGTGGAGGCGCTCCTCGTCGTGGGCATCTCCTTCGGCATCGCGACGGGAATCGTCGGGCGCGCCAAGGGGAGCTCGTTCTTCATCTGGTTCCTGATCGGCTTCGTCCTGCCCGTGATCGGGATCGTCGCCGCCGCGCTCTACCGCTCCGAGCAGGCCGAGCCCGAGCGCCGCTGCCCCCGCTGCGGCAAGGTCCAGAAGCTCTACGTCCAGGTCTGCAACGTCTGCGGCGAGGACCTGTTCCTGCCGGACGACCCTAGCGACGTTCGCCCGGGCCCCGCGATCCGCGGTTCCTAGGGCTCAGCCCTCACCGCAGCCAGGTCCTGACGATCGCGTTCGTGAAGCCCATCCCGTAACGCACCACGGCCGGCTTCTTCGAGTGCCCGGAGAGACGCGCCGACGACCGTCACCGGCACCTCTTTGGCGGGTATCCCGCGCTTGATCGCCTCGATCATGAACTCGGAGGTGTGGAACTGCTCCTGGCGCAGGACGAGCGTGGGGAGGACGTCGGCGCGCACGGCCCGGTAGCCGTTGGAGCAGTCGGTGACCTTCGTCCGGGTGATGAACGAGACGACCTTGTTGAAGAACACGATCCCCATCTCGCGCGCCCGGTGGTTCTGCTCGGCCTCGCCCAGCACGCGCGAGCCGTGAGCCATCGCGACCTCGCCTGAGAGCACGGGCTCGACCAGGCGCGGCATCTCCGAGGGCAGGTGCTGGCCGTCGGCGTCGAGGGTGACGACGATGTTCGCCTTCGAGTCCGAGAGCAGGCGGTAGCCCGTGCGAAGGGCGGCGCCGCCGCCGCGGTTGATGACGTGGCGGGCGACCACGACGCCCGCCCCCTCGGCGACCTCGGCGGTGCCGTCGCGCGAGCCGTCGTCGACGACGAGGACCGCCGTGGGCTCGCCGCAGACCTCGGCCGGGATCCGCTCCAGCACCGTCGCGATGTTCTCGGCCTCGTTGTAGGCGGGAATGAGGATCGCGACCTTCCCGGCGAATCGCTCCGGATGGCCGTCGCGACGGAAGCGCTCCCAGGCGAGCCCCTCGAGGACCGCCGACAGCTCGCTGGTGATGCGCGAGTTCTGCGAGAGCGCTCGCAGGGTGAGGCCGAACAGGATGAGGATCGCGAACACGACCACGCCGACGATCCGCGTCCCGTTCTCCCGCTCGAACGAGAAGGCGGAGAGCAACGCGTCCAGCAGCTCGGTGCCCGAGATCAGGGCGAGCGCCAGGGCGATCACGAGGAGGATGAGCACGTCGGCGTTGCGCAGCGAGCGACGGCGCCAGATCGCGTACCAGCCGATCGCCGCCGCCAGCACCAGGCCGGCCACGCGGAGCGCGGTCAGCTCGGGCGGGAAGACGTCGGCAAGCGGAGGAGTCACGGGCGGCAGCGCAGGATAGAGCGGTCACGTGCGCCCACTGCGCATCAGCGTTGCACCGAACCACGCTGGGCTGTCCTGCTTTGCCTACCCACTGTGTGGGTTAGACAGGACGGCTGCCGGCGAAGAAGGCGATGAGCTCGCGCATCATCAGCCGCGGGTGCTCGAAGACGTCGTCCCAGGTGTAGCGGCGGAAGTCGTCGCCGCGGGCCCGGGCCTCGCGCTCGCGGTGGCGGTCGCGCTCCCAGGCGTGGCGCGAGTTGTGGAAGCGGTAGCTGTCGAGCTCGACAGTGAGCCGGTACGCCGGCCAGCGGCAGTCGACTCGGAAGCCGCCGACGGGGCGGTTCATCTTCGGGAGCGGTAGTCCCGCGGCTCGGAGCCGCTGCTCGAACCGCTGCTCGAGCTTGCTCAGCCTGACCTTGACGTCGCCGAGCATGATCCGCCGCAGCTTCCTGGCGCCCGGTGAGGCCGGCCTGCGCCGCAAGTACGGCCCCGACGTCGGCAGGTCTCGTTCCATGGTGAACGCCCGCCTCGTGGCAGGCACGGGCGAGGTCGCCGGCGCTGAGCACGGCGGCGAGGTCGACCAGGGTGCGAGCGGCCGAGGTAACCGGGATCCCGCGGTAGACCGTGGCATCGGCGCCGGGCTGGCGCCGTGCCCGGTGCGTGACGATCCCGGGAACCCTTCTCTCAGTGAGGGAGATGACCTCTGACGGCGGTGGGGACCCCTGCACCATCCGACGCCAGTAGCCGGCCGCCCGCCCGGCCAGCAGCGAGCCCTCGCCGCAGGCCAGGACCGCCGCCATGTAGGTCGCCTCGGTGCTTGGCGCTCGGTGCCCGACCCGGTAGACGCCCGGAAACTCCTCGATCAGCGAGCCGGTCCGAAGCCGCCACTCGATCTCCCTGTCGGTGATTCCCGCGCCCAGAAGACCCTGGCGGGTTGCGAGGCCCTTGGCGGCGCCTGCGATCTCGGCCATCACGGCCTCTGCTGTCCTGCCGTGCCTACCCACTGTGTGGGTTAGGCAGGACGGCTCAGGAGTTCGCCCCCTTTTGCGGCTGCCGCCCTACCCTCCGCTACCCTCCCGCGACTCATGAGGATCCTGATCCTGGGTGGCGACGGGTACCTCGGCTGGCCGACCGCGATGCGCTTCTCCGAGCGCGGGCACGAGGTGTCGGTCGTCGACAACTTCTCCCGGCGCCGCTGGCATACGGAGAACTCCACGGACTCGCTGACGCCGATCCGCACCCTCGAGGAGCGGATCGAGGCGTGGCGCGAGGTCTCCGGCAAGGGGATCCGCTCGTTCGTGGGCTCCATCGAGGATCACCGGTTCCTCGAGGGCGTGGTCGACGAGACGCTGCCCGAGGCCGTCGTCCACTACGGCGAGCAGCCGTCCGCGCCGTACTCGATGAAGTCGCGCGAGGCGGCCGTCGAGACCCAGTACACGAACGTCATCGGCACCCTCAACCTGCTGTTCGCGATGCGCGACCGCGTGCCCGACTGCCACCTGGTGAAGCTCGGGACGATGGGCGAGTACGGGACCCCCAACATCGACATCGAGGAGGGGTTCATCGAGATCGAGCACAAGGGGCGCAAGGACACGCTGCCGTTCCCGAAGATGCCGGGCTCGCTGTATCACCTCTCCAAGGTCCACGACTCGCACAACATCCACTTCGCCTGCCGCATCTGGGGCCTTCGGGCGACCGACCTGAACCAGGGCGTCGTCTACGGGATCGAGACCGACGAGTCGGCTCGCGACGTGCGCCTGATCACGCGCTTCGACTACGACGAGTACTTCGGCACGGTGCTGAACCGCTTCTGCGTCCAAGCCGTGATCGGGCACCCGCTGACCGTGTACGGCGAGGGCGGCCAGACGCGCGGCTTCCTCAACATCCGCGACACCCTCCAGTGCGTCGAGCTGGCGGTCGCCAACCCGGCCGACCTCGGCGAGTACCGCGTGTTCAACCAGTTCACCGAGCAGTTCTCGGTGAGCGAGCTGGCGGCCCTGGTCAAGGAGAGCGCCGCCCACGCCGGCTTGGAGGTCGAGATCAAGGCCTTCCCCAACCCGCGCGTCGAGGCCGAGCGCCACTACTACAACGCCACGCACACCAAGCTGCTGGACCTGGGGCTCGAGCCCAACCACCTCGGCGAGGAGCTCGTGCAGTCGATGCTCCGCATCATCGAGCAGCACAGGGACCGGGTCATCGACCGGGCGATCCTGCCGCACACCACGTGGGAGGCGGGCGAGCTCGAGGGCGAGGCGCTCGGCGCCTCCGCGGTCGACACGCAGGTTGCGGGCGACCCGTAGGTCGCCCCTACAATCTCCCTTCATGCGCGCGGCTGACGCACTGGTCCAGGCCCTGGAGGCCGAGGGGGTCGAGCACGTCTTCGGCATCCCCGGCGGCGCCAACCTGCCCACCTACGACGCGATCTACGACGCGAAGTTCACGCACGTCCAGGCCCGCCACGAGCAGGGGGCCGGACACGCCGCCGAGGGCTACGCCAAGGCCTCCGGCCGCGTCGGCGTCGCGTTCGCGACCTCCGGCCCGGGCGCGACCAACCTGGTCACGCCGATCGCCGACGCGATGATGGACTCGGTGCCCACGGTGTTCATCACCGGCCAGGTGCGCACCGAGCTCATCGGCACCGACGGCTTCCAGGAGGCCGACGTCACCGGCATCACGATGCCGGTCGTCAAGCACTCGCTGCTGGTCACCGACCCTCGCCACATCCCCGAGTACGTCCACGCCGCATTCCACATCGCCAGCACCGGCCGGCCCGGTCCGGTCCTGGTCGACATCCCGCAGGACCTCTCGCGGGCCGACATCGAGTACGAGCCGGCCTCCGGGTCGCCCGAGCTTCCCGGCTACAGCCCGACCACGGAGGGCAACATCAAGCAGATCCGGATCGCGGCGAAGGCGCTCGCCAACTCCCAGCGGCCGGTGATCTACGCGGGCGGCGGCGTCATCAACGGCAACGCCGCCGACGAGCTACGCGCCTTCTGCGCGGCCGACCGCTTCCCGGTGACCCTGACCGTGATGGGCCTGGGCGCGTTCCCGGCGCCGCACGAGCAGTGGCTGGGGATGTTGGGCATGCACGGCACGCGCGCTGCCAACTACGCGATGGACACCGCCGACCTGATCATCGCCGTCGGCGCCCGATTCGACGACCGGATCACCGGAAAGCTCTCCGAGTTCGCACCGCGCGCCAAGTTCGTCCACATCGACGTCGACCCCGCCGAGATCTCGAAGAACGTCGCCGCGCACATCCCTATCGTCGGCGACGTGAAGGACGTGCTGCCGAAGCTGACCCGCGAGTACAACGCCCTCAAGGCCGACTCCTCGCGCCTCGACGACTGGTGGAAGCAGATCCGCGAGTGGCAGACGACCTACCCGCTGCGCTACGACGACTCATCCGACTCGGAGATCAAGCCACAGCTGATGATCGAGGCGATGTACGAGGCCACCGACGGCACCGCGATCATCACCTCCGACGTGGGCCAGCACCAGATGTGGGCCGCGCAGTACTACCACTTCGACCGCCCCCGGCAGTGGATCAACTCCGGCGGGCTAGGGACGATGGGCTTTGGCCTGCCGGCCGCGATCGGCGCCAAGGTCGCCTGCCCGGACGAGACCGTGGTGGCGCTCTGCGGCGACGGCAGCCTGGTGATGACTTGCCAGGAGATGGCGACGGCCGTCCACCACGACATCCCGGTGAAGATCTTCCTGATGAACAACGGCCATTTCGGCATGGTCCGGCAGTGGCAGGAGCTGTTCTGGGACAAGCGCTACTCCTCCGTCGAGATGGGCCCCAGCCCCGATTGGCCCAAGCTGGCCGAGGCGTTCGGTTGGACGGGCATGCAGGTCTCAGACAAGTCCGAGGTCCGCGGCGCCATGCGCACGGCCCTGGAGACCGACGGCCCGGTGCTGCTCGACGTCCAGGTCTCCAAGGACGAGAACTGCTACCCGATGATCCCGGCGGGCGCCGCCGCGCGCGACATGGTGGGCTGATCGATGGAAGCCGGGACACCAGACCTGATCAAGCTGGAGGACCTCGAGGCCTCACGGGCGCTCACGGGGCGCAAGCACATCCTCTCGCTGACCGTCGAGAACCGCCCGGGCGTCCTGGCCCGAATCGCCGGCCTGTTCAGCCGTCGCGGCTTCAACATCGACACGCTCGCCGTCGGCCCCACCGAGGACCCTGACATCTCGCGGATCACGCTCACCCTCGACGGCGCCGTCCACCCGATCGACCAGGTCACGAAGCAGCTCCACAAGCTGGTCAACGTGATCAAGATCCGCGACATGGAGCCGGACGGGACGATCGCCCGGGAGATGGCTCTGTTCCGCGTATCCGCCGCGGTCGAGAACCGAGCCGAGATCATGCAGTTCGCCGAGATCTTCAACGGAAAGATCGTGGACGTCTCCCGGCGCACGCTGACGATCGAGGTCACCGGCACGCAGGAAGAGGTGGACTCCTTCGAGCGGATGGTCCGTCCGCACGGCCTGATCGAGATGGCGCGCACCGGCGAGGTCGCCATCACCAAGGCCAGGCCGGACCAGTAGGGCCGGTGATCCAGGGCGCCGCCACCGCCCTCGAATCGCTGTCCACGCTGCTCCAGGGCATCGAGGGGCGGCGCGTCGTCAGCGTCACCGCGCCCGTCGAGATCGATGACCCGAGCGCCGCCATCTTCAGCTCGCGGATGGCCGGCGACCGCTGGTTCTGCTGGGAGGAACCCGACGACGGCTTCGCGCTGGCGGCCGTCGGCAGCGCCCACGAGGTGATCTCCCGGGGATCGTCGCGCTTCGCCGACGTTGCGAGCGAGTGCGCCGAGCTGCTGCACGACCGCGTCAGCGCGGAGCCGGCGGGCCTCCCGGCCGGCGCCGGGCCGATCTGGGCCGGCGGCTTCGCATTCGCCGGCTCGGGTGGCGCCGCCCCGCACTGGTCGTCCTTCCCGCCGGCGCTGATGGTGCTGCCCGAGCTGTCCTTGATGCGACGGGGCCCCGAGGCGCTCCTGACCGTGGCGGTCGTCTCGGGCGCCGGAGCCCCGGACGCCCTGGTGCGCGTGGGCGCTCGCCTGGGGTCGATCGCCGACGCGTCGCTGCCCATGGTGGACCCGCACCCGAGCGGCGGGATCGAGATCTCCAGCCCGGCGCCGCCGTCGGAATACGAGAACGCCGTCGCGGCCGCGGTCCAGGAGATCGCCGCGGGGGAGCGCGAGAAGCTCGTACTGGCGCGCGAGGTCCGGGTCCAGGCGCCGTCGGCGCACGACCCCGCCGCCATCTACGGGGCGATGCGCTCGGCGTTCCCGTCCTGCTTCTGCTTCTGCTGTGGGTCCTCCGAGGGCGCCTTCCTGGGGGCCAGCCCGGAGCTCCTCGTTCGCCGAACCGGGGCCACGGCGGCCACGGTCGCCTTGGCGGGGTCGACCCGCCGCAGCGCCGACCCTGCGGTGGACGATCACCTGGGCGAGGCGCTCCTGCGCTCCGCCAAGGACCGCGCGGAGCACGATTTCGTCGTCAGCCGGATCGCCCGCTCGCTGCGGCCGCACGCCGTGTGGGTTGAGACGGGACCGGAGCCCGGGCTCGTGAAGGTCGCGAACATCCAGCACCTCGCCTCGCCCGTCCATGCCCAGCTCGCCCAGCCACGGTCCGCGATCGAGCTGGCGGGGCTCCTCCACCCGACCCCCGCCGTCGGCGGCGAACCGCCGGAGGGCGCGCTCGAGGCGATCACCCGGCTCGAGAGGCTGGACCGCGGGTGGTACGCGGGGCCGGTTGGCTGGATGGACGCTGCCGAGGACGGCGAGTTCTGCGTCGCCCTGCGCTCGGCGCTGCTGCGCGACCGGACCGCGCACCTGTTCGCCGGCGCCGGCATCGTCGCCGACTCCGATCCGCCGGCCGAGCTGGCCGAGACGGAGCTGAAGCTCGGCGCTCTGCTGCCGCTGATCGCGGGCTAGAACCCACATGCGGCGGCTTCGCCGCCTTACCTGCTGCCGGCACACACTGTGTGCCGGCCTCTCAGAACTCTGGGAAACCGATGGTGTCGAAGAACCACAGCGCGCTGGTCAGCCAGATCACGACCAGTGCCGCGAACACCAGCCCGCCCAGCACAGGGAGCGCCCAGCCGGGCATGCGCTCGGACCGCACCGTCAGCACCTTCGTGGTGAACGCGCCGTAGAAGAAGCAGCCGGCGAGCGAGTGAACGAGCACTCGTGTGTCCGTGTCCTGGAAGCCGAGTGCCCAGAGGCAGTGATAGACGACCGGGAGCGAGATCAGGAAGGCCAGGAGGCCGGTGACCCTGTGCGCGGGCGCGACCCAGGCGGGCGCGTCGCCCGAGCCGATCCTGCCGTACATCCGCAGCGCCAGCGTGACCTGCACGAGGGCCAGGCAAACCACGATCGTGGCCAGCCAGGCCTTCATGTTGAGGGTGGCGCTGAAGAAGAGGCCGTCGCCCAGGATCGACTGGCCCGTGGCGTCGTGCACGTTGCCGTACACGCCCAGCGCGACCGCCACCGCGGCGCCCACCAGCCCGAGGACGATCAGTCGTCCCGACGCCACCGGCTTCGGCGCTGCCTCCATGCGTCCAACCTACCGCCCTCGGCGCCCGCGCGCGAGCGGGTAGGGTTGCGCCGTCTTCGACCGCGACAGAGACTGGAAGTGACCCATGGGACTCAGAGTGATCGGATCGATCGCCGTGGCGGCCGTGCTGGCGCTGGCAGGGTGCGGAGGGGACGACGAGGGGTCGGACATCACGGCCTTCTGCGACAAGGTCGATGAGATCCGCGCTGCCGAAGATCCGTTCGCGGGCCTGCAGGGCAACGACATCGAGGGAGCCCAGGCCGCGCTCGAGGAGGCCCGGAGCCTGTTCGGCGAGGTGGCCGATGTTGCCCCCGAGGAGATCCAGGCCGACGTCGAGGAGGCCCAGGCGTTCTTCGACGACTTCGTCGCGGCCGCCCAGGACGCCGACAGCCCCGAGGACTTCCTCGCGATCGCGACGGACTTCCAGCAGCAGGCGCAGGACTTCGAGGAGACCAGCATCCGCCTCGAGGAGTACACGACCGAGAACTGCGGCGCGGACCCGAACGCGGAGGGGTAGGCCGCTAGGTCCCTGGCGCCAGGGCGCCCGCGACCGCCTCGGTCGCGGCGGCCGTCAACGCGCGGCGTAGATCGGCCCCGCGGCGGCGATCGATCGCCACCTCGACGAGCTCGGGACCGCTCGGGGTATCGCCGATGTCGCCCGCATGCTCGAGGCGGCGATGGGGAAGGCCCCAAAGGGCCGCTGCTCGCTCGCACGAGAGCCCGCTCGGGGTACCGAAGAGGGCCTCGAACTCGTCGCGCGCGATCTGGTCCGCCTGGGGCAGGAACTCGAAGATCCCGCCGCCGGCGTTGTCGAAGACGACGAGGCGCACCGGCACCTGGGACGCCGCCAGCTGCGACAGCGCGTTCAGGTCGTGGAACAGGCCGAGGTCGCCGGTGAGGATCCACGTCGGCCGGCCGCCGGCGATCGCCGCACCGATCCCGGACGAAACCAGCCCGTCGATGCCGTTCGCGCCGCGGTTGGCGAGGAACCGAACGGCGGCGCCGGTGCCCGCGGCGAAGACCTCCTGGTCGCGGATCGGCATCGAGGAGGCCGTATAGACCACGTCGCCTTCGGCGTACGCCGCGGCCAGGGCACGGTGCACGGCGGGCTCGCTCACCTCATCGGCCGCCAGCCCGCTCGCGACGGCGGCGCGCGCCCGCTGGTCGGCCTCGGCCCAGCCGACCGCCCATGCCGGCTCTGAGGGCGCCAGACGCTCCGCCAGCCCCGCGGCCAGCGCGACCGGGTCGACGCGGAGGATGGATGCGGCCTGGCGGGTTGGCTCGTTCCAGCCACCTGTGGGGTCGACCACGAGCTGTGAACAGTCCCCGAGGCCCGCGATCCACGTGCGGAGGGCCTTCGAGGTCGGCATCTCGCCGAAGCGGAGGATCAGGTCGGGGGCCAGCTCCGCGGGGGTGGTGCGGGCGATCGCGTCGTAGCCCTCGATGATCGCGCTGCGGTCGTGAGGGCCGAACCGGAGCTGTGACGTGGGCTCGGCCAGGACCGGGATGCCGGCCGCCGCTGCGAGCCGAGCCACCGGCTCGGCGAGGGCCGGCTCGGGCTGACGGCCGGCCACGATCAGTGGGCGTGCGGACTCGGTCAGGTGCCGGGCGAGCTCCGAAAGGATGAACTCGTTCGGCTCCGTGGGGATGGCCGCGACGGCGGTGAGAGGGCGCTCGCCGCGCCCCTCGAGCGCAAGGGGTGCGCTCGCCGAGACCTCACCCTCCACCGGCTGGTCGCCCAGCGGCTCTCGCCACGGCACGTTCAGGTGAACCGGCCCGGGCCGCGGCGCGCCGCGGGCGGCCGCGAAGGCTCGGCACGCGACCGACCGGAAGTGGAGCAGGCCGGCGTCGTCGGCTTCGTGGACGCCGACCTCGCAGAACCACCGCACCGCCCCGCCGTACAGCTTGAGCTGGTCGATCGTCTGGCCGGCGCCGATCCCGCGAAGCTCCGGAGGGCGGTCGGCGGTGAGCACCAACAGCGGCACGCCCGACTCGTCGGCCTCGCACACGGCCGGGTGGAGGTTCGCGGCGGCCGTTCCGGACGTGCACAGCACGGCGACCGGGGTCCTCGTCGCCTGCGCCGCCCCCAGCGCCACGAACCCGGCGCTCCGCTCATCCACGACGACCGTGACCTCGATCGCGGGCGCGCGCCACAGCGCCAGCGCCAGCGGCGTCGAGCGCGAGCCGGGGGAGAGCACGGCGTGGCGCACGCCGCACCGGGCAAGCTCCTCGGCCATCGCGGAGGCGAGCGCGGTGTTCCGGTTTGCGGCGTCCATCCCCGGAACGCTACCGGCGCTCAGACGCGGTGGTGCTCGAGCGCGTCCTCGTCGAGCTCCACGCCGAGCCCGTCGCCCTCCGGGAGATGCAGTTGCCCGTCGCGAACCTCGCACTCGCGGGTCGCCACCGTCTCGGCGAACAGCTCCTGCGTGGCGAGGCCATGGGCCAGGCCGGGGTCCTCGGCGTTGCGGTAGATCGCCTGCGCGGCGTGGGCGGCCGCGGCGATCCCCACCGGACCGTCGAGCGCGCTCGACAGGTAGGTGGGCAGCCGGGCGGCGATCGCCCCGGCCGTGCCGATCCCGCCCACCTTCGACAGCTTGGCGGTCGCGTACTCGCAGGCCCTCCGCCTCGCGCGCGCGGTCGGCGTCCTTCGCGCTCGACACGCTCTCGTCCGCCGCCACCGGAACCGGGCTGGCGGCCGCGACCGCGGCGAGGTCGCGGAGGGTGGGGGAGGGCTGCTCCGCCAGCTCGATCCCGAGCGGCTCGAGCTCGCGGAGGAGCGAGATCGCCTCGTCGGCCGGAAAGGCGCCGTTGGCGTCAACGCGAATACGTGCCGACGGGCCCAACGGCCTCGCGTACGGCGCGCACCTGCTCGGCGTCCTCGCCGGCTCCGAGCTTGAGCTTGAAGGTGTCGAAGCCGCGCTCCCGCCAGCGCAGCGCGGCCTCGGCGACCCGGGCCGGGGCGCCGGCCGCGAGCGTCGCGTTGCAGCGCACCGGCGCGGCGCGCTCTCCCCGCAAGAGCCGCCAGACCGGCTGGCCCGACAGCCTGCCGGCCAGGTCGAAGATCGCCATCTCCAGCGCGGCCGCCGCCGGCCCGGCCAGGCGCCGGCCAGCCGCGACGTGGATGAACGCGTCGATCGCCGCCTCCAGCGGCTCGTCGCCCGCGAGGCGCGAGGGGTCAAGGCGGCCGATCCGCCGTCGCGACCGGAGCAGGGCGCGCTCGACCCGCATCAGCGAGTCGCCCCCGCGAAGGGTCAGGGGCACGGCCTCGCCGAGGCCCTCGACGCCCTCGTCGGTGCGAAGCCGCAGCAGCACGATCTCGCGCGCCGCGAGCGCGCCCCTCGCCGTGACGTACTCCTCGCGGAACGGCAGCGAGTAGGCGAGGGTCTCGACCTCGGCGATCCGCATCAGGCCTGCGCGATCAGGAGGCCCGCGGAGAGCAGCAGGCTGAACACGCCCAGCAGCGCCCCGGTCCCGGCCAGCGCGCCGGTTGAGGGCCTCGCCGTCCGTCCGCGTCATCACGGCCCGCAGCGGCCTCCCGGCCAGGGCGGCGGCGCCGAGGGCGAGCAGCGACCACGCCGGAGCGTCGGCCACGACCACGGCGACGGGCACGGCGGCGAAGGCGACCGCCAGCAGCGACACGTAGAGGCGCCGCGTGCGCTCACGGCCCAGGCGGACGGCCAGCGTGATCTTGGCGGCGCGGCGGTCGGTGTCGATGTCGCGCAGGTTGTTGACGACGAGGATCGCGGTCGCGAGGCACCCGATCGGGATCGAGAGCGCGAACGGCATCCAGTCGAGCTCCTCGAGCTGGACGTAGTACGAGCCGTTGACCGCCACCAGCCCGAAGAAGAGGAACACGAAAACCTCGCCCAGGCCGGCGTAGCCGTAGGGCTTCGGCCCACCCGTGTAGAGCACGCCGGCGAGGATCGAGACAGCTCCCACCGCGAGGATCTCGGGGCCGACCTCCGCCGCCAGGTAGAGCCCCGCGGCGACCGCGACGCCGAATGCGACCCACGTCGCCACCAGCACCCGGCGGGGCGCGACGAGGCCCGCCGAGGTCACCCGCACGGGCCCGAGGCGCTCGGCGGTGTCGGCGCCGCGCTTGGCGTCGGAGTAGTCGTTGGCGAGGTTGGTCCCGATCTGGATGAAGATCGAGCCGACCAGGGCCGCAACGAACGGCCCGACGCGGAGATCCTCAGACGCGTAGAAGGCGGCGGCCGTGCCCACGAGCACCGGCGCGATCGCCGCGGGCAGCGTCCGCGGCCGCGCGGCCATGGCCCAGATGCGCAGGGCGCTCAAGGGCGCTTCGGGTACTTGGAGAAGTCGGGCTTGCGGCCCTGCTGCCAGGCGTTCCGGCCCTCCTGGCCCTCCTCGGACATGTAGTAGAGGAGCGTCGCGTCGTGCGACAGCTGCTGGATCCCGGCGAGCCCGTCCTCGGTGGCGTTGAAGCTCGCCTTGAGCAGGCGGAGCGAGAGGGGGGAGAGCGACGTCATCTCGCGACACCACGCCACGGTCTCGCGCTCGAGCTCCGCTAGCGGGACCACCGCGTTCACCAGGCCCATCTCCAGCGCCTCGCGGGCCTCGTAGAGGCGGCAGAGGAACCAGATCTCCTTCGCCTTTCGCACGCCGACCGCGCGCGCCAGGAGCCCGGCGCCGAAGCCGCCGTCGAAGCTGCCGACCCGCGGGCCCGTCTGCCCGAAACGCGCGTTGTCGGCGGCGATCGAGAGGTCGCAGACGAGGTGGAGGATCTGCCCGCCGCCCACCGCGTAGCCGGCCACCATCGCGACGACCGGCTTCGGGAGGCGGCGGATCTGGACGTGCAGGTCCCCTACGTCCAGGCGGCCAACGCCCTGCTGGGCGACGTCGTCCGCTCCGATGTACCCGTCGTCCCCGCGGATCCGCTGGTCGCCCCCGGCGCAGAACGCCTCGTCGCCCGCGCCGGTGAAGATGATCGCGCCCACCTCGAGGTCGTCCCGGGCGCGTGAGAACGCGTCGCGCAGCTCGGCCAGCGTCTGCGGGCGAAAGGCGTTGCGGACCTCGGGGCGGTTGATCGTGATCCGCGCCATGCCCTCCGCCCGGTCGTAGAGCAGGTCCTCGTAGTCGTGGGCGGGCTCCCACGAGATCGGGGCGTAGAGCTCCTCGGCAGACGGGGCATCGGGGTGCGGGATCGGCATCGGTAGGTGATTATTCCTGGGATGCACCTCGACAACTGGCTCGCCCAGCGAGCGGCCACCTGTCCCGACCGCCCGGCGCTCCTCGCCGGCGGGCACGAGGTCGCCTACGCCGAGCTGGAGAGCGAGGCCATCGCCGTCGCCCGGCGGCTGGCAGCGCGGGGCGTGAGGCGCGACACCACGGTCGCGATCGAGCTGCCCGCCGGCCTCGACCACGTGGTCCTCCTCCACGCGCTGATGAAGCTGGGGGCGGTGGCCTACCCGCTCAACACCAGGTTGACCGCCTCCGAGCGGGAGGCGGAGCTGGAGCGCGCCGGACCGGGCCTCGTGGTGTCCGACGCGGCCGACACCGGCGCCACCGAGGCCGACATGCCTCTCCTGGGTGAGCACGACCTCGACGCCCTGTGCTGCCGCATCCTCACCAGCGGCAGCTCCGGGCACCCGCGGCCCGTCGGCCTCACCTACGGCAACCACCTCTGGAGCGCAGTGGGGTCGGCCTTCAACCTGGGCGTCGAGCCGACCGACCGCTGGCTCTGCTGCCTGCCGCTGTTCCATGTCAGCGGCCTCTCGATCGTGCTGAGGTCCGTGATCTACGGCACCGCCGCGGTCGTCCACGACGGCTTCGACACCGACCGCATCGCCGAATCGCTCGAGGGCGACGGCGTAACCGTGATCTCGGTGGTCGCGACCCAGCTTCGCCGGCTGCTGGAGGCCGGGGTCGATCTGCTGCCGCTGCGGGCGGTGCTGGTCGGCGGCGGGCCGGTGCCCGACGACGTGCTGGAGGAGGCGCTCGGGCGTGGTGCGACGGTCGTCCAGACCTACGGCCTCACCGAGGCGGCCTCGCAGGTAACCACGCTCTCCCCGCTGGACGCGGAGCGCAAGGTGGGATCGGCCGGCCGGCCCCTGCTCACGACGCACCTGCGCATCCAGGACGGCGAGATCCTGGTCCAGGGGCCCACGGTCGCGCCCGGGACCGCCGACGAGGACGGGTGGCTGCACGCCGGGGACCTCGGGCGGATCGACGAGGACGGCTTCCTGTACGTCACCGGCCGCATGGGCGACCTGATCGTCACCGGCGGCGAGAACGTGAACCCGGCCGAGATCGAGGCGGTCCTCGCACGCCACGACGATGTCGCCGACGCGGCCGCCATCGGGCGCCCGGACTCCGAATGGCAGGAGGCGGTGACGGCGGTCGTGGTGCTGCGCGACGGCGCGGACGCGGACGCGGAGGACCTGCGCCGGCACTGCGCGCTCACCCTCGCCGACTACAAGGTCCCCAAGCGGATCGAGTTCGCCGACGAGCTGCCGCGCACCGAGTCCGGGAAGCTCCTGCGGAAGGCTCTGCGATAGTGGACCGAGCGGCCCTCCAGACCTGGCTCGACGCCTACGTCGCCGCCTGGAAGAGCTACGACCGCGATCGGATCGGCGCGCTGTTCGCCGAGGACTGCGTCTACCGCTATTACCCGTACGACGAGCCGATCCGGGGCCGCGAGGAGATCGTCGCGAGCTGGCTCGACGAGCCGGACGACCCCGGCAGCTACGACGCTGCGTACGAGCCGGCGGCGATCGACGGCGACGTCGCCGTCGCTACGGGCACCAGCACCTACACCAAACCCGACGGCTCGATCAGGGCCGTCTACGACAACTGCTTCGTGATGCGGTTCGACGGCGCCGGGCTGTGCGCCGAGTTCACGGAATGGTTCATCGAAAGGCCCGCTGAGTAACCTGCGCGACTCCGGCCACGACGTGGTGGTCGGCCTGCGGCCCGACTCGGCAAGCCGCGCGCGAGGTCGAGCCGCCGCCGAGTACGGCGACATGACCCGGGGCCCGCGCGTGATCGGCGAGCGCCGAGAACCGTGCCGCGGCGAGAACTTCCAGCGCCTCCGCGAGGAGGGCGCAGGCCATCAGATCGAGGGTCGGCTCCGACCTCCGCGGGATGATGGCCTGGATCGACGAGGACTGACGCGCCCGAGCCAGTTGCTCGTCCGCCCGCTGGGTGGGGTAGGGTGGCGCCCGCCTCACAACGCGTCTGAAAGGGAGGACATGGCAGAAGAGGTCCCTATCGTCGGCACCGAGGGGATGGCCAAGAAGCGGAACCCGCTTGGGGTCGCCGTACTGGTCCTGGTCACGCTCGGCATCTACTACTTCGTCTGGTACTACAAGATCAACCGCGAGATGCGCGACCTCGGACGGGCTCGTGGGACCGACGAGCTCGGGGACAGCCCGGGGACGTCACTGCTCGCCGTGACCCTGGGCGCGCTGATCATCGTGCCGGCGCTGGTCTCGATCTACAACACGTTCCAGCGAGCGCAGGCTGCGTCGCGTCTGACGGGTGTCGAGCCGCTGAACGGGTGGATCGCGTTGATCCTCTACCTCGTGATCGGGATCGCATTCCCGGCCTACGTGCAGAGCGGCCTCAACAAGGTCTGGGACGCACAGGCCGGCGGAGCGGCCGCCGCCCCCGCGCCGGCTGAGCCCGCCGCGCCCGCGCCGCCGCCGCCACCGCCCGCCCAGTAGGGACGGCTACAGCTCCTCGAGGATCCTCGCCTTCTGCGCTTCGTACTCGTCGGGTGTAAGCGCCCCCGAGTCACGAAGCGCGGCGAGGCGCTCGAGGCGCTCGAGCTGGGGATCGGCCTCGGTCGCCGTCGTGGCGGCCGCGGCGGGCTCTGTCTGTGCGGGCGCGGGGGCAGGTGGGGCAGGCTGCGCGGCGGTCGGGTGCCCTGCAACAGGCGGCGCCGGTGGAGGCGGCACCGCCGGCGGGATCGCGGGCCGCTGCGCCTGCGGCGTCAGCACCCCGGCGGGATCGTCCGTCATCGCCGGGTTTCGCCATACCTTGTTCAGCTCGCTCTGGACGTAGGCGATGATGAGCGGGACGAACACGAGCAGGAACCCGACCACGACCAGCGTCAGGCGCAATCCAGCCGTTGAGGCGGTCGCGCTCCTCGACCCCCGCGAGCTCCTGGGCGGCCTGGACCCGCTGGCAGCCCCTGTAGAGCGAGACGAACAGCGGCACGATGATGAGCGCGCCGAGCGTCACGGCGAGCAGCGAGGTCCCCGGGCTGTCGCCCAGCTCGGGGCGGCTGTGGACCCGGCCGAGGTCGCGCAGCTCGCGGTTCACCTGGTACCACCAGTAGGCGCCGTAGATCGCCCAGCGTCAGCACGGTCCAGACGACCACCCAGACCGGGCTTCGCACCTTGACGAACGTATTCCCGCCCTGCAGCCGTACCTCGTGCGCCGCCACGGCGCGATGATCCCACAGCCGCGACTACGACAGGATGCCGCCCGATGACGGACGGCATGCGCAAGTGGGGGTCGGGCGGGACCGATACCGAGTGGCTGCGCCGCGCCGGGTTCACACGCCGCAACACGAGGCGCGCGATCCTCTCCTTCCTCTCGAACGGGCTCTGGGCCGGCGAGTCGATCCTGCACCTGACCACCGGCACCTACCGACTTCAGATGGGGTTCCTCGCGATCACCAACCGCCGGGTGGTGTTCGGGATGTCCTGGGCGTTCCTGCCGTTCATCAACCGCCGTATGGGCGTCCCCCACGAGCTGATCGCCTGGGTGAAGATGGACTCGAAGCCGTGGGGCGCGCGGCTGATCCTCGACTCCACGATGGGCCGTGGCGCCATCGGCGATCTCGACGAGGACGAGGCGCTGCTCCTGGCGAACCTGGTAGCCCGGCTCGCCACACGTGCCAAGACCCGCGCGGGGGCCGTGCCCCCCGCGCCGCCGGCCTCGCCGACCCCCGCCTAGCCGCCGTCGATCGGGCGGGCCCGGGGCGAGTCCTCGCCCTCGGGCAGCTTGCCGTCTCGCCCGACGTAACCGTCGGCGGCGCCGACGACCAGGTAGACCGCGTCGTCGGGCCCGTGGTTTCGCATCCCGCGAACCGTGGCGGCGTCGACCCACGCCATGCCGCCGGGGCCCAGCGTGTACTTGGCCCCGTCCTCGAACTCGACCTCGAGCCGGCCGGAGTGAACGAAGTAGAGCTCCTCCTGGCGGTCGTGGTAGTGGCGCCCGGTGTCGATGCCGGGCGGCAGGACGATCGCGTTGACGCCGAAAGCGCCCACGCCCAGCTCACGCCTGATCTTGCGGAATCCTGGGCCGTCGCCCATGCCGTCCAGGGACCCCACGGCGTAGCCCTCGCCCCTCACGACCTCGCGCGCGTCGTCGCTCACCGGCCGCACGATAGTGCCCTCTAACCTTCCGCGCCCCGCCGTATCCTCACCAGCCCCGTGACCCTGGCCGCCACCATGAACGCAACGGACGCTCGCATCCCGGCAGATCTGATGCCCGCCGACGGACGCTTCGGCTGCGGCCCGTCGCGCGTGCGGCCCGAGGCGCTCGCCCGGCTCGCCGAGCGCTCCGACGTGATGGGGACCTCGCACCGCCAGCGCCCGGTGAAGGACCTCGTGGCCCGCATCCGTGCCGGCCTCACCGACCTCTTCGCGCTTCCCGCCGGATACGAGGTCGCGATCGGCAACGGCGGCACGACCGCGTTCTGGGACGCCGCGGCCGCGTGGCTGGTTCGCGAACGGGCCCTGCACCTCGCCTACGGTGAGTTCACGAGCAAGTTCGCCAAGGTGACGAAGGGGGCCCCGTTCCTGGCCGACCCGATCGTTGTCGAGAGCGAGCCCGGCGATGCCCCCGCACCGGCGGCCGACCCGGCGGCGGACGTGCTGGCGTGGGCTCACAACGAGACCTCGACCGGGGTCACGGTCGGCGTGGAGCGCCCTGCCGGCGCCGGCGACTCCCTGGTGCTGGTCGACGCCACGTCGGGAGCCGGCGGCCTGCCGCTCGACCCGACCCAGGCGGACGCCTACTACTTCGCCCCGCAGAAGACGTTCGGCTCCGACGGCGGCATCTGGCTCGCCCTGCTCAGCCCGGCGGCGCTCGAACGGATCTCGGAGCTCGACGGCGATGCGGGCCGCTGGCAGCCGAGCTTCCTCTCGCTTCAGCTCGCCGTGGAGAACTCGCGCAAGGACCAGACCTACAACACGCCTGCCGTCGCGACGCTGCTGCTGCTCGCCGACCAGGTCGAGTGGATGCTCTCCGAGGGCGGGCTGCGCTGGTGCGTCGATCGCTCCGGCACCTCGTCGGGCCACCTCTACGGGTGGGCCGAGCGCTCGGAGCTCGCGGCCCCGTTCGTCGGCGACGTCGCCAAGCGCTCGCCGGTCGTGGGCACGATCGACTTCGACGAGGCCGTCGACGCCAAGCTCCTGGCCGCGACGTTGCGCGCCAACGGGATCGTGGACACCGAGCCCTACCGCAAGCTCGGGCGCAACCAGCTGCGGATCGGCATGTTCCCCACGATCGATCCCGCCGACGTCGAGGCGCTCACCGCCTGCATCGACTGGGTGCTGGAGAACGTCGAGGGAATCGCGGACTGAGGCGCCTGGATGGCCGAGCGCACCCTCACCGACCCGGTGCCCCGGGTACTGGTCAAGGAGAAGATCGCCGAGGCGGGCGTCGACCTGCTGCGCGAGCGAGTTCGAGGTCGAGCTGGGATTGGACTGGGACGAGTCGACGCTCGCCGAGCGGATCGGGGAGTTCGACGCGATCCTGATCCGCTCCGGCACGCAGCTGACCGCTGAGCTGATCGACAGCGGAGACCGCCTGAAGGTGATCGGCCGCGCCGGCGCCGGCGTCGACAACGTCGACCTCGAGGCTGCGACCAAGCGCGGGATCATCGTCGCGAACGCACCTGAGTCGAACTCGGTGGCGGCGGCGGAGCACACCCTGGCGATGGCGCTTGCGCTCTACCGCAACGTGCCACAGGCCCACAGCTCGCTCACCGGCGGCGCCTGGGAGCGCTCGCGCTTCGGCGGCAACGAGCTCTACGGCAAGACGCTGGGGGTGATCGGCTTCGGGCGGATCGGGCAGCTGGTGGCGCGCCGCGCGCTCGCGTTCGACATGAACGTGGTCGCCTTCGACAAGTTCGTCTCGCCCGAGCGCTTCCGCGACCTCGGGGTTGAGGGGGTGGCGAGCACCGAAGAGCTCTACTCGCGGGCCGACCTGATCACGATCCACCTCCCGAAGACGCCCGAGACGTTGAACTGGATCGATGCCGAGGCGATCGCCCAGATGAGGGACGGAGTGAGGATCGTCAACTGCGCCCGCGGCGAGCTGGTCGACCTCGACGCGCTCGAGGCCGGGCTCGAGTCGGGCAAGGTGGGCGGCGCCGCGCTGGACGTCTTCCCCTCGGAGCCCTTCACGGAACATCCGCTCTTCGCGCGTGACGACGTGGTGGTGACCCCGCACCTCGGCGCCTCGACCACGGAGGCCCAGGACCGGGCCGGGACCGACACGGCCGAACAGGTACGCGCGGCGCTCACCGGCGGGGTCGTGACCAACGCCGTCAACATCCACGCGCCCCTGCCCGAGGCGCTGGTCCCCTTCGTGCCGCTCTGCGAGCGCCTGGGGCGCCTCGCTCAGGGCCTCGGCGAGGGATCGGTGGGCCGCGTCCGGGCCGAGTTCCACGGGCGGATCGCCGAGCACGACACACGCTTGCTGGGGACCTCGGTGCTCGTCGGGGTCCTCTCGGGCCACACCGAGGAGCCGGTGAACCTGGTGAACGCACCGGCGATGGCCGAGGAGCGAGGGATCGAGCTGGCCGAGACCAACGAGACGGCCACGGAGGACTTCACCGACCTGGTCACGGTGCGGATCGGCTCCGGCGCCGACGCGGTGGAGGTCGCGGGCACGGGGGTCGGCCCCCGCCACGACCCCTACCTCGTCTCGATCTGGGGCGCCCGGTTCTACCTGCCGTTCGACGGCCACCTGGCGGTCTTTCGCTACACCGACCAGCCGGGCATGATCGGCCGCGTCGGCACCGTCTTCGGCGAGCAGGGCGTAAACATCGTCTCCGCGGCGGTCGGCGCCGAGCCCCCCTCCGCCACGGCGGTGATGGTCCTGACCACCGACGCGCCCGTGCGCCACGAGACGGTCGATCGAATCCTCGACCTGGGCGGCTTCTTCGAGGGCCGCGCGGTCTCCGTCTAGGGCCGCCGCGGATAGGCTGCGGCGATGCGCGCTGTAGTCATCCCGCGCCATGGCGGGCCCGAGGTGCTCGAGGTCCAGGAGCGCCCGGACCCCTCAGTGGGCCCCGGCGAGATCCGGATCGCGGTCAGGGCCGCCGGGATCAACTTCGCCGACCTGATGGCCCGCTCGGGTACCTACCCCGACGCGCCTCCGCTGCCGTCGGTGATCGGCTACGACATCGCGGGCGAGGTCGAGTCGGTGGGTGAAGGGGTCACCTCTCACTCCGTCGGCGAGCGGGTGCTGGCCGGGACGCGCTTCGGGGGGTACGCCGAGCTGGTCACCGTGGCCGAGGGGCAGGCGCTCCCACTGCCGGAGTCGTTCAGCTTCGAACAGGGCGCCGGCTTCGTGGTCAACTACACGACCGCCTATGCGGGGCTCGTGGTCATGGGAGGGCTGAAGCCCGGGGAGCGGATGCTGATCCACGCAGCGGCCGGCGGAGTCGGGATCGCCGCGACCCAGGTCGCCAAGGGCATAGGGGCCGAGATCTTCGGCACGGCGTCGGCGTCCAAACACGACGCCATCCGCGAGCAGGGGGTCGCCCACCCGATCGACTACCGAAGCCAGGACTTCGAGGCCGAGGTGATGCGGATCACGGACGGCGAGGGCGTGGACGTGATCATGGACGCGATCGGGCCCTCGAGCTTTCGCAAGGACTACCGCTGCCTGCGCCAAGGCGGGCGGCTGATCATGTTCGGCCTCACCGAGGTGCAGACCGGCGACACCCGAGACATCCCCGCGCTGCTGAAGGGCCTGGCGCGGATGCCCGGGGCGACGATGCCGTGGTGGAAGAGCCTCGCCGTGATGAACGAGAACAAGGGGGTCTTCGGCCTCAACATGCTGAAGTGGTGGGACCGCGAGGGCCTCGACCGTGTGATCGAGCCGCTCGCCGACCCGCTCGCGAACGGGGAGCTGGTGCCCGTCGTGGCCGAGAGCTTCCCGTTCGACCGCGCCGGCGACGCCCACCGCTACCTCGCCGACGCCAAGAACGTCGGCAAGGTCGTCCTCGTGCCGTAGGTTCCGCCGGGCGTGGAACCGCTGCATCTCGCCAGCATCGGCAGCCTGTACGAGCGGGCGATCGTCGACACCGGCCGCCAGCCGGAGTTCCTGTTCTTCGTCGCCTTCCTCGCGAGCTTCGGCTTCATCCGCACCTCGGCGCACCTGATCCGCGCCCAGGTCTCCTGGTGGCCCGGGAACGTGGAGGTCGGCGGCACCCACATCCACCACCTCGTCTGGGGGATCCTGCTGCTCCTGATCTTCGGCTACATCGGGGTGACGATCGCGCCCGAGTCACCCTGGCACGAGATCGTGGCGGTGGTGTTCGGGATTGGTGCCGGGCTCACCCTGGACGAGTTCGCGCTATGGCTCAACCTCTCGGACGTCTACTGGTCGGAGAAGGGGCGGCGCTCGATCGACGCGGTGATCGTCGCGGCTTGCCTGTCGGGGATGGTGCTGGTGGGCTTCGCGGCATGGGTCGACGTGGCCGACGCGGTGGAGAGCGCCGTCTTCGCAGTCGTCGGGTTCCTCGGCATAGGCACGATCGTGCTGGCCCTGATCAACCTCGCCAAGGAGAAGTTCGGCATGGCCGCGCTCGGGCTCCTCGTGCCGCCGGTCGGGCTGATCGGCGCCGATTCGCCTGGGCAGGCCCCGATCGGTGTGGGCGAAGCTGTTCTACCGCTCGGAGCACAGGCGCGCGCGGCGGCCGCGCGGTTCGCCGCCGATTGACCTGCCCAAGGGACGGTGGTACCGTCGGGCGCGGAGCGCAGGGATGAGCTCATCGACGAAGCCTCGCCGAATGCTGCCGGCGGCAATGGTCGCGGCGTTGCTGGCCGGCGCGGCGACCGCCGTGCTCGCGAGCGGGGCCGGGTCGGGGTCCATGATCACGATCGGGAACAACCCGGGCGATGAGATCACCGTCTACGGCTCCCGGCTCGGCGACACGATCACCTACGGCGGCTACACGGACAACGTCACGGTGGCGGCCGACCGCACGATCACCAGTCTGCGCAACGACTGTGAGGTCGAACCGACGTTCTCGACGAGCGCGTTCTGCAACCGACCCCTGGACTACGCGAAGCTTGAGTCCCGACTCGGGGACGGCCCCGACCACCTCGAGTTCTTGGAGAGCTTCGATGCCCCCGGTTTCCAGATCCTCGGGAGCGGCGGGGATGGCGCCGACAGCCTCATCGGCACCGAGAAGCGGGACAGGTTCAAGGGAGGTCGTGGCGGCGACGAGCTCACGGGGCTCGAGGGCAACGACGACCTGAACGGCGGCCGTGGCAACGATACGTGCGACGGCGGCTCCGGAAACAACCGCCTCACCGGCTGCGAACAGTAGGCTCGCCGGAGATGGCACGGGGGATCAAGCGGGGCCTGTTGCCGGCGAGCATGCTGGTGGCGCTGGCTGCAGGGGTGCTGACCGCGGTGCTCGTCTCCGGGGCCAACGCCGGCGGGGCCGGCTTCATCACCCTTACGGGCGCCACCGAGAAGCGGCTCACCATCGTCGGTTCCGAATCCGACGAGGCCCTCACGGTTCGCGGCGAGGCCGCAGGCAACATCATGCTCAACGCCGACCGCTCCTTCACCAACATGCGCACCGACTGCACGACCATGGGCCCGGCAACCACGAATGCCGTGTGTGGCTCCGACTTCGCTCAGATCGAGGCGGACTTCGGCGACGGCCCGGACAAGTTGGTGTTCAAGGCCTTCGACGTGCAGGGCCTCGCGCGGGTTCTCGCGCGCGGCGCGGGCGGCGGCGACACGCTGCTCGGCTCCGACACCCGGGACCACTTCGAGGGCGGCGCCGGTCGCGACGAGCTTCGGGGGAGAGCCGGCGACGACGACCTCAACGGCGGTGCCCGCAAGGACAGCTGCAGCGGTGGGCCTGGGCAGGATCAGGTAGCCAACTGTGAGTGACCGCGGACGTGCGCTACGCTCCGCCGACCGAATGACCCCCCGGCTCGACAGCCTGGCGCTTCTTCTTCTCCTCCCCCTCCGGGGGGAATAGCGCTGGGCGGCGCGAGAGCCGCGAGATAAACAGGTCAATCGGTTCAGGAGAGGAAAAGGAGGGAGTCCCGTGAGCGACTCCGAGCAGACAGGCACAGCGAGGTCCGTACCCGAGGCGGATCGGGTCCACATCTTCGACACGACGCTTCGCGACGGCGAGCAGTCTCCCGGGATCTCGCTCAACGTCCAGGAGAAGGTCGAGATCGCCCAGCAGCTGGCGCGCCTCGGCGTCGACGTGATCGAGGCGGGGTTTCCGATCACCTCTCCCGGCGACTTCGGGGCGGTAGAGGCCATCTCGCGCGCGCTCGAGGGCCCGGTCATCTGTGGCCTCGCGCGCACGCACAAGGCGGACATCGACGCGGCGTGGGGGGCGATCAAGGACGCCGAGCGCCCGCGGATCCACACCTTCATCTCGACCTCCGACATTCATATCGAGCACCAGCTCCAGACCACCCGCGAGGACGTCAAGGGCCAGGCGAAGGCGGCCGTGGCCCTGGCGAAGTCCCTGTGCGACGACGTCGAGTTCTCGCCGATGGACGCCACGCGGGCCGACGTCGAGTTCACGGCCGAGGTCTGCGCCATCGCGGTCGCCGAGGGCGCGAACGTCATCAACATCCCGGACACGGTCGGCTACACGACGCCAGAGGAGTACACGCGCTACTTCGAGCGCCTGCTCGAGCTGGCGCCCGAGCTGGCTGGGGTGCGCCTCTCGGTGCACTGCCACGACGACCTGGGCCTCGCCGTCGCCAACTCCTACGTCGGGCTCCTCGCCGGCGCGCGGCAGGTCGAATGCGCCGTGAACGGCATCGGCGAGCGGGCCGGCAACTGCTCGCTGGAGGAGATCGTGATGCTTCTGCGGACCCGCCGCGACGAACACGGGCTCGACACCTCCCTCGACACGCGCGAGCTGGCCCGCACCAGCCGGATGGTCACCAGGTTCACCGGCTACGCGGTGCAGCCGAACAAGGCGATCGTCGGGCGCAACGCCTTCGCGCACGAGTCCGGGATCCACCAGGACGGCGTGCTCAAGGAGCGGACCACCTACGAGATCATGGACGCGCGCGACGTCGGGCTCGAGTCGAACTCGATCGTGCTGGGCAAGCACTCGGGCCGCCATGCCCTGCGGGATGCGCTCGAGCAGCTCGGCTTCAAGGTGGAGGGCAACGCCCTGAACCAGGCGTTCAAGCGGTTCAAGGAGATCGCGGACAAGAAGAAGCAGGTCACGGCCCTCGACCTCGAGGCGATCGTGTCCGACCAGGTGCGCGCCTCGGAGCAGAGCTATGAGCTGTCCTGGTTCGACGTCGAGGCCTCGTCGCGGCGCGAACCCCGCGCCAAGGTGGCGCTGCGGATGCCGTCCGGCGAGGAGGTCGAGGGTGGCTCCACCGGGGACGGCCCGGTCGACGCAATCTTCGGCGCGATCACCGCGGCCACCGGCGTGGAGTCGGAGCTCCGCCAGTACACCGTGTCGGCCGTGACCGAGGGCGAGGACGCGCTGGGTGAGGTGACGGTGATGCTGCGCGCACACGGGCGCCTCGCGAGCGGCCAGGGGGTGGCCACCGACATCCTCGAGGCGTCGGCGCGCGCCTACGTGCGCGCGCTCTCCAACGCGCTCGACGGCGCCGCGGTTCGCGAGGCCGAGGGCGTGGCCGCGCACGCCGCGCGCGAACCCGCAACGCCCGGGCCGTAGACGGACCGTAGAGTCCGGTCCATGGCGGGCTCGCTCGACGGACGCAGGATTCTGATCACCGGCGCCTCCTCGGGGATCGGCGAGGCGACAGCGGAGGCGATCGTCGCGGAGGGCGGGGCCGTGGCGCTTGGCGCCCGGCGCAGGGACCGCCTCGAGGAGCTGGCGGAGCGCCTCGATGGCACGGCGGTCGCGATCGAGGCCGACGTCGCCGAGGAGGAGCAGGCGAAGGCTCTGGTCGAGGGCGCCCACGAGGAGCTCGGCGGCCTTGACGGCCTCGTCAACAACGCCGGCGTGATGCTGCTGGGCCCGCTCCAGGGAGCCAATCCCTCCGAGTGGCGCACGATGATCAACGTCAACTGCCTCGGTCTCCTCTACTGCACCCACTACGCGCTGCCGCTGTTGCGCGACGGAGGTGGGGGAGACGTTGTGAACGTCTCCTCGGTCGCGGGCCGCCAGGCCGCGCTGGGGTCCGGCGTCTACAACATGACCAAGTGGGGCGTGGTCGGCTACTCGGAGTCGCTGCGCCAGGAGGGTGCGCTGATCGGTGTGCGCGTGACCTGCGTCGAGCCCGGGTACGTTGAGACCGAGCTCCAGGGCCACAACGAGCACCCGATGGTGCTCGAGCGGATCGAGAAGATGAGGGAGGAGATCGGAAAGGTTCTCGAGTCCGCCGACATCGCGAACGCCATCGTCTACGCGCTCGCGCAGCCGAAGCACGTCTCGATCAACGAGGTCCTAGTGAGGCCCAGCGGACAGTCGCGTTAGTGGGTCGCACCTGCGATCGGTAGCCCGCGCGCGAGCCGCACGAGGCTCCAGGCCGATACCGCAGCCCAGACGACCTCCAGCAGCAGGAAGCCCCATTGCTCCTCGTGGAGCGCGAGGCCCGCGAGCACGGCCGAACCGAGGAGATTGAGGAGGAGGTAGACGCGCGAGTCGGCCCGCATCCGGCCCATCTGCTGGGCGGCGAAGGCGGCGAGGATGAGCAGGGCGCCGGCGACCTGGATCAACTGGTCCATGTCCCGAAGATAGTGCGTGGCTCCGCGCAGGCAGGGTCCGGAGCGGTGGCTCCGCGGAGCCACTCCTGTGAACGACTGTACGTGATAACGTACGGTCCCTCGATGGCGGTCGCGACACAACCGGGCCTGGCGGACGAGCGGGCGTCCGAGGTCGGCCCGCGGGTGCGCGCCCTGCGCCACGCGCTGGGCCTGTCCCTGCGCGAGCTCGCGCAGCGAAGCGGCGTATCGGCGCCGATGCTCTCCCAGGTCGAGCGCGGCGAGACCAGCCCGACCCTGGCGGTCGCGGGGCGGATCGCCGCGGGCCTCGACCTCAGCCTCTCGCAGCTCCTTCGCCTCGACGAGGCGGAGCACGTTGTCGTGGTCCGCCGCGGCGACGGCAGGTCGCGCAAGCGCGGCGGTCACGCGGTGGAGGAGCTGACGCCTCCGTTGCCCGGCCAGCGCGCCGACGTCTCGCACCACGCCCTGAAACCCGGCGCCGCGACCGGCGGCCCCGCTGATCCGCCGATCCATGAGCCGGGGGCGCGCGAGACCGCGCTGATCCTGGCGGGCGAGGTCACCCTCGTCGTCGACGACACCGAGCACACCCTGGGCCCTGGCGATGCGGTGACCTTCGACGCAGACCTCCCGCACCATTTCGAGAACCGGGGCGCCGCGACCGCGGAGTTCGTCGCCGTCGTGGCGGCCGGCCTGAGGAGGTCCTGATGCCGGAGACCTTGTTCGACAAGATCTGGGACGCCCACGAGGTCGCCGACGCCCTGATCTACATCGACCTGCACCTTGTCCACGAGGTCACTTCGCCGCAGGCGTTCGAGGGGCTTCGGCTCGCGGGCCGCGGCGTTCGCCGCCCGGACAGGACGATCGCGACGGCCGACCACAACGTCCCCACCGACGGCACACCCGTAGCGCGGATGATCGCGGACGAGCTCTCCCGCAAGCAGGTCGAGACCCTGGAGCGGAACTGCGAGGAGTTCGGTGTGCCGATCCACTCGCTCGGCTCCGACCACCAGGGGATCGTGCACGTGATCGGGCCCGAGCTGGGCCTTACCCAGCCGGGGCTGACGATCGTCTGCGGCGACAGCCACACGTCCACCCACGGCGCCTTCGGAGCGCTCGCGTTCGGGATCGGCACCTCCGAGGTGGAGCACGTCCTCGCAACGCAGACGATGGTCCAGCGCCGCCCGAAGACCATGCGGATCTCCTACTCCGGCGAGCTGGGGCCGGGCGTGACGGCCAAGGACCTGATCCTCGCCACCATCGGCCGGCTCGGCACCGGCGGGATGGTCGGCCACACCGTCGAGTACGCAGGTGAGACCATCAGCGGCCTGACGATGGAGAACCGGATGACGATCTGCAACATGACCATCGAGGGCGGTGGACGCGCCGGGATGATCGCTCCCGACGACACGACGTTCGAGTGGGTCGAGGGCAGGCCGGGCGCGCCTCGGGACTTCGATGCCGCCGTCGAGCGCTGGCGAGCGCTCCCCACCGAGGAGGGGGCCTCCTTCGACGCCGAGGTGCCGGTGGACGCCTCCCAGATCTCGCCGATGGTGACCTGGGGCACGAACCCGGGGCAGGTCGTCCAGGTGACCGACGTCGTGCCAGAGCCACGCGACGAGGTCGAGGAGCGAGCGCTCCGCTACATGGACCTCAACCCGGGCGTGCCGATTCAGGAGATCCCCCTGGAGCGCGTCTTCATCGGATCCTGCACGAACTCGCGCGTCCAGGACCTGCGGGAGGCGGCATCGGTCGTCGCGGGCAGAAAGGTCGCCCCGACAGTCAATGCCATGGTGGTTCCCGGCTCCACCCAGGTGAAGAAGCAGGCCGAGGCGGAGGGGCTGGACGACGTGTTTCGCGCCGCCGGCTTCGACTGGCGCTCGGCCGGGTGCTCGATGTGCCTGGGGATGAACCCCGACATCCTGAGCGAGGGCGAGCGCTGCGCCTCGACCTCCAACCGCAACTTCGAGGGCCGCCAGGGCAAGGGCGGGCGCACCCACCTCGTCTCGCCCCGGATGGCGGCCGCCGCCGCGATCGAGGGCCGCTTCGTGGACATCAGGAGCTGGAACTGATGGAGCCCGTCGAATTGATCGAGGGCAAGGTGTCGGTGCTCGGCCGCGCCGACGTGGACACCGACCAGATCATCCCCAAGCAGTTCCTGAAGCGCATCGAGCGCACGGGCTTCGGCGAGTTCCTGTTCTACGACTGGATGCGCGACGGTGAGATAGAGCTCGAGCCGAACCCGATCCTCGTCGCGGGGCGAAACTTCGGCTGCGGCTCCTCGCGCGAGCACGCCGTCTGGGCCCTGCACCAGTTCGGCTTCCGGGCGGTCGTCGCCCCTTCGTTCGGGGACATCTTCTACGGCAACTGCACGAAGAACGGGCTGCTGCCGGTGATCCTGGACGAAAGGCGGTGCCGGGCGCTCGCCGACGCCGCGGAGGCGAGGATCGACGTCGACGACCAGACGGTCACCAGCACGGCCGGCGTCTTTCGGTTCGAGATCGACGAGGAGGTCAAGCGCCGGATCATCGGCGGGCTCGACGACATTGCCGTGACCCTCCTCTCCGGGGAGCGCATCGACGAGTACGAGGCGGCGGGACGCGCGGACGCCGGCCCGGTGACCACGGGGCTTCGGCTATGAGCGAGCCCGTCGACTGGGACGCCGCCACCTATCACCGGGTGGCCGACAACCAGGAGGAGTGGGGCACCGAGGTGCTCGGCCGGCTGAAGCTGAACGGGGACGAGACCGTGCTCGACGCCGGCTGTGGCTCGGGGCGCGTCACCCGCCTTCTGCTCGAGCGCCTGCCCGAGGGGCGCGTGATCGGCGTCGACGCCTCGCCCTCGATGATCGAGGAGGCCCGCTCGAACCTGCAGGGCTTCGGCGACAGGGCCGACCTGCGAGTAGGGAACCTCACCGACCTGGACCTGACCGGCGAGGTCGACGCGGTCTTCTCAAACGCGACGTTCCACTGGGTCGGAGACCACGACCGCCTGTTCTCGCGGCTGGCAGAGGCCCTGCGCCCGGGCGGCGCTCTCGAGGCTCAGTGCGGGGGAGAGGGCAACGTCGCCGAGTGGAAGCGTGCCGTGGAGTCGGCGATGGGCGACGAGCGCTTCGCCCCGTACTTCCGCGGCATGACGCAGCCCTGGAACTTCGCCTCCGTCAGCGACACGGAGGTCCGGCTCGAGCGCGCGGGGTTCGTCGTCGGCAAGGTGTGGCTCGAGGAGCGCACGGTGGAGCCGACGGAGCCGCGCGAGTACGTCCGCTCGGTCGGGCTCAACCCGCACCTCGCGCGCGTACCCGACGAGCTGAGCGACCAGTTCATCGACACCGTCCTGGGCTCGATGCTGCGGCCGTTGCGCCTCGACTACGTGCGGCTGAACATCTCCGCGCGGAAGCCGGAAAGCGCCTCGTGAGCGCGCCTCGCATCGTCCTGCTCCCGGGCGACGGGATCGGTCCCGAGATCGTGGCCGCGGCGAGGCGGCTCCTGGAGGCCCTTGGCGAGTTCGAGTTCTCCGACCACCCGATCGGCGGCGCCTCGATCGACCGGCACGGTGTGGCGCTGACGGACGACGTGCTCGACGCGTGCCGGAGCGCCGACGCCGTCCTCCTGGGCGCGGTCGGCGGGCCGAAGTGGGACACGACGAACCCCGACGCACCGCGCCCCGAGCAGGGGCTGCTGGGCCTGCGAAAGGGACTCGGCCTGTTCGCGAACCTGCGCCCGGTGAAGCCGAGCGCCGCGCTCGTCGATGCCAGCCCGCTGCGTCCCGCCCTGATCGACGGCACCGACCTCCTGGTCGTACGCGAGCTGACCGGCGGTATCTACTTCGGCGACCGCGGGCGCGATGGCGACGCCGCTCACGACACCTGCGTCTACTCCGTCGAGGAGATCGAGCGGATCGCCGAGGTGGGGTTCGACGCGGCCGGGCGCCGCCGGGGCAAGGTCACCTCGGTCGACAAGGCGAACGTGCTCGAGACCTCGCGCCTATGGCGCGAGACCCTCACCCGCCTCGGGGCGGGCCGCGAGGGGATCGAGCTCGAGCACATGCTCGTGGACAACGCGGCGATGCAGCTCGTCGCGAATCCTCGTGAGTTCGACGTGATCCTGACCGAGAACATGTTCGGCGACATCCTCAGCGACGAGTCCGCCATGCTCACCGGCTCACTGGGGATGCTGCCGTCCGCCAGCCTCGGGGGCGACGGCCCCGGCGTGTTCGAGCCGGTGCACGGCTCGGCCCCGGATATCGCCGGCAAGGGCATCGCGAACCCCCTGGCGACCTTTCTGTCCGTCGCGATGATGCTGCGCGACGGCCTGGGCCGGCCCGAGGACGGCGCCGCCGTCGAGGAGGCCGTGGACGCCGCCCTCGCGCGCGGCCTGCGCACGCCCGACCTCGCCTGGGACGAGCGCCACCAATCGCCGCTCCCGGAGATGCCCGAGCAGGTCGAGGTGGGAACCGAGGAGATGACGGCGGCCGTGCTCGCGACGCTGGACACCTAGGGCATAATTCGGGGAGCGTCAGAGGGCGGACCGGAGAGGAAGTCGTGGAGAAGTCTGAGTGGATCTGGATGAACGGCGAGTTCGTCGCTTGGGACGACGCCAAGGTCCACGTGCTCAGCCACGGCCTCCACTACGGCAGCGGTGTCTTCGAGGGGATCCGCTGCTACGAGACCGAGCGCGGGCCGGCGATCTTCCGCCACTCCGAGCACCTCGACCGGCTTCGGATGTCGGCCGAGCTCTACTACCTGCCGCTCGAGCGCTCCAAGAAGGAGATGCGCGAGGCGACCCACGAGCTGATCCGCCGCAACGGCCTTCGCAGCTGCTACATCAGGCCGCTCGCGTTCCGCGGCTACGGCGAGATGGGGCTCTACGCACAGTCGGCACCGGTGGACGTGATGATCGCCGTGTGGCCCTGGGGCGCCTACCTCGGCGAGGAGTCCAAGCGCGAGGGGATCCGGGCCAAGGTCTCCTCCTGGCGGCGGATCTCGGCGTCGGGGCTGATCCCGCACGCGAAGGCCTCAGGTCAGTACCTGAACTCCATCCTCGCGAAGACCGAGACCGCCAACGCCGGGTACGACGAGGCGATCCTGCTCGACGACTCGGGCAACGTCTGCGAGGGATCCGGCGAGAACGTGTTCGTGATCCGCGGCGGCGAGATCGCCACCCCCGGGCACACCGCCTCGATCCTCGACGGGATCTCCCGCAAGTCGGTGATCCAGATCGCGTCCGACCTCGGCTACGAGGTCGCAGAGCGCGATATCGCGCGCTCCGAGCTCTACCTGGCCGACGAGGTCTTCCTCTGCGGGACCGCCGCCGAGCTGGTGCCGGTCCGCGAGGTGGACGACCACGAGATCGGCCCGCGGGGAGAGATCACCGCCCAGATCCAGGGCAAGTTCGAGGATGCCCTGCACGGACGCGCCCCGGAGTACCTGGAATGGCTGGACTTCGTCGAGGTTCCGAGTAGAGTCACCTCCTGATGCCGGACGACTTCGGGCGAATCGAGCGAATTAGGGACGCCGCGGCGGCCTAGCTGCCCCGTGGCCGCGCGGCCCAGAAGCCGCGCACACCTCGCTCCACCCCCGAACTGAAAAGGCATACATAGTGACCTCGGTCCACCTCTACGACACGACCCTCCGCGACGGCATGCAGGGCCAGGGCATGTCGCTCTCGGCCGCCGAGAAGGTGCGCGTCGTGCGTGCCCTCGACCGGCTGGGCGTCGGCTTCATCGAGGCCGGGTTCCCCAGCTCGAACCCGAAGGAGGAGGAGCTCTTCCGCCTGCTCGGCGACGTCGATCTGGAAAACGCGGCCCTCTGTGCGTTCGGGATGACGCGACGGCGCGGGATCGCCGCCTCAGACGACGAGGGCCTCCGCGCGCTCGTGTCGAGCGCGGCGGGGGTGTGCACCCTCGTCGGCAAGACCTGGGGGCTGCACCTGGAGAAGGTGACCCGGGTGACCCGGGAGGAGAACCTGGCGATGATCATCGACTCGGTTGCCTTCTGCCGCGCGGAGGGCAAGCGGGTGGTCTACGACGCCGAGCACTTCTTCGACGGATGGCGTGACGACTCGGCCTACGCGCTCGAGTGCCTGCGGGCGGCGATCACGGGCGGCGCGGAGAACGTGACCCTGTGCGACACCAACGGCGCCTCGCTTCCGGGCGAGGTGGCGGCCGCCACGGCGTCGGTCGTGGCCGAGCTGGGCGAGCGGGCGGAGATCGGCATCCACGCACATAACGACGCCGAGTGTGGTGTGGCCAACTCGCTGGCGGCGGTCGAGGCGGGGGCGCGAATGGTCCAGGGCACGGTCAACGGGGTGGGGGAGCGCTGCGGAAACGCCAACCTCGTGTCGATCCTGCCTGCCCTCCAGCTCAAGCTCGGCTTCGATTGCGTGCCCGAGGAGAGGATGCGCCTGCTCACGGAGACGGCCCACTTCCTCGACGAGATCTGCAACCTGTCGCCGGACCCCGACCAGCCCTACGTCGGGCGCAACGCGTTCGCCCACAAGGGCGGCATGCACGTGGCCGGGGTCCAGGCCGACGCGCGGACCTTCGAACACCTCGACCCGGACCTCGTGGGCAACAGCCGCGACGTCCTGATCTCGGAGCTGTCCGGCAAGGGGTCGGTGCTGTCCCGGGCCGAGCGGGCGGGTATCGAGCTGGACGCCGACGCCGCCAAGCGCGCGGTGGAGCACGTCAAGGAGCGCGAGCACCGCGGCTACCACTACGAGGCGGCCGACGCGTCGTTCGAGCTGATGCTGCGGCGAGAGTCGGGCGATTACCAGCCGCTGTTCCGGCTCGAGAGCTTCCGGGTGATCACGGAGAAGCGTGCCGACGGCCGGGTGGAGACCGAGGCGACGATCAAGGTCTGGGTCGGCGGCAACCGCCTGGTCCGCACCGCGGAGGGCAACGGGCCCGTGAACGCCCTTGACAAGGCGCTGCGGCTGGCGATCACCGAGCTCCATCCGCACCTCGCCGACATCGAGCTCGTCAACTACAAGGTCCGGATCCTCGACGAGAACCTCGGGACCGGGGCGGTCACGCGCGTCCTGCTCGACTCGTCGGACGGGCACGCCGAGTGGGGGACGATCGGGGTCTCGGAGAACATCATCGAGGCGTCGTGGGAGGCGTTGGTCGAGTCGCTCGAGTACGCGTTTCAGCCGCCGGATACCACCACGCCACAGGTAGCCTCCGGCGTTCGTGACGGAGCCTGAGCCGATCCCCCTCGCCCGGCCCTCGCTCTCCGAGCGCGAGGAGGAGCTGGTCCTGGAGGTGCTGCGCTCCGGGCGGCTCTCGCTGGGGCCGATGCTCGAGCGCTTCGAGCGCGAGTTCGCCGCCTGGCTGGGGGTGGACGACGCGGTAGCCGTCTCCTCGGGCACGGCCGGCCTCCACCTCGGCGTGCGCGCCAACGGTTGGGGCCGCGGCGACGAGGTGATCACACCGCCGTTCTCGTTCGTGGCCTCGGCGAACTGCCTGCTCTACGAGGGCGCGAAGCCGGTCTTCTGCGACGTCGACCCGGTCACGCTCACCCTCGACCCCGACGCGGCCGCCGCGTCGGTCGGGGAGGCCACGGCCGGGATCCTGCCGGTCGACATCCTCGGCTACCCGGCCGCGATGGGGCGCTTCAAGGAACTGGCGGCCGCGCACGACCTCGGGCTCCTGGATGACGCCTGCGAGGCCTTCGGGGCGATCGACTCCGCGGACTTCAGGGTGGGGGCCCAGGGCGTCACCGCCGTATTCGCCTTCTACGCGAACAAGCAGCTGACGACCGCCGAGGGCGGGATCGTGATCCCGCCCGACGCAGAGGCGGTGCCCGGGCTTCGGAGCGAGCGAAATCAGGGCCGCGCGCCCGACATGAGCTGGGTCGACCACGACCGCGTCGGCTTCAACTACCGGCTCAGCGACGTCCAGGCGGCCATCGGGATCGCTCAGCTCGAGCGGGCCGACCAGCTCCTGGGCGAGCGAGCCGAGGCCGCCGCCCTCTACACGCAGCGCCTGGGGCAGTCGGGAGCAGCCCCGGCGGGCGAGGGTGATCCGAACGGGCTGGTCCTGCCGTGCGCCGACCGTGGGGCGGAGCGGCGCAGCTGGTTCATCTACGCCGTACGCCTCCCCGCGGGCGCCGACCGCGACGCCGTCGTGGCCGACCTCTCCCAGCGGGGGGTGGAGGCGAAGGCCTACATGCCGTGCATACACCTCCTCGCGCCCTACCGGGAGCGGTTCGGGCACCGGCCGGGCGAGCTGCCCGTGGCCGAGGACGCCTCGGCCAGGCTCCTCGCGCTGCCCTTCTTCCCCGGCATCAGCCCCGGGCAGGTCGAGCAGGTCTGCGAGGCCCTGGAAGAGGCCCTCCAGGGAAACTGGACCTGAGGGGAGCCTGCCGCGCTCCCATGGATCAGGCTGCGCGTGTCGCCTCGATGGCGGATGGCGACATCCATGCGACAGACGCGCGGATATCCGAACCGCCTCACCTACTATCCGCCGATGCCTCGCCTCCCCGACCCCAAGGACGAGCTTTTCCGGCGCCTGAACTCCTCGATCGAGTACGACCGGAGGCTGTGGCCGCAGGACATCGCCGGGTCGAAGGCCCATGTGGAGTCATTGCGAGGGGTAGGCGTCCTCAGTGGCGAGGAAGCGGCGACGCTCGCCGAGGGGCTCGACCGCGTCGCGGGCGAGCTCGAGCGCGGCGAGTTCGCGTTTGAGCCCGATGACGAGGACATCCACATGGCGGTCGAGCGCAGGCTGACGGAGCTGGTCGGGCCGGTGGGCGGCAAGCTCCACACCGGGCGCTCGCGCAACGACCAGGTCGCGACCGACCTCGCCCTCTACGTGCGCGAGCGCTCCGGCGTTGCGGTCGAGCTGGTCGGCGCCCTGATGGAGCGTCTGCTCGAGCTGGCCGAGCGGCACGCCGACTGGCCGATGCCCGGCTACACCCACCTTCAGCGCGCCCAGCCCGTCCACCTCGGGCACCACCTGCTCGCCTACTTCTGGATGCTGACCCGCGACGCCGTGCGCTTCGGCGCTGCGCGGGACGGAGCGGGGGAGCTGCCGCTCGGCTCCGCGGCGCTCGCTGGTAGCGGCTGGGAGCTGGACCGCGCCGCGACCGCCACAGCGCTGGGGTTCGACCGCCCGTCGCCCAACTCGATCGACGCGGTGGCCAGCCGCGACTTCGCCCTCGGCTACCTGTCGGCGGCAGCCATCTGCGCCACCCACCTCTCGCGCCTGGGCTCGGAGCTGGTGCTGTGGTCGAGCCACGAGTTCGGCTTCTGCGAGCCGGCCGACGACTTCTCCTCCGGCTCGAGCCTGATGCCGCAGAAGAAGAACCCGGACGCCGCCGAGCTCCTCCGCGCGAAGGCGCCGCGCATCGTCGCCGACTTCACGACCCTCGCGGGCGTCCTCCACGGCCTGCCGCTCGCCTACTCGAAGGACCTCCAGGAGGACAAGGAGGCGCTGTTCGACGCGGTGGACAACCTGGAGCTCTCGCTCCGCGCCGCGGCAGCGATGCTCGCCGGCATCGGCTTCAACCGTGAGCGCCTCGAGTCCGCTGCCTCCGACGAGTTCCTGGCCGCGACCGAGGTGGCCGACCTGCTCGTCCGCAGGGGGATGCCGTTTCGCGAGGCCCATGGCGTCGTCGGGGACGTCGTGCGCGAGGCCCTCGAGCGTGGGCTTGCCCTGTCCGAGCTCGACCGCGAGGCGCTCGCCCGGCATTCCGAGCTCCTGGATGACGAGTTCTACGACGTGGTGAGGACCGCCTCGGCGCTCGACTCCAAGCGCGCGGAGGGCGGGACCTCTTCCGCCCGGCTGGCTGACCAGATCGCGGCCGCACGCCGGGAGCTCGCGGCCATCCGCGCGGCGTGAGCGCGGCTACCGAGACGGCGTCCGGCGAGCTGCTCGCGCCGTCGTTCTACGAGCGCTCCGTCCACGATGTGGCCCGCGACTTGATCGGCTGCTCGGTTCGGTTCAACGGCATCGGCGGCGTGATCGCCGAGACGGAGAGCTACGAGCGCGAGGACCCGGCCTGTCACGCCTACGTTGGGCGCACCGCCCGCACCGAGGTCCTGTTCGGGCCGCCGGGACGGGCGTACGTCTACCTCTCGTACGGGATCCACAGCCTGCTCAACTTCGTCGCCGAGCCGGAGGGCGACGCCGCGGCGGTCCTGATCCGCGCGATTGAGCCGGTCTGGGGACTGGAGGAGATGCGGGCGAGACGCGGCCTCGAGCGGCATCGCGATCTCTGCTCGGGGCCGGGCAAGCTCACCCAGGCGCTGGGCATCGGCCTCGAGGTGAACAGGACCGCCCTGGACGAGGCGCCGTTCGAGATCCGCCGGCGTGCGGGCGATGGGCCCGGTCCGAAGATCGTCGCCGGGCCCCGGATCGGGATCACGAAGGCGGCCGATCTGCCGTGGCGCTTCTGCGCTGGGGAGAGCGCCTACCTGTCGGCGCCGGTGGGCTGAGGGCGCCGGCGGCCGCGGCCGCGCTTGCCCTCGACCGCGCCCTCGTTGCCTGGGGCGGGGGCCTCGTCCTCGGGCGGCGGCTCGACCGGGGGCTCCTCGACGGGCGCCTCCTCGACCGGCGCCTCCTCCACTGGCGCCGCCTCCTCAACCGGGGCGACGGGGGTGGTGGTCGTGGTCGCGGGCGCCACGTACGTCTCCTCGGCGGCCTCCTCGTCGTCCGAGTCCTCGTCCCGCTCGGCCTGCAGCTCCTCCCAGGCGAGCACGACGTCGTGGAAGATCAGGGCGGGATAGGTGCCGCCGTCGACGGGGGCGCCGGCGAACTCGGTGCGCATCGGAGTCACGGTGTCGGCATGGCCGACCCAGACACACGCGGTGATCTCGTCGGTGGCACCGCAGAACCACGCGTCCCCGTTGTCGTCGGTGGTACCGGTCTTGCCCCAGGTGGGCTCGTCGGTTGCGGCGTTCTCGCCGGTGCCGGACGTGACGACCGATTCCAGGATCCCGGTGGCGGTCGTCGCGACCTCAGGCGAGACCGCCTGCTCGGTAGCGGACGCGGTTGCGGCCTTCGCCGCCGTCCGCCGTCTTGGCGAAGTCGCCGTCGGGCTCCTCGACGTACTCGATCCCGACGGGTCCGCCCGGCGACGCGGCCAGGGTCCCGGATGTGCGCCGGCCGTCGTTGGCGAGCGTGTTGAAGGCGTGCGTCATCTCGAGCGGCGTGACGCCCACCTCCAGCCCGCCGAGGATTAGCGCCGGGTTGTACGGCTCGAACGAGCCGTCGTTGACCGAGTAGCGGTTGGCCGAGGAGATGTCGGTCTCGATCCCCATTTCCCCCGCCGTCCCGGCCACGTTGGCCGGCCCGACCTGGGTCCCGACCTGGGCGTACACCGAGTTGTCGGAGTAGGTCGTCGCGGTCGCGAGCGAGGCGGAGCCGAGGTAGCTGTCCTCGTAGTTGTTGACCTCGAATATGTCGGGCAGCGTTTCCTTCTTGCCGTTGCGCCTCTCGACCTCGACCTCGTAGGGGATCTCCTGCGGCGCCGAGGTGAACACCTCCTCGGGCGAACGGCCCCCCTCGAGGGCCGTGACGAGCGTGAACGGCTTGAACGAGGAGCCGGGCTGGCGGTGGCCGTTGGTGGCCAAATTGAACGGCTCCTTCTCGTAGTCGTTACCGCCGACCATCGCCTTGACCCCTGCGTTTGCGTTTTCGAGCACGACGACGGAGGCGGTGGGCTCGATTCCGGCAAGACGGCTGGAGGCGATCTCCTCGACCCGGCGCTGGAACTCGAGGTCGAGCGTTGACGTCACCTCCAGGCCGCCCGCGAACGCCTGACCCGCGCCGTAGTAGTCGACGAGCTGCTGGCGCAGCCACGACGTGAAGTAGGGGGCCTCGGAGTCCTCGGCGGGTGGCTCGACCGCGGACGGGACCGGGATCTGCTCCTGCTTGTACTGGTCGAGGCTCTCGGCCGCGATGAACCCCTGCTCGGCCATCTTGTCGAGCACGAGGTTGCGGCGCTCGAGCGCGGCCTCCGGGTTGGCACGGGGCGAGTAGGCGCTGGGGGACGAGATGATCCCCGCCAGCATCGCCGCCTCCCAGGGCAGGAGCTGCGAGGCGCACGACTCCCCACCCGCGCCGAGATCCTCGCCACAGTTCGGGTGCTGGGCGCCGAAGTAGGTCTTCGCCGCCGCCTCGATCCCGTAGGCCCCCTCGCCGAAGTAGATCGAGTTCAGGTACTCGGTCAGGATCTTGTCCTTGTTCCAGTTCCGCTCGAGCTGGTAGGCGAGCGCGGCCTCGCGGAGCTTCTGCAGGATGGTGCGGCTGTCCTGGGCAGCGAGCGCGTTCTTTACGAACTGCTGCGTGATCGTCGAGCCGCCCTGCTCCGTGGTGCCGGAGAGCACGTCCTGGTACAAAGCGCGCGCGATGCCCTGGAAGTCGACCCCCCGGTGCTCGTAGAAGCGCTCGTCCTCGATCGCGACCACCGCCTCCTTCATGGTCGGGGCGATGTCCTCCGAGTCGACGATGATGCGTCCCTCGTTGTTGGTCAGCGTGGCGAGCTTCTCGCCGTGCACGTCGTAGACCACCGAGTTCTGCGCCGCGTCGTACTGCGCGCGGCTCTCGAGCGAGGGAAGGTCCTGGGCGACGGCCATCATGATCCCGAACACCCAGGAGACGAGGGCGAGGAACGAGAGGCCCAGGATCACGATCGCCATCCGCAGCTTCTTCATCCGGGGCTTGGCGGGCTTCTCGTCACCGCCGCCCCCAAAGCCCGGCGGGGGCGGGGGGGCGCCGTTGCCGGAGCCGTTGCCCCGGCGGTCGGTCAGGTGGGTGATCTCGCCGGCCGCCTCAGCCAGCGCGACCTGTGCCTCGCGGGTACGGGAGCGACGCTCCCAGCGCTCGTCGCCGGAGCCGTCTCCGCGTTTGCCGCGCATGCGCGCGATGAACTTACGCCTCGAAGCCATCTGTGGGTACGGAAGCTATCGGGGGCGGACACGCCTGGCGAGCGCTCGGTGACTCGCCGGTCGCGCGCCGATTGGACGTGCGCGCACTCGGCGCGCGTCCAGGAAGAGCAGCCGGTCGCCCGCTAGCCGAGGCGAGGAGTCTAGCAACGGCCCCGGGCGCCCAGATGGGGTAGCGGAGGGCTCGAATAGCATGCCGCCGATGAGCCCGACGCGCGACGATGACGTTGCCAAGGCACTGACGTTGGGCGCGGTTGAGGCCCTCCCGGAGGGCCGCCTGGCCGAGCAGCTCGCCGACGGGCGCCCGCTTCGGGTCAAGCTCGGGATCGACCCGACGGCGCCCGACATCCACCTCGGCCACTGCGTGCAGCTGCAGAAGCTGCGGGGCTTCCAGGACGCGGGACATCAGGTGGTCCTGATCATCGGTGACGTCACGGCACGGGTGGGCGACCCGAGCGGGCGCTCGGAGGAGCGGCCGGTCCTCACCCCGGAGCAGATCGCCGCCAACGCCCAGACCTTCCAGGAGCAGGCCTTCAAGGTGCTCGACCGCGAGCGGACGGAGGTGCGCTTCAACGGGGAGTGGCTCAACATGCCCAGCGAGGAGCTCTTCGGCCTGATCCGCCGGTTCACGGTGGCTCGCCTCCTGGAGCGCGACGACTTCACGCGGCGCATGGAGCGCGAGGAGCCGATCTCGGCGCTCGAGCTGCTCTATCCCGTGCTCCAGGGGTATGACTCGGTGGCGATCGACGCCGATGTCGAGCTGGGAGGAACCGACCAGAAGTTCAACCTGCTCTTCGGGCGCGACGTGCAGGAGGCGTTCGGCAAGCCGGCGCAGTCGGTGCTGACGATGCCGATCCTGCCCGGCACCGACGGGGTCCGGCGCATGTCGAAGTCGCTCGGCAACTACGTCGGCGTGACCGACCCGCCCGACGAGATGTTCGGGAAGCTGATGAGTGTCCCCGACGACGTGATGGGGCAGTACTACCTGCTGCTCCTCGGCGACGAGCTTGACCCTGCGGTGCCGGCCGTGGAGGCGAAGCGCGCACTCGCTCGCCGGCTCGTCGACCGCTTCCACGGCGAGGGCGTGGGCGCGAAGGCGGAGTCCCGGTTCGACCAGGTTCACGTGCGAGGCGAGGTGCCCGACGACATCCCGGAGGTCGGGCTGACGGTGGCGGAGGACGGGACCGTCCATCTCCCCGCCCTGATCGCCGACGGGTTCGGCCTCTCGCGCGGGGAGGCCCGGCGGTTGATCCAGCAGGGCGGCGTGAGGCTCGACGGCGAGGCGGTCGACGGCGCTATCCTGGACCTGCCGGCATCCGAGCTCGCCGGCCGTGTCCTGCAGGTCGGCAAGCGTCGGTTTGCACGCCTGGCCGATGCCTAGCTATACTGGTTGGTCGCCTTCGAGGCGGAATGAGCGTGGGGAGGAGGCCCCTCTCCGCGCTCGTCGCGGTCTTTGAAAACTGAGCAGCGCGTTGACCACGGTCGCCAGCGATCGTGGTCATCGACAGGTCCGACCCGTCATCGGCTCCCGTTTGGTGCCGGCGACGGGCTAAGAACCTCGTCATGTCGCCCGCCATTCTGTGTACTTGGCGGGCAAGAAAGTCAGGCATGACAGCTCTCCGGCCACCCGCAGTTGGGTGGCCGATCGTGACTTAGGTCACTTTTCATGGAGAGTTTGATCCTGGCTCAGGACGAACGCTGGCGGCGTGCCTAACACATGCAAGTGGAGCGACGAACCAGGGCTTGCCCTGGAGCAAAGCCGCGAACGGGTGAGTAACACGTGAGTAACCTGCCCCGAAGATTGGGACAACCCGAGGAAACTCGGGCTAATACCGAATGACCCCCCTAGGTCGTCAAGACCAGTGGGAAAAGGAAGCTTCGGCCTCCGCTTCGGGAGGGGCTCGCGGCCCATTAGCTAGTTGGTGAGGTAACGGCTCACAAAGGCAACGATGGGTAGCTGG
>CAWCRN010000027.1:132500-403630 GCA_963797835.1 uncultured Solirubrobacterales bacterium
AGACCGTTACGTTCACCTCGGGAGTCAGCGTGCGGGGGATAAACTTCGTACGCGAGAGGGGAACAACCCAGACCGCCAGCTAAGGACCCTAAGTACGAGCTAAGTGGGAAACGATGTCCGAATGCCGAGACAACCAAGAGGTTGGCTTAGAAGCAGCCACCCTTGAAAGAGTGCGTAACAGCTCACTGGTCAAGTGTTCGGGCGCGGACAATTCAACGGGGCTTAAGCTCGTCTCCGAAGCTGCGGGCTCGCGTGATCTGCGGATCGCGTGAGCGGTAGGAGAGCGTTCCTGTGGCTTGAAGCGATGGCGTGAGCCGTCGTGGAGCAGCAGGAAGTGAGAATGCCGGCATGAGTAACGCAAGCGGGGTGAGAATCCCCGCCACCGATTGTCCAAGGTTTCCTGAGTAAAGTTCGTCTGCTCAGGGTTAGTCGGGACCTAAGGCGAGGCCGAAAGGCGTAGCCGATGGCCAACGGGTTGATATTCCCGTACCACGTCGCGTCCGCTATGACCGATGAGGTGACGAGGACAGCAAACGGAACCCAGGCGATGGTCGTCCTGGGGCAAGCACGTAGCCAGTCGCAGTAGGCAAATCCGCTGCGGCGTTCACGCGAGGTGCGATGCCAGCTGGCTTGACCGCCGGCGAGTCCGTGTAGCTATGCCTCCCAGAAAAACCTCTAGGCAGGACGCTCGTGCCCGTACCGAGAACCAACACAGGTGGACAGGTAGAGAATACCGAGGTGAGCGAGCGAACTCTCGTTAAGGAACTCGGCAAAATCGTCCCGTAACTTCGGGAGAAGGGACGCCCCGGTAGAGTGAACTCCGTACGGAGGGAGCTCGAGGGGGCCGCAGTGAATAGGTCCAACCGACTGTTTACCAAAAACACAGGCCTCTGCTAAGTCGAAAGACGATGTATAGGGGCTGACGCCTGCCCGGTGCCGGAAGGTTACGCGGATGTGTTAGCGCTTCGGCGCGAAGCACTGAAGCTAAGCCCCGGTAAACGGCGGCCGTAACTATAACGGTCCTAAGGTAGCGAAATTCCTTGTCGGGTAAGTTCCGACCTGCACGAATGGCGCAACGAGTTGGACGCTGTCTCAACGAGAGGCTCGGTGAAATTAGAGTGTCGGTGAAGATACCGACTACCTACGGAAAGACGGAAAGACCCCGTGAACCTTTACTGCAACTTGATATTGGAGTTCGGGATATCTCGCTCAGGATAGGTGGGAGGCTGCGAACCGATGGCTTCGGCTGTCGGGGAGCCACCCTTGAGATACCACCCTTGGTGTTCTGGACTTCTAACGCAGCGCCGTAACCCGGGCTGCAGACAGTGTCAGGTGGGCAGTTTGACTGGGGCGGTCGCCTCCTAAAATGTAACGGAGGCGCCCAAAGGTTCCCTCAGCACGGCCGGAAATCGTGCGAAGAGTGTAAAGGCAACAAGGGAGCTTGACTGCGACACCGACGGGTGGAGCAGGAACGAAAGTTGGGCTTAGTGATCCGGCGGTTACAAGTGGAAGTGCCGTCGCTCAACGGATAAAAGGTACTCCGGGGATAACAGGCTTATCGCTTCCAAGAGTCCACATCGACGAAGCGGTTTGGCACCTCGATGTCGGCTCGTCACATCCTGGGGCTGGAGTAGGTCCCAAGGGTTGGGCTGTTCGCCCATTAAAGTGGCACGCGAGCTGGGTTCAGAACGTCGTGAGACAGTTCGGTCCCTATCTTCCGTAGGCGTTGGAGAGTTGAGAGGAGTCATCCTTAGTACGAGAGGACCGGGATGAACGCGCCTCTGGTGTATCAGTTGTCCTGCCAAGGGCATCGCTGGTTAGCTACGCGCGGATCGGATAACCGCTGAAGGCATCTAAGCGGGAAGCCGACCTCGAGATGAGCTCTCCCATCCCCTTGAGGGAGTAAGACCCCTGGTAGACCACCAGGTTGATAGGCCGGCTGTGGAAGCGCGGTAACGCACGGAGCAGACCGGTACTAATGGGTCGAGGTCTTGACGGATACTTTGTTCTTGGTCTGCGTGCAGTTTTCAAGCCCCGCTGGGGCTTCGGTCTCTCGCCAGTTTGGTGGCGAATAGCGAGAGGGAAACACCTCTTCCCATTCCGAACAGAGCCGTTAAGCCTTTCAGCGCCGATGGTACTTGGGGGGCAACCCCCTGGGAGAGTAGGTCGCCGCCAGTTCTTGCGAGAGCCGCCCCGTCGGGGCGGCTCTCTTCGTTGGACCCGGTCTTGCGCCGGCGCGGAGCGAAGCTACGATCCCCGGAGGAGGATCGCGATCGCCATAAGCCGTGTCAACGCCCTCGATAAGGCCGCCGTCCGCGAGCTCGAGTCGTCGTTCGCTGGTGAGGTCGTCCGCCCGGGCGACGCCTCCTACGACGAGCGCAGGGCGGTCTGGAACGGGTCGATCGACCGTCGCCCTGCCCTGATCGCGCGCTGCGCCGACTTGGGCGACGTGATCGCCGCGGTAAAGCTCGCCCGGGAGACCGGTGTGCTCACCGCGGTTCGCGGGGGTGGCCACAGCTTTCCGGGGCTATCAACGTGCGACGACGGCCTCGTGATCGACCTCAGCCCGATGCGGCAGATCCACGTAGACCCTGACTCGCGGGTCGCACGCGCGCAGGCGGGGGTCCTACTGGGAGAGCTCGATCAGGCAACGCAGCAGCACGGGCTCGCCGTCCCGGCCGGGATCGTCACTCATACGGGCCTCGCCGGGCTCACCCTGGGCGGCGGGATCGGCTGGCTGATGCGAAAGCACGGCCTCACGATCGATCAACTGATCTCGGTCGAGCTCGTCACGGCTGACGGCGAGCTCGTGAAGGCCAGCGCCGACGAAAACGCGGACCTCTTCTGGGGGGTCCGGGGCGGAGGCGGCAACTTCGGCGTGGTCACCGAGTTCACCTTCCGTCTCAACCCGGTCGGGCCGGCCGTCCTGGCGGGTCCGATCTACTGGCCGATGAGGGAGTCGGCTCGCCTGCTCCGGTTCTACCGTGAGTGGATCGCCGACGCCCCGGGCGAGTTGATGACGATCGTCATGCACCGCAAGGCGCCGGCCCTCCCGTTCGTGCCCCGGGAGCTCCAGGGCCAGCTCGTCGCGGGCATCATCTGCTGCTACTGCGGGGCGCTCGAGAAGGGGGAGGAGGTGCTGCGCCCACTGAGGTCGTTCGGCACCCCCGTGCTCGACCTCTGCGAAGCGAAGCCGTTGTTGGAGCACCAGTCGATGTTCGATCCCTCGTTCCCGCACGGATGGTGGTACTACATGCGCGCCTGCGACGTTGCCGATCTCTCCGACGAGGTCATCGAGCTCACCGCCGAGCATGCCGGGCGCATCCGTTCTCCGCTGACCGCCTTCCCGATCTGGCAGATGGGCGGTGCGGTGGCAGACGTCCCGGAGGGGGAGACTGCGTTCAATGGCCGCAACGCCGGCTTCAGCTTCAACATCACCGCGATGACCGAATCGGCCGACGGATTCGACGAGGAGCGCGCCTGGTCGCGGGAGTTCTGGTCGGCCCTGCAGCCCCACCACCAAGGCGTATACGTGAACTTCCTGATGGACGAGGGCTTGGAGCGGGTACACGAGGCGTACGGGACCGAGAAGTTCGCCCGCCTCCAAGCGCTCAAGCGCCGCTACGACCCGACCAACCTCTTCCGCCTGAACCAGAACATCCCGCCCGGTTGATCGCCGCCGCCGGTCGTACTATCACGGATTCGATGATTGATCCCGCCCTCTCAGGGGAAGCGGACTGAGGTGCATCGGCCCGCGCTCGCAATCGCCCTGGCCATCGCGCTCCTCGGGCCCGTGCTCGTGCTCGCCCAGGTCGGGCCTCCGACCCCGGCCACCGCCGCCGACTCCGCGCCAGCGTCCGCCGGAGCCGAACATCTGCCTCAAGCCCGGCGTCGTCCGCGAGCGCCGCCTCAAGTGCCCCGACCTGAAGATGCGCCCCCCGTTCGCCCTCGACCGCGAGCTGGTGGGGGGCAAGCCCGTGCTGCGCGCAGCGAACTCGATCGACAGCGTGGGCCGGGGGCCGGCGGAGCTGGCCGGCCGCCGCGACGGCCAGTTCGCGATGGACGCGTTCCAGCGGATCCACCAGAAGGGGGGCGGCAAGGTCGAGCGCCGCACGAAGGCGGACCTCTACTTCAAGGCGATCCCCGGCCAGGGCCGCTACTGGAAGTTCAAGGACGCGGCCAAGTTCTCGCTGTTCCTGCTCGATGGGCGCGGCGAGCGGGTCCGCCGGGTCGAGGTCGGCCCGAAGCAGATCTACTGCCTGCGCGACCTCGAGCACACCCATCCCGGCCTGACGGGCTCGCCGAACCACCGCGTCTATCCGGCATGCAGCCAGGACCCATCGCGGCGCCGGGTCGAGCTGGGCACCTCGGTCGGCTGGTCCGACGTCTACCCCAGCACCTACCACGAGAACTGGATCGAGCTGAACGACATCCCCAAGCGCGCCTGCTACGCGTTCGCCCACACGGCCGACCCCAAGAACGGGATCCACGAGAAGAACGAGAAGAACAACCAGGCCTCGACCGTCGTCTTCCTCACCCCCGGCGGCGGCTACAAGCCGGGACGCTGCCAGGGCGTCCGTGACCGCGGCCTCAAGGCGTCGCAGACCGCCGACGACACCGAGGTCCCGACCGAGGATCCCAGGGCCGCCGTACAGGGTCGGTCCACTGGACTGGGCGGCGGCCTAGCCCGCGAAGGCCGGCTCGTCAGGAGTAGCGGGCCACCGCGCCCCGGAAATCCACCGGCGCGGAGGCTGCCCCACAGGCGCCGCGGCGGGCCGCCGGGAGCTCCTCCCATGCCGAGCGCCGGTGGGTCAGCCGACGATGGCCGTGCTCGCGACAGGGCCCGTCCGCGGGGATCGGCTCGAGCCCGAAGGAGCCAAGGGTGGCGAGGTCGATCATGAGATCTACACCGCCCAGGAGCCTCTGCCCGATGCCTTCTGCTTGCCCGTGGAACATTGCGGGCGGCACCCTAGGAACGGCCTCGGACGGAGTGCGGGGCCTGCAAGCGATCTTGCATTTCGTGCGTGAGAGCAGGCGATTTCATCATCCACGCCGCCCGAAGCTGTGCGCTCGCGGGGCCACCGTTTCGAGCTCGACGACCTCGGTTGCGCGCCCCGGCTCCTCCGCCGGTGGCTCGATGCTGCGGACAGGCGCGGCAGGCACGCCTGGCGTCGCCAGGGCCTCCAGCTCCTCGACGACCACGTTGATCACGCCCTCGCGACGTTCGAGGACGCCGGCCACCCGCACGAACGACGCCGTGCGAACGGCCAGCCGGTGGCGTTCGTAGGCCGGCGGTAGGACGACGAGGTTGACCACGCCCACCTCGTCCTCCAGCAGCATGAACACCACCCCCTTCGCGGTCGCCGGCCGCTGGCGAGCGACCACCATCCCCGCGATCCCCACCGACGAGCCGTCGTCGATCCGCTCGAGGTCGGAGCTCCGCGCCAGCTCCCCGGTCAGGCCTGGGCGGATCAGCTCGATCGGGTGCGTGCCGAGGGTGATCCCGGTGGACGCGTAGTCGGCGACGACCGCATCCCACTCGCTCAGCTCCCGCAACGGCGGCGCCAGCGGAACGGGGAGGGGGAGGGAGAGCTGCCCGCGGGTGGGCGCACGCGAGGCCCTCGCCACCCCGACCCGCCACAGGTCCGCACGTCTGCCCTGCCGCGACCTGCCACGCCGCTCACGGCCGGCGCTCGCCTGGGCGGCGCCCACCCCGATCGGCTCGAGCGCTCCCGCCCAGGCGAGCTTCTCGAGCGCCTCGCGCCCGGCGCCGGAGCGCGAGGCCAGGTCCGCCATCCGCACGAAGGGGCCGCGGCGCTCACGCTCGGCCACGAGCTCCTCCATCTCCTCCGCGCGCACCCCCTTCACGTATCCCAGCCCAACTCGGACCCCCAGGTCCGCTTCCACCATGCATTCGACCGCGCTTCGGTTGACGTCGGGCCGGCGCACCTCGAACCCCCGCCGCTGCGCCTCGTGTACCAGCGAGTCGGGCGGGTAGAACCCCATCGGCTGCTCGTTGAGCAGCGCGCACAGCAGCTCCGGCCCGTAGTGCACCCGCAGCCACGTCGACTGGTAGGCCAAGAGGCCGAACGCCGCCGCGTGCGCCTTGGGAAAGCCGAAGCCGGAGAAGCCCACCACCTGCTGGAAGACCTGCTCCGCCACCTCGGGCGAGGCACCCCGCTCGATCGCCCCGGAGACGAACCGCTCGTGATGCGCCTCGAGCGCCTCCTCCGAGCGCTTGCGGCTCATCGCCCGCCGCAGCCCCTCTGCCTCGCCCGCGCTGAACCCGGCGAGCGCCATCGCCACCTGGATCACCTGCTCCTGGAAGACGATCGTCCCCAGCGTGTCGGCGAGGATCGGCTCCAGCGACGGATGGGCGTAGGGCACCTCGAAATCCGGGTCATCGCGAAGCGCCTTCTTGCGCGCGAGGTACGGATGGACGGCGCCCCCCTGGATCGGCCCCGGCCGCACCAGCGCCACCTGCACGGTGAGATCGTCGAGGTCCTTGGGCAGCGTCCGGGGCAGCATCTGCATCTGCGCACGGCTCTCGATCTGGAATACCCCCGTCGTCTCCGCCCGCTGGATCGCCTCGTACGTCGCCGGATCGTCCATCGGGATCCGCGACAGGTCGATCCGCTCGCCCCGCACCCGAGCGATCTCATCCACGCAGCGCTCGACCGCGGACAACATCCCCAGCCCCAGCAGGTCGATCTTGAGGAAGCCTGCGTCGGCGCACGAGTCCTTGTCCCACTGCACGATCTGCCGCCCCTCCATCGCCGCAGGCTGGACCGGGCAGATGTCGACCAGGGGGCGCGTCGAGAGCACCATCCCGCCGGGGTGCTGAGACGCGTGGCGTGGCAGCCCCCAGGCCTCCCGCGCCAGCGCGCTGAGCGCCTGCCAGCGGCCCGAGCGCGCCCTCGCCGCACCGATCGCCAGCTCCATGTCCTGGGCAACCGACTCGGGGCGGTCGTACATGTCGACGGTGGAGGCGACGCGTTCGATCTCGCCCGGCGGCAGGCCCAGCGCCTTGCCGAAGTCGCGTACCGCCGAACGCGAGCGGTAGCTGGCGAACGCCGCCACCAGCGCCGAGCGCTCGGAGCCGTAGCGCTCGTGGATCCGCGGGATCAGCTTCTCGCGGATGTCGCGGGGAAAGTCGAGGTCGATGTCCGGCGCCTCCGAGATCTCCTCGTTCAAGAAGCGCCCCAGGAAGAGCTCGTTTCGCACCGGGTCGATGTGAGAGAGGCCGGTCAGGTAGCAGACGACCGAGCTGACGCTCGAGCCCCGTCCCCGGCCGGGCGGCAGAAGCATCCGCGTCGAGTCCCGCCCCCGCACCTCCACCGCCACCTCGCGCGCCAGCTCGAGGATGTCGTAGTGCAGAAGGAAGAACCCGGAGAGGCCCAGCCTGCGGATCAGGGCCAGCTCGTCTTCCAGCCGCCGCTCCGCCTCGCGGCGCCTGCGATCGCCGTCGTAACGGTGGGCGAGGCGCGCCCGGCACAGCTCCGCCAGCGCCTCGTCGGCCCCCGGGTCCTCCGAGCCCGGGTAGCGGTATCCGAGGTCACGGGTGAGGTCGAAGCGCAGGCGCTCAGCCAGGCGCGTCGTCTCGGCGACGGCGTCCGGGTGGTCACGAAAGCGCTCGGCCATATCCGCCGCCGTGGCGAGGTGGGCGCTGCCGTTGGCCCGGCGCCGGGGTTCGGTCTCCTCCAGCGAGCCGCAGAGCCGCACCGCCATCAGCGTGTCCTGGAGCGCCGCCCGCGAGCGCGTGTGCATGTGGGCGTTCCCGGTTGCGACGGCGGGCACGCCCAGCCGGCCTGCGAGTGCCTGAAGCCAGCGGTTGCGGGCCCTGTCGTGGCGCTCGAGCGGCCGCTGCAGCTCGACCCGGAAGCGCTCTGGCCCGAACGCGCTCACGAGCCGGCGGCCCAGCGACGTCGCCCGCTCCGCCTCCCCGCGCTCCCAGCGGCCAGCCAGGGCCCCGTCCCGAGCGCAGCCGGAGAGGCAGACGAGCCCCTCGCTTCGCTCCTCCAGCGATTCGAGCCGGAGGACGGGGGGGAGGGGGTCCCGGTCCGGGTGCGGCCGCGTGTCCCGGTGCGCCTCGGTGACGAGCCGGCAGAGGTTGCGATAGCCGACCGCGGCCTCGACCAGCAGCGTCAGATGGAAGGGGTCCTGCGGTGACCCGTCGGCCGCCGGGTCATCGTCATCTCGGCGCCGACGATGGGGCGGACGCCCTGCGCGCGGCACGCCTGGGCGAACTCCATCGCGCCCCAGAGCCCGTCGTGGTCGGTCAGCGCGAGCGCCTCGTGGCCAAGCTCGGCGGCCGCGAGCGCGAGCTCGTCAGGCAGCGACGCGCCGTCCCCGAACGAGAAGGCCGAGTGGGCGTGAAGCTCCACGTACTCGCTCATCACGCCCTCTGTTCGAACCATCTGTCCCGAGTCGGCCGGCTCACGAAAGATCACGACGCAGCGCCCGTCGGCCAGCGCCAGCTCGAAGTAACGGCGCTCGAGCGGCTTCGGCGTCCACCAGCGGTCCTCGACCAGCCAGTCCTCGCGCACCGCCTCCACCACGACGCCGGCGACGGCAACCGGCACCCCGTCCTCGCCCGCATCGACCTCGACGGGGGTGGGCCAGTAGACCGCGCGCCGCTCACTCATAGGGAGTGAAAATGGCTCTGCGCTCGGGCACCCTCGACGAGGGCTCGACCTCGAGCACGCGCAGAACCGCGTCGCGCCCGGCGGCGGAGCGGGCCTGGCGCACCGCCTCTGCTATCCGCTCCCGCCGCCGTTCCCGCGGGGAGCGCTCCAGCGCCGGCTGCTCGGAGGCGGTGGGGCCCAGCTCAAGCGCCCGCAGGGTGACCGAGGAGGCCGGCCCTGGCAGCTCCGCCAGCTTCGGCGCCAGGGCCAAGAGCAGGCGGGCGCGGTCGGCGCTCGCCTCGCGCAGCACCACCTCGGTGCCCCAGCTGCCGCCCCCGGCGAGGCGGGCGCTCAATCTCAGCCTGCGAAAGGTCCGCCCCCGCCGCCCCGAGCAGGCGAGCAGCCTGTCGGCGAGCAGCCCCAGGGCCCGCTCGAGCTGCGTACCCGAGCAGCCCTCCGGCAGCTCCAGCCCCTCGGCCAGCGGCTCGGGCCTGGCGCGCGGGCGCAGCGGCTCCTCGTCGCCGCCGGCCATCCGCAGCGCCCGCAGCCCCGGCTCGCCGAAGCGGTCCGCCACCGCCGCGGCCGGCAGCGAAGCCAGCTCGCCGAGCGTTCGCACCCCCAGCCGCTCCAGCGTGTCCGGCACGCTCGCCCGCTCCCACTCGTCACCCAGCCGCTCGCGCAGCACCCCCACCGGCTGGGCGGCGAGGAACGCCCGGGCGGCCCCGGCGGGAACGATCACCGGCCCCCTCCGGGCGCGCGCCCTGAGCGCAGCGGCGTGAGCGCAGAGCCGGGTCGGGCCGGCTCCCAGCCGCGCCGAGCGGCCCAGCTTCAGGCGCGCCCTGCCGAGCACCCGCTCCGGGCTTCCCCACAGCGCCCGCAGCCCCTCGACCTCGAAGAACGCCTCTCCGGGACGAGCCGACTCCACCGCCGCCCCGATCGACTCCAGCTCCCCTAGCGCCCGCTCCCACTGGTCCGCCGCCCGCTCGGAGTCGGGGGCCACCAGCCCCAGCCCGGGGCAGCGGGCGAGCGCCTCGCCGAGGCGCATGCCCTCGTGGATCCCGAACGCCTCCGCCGCCCCCGAGGCCTGTCCGACCACCTGCGGCCCGCCCGGCTCGGGCGCCAGCGCCACCGGCTTCCCCAGCATCCCCGCCCGGCCCGAGAGGGCTGCCACCAGGGCGAAGCGGGGGATGAGAGCGCAACCGATCACCATACGAACACATGTTCGCATACTCGTCAAGCCCGGCTGTCCTGTTCTGCTGTTGCTCTACAACAGCCAGGCAGGACGGCCGAGCGCCATACTTGGCGAGTGCCCATGCGCATGGTCCCGGCAGCCCCACTTCTCCTCATTGCCCTGTTGTTGTTCGCCTGCGGGGGCGACTCCGACGATCCGGCGACCACGCCGACGACCACCAGAGCCCGCGACCGCCGACGCCAACCCCGCCGACGTCGAGGTCATCGACGCCTGGGTGAAGACGCTGCGCAAGGGCGACGTCGACGCAGCGGCCGAGTTCTTCGCGATCCCCTCGATCGCCGAGAACGGGCCGACGGTGCGGATCACCAATCGCGAGCAGGCACGCCTGTTCAACGCGTCGCTCCCCTGCGGCGCCGTGCTCATCGGCGCCGAGAGCCAGGGAGAGTTCACCACCGCGACCTTCCGGCTCACCGAGCGGCCGGGGCCGGGTGTCTGCGGCGACGGCGTGGGCGGGGAGGCGCAGACGGCGTTCGTGATCGAGGACGGGGAGATAGCCGAATGGCGCCGCGTCGGGATCGGCGGCCCTCAGCCCGCCCCCGGCGAAGCGGTCTGATTCAGCCACCGCACCCCCGGTCATCAGGCGCGCAACGCGCGACCCTGATAGGAATGGTCCTGCACTGGAGGGCCAAGAACGGCCCTGCAAATCTGGAGAGAGGAGTTGTATATGGGAAGGCTGACCCGTTCGGTCAGGATTTCCGCGCTCGCCGTGGCCGTGGCCGGCCTCTCGCTTGGCCTTGCAGCCTGCGGTGACGACGACGAGGGCGACGGTGGCGGCGGAGGTGGAGAGGCCTCGCTCGATCTGGTGATCGGCGATTCCGTTCCCCTCAGCGGCGACCTGGCGGACTTCGGTCCACCCGGCGACAAGGCCGCGCAGATCGCGCTCGAGGAAGTGATCAACCCCGCCATCGAGGAGTCCGGCGCCGACCACACGGTCGAGCTGGTCACCGAGGACAACGGCGGCGGCGCCGACCAGCAGGCAGCGGTATCCGCGGCCCGGAAGATGGTCGACTCCGACGGTGCGAGCTGCATCGCCGGCGCCTGGGCGTCCGCCGACACGATCCCCACCGCGGAATCGGTCACGATCCCGGAGGAGGTCGTGCTGATCTCACCGGCATCGACGAGCGACGAGATCACCGGCCTGGACGACGACGGTCTGGTCAACCGAACCGCGCCGCCGGACTCGTTCCAGGGCCCGACGCTGTCCACGTACCTCGTCGAGGAGGCGCTCGGCGGCACCGACGCCACCGTGAACGTGGGAGCCCGAAACGACGCCTACGGGACCGGCCTGGCGGAGACGTTCAGCGCCGCGTGGGAGGACGCAGGAGGCACGATCGGCGACCGAGGTCATCTATGACGTCAAGCTGCCGAACTACGACTCCGAGGCGTCCGACCTCACGTCGGGGAACCCCGATGGGTTGGTCATCGTCGACTTCCCGGAGACCTACAACAAGGTGGGTCCCGCGCTCGTGCGCGCCGGGTTCGATCCGAAGACCACGTTCGTCACGGACGGCCTGATCTCCGGCGATCTCGCCGAGAGCGCTGGAGAGGATGCCGTCAACGGCCTGCGCGGCACCGCGCCGGGCGTGCCTGACGACGACGAGTCGGCCCAGGCGTTCGACGACCTCTGGAACAACAGCGACATCGAGCCTGACGTCGATCGACAGACGTTCGACGCCCAGAACTTCGATGCCGTTGTCCTCTGTTACCTGGCGGCGGTCGCCGCGGGGTCCACGGAGGGCGCCGATATGGCGGAGTTCGTCCAGGACATCAGCGCACCTGAGGGCGATCAGTTCACCTGGGAGGAGCTCCCCGACGCGATCGCGGCGCTCGAGGCCGGTGACGACATCGACTACCAGGGTGCATCGGGTCCGATCGACATGGATGAGAACGGCGACGCCACGTCCGGCGTCTACGACATCTATGAGTTCAAGAACGGAGCGCCGGCGCCGACGGACGAGGTCGAGGTCGCTGCCCCAACGGGCTAGCGCCAAGGCCTGATCCAAGGTCGGAAAGCGGCCGGGGCCCTTGGGCTCCCGGCCGCTTCTACGTCTCCGGGGCCTCGTCGATCCTCGCCGTGCCGCCGAGGTAGAGCTCGGCGACCTTGGGGTCGTCCAGCAGCTCCTGACCTGGGCCCTCGAAGCGGTCCGTGCCGAGGTCGAGGACGTAGCCCCGGTCCGACATCGCAAGGGCGCGGCGCGCGTTCTGCTCGACCATCATCACGGTCACGCCGGCCTTGTTGATGTCGGCGATCTTCTCGAAGATGACCTCGACGAAGGCGGGGGCCAGGCCGGCGGACGGCTCGTCGAGCAGGACCAGCTCGGGGTCCGGCATCAGCGCTCGCGCCATCGCCACCATCTGGCGCTCGCCGCCGCTCATCGTGCCCGCGTCCTGGCTGCGCCGTTCGCCGAGGCGCGGGAACAGCTCGTACATCCGGTCGCGCTGCTCGCGGAACCGACTGCGGTCGATGGCGCCCATCTCCAGGTTGTCCTCGACCGTGAGCGTCTGGAAGACGTTGTCCAGCTGGGGGACGTAGGCCATCCCGAGCCGGGTGCAGTCGTGCGGCTTGCGGTCGGCTATGTCCTGTCCCTGGAACCTGACGTTCCCGCTGCGGGGGCGCAGGAGCCCGTAGATGGTCTTGATCAGCGTCGACTTGCCGGCGCCGTTGGGGCCGACGATCGTGACGATCTCGCCCTTGCGGACCTTGACCGAGACCCCGTTCAGGATGTCCACCTCGGGGACGTACCCGGCGATGAGGCCCTCCGTCTCGAGCAGTGCCCGGCCGTTGGCGCCGGCCGTCGCCGCGTCGTTCATCACGTACCTCCCAGATAGGCGTCGATCACCTTCGGATCCTTCCGCACCTCGTCGGGGAGCCCGTCTGCGATCACCCGGCCCTGAGCCATCACGATCACCCGGTCGGAGTGGTTCATCACCACCTCCATGTCGTGTTCGACGAACAGGAAGGTCACGCCGTCCTCGGCACGCAGGCGCTGCATGTGGTCGAGCAGGCGCCGGCCGAGCGTCGGGTTGATGCCGGCCATCGGCTCGTCCAGCAGCAGGAAGCGCGGCTGGGCCATCAGCGCGCGCGCCAGCTCCAGCAGCTTGCGTTGCCCGCCGGAGAGGGTCCCGGCGTACTGGTGCGCGAGCTTGGTCAGGTTGAACACGTCCAGGAGCTCCATGGCCTGCTCCTCGACCTCACGCTCGCGCCGGCGCACCGCGCCGGGCCTGAAGAAGACGTTGCTGAGGTGCTCCCCGGGCTGGTCGGGCGCGGCCAGCATCATGTTGTCGATGACGGGCATCCCGGCCAGAGCCTTCGTGATCTGGAAGGTGCGCACCATCCCGAGCCGAGCCAGCGCGTAGGGGGGGCGACCGAGCACCGGCTGGCCGTTGAACACCGCGGTTCCGCCGTCGGGCTTGTAGAAGCCCGTGATGACGTTGAAGAAGGTCGTCTTGCCCGCGCCGTTGGGGCCGATGAGGGCGGTGATCGATCGCTCCGCGACCCGCATCGACGCACCGTCCACGGCGCGGATGCCACCGAAGCGCTTCACCACGCCCGCGGCCTCGAAGATGGCCTTCCCGTCCACCCCCGCCGCGGCGGGCACCGGGTCGACTGCGGCGGTCTCAGTCACCGATGACCATCTCCTCCCGCTTGCCGAATATGCCCTGCGGGCGGAACGCCATCAGCAGGATCAGGACCAGGCCGAGGATGATGAAGCGAAGGGACGCGACCTTCACCTCTGAGATCGGCAGTTCCAGGAAGCGCAGGCCCTCCAGCACGGTCTGCAGGATGATCGCGCCGACCGCCACGCCCCAGTAGCTCGCGAGGCCGCCGAGGACGAGTGCCGAGTATCCGAGGAAGGTGAACGTGGGGGCGAACTCGTCGGGGACCACGAAGCTCAGGTTAAGTGCCAGGAAGAAGCCGGCGAGCGCCCCGAGGGCGGCCGCGATCACCAGCGACTGGAGCTTGTAGGAGAAGGCGTTCTTTCCCAGCGCCCGCGCCGCGTCCTCGTCCTCGCGCACCGCTCGCAGGACCCGCCCCCACGGCGTGCGCTGGACGCGCGTGAGCACGAACATCAACAGGACGGCCACCCCCCAGACGACCAGGAACAGCGGGAAGAGCGTCTCGGGGTCGCTCCAGCCGAGCGTGACCAGCACCTCCTCGATCCCGTCGGAGACGGAGTCCCATGAGTCGTCGAATCCGAAGATCCCCTGGGCACCGTTCGTCAGACCACGGGCGTTCAGCGCCACCAGCCGCACCGCCTCGGAGGCGGCGATCGTCGTGATCGCGAGGTAGTCCGCCCGCAACCGGACGGACGGCAGGCCGACGATCAGGCCGAACCCCATGGCGAGCAGGATCGAAATCGGCAGCGCAAGCCAGAAGCTCAGCCCGGTATCGGTGACGAGGATCGCCATCCCGTAGGCGCCGATGGCCATGAACGCCGCCTGGCCGAAGTTGAAGATGCCGGTGAAGCCGACGTTCAGCTGCAACCCGAGGGTGAAGATGGTGAAGGTGCCGGCGAAGATGCCAACGCTCGTCCAGAAGCCGAGGCTGGTGAACGCGTCGAAGCTGACCGCCAGGGGCAGGAGCTCGCTCACACCGCTCTCGCTTTGCCGAAGATGCCCTGCGGGCGGATGATCAGGACCAGGATCAGGACCAGGAATCCGACGGCCAGCTTCAGGCCGGGATCGATGAACATCGTCGACCACTCGATGACGACGCCCAGCAGGATGCCCCCCGCGAGCGCCCCGAAGGCATCGCCGATGCCGCCGACCACAACCGCCGCAAACAGCGGCAGCAGAAGCTCGAAGCCCATCTCCGGCTGCAGCTGGGTCGTCGCGCCGTAGAGGACGCCTGCCAGCCCTGCGAAGGCGCCGGCGAAGACCCAGGTCCAGACGATCACCCGCGACGTGTTGATTCCGGTCGTCTCGGCCAGATCGAGGTTGTCGGAGAGCGCACGCATCTGCTTGCCGAGCAGCGCGTAGCGCAGCATGAGCCCGGTCGCCGTCAGCGTCACGAACCCGATCACGATCACCCATGCCTGTGTGACCCCGATCGATAGGCCGAGGAACTTGATCGTGTCGGTGTTGTTGACCTCCAGGCCGCGCAGCTCGGTGCCCCAGAAGTACTGGATCCCGTACCGGAGCACCAGCGCGAGCCCGATCGACATCAGGATGAGCTGCAGGATCCCCGCGCCCTTACCGCGCATCGGGGACCACATGATCTTCTCCAGGAAGACCCCGAGCACCGCGGTCATCAGCATCGCGAACACCACGCCGAGCGCGAGGGGCAGCCCCCAGGTCACGTTGACCACATACGCCATGTAGGCGCCGAAGGCCAGGATAGTCGCCGTGGGCGAAGTTCGTGAGCTTGAGAATCCCGTAGACGAGGGTGAGGCCCACGGCGCCCAACGCGTAGATCGAACCGGTCGAGAGCCCGAAGAGCCCCCGCTGCGCCACCTCGTGAGTGCCCTCGAGGGCGATCAGGACGAGGACGACGACGGCGAGGATCCCGAGAGTGACCAGCCCCGGATGGGCGCGGCCGTATTCCCGCATGCGCTCGATCAGCGGAGCTTCTTCCCCCGAAGCGATCGTGCCGGCCTCCATACCCGCCGCAAACCTACCCTTTTCGCGCGTGCCGTATTCGCCCGCCCGCTACAGGGAGGCCCAGACCTCGAGCTTGCGGCCGACGAGTTCGATCACCGCGTCGGTGAACTCCGTGGTGGCTGCGTGTCCGCCCAGGTCGGGCGTACGGGTCCCCGCCGCCACCGTCTCCAGCACCGATTCATAGATGGCCCGCGAGGCCCTCTCGGCCGCCTCGTCGGCGGCAGGGTCGACCTCATCGGCGCTGGCCGTCGCCTCGCCCGCGTAGTGCAGGACGGCGCCGCCGGCCAGGATCATGGCCATCGGGTTGGCGATGTCCTTGCCCTCCAGCGCCGGCGCCGTGCCATGCGGCGCCTCGGCCATCGCCACAGTGGTGCGCAGGCCTCCGTCGAGGCTGAGCAGCACCGACTCGGCCCCCGCGATCGAGCCGAACAGCGGCAGCACCAGGTCGGAGAGCAGGTCGCCGTCTCGGTTGAGGCACGGGATGACGAGCGAGTCCGTCGCGGCCCCGGTGACCAGTCCGGCCAGGGTGGCGTCGATCAGGACGGGCTCGTAGCCGCAGTCGGGGTGGCGCTCGGCGGCCGCGTCCATCTCCTCCTTCAGCATCCCCTCGTACACGGGGCTCACGGTCCACTTCGGCCCCCCGTAGACCCGCCCGCCGATCCGCTCGGCCTCGCGGAAGGCGAACTCGGCCACGGCACGGCAGTCGGAGCGGCAGATCGTCTCGGTGCGGTGGGCCAGCTCGTCGCCGTCGACCTCCTCGCGCCACTGCTCGGCGCCGTAGGCGTCGCCCACCGCCATCCGGCAGACCGAGATCGGGTTGTGGACGCCCGCCACCGGCGTCACGCCCGGGATGCGGCGGCCGGTACGCACGATCACCTTGCCGTCGATCGCCTCGCGGAGGATCCGGTTGGGGCTGCCGACGTCGTCGGCGCCCTCCGGCGTGATCGTGGCCGCCTTGAGGCCCAGGCCGGTCTCGCGCATGGCCTGCGCCGCCTCGGTCACGACCCCGTTCGTCGTGGCCCGACGGTTCTCCAGCGACAGGTCGAACCGCCGGATCTCGAGGTCCAGGCGAAGCAGCTCCGGGTCGAGCACTCGCAGCGCCTGCTCCAGCAGCTCCTGCCCGGTCTGATCGCCCTCCAGCGCGACTATGCTCACCGCGGCCATGGACGGAACATATGCCGAGCGGTGCTCCTGGTGCGGCGCGGACATCGGGCACGGACGACGGGTTCCGCGTCTTCGAGCCGGCGGGCGAGCGGCGCGCCGCGTTCTGCCGCCTCGAGCACGTCGTGCCGTGGGCGATCCAGGGGGCCCACTGGGACCCCGGCGCCCTCGACGAGCCGCCTGCCCTGGACGAGGAGGTCAGCGCCTGCGCCCACTGTGGCGAGCCCCTGGGCGACGTCCACGTACTACTGGTCCGCCACCGCGGCGAGTACCGCATCCCCGACGGCTTCTGCTCGGTGGACCACCTGCTGGAGTGGGCGAAGGCGGGGGGCCGCTGGCGCTAGGCACGACGTCAGCGGCGGGATGTTCATCACCGAGGGAGGCACCAGCGACCGCGGTTGGCGGGTTTTGCCCGCATAGCGGGCCAAACTCACCGATCACCCCGGCCGACCCCGCCTGCGCTATCTAGTTGTCGCCCTGACTGCCCCCTTGACCACCACGCGGCGAGCGCCGCCCACCATCCTTCCCTCCGCTCGGACCCCGACGCCTCCGCGATCGCCGCCACCGCCGCGAACTCCTCCACCAGCGCGGCGGTCTCCTCCGGCGCCTCCACCTGCGGCGTGTGGCCGACGCCGGGCAGGGTCTCGATCCTCACCCCGGGGACGTCGCTCCACTCCTCCTCGGCCTGGGCCGTGTCCACGATCTGGTCCTCCTCACCGAGGATCACCATCAGGGGCACCGCGGCCGAGGTGATGCGGGTGTCGAGGGGCTCGGCGTCGCGGTAGTCGCTCAGGGCCTCCTGCGTCTCCTTGAACGACGTGTAGGTCATCGCCCGGAAGTTCTCGACGATCACGTCCTCGAACTCCGGGCTCACCTCGTAGTCCGGCGCAAACGCCTCGTTGAACGCTGAGCGAATGGCGACGTCGGGGGTGAGGCGGTACATCGCCTGACCCAGCACGGGGACGTACCCGAGGCGGGCGATGAACGGCAGCGAGCTGGCGTCGTTGGTCGCGGCCAGGCTCATGTCGACCACGCGGTCGACGAGCTGGCTTGATTGCTCGGCAAGCGCGACCGCGATGCCGGCGCCCATGGACTGGCCGACCACTACCGCGCCCTGCACGTCGAGCTGGTTGAGCGCCCCTGCCACGAGGCCCGCCTGGCCCTCGACCGAATAGCCGCTTGCGGGCTTCTCGGAGCCACCGTGACCGAGCAGGTCGATCCGGATCACGCGATGGCCCTCGTTCAGGAGCGGGGCCAGCTCGTCCCACCAGTCGCAGCGAGCACAGATAGCAGTGGATGAGCACGATGGGGGCGCCGTCGGCGCCGGGCGGCGCCGGCTCGTCGAGCACCTGGACGTCGCCTCCGGGCAGGCTGATGATCTCGCCGCCCTCGACGGTCACCTCAGCGCCCTTGGTCTGCTGGTTGAGGACGATCGTGTTGAGGGCGAGCAGCGCCGCGAGCACGACCGCGAGGCCGATCAGGACCTTCCAGCGTGTCTTCATGCCGCGCCGGAACCGGCGCCGCCGGCGTCCTCGCGGGGGCCCAGGCCGAGCTCGTCGGCCCGCTCCGCCATCGCCGCGATCAGGAAGGTGACGTGCTCGTCGAAGTCGACGCCCAGCTCCTCGGCGCCCTGCGCCACCTCGTCGCGGTTGACCCCGGCGGCGAACGAGGGCTGCTTGAGCTTCTTCTTCACGGACTTCGGCTTCATCCCCTCGATCCCCGTGGGGCGCACCAACGCGCAGGCGGAGATGAAGCCCGACAGCTCGTCGACCGCGAACAGCGTCTTCGCCATCGGAGTCTCGCGCGGGACTCCGAGGAAGGTGGCGTGACCGGCGACGGCGTCGATCACGTCCTGTGGGTAGCCGCGGGCCTCCAGCTCCTTGAGTGCGTAGCGGGGATGCCCGGTGTCGAGGTCCGGGTAGCGCTCGTAGTCGAGGTCGTGGACGAGCCCGGTCACCGCCCACCGCTCCTCGTCCTCGCCGTACTTGCGCGCGTAGGCGACCATCCCGGCCTCAACGCCCAATAGGTGCTTGCGCAGCGAGTCGGATTCGACCCATTCGCAGACCAGGTCCCAGGCTTCCTGTCGCGTCGGCTCGGCCATAAACCGTCGTTTACCCTAGACGCCAGATGGAGAAGTTCGTCATCAAGGGGGGTGCGCCCCTCTCCGGCGAGATCACCGTCGCCGGGAACAAGAACGCGGCGCTGCCTATCCTCGCGGCGTGCCTGCTCACGTCCGAGGAGGTGCGGCTGTCGAACGTGCCGCGGATCCGCGACGTCGAAACCCAGATCGCGCTCCTCGAGAGCCTCGGGGTGAAGGCGACCTGGACGGCCGACAACGACCTCAGCCTGCAGGCCGACGCGGTCACGGACACCGCGGTCGACGAGGCGCTCGCCGCCCGCATCCGGGCCTCGTTCCTGCTCGCGGGACCGCTGCTCGCCCGGTTCGGCGAGGCGCGTATGCCTCCCCCCGGCGGCGATACGATCGGCCGCCGCCGCCTGGACCCTCACCTCGACGCCTTCATCGACATGGGCGCCAACGTGAGCGGCGACCGCATGATCGAGATCACCGCCGGCGACGGCCTGCGGCCCTGCCGGATCTTCATGGACGAGCCGTCCGTCATGGCCACGGAGAACGCGCTGTTGGCGGCGGCGCTGACCCCGGGCCCGACGACGATCGGTAACGCGGCCTGCGAGCCCCACGTGCAGGACCTGGCCCGGCTGCTGGTGAAGATGGGCGCCTCCGTCGACGGCATCGGGTCGAACGTGATGACCGTGCACGGACGTGAGACTCTGGGCGGCGCCGAGCACCACATCTGCCCCGATCACATCGAGGCGGCCAGCTTCATGGCCCTCGCGGCGGCCACCGGAGGCGAGCTTCGGATCCGCGAGATCGAGCCCGAGGACCTGATGGCCGTCCGCCGCCACTTCGGCAGGCTGGGCCTCACCACCACGATCGAGGGGCGGGACCTCGTCGTGCCCGCCGGGCAGGACCTGGTCGTGAGAGACGACATGGGCGACGCGATCCCCAAGATCGACGACGGCCCGTGGCCCGCTTTCCCGGCCGACCTCACTTCGATCGCCGTCGCCCTCGCGACGCAGGCCGACGGCGAGGTGATGATCTTCGAGAAGATGTTCGAGAACCGCCTGTTCTTCGTCGACAAGCTCGTCGCCATGGGCGCTCGGATCCTCCTCTGCGACCCGCACAGGGCCGTGGTGAGTGGTCCGAGCCGGCTTCACGGCGAGCGGCTCGAGAGCCCGGACATCCGGGCCGGCATGGCGATGCTCATCGCCGCGCTGTGCGCCGAGGGCACGTCGGAGATCGGCAACGTCGCCCAGATCGACCGTGGGTACGAGCGGATCGACCTGCGCCTACGCGACCTGGGCGCCCAGATCGAGCGGGTCGCCGGCGAGCGCGTTCCTGCGTAGAGGCCGCACCCCAGTCCCTACCCTGCGCGAGCGGCCGAACGGCCCGGTGAGACGATGAGCAACCCGACGCCCCCTGGCACCAGGGACATCCTGCCTGACGAGATGCGCGAGCTTCGCGCGCTTCAGGGCGCGATGTTCGAGGTCTTCGAGCGCTACGGGTACGGCGAGGTGCGGACGCCCACGATCGAGTACGACGAGGTGCTCGCACGGGCGGGCGAGGCCGCGCCGCCGCCCGCGCACCGCTTCTTCGGGGAGGGCGGTGAGCTGCTGGCGATGCGCTCGGACATGACGATCCCCATCGCACGACTGGTCGCCACCCGCTACGCGGGGGAGGAAGGCCCGTTCCGCCTCTCCTACGCGGGCACGGCGTATCGCGCGGTCACCCCGCAGCGCGGGCAGAGCCGGGAGTTCATGCAGGCGGGCCTGGAGCTGATCGGCGAGGCGGCGCCCGACGGGACCGCCGAGGTGATCGAGGTGCTGAGCGCGGCGTTGGATGCCGCCGGCCTCACCAGGGCGGTGATCGGCTTGGGCGACGCCGACCTGTTCAAGCAGCTGCTCGACGAGCTTGGCGTGGGCGGAGAGGGACGGGCCCGCGTGGTCGACCGGCTCGCTGCCCACGACCTCGTGGGCCTGGAGGCCGAGGTCGACGGGCTCGACCTCGAGCCCCGCGCCCGCGAGACCCTGCTGCGCCTGCCGAACATCCGGGGTGGGGCGGAGGCACTTGCCGCGGCTCGCGAGCTGGGCGGCGAGGCCGTCGAGCGTGCCACCGGCCGTCTCGCCGCCACCTACGAGGCGCTCCGCTCCCGTGGGGTCGCCGACCGCATCCTGCTCGACCTCGGCCTGCTGCGTGACCTCGGCTACTACACCGGCGCGATCGTCGAGGTCTACGACCCGGCCGTCGGGCACGTGCTGGGCGGCGGCGGCCGCTACGACGAGCTGATGGGGCGCTTCGGGCGCCCACTGCCCGCCGCCGGGTTCGCGCTCTTCCTCGAGCGCGTGCACATCGCGCAGGCGGAGGAGGAGCGGATCGGCGCGAGGGAGGGCGCCGGATGAGCGCGCCGCTGAAGCTGGCCGTCCCCCGCGGGGCCCTCTTCGGAGGCACCCTGGACCTGCTCGACGGCGTCGGGGTCGATACGGCCGAGGCCCGCGGCGACTCGCGCGCGCTCACGTTCGAGACGGGCGAGCTGGTCCTCGTGACGATGCGCCCGTCGGACGTCCCCACCTACGTCGAGGCGGGCGCCGCCGACTTGGGCATCACGGGCAAGGACGTGCTCCTGGAGCAATCCGACCGGGTCGTCTACGAGCTCCTCGACCTGCGCTACGGCGCGTGCCGCATGGTGCTCGCCGGCCGGCGCGGCGACGAGCGGCTCTCCGAGGGCCAGCGGCGCCTCGGCGCGATGCGGGTCGCCACCAAGTACCCGCGCATCGCCGAGCGCTACTTCGAGGACACCGGCCGCCAGGCGGAGGTGATCGAGGTGAAGGGCTCGGTCGAACTGGCGCCCCTGGTGGACCTGGCGGACGGCATCGTGGACCTGGTGGACACCGGCCGCACGCTGGCCGACAACGACCTCGAGGTGCGCGAGGAGATCGCGCGATGCACCGCGCGGCTCGTCGCCAACCGGGTCGCGCACAAGTTGCGGGCCGCCGAGATCGACGCCCTCGCCGATCGCCTGCGGGAGGCCAGCGGATGAGGGTGAAGCGGCTGGAGTGGAGCGGCGCCAACCCCCGCGGCCTCGCGCGCGAGCTGCGCAGCCTGGGCGCCGACGAGCCGATCACCGGCGGGGTCCGCGAGATCCTCGAGCGGGTGCGGGGCGGAGGCGACGAGGCGGTACGCGAGCAGGCCGAGCGGTTCGGCGAGGCCCTGCCGGAGGCCCTTCGTGTCGACCCCGAGGCGGTGGGGGCAGCGCCGGGGCTGCTGGAGCCCGCGGTCCGCGAGGCGCTGCGCGTCGCCGCGGCCAACGTCGAGGCGGTTGCCCGCTCCGAGCTGGAGGCGCTCTCGCGGCCCGTCCTCTCGGAGCTGTCCCAGGGCCAGGGCGTCGAGATCCGAAACGAGCCGGTCGCGGCGGCGGGCGTCTACGCGCCGGGTGGCAAGGCCCCCTACCCCTCCTCGGTGCTGATGTGCTGCATCCCGGCCAGGGTGGCAGGGGTCCAGCGGGTGGCGCTCGCGAGCCCGCCCGGCGCCGGGGGACGCCCGAACGCGGCGGTCCTGGCGGCGGCCTCCATCGCGGGGGTGGAGGAGGTCTACACGATGGGCGGCGCCCAGGCGATCGCCGCGCTGGCCTTCGGCACCGAGAGCGTCGAGGCGGTGGACGTGATCGTCGGACCAGGCAACCGCTACGTGACCGAGGCAAAGCGGCTCGTTTTCGGGCACGTGGGGATCGACGGCCTGGCCGGCCCCAGCGAGCTCCTCGTCGTGGCCGACTCCTCCGCCGACGCGAACCTGATCGCGCTCGACGTCCTCGCCCAGGCCGAGCACGGCGCCGATGCGCCGCTGGTGGTCCTCTCGCCAGACCCCGGCCTGCTGGACGCGATCGCCGAGCTGGTCGAGGAGCTCGCCGCCGATCGCCCCAGCGCCTCCGACGCCCCCCTTGCGCTCGTCGCCACCCCGGGGCTCGAGGTTGCGCTCGACCTCGCCGACGCCTTCGCGCCGGAGCATCTGGAGCTGATCTTCACCGGGGCCGATGAGAACGCGGCCCGCTCCCGCGTGGCGGGATGCGTCTTTGTGGGCGCGGGCGGCGCGACCGCGTTCGGCGACTACGTCGCAGGGTCAAACCACGTGCTGCCGACCGGCGGCGCCGCCCGCTTCTCCGGCCCGCTCGGCCCCCGGGCGTTCATGCGGCGCACCTCGGTGGTCAGGATCCCCAGCGGGGCCGCCGCCGCGCTGGCGCCGGCCGCCGAGACCCTCGCGGGCGCCGAGGGATTCCCCGTGCACGGCGAGTCGGCCCGGGCCCGAGCCACCGATTGATCCGCGAAACTGTCGATTTGCAGGAGCTTTCAATCGAATGACGCGAACCGCAGACATCCACCGCAAGACCGGCGAGACCGACGTCCGCGTCGCCCTCGACCTCGACGGGGGAGAGGTGTCCGTGTCCACGGGCGTCGGCTTCTTCGACCACATGCTGGAGCTCGTGGGACGCCACGGCCGCCTCGGCCTGCGCGTCGAGGCCACCGGAGACCTCGAGACCGGCGCCCACCACACGGTCGAGGACGTGGGCATCGCCCTCGGGCAGGCGCTCGACGAGGCGCTCGCCGACCGGGCCGGTATCCGGCGCTACGCACACGCCGTGATCCCGATGGACGAGTCGCTCGGGGAGTGCGCGATCGACATCTCGGGACGGCCGTTCTGCCGCTTCGACTCCGATGTGCCCGACGTGGCCATCGCCGGCTTCGACGCCGAGTTGGCCGAGGAGTTCTTCCGCGCCGTCGCAGCGAACGCCAAGCTCACACTCCACGTGGGCACCCGTTATGGCTCCAACGCGCACCACCTCGTCGAGGCATCGTTCAAGGCGTTCGCGCGTGCTCTGCGCGTGGCCGTCTCGATCGACCCGGACGAGCCGGGCGTGCCTTCGACGAAGGGTACGCTCAGCTAGATGCCCCGAATCGCGATCCTCGACTACGGCATGGGCAACCTGCGCTCGGCCGAGAAGGCCCTCGAGCGGGTGGGCGCGCGCGCCGAGCGGATCACGGAGCCCGCCGCCGCCGACGGCGCCGACGGCCTGGTTCTGCCAGGCGTGGGCGCGTTCGCCGAGGCGATGCGCCGGCTTCGCGCCAGGGGCTTCGACGCGCTCGCGCAGGAGTGGGCCGAGGCGGGCAGGCCGATCCTCGGCATCTGCCTCGGGATGCAGCTGCTCTTCGATTCCTCGACCGAGGGGGAGGGGGCACAGGGCCTGGGCCTGCTCGAGGGCGAGGTCACCGAGCTGCACGCCCCCGGCCGCAAGGTCCCGCACATCGGCTGGGAGCCGGTGCGCTGGGAGCGCCCGTCGCGCTTCGCCGCCGCGTTGGCGGAGCAGGGCGAGACGCCGTTCTACTTCGTCCACTCCTTCGCCGCTCGGCCCGCCGACCCGGACATGGTGGTCGGGACCGCCGCATGGGGTGAGCGGTTCGCCGCCGTGGTCGAACGGGGCGCGATCCTGGGCGCGCAGTTCCACCCCGAGAAGTCGAGCGCGGCGGGCCTCGCGCTGCTCGCCGGGTTCGCGGCCGCCTGCGAGCCGATCGCCGCTCGACGGTCTTGATCCTCTACCCGGCGATCGACATCCGCGGCGGGCGTGCCGTGAGGTTGGTGCAGGGCGACTACGAGCGCGAGACGGCGTTCGACGCCGACCCGCTGACCGCAGCCGAGCGCTGGCTGGCGCAGGGCGCGGAGGCGCTCCACGTGGTCGACCTCGACGGGGCGCGCTCGGGCGAGCCGGCCAACCTGGACCACATCCGCCGGATCGCCGAGGCGGCGGACGTGCCGGTTCAGGTCGGAGGCGGGCTGCGCAGCGCGGACGCCGTCGCGGAGGTGCTGGCGGCCGGCGCCACCCGGGTGGTGCTTGGGACCGCCGCGGTCGAGGACCCGGCGCTGGTCGAGTCGCTCGCGCTCGACCACCCGAACCGGATCGTCGTGGGCGCCGACGCGCGCTCGGGACGGATCGCCGTGGAGGGTTGGGAGCGCGAGAGCCAGACCGGGGTGGAGGCGCTGATCGCCGATCTCGCGCGCCGCGGGGTGAAGCGCTTCGTCTACACGCCGGTGGAGGTGGACGGGACGCTGGAGGGGCCTGCCCTCGCCGAGCTGCGCGCCGCCGCCCAGGCGGCGCTGGACGCCGGCGCAGAGCTGATCTACTCGGGCGGGATCGGCACCCTCGAGCATCTGCGCTCGCTGGCCGCCCTCGCTGCCCCCGCACTCACCGGCGCGATCGTGGGACGGGCCCTCTATGAGGGCCGGTTCACGGTGGCGGAGGGCGCGGCCGCGCTCCGCTAGCCTCGCCGGTCGTGGTCTTCTGGCTCCGCGTACTCGCCGTCGCCCAGATCGCGCTGCTCGTGAGGCGCCACCTGTCCCTGCTCGAGCCCGACGAGCGCTCCCGGCTCGCCGGCCTCGTCGCGAAGTCGAAGGGCAGGCCCCGCAAGAACCTCTCCTCGAACGAGCGCGAGGAGATGCTGCGCCTGGTTCGGAAGCTCGAACCGGGCGAGTTCGGCAAGGGCGCCTTCTCACACATGCGAGGGCGCGGCCCCTCCGGGCGCAAGAAGTGATCACAGCAGCTGTCCTGCTTTGCCCACACGGTGTGTGGGTAGGACAGGACAGCGACCCACGCCGGGCGCCCTAACCTGAAGCCGTGGCACTGAAGCGCGTCATCCCCTGTCTCGACGTCGACTCCGGGCGGGTCGTCAAGGGCACGAACTTCGTCGGCCTGCGCGACGCGGGCGACCCGGTGGAGCTCGCCGCACGCTACGACGCCGAGGGGGCCGACGAGCTCATCTTCCTCGACATCACGGCCTCACATGAGCGCCGTGACACCATCGTCGAGCTGGCGCGTAGGACGGCCGATCAGGTCTTCATCCCGTTCACGATCGGCGGCGGCATCCGCACCGTCGCCGACGCGCAGGCCGTACTCGACGCCGGCGCCGACAAGGTCTCGGTCAACTCGGCGGCGCTGGAGCGGCCCGAGCTGATCGGGGAGCTGGCCGAGGTCTTCGGATCGCAGTGCGTCGTGATCGCCGTTGATGCCAAACGTGACGGCGAGGGGTGGGATGTCTATACCCACGGCGGGCGCATGCCGGTCGAGGGCCGCGAGGCCGTCGCGTGGGCGCGGGAGGCGGCGGAACGTGGGGCGGGGGAGGTGCTGCTCACGAGCATGGACCGCGACGGCACCACCTCCGGCTATGACCTCGAGCTCACCCGCACGGTGGCCGACGCCGTCGGCGTGCCGGTGATCGCGTCGGGGGGCGTGGGCGAACTGGAGCACCTGGTCGACGGCGTCGTGGCAGGAGGCGCCGACGCGGTGCTCTGCGCCTCGATATTCCACTACGGCAAGCACACCGTCCGGGAGGCCAAGCAGCACCTCGCAGACGCCGGCGTGCCGGTACGCATGTAGGTGACGACATGCGATGGCTGGTCGACGGAATGAACGTGATCGGCTCCCGCCCCGACGGCTGGTGGAAGGACCGCGACAGGGCCATGGCGGATCTCATCCGAAGGCTGGGCAGGCTTGCGGCGAGCGGCCCGGACTCGGTGGCGGTGGTCTTCGAGCGCGAGCCCGCCAACCCGACCGAGGTCGACGGGGTGGTGGTCCTCCACGCGCCGCACGGCGGCCCGAACGCCGCCGACGATGAGATCGTCCGCTTGCTCGAGGGCGACCCGGATCCCGCCGCGACGACGGTGGTCACCTCGGACCGACGGCTTGCGGAGCGAGTCGGGGAGCTGGGAGCCGGGGTCGAGCCCGCCGGCGCGTTCCGCCGCCGGATCGAGCGGCTTGGAGGCGCAACCTGAGCGTCAGTTGCCCTGCGCGCCCTGCTTCTCGCCGCCGGCCTGCTTGTCCCCGCCGTTCTTCTGGCCCTTGTTCCCCTTGTCGTCCTTCTTCTTCTCCTCGCCCTTGGGCTCGGGCGGGAACGAGCGCAGCTGTGACGCGCCGGTCAGGTAGAGGCGGTTGCCGTCGGAGATCGCAGGGTTGTACTCGCCCAGCTCGTGCTCGAAGACGCGCTTGCCGGTGTTCGCGTGGTAGCCGATCGTGCCGTTCATCGGCCCGATCACGCCGACGTACACGACGTGTCCGATGACGCTGGCGGCGCCGAGGATTATGCCGCCCGTGAACTCCTTCCAGCGCACGTCCCCGGTCGTCGGCGTCGAGCGCGTAGAGGTACTTGTCCTTGGAGCCGATGTAGACGGTCGGGGGACCGTCTCCCACCTCGGCGACCGCGGGAGCGGGGTAGACCCAGTCGCCTGTCGACTGGCTCCAGGCCAGCGAGCCGGTGTCGGCGTCGAAGCTGTAGACGCGGCTGTCGACGCTGCCGACGAACACGCGCCCGTACGCGACGGCGGGCGTCGAGTAGATCCGGCCGGTGCGCCCGAAGCTCGCGCCCTGGGTGCCGGTCTGCCACTTCACCGAGCCGTCGCGAGCACGCACCGCGTACAGCTCGCCGGCGTAGTTGCCGAAGTAGGCGATCCCCTCGCTGAGGGCGATCCCGCCCTTGACGGCGTCGGCCGTATCGATCGACCACTTGAGGTCGCCGTCCTTCACGTCCATCGCGAAGACCGTGCCCGACTCGTTGCCGACGATGACGGTGTCGCCGTACACCACGGGGGAGGTCTCGCTGCGCGCTCCGAGGTCCTTCTCCCACAGCACCCTGCCGTCCTTCGGGTGGAGCGCCTGGAGGTCGCCGGGCTCCAGCGTGGTGACAAAGAGGCGGCCGTCGGCGTACGCGGGCGACGCGGCGCTGAGCCCGCCGACGTCGCGCTTCCAAACCACCTTGCCGGTGTCGGCCTGGAGGGCGATGGTGCGGGCGTTCTTGTCGACGATGAACAGACGGTTCTCGAACAGGACGGGCGAGAACTCGAGCAGCGTCCCGGCGTTGAAGCTCCACTCCGAGGCGTCGTAGGGCGGGTTCACTCGGCGCGTCGGCAGGTACCGCGTGCGGGCGTCGTCCAGGCCGTAGACGGGCCAGTTGACCTTCTCGACGGACTTCTTCTTCTCCACCTTCGGCTCGGGCTCGAGCACCGGGCAGTTGGGCTCACAGGTCTCGTCGCCCTCCCGTTTGGCGAACAGGTACGCGCCCACGGCGAGGCCGGCGATCGTGAGCGCCACGCCGCCGACGAGGGCCAGTCGCTGCTGGGTGCTCCAGCCCCGCCAGATGTTCAGGATGCGACCCATCCGCGAAGAACGTCATGGTAGGGAACGCCTATCCGAGCACCCGATCGAGAGCCGACTGAGCGTGGCCGCTGACCAAATCGACGCCCAGGTCCTGGAGGCGCGGATCAGCGCGCTCCCGGGCGTCGAGCGCCTGCGCGAGGCGGCGGCCGGTGCCAAGCCTCATCTGGTCGGCGGCGCCGTCCGTGACCTGCTGCGCGGCGAGGAGCGCGTCGACGTGGACGTCGTCGTCGAGGGCGACGCGATCGAGGTCGCGCGCCGCCTGTCCGACGACCCCGTTGTCCACGAGCGCTTCGGCACCGCGACCGTAAGCCTGGACGGCCTCACCGTGGACCTCGCCGGCGCCCGGGCGGAGACCTATCCCGCCCCGGGCGCGCTGCCGGAGGTGCGCCACGGCGACCTCGCCGACGACCTCGCCCGCCGTGACTTCACCGTCAATGCGATGGCGGTGCCACTCGACGGCCCCGCGGCCCTGGTCGACCCCCACGGCGGGGCTGGCGACCTGGCGGCGAGGCCTCCTGCGGGTGCTCCACCCGGGCTCGTTCGCCGACGACCCCACGCGCGCCCTGCGGGCCGCCCGCTACGGCGCCCGCCTCGGCCTCACGCTCGAGCCCGAGACCGAGACGCTGCTGCGGGACGCCGACCTGGGGACGGTCTCCGAGCAGCGGGTGGAGGCCGAGCTGCGCCGGATCGCGGTCGAGCCCGACCCGGCCGCGGCGATCTGGCTCGTCAGTGACTGGGGCCTGCTGGGCCTCGACGACGAGCGCACCGGCCTGGTGAACGCGGCCCTGGGGACGCTGGCCGCCGGCCCGTGGGCAGGTCTGACAAGCGCCGGGGATGTCCTGGTCGCGATCGTCGGTGGCGACCTCGCGCCGGGCCGTGAGCTGGCGGCCACCTCGCCCAAGGCGCCTGCCGACGGCGTGGCGGCGGCGCACGGCCACGACGCGACGACCCTGCTGGTCGCCCGAGCGCTGGGGGCCGACTGGCTCGACGACTACGTGGATTCGTGGCGCGACGTCCGGCTCGAGATCTCAGGAAGCGACCTGCTCGCGGCGGGGGTCGAGGAGGGGCCCGCGATCGGGCGCGGCCTGGAGGCGGCCCTGCGCGCGAAGCTGAACGGCGAGGCCGCGGGCCGCGAGAGCGAGCTGGAGGTCGCGCTCGAGGCGGCGAGGGCCGGCTGATGGAGTGGCGAAGCGACGGAGAGCTGCGCTGGCTCGAGGCCGGTCTCCCTGGCGCCCGCGCCGTCTTCTCGACCCGGCTCGGCGGGGTCAGCGACGCGCCCTTCGACACGCTCAACCTCGGCCTGCTCACCGGTGACGCCCCGGGGAGCGTGCGTGAGAACCGGCTGCGGCTGGCGGCCGCCGTCGGGGTCGACCCCTCGAACGTGCTGATCGGCCGCCAGGTCCACGGCGCCGACGTCGCGACCCATGACGGCCCGCAGGAAGCCGACGCGTTCGCCCGGCCGGGGCCGCGGCTGGGGGAGGTCGACGGCCACGCGACTGCCGCCGCCGGCCTGGCGCCGCTGGTCTTCGTCGCCGACTGCCTGCCCATCGCCCTCTCCGGCCCCGATGGGGTGGCGATGGTCCACGGAGGCTGGCGTGGGTTGGCGGGCGGGATCATCGCTCGCGGCTGCGAGGCGACGGCCGCCCGCGCCGCGGCGATCGGGCCCGGGATCGGCCCCTGCTGCTACGAGGTGGGGCCCGAGGTCCTGGACGCGTTCACGGACCTCGGGGAGGGCATCGCCGAGGGGCGGATGCTCGACCTCGTCGAGGTGGCCCGCCGCCTGCTGGGCCGGAGCGGGGTCGAGGAGGTCGAGGCGAGCGGCCTCTGCGTAAGCTGCGAGCGCGACCTGTTCTTCTCCCACCGCCGCGACGCGGGTCGCACCGGGCGGCAGGCTGGGATGGTGTGGCGCTGATGGAGACGGCTCAGGACTTCGACCCGGCGCGGATCGCCGCCAACCTCGAGCGGGTACGCGAGCGCGCCCCGGACGCCGAGATCCTCGCCGCGACGAAGTACGTGCCGCTGGAGCAGATGGGCGCCCTGGCCGAGGCCGGGATCGAGCTGGTCGGAGAGAACCGCCTCCAGGACCTCGAGGCCAAGCACGAGCGCTGGGGCCACGCGTTCACCTGGGACTTCATCGGCACGGTCCAGAGCCGCAAGGTCAAGGGCATCGTGCCTCTCGTGCGGCTGATCCACTCGATCGCAAGCGACTCGGCGCTCCGCAAGCTCGAGCCCCACACCGGCCAGGTGGCGGAGATCCTGGTCGAGGTCAACCTCTCGGGGGAGGAGTCGAAGGCGGGGATCGCGCCCGAGCAGCTCGGAGAGTTCATCGAGCGCAGCCCCGTGCCCGTCTCCGGCCTGATGACGATGCCGCCCTATTCCGAGGACCCGTGGGCTTCGCGACCCTACTTCGCGAGGCTCGCCCAGCTCGCGGGCGAGCACGGGCTCGAGCGCCTGTCGATGGGCACGAGCCAGGACTGGGAGGCCGCGGTCGCCGAGGGCGCGACGATCCTGCGCCTGGGGTCGACGCTATACCGCTGAAATGCCGCAAGGGCTTTCTCAGGCGCCGATTTGCGGGCATAATGTGGAGAGGAGAAGCGGCGCGGGAGGCGAAACACCGCACCGACTATGGCTATCCGCGACACATGGCACCGAGCCCTCGTGTACTTCGGCCTCGCCGAGGACCCGGACTACATCGAGCCAGATCCCTACGAGCCCGAGACGGGCTCCCATGGGGACGTCTACGAGCCCGCGCCGCGCGCCGCGACCGTCAGCCGCCTCGGTGACCGCCGCGCGCGCCGCGACGAGATCGACGACATCTTCTCCGACGACGACCCCGGCCCCCGCACGCGCCCGCTGCGGCCCGTCGGCGGCAACGGCACCGACGTCCGCGTCCACCTGGTCCAGCCCCACAGCTTCAACGACGCCCAGGAAGTGGCCGACCGCTTCAAGCAGGGTGTGCCGGTGATCCTCAACCTCCAGACCACCGAGGGCGAGCTGGCCAAGCGCCTGATCGACTTCGCCTCCGGCCTCACCTACGCGATGGACGGCGGGATGCAGAAGGTGGCCGAGAAGACCTTCCTCCTCACGCCGCGCAACGTCGAGGTTTCGGCCGAGGAGCAGGCCCGCCTCGTCGAGAAGGGCTTCTTCAACCAATCCTAGCCGGGTCCCGTTGCGCGAGTCGGTCGTTCGCTGCGCTCCCATACGCTTGGGGCGTGATCGTCGGATTCGCAGGCGCGGGGAACATGGCCGCCGCCATGGCGCGCGGCTGGGCCGGTGCCGAGGGCGGGCCCGACGGGATGCTGTTCGTCGACCTCGACCGCGAGCGGGCGAGCGCGCTGGCGGAGGAGACCGGTGGCGAGACCCGGCAGAGGCTCGCCGAGCTGGTGGCCGAGAGCGACGTGGTCCTGCTGGCGGTGAAGCCGGACGCCCTCGACGTCGTCGCGCCTGAGATGGGCAACACGGCGCCGGCGATCCTCTCCGTCATGGCAGCGACGCCGACCGAGCGCCTGGCGCAGGCCTTCCCGGACACCCCGATCATGCGGGTGATGCCGAACCAGCCGGTCGAGGTGCGCCGCGGCGTGATCTGCCACCCGCCGCCGGTGGCGATGGACGACGACGCTGGAGACGCGGCTCCTGGGCCTCCTGGAGGAGCTGGGATCGGTGTTCGCGATGGACGAGTCGCAGATCGAGGCCGCGATGGCCGTGATGTCCTGCGCGCCCGCCTACGTCGCGCTGTTCGCCGGGGAGCTGGCCACGGCGGGCGCGGCCGAGGGGCTGGATCCCGTCCGTGTCGCTCGAGCTCGTCGCCGAGACCATGGCCGGTACGGCCGATGATGCTCGAGCACCACACGCCGGACGAGATCCAGGTCGCCGTGGCGCCGCCCGGCGGGGCGACCGAGGCCGGGCTGGAGGCGATGCGCGCGGAGGGGTTCGACAGGGCGATCGCGGCCGCCGTCGAGGCGTCGCTGGAGCGGTTCCGGTGAGCCTGCTGACGGCGATCACCCGGGGCGATGTCGCCGACTACGTCGAGGCGCTCTTCCTCGTCTACCTGGTGCTGATCTTCATCCGGGTGCTGCTCTCGTGGGTGCCGCGGATCCCATACAACCCCTACCTGCGCGCCGCCGTGCGGTTCGTCGAGGAGACCACCGACCCCTACCTGAACCTGTTCCGGCGCGTCATCCCGCCTATCGGCGGCCGACTCGACATCAGCCCCATCCTCGCGATCTTCCTGCTGCTGATCGTGCAGGGCATCGTGGTCGGCGCGATCCGCGGGTGAGCGGCGGCGGCTCCGGCGGCCGCGGCTGGGGCGCCGCGATCGTGCTGGCGGTGGGCGTGATCGCCATCGACCAGCTGACGAAGGGACTCGTGCGCGGATCGCTCGAGCCCGGCGAGCGGATCGACCTGATCCTCGGGATCGACCTCGCACTCATCTCCAACCGCGGCATCGCCTTCGGCTTTCTCGGCGACGGCGGCGCGCTGGTGCTCGTGATCACCATGCTGGCGCTGGTCGCGATGCTGATCTGGTTCGCGATCGCGCCCGCGCGCCCGGGGCTGTGGATCGCCGTCGGGCTTCTGGTCGGCGGCGCGCTGGGCAACCTCGTCGACCGGCTTCGGATCGACAGCGTCACCGACTTCATCGACCCGCCCCTCTGGCCCGCATTCAACTTCGCCGACATCGCGATCACCCTCGGGGCGGTCGCGCTGGTGCTCTCGGTGATGTGGGGCGACCGCCCAGAGCCCGCGCCGGGATGACTGCGCCGCCACGCCTCGTCTTCTCCGACGAGTCGCTCGCCGTCGTCGACAAGCCGGCGGGCCTCGTGGTCCACGCGGCGCCGGGGCACCACGGTCCGACGCTCGTGGACGCGCTCGGCGAGATCCTCGGCGGCGGGGAGGATCCCGTGCGCCCTGGCATCGTCCACCGTCTGGACAAGGACACCTCGGGCCTGATGATGGTCGCCCGCACCGACGAGGCCCACCGCCGGCTGTCGGAGATGATCCGCCGCCGCGAGGTGGAGCGCCGCTACCTGGCGCTCATCGAGGGGCGGCCTCGACTCGCGCTCGGGGACGATCGACGCTCCCCTCGGACGCGACCACCGCGCCCCCGAGCGCCGCGCCGTAGGCGGCCGCGGGTCGCGCGAGGCGCGCACGCACTTCGAGGTGGTGGAGACGTATCCGGAGGACACCCTGGTCGAGGCCCGGCTCGAGACGGGGCGCACGCACCAGATCCGTGCCCACTTCGCCGCGATCGGCCACCCGGTCGCGGGCGATCCCCGCTACGGGACGCCCGGCCGCCACGGGCTCGAGCGCCAGTTCCTGCACAGCGCGCGGCTCGCGTTCCGGCATCCGATCGGCGGCGGTCAGCTCTCGTTTGCCTCAGAGCTGCCGGCAGACCTGGCCGGCCCCCTACAATCACTCGCCGACCGGTAACCGACCCCCGTCGGAAGCAACCGGGGCCCTGCCCGGCCCAACGGCGCTCGAGGCGCCACGGCCGGGTCCCCGCAAGCCCGACGGGATGCAAACCACAGATCCAAGGGAGCACCAATTGCCTGAGACGGACGTCCGGGAGCTGCTGCAAGCAGGCCTCCACTTCGGACATCAGACGCGCCGCTGGAACCCCCGCATGGGGCGTTACATCTGGGGCGAGCGCGACGGGATCCACATCATCGACCTGCTGCAGACGCAGCGGCTGCTCGACGAGGCGACCGAGTTCGTCTCCGAGGTCGCGGCCGGCGGCGGCACGGTGCTGTTCGTCGGCACCAAGAAGCAGGCCTCCGACGGCGTCAAGGAGTGGGCCGACCGCTGTGGAATGCCGTACGTGAACCAGCGCTGGCTCGGCGGCCTCCTCACCAACTTCCACACGATCTCGAAGCGGATCGAGCGCCTGCACGAGCTGGACTCGCTGAAGGAGGAGGGCCAGCTGGACCTACTGCCCACCAAGGAGCGGATGTCGATGGAGGCGGAGCTGGAGAAGCTCACCTACAACCTCGGCGGCGTCCGCGACATGAAGCGCGTACCCGAGGCGATCGTGATCATCGACGTCAAGACGGAGGCGATCGGCCTGCGCGAGGCGGAGATCCTGCGGATCCCGATCATCGCCCTGGTCGACTCGAACGTCGATCCCGGTCCCGTCTCGTTCCCCGTCCCTGGCAACGACGACGCGATCCGCTCCTGCGACCTCGTGATCCGCACCCTGGGCGAGGCGATCGAGGCATCGGCGAACCAGTACCGGGCCGCCGAGGCCAAGCGCAAGGCCGAGGAGGAGGAGCGCCGCCGCCGCGAGGAGGAGGAGAAGCGCAAGCGCGAGGAGGAGGAGCGCGCCCGCAAGGAGGCCGAGGACGCCGCACGGGCCGAGGCCGAGGCGAAGGCCAAGGCGGCCGCCGAGCAGGCGCCCGCCCAGCCCGCGCGGCCGGCCGGAGCACCGGGCGCGGGGTCTGGCACGGGAGCGCCCGCGGGGTCAGGCACCCAAGCCGCGCGCGCCCCGGAACCTTCCCCCAGCAAGGTGCCTGACCCCACAGGTGACGGCAAGGAGGACACCTAGATGGCCGACGTCTCGGCCAGCGATGTCAAGGACCTGCGCGAGCGCACCGGCGCGGGGATCATGGACTGCAAGGCCGCCCTGGCCGAGGCGGGCGGGGACGTCGACGAGGCCATCAAGATCCTCCGCGTCAAGGGCCAGGCCTCAGCCGCGAAGCGAAGCGGCAAGGAGACGAGCGAGGGCCTGGTTACGTCCTACATCCACGCCAACGGCAAGGTGGGGGTGCTGGTCGAGGTCCAGTGCGAGACCGACTTCGTCGCACGCTCGGACGACTTCAAGGACTTCGCCAACGAGGTGGCGATCCACATCGCGGGCGCTCCGTCGACGCCCGCCTACGTCTCCGCTGACGAGATCACCGACGCTGCCCGGGACGCCGAGCGCCAGGTGTTCGAGGAGAAGGCGCGCGAGGAGGGCAAGCCCGACGACATCGTCGCCAAGATCGTCGACGGCCAGCTCGACAAGTGGTCGAAGGAGGTCGCGCTGCTCGAGCAGGAGCACATCCGCACCGACCGCCACGAGGGCAAGACGATCGAGGAGTTGCGCGCCGAGGTCGCCTCGAAGACCGGCGAGAACGTCCGCATCGCCCGCTTCGCGCACTTCCGCGTGGGTGAGGGATAACCGACCGCGTTAGGGTTCGCTGACGTGGCGGATCCGGCCTTCAAGCGAATCCTCTTGAAGCTCTCCGGCGAGGCCCTCATGGGCTCGCTGGAGTACGGCACCGATCCGGCGCAGATCGAACGCATCTCCAAGCAGGTGCACGACCTCTCCGAGAGCGGGGTGGAGGTGGCCCTGGTGGTGGGCGCCGGCAATATCTACCGGGGACTCGACGCCGCCGCCGAGGGCATGGACCGGGCCACCGCCGACTACATGGGGATGCTGGCGACGGTGCTGAACGCGCTGACGCTCCAGGACGCCCTCGAGAAGCTGGGCTGCTACACGCGGGTGCTGTCCGCGATCGAGGTGACCGAGGTCGCAGAGCCCTACATCCGCCGCCGCGCGATCCGCCACCTCGAGAAAGGGCGCGTGGTGATCTTCGCCGCCGGCACCGGGAACCCGTTCTTCACCACCGACACGGCCGCCGCGCTGCGGGCCCTGGAGATCCACGCCGAGGCGATCCTGATGGCCAAGAACGGGGTGGAGGGCGTCTACTCGGCAGACCCCTCCCAGGTGGAGGACGCCGAGTTCCTGCCCGAGGTCACGCACCGCGAGGCGATCGAGCGCGGCCTGCGGGTGATGGACGTGACGGCGCTCTCGCTGTGCATGGACAACGCTCTTCCCATCTACGTCTTCAACATGGCCGAGGAGGGCAACATAGATAGGATCGTGCGCGGGGAGAGGGTGGGGACGATCGTCTCCACCAACGGCGTCCTCGCGCGTCAGGCGACCGGCGAGGAACCCACCCCGAAGCTATGAGCGAATTCACCGACGAGCTGATCGCGGACGGCAAGGACCGCATGCACAAATCGGTCGAGAACTGCAAGCACGAGCTGGCGACCGTGCGCACCGGGCGCGCCTCGCCGCACCTGCTCGACCGCCTGATGGTCGACTACTACGGGGCCGAGACCCCGATCAAGCAGCTCGCCAACGTCACCGCCCCGGACGCCCGCCTGCTCACGCTGACCCCGTTCGACAAGAACTCGATGGGCCTGATCGAGAAGGCGATCATGGAGTCCGACCTGGGCCTCACCCCCAACAACGACGGCAACGTGATCCGCCTCCAGATCCCCGAGCTGAACGAGGAACGCCGTCGCGAGATGGTGAAGGTCGTCCACGGCGTGGCCGAGGAGGGCAAGGTCGCGGTGCGGAACATTCGCCGCGACGTGATGCACGACCTCCGCGAGCTGAAGAAGGAAGGCGAGGTCGGCGAGGACGACGAGCGCCGCGCGGAGGCCGAGCTCCAGAAGGTCACCGACAAGGCCACAGAGGACATCGACGCGGCCCTCAAGGCCAAAGAGGAGGAGATCCTCGAAGTTTGACCGCGGAGCTCCCGGCTGCCCGGGCCGTCGCGATCATCATGGACGGCAACGGGCGCTGGGCGGCCGAGCGCGGAGTGCCGACGCTGGAGGGGCATCGCCAGGGCGCGCGGACCCTGAAGCAGACGGTCAAGGACTCGGTCCGCGTCGGGCTCGACCGAGCTCTGCGTGTACGCGTTCTCGACCGAGAACTGGGCCCGCCCGAACGACGAGGTCGAGGGCCTGATGTCGATGTTCGCCGAGCTGATCCTCTCCGAGACCCCGGAGCTCCACGAGGAGGGGGTGCGGATGAAGTTCATCGGCCGCCGCGACGGCGTCGATCGCCGGAGCTGGTGGCGAAGATGGAGTGGGCCGAGCAGGAGACCGCCGGCAACGAGCGCCTGCGGCTCTTCGTCGCCTTCAACTACGGCGGGCGAGCCGAGATCCTCGACGCGGCCGAGCGCTACGACGGCGGTGGGGAGGAGGCGTTCCGGGCCGGGCTCTACGCGCCCGAGATGAACGACCCCGACCTCGTGATCCGCACCAGCGGCGAGAGCCGGCTCTCCAACTACCTGCTGTGGCAGACCGCCTACTCCGAGCTGGTCTTCCTCGACGTGCTCTGGCCGGACTTCTCGCTCGAGCACCTGCAGGAAGCGCTGCGCGAGTTCGAGGCGCGCCAGCGGCGTTTCGGCGCCCGATAGATTCGACCGATGGAGTCCTCGGGAGGAGGTCGCGACGACGACGATCGCTCGAGCGCGTTCGACTTCGACCTGGAGGTCGAGCTCGAGTACGACCGGATCGGGCGCGAGCCCGTAGACCCGCTGGACAAGCCGGCGTTCGTGAGCGACACTCCGGTCGAGGGCACGCCGCCCGTCGAGCAGGCGTCCCGCCAGCGGCCCCGGCAGCGCGAGCCGCGGGCCGAGTGGCGCCGCCGCGGGCGCCGCTCGGAGACGCTGGCGCGCATCCTCTGGGCGGTCCCCTGGATCGTCGTGGCGGTCACGATCGTCGCCCTCGGCGGGATCCCGTTCGCTGCGGCGATGGTCGTGTTCGCCTTCATCGGACTCTCCGAGCTGTTCCGGATGACCAGCGACGACCGGCCGCTCCAGCTCGTCGCCTTCGCCGCCAGCGCGGGCATGATCGTCGCCGCCTACTACGGCTCGAGCTTCCAGATCGTCCTGGCCGCCGCCGCCGCCTTCCCGTTGATGTTCCTCGTCGCCGCCACCCGCGACTCGATCGACGGCGTCACCCGCTCGATGGCGATCACCTCCTTCGGCGTGCTGTGGATCGGCCTGCCGTTCGCCCAGCGCAGTGCTCCTGCGCGAGCTGCCGCTGCACGGCGGCGCGCTGCTGATCGACGTGCTCGTCGCCACCTTCGTCGCCGACACCTCCGCCTACGCCGTGGGTCGCCTCATCGGGCGTCACAAGCTCGCCCCCGAGCTCTCGCCCAACAAGACCGTCGAGGGCATGATCGGCGGCTTCATCGGCGGCACCATGGGCTTCTGGTTCGCCGGCCTCTACCAGGACTGGCTGCCCGGCCTCGACGCCCTGCTGATGGGCATGGTGATCGCGATCCTCGCCCCGATCGGCGACCTCTTCGAGTCGATGATCAAGCGCGACCTGGGCGTCAAGGACTCGGGCAACGTCTTCGGCCCCCACGGCGGCCTCCTTGACCGCCTGGACGCGGTCCTGTTCACGGTGGTCGCCGGCTACTACCTGAGCATCGCGTTCGTGTACTAGCGACGGCTACGAGGCGCCGTGCCAGGGCGCTTGGCACCGAGAGGAAGCTGATCGGAGGCACTCGGCACACATCCGTGACGAAATCGGCTCCGCGGAGCCGCGAAGTGCGGGCGCCACGCCCCCAGTGCCCTCTTCCTCAGCGATATCCGGCCCGCCGCGACACCCGTGGCGCCTTTCTTCACCCCGTCCGATAGAAAAGCGCCAGGACCGCCCGCGGTCTAGCCCTCAAGCGCCTCGCGCACGAACTCCAGGTCCGCCGCGTAGCCCGCGTCGGGCGTCTCGACGATCACAGGCGCGTTGCCGGCGCGAATCATGTGGCGGATGTCGTCGGGGTCCATCTTGCCCGTCGCCGAGGTTTGCGTGGCGGTCGGCGCCGGTCCCGGGCGGGTCGCGCGAGTCGTTGGCGTGGACCAGGTCGACGCGGCCGGTGATCGCGCGCATGCGCTCGACGACGTCGGAGAGGTCCTCGCCCGCGGCGTGGGCGTGACAGGTGTCGAAGCAGAAGCCGAGCGGGACCCCGTGGTCCTCTGCGGCCGTGACGGCCTCCCACAGCTTCGCCAGCGCGTCGGCCCTGCGGGCGACCGCGTTGTCGCCGCCCGCCGTGTTCTCGAGGTAGACGGGCACCTCGGTCTCGAGCATCTCGAGCGTGCGGGCCCAGCGCTGGACGCCCTCGTCGATCCCGTCCTCGGCGTGGCCGGGGTGGACGATCAGCGCGACCGCCCCGAGCTCCGCTGCCGCGTCGCACTGCTGCTGGAGGATCTTGCGCGAGCCGTAGCGGACGTTCGGCTTCGGCGAGCAGACGTTGATCAGGTAGGGGGCGTGGATGTAGAGGTCGAGCTTGCGACTCGCGAAGCTCGGCGGCGTCGGCGCGCTGCGGCGGCTTCTCCCAGCCCTGCGGCTTGCCGTTGAAGATCTGGATGATCTCGGCGCCCAGCTCGGCTGCTGCCGCCAGCGGGGCGTCGTGGTCGACGTGGGCGCCGATCTTGACCATCGCGTGAGCATGGATTCGGCCCATCGGCGGCGCGCCTTAGGCGGCGCTGAAAGGGCGTCCCTACACTCCTCGCCATGCCGAAGAAGGTCCTGATCCTGGGGTCCACGGGGTCGATCGGCGAGCAGGCGCTCGAGGTCGTCGCGGACTCGGACGAGCTGGAGCTGTGCGGGCTCTCGGCGGGGCACCGCTGGGAGCGCCTCGCCGAGCAGGCGCGTGAGCTCGGCGTCGCGCAGATCGCGCTCTCCGACCCCGCCGCGGCCGAGCAGGCCACGAAGGAGCTCGGGAGCCGAGGTGCGCGTGCTCTCCGGCGACGCCGGCGTGCGCGACCTTATCGCCGCCTCCGAGCCCGACCTCGTCCTGAACGCGATCGTCGGATTCGCCGGGCTCGGGCCGACCATCGTCGCGCTCAGCGCCGGGATCGACCTCGCGCTCGCCAACAAGGAGAGCCTGATCGTCGGCGGCGAGCTGGTGATGGCGCTCGCCGAGGCCGGCGGCTCGCGCCTGGTGCCGGTCGATTCCGAGCACTCCGCGCTCCACCAGCTCCTGAGGGGCGAAGCGCCGGGCACCGTCGACCGCCTCGTGCTGACCGCCTCCGGCGGCCCCTTCCGCGGCCGCTCCGACCTGGCCGCCGTCACCCCCGAGGAGGCGCTCGCGCACCCCACCTGGGAGATGGGCGGGCGGATCACCGTCGACTCGGCGACGCTGATGAACAAGGGCTTCGAGGTGATCGAGGCGCACCACCTGTTCGGCTTCCCGTACGAGCTGATCGACGTGGTGGTCCACCCGCAGTCGATCGTCCACGCGCTGGTCCGCCTCAACGACGGCGCGTCGCTCGCACACATGGGCCATCCCGACATGCGCGTACCGATCTCCTACGCGCTCCACCTGCCCGAGCGCGCCGACGTCGACACGCCCGGCCTCGACCTGGCCGCCGTCGGCGAGCTGACCTTCGAGGAGCCCGACACCGACGCGTTCGCCTGCCTCGGCCTCGCCCGCGACGCGGGCATCGCGGGCGGCACCGCCCCCTGCGTCCTCAACGCCGCCGACGAGGTGGCGGTCGAGGCGTTCCTCGCCGGGCGGCTGCCGTTCACCGGCATCGCCGAGGTCGTCGCGGAGACGCTGGGCGACATCCCGGTCCGCACGCCGGGCCATTTCGACGAGCTCTTCGCCGTCGACGCCGAGGCCCGCGAGCACGCCGCCACGGTCGTGACCCGGATCGGCGACGCGGTGGAGACGGGGGCCGGCTGATGGATACCGCGTTCGCGATCGCGCTGGCGATCGTCGGGATCATGGTCCTCGTCGTCCTGCACGAGCTGGGCCACTTCTTCGCCGCCAAGGCCGTGGGGATGCGGGTCGAGAAGCTCTACCTGTTCTTCGGCAAGCCGATCTGGAAGCGCCAGCGCGGCGAGACCGAGTACGGGATCGGCTCGATCCCGCTCGGCGGCTACGCCAAGATCACCGGCATGAACCCGGAGGAGGAACTGCCTCCGGACGTCGCCCCGCGCGCCTACTACGCGAAGCCGGTCTGGCAGCGCTGCTTCGTGATCCTCGCCGGCCCGTTCGTCAACGTCGTCGTGGCGTTCCTGATCCTGTTCGCGACCTCGTTCGGGATCGAGGAGGCGCAGGGGATAGCGGTCGGCCCGATCGTGGCCGACAGCCCGGCCGACGGCCAGCTCCAGCAGGGGGATCACATCGTCTCCGTGGACGGCGCGTCGGCCGAGGGGCTCGGCCCCCGCCAGCAGGCCACGAGCTTCGCCGACGAGGTCGCCTCCCACGAATGCCGCGGCGAGCCCACCGACGGCTGCCGCGCCGCCACGCCGGTCGAGATCGTCGTCGAGCGCGACGGCGAGCGGGTCGAGCTGTCCCTGCGCCCCTACTACGACGAGGAGGTCGGGCGCAGCCGGCTCGGGTTCGCGTTCGAGGGCGCCGACTTCCAGCCGGTCAACCCCTCGGTGCCGGAGGCGGCCGAGATCGCGCTCGACCAGATGTGGTTCGTCACCTCCGAGACGGCGCAGACGTTCGCGCAGCTCTTCAAGGCCGAGGAGCGCGAGAAGCTGGGCTCGATCGTGGGCGCGGTGGAGACCACCCGTCAGGCGATCCAGTTCGACGTCGAGATCGCGCTGCGGGTGATCGCGCTGGTCTCGTTGTCGCTCGCGCTGATCAACCTGCTCCCGATCCTGCCGCTCGACGGCGGGCACGTGTTCTGGAGCGTCCTCGAGAAGATCCGCGGCAAGCGCGCCTCGCTGCGGACGATGGAGCAGGCCAGCATGGTCGGCTTCATGCTGATCCTGATCATCTTCGCGATCGGGTTCACGAACGACATCGAACGCTTCTCCAACGGCGGCTTCGACCTGCGCTAGCAGCCCAAAGTTCGCGCTCGCTGCGATAGTTTCGTCCGGTACGAACTCCGGAGGAGGGGCATCGCAATGGAAGTGACGACGGCTGAGCGGTCCGCGAGCGGCGGGCCGGGCAAGGGCCTCTATGCGCAGAACCTGGCACTCGCGTTCCAGGCAACCGTCGAGCGGCTCGGTGACGACGAGGCGATCATCTGGTACGAGGGCGAGGAGCGCCGTTCCGCCTCCTGGAACGTGGCCGCCGCGCAGGTGCGCCAGTACGCCGGCGGCCTCGCGAAGCTCGGCCTCCAGAAGGGCGACACGGTCGCGATCATGACCAACAACCGGACCGAGTTCTACGCCGCCGACATGGCGGCGGTGTCCCTCGGCGGCGTTCCCTTCTCCATCTACCAGACGTCCACGCCCGAGCAGATCGTCTACGTCGTCTCCGACGCGGGAGCGAAGATCGCGCTCGTCGAGGCGCAGTTCCTCGAGGTGTTCAACAAGGCCCGCAAGGAGCTGCCGCAGATCGAGCATGTCATCGTCATCGGCGGCGAGGGCGGCGATTACACGATCGAGGAGATGGAGGAGATGGACCCCGAGTTCGACCTCGATTCTCGCCTCCACGACGTCGAGCCCGACGACCTCCTGACCCTGATCTACACCTCGGGGACGACCGGCCCGCCGAAGGGTGTCCAGCTCACCCACCGCAACCTGATGGCTCTCGTCGGCGGCATCAACGGCATGATCGACTTCCCGGAGCGCGGCGGCAAGGTGATCTCGTGGCTGCCCACCGCCCACATCGCGGATCGCGGGGCGAACTACTACCTCCCGGCCATGCTCGGCGCGTCGATCACCGTCTGCTCCGACCCGCGCACGATCATCGAGTTCCTGCCGAAGGTCAACCCGACCTTCTTCTTCGCCGTGCCGCGGATCTGGGAGAAGCTCAAGGCCGGCCTGGAAGCGAAGCTCGCCTCGATCCCGGGCGAGGAGGGCGAGCAGGCGCGCAAGGGCCTCGAGGCAGCGATCCAGAAGGTCCGCCTGGAGCAGGCCGGGGAGGACGTGCCGGAGGAGCTGGCTGCCGCCGTCGCGGAGGCCGACGAGGCGATGTTCGCGCCCATGCGCAAAGCGCTCGGGCTCGACGAGGCGAAGGCGGTCAGCGTCGGCGCGGCGCCGACTCCGCTCGAGGTGCTCGAGTTCTTCCACGCGATCGGGATCAGGATCGGCGAGCTCTGGGGCATGTCGGAGACGTGCGGCGTGGTGACGATCAACCCGCCCGACAAGGTCAAGCTCGGCACCGTCGGCCCGCCCGCTCCCGGCTGGGAGGTCAGGCTCGCCGAGGACGGGGAGGTCCAGGTCAAGGGCGAGGCGAACATGGTCGGCTACCGGAATCAGCCGGAGAAGACCGCCGAGACGATCGACTCGGAGGGCTGGCTCTCGACGGGCGACATCGGCGAGCTGGACGCCGACGGCTACCTCAAGATCGTCGACCGCAAGAAGGAGCTGATCATCAACGCGGCCGGCAAGAACATGTCGCCGGCGAACATCGAGGCGAAGCTCAAGACCGCGAGCCCGCTGATCGGCCAGGCGGTGGCGATCGGCGACCGGCGCCCCTACAACGTCGCGCTGCTCACCCTCGATCCCGACTTCGCGCCCGGCTGGGCGGAGAAGCAGGGGATCGAGGACACCTCGATCGAGGCCCTCGCCGGCGATGAGAAGGTGATCGCCGCCGTACAGGAGGGAGTGGACGAGGCCAACGAGCAGATGGCGCGCGTCGAGCAGATCAAGAAGTTCAAGCTCCTGCCCACCGACTGGCAGCCGGGCGGCGACGAGCTGACCCCGACGATGAAGCTGAAGCGGAAGCCGATCGACGCCAAGTACGAGGCGGAGATCGAGGAGCTCTACGCGAAGTAGGGGCGCCTAGGGCCTGACGATCCTGAAGCTGGCCTTGGCCGGGGTCGGGTCGAGGCCGTCCGGCCCCTCGGCGGCGACCTTGAACCTGTGCTTGCCCAGGCTCAGCCTGGGCGTCGTGAGCGGCGACTGACACGGCAGCAAGCGGGTCGCCGTCGAGCGTGCACTGGAAGGTCGCCCCCGCGGCCGGCTGGGCCACGAACTTGATCTTCGGCGTCCGATCGGTGCCCTTCGGCTTGGGCGCCTTCGTGATCACCGTCTGCGGGGGCCCGAGACAAGGCCCCTCGGTCGGCGTGGTCGCGTTGGCACGGGGGGTGGGAGCGGCCAGCGGGGCGAAGTCCGCGGCGCTGTCGCCGGTGTCGTCCACGAACTCGAGCAGGGTGGAGCACCCGGCGGCGATCGACCGCTCGAGCGATGACCCGTCGGGGATCGCGCCATCGGGGGTACCCGCGCACGCCGGCGCCCCCGTGATCGTCCCCCAGGCGACGCAGTCGATGGTGCCGAAGCTCGATGAGATGAAGCGGACGGCTCCGCCGGCCGGCGACATGAGCCCGGTGGTGTAGCCGGTGTCAGGGGTGGGGCCGAAGAGGGTCGTTACGCCCGGTGTGCCGATCAGCGCCGTGCGCTGACTCGCGCCGTTGGTCACGTCGGCCACGGGCACCTCGTCGACCTCCACGCCCGTGCCGTCGAGGAACTCGAGGCGCGAGGCGGGCGCGAAGTTGTTCTGCCCGCCCGAGTAGAGCTGGAGCTCGACGAACTCGGTGCCCGGTGCCGCCGCCGTGCCGGGGAATACCTCGCGGATCTGGACGACGTGATGGTCGGCGAGCGCTGGGGCGCGCCCATGGCGAAGCCCGCAGACCACTGCTGTGGCCAGTAACGCTCGCCGAGGCGGCGCGTCGTCCGCACGGCCACCTATCGAAGCACTTCGCCGAAGGTCTTTCAACCTCGCATGGGGGCACGACGCCGACGCGGCCGCTGTCAGAATGTGGCCGTGGCCTCGAAACGCCAGATATTCGTGGGCGGCGTGCCTATCGGCGGCGGCGCGCCCGTGGTCGTGCAGACGATGACCAAGACGGAGACCGCCAACCTGACCGCGACGATGGACCAGATCGAGAAGGTCGCCGACGCCGGCGCCGACGTGGTGCGTGTTGCGGTGCCGCGCGACCAGGACGTCGAGGCCCTGAGGACGATCGTCAAGGACTCGCCGATCCCCGTCATCGCGGATATCCACTTCAACCACACGCTCGCGCTGAAGGCGATCGACGCGGGCGCCCACTGCATTCGTCTCAACCCGGGCAACATCGGCGGCCGCGAGAAGGTCGCGGAGGTGGCCGAGCGTGCGAACGCCAAGGGCGTCCCGATGCGGATCGGAGTCAACTCCGGCTCGCTGCCCAAGCACCTCCACGAGCTGGAACGCTCGAACCCGGTCGAGGCGCTGGTGACGGCCGCCGGCGAGTTCGTGGCGATGATGGAGTCACTCGACTTCGAGAACTTCAAGGTGTCGATCAAATCGACGAACGTGCCCAACACGATCGCTGCCAACCGCCTCCTCGCCGAGCGCGTCCCCTACCCGATCCACCTCGGCATCACCGAGGCCGGGACCAAGTGGTCGGGCTCGCTGAAGTCGGCCGTCGGCCTGGGCACGCTGCTGGCCGACGGGGTGGGGGACACGATCCGGATCTCGCTCTCGACGTTCCACGCCGAGGAGGAGGTCAAGGTCGCGTGGGAGATCCTGAAGGCGCTCCGGCTCCGCGAGCGGGGGCCGGTGCTGATCGCCTGCCCGACCTGTGGGCGCCTCCAGTTCGACATGGACACCGTCGTCGCCGAGATCGAGCAGCGCCTGGAGGCCTACACCGACCCGATCGAGGTCGCGGTGCTGGGCTGCGCCGTGAACGGCATCGGCGAGGCCTCGCACGCCGACTTCGGCATCACCGGCGCGAAGAACGAGGGGCTGATCTTCGCCCACGGCGAGCCGATCCGGAAGGTGAAGCAGGAGGACCTCGTGGACGCCCTGTTCGAGGAGATCGACAAGTCGGTCGAGCGTGGTGCTGTCGAGCGCGACCACCGTGAGGCCGCAGAGGGCGCCGAGTGGCTGGCGAAGATCGAGGAGGAGAACGCGGGCGAGCTGACGCCCGAGCGGATCGCGCAGATGGAGAGGGAGGCAGCCGAGGCCGAGGGCAAGGACGTCACGGCCGAGCCGTTCCTGAAGCCGGTTGGCGGCAAGCGCGTCAAGCTCGACGAGGAGGCCTCACCCACGGCCTCCCGCCGTTTCACCCGGGCCTAGGCCTGCCCACCGCGCCCCCCGTGGAATCGATTGGACACTTGGGGGCGCGATAGCACCCACAAGTGTCCATTCGGCGTCGGCCGCCCGCCCCCGGCAGGCGGGCAGGCGCCAGATACCCTCCGCGCCGTGAGCCGCCTCTCGACGCTCTTCCTGCCGACCCTGCGCGACGACCCCGCCGACGCCGAGGCGATCTCGCACAAGCTGATGGTGCGGGCGGGGCTGATCCGCCAGCTCGGCTCGGGGTTGTGGACGTGGATGCCCGCCGGCTACCGGACCATCCGCAAGGTCGAGGCGATCATCCGGGAGGAGATCGACGCGATCGGCGGCCAGGAGATGCTGATGCCGGTGCTCCAGCCCGCCGAGCCGTGGCTCAAGACCGGGCGCTACGAGATCGAGGAGCTGTTCAAGCTCGAGGACCGCAAGGGCTCGCCGCACGTGCTTGCGATAACGCACGAGGAGGCGCTGACCTCCCACGTGGCGCAGGACGTCCGCTCCTACCGCGAGCTGCCGAAGATCCTCTACCACGTCCAGATCAAGGAGCGCGACGAGGCGCGCCCGCGCGCAGGGGTGCTTCGCACCCGCGAGTTCACGATGAAGGACTCGTACTCGTTCGATCGCGACGCCGAGGGCCTCGACCGCTCCTACGAGCTTCACATCCAGGCCTACGACCGCATCTTCGACCGCTGCGGGCTGCGCTGGTACCGGGTGGAGTCCGACGTGGGGATGATGGGCGGCTCGGCCGCCCACGAGTACATGGCCCCCTGCGCGGCGGGGGAGAACGAGGTCGCGCTGGCGCCCGGATACGCGGCGAACGTGGAGGTCGCCTCTGCCACCGCCCGGCCGGTCGAGCTGCCGCCCGGGCTCGACGAGCCCCGCGCGGTGCCGACCCCGGGGCTGACCACCGTGGAGGGGGTGGCCGCGGCGCTGGGCGTGGCGGAGGGCGCCGCGCTGAAGGCGATCCCGGTCGTCGCCTCGGAGCGCGGCTTCGTGCTCGCGCTGGTGCGCGGCGACCATCGCCTGAACGAGATCAAGCTCGCGAACGCCCTCGGCGAGGAGGTGCGCCAGGCGACCGCGGAGGAGATCGCCGAGCGGCTCGGCCCGCCCGGGTTCATCGGCCCGGTCGGCGCGAACGTCCCGGTGCTGAAGGACGCGGCGATCGAGGGCGAGGGCTACTTCTGCGGCGCCAACCGTCCCGACGAGCACCTGATCGGGGTGTCGCCCGGCCGTGACTTCACCTTCGAGGAGGTCGACGTCCGCTCGGTCGAGGCGGGGGACATCGCGCCGGGGGGAGAACCGATCGAGATCGAGCCGGCGATCGAGGTCGGGAACATCTTCAAGCTCGGCACCCGCTACTCGGAGCCTCTGGGAGCGACGTTCCTGGGCGAGGACGGCGACGAGCGCCCGATCGTGATGGGCAGCTACGGGATCGGCCCGGCGCGGATCGTCGCCGCGGCGATCGAGCAGGGCGCCGACGAGCGCGGCATCGTGTGGCCTCGGGCGATAGCGCCCTGGTCCGTCCACGTCGTGGGACTCGGCAAGCCGGGCGACGAGACCGCCGTCGAGGCCGAGCGGATCTACGAGGAGCTGGTTGCCGGCGGCACGGACGCCGTGCTCGACGACCGCGAGGCTGGTACCGGCGAGAAGCTCACCGACGCCGAGCTCCTGGGCTGCCCGCTGCGACTCACGGTGGGAAAGCGGGCGCTGGCCGAGGGCGAGGTCGAGACCCAGGTCCGCCGCACGGGTGAGGAGTCCCGCGTGGCCGCCAAAGAGGCGCCCGAGCGCCTGCGCGAGATCCTCGCAGGGCTCGAGTAGCGCCATGTCACCGTCACGGCCCGAGGCGCCCGTCGAGCGGGCACGGAGCGGCTTCCGCCGCCTGGTGGGGATCGACCGCTCCGGCCCGGCCCCAGCCCCCACGCGCGCGGGCCAGCCGCTTCGGCCCTGGACGATCCCCAACGTCGTCGGCTACCTTCGCCTGGCCTCGATCCCGGTCTTCCTCGTGCTCGCGTTCTCCTCGGAGGACGGGCGCGACCCCACGGCCGCCCTGCTCTACCTGTGGATCACCTTCGGCGACTACGTCGATGGGTTCCTCGCCCGGGCGACGGGGCAGTACAGCCGGCTGGGGGCGCTGATGGATCCCGTCATCGACCGCCTCTCGGCGCTGTCCGGCGCCGTCGTGTGCTGGCACTTCGACCTGCTCCCGGAGTGGTCGCTGGTCGTCCTCGTCGTCCGCGAGGTCGCGACCGTGGCCCTGGCGCGCACCGCGCTTCGCCGCGGGCTCGACCTCGAGATCAGCTGGGTCGGACGCCTGGCGACGTTCGCGGTCTTCGGTGGCCTGTTCTGGACCCTCGTGATCGACAGCTGGGTCACTGTCGCGCTGTTCTTGGTGGGCCTGGCGCTGGGGATCTACGCCACGACCCTGTACGCGCTGGCAGGCCGGCGGGGCCTTCGCGAGCAGCGCGCCCAGGCGACTGCGTGACGCACGCGCGCTGTCAGTCCCTCAACCTCAACTTGACGTTTCCGGAGCCGATCTATAATCGCCTGGCCGGCTCTCGAAGGACCGAGCCGGAGAGCATCCAGCGATCGTTAGGAGCAGCATGGAGGAGACCTTCCCCGACGTCAGCTCAATGAGCGACGACGAGCTCAAGGAGCTGATCGACACGCTCACGGACGAGGAGCGCGAGGTGTCGTACCGCCGGCGGCTGTTGCACGGGAAGATCGACCTGATGCGCGCCGAGCTCGTCAACCGGCTGAAGGCGAAGCACGAGGGCGGCAACGCCGACGCCACCATCAGCGGCGCCGACGTAGAGGTGCTCACCGACATCCTGCTCGGCAAGGTCGAGGTCCCTCCGGACGAGGACGTTTGATGGCCGTCCACTGCCCCGAATGCGGGTTCGTCAACGCCGAGGGCGCCAACTACTGCCAGAAGTGCGGTGCGTACCTCGCCCAGAAGGCGGAGGAGACGGGCGACGCCTCCACGGTCACCTACAAGGTCAACGAGGAGACCGGCGAGTACCTCCCAGTCGACATCGAGGACGAGGTCGAACAGGCCGGGGCGGCCGTCGTGATCCGCTCCGGCGGTGGACGGGCGGGAGAGAGCTTTCCGATCGAGGCGGAGCGGATGAGCATCGGCCGCACACCCGATGCCGGCGTCTTCCTCGACGACGTCACCGTCTCGCGTAACCACGCGCTGCTGGTTCATCGCCAGGACGGCCACTACATCGACGACCTGGGCTCGCTGAACGGGACCTACGTGAACCGGCGCCGGATCGAGTCGCACAAGCTCGAGGACGGCGACGAGATCCAGATCGGCAAGTACAAGCTGAGCTACCTGGAGCGCTGAGGTGGCGGTGTTGACGACTCAGGAGGGGAAGTCCGGGGGAGCCCAGCAGGACGCCGCCCGGTCGCCGTCGCGACCGCGCAAGGCGCTGACCATCGGCGCCGTGGCGAAGATCCTGAGTCAGGAGTTCGACGACATCTCGATCTCCAAGATCCGCTACCTCGAGGACCAGAAGCTTCTAGCGCCTCGGCGCACGGCCGGCGGCTACCGCCTCTACAGCCAGGCCGACGTCGAGCGGCTAACGACCATCCTGCGGATGCAGCGCGACGAGTTCCTGCCGCTCCGCGTGATTCGTCAGGAGCTGGCGACCGGCGACTTCACCAAGCCCCGTGGCGAGTCCACGGGCGTCGCTCGCCGCGCGATGTCGGTCGATGGAGCGGTCGGGTCCATCAACCAGGAGGAGCTGATGGAACAGGCCGGCGTCAGCGAGTCGTTCCTGCGCGAGCTGCAGGAGTTCGGGATCGTCCAGCCGAGTCGCGGCGACGGCCAGGCCTCCTACGACGAGACGGATCTCGAGATCGTACGCGCCGCGGCCGAGCTGTCGCGCTTCGGCGTCGGGGGGCGCAACCTGCGCGTGTTCCGCAGCTCCGCCGACCGCGAGGCGGCGCTGCTGGAGCAGATCGTCGGCGCCTCGCTTCGCTCGCGCAGCCAGGCCAGAAGGCGCGAGGCGGTCGAGAACCTCGAGAGCCTTGCGGGGATCTGCGGCCACCTCAAGCACCTGATGCTCGTCCGGGATCTCCGGCGCCTGACGGGCGAGTAGCACCGGAGCTGAGCGAATGCCGAAGGTCGGGCGCTCGAGGGTGATCGAGGCCGCCGTCGATCGCACCTGGGAGCTCGTGTCCGACCCTCACCACCTGGCCCGCTGGTGGCCGCTCGCCCACCGCGTGGAGGACGTGCGCGACGAGGACGGCGAGCTTCACTGGACCCTGGCGCTCCGCTCCGACCGCGGCACCCAGGTGCGCGCCGACTACAGCGGTCGCGTGGAGGTGGAGGGGAGCCGCTTCGCCTGGACCCAGCAGCTCGCCGGCACGCCGTTCGAGCGGATCCTCCGCAGCGCGCGCGTCGAGATCGATATAGGCGCCGCCGAGGGACCCTCTGGCGGGAGCCGGGTGAGCCTGCTGAGCGACGAGCGCCTGCGCGGGCTCTCGCGGCTGGGGGCGCCGATGATGCGGGGTGCCGCCCGGCGTCGCCTCGACGAGGCGCTCGAGAACCTCGACCGCGCCCTGGGCGGCGGGGGGCGATGAGCGCGGAGCCTCTCCGAAGGAGCCCTGATTCAAGGGCGAAGCGCGATCCAGTTTCGATCAGCGACGCGCCCGCCCCGGTAACGCGGTGGTGGGGCTGGGGAGACCCGGAGAAGAGCCCCGCGCTGGGCGACGAGGCGCTCGCGATGCTGCGCGAGGTCGTGGGCGAAGCCGAGCCCGCCGCGCGCGTCTCGCTCGAGGAGGTGGCGCTGCCCGACCCGCAGCCGCTGCCGGATGCACTCGCCGAGGCGGTCGGGGAGCACGCCGTCCTCGACGGGCGCGAGCATCGCATCCGCCGGGCCGCCGGCCAGAGCTACCCGGATCTGATCCGGCTTCGCACAGGGGTCTTGGGGGAGGCGCCCGACGCGGTGGTGCTGCCCGAGAGCGCGGCGGAGATCGCCCGCGTGCTTCAGGTCTGCGCGGCCGAAGGGATCGCCGTCATCCCGTTCGGCGGCGGCACGAGCGTCGTCGGCGGCGTGGCGCCGCACCGCGGAGACCACTCGCGCGGCATCGCGCTCGACCTCCGCCGCCTGCGCGACGTGCTCATCGACGAGCGTTCACTCACCGCCACCCTCGGGCCGGGCCTGCGCGGCCCCGAGGCCGAGGCCGCGCTGGGAGCCGCCGGCCTTACGCTGGGCCACTTCCCCCAGTCGTTCGAGTACGCCACGATCGGCGGGTTCGCCGCGACGCGCTCTGCCGGCCAGGCCTCGAGTGGCTACGGGCGCTTCGACGAGATGGTCACCTCGATCGGGATGCTGGCGCCGGCGGGGGAACTGCACACGCTCGCGACCCCGCACACGGCCGCCGGGCCCGCCCTGCGCGAGCTGATCGTCGGCTCGGAGGGTGTGCTGGGGGTGATCGCCGACGTGACGGTGCGGGTCCGGCCCGCCCCGCCGGAGCGCCGCTACGAGGCCTGGGTGGTGGCCGGCTTCGCCGAGGGACAGGAGGCCGTCCGCGCCATGGCCCAGTCGGGCGAGCTCCCCGACGTGGTCCGGGTCTCCGACGAGGCCGAGACGATGGGCTCCATGGGCCTCGCCGGCGTGAGCGGGGCCCGTCGCACGGCCCTCGACGCCTACCTGCGCCTGCGCCGGCGCACCGGCGGCTGCATCGTCATCTGCGGCTGGGACGGCGAGCGCGACGCGATCGAGCGCCGTCGCGTGCCGGGCACCAGGGCCCTGCGAGCGGCCGGGGCGGTGCCGCTGGGCCGCGCGCCGGGCGAGTCGTGGCTGCGAGGCCGCTTCGATGGCCCCTACCTGCGCGAGGCGCTTCTCGACCTCGGCTACTTCGTCGAGACGCTGGAGACGGCGCACACGTGGTCGCGGCTTCCCTCGCACCACGACGCGGTGGGCTCCGCGATCAGGGCGGCGATCGAGCGCGGGGGAGGGGGGAGCCTCGTCATGTGCCACCTCTCCCACGCCTACCGCGACGGCGCCTCGCTCTACTTCACGTTCATCGCGCCGCGGCGGCCGGGGGAGGAGCTGGAGCAGTGGCGCGAGGTGAAGACGGCGGCGTGCGAGGCGATCGTCGCCTCAGGGGGCACGATCACGCACCATCATGCGGTTGGGACCGACCACGCCCCCTACATGCCGACCGAGGTGGGGGAGCTGGGCGTCGCGACCCTGAGGGCGCTGAAGGAACGGCTCGACCCCGCGGGCATCATGAACCCCGGCAAGCTGCTGCCGGGCTAGGTCTCCGGCCTACTGCTCCGGCGTGGTGGTCTCGCCGCCGCCGGCGGCGCCCGCGCCGGTCGCCTCGACGCTGCCGCGCAGGATGCTCTCGCCGGTGTAGTTGATGATCGGCGAGCCCTCGTCCACGGCCGCCGCGACCTCATCGAGGAGCGGCTTGCGCGCCGCCAGGGAGACGTCGACGAACCTCGTTCTGGCGGCGAGCTGCGTGAGGAAGCTCGCGATCGGGATCTGCTCAGAGTACGTGCCCTCCTGGCTCACCTGGAACGGGGTGAGCGGATGCCCCTGGTCCTCGGAGACCATGAGCCAGAGCACGTAGGCCTGGCCGGCGGGTGCGGGTTCGAGCTGGGAGATCTCGAGGTCCACGAACGCCTGGGAGCCGCTCGCGATGCCGAACGTGGCGGTGCCCTCTGCATCGCCGCCACCGGAGGGGGTCAGGGGCACCGTCTGGATGTCCTCGCTGGGAGCCTCCGCCGTCGTCTCCGACGGTGTCGGAGCCCGTCGACGCCGTGGAGCTGTCGTCGTCACCACTGAAGACGCCGGCGACGGCAAGCACGACCACCAGGACCAAGGCTGCGGCGCTGCCCAGGATGACGAGAAGCCGCGACCGCTGGGACGAGAGTCGCGAGGAGGGGACGTCGGCGGCCACTGGCCGGGGAGACGGCGCCGGCGCCTCGCCCGCGCCGGGCTTTGGGGCCGCGCGGCGGGAGAAGCGCCCGCCGGCGGGCTCGCCGGGGAGCTTCGGCAGCTCGGCCTCGGGGGAGATCTCGCGCAGGGCGCCGATCAGCTCGCCGGCGAGCCGGTGGTCGTCGGCGTCCTCGCGAACGTGGCGGGCGACGTCCGCGCGCGTGATCGGGTCGGCCTGGCCCAGCACCCAGTCGGTGAGGGCGACGTTGCGGTCGGGGTCGGCGCCCGCCAGCTCGGTGAGGGCGGCCCGGGCGCGCGAGCGGACCTCGTCCTCGGGCACCTCGAGCAGCGAGGCGATGTCCCCGTAGGACTGCCCCCTGGCCAGGATCAACTCCAGCAGGGCCTTGGCGTCGGGTGAGAGCGACATGGGCAGGGAAGGGTACGCAGTCGGCCGCCGGTGCCCTGCAGGAACCGGCGCCGTCGGCGTCGAGCTCCGGCAACGGTGCGAGGCCGGAGCGCCCGGCGCTGAGCCTCCGGATACGCTGGCCCGGATGGCGGAAGAGCAGGGCGGAAGAGGAGCCGACAGCTTCGGCGAGCTGATCGGGGTCGAGGACCTCGAGGCGCCCGAGGGTGAGGCCCGTGGCCGTGTCGCGATCGACGACCATCTGAGGCAGCCCTACGGGATCGTGCACGGGGGCGTCTACGCCTCCCTCGCCGAGACGATCACCTCCCGCGCCACATGGCACGCCGTGCGCGACGACGGGATGGTCGCGATGGGCCAGTCGAACCAGACGACCTTCCTGCGCCCGATCAGCGATGGCCACGTGACCGCTCGGGCCGTCGCGCGCCATCGGGGCCGGACCACCTGGGTCTGGGACGTCGAGATCATCGACGACTCAGAGCGGGTCTGCGCCCTCGTACGGATGACGATCGCCGTGCGGCCCGCGCGGGGATAGGCTCCGACCCTTGGACGATCTCGGCCCTCCGATCGCGTACCTGGCCCTCGAGCCGGGCACGCCCGTGCACGACGCGACCGGCAAGAAGGTCGGCGCCGTGAATCAGGTGCTGGCCGACTGGCAGGCCGACATCTTCGAGGGCCTGGAGATCGAGGCGGGGCTCCTGCTCGGCCACCACCTGGTCGCCGAGGTGGACCAGATCGAGGGTCTCTACGAGCGCGGCGTGCGCCTCTCGGTCGGGCGCGACGAGCTCAAGCAGGCGGACCCGTAGCGGCCTTCCGGCCCGGCGGGGTCACTCAGCTAGCCTGCGGGGCATGTGCAGAAACATCCGGACCCTTCACAACTTCGAGCCGCCCGCGACCGAGGAGGAGGCCCACGACGCGGCGCTCCAGTACGTCCGCAAGATCTCCGGGTCGTCGAAGCCCTCGCAGGCCAACGCCGAGGTCTTCGAGCGCGCCGTCGAGGAGGTCGCCGCGGCCACCAGAGCGCTTCTGGACGGGCTCGTGACGAACGCGCCGCCCAAGGACCGCGAGGTCGAGGCCGCGAAGCGGCGGGCCCGCGCCGAGCAGCGGTTCGCGACCGCCTGAGGCCAACTAGCCGCGGTAGCGGTTCGTGATCGGCATCCGCCGGTCGCGGCCGAACGCCCGCGGGGTGATCTTGATCCCCGGCGGGGCCTGGCGGCGCTTGTATTCGGCGCGGTCGACGAGCGCGATCACCTCGGACACCACGTCCTTCGGGAGCCCCTCGGAAACCATCTGGTCGAGCCCGCGGTCCTGCTCGACGTAGGCCTCGAGGATCCGGTCGAGCAGCTCGTAGGGCGGAAGGGAGTCCTGGTCGCGCTGGTCGGGCCGGAGCTCGGCCGAGGGCGCGCGCTCGAGCACGCTCACGGGCACGAGCGGGGTCCCGGCCTCCGCGTTGCGGTGCCGCACCAGCCGGTATACGAGCGTCTTCGGCACGTCCTTCAGAACCGCGAACCCCCCCGCCATGTCGCCGTAGAGCGTCGCGTAGCCGACCGACATCTCGCTCTTGTTCCCGGTCGTCAGCACCAGCCAACCGGTCCGGTTCGAGATCGCCATGACCAGATTCCCCCGGATCCGTGCCTGGATGTTCTCGGCGGCCAGGTCCACGTCGTCGGGCGAGTCGAGCATCTCCGCGTAGGCGTGCATCGCCGGCTCGATCGGGATCTCGACCAGCTCCGCGGCGAGGTTCTCGGCGATCGCGCGCGCGTCGGCCTGGGTCTCGGCACTGGAGTGAGGCGAGGGCATCACGACGCAGGTGAGGCGCTCGGCCCCGATGGCGTCGGCGGCGAGAAGCGCGACCAGGGCCGAGTCGATGCCGCCCGAAACCGCCACGACGACGCGCTCGAAGCCGTTCTTGAGGACGTAGTCGCGGAGGCCGAGGACCAGGGCCGAGTAGACCTCGGCGTCCTCCGCGAGCAGCTCGGCCGGAGGGGCGGGCGCCGGGCCCTCGCCGGCGCCGCGCTCGAAGCGCGCGAGCACCGGGGCACCCGGCCCGGACCCCGCCTCGGCCGCGAGGGGCAGCTCCAGCTCGCACAGGACCAGCTCCTCGGCGAACTGCGCGCCGCGCGCCAGCACCTCGCCCTCGGCCGAGACGACCAGGCTGTGCCCGTCGAAGACCAGCTCGTCCTGACCGCCGACCAGGTTGCAGAGCGCGAACGCCGCGCCGGTCTCCGACGCACGCTCCGCGAGGAGCCCCTCGCGGAAGGCGCCCTTGCCGCGCTGGTAGGGGGACGCGGAGGCGTTGACGATCAGCCGCGCGCCGGCCAGGGCCTCGACCGAGGCGGGCGGCCCGGGAAACCAGACGTCCTCGCAGATCGTGAGCCCTACGGAGGCGCCGCCGATCTCGATCAGAGCGGGGGAGTCGCCGGGCTCGAAGTACCGGCGCTCGTCGAATACCCCGTAGTTGGGGAGCAGGACCTTCCTGTGGATCCCCTGCAGGCGGCCATCGCCGAGCACGGCCAGCGAGTTGTGGATCGCGGCATTGGGCTCGGCGAAGCCGACGAGGACCGCGATCCCCTTCGCCTCCCGGGCCACCGCGTCGAGGGCCCGCCTTCCCGTCTCGAGGAAATGACGCTTGAGCCACAGGTCCTCGGCCGGGTAGCCGCCGATCGTCTGCTCGGGGAAGACCACGAGGTCGGCGCCGGCGTCGCGGGCGCGGGCCATCCACTCGCTGACGAGCGCCGCGTTGGCGTCGATCGCGCCCACGGTCGTGTTGATCTGGGCCAGCGCGAGGCGCAGCGTGGTGGTGTCCGGCATGCCCGGAAGTATCGCGGGCGCGAAACCCGGAGCCCTATCGTGGGTTCTAGGTAGGGCCGTGATCGCAGCCACCCGCTTCACAATCGTCGCACTCGCGCTCGGCGTCGCCGGGGCGCCCGCCGGCGCGTACGCACAGGAGGCCGACCCGCCGGGCGCAGGGGAGGGGAGGGCCGAGGCCGTCCTCGCCGAGGCGCAGGAGCTGCTGGCGCCGGGCGATGCCGCGGCGGAGCCGACCCGGGATCTCACCCTCGTCCTCGCCGAGTTGTCGCAGCTTCAGCGGCGCCTTGACCCCACGGACCGGGCGGAGGCGAACGCGATCCTCGCACGGCCCGACGACGGTGCGAACGACCGCTACGAGGACGGGTACGAGGTGGACGAGGCGGACGAGTCCCCCTACTGCGACGCCGACTTCTGCGTCCACTGGGTGGAGGATGGCGAGGACGCCCCGGACCTCACCGACACCGGGGGCGCGCCGGGAGTGCCCGACTTCGTCGAGGACACGCTCGCGAGCGCTCAGGACTCGTTCGAGGTCGAGAACGGCGACCTCGACTGGGTTGAGCCACTCACCGACGGCACCCGGGGCGGGGGAGGGGCGGGCCTCAGTGACGTCTACCTGCTGGAGACGAACGGCGACTACTTCGGCTACGCGTCTCCGGACGAGGGCCAGGCAGGTGAGACCTCGAAGTTCGGCTACATGGTCCTCGACGAGGACTTCGAGGAGTTCACCGACGACGAACTGACGGCGTCCGAGGCCCTTCAGGCCACCATGGCCCACGAATACAACCACGTGCTCCAGTTCACCTACGACGCCAGGGAGGAGTCGTGGATGCTGGAGTCCACCGCGACGTGGATGGAGGAGCAGGTGTATCCGGACATCAACGACTACCTGCGCTACGTCGACGCCTTCGCGGACACCACGACCGTGCCCCTCACCCGGAACGCCAACGGCGTGAAGATCTACGGCGCGGCGTTGTGGAACCACTACCTCACGGGGCTCGACGGCCCGGATGTGATCCGCGACGCCTGGGAGGACTCCGACTCGGTGACGCCGCCCAGCCTCTCGGTAGCGGCCTACGACTCGGCGCTCGGCGGGTCCGGCGCCAATCCGTTCGACGACATCGGCGACGCGTTCGCGGAGTTCGCCGCGGCCAGCGCCGAGTGGCGGGCGCTGCCGGCCCTGTTCCCCGACGCCGCCATGCTGCCGGACGCCCTGCGAAGCGACCGGCTGAAGCGGGGTGCACGGGCGGCCCGCCTACGCCTCGACCATCTCGCCTACAGGCTGGCGAAGGTGCGCCCGGGCGCGGCCGCGGATGGGCTCGAGCTGAAGGCGCGGGGACCGGCGGGCGTGCAGTTCGGCCTGGCCCTCGTCGCGCGCACCGGGAGCCCCGCCGGAGGCATGGTTACTTCCAACACGGCGGTCCTGGACGACGGCGGCAGCGGCACCGTGGAGCTGCCGGCCGGCGCCTACGACCGCGTTACGGCCGTCATCGCGAACGCCGACGCCGGCGTCACCCCATCGCGCCGCTACGTCAGCGACGGCAGCGACTTCAAGCTGAGGCTCGTTCCCTAGCCGGCCTGGCCCTCGAACCCCTCGCGCAGCTCGACCACGCGGACGCAGGACTTGCGGGCCCGGTCGGGATCGATCCGTCCCCGTGCCAGGGCGCGCGCCAGGCCCTCGTGGACATCGGGGGCGGAGGTCCCGGCGAAGAGCAGCAGGTCGACGCCGGCCTCCGCGGCGCGCTCGGCCGCCTCGTCGGCATCGATCGTGGTCGTGATCGCTCCGGCCTGGAGGTCGTCGGTGATCGACACTCCCGTGAATCCCAGCTCGCCGCGCAGGAGGCGCTGGGCGACCGCCGGCTCCAGCGACGCGGGGCCCTTTGCGCCGAGCCCTGGGTAGGAGGCGCTCGCGACCATGATCATGGGAATGTCGTCCGCGATCGCGTCACGGAACGGCGCCAGGTCGTCACGGAGGTCGCGGCGCGACGCATCGATCTCGCTCGGCGAGAGGTCGGTGTTGAGCGGCGAGCGCCCAAGCCCGGGGAAGTGCTTCGCGGTCGCCAGCACCCGTTCCTGTTCGAGCCCGGTCGCGAAGGCGATGCCGAGGCGCGAGACCTCGTCGGGGTTGTCCCCGAACGCCCTGAACGCGATCACGGCGTCGGGCCCCGAGGGCACGTCGAGGACCGGGGCGAGGTCGGTATTGATCGCGATCCCACGCAGGAAGTTGCCCGTCGCCTGTCCCTCCAGCCGCGCGTCGTCGGCGTCGCCGGTACGCCCCAGGTCGTACGGCGAGCGAAGCGGCGGGTCCTCGGGGAAGCGCTTGACCAGGCCACCCTCCTGGTCGGTCGCGACGATCAGCGGCGGCTGCCCGCCGGCGGCGGCGGCCTGCTGGAGCTTGCGCAGGCCGGCTTCGATCGCCGACTGCTCGACGCCAGGGCTGGGGAAGACGATGACGCCGGCGATCTCGCCGGCCCGGGCGCGGCGCAACAGCGGTTCGTCGGGCGTGCCGTCGGTGCGGACCACCAGGCGCTGGCCGGCGAGGCTGCGCCACGCCGCCGCGTCCGAGCCCTCGCATTCCGCCGGGAGCGAGGCCTCCGGCGTAGCCTCGTCGCCGCCCGCACCCACGACGGCCCCGAGAACCGCCGCTACCGCCGCGGCCGCGCCCAGGGCCCCGAGACGCCTCCGTCTGATCGCGCGCGCCTGTCGCGCGCGCCCGCGCCGCTGCCGGCGGTCCGCCGGCGGACCGCTCAACGGGGCCGGGGCGTTGCCGCCCGGCTGAGATTGCCCACGATCACCGCGACCACGGTAACGAGGTAGATCTGGCCGACGAGCTGCTCGGTGATCGCGAACGAGCGTCCGAGGTCGATGGCGGCCGTCAGGTCCCCGTACCCGGTGGTCGTCAGCGTCGTGAAGCTGAAGTAGAGGTAATCCGAGGTGGTTCCCGTCACCTCGCCGCCGAACAGGGGCTTCGAGCCGAGGTCGTCGATCACCCCGTAGATCAGGGCGAACAGCGAGCCGAGCAGGAGGTAGATGCAGAGCACGCCGAACATCGTCTGCACGGTCACGCGGCCCTCCTCCCGGAAGTGGCGGATCAGCCCGTGGACGATGGCGACCGGGGCGAACGCGACCAGGATGAGGCTGACGATGCGCGCGCCCGCGTCGTCGAGCTCCCCGGTGGCGGCGAATACGATCACGGCCGCGATCGTGACGCCGACGACCACGACGGTGGCGACGCGCAGCGGGCGGGCGCGCGCCTGCGAGGTCCACATCGCCGCGAGGAACGTGCCGCCGAGAAGCAGGATCGTGACGATGTGGACAAGCTCACCCTCCGAGGTGGCGAGCTGAAAGATCAGCGAGCTGATGATCAGGATCAGCAGCAGCCCGTACCCGTGCTCGCGCGGGGTCAGGCCCCCCGCCTCAAGCGTCCGCCTCAGGGATCCGGACTCGGCCACGGCGCGAGCATGGCAGCGCGACCCGACGGGATTTCGCCCCGCTGCGCTCGCCACCTCGCCCTACGGCGCGGGCGGGACGACCTCGAACTGGCTCATCAGCCCGTGGTCCTCGTGGTCGAGCATGTGGCAGTGGACCACGAACTTGCCCAGGTGGTCCGAGAAGTGGCCCGCGACCTCGACCTCTTCGAACCCATCGAGGAAGAACGTCTCCTTGAGGCAGCGCTCCCACGGGCGGGGCTGCCCTCCGTTGCGGGAGCGCATGAAGAAGTCGGTGTGGTGGAGATGGACGAGGTGGGCGACCGAGGTCGCGTTCTTGAGGGTCCAGGTCTCGGTGGTGCCGATCACGGGTGAGTGCTCGACGTACGAGGGGTCGTAGCTCTCGCCGTTGATGACCCAGCGCAGGCCCTCGATCTCGACTCTCCAGGTCTTCTGGGACTGCTGAGGGGCGTCGTCTACCCAATCAGGAAGCGGCCGTAACGCCTCCGGGACACTGGCGGGGTCGGGGCGGCGACGTCCCACGCGGAACTGCATCAGGGGCCCCTCGTAGGCACCCGAGCCGAGGCCATCGTGCGTGCCGGGGCGGCGTACGCTCAGGAGCTCGACGTCGCGGTGGGGGAAGGCCCCGAAGTCGACGACCAGCTCCACGCGCTCCCCCGGTCCCACCAGCACCTGGGTGCGCTCCACGGGCCTCGGCATCAGCCCGCTCTCGGTGGCGATCTGGGTCATCGGGGCGCCGTTGGACAGCTTGAGGTTGTAGGAGCGGAAGTTCGACGCGTTGAGCACGCGCAGCCGGTGGCGGCGTCCGCCGACGCGGTGGTGGGGGAGGTAGGCGCCGTTGACGAGCACGAGATCGCCCGTGACGCCGTCGTCGGGCGGGTGGGCGAAGCCCCCGAACGGGTTGGTCAGCTGGTTGTTCGAGCGAAACGAGCGGTCCGTGATCATCAGCGGCAGGTCACGCCGGCCCCGCGGCAGGGGCAGGGCCTCGTCGAATTGGTCGTCGAGGATCCACATCCCGGCGAGGCCCCGCCAGACGTTTCGCGCAGTGTTGTCGAGGCGGTGATCGTGGTACCACTGGAACGACGATCGCTCGGGCGCACCGTCCTCGAGCCCCTCGTAGGTGTAGGTGCGCTCGCCGCCCGGGCCGATCAGGAGGTCGTTGCCGGCCTGCTTGGCCGAGAGGCGCGGCGAGATGTCGCAGTAGAGCGACCTCGGCTGGGCCTCGGTGAGGCCGCCGGGCTGCCCGTCGTGCTCGGAAGCGTTGTGGCCGCCGTGGAGGTGGACCGTGAGCTCACCGGCCGACGCCGGTAGCCGGTGCCGGAAGGTGACCTCGGTCGTCTCGCCCGCCGGACGGCGGATCGTCGGCCCCGGGAAGGTGCCGCCATACGTCCACATCTCGGTCGGGCGGCCGGGAAGGATCGACACCTCCGCCTCGTCCATGTCGAGCTGGATCTGGGCAGCCGTGAGCACGTCGGGGACCGGCAGCCTGGCGCGAAACGGCTCAGGTAAGGCGGCGAGGGTGGGGGAGGGGCCGAACCCGGGCAGCTTGGGCCGTACCGGCAGCGCAAGGGCCGCCGCCCCGGTGCCGGCCGCAGCGAGAAAGGACCGGCGCCGAAACCGGCGCCGGTCCTCTCCGACTTCTGTCTCGGGTGCAGCCGTGATCGACCTACCTGACGACTTGTACCTCGACCTTGCCCTTCATGTAGGGGTGGACGGCGCAGATGAACCACAGGTTCCCCGGGGTGGCCGTCACCTGCGCGGCTTGTGGTCTCGTCCTGGGTCTCCGTGACCCAGGTGTCACCGTAGGTGCTCCCCTCGATACCGAGCATCCCAGCCCGCCAGGCCGTTCTCGACGTCGTAGCTCATCGACCTCGAAGTCGTTCTCGCGGGGGAAAACCCCGTGGGACTTCACGATGTGCTTGCAGACGTCCTTGAACTTGAAGCAGCGCTTGAGCTCGTCGCGCCCCTTCGGCACCTCCGATTTCTCGACCAGCGAGAAGGTGTGCGGCCCGATCGCCTGCGGGTTCGTCTTGTTGACGATCTGGAGATCGCTGCCCGGCCAGCACGGTGTCGGGAGCGTCGAACCTCGGGTGCCCGTTGCCCTTGATCTTGATCGTGGCGTCGAGGCCCTTGGCGACATCGGCGCTTGCGGCGGTTCCCGCCGTCACGACCACGCCTGCGGCCGCGAGGGCCGCCACCGCACATGCGGCGCGGAGTGTCCTTCTGTGCTTCATCTGATTCCTTTCGGCGCCGCGAGACCGCGGCGCGGGACGAGCCCCCCAATTCCTGCCCACGCGCGCCTGCTCCCCGGCAGGGTCCCTGCACGCTTGGCTCGATCGGCGAGGCAGCTTGATCGAAGCGGTCAGGATAGCCGCTGTGGCGGGCGCGAGCAAGAATTTGATCATCAGCGCCGACGACTACGGCCTGTGGCCGAGCTACGACGCCGGCATCCTCGAGGCGGCGCGCGCCGGGGCGCTCGACGCCGTGAGCGTCATGGTCAGGCGGGGTCCGATGAACGCACGCGACCTGCTGCTGTCCGGGATCGAGGTGGGGCTTCACCTCGAGCTCGAGCTGGCCGGCGCCGACACCGTCGCGGACGGGGTGGACCGGCGCGCGGCCCAGGCGGCCCTCGCCACCCAGCTCGATGAGTTCGAGGCGGCGTTCGGGCGGCCCCCGGCCTTCCTCGACTCCCATCACCACGCCCATGCGATGCCGGGGCTCGCGGGGGTGGTCGCGGAGGTGGCGGCGCGCGCCCGGCTGCCGGTCCGCTCAGTCGACGAGCCCCATCGCCGGCTGTTGCGCCGGCTGGGGGTCCGCACCCCGGACCTGCTGGTCGGCCGCACGAGCGAGGCCGCGCCGGTCATGCCGGCCGAGCTGGAGGCGGTGATGCTGGGCAGGCAGCCGCCCGCGGGGGTCGTCGAGTGGATGGTCCACCCGGGCCACCCCGACCCGGCGTCTGGCTCGTCCTACGACACAGGGCGCGAGCAGGACCTGCGGCTGCTCATCGAGCTACTCGACGCCGGCCCGCTGCGACGCCTTCGCACCACCCACGTCGGCGCGCTTGGCGCGTGACCGCCGTTTGACCTTGCCCAGCCCGGCCGCCGCCGCCAGCTCCTCGATCGAGTCTTCGAGGTCAGTGGCCAGCGCGTCCAGGTCGGACATGGCCTCGTAGTCGCCGGTGAGGCCGAAGTTGATCTGGCCGTCGTAGCTCATGATCCCGAAGCAAACTGCCTGGCGGCGGGCCAGCGGCACCATCGGGACGATCGCGGTCATGCGACGGCCCATCAGGTAGAGCGGGAACTGCGGCCCGGGCACGTTGGTCACCACCAGGTTGAAGAAGCGCTGGGCGGGCTGCAGGCGGGCGGCCTGGCCCGCGATCGTCGGCGGGGCGAAGTCCGAAAGCTGGGTCATCATCGTGGCGCCCACGGCCTGCTTCGACTGCTTCAGGTCTCCCATCTCCGCCGAGACCAGCCGCAGACGCTCCACCGGGTCCTCGGCGAACACGGGGAGTGGCGCCATGAACGACGACACCCGGTTCCCCAGCGCCCCATGCTCGTCGGCGGCCCGCACACTGATCGGGACCAGCGCCCGCAGCTCCAGCTCGCTGGTCGAATGGCCCCGGGAGCGCAGGTAGCGGCCCAGGGCCCCCGTGACGACGGCTAGGACGACGTCGTTGACGGTCCCGCCCAGCTCGTTCTTGATCTCCTTGAAGCGGGCGAGGTCGCCGCGAACGACGGCGAGCCGGCGGTAGGGCCCGATCTCGACGTTGAACGGCGAAGCGGGCGCCGCCAGCGTCGTCCGCGCGAAGGCGCCGGCGGCCTCGAGGGTGTCCACGACGTTCCGCGCCGCCTGGCGCGGCGCGCGGAACAGGGCTCGCACCCCGCGCACGGCCTCGGCGGGCGTCGTGGCGCGCTCGACGAGCGCCTCCGCCAGCACCTGGGCGTCGCTCGGCTCGGGACGGGGGACCCAGGCCGCCGGCTCGCCGGTCGCCGCGGCCTCGGGCTCGGTGTCGAACAGCACCGTGGTGATGTCGACGCCCGAGACCCCGTCGACGAGGCAGTGGTGGGTCTTGCCGATGACCGCGAAGCGGTCGCCCTCGACGCCATCCACCAACCAGAGCTCCCAGACCGGCTTCGAGCGGTCGAGGCGCTGGGAGAAGATGCGCGCGGCCAGCGTCTTCAGCTGCTCCTCCGAGCCGGGCTCGGGCAGCGCGGTGTGCCGCACGTGGTACTCCAGGTTGAACCGGGGATCATCGACCCACCTGGGCCGGCCCTGGCCGAACGGCACGAAGCGCAGCTTCTGCCGGAACCGCGGCACCAGGTGAAGGCGGGACTCGATGTGGGCGCGGAAGTCGTCGTAATCGGGGGCGGGACCCTCGAACAGCGACACCGACGCCACGTGCATATGCGCGGGGCCTCGCTCGAGGTGGAGGAACGAGGAGTCGAGCCCGGTGAGTCGGTCGCGGTTCACGGCTGCACGCATCTTCTCAGTCCCGGCCTACAATCGGGGTGCGGATGAGCGCTGAGGCCAAGAACCTCGAGGCGATCACCAAGGCGATCGAGCAGCACAACCGGAACTGCCCGTTCCCGGCTACCGAGGTGCGTATGAATCCGTTCGAGGTCGAGCGCCTGGGCTGGGAGGAGATCCTCGGCCTCCCGATCACGCCCGACCCGGCCCTGGGCACGGGCAGCTTTCGCATCATCTGCCCGCGCGACGGCGACCCGGACGAGCTCGAGGAGGCAGAGGCGATCGGCGAGCCGATCGAGATCGGCGTCCCCGAGCCGCAGGGCCCTCCGGTCTGACGCGAGCTACAGGTCCAGGCCCAGCTCGTTCGTCAGCTTCTGGGCCTCGATGTTGAGCTGGAAGAACTCGCCGGTGAGGATCAGCACTCCCATCGCGATCAGGATCAGGCCGCCAACGGCGACGATCGCCGCGTAGTGGCGTTTCACGGCATCGAAGACGGTGGCCATGCGCTGGAACGCGATCGCGGCCAGCAGGAACGGGACCGCGAGCCCCAGGGAGTACACGGCGAGCAGGCCCGCGCCCCTGGCTGCCGAGTCGGTCAGCGCGGCCGCGCTCAGGATCGAGGCCAGGGTCGGGCCCACGCACGGCGTCCACGCGATCGCAAAGGCGAACCCGGCGATCACAGGGCCACCGGTGCCGGCCCGCTCCATCAGCGCGTCGACCCGCCACTCGCGGTTGAGCCGCACGACGAAGAAGCTCGCCACGAACAGGACACCCATGACGATGATCAGCACCCCCGAGATGTCGGTCAGCAGGTCGCGGTGCTCGCGCAGCGCGTCGCCGATGCCCGTGGCGGTCAGGCCCAGGAGGATGAAGACCGCCGAGAACGCCCCGATGAACAGCAGGCTTGGCAGCACCACGCGACGCCAGTCGGCGCCCTCCAGCTCGGCCACGTTGACGCCGCTGACGGCCGCCAGGTAGCCCGGCACCAGCGGCAGCACGCAGGGGGAGAGGAACGACACGAGGCCCGCCGCGAAGGCGGCGAGGATCCCGACCCCGCCAACAGGATCGCCCACGCGCTGCTCAGCTCAGGAGGGTCGCGAGGCGGCGGCGGTGGGCGCTGGCGAGGGGGTCCGCGGGCCCGAGCTCGGTGAAGATGGCGACCATCACCTTGCGGAGCAGGTCCCGGGTCTCGGGGTCGTCTGTGGAGGCGATCGCCCCCTGGAGGCCCTCGAGAGCCGTCTCGTGATCGCCCTCGTCCCAGGCGGCGAGCGCCTGCTCGAGCTGCGAGCGATCGAGCCCGTTCGTCGACTCGCCCGAGACGAGCTGTAGTCGGGCGAGCAGCCCCTCGGCGATGAAGTCGCCGGCGATCGGCTCCAGGACCCGGCGTGCCTCGTCCTCGTCGCCGCGCTCCATCAGGATCCGGGCCAGCTTCTGCGCGGCCTCCGAGTGGCGCGGATCCACCTCGACCGCCTTGCGCAGCGACTCCTCGTCGCCGGACGCGGCCAGCTCGTCGGCGGGGGAGGGGACGACCCGGTCCAGGAACTCCTCGATCCGCGCCGGCGGGAGCGCGCCCGTGAACTCATCCACCACCTCCCCGTCGCGAAACGCCTTCACGGCGGGAATGCCCTGGACGCCGAACGCCTGGGCGAGCGACTGGTTGGAGTCGACGTCGACCTTTGCCAGCTCGACGCGGCCCTCGCGCTTCGCCACGGCAGCCTCGATCGCGGGGCCCAACTGGCGGCATGGACCGCACCACTCGGCCCAGAAGTCGACCACGACCGGTACCTCGCGCGAGCGCTCGACGACCGCCTGCTCGAAATCGCTCTCGGTGACGTCTGAAACCATGGCTACGAGGTTAGAGAAGCCAATGGCCGCCCCGGCGCCGAAGCTGAATTATGTGAACCGGCGGCCGGAGCGGGAAGATACGGATGATGGACGAATCCCTCCGAGGAAAGCTGCTTGTGGCCTCGCCGGCGCTGGTGGACCCCAACTTCGCGCGCTCGGTGGTGTTGATCACCGAGCACAACGATGAGGGCGCGATGGGGATCGTCCTCGATCGGCCATCGGACGCCACGGTAGGCGAGGTGGTCCCGCAGCTCGCCGACGCCGCAGGGGCCGAGGCGCCGATCTACGTCGGAGGGCCCGTGCAGCCGACCGCGCTCGTCATCCTCGCCGAGTTCTCCGACCCGGGAGCGGCGGCGTGGATCGTGACGGCGGACGTCGGATTCGCCGCGGCCGACCTCGCAACGGAGGACCTTGGCGCCGTCGTCCGCCGCGCGCGGGTCTACGCCGGTTATTCCGGCTGGGGGGCCGGCCAGCTCGAGGCCGAGATGGAGGTGGACTCCTGGATCATCGAGCCACCGCTCCCGCGGGAGCTCTTCCCGGACGACCCGCAGACGCTGTGGAACGACGTCCTCGCGCGCAAGGGCGGCCAGTACGCGCTCGTGGCGCGGATGCCGGAGGACCCGTCGCTCAACTAGCCACGGCGGGCCCAGGCACGGATCCTGTGCTCGATAAGACCCGTTATGGGAACTTCGTGTTTCAAGCACGAATGGACGGGGTACAGCCCCCTTCCGCGCGAGGATCGACGGCGGCACGTCGGCTTCCTTCTGCGCTACATATAGCGCCGCAGATGCGGCGAGGCAGCACAGAAGCCCGGGCCCGCCCGGGCTTCTGTCATGGATGAGCTACTTGAGTCCGGAACACGACCCTGACGGCCGGGAGGAGTCCGACTCCCCGGCTCTGGGGCCCGCCGAGGGCCTTGCCGGGGATCGCGAACTGCTGGCCCGCTACGCCGAGACACGTGACCCAAGACTCCGCGAGGAGCTCGTCACGCGCTTCCTGCCCCTGGCGCGCAGCCTCGCGATGCGCTACTCGGGCGGCGCCGAGCCCAGCGACGACCTGATCCAGGTCGCGAGCGTCGGCCTGATGGGGGCCCTGGACCGCTTCGACCCCTCGCGCGGCGTCCCGTTCGCCGCCTTCGCCGGCCCGACGATCCTCGGCGAGCTGCGCCGGCACTTTCGCGACCGGGTGTGGACCATGCGGGTTCCCCGCGGGCTCCAGGAGCGCATCCGCGACGTGGAGGAGGCCATAACGAAGCTGGGCAGCTCGCTCGAGCGCTCCCCCACCGTGGTCGAGATCGCCGACCGGCTGGAGATCGGCGAGGACGAGGTGCTGGAGGCGATGGAGGCCAGTGACGCGCGCCGGACGATGTCGCTCGACCAGCCGGCCGCCGGCGACGAGCTGAGCGACGCCTCGATCGGCGAGCGCGTGGGCGACGAGGATCCCGGCTTCGAGCTCGTCGAGGAGCGCTCGGCCATCAGCGCCGGCGCCCGCGTCCTGAGCGACCTCGAGCGCGAGGTGCTGCGGCTGCGCTTCGTCGAGGACCTGACGCAGTCGAAGATCGCGGAGCGCGTCGGGTACTCGCAGATGCACGTCTCGCGCATCCTGCGCCGAGCCCTGGACCGCGTCCGCACGGCGGCAGGACGCGACGTCTGACGAGTCAGCCGCGGTTGCTCGAGATCTCGATCCCCACGTACTCGGCGTCGTCCTCGCGCTCGACGCGGACCGAGTCCGCCAGGCGCTCGACGGAGGCGTCGAGCTGCGGGATCCGCATCTGGTCCAGCAGGCGATCGCCCGCCCCGGACACGAGCGGCCCCACCCGGACGGTGACGACGCCGTCGGCCTCGTCGACGACGACGTTCGCGGTGCCCTCCACGAAGGACTCCGTTACCTGGGAGGACACCGCGTCGCCCAGGAGCACGGCGTCCGACAGGCGGTCGACGGAGAAGTCGGCGCGCACCGCGAAGATGGAGATCATCCGCGACAGCACGGGCCCCACCATCGCCCCGGCCGGCATCGACATCGCCGCGCCGGGATCGGCCTCGGCGACGGGGGTCGCCGGCGGGATGCCGTTGGCCGAGAACGCGAGCCGCATCGTCACCACGGTCCCCCTCCCCGGCGAGCCGCCGATCTCGAAGCTGCTCGACAGGGCCGCGATGAGTGGCAGGCCCATTCGCAGGCTCTGGCGGTGGAGGTCGGCACGGGGCCGGATCCCGCCACCCTGGTCGCGAACGATCACCACCAGGGCGTCCTGCTCGCGCCGGGCGTCGACCTCGAGTGGCCCCGGCTGCTCCTCGTAGGCGTGGACGACGGCGTTCATGCACGCCTCGGTCACGACCGTCTTCAGGTCGCCGACCCGCCCCGGCTCCATGCCGAGTGCCTCGGCGAGGCCGGCGAGCGCGTGGCGGACGACGCCCACGTTCTGAGCTTCGGCGGGTAGGACCAGCCGCAAGTCGGGCGCAGTTTGCCCCTTGTCTCCCTCGACTTCGATTGCGCCTACCCCCTTGTCGACCAGATCCAGCCCCACCTGGCAGGTGGATGGATCCACTCGGGGAGAATACCCACGGGGCGGATTCTCAATCGCGCTTCCAGCCACCCCCGAAAAGGCGGCCCAGGCGGCCCGAGCGGACGTTGGCACGGTACGAACCCGGCCCCTTCTCCGGCGGCGGCAGGTCCGCGACCTCGGCCTCCCCGATCGCCAGTGTGACGAGCCGCTCGGCGGTGCGGCTGACCTCGGGGCCGTCCACGAACCGAAGCTCGCCCGAGGCGGTCTCGAGCACGATCCCGTCGAGGATGTGCTCGCGGTAGTTGTCGACCACCTGGTAAACGGTCCCCACGTCGGCGCCGTCGGCCGAGCGCACCGGAGTCCCCCGCTCGACCGCGGTGTAGTGGATCGCGTGCCCCTCGTCGTCGCTCACGAGTGCAAAGCATAGGCTGCGCTCGTGGCCGGCTACTCCGGCACACCGCTGCCCGTCAGATTGTGCTCCGGCTGTTCCACAACAAGGCCGGAGGTGCACCGCCTTGAACACCGCCCCGATGGCGGCTCGCAGCGCGCTAGGCGACTGTCGCAGGGGAACCGCTGTTTACGCCGGGCGTAATGCCGTGTGAGAGCATGGGTGTCGCCGCCGTCTAATGAGGGGAACCCACCGTGCTCGCAGGGATTCGTAGCTAGCCCATGTCGCAGGCCAACGTGGAGAGCTTCGAGCTGGCAGTTGCCGCGCTCAACCGCGGCGACATCGAAGCCGTGCTGAAGGACCTGCACCCGGCGGTCGAGTGGCATGCGTTCCTTGAGGAACTGCTGGGCGGCGAGGGCATGGTCTACACGGGGCACGCGGGCGTCCGCGACTTCTTCAGAGAGTTCGGCGAGTCCTTCGACCAGCTCTACTGGGCATACCCGGATGTCCGCGACCTTGGCGACCGGGTCCTCGCGATTGGCACCTTCCGCGCGCGCGGCCGGGGCAGTGGCATCGAGGCCGAAGTGCCGCTGGGTGCGCTTGTCACCTTCGAGCACGGCATGGTGACTGTGGTGTGGAGCACCGGGGACCCCAGCGAGGCCCTCAAGGTCGCCGGGCTGTCGGCGTAGGCGATGTCGCAGGAGAACGTAGAGGCATACAAGCGCGGGTTGGACGCGTTCAACCGCCGGGACGTCGGAGCGATGCTGGAGGAGCTCGACCCCGACGTGGTGTTGCATCTGGCGCTTCCGGCGATGTTCGGGGGTGAGTCGACTGCCTTTCGCGGACACGATGAGTGTCGCGAGTTCTTGCGAGACCTGGACGAGGCCTTCGCAGAGTTCCGGGTCGAGATCTCGGAGATCCGGGACCTGGGTGAGCGACTCGTGACGATCGGCCACCTTCACGGGCGGGGCAAGGAAAGCGGGGCCGACGTCGAGTCGCCCATCGGGTACGTGATCGACTTCAATAACGGCAAGGCTGTTCGCTACCGCGACTACTTCGACCCCAAAGAGGCCCTCGAAGCCGCCGGGCTTGAGGAGTAGCCGATGTCGCAGGAGAACGTCGAACTCGTCCGCCGTGCCTTTGAGGCCTTCAATCGGCGCGACATCGAGTCCTATCTCGCGCTCTGCGACCCCGACATCGAGTACTTCTCCCACCTCGTGGAGCTGGAGGGCGGCGGCCCCTACCGCGGCCACGACGGCATCCGGAGCTGGTGGGAGGGCCTTCTCGCGGTCTCCTCGGACTTCAGGGCGGAGATCGAGGAGGTGCGCGACCTGGGTGAGGTCACGGTTACCCGGCAGCGCGCTCATGGCCACGGAGTGGGAAGCGACGTGCCAATGGAGCAGACGCAATGGAACGTCACCGAGTGGCGCGACGGGAAGGCGGTCTGGGGGCGCGTTTTTCTCAGCGAGACCGAGGCGCTCAAAGCCGCCGGGCTGCGAGAGTAGGGCGGTCACGGCCGCAGCCTCGGACCAAGGTTGATCGACCCGGGATCGTGGAATTCGAGGACGACCCGCCCGTCACAGCCGGGCCTCAACGGCCCCGAGCATCCACGAATCGGTCGTTTCGTGGACGGTCCCCGGCTCGCGGACAGGCCGGCCTAGCGGCTACGCCGCTCGCGCACCGCGTCCGTCTCGGAGAACTCCTCGATCGCCCGCGAGAGCTTGCCCCCCTGCCAGGCCAGCGGGGACTCCCCCTGCTCCTCGCTGATCAGCCGTGCCCTCGGGAGGGCCTCTGCCCACGCCTCGGCCACGGCGTACGGATGGCCGGGGTCGGCCTCGTCGTGGCTCGCCACGACGAGCGACGGCACGTCCAGCGCAGCCAGGGCCTCGAGCCCCGCGAACGGGATCGAGCGCGGCACCTCGCGCAGCGCCCGCGCCACGGCCTGCGGGTGTTCGTGCTGGCCGAGGCGCATGCGCGCGATGCGAAGCAGCGTCTCGCGCCACTCCGCCGGCAGGCCCTGTTGGTAGGCCTCCACGAAGCCCTCCACCCCACCGCGCTCGAGTCCGTCGGCGAGGCGGTCCCATCTCGCGAGCGACTCCTCGCTGGGCGGGTCCCCCACCACCGCCGGCCCGATCAGCACGAGCCCGGCGTAGCGAGCCGGATCGCGCAGCGCCAGGCCGGCGATCGTGTGTGCGCCCATCGAGTGCCCGGCCAGGACCGGGCTGCCCTCCCCCGCCCGCTGTGTGAGCACCGCCGCGGCGTCGTCGGCCAGGTTGACATAACCGTAGGTGCCAGCCGGCGCGTCACCCGAGCGTCCGTGGCCACGGGCGTCGTATGCGACCAGCCGGTAGCCCTGCCGCGGCAGGTGCTTGGAGCCGTGCAGGACGACGCTCCGCGTGGCGGTCAGGCCGTGCATCAGGACGATCGTCGGGCCCTCCCGGCTGGTCTCCTCGCCGGCGAGCGCCACCCCGCCGGATTCGACCTCGAACTCCACCGCGCGCCCGCTCAGCGCTCGAGCGTGATCCGCTCGATCACGACCGGCACGGCGGGCTCGCCGCCCGCGGGGCCCAGCTCGGGGTCGGCCTGCGCCTCGATCCTGTCCACCGCCTCCTCGTCCCCGGTCAGCTTCCCGAGGATCGCGTAATCGGGCGGGAGCCCGGCGTCCGCCGCGGTGACGACGAAGAACTGGCTGCCCGACGTGCCCGCGGGCTCGACCCCGGTCTTCGCCATCGCGACGACGCCCCGGGTGTAGGCCGCGTCGGCCGGCGGCTCCTCGGTCACCGAGTAACCGGGGCCGCCGGTGCCGTCGGCGGCGGGATCGCCACCCTGGATCACGAACCCGTCGACCACCCGGTGGAACGGGGTGCCGTCGTAGACGGCCTCCTCCACCAGCTGCACGAACGAGGCGGCGGTCCTCGGCGAGTTCTCGGTGTCCAGCTCGAACTGGAAGTCCCCGCAGTTCGTCTCGACCGTCGCCGTGATCTCCTCGCCCGGCTTGACCTTCTCGGTGGGCGGCTTCAGCTTCACCTGCTTGGGCTCGGCCGGCGCGACCTCCTCGCAGGCGTCCTTCGCCGCGGTCGTGGCGGTCGTGGCGGGATCGTCCCCGTCGCCGCAGGCGGCCAGGGCCAGGGCGCCCACGGCCAGGGCGAGCGCGGGGGCGCTCGGAGCTATCCGGCGACGGGTGAACATGCGGGGGCGCAGGCTACCCAACCGCCTCCACCTGCCATCGGCGATCCGCCACTAGGCTCACGGGCCAGTGTCATCACCCACGGGGACACGTCACCTGCTGCTCGCCAACCCCTCGGCCGGGGGCGGGCGGGTCCGGGAACTCCTACCGCAGGCTCGCCAGGCGCTCGACGCCCACGGCATCCAGCACCGCGTGGTCGAGACGACGGGGATCGAGCATGGATGCGTCGAGGCCCGGCTGGCGTCGGGAGCGGGCGAGGTCGTGGTCGTGATGTCCGGCGACGGCCTCGTGGGCCAGGTCGGGGGCACCCTGGCCAACACCGCCACGCCGCTCGGAGTGCTGCCGGGCGGGCGCGGCAACGACTTCGCCCGCGTGCTCGGCATCCCGACGGAGATCGAGGATGCCGTCGCGGTGCTCGCAGCGGGCCACACACGCGAGGTCGACGTGGGCGAGGTGAACGACAAGCGGTTCCTGTGCATCGCCAGCTGTGGCTTCGACTCCGACGCCAACCGGATCGCGAATGAGGCGAAGCGCGTCAAGGGGCGGGCCGTGTACCTCTACGCCGCGCTCCGGGCCCTGGTGGAGTGGGAGCCCGCCCGCTTCAAGCTCACCCTCGACGGAGAGGTCGAGGAGTTCACCGGGTACTCGGTGGCCGCGGCCAACAGCCGCGCCTACGGCGGCGGGATGTTCATCGCGCCGGACGCCGTGCTCGACGACGGCCTCCTCGACGTGGTCAGCACCGGCGAGGTCGGCAAGCTCCGCTTCCTGGCTAACCTGCCAAAGGTGTTCAAGGGCACCCACGTGGAGACGCCCACGGTCAGCGTCCGCCAGGCCTCCGAGGTGCGGATCGAGGCCGACCGGCCCTTCGCCGTCTACGCCGACGGCGACCACCTGGCCGACCTTCCGGCCACGGTCCGCGTGCTGCGGCGAGCCCTGCGGGTGATCGCGCCGGAGGGCGCCGCGCTCGCAGGCCCGCGGTGAGCGCGCTGTTTGGCGCCAAGCTCGCCGCCGCACGAGCGACCGGCGCGCTCAGCAGGCGAAGCGGTAGAGGGGGCGGAACGACGCTGCCGGGACGGGTGCTGCTGCGGCTGGCCCCCGACGCGATCTCCCGCCTGGGCACCGGCCTCACCGCCGGATCGACGCTGGTCTCAGCGACCAACGGCAAGACCACGACGTGCGGGATGATCGCGGCGGCGCTCGAGGCGGCCGGTCGCGAGCCGGTCCACAACCGCGCCGGTTCCAACATGACGTGGGGCGTCGCAACCGCCTTGCTCTCCCAGCGCGGCGACGAGGGCCTGTTCGAGGTCGACGAAGCCTGGCTGCCGAAGGTCGCGCGCGAGCTGGAGCCCAGGCTGGTCGTGCTCTCCAACCTCTTCCGCGACCAGCTCGACCGGTACGGAGAGCTCGAGACGCTGGCGGACGAGTGGGCCGGGATGGTCGCCGAGCGGGCCGGGCGAACGCGGTTCGTCCTCAACGCCGACGACCCGCTGATCGCCGATCTGGGCCGCGATGGAGACCTGGCACGCCGCCCAGGCGTCACCTACTTCGGCATCGCCGACCAAAGCCAGGCCCTGCCCGAGCTGCAGCACGCACACGACGCCAAGCACTGCCGGCGCTGCGGCGCCCCGTACTCCTACGAGCGCGCCTTCGTGGGCCACCTCGGCCACTACTCCTGCCCGAACTGCGCGGCCGATCGCCCCGACCCGGATGTCGTGGCGCACAGCATCCGGCTCCGCGGCATGGAGGGCTCCGACGTGTCCGTCGTCACGCCGGCGGGCGACGTCGACCTGTCGCTCCCGCTACCCGGCCTCTACAACGTCTACAACGCCCTGGCGGCGTTGACCGCCGGGCTGGAGCTCGGGGTCGATCTCGAGACGGCCGCGGCCGGCCTCGCCTCCACCGAGGCGGCCTTCGGGCGGGTCGAGACGATCGAGGTCTCCGGCAAGCCTGTCTCGATCCTGCTGATCAAGAACCCGGCCGGGACGAACGAGGTCCTCCGCACGGTTCGCCTCGAGGCGGGGTCTGACCCCAATGGGGCGTCGGGCGGGATCGACCTCTGGGTCGCCCTGAACGACGGGATCGCCGACGGGCGCGACGTCTCGTGGGTGTGGGACGCCGACTTCGAGCTCCTGGCGGGCGGCGTGCGGAGCGTCGTATGCACCGGGACGCGTGCCCCGGAGATGGCCGTTCGCCTCAAGTACGCAGGGGTCGACGAGGACGCCATCACTGTCGAGGCGGACGTCGCCCGCTCCCTCGACCGAGCGGTGGCCGAGGCGCAAGGGCGCGTCTTCGCGCTCCCCACCTACACGGCGCTGCTGGAGCTGCGCACGCTGCTGGCCTCACGGGGCCTGGCCCGCGACTACTGGGCCTGAAGCGGGCGGGCGGCGGTGCGGCCCCTACCATTGGGCGCCTGATGGCCCGAAACGACGTCCTCATCTCCGGCACCCCGCGCTCCGGCACCACGCTCACCTGCCACCTGCTCAACAAGGTCCCGGACACCGTGGCCCTCCACGAGCCCATGCGGGTGAAGGGGTTCGCCGAGCTGGACGGGCACACGGCCATCGCGGAGGCCGTTCAGACGTTCTGCGACGGGCAGCGAGAGTCGCTCCACGAGCGCGGACGGGCCATCTCCAAGAACGTCGGGGGCGCCGTTCCCGACAACCCGCACGGCTCCGAGAAGGGCGAGTCCGGCCTGCGAAAGAGCAAGGCCTCGAAGAGCGAGATCGTCGTCGACAAGCCGCTGACGGAGGACTTCACGCTCGTGATCAAGCACAACGCCGCCTTCACGGCGGTGCTGGGCGACCTGGTCAAGCGGTTCCGCGTGTACGCGGTGATGCGCAACCCGCTAGCCGTGATGACGTCGTGGAACTCCATCGACTTCAACGCCCAGCGCGGGCACGTTCCCGCCGGAGAGCGGCTCGACCCCCGTCTGCGTGACGCGCTCGCCGCCCTGGACGACCCCCTGGATCGCCAACTCCACCTGCTCGACTGGTTCCACGAGCAGTGGCACCGCCATCTGCCGCCCGAGAGCTTCATCCGCTACGAGGAGGTCGTCGAGTCGAAGGGGCGCGCGCTGAGCGTGATCCAGCCGCTGGCGGCCGATCTCGACGAGCCCCTCGAGAGCCGCAACCTGAGCAAGCTCTACGACCGCGAGATGATGTTGCGGATCGGCGAGCGGCTGCTCGCCTCCGAGGGGGCCCAGTGGCAGTCCTACACCAAGGAGAGCGTCGAGCGGCTGCTCGAGGCGCCCGCCGCGAGCCCGGGCTGAGATGGGCGCTCCCGGGAGCGGCGGCAAGCGAACCGTCCTCTTCTTTCGCGACTTTCGCCGCTTCCACGGCGGCCACCTCAAGGTCTGGGACTACTTCAACCACGTGCTGGCCGCGCCCGGGTTCGAGCCACGGATCGAGTTCGCCCCGAGGACCCGGTGGGACGAGGACAACCCGTGGCGCGACGCCGCCGACTACGTCGTCGAGCCCGGGTCGGTCGTCCCCGACATCTACTTCGTAGCGGGGCGCGACTGGGCGATGCTCGATGGCCACGAGGGCGGCGGGCGAGACCCCGGTGGTGAACCTGCTGCAGGGCATGCGCCACGCCGACCCGGAATCGACGCGCTTCGAGTTCTTGAGCCGGAAGGCGATCCGCATCTGCGTCAGCGACGAGGTGGCCGCCGCGGTGCGCGACACGGGCGCCGTGGACGGGCCCCTGACCGTGATCCCCAACGGCCTCGACCTGGAGACCCTGCCCCGGGCAGGAGAGAAGCCACGGGACGTCGACCTGCTGGTCGTCGCGGTGAAGCGCCCCGAGCTGGGCGCCGAGCTGGCCTCGAGGCTGGAGGCACCCGGGCGTTCGATGGAGGTGCTCGGCGAGCGGGTCCCGCGCACCGAGTTCCTGAACCGGCTCCAACGCGCCCGCGCCACGTTGTTCGTCCCCCTCGAGGAGGAGGGCTTCTACCTGCCGGCGCTGGAGGGCATGGCGCTCGGGACGTTGGTCGTCTGCCCGGACTGCGTCGGCAACCGCTCGTTCTGCCTCGACGGCACGAACGCCTTTCGCCCCGGCTACCAGCCCGACGCGCTCGTCGCCGCCGCCGAGTCGGCGCTGGCGCTGACCGCCGCCCAGGTGGGCGAGCTGGTCGCGGCCGCGGGACGGACGGCCGAGGAGCACAGCCTCGCCGCCGAGCGCCGCGCGTTCCACGAGCTGCTCGAGGAGGTCGACCGGCTGTGGTGAGCGAGGCCACGATCTGGCACGACGTCGAGTGCAGTGGCTACGCCGACGACCTGCCCACCCTGGAGGAGCTCGCCGAGCGCCACGGCGAGCCGATCCTGGAGCTCGGGGCCGGCACCGGGCGGGTCGCCCTCCACCTCGCCCGCCGGGGACACCGCGTGGACGCAGTCGAACTCGTCCCCGACCTGGTCGTAGAGCTCGGCGAGCGCGCAGCATCGGAACGGCTGGACGTGACCGCTCGCGTCGGCGACGTTCGGAGGCTCGACGTCGAGGCGGGTGCCTATCCGCTGGTGATCGGTGCCACGCAGCTGATCCAGCTTCTTGGCGGCCCCGCCGGGCGGGGCGCAGCTCTCGAGGGGATCGCCCGCGCGCTCGCCCCCGGTGGGGTCGCCGCGCTGGCGATCGTGGAGGGCCCGATCACGGTCGGAGACAGTGCCCCTGAGGTGCTGCCCGACGTCCGTGAGGTGGACGGGTACGTCCACTCCAGCCTTCCCCTCGGGATCGACGCCGACGATGCCCAGCTCGAGGTGCACCGTCTGCGCCAGACGATCGCTCCGGACGGCACGCTCACCGAGGACGAGCACATCGACCACCTCGACCTGCTCGATGCCGAGGTGCTGGCGGACGAGGCCAGGGGCGCCGGGCTGGACGAGGTCGGCACCATCGCCGTGACCGAGAGCGACCGCTACGTCGGCTCGTCGATCGTGCTGCTCGCGAAGGGATCCTGATGAAGCTGCGCCTGCTCGCCCTGTATCCGGAGCAGATGAACATCTACGCCGACCGCGGGAACATCCTCTTCCTCCAGCGCCGCTGCGAGTGGCGCGGGATCGACTTCTCCTACGCGGCGGCCGCCCCAGGCGACGGGCTTGACCCGGCTGCCCACGACCTGATCTACATCGGCGGCGGCCAGGACCGCGACCAACAGCTCGTCGCCGCCGACATGGTGGCCACGAAGCGCGAGGGGCTCGCCGCCGCCGCGGACGACGGCGCCGTGGTGCTCGCAGTCTGCGGCGGCTACCAGCTCCTGGGCCACTCCTACCAGCTGGGCGAGGAGCGAATCGAGGGGCTCGGGATCGCCGACCTCGAGACCGTTCGCGAGGAGGGCGAGCGCCTGATCGGGAACGTCGCCATCGAGATCGGGCTGCCGGACGGCCCGCTCACGGTGGCGGGCTTCGAGAACCACGGCGGACGGACCTACCTCGGCGAGGACGCGATGGCCTTGGGCAGGGTGCTGAAGGGCTTCGGCAACAACGGCCGCGACGGGCTCGAGGGCATCCGCCGCGACAACGTCTTCGGCACCTACCTGCACGGCCCCCTCCTCCCCAAGAACGCCGCCCTCGCCGATCACCTGATCGCCCTGGCGCTCGCTCGCCGCGAGGGCTCCGAGCCCGACCTGGCCCCGCTCGACGACACGCTCGAATCCGCCGCCCACGCCTCGGCCCGCGCCGCCGCCGGCATCTCCTGATCGAATAGGTCAGGGACGGGGGCGATCAGCGGCCGCTTGAGCCGAACCCGCCCTCGCCGCGAGCGGAGGCCGTCAGCGCCACCGCCTCGACCGGGACGGAGGCGGTGAACGGCGTCACCAGAAGCTGGGCGATGCGGTCGCCGACGCCGATCTCGAACGGCTGGTGCGGGTCCGTGTTCAGGAGCAGCACCCGGACCTCGCCGCGGTATCCCGAGTCGATCAACCCGGGGGCATTGACCAGCGCGATGCCGTGGCGCGCCGCCAGACCCGAGCGCGGCAGCACCAGGCCGGCGTGCCCCGCCGGGATCTCCACCGCGATCCCCGTCCCCACCGAGGCACGGTCGCCCGGCCCGAGGATCGCGGGCTCCGAGGCGTGGAGGTCGAGCCCGGCGTCGCCCTCGCGGGCGCGCGCCGGCAGCGTCGCCGCCTCGCTCAGCAGTCGGACCCGCAGCTCCACGTGCCGCAGGCTAGACGCGGCCTCGGCGTCAGCTGGGATCCGCGCCGTTGGGCTCGGAACCGTTCACCGCAAACTCCGCGAAGCGATGGGTCAACGCCGCGGGCACGCGGGCTCGGACCAGCACCCCCTCGGCACGGTCCTCGCGCTCGAGGTCGCCGGCCAGGGCGTGCAGCTCGGATAGCGCGGCACCTCGGTCGTAGGGGACCAGCAGCTCGACCGGGCGCAGCGTCGCCTTGAACGCCTCGGCGATGCGGCCACCAAGCTCGTCGAGCCCCTCGCCGGTCAGAGCGGACACGCCGACGGCGTCACGCTGGCCGACGAGGAGGTCACGGCGTCCATCGTCGTCGAGCAGGTCGATCTTGTTGAAGACCACCAGACGAGGGCGGTCGCCGGCCCCGAGCTCCTCGAGCACGAGGTCCACCGCCTCGATCGAGCCCCTCCGCTCGGTCGGCTCCTCGGACCCGTCGACCACATGAACGATCAGGTCGGCGCGGCGGGTCTCCTCGAGGGTCGCCATGAAGGCCTCGACCAGCTGGTGGGGAAGCTTGCGGATGAACCCGACCGTGTCGGTCATCAGGTAGTCGCGCCCCTCGTGGCGGTAGGACCGGGTGGTCGGGTCGAGCGTGTGGAAGAGCCTGTCCCCCACCCCCACCTCGGCCCCGGTGATCGCGTTCAGCAGCGTCGACTTGCCGGCGTTCGTGTACCCGGCCAGGGCGACCGTCGGGACGCTCGCCGAGTCGCGCTGGGCGCGCATCACGGAGCGGTTCCGCTCGAGCGCCTGCAGCCGCCGGCGCAGGGCGGAGATCCGGTCGCGGGCGAGCCGGCGGTCGGTCTCGATCTGCGACTCGCCCGGGCCCCTGGTGCCGATGCCGCCGTCCATTCGCCCGGCGCCTAGGCGCTCGAGGTGGGTCCACAGCCCCCGCATCCGGGCCAGGTTGTACTCGAGCTGGGCCAGCTCGACCTGAAGCTTTCCCTCGGCCGTATTGGCGTGCGACGCGAAGATGTCGAGGATCACGGCGGTGCGATCGATCACCGGCACGCCCAGTGCAGCCTCGAGGTTTCGCTCCTGGCGCGGCGCGAGCTCGTCGTCGGTGGCCACCAGGTTGGCGTCGGAACGCTTGATCTCGGCCTTCAGCTCGTCGAGCTTGCCTCGGCCCAGGTAACGGTCCGGGTCGGGCTCGGGGCGGATCTGGGTCAGCTCCCCGGCCGTCGCGACCCCGGCGGTGCGAAGCAGCTCCTTGAGCTCGGCCAGCTCGTCGCGCTCCCCGCGGTTGCCGCGCACGACTCCCACCGCGAGCGCCCGCTGGCGGGCACGGGCGTTCACGACGCCGGCCTCGCCGGCGCCAGTCGAGGTCTGCTTCAACCGGCCCTGGCGCGTTCGCTCCACGACCCTCAGTGTAGGCAGCCCACTGGCTGGTTCAGCAACCGGCGGGTGGGTTCGCTTCGACGGCCTTCTTGGTCAGGCCGATGTCCGCCAGGTAGGGCAGCGCGCCCACGCCCAGCGCGTTCGTGACCGCCCCGCACTCCTGCTCGCTGAAGCCGCCCTGGAGCCCGGTGTAGTCGGTCGCCGTCGTGATCAGGCCCTCGCCGCCTATCTCCTGCAGCTCCTCGAGCGCCGCGTTGCGGTCGGCCGTTCGGGTCCGCTCGTAATCGCCCGTGTCGAAGTCATAGGTGTAGGTGACGTCCTCGCGGTTCCAGCCGTCGAGGTGGTCGATCAGCGGGTCGACGCCGTCCTGCGGGTAGCCGTCCAGCACGCCGGGCGCGCCGTTCTGCGCGAACAGCATGCCGCCGTCCTGATCGACGAGCTCGTCGAGGTCGGCGACCAGCTTCCCCATCCCCTCGCGCTGCTTGCGGTGGCGCTTGACCTCCACCATGTCGACGTTGTCGAGGAAGAGGCCGTCGAAGCCCTTCGCGAGTATCTCGTTCTCGGCGATCGCCACCAGCTTGCGGCGCAGGCCGGCCTTCGAGGTGTCCGCGTACCACTCGTCGCGCCAGTCCTGCCAGGCGGAGAGGCGGTAGCGCTTGATCCGGTCGTACCACCCGCGCCACTTCTCGATCGTGCCCACGCTGAGGTAGCCGAGTACGTCTGTGCCCTCCGCCTGGAGGGCCTGCACGGCCTGGCCCTTCGCGTCCTCGCCGTCGACCACCGCCAGGTCGAAGCGCCCGAGGCGCTCGGCGACGGCCTGCGGCGAACCGCTGACGGTGCCGTTCCCGATCGCGAACGCGAAGCTCTGATGCTCCGTCCCGCGCTTGGCGGGCTCCTCCTCGGCGGGCGCCGAACCCCCGCTCACGGCCACGATCACCGCCGCAACCCCCGCCGCACAGGCCCCGATGGTCCCGGCCTTAGTCGCCCTCGTCATCGCCCGGCTCCTCAAGGCCTCACAGGGTACGCTCAGGAAGAGTGAAGGTCTTCGTCACCGGGGGCACCGGCTTCATCGGCGGACACGTCGTTCGCAAGCTGCGCGAGCGCGGCGACGACGTGCGTGCGCTGGTGCGCGACCCGGCCAAGGCATCAGCGCTGAGCGACCTCGGCTGCGAGCTGATTCAGGGCGCTCTCACCGATGCCCCGGCGATCGCCGACGGCATGGAGGGCTGCGACGCCGTGATCCACGGGGCCGCGATCTACGAGGTCGGCATCCCACAGTCCGAGCACCGAGCGATGTACGAGGCGAACGTGCTCGGCACCGAGAACGTTTTGCGCGCTGCCCTCGACGCCAAGGTCGGCAAGGTCGTGTACATCTCCACCGTCGCCGCCTTCGGCAACACCCACGGGCAGGTGGTGGACGAGAGCTACCAGCATCCCGGCCAGGAGTTCACCTCCTACTACGAGCAGACCAAGTACGAGGCCCATCAGGTCGCCAAGCGACTGATCGCCGAGGAAGGTCTGCCTTGCGTGATCGTGCAGCCGGGCGGCGTCTACGGACCCGATGACCACTCGGCGATCGGCAAGCAGATGAACGACTTCCTGGCGGGACGTATGCCGATGATCGCCTTCCCCGACCTGGGCATGAACATGGTCCACGTCGAGGACGTCGCCGCCGGCGTCCTGCTGGCGCTCGACGGCGGCAAGCCCGGCGAGTCCTACGTGCTGGGCGGCCAGATCACGACGATGCGCGAGCTGATCGAGACCCTCGCCAAGGTGGCGGACAGGAAGGCGCCGAAGCGCGCGATCCCCACGGGCCTGATGAAGGCGATGACACCGATCGGCCCGGTCGTCGGCAAGATCATGGGCCAGCCGCCGAACCTGCGCGAGCTGATCTCATCGGCCGACGGCGTGACCTTCTGGGCCAAGCACGACAAGGCCATGGGCGAGCTCGACTATTCGCCGCGCAACCTCGACCAGGGCCTCCGCGACACGCTGGCCGCCGAGGGCAAGCTCTAGCGAAGCCGCCCCCGCGGCGCGATCAGGCATGCGCCGGGCGCGGCGAGTGCCGCGCCCGGCGCGATCCAGACCCCCGCCGGGCCCACCGCCGGGCCCGGGCCATGACTTCCCAGCCTGGCGCGAGGCTAGGTCCCGCTCATGAGAGGGACATGAGAGCCGTGTGAGAGGCTGATGAGAGCGCCGCTCAGTGCGTGACGCTGGTCTTGACCAGCTTGCGCTCGGACTCGCTCACGGGGCCCTTCTTCTCAAGCGTCTCGATGGCCTGGGCGATGTCGCTGTCGAGCGTGTCGATGAGCGAGCGGCTGAGGTTGATCTTGACCAGGGCGCGCATCATCTTCACGTCCTGGGCGTTCGGGGGCATCGTGTAGGCGGGCAGCATCCAGCCCCGCTCGGCCGCCAGCTGGAAGGCGATGTCGAACTCGTCGTAGGGATGCTCCTCGGCCAGGTTGAAGGCCACCAGGGGCAACGTCTCCTCCCCCTCTCCGATGATCTGGAACTTGCCGATGGCCTCGATGTCCTTCGCCAACGCCTGCGCGTTCGCCTGCATGGTCTCCATGATCCAGCGGTAGCCGGCCTTGCCGAAGCGCACGAAGGCGTAGTACTGGGCGAGGACCATCGAGGAGCCTGTCGAGAAGTTCAGCGTGAACGTCGCGTCGGTCTTGCCGAGGTAGTTCTCGTAGAAGACGAGGTCCTCGGCCAGATCGGCCTTCTCGCGGAAGATCAGCCAGCCGATCCCGGGGTAGACCAACCCGAACTTGTGCCCCGACGCGTTGATCGAGCGAACCTGCTCGAGCCGGAAGTCCCACTCGGAGTGCGGGTGGAGGAACGGCCAGACGAAGGCGCCGCTGGCGCCGTCGATGTGGAGCGGCACGTCGAGGCCCTTCTTGTCCTTGAGCTCGACGAGGAGGTCGTTGATGCCCACCACGTCGTCCGCGTGCCCGGTGAAGGTCGTGCCCACCACCGCCGCCACGCCGATGGTGTTCTCGTCGACGTGCGGCTCCACGTCCTCCGGGCCGATCGTGTACTTCCCGGGCTGCAGCGGCACGATCCGCGGCTCGACGTCGAAGTAGCGGCAGAACTTCTCCCAGACGACGTGGACGTCGCCTCCGAAGACGAGGTTCGGCGCGTCCGTCGGCTTGCCGGCGGCCTCTCGGCGCTCGCGCCACTTCCACTTGAGCGACAGGGCTCCGAGCATGATCGCCTCGGAGGAGCCCTGGGTGCTGGTGCCCGTGGTCTCGCCCGGCGCGTGGAACAGCTCGGCCAGCATCCGGACGCAGCGCTGCTGGATCTCGAAGGTCTGCGGGTACTCGGCGTGGTCGATGAAGTTGCGGTGGAGGTTCTCGTCGATCACCTGCCGCGCCTCGGGCTCCATCCACGTGGTCACGAACGTGGCCAGGTTGCGCTCCGGGATCCCCTCCACGGCGAGCTCCTGCTCGACCACTCGCATCGCCGCGATCGGCAGCATCGGGTCATCCGGGATCGCGTGGTCGGGGGAGCCCTCGGTGACGAAGGCGCCGGGCGCCGCCATCTGCGGAAAGGTTGCAGCTTCGCTTACCACGCGTCCACTGCGCGGAAACCTACCGGGCGGCGAGAGCCCCCGGCGTCCGGCCCACTCACGAACGGTGCGCCTCCGCCTCGATCTCCACCTTCCAGCGGGGATCGAGAAGGCCGGCGACCACGACCATCGTCGCAGCCGGCCTCGCCTCGGCGAAGAACTGCGCGTGCACCTCGCCGACGGCGTCGGCGTACTCCGCCGAGGTCACGAACATGCGGGTGCGAACGACGTCATCGGGGGAGCCGCCCAGCTCGGCGAGCGCCGTGGCGATGATCTCCAGGCAGCGACGTGCCTGTGCGCCCGGGTCGGGGTCGCAGCCGCCGTCGGGTAAGACCGGCGCGGTACCGGCGACGATGATGCGATCGCCGACCCGGACAGCGCGGGAGTAGGAGTATCGGTCCTCCATGGGGACGCCCGACACGACCCGGTCGCGGTCCGCCACGGCCTACCGCTCACGCCTCGTCACGCCGCGGCCCGGATGCCACGACTCGATCACCAGGTGCTTACGCGCATCGTCGAGCCGGACGACCGCCAGCTCGGTGATCTCGGCCCGGAACATGTGCGAGTCGCCCTGGTCACCGCCGTATACACGCTCCCATGCATCGGGGTCGTCGACCTCCTCGGCGGTACCGGCAAGCTTGGCGTCACCGGTCCAGCCGGGGGGATCGGCCGAAGCGCTGTGAAGCGCGAAGCGGGGGTCGCGTCGTAGATCACGCGCCTTCAGCGAGCCCGCCATGCTCCCGAACCACAGCTCACCCTCCGCGAGCTCGCACTCGGTGCCGCTGATCCGGGGCGAGCCGTCGCTGCGCAACGTCGCGATCGTCTTGTGGACCCCGCCGTCGAGATAGCCGCGCGCGAGCGCCGCGAGCTCGGGCGCCGCGGCCTCGACCTCGCGCCAGCTCGCCACGACGCTACGCGATGTGCTCGCGCATGCGGCCGACCGCCTCGCTGATGCGCTCGTCGGGGGTGGTGAGCGAGATCCGGAAGAAGCCCTCGCCCGACGGCCCGTACATCGACCCCGGCGAGACCACGACGGCGGCCTCCTCCAGGACCAGCTCGGCGAACGAGGTCGAGGAATGCCCCTCCGGCACCGGCGCCCAGACGTAGATCGTCCCCTTGGGCGCCGCCACCTCGACACCGATCTCGCCGAGTGCCCGGACCACCAGGTCACGGCGGCGCGCGTAGATCGCGTTCATCTCCTCGATCGGCCCGCGCGGTCCGTCGAGCGCCGCCGCCCCGGCGAGCTGGATCGCCTCGAACAGGCCGGAGTCCACGTTCGTCTTCAGCCGCCAGTAGGAGGACACCGCGTCGGCGTTGCCCAGGATCGCAGCGCAGCGCCACCCCGTCATGTTGAAGCTCTTGGAGAGCGAGAAGACCTCGACGCCCACGTCCTTGGCGCCCGGCGTCGCGAGGAAGCTCGGGGCGACGTAGCCGTCGTAGGTGGTCTCCGAGTAGGCGTTGTCGTGGACGACGAGGATGTCGTGCTCGCGGGCCAGCTCCACCACCCGCTCGAAGAAGCCGTCAGGTGCGACTGCGCCCGTCGGGTTGTTGGGGTAGTTGATGAACATCATCCGCGCGCGATCCAGCGTGCCGCCGGCCTCGGCGTCGAGCCTGTCGAGATCTGGGACGAAGCCCAGCTCGGGCACGAGCGGCAGCAGCACGGCCTCGGCGCCGGCGAGGAGCGGCCCACCCGTGTAGACGGGATAGCCGGGGTCGGAGGCGAGGGCCACGTCACCCACGTCGAGAAACGCGAAGCAGAGGTTGTAGATGCACTCCTTGGCGCCGATCGCGGGGATCACCTCGGACTCGGGATCGATCTCGACGCCGAAGCGGGTGTCGTAGAAGCGTGCCAGCGCTTCACGGAATTCCGCCCGCCCTCTGTTCGAGGGGTACTTGTGCGTGCCGGGGTCGGCGACGGCCGCCTGCATCGCCTCGACCACGTGCGGGAAGGTCGGGTGGTCGGGGTCGCCGATCCCCAGGCTGATCACGTCGATCCCCGCCTCGCGCTTGTCCGCGACCTGCTTCTCCAGCTCGGCGAACTTGTAGGGCGGGATCGCCTCGAGGCGCTTGGACGGGTCGGTCAGGGCCATGCGCGGATGAGGCTAGCGGCTGCCCTGGGCCGCCTCCGTCGCGGCCTCGAGGGTTGGTTCGATCGTGAACTCGACGACGAATTCGCCGTCGAACCTCCACAGATGGAAGTGATCAACGTCCAGTTCGACCCCGCTGCCACGCCCGACGAGGTGCGCGCGAAACTCGTGGATCACGGTGTCCTCGACCTCGAGGAACTCGCCCGGCTGCACCGTGATGGATTCCCACGACGAGAACCACCCACGCCACAGCGCCAGCCATTCGCCGAACCCATGGCCCTTGCCGCGCGGCCAGATCACCGCATAGGCCTCCACCGCATCGACCGAGAAGCGGATATCCGGGTCGAGGAGCTCGGCCATCAGCCTGCCGAAGCGGGCGATCGGTGCACTGGCCGTGGCCGGATCGGGGTCGGCCTCCATCGAATCGCGCAGCTCGTCGAAAGGCAGCGCGCTCCAGGCGTCCATCAGTTCCCGGATCTGGGCCTGGCGGTCAGGCATCGTCGAGCGCGCGGACGAACTCGGGCGACAGCTCGCCCGCGTAGACGGGAGCTGCCGCGCCGGTCAGGGTCACGTCGAGGTCTGCCGTGACCTCCACGGTCAGCTCGCCTCCGTCGAGCTTCACGATGAGGGGGCTCGTCGCGCCCCGCAGGAAGGCGGCGACGGCGGCGCCGCTCGCCCCGGTGCCGGACGACAGCGTCTCCCCCACCCCGCGCTCGAAGATGCGGGCCCGCACGGTGGATCCGTCGGCACTCCAGAACGAGACGTTGGTGCGGTTGGGGAAGAGCTCCGTGTTGCCCTCGATCGCGGGGCCGATCACGCCCAGGTCGAGGTCCTCGAGCCCCTCCGCAACCGCGATCGTGCACTGGGGGTTCCCCACGTTCACGTGCTGGAAATCCCACTCCCGCCCGCCTGACTCGACCGTCCCCGTGCCCTCGGCAGACCCATCCGGGTAGTCCTCGGACGTCACCGAGGCGCGCCCGATGGCCATCGCGGCCGTGCCTGGGCCGGTGACCGTGGGGATCACCTCCCCCGCCTTGGTGCTGATCTTGAAGGTGTCCTCATCGGTCCACCCGTGCGAGCGGAGGTACAGCACCGCCTCCCGGGCGCCGTTCCCGGACAGCTCGGCCTCCGAGCCGTCGGGGTTGAAGATCCGAAGCTCGGCCACGTGCTCCGGGTCGCTCGCGGGCTCCAGCTGCAGGATCCCATCGGACCCCACGCCCACATGCGGCTCGCAGATCCGCCGGATCCGCGCCGGCGTCAGCTCCCAAGGCAGTTCCTCGCGCTCGACGATCATGTAGTCGTTGCCCAGGGCCTGCCACTTCTCGAAGCGCATCGGCGCGAGTATCTCAGCGGTCGGCGATCGCGGCGATCTCGGCGGCCACGACCCCGTCGGAGCGCCCGGTGCGATCGACGACCTCCACGCCGGGCATCTTGCGCATCCAGGCGAGCTGGCGGCGGGCGAACCCGCGCTGGGCGGACTTCATTCCCTCGACGTCGCCGGTCAGCAGCTCCTCGAAGCCGATCGCAGCCCGGGCGGTACGCGAGGCGTCCGCGGAGTCGGCCCGGCGCACCTCCTCGGCCGCGCCCGCGGCGACCATCTCCTCCACGCGCGCGTCGATGGCCTCGGCGAGGCGGTCGCGGTCGATCGTGAGGCCGACGAGCGCGGTCCGATGGCGCAGGCCCTCCTCGCTCCACAGGCCGGCCCCCGAGGTGTGCGGGTAGATGCCGAGGCGCTGGAGCTCGGTGAGGCGCACGATCCGCTTGCGGTCGTTCGGGTGGACGCCGGCGGCGAGCGCCTCGTCCAGCTCATCGTGGAGGGCCTCGGCACCGCGCGCCTCCAGGTCGGCCTCGACCTGGGCGCGAACGTCCGAGGGCACGGGCGGGCGCAGCTCGAGCTCGGCCAGCGCGGCCCGCAGATAGAGCCCCGTGCCCCCGACCACGATGGGCCGTCTACTCGCGGCCAGCGAGCGAGTCGATCTCGCGATGGGCGAGCTCGGCGTAGCGGCCGGCGCTGAACTCCTCGCTGACCGGCACGAACGACAGCATGCGGTGCTCGAGGCGCTCGCGCTCGGCGGCCGACGCGGCGCCGCTCAGCACCTCGAGGCCCCGATAGACCTGAATCGAGTCGCAGTTGACCGCGACCGGGTCCTCCCCGCGACCGCGCAGGACGTCGGCGAGCTCCAGCGCGACGCCGGTCTTGCCGACGGCGGTCGGGCCGAAGATCGCGATGACGTCCACGGGCGCCGGGGGCCTAGGCGACGCGGCTCAGCAGCCGCTCCTGGCCACTCAGCGTGGTCGAGGTCGCGGCGGCGATCTCGACGCCCACGAACTCGCCCGGCTCCGCGGTGCCGTCGAAGTTGACGGTCTTGTTGTGGCGGGTGCGGCCGCGGAGGCGGGCGGGGTCGGTGCGGCTCGGGCCCTCGACCAGCACGTCCATCGTCCGGCCGACGAACCGCTGGGCGCGCTCGCGGGCGTGGTGCTGGACCAGCTCGACCAGCCGCCCCATGCGCTCGCGCTTGACGGCGTGCGGGACCTGATCGGAAAGGTCGGCTGCCGGGGTCCCGCGGCGCGGGGAGAAGATGAACGTGAAGGCGCTGTCGTAGCCGACCTCGTCCACGACCTCGAGGGTTGCGGCGAAGTCCTCCTCGGTCTCCCCCGGGAAGCCGACGATGATGTCGGTGGTGAGCGCGCAGTCGGGCACGTGCTCGCGGATCAGGGCCACCCGGTCGAGGTAACGCTCGCGGTTGTACGTGCGGCGCATTCGCTTGAGCACCGCGCTCGAGCCCGACTGCAGCGGCAGGTGGATGTGCTCGCACAGCGAGGGCAGCTCGGCATGCGCGCGGATCACGTCCTCGCGCATGTCCTTCGGGTGCGGGCTCGTGTAGCGAACCCGCTCGACCCCACCCACCGCGTCGATGCGGGCGAGCAGCTCCGAGAAGCGGATCCGATCCTCAACGGGCAGGTCGCGCCCGTAGGAGTTCACGTTCTGGCCCAGCAGGGTCACCTCCACGACGCCGTCGGCGGCGAGGCGCTCGACCTCCGCGACCAGCTCGCCGGGCGCTCGGCTTTGCTCGCGACCCCTGGTCGAGGGGACGATGCAGTAGGAGCAGACGCAGTTGCAGCCCTGGGAGATCTGCAGCCAGCCCTGGAACTCGCGGGCGCGCTTCTCCGGCAGGTGGCCCGAGAAGCTCTCGAACTCGAAGTAGCCCTGGGCGGTGAGCGAGTCGGTGGTGAGGAACTCGGCGAGGCGGTTGATCTGTCCCGGGCCGAACGCGACGTCGACGAACGGGAACTGCTCGAACACCTCGTCCTTCACCGACTGGGCCCAGCAGCCGCCGACCCCCACTACCCGCTCGGGGTCCTCGGACTTGAGGCGCTTGGCCTCGCCGAGGTGCGCGATGAAGCGGCTGTCGGCCGTCTCACGGATCGAGCACGTGTTGAACAGGATCAGGTCGGCGTCGGTGCGCTCGGCGCACTCGCTGTAGCCGAGCGAGGTGAGCATGCCCTTCATCCGCTCGGAATCGTGCTCGTTCATCTGGCACCCGAAGGTGGTGACGTGGAAGCGCTTGCCGCTCACGGTTCGGGATTCTAGGAGGGTCCGGCGCGGCGCTGGGAGCGCGCTACTGCTCGGCGCCGACGCTCTCGGCGATGTACTGCACCAGCGCCTCGAGCTCCTCGGGGCTGAGCACGTCGCCGTAGTTGGTGGGCATGACCCCCGCCGGGAAGCCCTCCTCCAGCTCGGCCTCGGGGTCGACGATCGACTCCTCGATGAAGGCCGTGTCCGCCCCCTCGAGCGCCACGTCGAGGTCGGGGCCGGTGGTGCCCGTGGCGCCGGCGGCCTCGAGCGTGTGGCAGCCCGCACAGCCCTCCGACTCGAACAGGGCGGCGCCGTCGGCCGAGGCGGTCTCCGGCGCTCCTCCCTCCGCGGGCGCCTCCTCGCCCGGCGGCGGCGCCCCTTCGGCCTCCGCCGTCGCCTCGGCGGCGGCCGCCTCCATCTCCGCCATCGTGTCGGCCGGCGAAGGCTCCTCGCCGGCGGCGATCAGCTCGTTGCGGTGCTCCTGCTCGTCCTCGGAGCCCTGCCAGGCGAACACGGCGGTGGCTCCGATGAGGACGACGAACACGGAGATGCCGGCAAGCATCGCGCCGCGGCTGGGCGGGAAGTTCTCCATGCGGAGCCCCAGGAACGAGACGACCAGCGCGAGCGCAACGAGGGCGAGGCCCAGGACGTAGAAGAGCGTTTCGGCATCCATCTGCGGGCGCGATCCTATCGTCGCTAGCTGGCGTACGAGGTCGCGCGCGACTCCCGCACGACGGTGATCTTGATCCGGCCGGGGTAGTCCATCTCCTTCTCGATCTCGGCAGCGATCTCGTGCGAGATCAGGGCCGCGGCCTCGTCGTCGACCTCTCCCGGGTCGACCACCACCCGGACCTCCCGACCGGCGCGCATCGCGAAGACGCGCTCGACGCCGTGGTGGCGCTGGGCGATCTCCTCCAGGTCGCGGAGGCGCGCCACGTACTCCTCCAGCGAGTCGCCCCGGGCCCCCGGCCGGGCGCCGGAGAGCGCGTCCGCCGCCTGGACGATCACCGCCTCGACCGTTCTCGGCTCGACCTCGTTGTGGTGGGCCTCCATCGCGTGCGCGACCGCCTCGTCCTCGCCGTGGCGGCGGGCGATCTTCCCCCCCACGAGCGCGTGCGGCCCCTCGACCTCGTGGCTGACCGCCTTGCCGATGTCGTGCAGCAGAGACGCGCGGCGGGCGGTGTCGACCGACACGCCCAGCTCGCCGGCCATCATCGCGCCCAGGTTGGCGCACTCGATCAGATGGTCGAGCACGTTCTGGCCGTAGCTGGTCCGGTAGCGAAGCCGGCCGAGGAGCTTCACGAGCTCCGCGTCCAGCCCGAGGACGTGGGCCTCGAGCGCAGCCCGCTCGCCCTCCTCGACGATCGCCACGTCGATCTCCGCCCCGGCGGCCTCGAACGTCTCCTCGATCTGGGCTGGGTGGATGCGCCCGTCGGCGATCAGCCGCTCGAGCGTGATCCGTGCGATCTCGCGCCGCACGCCGTCGAAGCTGGACAGCATCACCGCCGAGGGCGTCTCGTCGATGATCACGTCCACGCCGGTTAGCGCCTCGAAGGCGCGGATGTTGCGGCCCTCGCGGCCGATGATCCGCCCCTTCATCTCGTCGCTCGGCAGCTCGACGAGCCTGGTCGTCGACTCGGTGGCGTGGCTGGCGGCGAGGCGCTGCATCGCGGTCGAGAGGATGCTGCGCGCGCGGCGCTCTGCCTCGCGCTTCGTCTCCTCCTCGATCTCGCGCAGGCGCAGACCCGCCTGGTGTCGCGCCTCCCGCTCGACCTCGGCGATCAGGAGCTGCTTGGCCTGGCCGGAGCTCAGGCCCGAGATCCGCTCCAGCTCCCTGCGCTGCACCCGCTTCGCGCGCTTGATCTCGTCGGTCTCGTGCGCCAGGTTGCGCTCGCGGTCCTCGAGCGCCTGGGCGCGGCGCTCGAGGTCGGCCCGCTGAACCTCGAGCGACTCGGCGTTTCGAAGCGCCCGCTCCTCCATTCGGGCGATCTCCTCGCGACGGGCGCGAAGCTCGTCCGTCGCCGCGGCCGGAGTGGCCTCGGTCGGAGGCTTGGCCGGACGCTCCCCGTCGTCGTCACTGCGCCGCCAGGGCAACCAGAGCGCGCGTGTAGCCATCCCTTCCTTCCCGCCGGCCTCGGCGGCCGGTCTCGTGGCTTCTTCGGTTAAGCGCCGTGCTTGGCGCCTGCGGCCCGTGGTCGCCCGAGAAACGCGAGGTACCGGAATGTCGCCAAACCCGCCCGGGCGTCCGCGCGCCCAGCCGGAGGGGTTGTGCTCGCCGACGGCGGGGCTCCTAGGCCCGCCACCTCCGTGTCTCGACGAGGCGGTCGTGGCTCTGGTGATCGAAGTCGGTTCTCATTGGCTGGCTGACAGCCGGTTAGTCACGTTTTCCGGCGGCGCATCGGCCGCCTCAGCATCGTAGTCGCCGAATGGCGGATCTGGCAAGGGGCCGATCCCCGCTCTGCAGCCGCCATGGCCGCAGCCCGCCGGGTGAAGACCGGCGTCTGGCTCGCCCGCCTATGCCGCCTCGCGCCCCGACCGCCGGATCGCCTCGTACGCAAGCTCGAGGTCGTAGCCGCGCCTGGTCAGGAAGGCGAGCGCCCGCGCGCGCTCGGCGTCCGTGGTCGGCGGCGGCGCCGCGGCGAGCCAAGAGGCCCTCGGCACGGGCCAGCTGCTCGGCGTATCCGTCCGCTCCGAGCGCCGAGTCGATCAACTCCCTCGCGATCCCCCGACCCGCCAGCGCCTCGCGGATCCGCTCCGGGCCCCAGCCGCGCAGGTCGCGCTTGTCCTCGGCAAACCGGGTGGCGAACCGGCGGTCGTCGAGCTCGCCGACCTCCGTCAGCCGGGCGATCGCGGTGCCGACGTCCGCTTGGGCGAACCCGCGCGCGGCCAGCCACTCCGCGAGCTCGGCGGTGCCGCGCTCCCTGCGCCGCAGCGCCGCCAGCCCGCGCTCGAACGCCTCGGTGGCCCGATCGCGCTCGCCCGCGCCCGCCACGGCTCCCGGCCGCGCTAGGCGGCCTTCTTCTCCGCCTCGGCGACGGCCTCCGCCGCCGTGTCCTTGGCCTCGGCGGCACCACCGGCGGCCGCCGCGGCCTCGTCGCCGCCTCGGCCGCCCGTGCGGCCTCCTCCGCGCCCACGAAAGGCACCGGCGACGGTCCCTCCGGGCGCTCGATCTCGAGCAGGTCGAACAGCTTGCCCTCGATCTCGGCGAACAGCTCCGGGTTCTCGGTCAGGTACTGCTTGGTGTTGTTGCGCCCCTGGCCGAGCCGCAGCTCGCCGTAGGAGAAGAACGAGCCCGACTTCGACACCAGGTCATGCTCCAGCGCCAGGTCGAGCAGGCCGCCGGACTTCGACACCCCGACCCCGTACTCGATGTCGAACTCGGCCTGGCGGAACGGCGCCGCGACCTTGTTCTTGACGACCTTCACGCGCACCCGGTTGCCGACGGCCTCGGTGCCCTCCTTCAGGGTCTCGATCCTGCGGATGTCGAGCCGCTGCGAGGAATAGAACTTGAGCGCGCGACCGCCGGGCTGGGTCTCCGGCGACCCGAACATCACGCCGATCTTCTCCCGGATCTGATTCGTGAAGAGGCACACGGTCTTCGCCCGGTTCAGGTTGCCGGCGAGCTTGCGGAGGGCCTGCGACATCAGCCGCGCCTGGAGGCCGACGGTCTGCTCGCCCATCTGACCCTCGAGCTCGACCCGCGGCGTCAGCGCCGCGACCGAGTCGACCGCGACGACGTCGACGGCGCCCGAGCGCACCAGCACGTCCACGATCTCGAGCGCCTGCTCGCCGTAGTCGGGCTGGGAGACCAGGAGCTCGTCGGTGTCGACGCCGATCCGCTTGGCGTAGATCGGGTCGATCGCGTGCTCGGCGTCGACGAATGCGCAGACGCCGCCGCGGGCCTGGGCCTCGGCGATGATGTGGTAGACGAGCGTCGTCTTCCCCGAGGACTCGGGGCCGAAGATCTCGACGATCCGCCCGCGCGGGACGCCGCCGACGCCTAGCGCGATGTCGAGCGGCAGGGCGCCCGTGGGGATCGCGTCGATCGGCATCGCCGCCTTGTCGCCGAGCCGCATCACCGAGCCGGCGCCGAAGTCCTTGTCGATCTGGCTCAGGGCGGCTGTGAGCGCCGCGTCCTTGGCCTTCGCATCCTTCGCGGCCTGAGCGTCGGCCGCCTTCAAGTTCGTCTTCTTGGCTTCTGCCATTTCCTTCATCACCTCTCTCGCCCGCTCGTGGCAGGCGGCAGTTGGAGGGCCGCGAGACGCTCGTAGCGAGCGCCGGACGACCGCAGATGCGAACGGTAAAGAGCGGCTCGGACGGCGCCAAAGGGCTGCAACAGGTCGTCCGGCAGCGGTCCCGGGGGCCGCTCCACCACCCGCGGCTTGCCCCGCCGCCGACGCCCCGAGGAGCCCTTCGGCAGGCGCTCCGATCGCACCCGCGCCACCGTCACGTGCGACCAGAACGGGCGTTTCTCCGGCTTGTAGAGGCGCTCCGCGACAAGCCTCTGCTCCAGCTCGGCCTGGAACTCGGTGGCCTCCTCACTGGGCGCGTCGAGCGCGAACAGGCCCGGGCGGCGGCCCTTCACCCCGACCGGCTCGGGCTCGAGGCGCAGCTCGACCGGACGCGGCTCCAGGCCCGCCAGCACCGAGGCGATCGCGTCGATCGCCTTCTCAGGCCGATAGCCGAGGAAGCAGAGCGTCACGTGCAACGACGGCTCGTCCACCGGCCTCAGCGCCGGATCGGCGCACTCGCGCGCCTGCCACGCGGCGAGCCCCACCCGCACCTCGTCGGGCAGGTCGAGCGCCGTGAACAGCCGCGCACGCGGGCTCTTGAGCCTCTCCTTCGCCACCGTGGCCCACGCTAGGGAGCCAACCGGCGCCAAACAAGGCCCGAATGCGCCGATTCCGTCACAAGCGACTGCCGGAGGTATGCCTCGGGGCGAGCGGGTCGTCGAGATCGGCGCGCCTGGCGCTCTCGGCGGCGCGAAAACCGAGCGTTGTCGGAAAAATCCCACGAGGTGGGACAAACCCGACAACGCTCGCCGTGTGCGACTCCGCGGAGCCGTTGCGCACGGCACCTCTTCAAGCGGTTCCACGTGGCCGAGGCTCAGAGCGGCTAGCGCGGGCCGCCCTCGATCGTCTCCCGCACCTCGCGCTCGCGGGGCTGGAGCCCGAAGTCCGTGAGGATCCAGGTGGCCCCTGCCTCCTCCCACGGGCCGGGCTCGGCGCCGGAGGGAAGGTCGATGACCAGGTCGAACGGCCCGCTTCGCCCCGCTGCGCCCCGAAGCTCGCGAACCTCCTCGCCGAGCTCCGCGAGCGCCTCGGGCCCGGGGAGCTCGATCGGGAACAGCCCGTCCCAACGGGCCGCCCGCCGCAGCGGCCGGCGATTGGGCCAGCGGGCTGCCACCCACACCGGGATCCGAGGCGACTGGACGGGGCGCGGCTGGAACTCGCCGTCCCAGTAGGCGGCGAGGCGCTCGAGGCCTTCGTCGAGCAGCCTTGCGCGCTCGCGCGGGTCGACGACCTCGCCGAACGGCTCCAGCTCGTCGTTGCGGTCGGAGCCAAGCCCCACCCCGAGCGTGAGTCGTCCCCGGCTGAGGAGGTCGAGCGTGACCGTCTCGCGCGCGAGCTTGTGGACGCGCCGCCGTGAGATCGGGGTGACCAGCGGGCCCAGGCGGATCCGCTCGGTCGCGGCGGCCACGGCGGCGAGCGCCACCCACGGGTCGGCGACCGCCAGCACCGGCGGCCGGTAGCGCACGTGGTCCCATACGAAGAACCCGTCCCAGCCGTGCTCCTCGGCGCCCGCGGCCAGGCCGGCCAGGGTGTTCGGATCGACGAGCTCGTCGAAGGGAGCGACGAAGATTCCGCGCTTGGCGCTCATCCTCGGCACGCTACCTGGCAGCCGCCGTGCGTAAGGATGCGTGGCCTTGGGCGCAGAGCCGACAGGCCGCCGAGGCAACCGCTCGCCGCCCGCCATACTCGCCGCATGTCGGAAGCGAACGTGGCCTTGGTGCGGCGGTGGTTCGCGGGCCTCGAGCGGGGTGAGCTGTCGCCCGAGCTCTGCGACGAGGAGATCCTGATCCGAAACTGGGACGAGTCGCCGATCCGTGGCCCCTACCACGGGCATGAGGGACTGCGCCAGTGGTGGGTCGATTTCGCCGATGCGTTCGAGGACGTCCACATGGAGCTCAAGGAGGCGATCGACGTCGGCGACGAGCGAGTCGTGACCGCGCAGCATCTCGTCGGGCGCTTCCGCCTCACCGGGATCGAGGTGGACGGCCCCTTCGGAGCGATCGTCACGATGCGCGACGGCAAGATCCTCTCCGCGATCGGCTACGCCTCACCGGGCCGGGCGAGGAAGGCGGCGGGCTTGCGCCGGCCTCGCCCCGACCAGCGCGAGCCCTGAGCCTCACCCGATGGTGCTCACCCACCCCGACATGCCCCACGTCGACGGCGTCACCCACCGCGAGGTAACCGCCAACGGGGTGCGGCTGCACCTCGCCGAGGCGGGCGACCCCGATGCGCCGCCGCTCCTGATGGTGCACGGGTGGCCCCAGCACTGGTGGGAGTGGCGGGAGCTCGATCGGGCCGATGGCCGAGAGCTACCGGGTGATCTGCCCCGACCTGCGCGGGTTCGGGTGGTCGGAGGCGCCGGACGGCCCCTACAACCCGGAGGTCTTCGCCGCCGACCTCCTGGCGCTGCTCGACGAGCTCGAGCTGGAGCGGGCGCGGATCGTCGCCCACGACTGGGGCGGCCTCGCCTCGTTCATCCTCGCTCTGCGCCATCCCGAGCGGGTCGAGCGCTACCTCGCCCTCAACATCATCCACCCCTGGCTGCGGCTGAGCCCCGCCCTCGCGCTTAAGGGCGGCTGGCGCCTCTGGTACCAGCTCGCCATGGCGATCCCGGTGCTGAGCCCGGCAGCGATGCCGCACGCCCTCGGTTTCATGAACCGCCGCATCCGCGCCGCCACCCCGAACCCCACCTGCTGGGACGGCGGCGTCCTCGAGACCTTCACCGACCGGATGCGCGACCAGTCCCGCGCGGTCGCCGCCTCCCGCCTCTACCGCTGGTCGTTCTTCGGCGGAGTCATGCGGATCGCGCTTGGGCACTACAGGGACTTGCGCCTTCGCACCCCGACCCTCCTCCTGTTCGGCACCAAGGACTTCGCGATCGACCCGGGCGCCGTTGGCGGCTTCGAGCCCTACGCCGATGACATGCGCCTGGAGCTGGTGGAGGACGTGGGCCACTACATCGCCGACGAGCAGCCAGAGCTGGTGCTCGAGCGTGCCCGGGAGTTCCTGCCCTAGCGGCCCTCCACTCCGGCAAGGAACGCCAGGGACGGCGATCTCGTAGGGCTCGGGCGCGGGCATCCTGGCTAGAGCGGGAAGTCCTCGCCTCGCAGGAGCCGCCGCAGCAGGTGCATCGCCACGGTGGCCGAGCGGTCGCGGATCTCGGACCGGTCGCCCGGCAGCACGAGGTCGCGCGCGATCATCCCGCCGCCCGAGGACTTCACGCATATGCAGACGTAGCCCACCGGCTTCTCCTCACTGCCACCCTCCGGCCCCGCGATCCCGGTGATCCCGACGCCGAGGTCGGCGTGAAAGCGGATCAGCGCGCCGTCGGCCATCGCCTCGGCCACCTCGGGGGAGACCGCGCCCTGGCGCTCGATCAACTCCTGCGGCACCCGCAGCAGCTCGATCTTGGAGTCGTTCGAGTAGGCGACGACGCCGCCCGCGAGGTAACGCGACGCCCCCGGCGGCTCCGAGAGCCGCGCCGCCAGCAGCCCAGCGGTGCAGGACTCGGCGAGCCCGACCCGATGACCGTCGCGAAGCAACCCCGCCACCTGCTCGTCGATCGACGAGCCGTCCTCGGAGAACAGGAAGCGCCCGTGGCGATCGGCGATGCCCTCGGTGACGGCTGCGAGCGCCGCCTCACTGCCGGCGCGGTGGCGGATATCGACGTGAAGCTCCGCCCGGCGCAGGCAGGTGGTGATCTCGAGCTCGGAGAGATCGGTCTCCTGCTCGATCTCGCGGAGGGTCCGCGCGATCTCCGACTCCGGGATCCCGAACAGCCGCAGCGTGGTCATCTCCAGCGGGCTGGCGCGGTCGAGGACCGCTCGGACCTCCGGGGTCTCGACCGCCTTCGGCCACATCGCCTTCAGCTCGCGCGGCGGACCCGGGAGCACGATCACCACGGGCCCGCCGACGACCGGGACCACCAGCCCCGGGGCGGTTCCCGCCGGGTCGATGGACGTCGCCCCCTCGGGCACCATCGCCTGCTTTCGGTTCGCCTCGCGCAGCGCCTCGGCGTCGAAGTTCATCCGTCTCGCGAACTCCGCCAGGATCCCGGCGATTCGCTCCTCCATCGCCTCGTCGAGGACCAGCTCTCGCCCCGCAAAGCGCCCGACCACCTCCGCGGTGAGGTCGTCGGCGGTGGGCCCGAGGCCGCCGCTGGTGACGATCGACCTCCGCCCCCTCTCCGGCCAGGAAGCGAAGCGCCGCCTCCATGTCGTCGGGCCGGTCGCCGACCTGGAGGATGTGCGCCACCTCGACCCCCAGGTCGCCGAGCTGCTGCGAGAGCCAGGGGCTGTTGCGATCGGTGATCGTGGCCGTGATCACCTCGGTCCCGGTGACGACGATTCCTGCGCGCACGCTCACGGACAATCCAAGCCCGGCGGGTCGAGCTGACGAGGCCGCGCACCCGGCTCGATCGCGAACGCGGCGGGGCCGGACAGCTCCGGTAGCCTCGTGGGCTTGCCGTCGACGGCGAGGTCGAACTGGTCCCGATCGAAGCCGGAGGGGAAGCGCAGCTCGAACCGCTCGCGCTCGAACTGGTCTTCGGTACCGGCGCTCAGGACCTGTCCGTCGATCAGCGCCTCGCCCGAGCCCGAGACCAGGCAGACCGCTACGTCGCTGTTGACGTCGAGGCGCACGACCACCGTTTCCTCCACGGGCCCCTGCGCCGGCGGCTGCTCGGCTTGCTGCTGACGCTCGCGCCGCTGCACCCGCTCGCGCTTCTGCGCTTGCCGCCGCGCCTCCGCCCGCTGGTTGTCCGCAGGCTCATCGTCGTCGCCAACCAAGCCCACCACGAGGAAGATCCCAACCGCGGCCAGCACCCCGAGCCCGACCAGGACCAGCGGGCCGAAGCGGCCGGGCGGCGGCTCCCCCGGGCGACGGCGCCCCTCCAGCACCGGCTCGCCGATCCGCAGCGGGCTGTCGGGCGCGACCCGGCTCTCGACCTGGCGGCGGTACTCGTCGACGACCGCGTCGGCGTCGATGCCCAGGAGCTGGGCATAGGTGCGCAGGAAGCCCTTGGCATAGGCGGGACTGGGCAGCACGTCCCAATCCTCCGACTCCAGCGCACGCAGGTACTTGGTGCGGATCTTGGTCCGCTCCTCGACCTCGCGGATCTCGATTCCCTGGCGCGTACGTGCGCGCTTGAGAACGTCTCCGATCCGCATTCCCTCGGTGTCGCCGGTCCCGGCCATGGCGGCGTATTCTCGCCACCCCGGACGCCGGGCGCGGTCACGCCCGGGTGGAGCTCAGCGACCGACGGGCTCGAGGTCGGTCTCGGTGCCGGTGCCCCCGGCGCCCGCGACGGGGCCTCCCGCCGCCGGGCCTCCGTCGAGGATGCGAGGCAGGTCGGCCATCGAGACCAGCACCTGGCGCGGCTTCGACCCCTCGTACCCGGAGATGATCCCGCGCCGCTCGAGCATGTCGATCAGGCGCCCAGCGCGCGTGTAGCCGACGCGGAGGCGTCGCTGGATCATCGACACCGAGGCCGTCTCGGACTCCACCACGACCCGCGCGGCGTCGGCCAGCAGGTCGTCCTCGTCGGGCGAGAACTCGCCGTCGTCGCCCGGGGTACCCTCGGCATCCGGGCGCGCCTCCAGCAGCTCGACGTCGAACTCCGGCTCGCCCTGCCGCGACCAGTGCCTCGTGATACGGGCGATCTCCTCCTCGGTCACGAACGCGCCCTGGATGCGCCCCAGCTTCGAGGTGCCGATCGGGCGGAACAGCATGTCGCCCTGCCCGAGCAGGCTCTCGGCGCCGCCCTGGTCGAGGATCACGCGGCTGTCCACCTGCGAGGCGACGGCGAATGCGATCCGGGCCGGGATGTTCACCTTGATCGTCCCGGTGATCACGTCGGTCGACGGCCTCTGGGTCGCGAGCACGAGGTGGATCCCCACCGCGCGCGACTTCTGCGCGAGGCGAATGACCGAGTCCTCGACCTCGGCCGGGGCCACCATCATCAGGTCGGCCAGCTCGTCGATCACGCAGAGGATGTGAGGCAGCGGCGCCTCGCCGTTTCGGCGGCGCACCTTGTTGAGCTCGGCCAGGTTCCGGGCCCTCGCCTCGCCCATGACCTGGTAGCGGCTCTCCATCTCCCCGATCAGGTTGCCAAGCACGTTGGCCGCCAGGCGCGGGTTGGTCACGACCGGGGTGAGCAGATGGGGCAGCTTCTCGTAGTGGTTCAGCTCGACCCGCTTGGGATCGACCAGCACCATCCGCACCTCGTTCGGCGAGGCGTGCAGCAGGATCGAGCAGAGCATCGCGTTGATGCAGCCGGACTTCCCCGAGCCCGTGGTCCCGGCGACGAGCGCATGTGGCATCAGCGCGAGGTCGGTCCAGGAGGCGTGCCCGGAGACGTCCTTGCCGAGCCACACGGCGAGCGAGGAGGCGCCCTTCGGGCGGCCGGCGTAGATGTCGCCCAGGCGGACGAGGCGCCGGCGTGAGTTCGGCACCTCCACCCCCACCGCCTTCTTGCCAGGGATCGGGGCGAGGATCCGGATGTCCGTCGACGCCAGCGCGTAGGCGAGGTCGTCCTTGAGCTGAGCGATCTTGCCGACCTTGGTCCCCGGCGCGAGCTGGAGCTCGTAGCGGCTGACGTGAGGGCCGGAGACGACCCCGAGCAGGCGGGCCTCGACCCCGAAGTGGCGAAGCGACTCCAGGAGTGCCTTCGAGACGGCGTCACGGTCACGCGTGTCGGGCCCCTGGTCGCCCTTGCCCTTCTCGAGCACCTTCGGCTGCGGCAGCACGTATTCGATCTCGTCCGAGGTGGTGATGCCCTCGCTCTCGCGGCGGTTGCCCATCGGAGTGGTGCCGTGGTCGGGCAGGTCGGACCCGAGCTCGGCGGGCTCCTCGCCGTCGGAGTAGGCGTACTGCGCGGCGTCCGGCGCCTCGGCCACCGTCACCTCGTCGTCGTGCCAGTCGCCGTCGTCCTCGCCCTCGGCCGCGTCGGCGTCCTCCGCCTCGTCGGGCGCGTGCGTGATCAGCGGCTCGGCCGGGTCGGCGCGGCTGATCTCGATCTCCTCCGCGGCCGCTTCCCAGCCGGGCTCCGGCGAGGCGGCCCCCGGGCTCCGCGCCGCTCGAATGCCGCCGGCCATCTCCCGGGTGCCGGCCTGGGCGCGCTGGGCTGCCCGGCCCGCGCCCTCGAGCAGGCCGGCCACGGTAGCGCCGCTCAGCAGAAGGGCGCCGCTCACGAACATGACCACGGCGACGATGTGAGCCCCGAGGCGCTGGAACAGGGTGGTCGTGGCCCAGTAGAGCCCCTCCCCCGCGGCGCCCCCGTGCTCGGTGTAGAAGCGCGGCTCGAAGTAGTCGTGTCGCAGGGGCCTGTCGGGGCCGATCCCGGCCGTCTCGGCCGCGAAGGCGAGCAGCAGCGCGCACAGGATGAGGATGCCGCCCGCGTTCACCGCGGCGGGCGCCTCGATGAACGGCCGCAGCATCAGCGACAGCCCCCAGGCGGCGAGTGCGAACGGGACCACGTACGCCACCTTGCCGACGGCGTACGAGAGACCGGTCTCGGCCCAGCCGCCGACGCGCCCCCCGTCCCAGCCGCCATAGAGGACGAAGCCCAGGTACAGGCCGAGCGCCGCGAGCGCGAGCCCGATCACGTCGAGGTGGCGCTGCTCGAGCCGCGCGAGAGCGTCGCGCGCGTCCTCGCGCAGGTCGCGTGCCGGCCGCCGCGAGCGCTGCGCGGGCCGCCGGGAGAGGGAGGCGCCACGGCGCGACGTCCTGCGCACCGGTCGGCGCTTCGCGGGCTTTGGCTTTCGGCTCAACGGGGTTCTCATCGCACGCTCGCCGGCACGGCGCCAAGCCGTGCCTGCTCGTGCCTGGGACTTCGACGCCCACCCCCACTCCCCTGCGCGGCCCGCTCAGCCGTCCAGCGCGGCGCGCACGGCGGCCACAACGACTGTGGGCTCGCGCGTCACCTGGTGCCAGGTGAAACGCAAGACGCGAAAACCGAGCCGACTCAGCTGGGCGTCACGAGCGCGGTCTCGCTCGAATGCCTCACGACCGCCATGTGCCCTGAAGCCGTCGAGTTCCACCGCGACCCGCGACTCGCGCCAAAGGCAGTCAATGACGAATGAACCGAACGTGGACGTTCACCTCGGGCTCCGGCAGGTGATGCCGGCGGCAGAGCGCAAGAAACCGTGCCTCGAGCTCGGAGCGAGTGCCGTCGGGTTGGTGCTTCCCGGTCGGGAGGCCCAGGTACCCGGCCTTGCGCAGGGCCTGGCGGTAGTCGTGAGCAGGGACGATCCGGAGCAGGTCGGAGAGCGTGCGGTCTGGCCGCGTGACCGGGATGCGGCTGCGAAACGTGGTTTGGCTGGGTAGGAGCGGAGAGCGGTGGATGCGCAAGCCGCTGCGGCGTGCCCTGCCACTGGAGCTGGGCACGGTCACGTGGATCGGGTCCGTCGCGGCGGTCGCGCATGCCCCAGAGCGCCGCGGCGCTGGAGTGGCTGAGCACCGCTCCCTGGCCGCAGGCCAGGACGGCTGCCATCCACCAGCCCTCACGGCTCAGGCCGCGGTGACCGACCGCGTAGACGCCCTTGTGGATCCGGTGTAGTCGGCCCGCCTTGACCCTCCTGGAGATCCCGCTCTGAGAGAGGCCTGCCTTCAGGAGCTGCTCGAACGTGATCACCCCGTGCTGGCGGGCGGCGATCGCCGCGATCATCGCGTCGATGGCGAGTTTTGGTCGCATACCGACTAGAAGTCGCCAATGGCGGTCCCCGCCCCCCGCTCGCCGCCCTCAGTGCCTGCGCACGCGTGCGTTCACGCGGCAGACCACCCTTAAATTCGGCCTAATTCTTCCCGGAGACCGCGATTTCGCGGACTACCCTAGTGCCCATGCTCACCGCTCAGGAGAACACCGGCCGCGTGCTCGTGGTCGAGGACGACGTCTCGATCGCCGACGTACTGCGCCGGACCCTGCGCCAGGAGGGTCACGAGGTCCGCTCCGCCGCCGACGGTGTCGAGGCGCTGAAGGTCGCCGAGGACTTCGTGCCCGACCTGGTCGTCCTCGACCTGGGGCTGCCGAAGCTCGACGGCGTCGAGGTCCTGAAGCGCCTGCGCGCCGAGAGCGACGTGCCGATCCTGATCCTCACCGCGCGCACCGAGACCGACGACCGCGTCCAGGGCCTCGACACCGGCGCCGACGACTACCTCGTGAAGCCGTTCGAGCGCCAGGAGCTGCTGGCGCGGCTGCGCGCGCTACTGCGCCGCCGCCCGCCGCGGGGCAGCGCGGCCCTCACCGTCGGCGACCTGCGGCTCAACCCCGACACCCGCGAGGTGACGCGCGGAGAGCGCCCGATCGAGCTGACCAACCGGGAGTTCGAGCTGCTCGAGTTCCTGATGCGAAACGAGCGGCTGGTCGTCTCGCGCGAGCGCCTGCTGGAGGAGGTCTGGGGCTACGACCCGCTGGCCATGACCAACACGATCGACGTCTTCATCTCCAACCTACGCCGCAAGCTCGAGGCCGGCGGCGAGCAGCGCATCCTCCACACCAAGCGCGGCGCCGGCTACGTCGTCAAGGCGCCGCCCGACGGCGATGAATCCGCCTGAAGCGACCCGAGCGCCCGAAGGGCCTCGCGTTGCTCCTCCGGCCATCCCACTGGCCGATCCGCTGGCGACTCGCCGGGGTCTCCGCCGGGCTCACGCTGGTCATCCTGATCGCGTTCGCCGCGATCGTCGGCCGGCTCGCCACCGACCGCCTGCGAAGCGACTTCGAGGACGAGCTGCGAGGAGCTGCGAGCCAGCTGGCGCTGGGCATCGAGCTCGCGCCCGCTGAGGATTTCGGGCAGGTCACCTACAGAGGGCCCGAACCTCGACGAGGTCGCCATGGCGAACGACGCCGCCGTTCAGATCGTGTTCGGCACCGGCCAGCCGATCGAGTCCACCAAGCCCCTGCCCGAGATGGGCGAGCCCGATCCCGGCATCCAGAAGCACGCGACCTACGACGTCGCGACCCTGCCGGTCGTCAACGACGCGGGCACCCCGCCGGCCTTCATCCAATACGCGCGCGACCACAACGAGCTGGACGCCACCATCAACCGCCTGTGGCTGCTACTCGTCTGCGGCGTCCTCGTGGGCACCGGCCTCGCCGCGCTGGCCGGGTGGGCGGTGGCCGGCCGTGCGATGCGCCCGATCGCGGAGCTCACCGCCACGGCCCGCGAGATCGCGTCGACGCGCGACCCCTCCAAGCGGATCCCCGAGCCCGAGCGCGACGATGAGGTCGCCGAGCTGGCCCGGACCCTCGACGAGATGCTCCGCGAGCTGGACGCCGCCCGCTCGGAGACCCAGCAGATGATCCAGGCCCAGCGCGAGTTCATCGCCGACGCATCGCACGAGCTTCGCACCCCCCTCACCAGCATCCTCGCCAACCTCGAGCTGCTGCACGACCAGCTCACCGACGCCGAGCGAAGCGGCGAGCAGGGCGAGATGGTCTCGGGCGCGCTCGCCTCGTCGCAGCGGATGCGCAGGCTGATCGCCGACCTGCTGCTCCTTGCCCGCGCTGACGCCGGCCGCGTCGGGGCCCGTCGCGAGGTGGACCTGTCCGAGGTCGCGGAGGCGGCCGTCGCCGAGGTCCGTCCGGTCGCCGACGGACACGCGCTGGAGCTGCGGGCTGCCGACGGCGTCTCGGTCGACGCCGACGCCGACGAGCTCCATCGCCTCGCGGTCAACCTTCTCGACAACGGGATCCGCCACACGCCGACGGGCTCGACGATCGAGATCGCCGTCGAGCGTCGCAACGGCGACGCAGTGCTCGAGGTCTCAGACGACGGGCCCGGGATCCCCGAGGACGAGCGCGAGCAGATCTTCTCCCGCTTCGCCCGCCTCGGCGGTCCCGGGGACGTGATCGCCGACGCCGGCACCGGGCTGGGCCTGGCGATCGTGCGCGCCGTGGCCACCTCTCACGGCGGCTCGGTCCGGGTGGGCACCTCACCCGCCGGCGGCGCCCGCTTCACCGTCTCGCTGCCCGCGACCGGAAGCGGGCCTGCACCTTCTTAGGGAACGTTTAGAGCCGCGACCTAGCTTTACCGGTGGGACGAGACAAGACGCCCGCCGGGAGAGACCCCCATCACCCCCGGCGGGCGCACTGGCCACAGAGCCAAGCAACGGGCCCGCCGGATCCACTCCCTTGATCCGGCGGGTCCAAGTCTTTAGTCGGGTCAGCAGGTGAACGTGCCGAAGCCGCGCTCGTCGAACTCCGCGGAGAGATCGCCGCAGTGGGAGCCGGCGTAGATCGTGTCGTCCGCGGCCAGGATCGCTTCGCTCGCGCTGGCGAATGTCGCCTGTCCCGACGATCAGGTCGTGCGAGGCAAGCACGAGCGTGTCGATGATCGAGTCGCCGTCTGCCGTCGTCTGCCGAGAACGGCACGCAGTTCGAGCAGGGCGCTCGACCAGACCTGGCCGATGCAGTGGATCACGTTCGGGCGTGGGCCGAACTGCGAGCAGTAGTCCATGCTGCTCAGGGCGGGTTTCGTCGAGGTCGTCGGCCCGCCGGAGGCAGATGCCCGGCTCGAGCGTTGTCGTCGTACGCCGTCGCGTCCCACTCCATGATGCAGGGCGTCCACTCGGAGTCGAAGCCGACCGCCTCGGTCGAGTACGCCGCCGGCCAGGTAGTCGCCAAAGCCCTCGCCCATAGCGCCGCCCTGGTTCCCGTTGAACGACCCGGGCGCCTGCGCATCTTGTACGGCGTGGCCGTACTCGTGGACGATCACGTCCGCATCCTCGGCGTCGTCGACGCCGCCCCGACCGAAGCGGATCTGGTCGGCGCCGGGTGCATAGAAGCTGTTGTCCTGGCCGAGGTCCGACGGCATCGTCACGTCGGCGAACAGGTCCTGCCGCTCGGCGTTGGCGGTCGTGATCTCCAGGCTCTGAATGTGCTCCTGGATCCCGGTGACGTGGTGATAGGCCATCAGCGCCTCGAACTTGTTCTTGGACCGCGTGATGCCGTTCCAGCTGAGGGAGTCCTTGCAGACCTTCTTCTCCTCGTCACCGAGGCGAACGCGCGCCCAGGTTCCCTTCAGGCAGCTCTGGCCGTCCATGATCAAATCGAGCGTGACGGAGCTCCTCAGGTTGGTAAGACGGTTGGAGTCGCGATCGTCGCGATCGTCGATGTTGTTGTAGCCGTCGTTTTCGACGACCGCGTTGGGGACGAAGAGCTTCGCCTGGCCAGTGGCGTGGAGCAGGCGATCCTCCTTGCCGATCACGTCGCCGGTGGCGGCGCTCACCGTGACAAGCCAGTCGCTGAAGGGTGAGGAGTCGTAATGGATGACTTCCCAGGCGAGCTGGTTGCCGCGCGTCGCATCGATCACGAGGCGGGCCTGCGTCGTGCCGCCACGGGGGGAGCCGATCGCCTCAAGCGCGGCCGCGACCGCGCCCGCCCGCGACACCGACGGCTCGCTCGGCGCGGTCGAGACCCTCGACCGACCTGTCGAACAGGAGCTCCGCGGACTCGCCCGGCTCGTCGAGCACGACCGCGCCCGCGCCCACGACCGGGACGCCGCCGACCTCCTGCTGGAAGCGCGAGGCCACCGTGCCGCCAGGCAGCTCGTTCACGTCGGACCGCTCGAGCTGGGCGGCGGGCGCGTCGGCCTGCTTCAGCGCGGGCGCCTGCGCGGCCGCGGTGCCGGTGGCGATCAAGCATGCGAGGGCAACGGCCACCGCCCCATGTAGTTGCGCGCAGTTCTCTCATCGTTTCTCCTTCGACCCCCTGAAGGCCCGCCCCCCTTGAACAAGCGAGCCTAGCAGCGGTTTCGCTCAAATCTCGACGACGACCGGCAGCACCATCGGCCGGCGCCGCAGCCGCTCGTAGACGAACTCGGCCACGTCGTCGTGCAGGTCCTCCTCGAGCAGGATCGGATCGGTCACGCCCTTGTCGGCCGCCGCCTGGAGCGAGCGCTCGACCGCGTCGCTCAGCTCGTCGACCAGCCGGTCCGCCTCGCGGTCCTCGAGGAACGGCACGCCGCGGAAGATGATCTCCGGGTCGGCCACCTGGGTCCCGTCGGTGGATGAGACCGTGGCGACGACGATGAAGATGCCGTCCGCGGAGAGCATCCGCCGATCGCGCAGGGCGACGTCGTCGGGGTCGCCGATCTCGACCCCGTCGACGAAGATCATGCCGGCGTCGAGGTCCTTGCCGAACTTGGCTCCCCCTTCGGTGATCTCGAGCGGCAAGCCGTTCTTCCCCTTGAAGATGTTCTCGGTCGGGACCCCCACCGACTCGGCCAGCTCGGCGTGGAGGCTGATCCGCTTGTGGTCGCCGTGGAACGGGAACACGTACTTCGGCCGCGTCAGGTTGAGCATCAGCTTCAGCTCCTCGCGTGAGCCGTGCCCCGAGACGTGGATCGGGGCGTCTGCCGCGGTCACGACCCGGGCGCCGATCTCATAGATCCGGTCCACCGTCTCGTTCACCGAGCGCTCGTTGCCGGGGATGGGCGACGCCGAGAAGATGACGGTGTCGCCCGAGTGGAGCTCGACGTCCCGGTGGTCGTTGAACGCCATTCGGCGCAGTGCCGACAGCGGCTCTCCCTGGCTGCCGGTGGAGATCGCGATCACCTTCCCGTCGGGGTAGTCCTCGATCTCCTTGGCGTTGATGAGCAGGCCGTCCGGCGCGTGCGCGATGCCCAGGTTGGAGGCGATGTTGAAGTTCTTCCGCATCGAGCGCCCCACGAGCGCCACCTTGCGGTCCAGCTCCACCGCCGCGTCGATCACCTGCTGAACGCGGTGGACGTTGGAGGCGAAGCAGGTGACGATGATTCGCCCCTCGCAGCGAGAGAACTGCTCGAGCAGCGCCGGGCCCACCGTCGCCTCCGAAGGAACGACGCCTGGGCGGTCGGCGTTCGTGGAGTCCCCGCACAGGCAGATCACGCCCTCCGAGCCCAGCTCGGCGAGCCTGGCGATGTCGGCGGGGCGCCCGTCGATGGGGGTCTGGTCGAACCGGTAGTCGCCGGTGATCAACACCGCGCCCAGCTGGGTGTGGAGGGCGACCGCGCAGGCGTCGGGGATCGAGTGCGACATGTGGATCATCTCGATCTCGAACGGCCCCGCCTTCACCCGCTCGCGCGGCTCCAGCACCTGGAGCGGCGCGTCGCGGATCTTGTGCTCCTCGAGCTTCGAGCGCACGAGGCCTATGGTCAGGGCGCCGCCGTAGATCGCGCCAGGGATGCCCAGCTCGCGCAACACGAAGGGCAGGGCCCCCACGTGGTCCTCATGGCCATGGGTGAGGACGATCGCCTCGATGTCGCGCTTGCGCTCGCGAAGCGAGGAGAAGTCGGGCAGCACCAGGTCGATGCCCAGCATCTCCGCCGTCGGGAACATCACCCCGGCGTCGACGACCACGATCCGGCCGTCGCGCTCGACGGCGGTCATGTTCTTGCCGATTTCCCCCAAGCCCCCCAGGGGCAGGATCCGAACCTTGCTCACGCGCGAGAGCCTATGCGGCGCCGCCGGCGACCAGCAACCCCCGGCCCTCCAGCGCGGCGCGAACGACCGAGCGTTCCTGTTCCGATGCCGCCACCATCGGCAGGCGCAGGGCGCCACCGATCACGCCGAGCATCTCGAGCCCTGCCTTCACGGGGATTGGGTTCGCGGTCACGGTCATCGCCTCGTAGACGGGGTGGAGCTCCGCCTCGAGCTCGCGCGCCTGCTCGCCGTTGCCGGCCGTGAAAGCGTCGTGCACGGCGCGCATCTCGATGCCGACGAGGTGAGAGGCGACCAGGATGCCCCCGGTGCCCCCCAGCTCCAGGGTGCGCAGGAAGATCTCGTCGTTGCCCGCCAGGACGTCGAGCCCCTCGATCGGGCCCCAGGTCGTCGTTGTTCGCCTGCTTGACGGCGACGATGTTCTCGTTCTCCGCCGCCAGCTCGGCCATGAACTCGACGGGCAGGTTCACCACGCATCGCGACGGGATGTTGTAGAGGACGACCGGCGTCGAGCCCGCGGCGGCGGCGGCCGCGGCGAAATGCGCGCGCAGGCCGGCCCGGTTCGGCTTGTTGTAGTAGGGCGTGACGACGAGCACCGCGTCCGCCCCGGCGCGCGAGGCGTTCCTCGTCAGCTCGACCGTGTGCGCCGTGTCGTTGGTGCCGGTGCCGCAGATGACCGTCGCGCGGTCCCCCACCTCATCCTTCACGACGCTGAAGCAGCTCCAGCTTCTCCGTGTCCGAGAGTGTCGGCGACTCGCCGGTCGTGCCGGCGACCACGAGCCCGTGCGAGCCATGCTCGACGAGGCGCCGGGCAAGGGCGCGAGCGGTGTCGTGATCCACCGCGCCCTGATCGTCGAACGGGGTGACCATCGCGGTGATCACCCCGTGGATCTCAGCCATGGGCATCAGTATGGCCGACCGTCAGGCGAGGGGCCGTGTCTGGAGCTCGCCGACAACGGCTGCGATGCGTTCGAAGTCCGAGTCCGCGCTCCAAACGACGGCCTCCGCTGTCATCGCGGCGACGGCGATCTCGATGTCCGTGAGGGCGACCGTCGCGCCGGCAGCACGCAGCTCCCCGGCGATCTCCCCCACCCGGATCCACTCCCTCCGCCCGAGATCCACCCATGGCAGGCCCTCGAGGGTCCGGGACAGGCGCTCCCGGTCGTCTCTCGACGTACCGGCAAGGAGCTCCACCACAACTGGCCCGCAGGTCACCAGTTCTCGGCGCGCCGCCAGCTCGTCCAGGGGCCCCGCCGCACCATCCGACCCGCGCCGGAAGTACTCGACCCAGACCGAGGTGTCCGGAAGGAGCACGGATCAGGACCGACGGTCCACTCGCCGCAGCTCCGCGGAGACGTCCGTCACCTCGACGGATCCCGCGAGCGCCTTCAGCTCGCGGGCCACGTCCGACCGCAGGTACACGCGGATCGCCTCCTCGATCGCCTCGGTCTTGGTCCGATCCGGAAGCCGTGTCCGGAGCGCATCCAGAAGGGCATCGTCGATGTCTAGCGTGGTTCGTATGACAGCAGTATGGCATATGCCCGACGTGCCGATGATGGTGGCGGGAGTCACGGCGGCGTTGAGCGGGGCCCGGGGCGAATGCGGCTAGCCCGCGAACACCGGCGGGGTGCGCGCGGCCCAGGGATGGGCCCGCTCGAGCTCGGCGGCGATGCGGATCAGCAGATCCTCGCGGCCCAGGGGTGCGATCAGCTGGATCCCGATCGGCAGCCCCTCGTCGCTCTCGATCAGCGGCAGCGAGATCGCCGGCTGGCCCGTCAGGTTGAACGCCCCCGCGAAGCTGGCGGTCAACGTCGCGCGGTCGATCGCCTCCATCGGATCGGGCCCGGAGTCGTCGAAGGTCCCGAGCGGCGGCGGCAGCTCGCCCAGGGTGGGCGTCAGCAGCAGGTCGTAGCCCCCGTCCTCGTACCACCTGGCGATCATCCGGCTCATCAGCTGGTGGCGGTTGACGACGCCCAGGTAGTCGGCGGCGGAGACCCCGCGGCCCCGCTCCGCGATCGCCCACGTGAGGGGCTCGACGTCGCCCGGACCGAGGTCACGCCCAAGCACCGAGCTCAACAGGGCCAGCGAGGAGGCCGCCCCCGCGGCCCAGCGGTCCAGGAATGTGTCGACCAGGTTCATTCCCTCGAAGCCGCCGGGCGCGTCGTCCTCGACGTCATGGCCGAGTTCCTCCAGGAGCCCGGCGACCCGCCGCGCGGCCTCGATCACGGCCTGGTCGACCTCCCCGCCGGCGAGCGACTGGGTCATGAGGCCGATCCGAAGCCGCTCGTGCCCGGCCTCGAGCTCCTCGGCGTACGGCCGCAGGGGTGGCGGTGCGACGTAGGGATCGCCCGGCGCCGGGCCGTGCACCGCGTCGAGCATGAGCGCGGTGTCCCGGACGCTCCGCGAGACGATCAACTCGCAGGTCATTCCCGAGATGTTGTCGCCGATGACCGGCCCCTCGGAGATGCGCTGGCGGCTCGGCTTCAGCCCCACCAGGCCGCAGCAGGCCGCCGGGATCCGGATCGAGCCACCGCCGTCGTTGGCGTGTGCGATCGGCACCATCCCGGAGGCCACGGCTGCGGCCGCGCCTCCGCTCGATCCCCCGCTGGAGCGCGATATGTCCCAGGGGTTTCGGGTCGCGCCGTAGGCGTCCGGCTCGGTCGTCGGCAGGATGCCGAGCTCGGGAAGGTTCGTCTTGCCGAGCGTCACCAGGCCCGCGGCGCGGAAGCGCTGGGCGAGGTAGGTGTCGACGGGCGCTCTGAACCCGACGTCCTTGAGCGCCTGCATTCCCAGATGAAGCGGCTGGCCCGCGAGGCTGGCGCCGATGTCCTTGAGCAGGAACGGAACACCCTTGAACGGGCCCTCGGGAAGCCCGTTGGCGGCGGCCTCGAGCCCCTCCTCGAACAGCGGGTGGATGACGGCGTTGAGCTCGGGGTCGAGCGCCTCGATCCGTTCGATCGCGGCCTCGGCGAGCTCGACGGGCGTCACCTCGCCGCGCCGCACCAGCTCGGCCTGAGCAGTGGCATCGACCCCGGCGAGCTGCGTACCGGCCGCCAAGCTAGAGCGCCGCCTCGAGCCCGACGGTGAACGGGTCGGGCAGCTCGCCGACGCGGCGGACGGCGAGCAGCACGCCCGGCATGAACGAGCTGCGGTCGATCGAGTCGTGGCGGATCGAGAGCGTTTGGCCCTCGCCGCCGAACAGGACCTCCTGGTGGGCCACGAGCCCCGGCAGGCGCACCGAGTGGATCGGCTCGTGGACGTTGCCGCCTCCTTCGCGGATCAGCTCGGCGGTCCGGTTGGCCGTGCCCGACGGGGCATCGAGCTTGCCGGCGTGGTGGAGCTCGACGATCTCGCACTCGGGCATGTGCTCGGCCGCGCGCCGCGCGAACTCCATCATCAGAACGGCGCCGATCGCGAAGTTCGGGGCAGCACAGCACCTTGGCGTCGCCGGTGCGCTCGGCCTCGACCCCGCTCCGCAGCGCCTCGACGTCGAAGCCCGACGTGCCGACCACCGCGTGGACGCCGGCCCGGACGGCCTCGAGCACGTTGCCCGACACGGCTTCGGGCGTCGTGAAGTCGACGACCACGTCGGCTCCCTCCAGCAGCGGGCCCAGCTCGGCATCGAGCGCGGGATCGGCCCGTCCCGCCAGCTCCATGTCCTCCGCGCCCTCGACGGCGTCGCACACCGTCGCCCCCATGCGCCCCGAGGCGCCGCTGACGACGACTCGGATCACGCCGACAGCTGTTCCGAGACGCTCGCGACGGCCGAGCGGAAGCGCTCCTCGGACGCGCCGATGCACGCGGCCGATAGCCGGCCGGGCTCGTAGAGCTCGCGGCCGAGCTCGGCGAGGTCGTTCGAGGTCACGTCGTCGACACGCTCGCAGCATCTCGTCGAGGGAGAGGACCGGCAGGCCGAACAGCAGTGAGCGGGCGAGGCGCGTCATTCGGGCCCCGGTGGACTCCATCGAGAGCACCATCCGGCCCTTCACGTGCTCCTTGGCCCGGATCAGCTCCTCGTCGCTGACGCCCTCGTCGCGCAGGCGGACCAGCTCGCGGCCGATGATCTCGCACGCCTCGGAGACGTTCTCCTCGCGGGTCCCGACGTACATGGCGACCATGCCGTCGTCCACGTACTGCTCGGTGTAGGAGCCGACCGAGTAGGCGAGGCCGCGCTTCTCGCGGATCTCGCGGAACAGGCGCGAGGACGTCGAGCCTCCGAAGATCGCGTCGAGCACGCCGAGCGCGAAGCGGCGTTCGTCGCCGCGGGCGATCCCGTGGCCGCCGAAGCAGATGTGGTACTGCTCGGTCTCCTTCGCCTGGAAGAGCAGCCGGGGATCGGCCACCGAGTCCGCGCTGGACGAGCCCGTTCGAGCTGCCGCTGGCTGGACGAAGGTGCTTGCGGGCCAGCTCCAGGATCTCGCCGTGCTCCAGGTGCCCGGCGGCGCTCACCACGAGGTTCTCCGCCGTGTAGCGGCCGCCGTGGTAGGCGGCGATGTCGTCGCGGGGGACCCCCGCGATGACGCTGGCCTCGCCCAACACCCGCCGGCCGAGCGGGTGCTCGCCGTAGACGGCCTTCGCAAGCACGTCGTGGACGCGGTCCTGGGGCTCGTCCTCGTACATCGCGATCTCCTCGAGCACGACCTCGCGCTCGGGGTCTATCTCGTCGGTGGGCAGCGCCGGCGCCAGGAGCATCTCCGCCATCAGGTCGAAGACGCCCGGCGTGTGCTCGTCGAGGAACCGTGCGTGCAGTTGCGTCGACTCCTTCGATGTGGCCGCGTTGGCGGCCGCTCCCATGCCGTCGAACAGCTCCGAGATCTGGATGGCCGAATGGCGCTCGGTCCCCTTGAACAGGAGGTGCTCCAGGAAGTGCGAGAGCCCGGCCTGGCGGGGCTTCTCGTCACGCGATCCGGTCCTCACCCAGAGGCCGAGGGCCACCGATCGCACCGAGGGAACGACCTCGGTGATCACCCGGAGGCCATCGACCTCCGTGAGCTCTACGTTCTCGGGGAGGTCGGGCAAATTACCGTCGGTCGCGGCCGCCGCCGCGGCCGCCGCGGCCACGGTCACGCCCGCGTCCGCCGTCGCCACCGCCGTCGAGGCGCTCGCGGCCTCGGCCGCCGCCGCCACCGTCGCGGCCGCCGCCGGAGCCGACGCTCGCCAGCTCCTCGGCCGACTTGCCCTCGATCGAGGGGTCGTCGGAGCGACGGAGGCCGATGCGGCCGCGCTCGCGGTCGACCTCGACCACGGTCACGTCCAGCTCGTCGCCCGCGGAGAGCACGTCCTCCACCGTGTCCACCCGCTCGCCAGGCTTCACGTTGGAGATGTGCAGGAGGCCATCAGTGCCCTTCACCAGCTCGACGAACGCGCCGAAGGTGGTCGTCTTCACGACCTTGCCCTTGAACGTGTCGCCGACCTCGGCCTCGCGCGTCATCGCCTCGATCTGCGCGATGCACTCCTTGACCTGCTTGCCGGAGGGCGCGTAGACCCGCACGGTGCCGTCGTCGTCGATGTCGATCTCGGCCTCGAACTCCTCCTGCATGCCGCGGATCGTCTCGCCACCCTTGCCGATGACCGCCCCGATCTTGTCGGGGTCGATCTGGATCGTCTCGATCGCGGGCGCGTACTCCGAGAGCTCCGCGCGCGGCTCGGAGATCGCCTCGGCCATCTTGCCGAGGATGAACAGCCGGCCCTGGCGGGCCTGCTCGAGCGCGTCACGCAGGATCTCGAAGGTGACCCCGGAGATCTTGATGTCCATCTGGAGGGCGGTGATGCCGTCCTCGAAGCCGGCGACCTTGAAGTCCATGTCGCCGAGGTGATCCTCGACGCCGGCGATGTCGGTCAGCACGACGTGGTCGTCCCCCTCCTTGATCAGCCCCATGGCCACGCCGGCCACCGGAGCGGGGACGGGGACGCCGGCCGCCTGGAGCGCCATCGAGGACGCGCAGACGGAGCCCATCGACGACGAGCCGTTCGACTCGAGCGTGTCCGAGACGACCCGGATCACGTAGGGGAAATCCTCCTCGTCGGGGATCGACGGCACCAGGGCGCGCTCGGCGAGCGCACCATGGCCGATGTCGCGGCGCTTCGGGCCGCGCATGAAGCCGGCCTCGCCCACCGAGAACGGCGGGAAGTTGTAGTGGTGCCAGAACCGCTTGGTCTCCTGGAGGCCGAGGTTGTCGACCTTCATGTCCATGCGGGTGGTGCCGAGCGCGACCGACGACAGGATCTGCGTCTCACCGCGGGTGAAAAGTGCAGAGCCGTGAGCCCGGGGCGAGATGTCCACCTCGGTCTCGATCGGCCGGATCTCGTCCGTCGCGCGCCCGTCGGGACGCTTCTTGTCGACCGCGATCCGCTTCCGGATCACGTCCTTCTCGAGCTTCGAGAAGGCCGCCTTGACCGCGGAGCGCCGCTCCTCGGCCTCCTCGTCATCGCCCTCGGGGGCAAGGTCGGCCAGGACCTCGTCCTTGACGGCGTCGATCGCGTCCTGGCGGGCGAGCTTCTCCGGGACCTGGGTGGCCTCGTCGAGCTTGGCGCCGTACTTGGAGGAGATCTCCTCCACCAGGGCCTCGTCGACCTGCGGGACCTCGACCTCGATCTTGTCCTTGCCGGCGATCGCGCGCAGCTCGTTGATCGAGGCGACGATCTTCTTGATCTCGCCATGGGCGATGTCGAGCGCGTCGAGGACCTCGGCCTCGGTGACGCCCTCGGCGCCGCACTCGACCATCAGGATCGCCTCCTCGGAGCCGGAGACGATCAGGTCCATCTCCAGGTCCTCGAGGGTCTCCTCCTCGGGGTTGATGACGAAGTCGCCGTCGAGCTTGCCGACGCGCACGGCGCCAACCGGGGTCTCGACCGGGGCCTGCGAGATCGCAAGCGCGGCGGAGGCGCCGTTCATCGCGAGGATGTCGTAGGGGTGGACATGGTCCACCGAGATCGGCTGGGCCACGATCTGCGTCTCGTAGTGGTAGCCCTTGGGGAAGAGGGGTCGGATGGGGCGATCGATCATGCGCGCCGTGAGCGTCGCCTTCTCGCCCGCGCGCGCCTCGCGCCGGAAGAACGAGCCGGGGATCTTGCCCGCGGCGTAGTGCTTCTCCTCGACGTCCACGGTGAGGGGGAGGAAGTCGACGTCGCGCCTGTCGCCGACGGTCGCGGTGCAGAGCACCATCGTCTCGCCGGAGGTGACGACCACGGAGCCGCCGGCCTGCCGGGCCAGCTTGCCCGTCTCGAAGGAGATCTCCTTGCCGCCGACGTCCACCGAAACGTGCTTCGGGTCAAACATACTCATGTATTCGAATGTCCTTTCGGCCGCCCGGTTGGCGGCCTCTCTCTCTTAGAACTCTCGTTCTCGTACGGCGGTGATGTTACAAAAGCGCCAATGGGCCTTGAATCAGCCGCTCAGGTCGTCGACGGCGTCGACGATCAGCTGAGCGTCGGGGATCTCGAGCGGTGTGTCCGCCTCGTGCACCCAGCGGACGGTGCCGCCCGGGTCGATCAACACGAGCGAGCGGTTCGCTGTGCCGTAGGCCTCCAGATAGGCGCCGTAGGCGTCGGCGACCGCGCCTTTCGGATGAAAGTCCGCGAGGAGGGTGAAGTCGATCCCGAGCTGCTTGCGAAAGGCGCGGTGGGCCCAGGAATGGTCGATGCTGATCCCGATCAGCTCGGCGCCGGCGGCGTCCAGTTCGTCCTTGCGGTTGTTGTAGAGGCTCAGCTGGTCGGTGCACACCGGGCTGAAGTCGTTCGGATAGAAGCAGAGGACGACGGTGCGTCCGCGAAGGTCGGAGAGGCTCGTCTCCTCGCCGCGATGGTTCTTCAGGGTGAAGTCGGGAGCCTGGGTTCCGGGCTCGATCACGCCGGTCCGGCTAGTGGCGCAAGCCCAGATCGGCGACCAGCGCACGGTAGCGCTCGACATCGGAGCGCTCGAGGTAGCGCAGCAGCCGGCGGCGCTTGCCGACGAGCATCAGCAGGCCCCGGCGCGAGTGGTGGTCCTTCGTGTGCGTGCGGAGGTGCTCGGTCAGCTCGTTGATGCGCTCGGTGAGCAGCGCCACCTGGACCTCGGCGGAGCCGGTGTCGTTCTCGGAGCGGCCGTACTGGTCGACCAGCTCGCGCTTCTTGGAGGCGGTGATGCTCATCGCGGCCGGAAGGTTAGCGACCGTGCGCGGGCCTGCGTGCATCTGGGGTGGTCGTGGACCGAGCGGGGCGACGCCGACGGGGCGTCCGCATGGCAGCGCCATGTGGAAGTTCGGCGGTGTCGCATCCGCGAAGTGTCCACGGCCGCATCCAGGTGTGCGCGGGTCCGTGGACGTCCTATCAGCGATCGGCGCACGCGGCGGCTGGTAGGAGGCGCAGACCCGCCGGGCGTCCTCGACGTCTCGGTGCATCTGTGCGATCAGGTCCTCGGCGGAGGCGAAGCGCTTCTCGCCGCGCAGGCGTTCGACGAAGGCCACCCGCAGCGTGCGCCCGTAGAGGTCGGCGTCGAAGTCGATCAGGTAGGCCTCGACCAACAGGCCGCGGCCAGTCTCGAAGGTGGGCCGGATCCCCACGTTGACCGCGGCCGGGCGGCCATCGGCGAACGCGGCATAGACGCCGTGGCCGGGGACGACGTACTCGTCGTCGGGCACGATGTTCGCGGTCGGGAATCCGAGCGTGCGTCCACGCCGGTCGCCCCGGGTGACCTCGCCCTCGAGCAGGAAGGGCGCGCCGAGGCAGGCATTGGCGGTGGCCAGGTCGCCGGCGGCAACGACGGCGCGGATCCGCGTCGACGACACCGTTTCCCCCTGCACCTCGACGAGCGGCACGACCCGCGTGGAGAACTCCGGGCGTGAGAGCAGCATCTCCGCGTCGCCGCGCGCCTTGCGACCGAAGCGGAAGTTCTCGCCGACGGAGACCTCGGTCGCCGCGAGGGTCTCGACCAGGATCCGCTCGCAGAACTCCTCGGCCTCGATCGAGGAGAAGCCCTCGTCGAACGGGATCACGACCAGCTCCTCGACGCCAAGGCCCTCGATCACGTCGCGCTTGACGGGAAACGGCATGATCAGCTTCGGCGCCGCCTCAGGGTGGATCACGCTGAGCGGGTGCGGCTCGAACGTGAGGACGGTGTCGGCGTCACCGATCACGGCGCGATGGCCCACGTGAACTCCGTCGAAGGTGCCGATCGCGACCCGGCGCGGACGCCGCTCGGCCTGGTCGAGCTGTGTCACCTCGATGCTCACTGGGCCTCAACTCTGCCAGGGTCGGCCCCCCGCGCGCGCTCCAGGGCGGCCTCGAGCCGCAGCGGGCTACGCTCGTCCGCCTCCTCCACGGTGAACGGCCCGATCGCCGTCCGGCGGAGCTCCTCGCAGTAGGCGTCGCCGAGGTCGGCGATCAGGCTGCGCACGTACGTCCCCGACGAGCATTCGATCGCGAACTCGGCGCGGTCGCCGCGGCGCCACACCTCGTCGAAGCGGTGGACGGTCACGAGGCGCTCGGGCACCACCACCTCCTCCCCCCTACGCGCCCTGCGGTAGGCGCGCTCACCGCCGACCTTCACGGCCGAGAAGGCGGGCGGGCGCTGCCGGATCTCGCCTTGCGGCAGCTCGAGCTCGCCCGCCGGGACGACGCCGGTCTCGGTGATCTCGCCGTCGGGGTCGCCGGTCGTCGAGACGGCGCCGAAGCGCGCGATCACCCGGTAGGTCTTGCGGAGCCCCATGAACCTGGCCTGCTCGCGCGTGGCCTGCCGGGTGAGCAGCACGATAAGGAGCCCCGTGGCAAAGGGGTCCAGGGTGCCCGCGTGGCCGGCCTTGACACCGTGCTCGCGCTTGACCCGGGCGACGACGTCGTGGGAGGTGACGCCCGCCGGCTTGTCGATCAGGAGGACGGCGGGCGCGGGGTCAGGCACCGTGTCAGTGCGGCCGGGGGGCGGCAAACCTAAACGGTGCCTGACCCCAGCTTTGTGCACAGCGCCTCGACGATCTCCTCGTAGGGGAGGTCGGTGGAGAACCCGGCCGCCCGCGGGTGGCCGCCGCCGCCGTACGTGCGGGCGATCGCGGAGACGTCGGTCTCGCCGTCCGTGGAGCGCAAGCTCACCTTGCGGGCCGTGGCGGCCGCCTCGGCCCGGTCGCGCACGACCGCCGCGATCCTCGTCCCCTCGAGGGCGCGGACGTGGTCGATGATCCCCTCCGTCAGGACCTCGGCGGCCCCGGTCTGGGCGTAGTCATCGGCCGAGACGTAGGTCACGGCGAGCCCGCAGTCGTCGTGGCGCTCGATCTTGTCCAGGGCGCGCGAGAGCAGGCGGAGCTTCTCGATCGGCACCCGCTCGTAGATGCGGCGATAGGTGTCGCCGACGTCCACCCCGGCATCGATCAGCGCGGCGGCCGTGCGGTGCGTGGCGGCAGCGGTGTTCTCGTAGGAGAAGCGGCCGGTGTCGGTCACGAGCCCGACGTACAGGGCGCCGGCGACCTCGGGCGTGATCTCGGCCCCCAGGAGCCCGGCCACCCTGTGGATGATCTCCGCCGTGGAGGAGACGGTCACGTCGACGAGGTTGATGGTCCCGAAACGGGTGTTGTCGTGGTGGTGGTCGATGTTGATCGACCTGGCGTCCGGGTTTCGCAGGAAGCCCTCGGGCGTGCGGTCCACGTTGCCGCAGTCGAGGAAGACCAGCGTGCGATCCACGACGTCCGCCGGCGGCTCGTGGAAGACCTCGGCGAGCGGCAGGAACCGATACTCGACGGGCAGCGGGAACTCCTTCGCGGCCAGGTACATGACCGAGTCCTTGCCCAGCTGGCCCAGGATCGAGTGCAGGGCCAGGAGGGAGCCCAGCGCGTCCCCGTCGGGGTTCTCGTGGGTGGTCAGCAGGAAGCGCTCGTCGGAGCGCAGCGCCTCGACCACGGCCTCGAGGTCGGCGTCGGTCGACGCGGAGGCGTCCACGCCTGCGGCGGCCGGGCCGCTCACTCGTCGAGGAGCCGGGCCACGCGCACGCCGCGCTCGGGCCCCTCGTCGTAGTGGAACGAGAGCGTCGGCGTGTACTTGATCCGCATCTCGGTGGCGATCCGCGACTGCAGGAGACCATGCGACGACGCCAGCGCGGCCAGCGTGGCCTCGCGCTCGCCCTCGTCTCCGAGCACGCTGACGTACACGCGCGCGGAGCGGAGGTCTGGGCTGGTGTCGACTGCGGTCACGGTCACGAAACCGATTCGGGGATCGTCGAGCTCGGTTGCGATCGCGTCCCCGATCACCTCGCGAATGACCTGGTTGACGCGCCTCATGCGCTCAGTGGTCATCGCCGCGTCAATCTAACAGGGGCCTCATAAAGCCCGCTAAACGCTTCGAATGTCCTCGAGGCTCAACAGGTCCCGCTCGAACCGGCAGCCCTCGGGACAGCGCGACTCGACGAACCGGCACAGCTCGTCGGCCCGCCCGGCGACCGTCTCGTCGCCGACCAGCGCGCAGACGAGCGTCGAGCGCTGCCACGCGTCGTGGTGATCGACCTCCGCCACCGTCGCCCCGAACCGCTGGCGCACGTGCGCCTTGAGCGAATGCAGCACTTTCCGCTTGCCCTTGAGGTCGTGCAGCTCGCCGAAGTGAAGCTCGGCCTGGATCACGCAGACGTACGTCGTCACGCCCAAAGGATGCCCGAGCGGGGGGCTGGCGCGGGCGCTCTGCCGGTGGGCCCTCGCGGCTGGGGTCGGGCTTGGCTTACTCCAGGGTCTGCTCGACCTGGCGGCTCTCGAAGGCCTCGATCACGTCGTCGACCTTCACGTCCTGGAAGCCCTCGAGCACGATCCCGCACTCGAGGCCCTCCTCCACCTCTTGGACGTTGTCCTTGAAGCGGCGGAGCGAGCCGATCTTGCCCGTCCACACCACGGTGCCGTCGCGGACGAGCCGGGCGTCGGCCGTACGCGTGATCTTCCCGTCGGTGACCAGGCAACCGGCGATCGTGCCCACGCGCGAGGCCTTGAACAGCTCCTTGACCTCGGCCTGGCCGAGCGACTCCTCGACCTCCTCGGGCTCGAGGAGGCCCTCCATGGCGCCGCGCAGCTCCTCGGTGACCTTGTAGATCACCGAGTAGGTACGGATCTCGACGCCCTCCGCCTCGGCCGTGCGGCGGGCCTCGGCGAGCGGGCGAACGTTGAAGCCGATGATGATCGCGTCGGACGCGGCGGCCAGCATCACGTCCGACTCGTTGATGCCTCCGGCCGCGGCGCGGATGATGTTGATCGCCACCTGCTGCTGGGGCACCTTCGCGATCTCGTCCTGGAGCGCCTCCAGCGAGCCGGACACGTCGGCCTTGAGCAGGAGGTTCAGCTCCTTGATCTGGCCCTCCTGCGCCTTGGCGAAGACGTCCTCGAGGCTGACCCGGCGGGCCTGGCGGCGAGCGAGCTGCTCGGTCTTGAGCCGCTGCTCGCGCTCGCCCGCGAGCTGGCGGGCGCGGCGCTCGTTCTCGACCACCTCGAAGCGCTCGCCGGCCTCGCAGACGCCGTCGAATCCGAGCACCACGACGGGGTCGCCCGGCTCGGCCTTCTCGAGCCGCGCCCCGGTGTGGTCCTGCATCGCCCGCACCTTGCCCCAGACGGGCCCGGCGACGACCGCGTCGCCCACGGCGAGCGTGCCGCGCTGCACCAGCGCCGTGGAGACCGGTCCCCGGCCCGGGTCGAGGTGGGACTCGACGATCACCCCGCTCGCGTCTGCGTCCGGGTTCGCCTTGAGCTCCTCCACCTCGGCCACCAGCAGGATGCTCTCGAGCAGGTCGTCGAGGCCCTCCTTGGTCTTGGCCGAAACGTTGGCGAAGATCGTGTCGCCGCCCCAGTCCTCGGGATTCAGCCCCTGGTTCGCGAGCTCGCCCTTGACCTTGTCGACGTTGGCGGCCGGGAGGTCGATCTTGTTGACGGCGACGATCATCGGGACGTCTGCGGCCTTCGCGTGGTCGATCGCCTCGACCGTCTGGGGCATCACGCCGTCGTCGGCGGCGACGACGATCACCGCGATGTCGGTGACATTCGCGCCACGGGCACGCATGGCGGTGAAGGCGGCATGGCCCGGCGTGTCGATGAAGGAGATCGTCTTGCCGTCCTGGTGGACCTGGTAGGCGCCGATGTGCTGGGTGATGCCCCCCGCCTCCCCGGCCGCGACCTCGGTCTCGCGGATCGCGTCCAGCAGGGAGGTCTTGCCGTGATCGACGTGGCCCATGACCGTGACCACCGGCGGACGCTCCGAAAGGTCGGCCTCCTCGTCCTCGAATACCGGCTCCTCGACCTCCTCCTCGGCGGCCGAGACGACCTCGACCTTCTGGCCCAGCTCGGAGGCGAGCGCCTCGATCGTCTCGTCGGCGAGGGTCTGGGTGAGGGTCGCCATCTCCCCGAGCTGCATCAGGGTCTTGATCAGATCTGCGGCGTTTACGCCGAGCGTCTCCGCGACCTCGCGCACCGTCGCACCCGAGGGCACGCGCGTCGCGTCCGGCTCGGCCGGCTCGGCCACCGCCTTCGGCGGCTCCTCGAGCAGCGGGCGGCGGCGACGGCCCCCGCGGCGGCGCGGCGGACGCTGAGGCGGCGGAGCGGACATCCGCTCCCGCCGTGAGGCCTGCGAGTCGATCACGACCCGGCGCATCCGCTTGCCGCTCGCCGCGGCCTTCGAAGCTGGCGGCTTCGCATCGCCCCCGGCCGTGGGCTTGGCCGGCGGGGTCTCGGCCTCGGCCGCGGCCTCGCCAGCCGGCGCCTTCGCCTTCGCGGGCGCCTTGGCCTTAGCCGCCGGCTTGGCCTTGGCGGGCTCTGCCTTCGGCTTCGCAGCCGCGGGCTTTGCCTCCGCGGCCGGCGCGGCCTTCAGGGCGTCGAGGGCGACGTCCTCCTCGACGCTCGACGCAGCGGCCTTCGCCTCGACGCCAGCGGCGTTGAGCGCGGCCAGGACCTCCTTGGAGGTGACTCCCTGGGCCTTGGCGATCTCGTGAACGCGTTTCTTGGCCAATGCTCCAGCTACGCCGCCGGCGTCTCCTCGGCGGCCTCCTCGGCGTCGCTCGTGGGGTCAGACCCCTCCTCGGCGGCGGGCTCGGCGTCGCTCGTGGGGTCAGACCCCGCCGTCGGCGGCGGGCTCGGGCGTCGGCTCGGGTACGGACTCGGCGTCGCTCGTGGGGTCAGACCCCTCCTCGGCGGCGGGCTCGGGCGTCGGCTCGGGCGTCGGCGTCGCTCGGTCGGCTCCTCCGGCCGGCCTCGGCTCGGGTGCGGGTCTGACCCCACGTCTGCCGGCTCGGCCTCCACGGCAGCGGCGGTCGCGCGCTCGACGAGCGCGCTCACCGCGGCCTCGTCCGCATCGGGGTCGGCCAGCGTCGCCACCTCGTCCTCGCTGAGCGCGGAGACCACGCCGACGTCGTTCGTCTCGAACCTTGCGAGGGCCTGGTGCTGCGGCAGTCCGCAGTAGCGCGACCCCGGCAGCGAGGCGTTGGGGCAGCGGCGGCCGGCGGAGAGTACGGCGGCACAACGGCCGTCGGCATCGTCGGCGCCCTCGATCTCGATCTCGTCCTCCTGCGCGGAGAAGTCCGTCTCGGACTTGATGTCCACGCGCCAGCCGGTGAGCTTGGCGGCGAGGCGCGCGTTCTGCCCCTCGCGGCCGATCGCCAGCGAGAGCTGGTCGTCGGGGACGACGACCGTCGCCTGCTTGTCCTCGTCGTCCACGAGCACCTCGCGGACACGGGCGGGCGACAGCGCCTTGGCGACGAACCGGGCGGGCTCCTCGTTGTAAGGGATGATGTCGATCTTCTCGCCGCGCAGCTCGGAGACGACCATCCGCACCCGGGAGCCGCGTGGGCCGACGCAGGCACCGACCGGGTCGACGCCGTCGGCGTGGGAGATCACGGCGATCTTCGAGCGGTAGCCCGGCTCGCGGGCGACCCCGACGATCTCGACGAGGTCGTCGGCGATCTCGGGGACCTCGAGCTCGAACAGCGACTTGATCAACTCGGGGCTGCGGCGCGAGACGACGATGCTCGGACCCTTGCCCTCGGCCGAGACGTCGGTGATCACCGCCTTGATCCGCATCCCGTGGTCGTAGCGCTCGTTCCACACCTGCTCGGAGCGCGGGAGCAGCGCCTCGACCCGCTCGCGCAGCTGCACGAGCGTGTAACGGTTGTCGGACTGCTGGATGATCCCGGTGATCAGCTCGCCGACGCGGTCCTGGTACTCGTCGTACATCATCTGCCGCTCGGCCTCACGGATCCGCTGCAGCATCACCTGCTTGGCGGTCTGGGCGGCGATGCGGCCGAAGTCGTCGGGCGTGACGTCGCGGCTCTGGATCTGGTCCTCGTAGGGAGCCAGCATCTCGGGGTCGAGCTCCGGCTCCTCGGGCTCGCGCAGCTCGCCCGTCTCGGGGTCGATCTCCTGCTCGGCCTCCTCGGCGACCTGCTCGAGAAGCTTCTCCTCCAGCTCCGCCGGCAGGATCAGCTCGAAGACGCGGTAGTCGCCCGTGGCCTCGTCGAACTCGACCCGGGCGTACTTGGCCGCCCCGGGGGTCTTCTTGTAGGCGGACAGGAGCGCATCCTCGAGCGCAGACTTGAGGATGTCGGGGTCGATGCCCTTCTCCTGTGCCAGGGCCGTTACGGCCTCGAGGATCTCGCGGCTCATGCCTCACCTCCATGCAGCTCAGGCACGAGGTTGGAGCGACGGATGCCCGCGAACGGGATCTCGACCGCACCGGACTCGGCCTCCAGGGACACGCCCTGGTCGCCGGCCGCCGTGATCGTCCCGGTGAAGTTCCGTTGCCCCGCGATGGCCTCCTCGGTCCGGACGCGAACGCGGCGGCCGACGAAGCGCCGGTAGTGGTCCGGCTTCGTCAGCGGCCGATCCGTTCCCGGCGATGAGACCTCCAGCGACCAGCGCTCGAGCAGGTCGCGCAGCTGCGCGGTCACCCGCTCGCACAGCGCAAGGTCCACCCCGTCGGGATGATCGACGTAGATTCGAAGCGACTCGGCGGCGGGATGCTCGACGGCGACCAGTTCGATCGCGGGGTCGAGATCGCCCAGCCTGTGCTCGATCGTCCTCTCTAGCTCGGCGGCTTCGCTCACTCTTCCTCTGTGCGGTTGATTCTCTCTTCCCTCTCCTGCATCCGAGCCCAAAAAAAGGCGGGCCCGGGCCCACCTCGTGACAAGGGTTCGGGTGCGTGAAGAGGTGAATCGAGTATAGCTTCCACCCAGGGGTCGCCCCGCCCGCGTCAGGCCTCGAGAACGAGCGTCACCGGGCCGTCGTTGACGAGCGCGACGCCCATGCAGGCGCCGAAGACGCCGCGCTTCGCGCCCAGGCGCTCGCAGAATCGCTCGTAGAGGGGCTCGGCCAGCTCGCCCGGCGCCGCCTCGACGTAGCTCGGGCGGTTGCCCTTGCGAGCGTCGCCGTAGAGGGTGAACTGGCTGACGCACAGCACCTCGCGGTCGCCGAGCGGCTCGTTCATCCGGCCCTCGGCGTCGTCGAAGATCCGCAGCTTGCGCACCCGCTCGGCCAGGCGGTCGGCCTGCTCCGCCGTGTCGGCGCGAGCGACCCCGAGCAGGACCAGCAACCCGGGGCCGATCTGGGCCACGCGCTCGCCCTCGACGTCGACGGCCGCCTGGCTCACCCGCTGAACGACGGCCCGCAAGGCGCTCTAGGAGGCGGCGCGAAGGCGGTCCCGGTAGAGCCGGTAGTCGCCCCGGTCGGGCCGCAGGTTGGACGCGAGCGCCAGGTGGTGGCGTGCCCGCTCGCGCTGCCCGCACTTGGTCAGCGCCCGCCCGAGGCAGAAGTGGGCGTAGTCGTCCACCGGGTGGGTCTCGACGACTGCCTCGAACTCCGCGGCCGCCTCGCCGAAGCGCCGCGAGCGGAAGTAGGCGCGGCCGAGCGCCTCGCGGATCGAGGCCTTCTCGGGCGCCATCCTCGCCGCCTTTGCCAGCGGCACCGCGGCCTGCGCGAAGTCGCCGGACTCGAGCAGCGCCATCCCTCGCTTGTAGAGGGAGTAGAGCTCGTTCGACTCGGTTTCAGCCACGCTTCGAGTGTAGGCCCGAGCGCAAGGCGGCAACGCGATCTAGGATCGCGTCGGCGATATCGGCCTTCGATGCCAGCGGGACCGTGTGCTCGGCGTCGGCCTCGACGATGGTCACCTCGTTCTCGCCCGAGTCGAACCCGATCTCCGGCCGCGAGACGTCGTTGAACACGATCGCGTCGAGCCCCTTGCGGGTGAGCTTCTCGCGCGCCCGCGTGATCGCGTCGGCCCCGTGCTCGGCGGCGAACCCCACCAAAGTCTGCTCCGGCGTGCGCTCGGCCGCGACCCCCGCCAGGACGTCCTCGGTCTCCGTCAGGCGCAGCTCGAGCCCACCGCTGCCCGTGCGTGCGAGCTTGCCCTCGCTCGTCGTCTCCGGGGTGAAGTCGGCCACAGCCGCCGCCATCACCAGCACATGGCAGGGAGGGAACTCCGCGCGCACCGCGGCGGCCAGCTCGGCCGTGGTCTCGACGTCGATACGCCTGACACCCGCGGGCTCGGGGAGCGCCACGTTGGCTGCGATCAGGGTCACCTCGGCACCGCGGGCGCGGGCCCGCTCGGCGACGGCCAGCCCCATCCGCCCGCTCGAGCGGTTGCCGATGAAGCGCACCGGGTCGATCGGCTCACGGGTGCCCCCGGCGGTGACAACCACCCGCAGCCCGTCCCAGGGACCGGACGGCGAGGGCAGCAGCCCCTCGAGCGCCTCGAGCAGTCGCTCTGGGGCGGGGAGTCGCCCGGTCCCCCACTCCCCGCGCGAGGCGAGCCGGCCGGTGTCGGGCTCGATCACCTCCACCCCGCGCCCGCGCAGCGTCTCGAGGTTGGCCTGGGTCGAGGCGTCCTCGTACATGCGGTCGTTCATAGCGGGGGCCACCGCCCGCGGCGCGGTGCAGGCGAGGAAGGAGGTCGTGAGCATCGAGTCGGCCGCGCCCGCGGCGAGCTTCGAGATCGTGTTGGCCGAGGCCGGCGCGACCAGGAAGACGTCGGCGTTCGCCGCGACCTCCAGGTGCCCGATCGGGTCGTGCTCGGGCACCGAGTCGCCCGGGTAGGCGCCGCGCATCGGGTCGCGCTCGAACTCGTCGGTGAGCACCGGGGAGCCCACGATGCCCTCGAAGGATGCGGCCCCGACGAATCGCTGCGCCGTCGGCGTCATCACGACGCGCACGCCGTGGCCCGCCTTGGTGGCCAGGCGCGCGAACTCGAGCGCCTTGTAGGCGGCGATCCCGCCGGTCACCCCGAGGAGGATGCGTGCCATGCCTCAGATGCTACGCCGCGCGGTTCCTCGAAAACGGGCGCGGTCGCCCGCGCGAGCGGCGGCGCTAGACCCGATACTCGTACTTGATCTTGCCCTGTGCGAGCTCCTCGAGCGCGATGGTGATGTAGTTGCCGGTGGCGGTCTCGACCATCGGCGGCGTGTACTCCTCGTAGGAGCCCTCGCCGAGCGCGCGGTAGTAGCTGTTCAGCTGCCGCGCCCGCTTGGCGGCTACCAGGACCGCGGCGTAGTGGGAGTCGGTCTTGTCAAGGAGCTTGTCGACACGTGGCTTGATCATCGGCGGATGATTGTAGTGGGGCGGCGGGCCGGGCTCAGCCGAGCTCCGAGCGCACGATCCGCTCCAGCTCGGCCGCGGCGGCCCCGACGTCATCGTTCACGATCACGTGGCCGAACTCCTGCTGGGCCTCCAGCTCCTGCTTCGCAGTCTCCAGCCGCCGCTCGATCGCCCCATCGGAATCGGTGCCACGCCCCGCCAGCCGCTCGCGCAGAACCGACGGATCGGGCGGAGCGATGAAGATCAGGACCGCGTGCTCGGGCAGGGCGGCACGCACCTGGCGCGCGCCCTGGACCTCGATCTCCAGGACGAGCGAGGTCCCCTCGGCCAGGCCCCGCTCGACCTCCGATCGCAGCGTTCCGTACCGGTTCCCCGAGAAGGTGGCGTGCTCCAGGAAGTCCCCGGCGTCCGCGCGCGCGGCGAACTCCTCCGGCGACAGGAAGTGGTACTCGCGCCCGTCCTCCTCACCCTCCCGCGGCTCCCGCGTGGTCGCCGAGGTGGAAAGCTCGAGGTCATCGACCCGTCCCAGGAGCGCGGAGATCAGCGTCCCTTTCCCCACCCCGGAGGGGCCGGTGATCACGAAGACCTTCGCCATGTCGCTCATCCTGCCCCATGGAGGGGCGGGAACCGCCGATCTCTCCCCGCCGCTTCCGCTGCGCTACCCGCGCATCTGTCGCATGGGTGTCGCTATTCGCCATCGAGGCGACCGGCGCAGCCGTATTCCGGGCCCGGGTGCAGCGCCACCCGCTATGGCAGGTCGAAGACGCGGCGAGCGTTTCCGGCATGTGGCCCTCGTGCTCCAGGACATCCGGCTCGAGCGGGTCCGATTCCGACACGCGTGACTACCCGGCCGAGGCGGGTTTCAGCCGGTGGCGCGCACGGCTACCGCTGAAGCATGTGCACCAGCTCGGCGCGCTGGCGCTCGGAGAGGCCGCCGATCGTCTTCGACGGCGAGATGCGGCACTGGGAGAGGATCTTGTTCGCCTTGACGCGCCCGTACTTCGGGACCGCGAGAATCATGTCGAAGGCCTTCGCGGAGAGCACGTACTCGGGCGGGTCGAGCAGGAGCTTCTGGATCTGGACCTTCCCGGCCTTGAGGTCGCGCTTGAGCTTGGCGCGAGCGGTCCGGATCTCGTTCGCCTTGTTGAGGGCCCTCATCCTCTGCTCGCTGGTCCTTTCGGGGACGGCGGCGGAGGTGTCGACGGGAGGGGCCATCGGGCGGCGGCGATTATACGTGCGGCTGGCCTGCGCGCAAGGGTCATTTGCGGCTTTTTTGCGAAATTCGCTTCGACCTCAGGTTGAGGTCGACACGCCGTCGGGTCCCGCCGAGGTCAGCTGTTCGCGGATTTTGCGGCGACCGGGGACGGGCGGCCGAGCTCCGCCGCCAGCTCGCGGCGGACCCGTTCCCCGGCCGCCGGATCGCGAAACGAGGCGGTGCCGACCGCCACCGCGGTTGCTCCGGTCGCCAGGAACTCGGCGGCATGGACCCCGGACTCGATACCGCCCATCCCGATCACCGGGATCGAGACGGCGCTCGCCACTCGACCCACCTGGTGCAGCGCGACCGGCCGCACCGCCGGCCCGGAGAGCCCGCCGCTCCCGGCGCCGAGCCACGGTTCGCGGCCGCCCGGCGAGATCGCCACCGCCTTCAGGGTGTTGATCAGCGACACCGCGTCGGCTCCCCCCTCCTCCGCGGCCACCGCCACCGCGGCGGGATCGGCGACGTTCGGCGTCAGCTTCACGATCAGTGGCCTCTCCGTCAGCGGGCGCAGCTCCCGCAGCAGTGCGAGGGTCTCGCCGGGCTCCTCGCCGACGATCAGGCCGGACTTGACGTTCGGGCACGACACGTTCAGTTCGATGCCGGCGACCTCGTCGCGCGAGCCGACCCCCTCCACCAGCCGCGTGAACTCCTGGCGGCTCGTCCCCATCACCGAGACGATCAGCGGCACCGGCAGCTCAGCGAGCTGGGGAAGGTCGGAGGCGAGGAAGCCGTCGAGGCCCTTGTTGGGGAGCCCGATCGAGTTGATCATGCCGCTCGGCGTCTCATAGAGGCGCGGTGGCGGATTACCCGCGCGCGGCTCGGGGGTGATCGTCTTCGAGACGAACGCCGAGAACGGGAAGCGCTCACCGACGGCGTCGCCGAACGCGCGCCGGGCGGCGATCGCGTCGAACGTACCGCTGCCGTTCAGCACCGGATGCTCGAGCGGGATCCCGCAGAGGTCGAGCGGCTGGTGCGTCACCGGTGCCCCGCCCCAGCCACGAGTGCCGTCTCGATCTCCTCCGCTCGCACGACCGGTCCGTCGACGCACAGGCGCATGTAGCCGCCCTCGGCCAGCGGCACCGCGCACCCGAAGCAGGCCCCGTAGCCGCACGCCATCGGCGCCTCCATCGCGAGCTCCGCCGCGACCCCGTGCTCGGCGCACAGGGTGCGCACCGCCTCCAGCATCGCCGGCGGGCCGCAGGCATAGACCACCGCGGAGGGCGCGTCGTCGCCCGCCAGCAGGACCGCCAAGAGGTCGGTGACATAGCCGCGGTGGCCGGCGTGTCCATCCTCGCTGGCGAGGCGCGTCTCCTCGCACCCGAACAGCTCCTCCACGCCACCCGAGTGCTCGCGGTCGCGAAAGCCCAGCAGTACCCGCTGCGGGACGCCCGCCCGCTCCAGCCGGCGGCGCAGGATCGCGAGCGGGGCGATCCCGATCCCGCCGCCCACGAGGATCGCCCCGGCGGCACCACCGGAGACCTCCTGCGGCGCTGAGAACGGGCGGCCCAGCGGGCCGGTCACGAACAGACCATCCCCTTCCTCGAGCGCGGCGAGGCGCGAGGTCCCGGGTCCGACCGCCTCGACCAGGAAGTCGAGCCGGACGCCGCCGCGCGACTCCTCGGCGGCCGCCACCGAGAACGCCCGCGGCAGGAACGGCCGCCCGTCGCCGGAGCCCCACCCGCTGGCAGCGGCGAGCATGTAGAACTGCCCGGCTTCGGGGGTGGGCCCCTCGGCGTCGAGCGCCGAGAAGATCCGATAGCCGCCGGAGGCCCGGTTGGAGACCACCTCGAGCTCGCGCCTCGCCGGCGGCGCCTCTACGCGCGTCACGCGCCCTCGCCCGCGAGCTCTGAGCTCCGCGCTGTGACGTCCCCGTGCAGCTCCTGCAGCGAGATCGGCTCCGCCCCGCCCTGGCGAGCGGCGGCGATAGCCCGCGTCGCCGCGGAGGCGCCGGTGAGCGTGGTGATGCAGGGGATGCCCCGCTTGGTCGCGGCCGAGCGGATCTCGTAGCCGTCGGCCCGGGCGCCGCGGCCGGTCGGGGTGTTGATCACGAGGTCCACGGTGCCGTCGCGGATGTAGTCGACGACGTGCGGCGAGCCCTCGGCGATCTTGTTGATCGAGCGGACCGGCACCCCCATCCGCGAGATCGCCTGCGCGGTCCCGACGGTGGCGATGATGTCGAAGCCGACGTCGTGGAAGCGCGCCGCCAGCTGGGTCGCGGCCGCCTTGTCGGTGTCGGTGACCGTGATGAACACCGTGCCCTCCGTGGGGAGGGCGACCCCCGCCGCGGCCTGGGCCTTGCCGAACGCCGTCGGGAAGTCGTGCGCGATGCCCATCACCTCGCCGGTCGACTTCATCTCCGGCCCGAGCACGGCGTCGGCCCCGGCGAAGCGGGCGAACGGGAGCACGGCCTCCTTCACCGACACGTGGCCGTTGTGCATCGTCGGGAGCTCCTGGTCCGCGATGGACTCGCCCAGCATCAGCTTGCAGGCGATCTTCGCCAGCGGAGCCCCGATCGCCTTGGAGACGAACGGGACAGTGCGCGAGGCCCGCGGGTTGGCCTCGATCACGTGAAGCTTGCCCGCGGCCACCGCGTACTGGATGTTGATCAGGCCGATGACCCCCAGCTCGAGCGCGATGCGCCGCGTCGTCTCGGCTATCTCCTCGAGCATGTCGGCGCCGAGGCTCATCGGCGGGATCACGCAGGCCGAGTCGCCGGAGTGGACCCCGGCCTCCTCCACGTGCTGCATGATCCCGGCGACCGCCACGTCGGCGCCATCGGCCAGCGCGTCGACGTCCACCTCGATGGCGTCCTCGAGGAAGCGGTCGAGCAGCAGGGGGTGCTCCTGGTCGGCCTTGACGTTGGCCTCGAGATAGGCCGAGAGGTCGTCGATCGAGTAGCAGATCTCCATCGCCCTGCCGCCGAGCACGTACGAGGGGCGGACCAGGAGCGGGAAGCCGACGTCCTCGGCGATGACGAGCGCCTCCTCCGCCGAGAGCGCGGTGCCGTAGGGCGGGTGCGCCATGCCGAGCCGGCGCAGCAGCGCCCCGAAGCGGCCACGGTCCTCGGCGAGGTCGATCGCGTCCACCGGCGTCCCGAGGAGCGGCACCCCCGCCTCCTCGAGCGCCCCGGCCAGGCGCAGCGGCGTCTGTCCTCCGAACTGGACGATGACGCCCTCGGGGCGCTCGACCTCGACCACGGCCAGCACGTCCTCGGCGGTGAGCGGCTCGAAGTAGAGGCGGTCGGAGGTGTCGTAGTCGGTCGAGACCGTCTCCGGGTTGCAGTTGATCATCACCGCGTCGCGGCCCGACTCCCGCACCGTCATCGCGGCGTGCACGCAGCAATAGTCGAACTCGATGCCCTGCCCGATCCGGTTGGGCCCGGCGCCGAGGATCACGACCGAGTCGCGGTCGCCCCTCTCAACCTCACCCACGAGGAATGAGCGCCCCGGCACCCCCGCAGGCGAAGCCGAGGAGGTGGCCGGAGTTGTTCGCTCGTGGCCCGAGTAGAAGTACGGCGTTCGCGCCTCGAACTCGGCGGCGCAGGTGTCCACCGACTTGAACGTGCGCTCCAGGCCGTCGGTGCCGTCGCCCTCGGTCGCCAGCGCCTGCAGCTCGCGCAGGAACCACGGGTCGATCGAGGTACGGCGGTGCACCTCCTCCACCTCCACCCCGCGGTGGAACGCCTCGGCGATCAGGTCGAAGCGGTCGGAGCTGGGCGTCTCGAGCCTCGCGAGCAGCTCGTCGGTGTCGGCGGGAGGCGAGGGCGCCGAGTCCAGCTCGCGCGAGCGCATCGCCTTCGCGAAGGACTCGCGGAAGGTGCGCCCGATCGACATCACCTCGCCGACGGACTTCATGTGGGTGGTCAGCTCGCCCTCGGCGCCGGGGAACTTCTCGAACGCGAACCGCGGCACCTTGGTGACGACGTAGTCGATCGTGGGCTCGAACGAGGCCGGCGTCGCCCGGGTGATGTCGTTCGGGATCTCCTCCAGCGCGTAGCCCACAGCCAGGCGGGCGGCGATCTTGGCGATCGGGAAGCCCGTCGCCTTCGAGGCCAGCGCAGACGACCGCGACACGCGCGGGTTCATCTCGATGACGACGATCTCGCCGGACTCGGGGTTGACGGCGAACTGCACGTTCGAGCCGCCGGTCTCGACCCCCACGGCGCGGATCACGGCGAGCGCCTGGTTTCGCAGCTCCTGGTAGAGGTGGTCGGTGAGCGTCTGCGCCGGCGCGACGGTGACCGAGTCCCCGGTGTGGACGCCCATCGGGTCGACGTTCTCGATCGAGCAGATGACGACGACGTTGTCGTTTCGGTCGCGCATCACCTCCAACTCGAACTCGCCCCACCCCAGCACCGACTCCTCCACCAGCACCTGGTTGATCGGGCTGGCGGCGAGGCCCTCGGAGACGACGCCCAGCAGCTCGGTCTCGGTGTGCCCCGCGCCACCGCCCTGACCGCCGAGCGTGAACGCGGGCCGCACGATCGCGGGCAGCTTGATCTCGCCCGAGGCCAGGCCCTTCTCCACCTCGGAGACCGACGTGACGATCGTCGACCACGGGACCCGAAGCCCGGCCCCCTCCATCGTCTCGCGGAAGGCCTCGCGGTCCTCGGCCCGGTGGATGGCCTCGTAGTCGGCGCCGATCAGCTCCACCCCGAAGCGCTCGAGGACGCCGTCGTCGTGGAGCGCCTTGGCGAGGTTCAGGGCCGTCTGTCCGCCGAGGGTCGGCAGCAGCGCGTCGGGGCGTTCGCGGGCGACGATCGCGGCCACGGAGTCCGGCGTGAGCGGCTCGACGTAGGTGCGGTCGGCGAACTCGGGGTCGGTCATGATCGTCGCCGGGTTCGAGTTGACGAGGACGACCTCGTAGCCCTCCTCGCGCAGCACCTTGCAGGCCTGCACGCCCGAGTAGTCGAACTCGGCGGCCTGCCCGATCACGATCGGCCCCGAGCCGATCAGCATGATCTTGTGGATGTCGTCGCGCCTAGGCATCCGAGGGCTTCTTCACCGCGGATGCCGTCTGGTCGCCTGTCGAAGATCAGCGGCGGTCAGCTCGCTCACGCCGCCAGCTCCAGGAACTCGTCGAAGAGGTGGCGGGCGTCGTGGGGGCCGGGGCCGGCCTCGGGGTGGTACTGGACGGTGCGGCCGGCGACGTCCTTGAGCACGAGGCCCTCGACGGTCCGGTCGTAGAGGTTCAGGTGCGAGAGCTCGCAGGCGCCGAAGTCGGTGTCCCAGCGGACCGGCTCGTCGGCCTCGATCCGCCCGCCGCCGTCGGGCGTCGCGACCGCGAAGCCGTGGTTCTGGGAGGTGATCTCGATCCGCCCGGTGGAGAGCTCCTTCACCGGGTGGTTGGTGCCGCGGTGGCCGAACGGGAGCTTGAAGGTGTCGAGGCCGACCGCCCGGCACAGCAGCTGGTGGCCGAGGCAGATGCCGACGACGGGCTTCTTGCCGACGACGCCGCGCACGCTCTCGACCACGTAGTCCAGCGCCGCCGGGTCGCCGGGCCCGTTGGCGAGGAAGACGAGGTCGGGGTCGCGGTCGAGGACATCCGTCGGCCGAGGCGGCGCACGGCAGCAGCGTCATGCGCGCGCCGCGCTCGCGGAACTGCCGGATGATCGACAGCTTGATCCCGGTGTCGATCGCGACCACGTGCGGGCCGTCGCCCTCCATCTCGACCGGCTCGCCGGGGCTCACGGTCCGCGCCAGGTCCGCCCCCGCCATCGGCGGCTCGGCGCCAACCCGCTCGCGCGCCTCGGCCTCGCCCACCTCGGCCGGGAAGACCCCACCTCGCATCGCCCCGCCGTCGCGGATGTGGCGGACGAGCGCGCGCGTGTCGACCCCGGTGATCGCCGGCACGCCGCAGCTGTCGAGCCAGTCGAGCCATCCGCCCTCGGCGCCGGCGGCGTCCTCGCCGTTCCGTGCCTCGCGCATGACCACGGCGCGGGCGTGGACCGCGTCGGACTCCATCGCCGGCGCCCCGACGCCGTAGTTGCCGATCATCGGGTAGGTGAAGGTGATGATCTGGCCCGCGTAGGAGGGATCGGTGACCGCCTCCTGATAGCCGGTCATCGAGGTGTTGAACACGACCTCGCCGGTCGCGCTCGCATCGGTCGCCCCGCAGAGCTCGCCGTCGAGGCGAGTGCCGTCCTCGAGCAGGATGAAGCCGGGCTCGCGCTCATGCCGGGTTCGGGGCGTACTCGAGGATCAGCGCTGCACCTGCTTGAACTCGTCGCGTCCCGGCGCGCGCCCAGCAGCTCGAACAGCGCCGTCTCGACGCTCGTCACGCCGCGCCCGCGCGCTCCATCCTCTCCAGGCCGAAGCGCCGGTTCTCCTCGGTGCGCGAGCCCACCGCGTCGCCGGCCACCTGAACCTCGACCCCGCGCCCGAGGAGGTCGAGGACGGTCTGGTTGACGCAGACGTGCGTCTCGATCCCGCACACGCAGCGCCTGGTCGCGGCCGCCGAGGTCGAAGCCCTCGGCCTCGGCGGCGGAGAAGCGCACCTTCTCGAACGGCTCGACGCCGTCGGGAAGCGCCTCGGCGACCTCGGGCACGGTGCGAGCCCAGGCCCTTGCGGGTACTGCTCGGTGACGACGCACGGGGATGCCCAGCGCGCCGGCGCCCTCGGGACAAGCGTCGCGGCTCGCCAGCGGCGACGCGCTCGAAGTCGGGCATCGCCTTGCGAAACGCCTCCTGGACGTCGACGACGACGAGCGCCGCCCGCCCGCGGTCGAGCTTCTCGACCGTCGCTCACGCCACCCCCATCGCGAAGCTGCGCTGGCGGTAGGCGACCGCGCCGGCGGCGACCGTCATCAGGACCCGGCCGGTGAGCTGGCGCCCGGCGAAGCAGGAGTTGTCGGAGCGGCTCTCCCAGCCGTCGGCGCCCGCGTCCCATTCGGCCGCCGGGTCGAACAGCACCAGGTTGGCCTCGCTCCCGGGCTCGAGCGTGGGCGGCTCGATGTCGAAGGCGCCGGCGCCGGCGCTCATCCGCTCGACCACCAGGGCGAGCTCGAGGACCCCGGGGAGCACCAGCTCGGTGTGGATGACGGAGAAGGCGGTCTCCAGCCCGGTCACCCCCATCGCGGCCTCCTCGAAGGGCACCTCCTTGGCCTCGGGTGGGTGCGGCGCGTGGTCGGTCGCGATGCAGTCGATCGCCCCCGAGCGCACGCCCTCGATCAGCGCCTGGCGATCGTCCTCGCTTCGAAGCGGGGGGTTCATCTTGAAGCGGGCGTCGAGGGCTCGGACCTCCTCGTCGGTGAGCGTCAGGTGGTGCGGCGTCGCCTCGCAGGTGATCGCGACGCCCGCGGCCTTCGCCGCCTCGACCGCGTCCACCGATTCGCGAGCCGAGAGATGCTGGACGTGGATCCGCGCGTCCTCGTAGCGGGCGAGCGCGGCGTCGCGGGCGATCATCGTCGACTCCGAGACCGAGGGAACGCCCTCCAGCCCGAGCAGCGCCGACACCGGGCCCTCGTGCATGACCCCAGCCCCCGAAAGCTCCGGATCCTCCTCGTGCAGGGCGATCTGAAGGCCCGCCAGCTTCTGGTACTGAAGCGCGCGGCGCATGACCCTGCCGCTCCGGATCGGGAGCCCGTCGTCGGAGAAGCCGATCGCCCCGGAGTCGCGCAGCTCGGCCATCTCCGTCAGCTCCTCGCCCTCCATCCCGCGGGTCACGGTGGCGAGGAAGCCAACCGGCACCGAGGCCTCCGCCGCGGCGCGCTCGCGCAGGGCGCTGATGCCGGCGGCGTCATCGACCGGCGGCTTCGTGTTGGCCATCGCGAGGATCCCGCAGTAGCCGCCGGCGGCCGCGGCGCGCGAGCCGGTCTCGACGTCCTCGGCCTCCTCGCCTCCGGGCTCGCGCAGGTGGACGTGAGGGTCGAAGAAGGCCGGGAAGACGTGCATCCCCTCGGCGTCCACCGTCTCGGCGCCGTCGGCCGACGCCTCGCCGGGTGCGGCCAGTTCGGCCAGCTCACCCTCGCGGACCACGACGTCGAAGACGCCGTCGATGCCCCGCCTGGGGTCGAGCACGGAGGCCCGGCGCAGGACCAACGGCGGGGCCTCCTCACCGGACCCCCGCCAGTCGAGCTCGGAGACCCGCCTCACGCGGGCTCCCCGATCGGGGTCGGCGCCGGAAGCTCGTCTGCCTCGTCGCCTCGGCGCCACGGGCGCCTCGCGGGCGGTCGCCGCCGGTCGAGCAGCTCGTAGAGGATCGCCATCCGCACCACGAGGCCGCTCTCGACCTGGGCGGTGATCAGCGAGCGAGGGCCCGTCGATCACCTCGGCCGACAGCTCCACCCCCCGGTTGACCGGCCCGGGGTGCATCAGGAGCTGGCGCGGCCCGAGCCGCCGCGAGTCGATCTGGAAGCGGGCGGCGTACTCGCGCAGGGAAGGCACGAACGAGTCGCTCATCCGCTCCCGCTGCATCCGCAGGGCATAGACCACGTCGGCCTCGCCGAGTTCGTCGAGATCGTGTGCGACATCGCAGTCGATCGCCTCGGTGATCCCGCGGGGGATCAGGGTCGGCGGGCCGGCGAGGGTCACCCGGGCTCCCATCGGCGGTGAACGCGAGGGCGCAGGAGCGGGCGACGCGACTGTGGAGTACGTCGCCGACGATCCAGATCCGCTTGCCGTCGAGGTCGCCGACGCGCTGCCTCAGCGTGAAGACGTCGAGCAGCGCCTGGCTGGGATGCTCGTGCTTGCCGTCGCCGGCGTTCACGACGGCCGCCTCCGTCCAGCGCGTGACCATGCGGGCGGCGCCGGCGTGGGGCGAGCGGATGATGATCGCCTCGGGCCCGTAGGCGCTGAGGGTCGCGATGGTGTCCTTGAGCGACTCGCCCTTGTCGACGGACGACCCCACCGACTTCACCGAGACGACGTCCGCCGACAGGCGCTTCGCCGCCAGCTCGAACGACGAGCTGGTCCGGGTGCTCGCCTCGTAGAAGAGGCTCACGATCGTGCGCCCGCGCAGCGTCGGCACCTTCTTGATGTCGCGCCGGCCGACCTCGGCGAAGCTCTCCGCGCGCTCGAGGATCCGCTCGATGTCGGCGCGCTCCAGGTCCTCGACTGACAGCAGGTGTCGCATCACTCCTCCTCCACTCCAGCCGCGGCGCGGCTCCCGATCGCGACCTCGTCGAGGCCGTCCTGCTCCTCCATCCGCACGTAGACGCGCTCGTCGCGCGAGGTCGGCAGGTTCTTGCCGACGTAGTCGGGGCGGATTGGAAGCTCTCGGTGGCCGCGGTCGATCAGCGCGGCGAGCTGCACGCGGCCGGGGCGGCCATAGTCGAACAGCGCCTCGATCGCGGCACGAGCGGTGCGGCCGGTGAAGAGCACGTCGTCGACCAGCACCACCGTGCGCCCCTCGAGGTCGAAGTCGAGGTGGGAGGCGTGGACCACCGGGGCCGCGGTCGGCTCGCGGCCGTCCATGTCGTCGCGGTAGAAGGAGATGTCGATGTCCCCGAGCGGGATCTCGGAGCCGCTCAGCTCGCCGACGAGAGTGTGGAGGCGTCCCGCCAGCAGCGCCCCGCGAGTGTGGATCCCGACCAGGGCGAGCCGGTCGCCGCCGGGGTTCTTCTCGATGATCTCGTGCGCGATCCGCACGAGCGTGCGGCGCAGATCCTCGCGGTCGAGGACGACCTTCTCCGAGTCTTGCACTGAGCGTGCCCCTTCCTGGTCTCGCTGGACCGGGTTAAAGGAACCGACGGGGCGAGGGTATCAGCCGCCCCCTCGGAAGCCCGCAAAGCCAGCACTCCTTCCACCAGCGGAGTGGAAGGCGGGCGCCGGGAACGCCCTACTCCCGCAGCCCGGCGGCTTCGAGGGCCTCACCTGGCCCCTGAAACCAGGCGTACCGCGCAACCTTCCCGTCCCGGAGGGTCCAGAGGGCGGACTCCGTCCGTCTATCTCGACCCCGCTACCTCGACCGCGCGCCCGATAGCGCAGCACCACAGCTACCTGATCTCCTGCTGCCCGGAACTCCTCCGGCTCCATCTGCCAGCTCTCCCATCCATCGAACACGTTCTCCACCGCCGTGCTGAACGCGGCCTGACCACGCCGGGTTCCGGCCTCGACGGCCCCAGGCGGATTGACGTACTCGATCTCCGCGTCCATGAGTTCGGTCGGCCCAGGGAACTCATCACGAGCCCAGGCCTCGTAGAAGCGCCGGACGATCTCGACGTTCTCCTCCGACATCGCCTACTCCGACAGCCCGACGGCTTCGAGGGCTTCTTCGGCGGAACGGTACGTCTCGGTGCGCAGCACCGCTTGGTCTCTCAACGTCATCACCGCGGCGATCCGCTGCTCGACCGGCACGCCGCTCCGTTTTCCGCGCACGCTGATCGTCGTCACGAGCAGCACCCGTTCCTGGTCGAGCTCGCTCACCCGGTCGAGCCTGCCCTCCCACGAGCCCCACGCCTCCTGGATGGTGGAGAGAAAGTCCCTGGCGCTGCCTGCATCATCATCGTCTTGTGTGAAAACGTCGGGGTAGACGAGCTTGTGGTCAGGGTGAAAGAGCTCGCTGAGGGTCGCGAAGTCTGGTTTCGGCTTCCGAACCGCAGCCTCGAAGGCCCGCCGGACGATCTCCAGGTTCTCCTGCGACATCGCCCCGCAGTATCCCGCCAGGCGGTGGCCGTGGCTAGGGCTGTGGGGCCCCTTGCCGCCTGCGATGACCCGCAGCCAGGGTGCTCGGCGCCCGCGGACATGAGAGGATCGCTCCCGTGAAGATGAGCGACGCCACCCGTGAGGCAATCGCCATCCACCAGGCGGCAGGGCGCCGTTTTCAGGCGGGAGGCGTGACCAGCTTCGCCCGCGAGCAGGGCTCCGGCGGGACGGTCGTCCTCATGCACGGCGTGCCGACCTCGTCCTTCCTCTACCGAAAGGTGATCCCGGCGGTCGCCGGGCAGGGCCTCCATGCCGTCGCGTTCGACCTGCCCGGGCTCGGTCTTGCCGAACGCCCCGAGGAGTTCGACTACTCGTGGTCGGGCCTCGCCCGGTGGACCGGCGAGGCGATCGACGCGCTCGGGATCGACCGCTGCCACCTCGTCGTCCACGACATCGGCGGCCCGATCGGCTTCGAGTGGGCGATCCGTCACCCGGACCGGGTGCTCTCGCTGACGGTGCTCAACACCCTGATCGACGTCGCGGGCTTCCGGCGCCCCTGGCCGATGCGTCCGTTCGCGATCCGAGGCGTGGGCGAGGTGTGGCTGGCGACGCTCCAGCCGTGGCTGGGCTCGGAGCTCTTCTACCGGGAGGGCATCGAGAACCGCTCGGCGGTGCCGAGGCACGAGGTTCAGGCCCACATCCACCTCCTGAAGCACCGCGACCGCGGCCGCGCGTTCCTGCGAATCATGCGTGGCTTCGAGCTGACCGAGGAGAAGGAGCGCTTCTACCGCGAGGGACTCGCCGACCGGTCGTGGCCGGCGCGGATCGTTTGGGGCGAGCGCGACCCGGCGCTCGGACTCGACCGGCTCAAGGCCGTCGAGGAGCGTGCTGGGAGGCGACGACACCATCCTCCTGCCCGCGAAGCACTTCCTCCAGGAGGACCAGGCCCCGGCGATCGCCAACGCGATCGGCGACCTCGCGGCGCCCCTCGGCTAGCCCGGGCGCGGTGGCTTCGCGCCGCCCTCGATCAGCTGCGGCTCGCCGCGCTCCGGGAACGGGATCTCGACGACGTCGAAGTCGCGCGGGGCGATCGCGCCCGGCATCACCTCGCGGGCCTCGGCCAGCAGGTCGCGGACGTCGTAGCGGGTGGAGGCGTGGACGAGGGCGAGCATCTCGACCCCCGCGTCGCTCGCCAGGTCGGCCGCCTGGCGCGCGGTGGAGTGCCCGGTCTCAGCAGCGCGCTCCGCCTCGGCGTCGGCGAACGACGCATCGTGGACCAGGAGCTGTGCCTCGTGGGCGGCGAGCCGCGTCATCTCCGTGGGCACCGTGTCGCCGGTGATCACGACCTTGCGCCCGGCGCGGACCGGGCCCATCACCTCGTCGGGCCGCACGATTCGCCCGCCCGCCTCGACCTCCTCCCCGCGCTGGAGGCGCCCCAGGTCGGGCCCGTGCGTGACCCCCAGCTCGGCGGCGTGCTCGGGGTCGAGGTGGCCCGGGCGCTCGTCCTCGACGATCGCGTAGCCGTAGGCGCGCACCCGGTGGTCGACCGGGAACGAGCGGACCTCATACCCGTCGCGGCGGATCGCCTCCCCCTCCCCCAGCTCGACGAGCTCGACCTCGTAGGAGATACGCCCGAAGATGCGCCGCAGCGAGCCGAACAGGTCGGCGAGGCCCGCGCGGGCCGACCACGCGCAGCGGGACCTGCCGGTCGGTGAGGTCATACGTCTTCAGCAGGCCGGGGATGCCGAGGTAGTGGTCGGCGTGGAAGTGGGTCAGATAGATCTCGTCTGCCTGGACGAGGCCGATGGACCGCTGCATCTGGCGCTGCGAGCCCTCGCCACAGTCGAAGAGGAGCCGGTCGCCGCCGAGGCGGGCCAGGACGCACGCGGTCGCCCTCCGCGCCGTCGGCACGGAGCCCCCCGTGCCCAGGAAGACGACGTCGAGGTCCATCCGGCAACCGTAGCCGCGGATGCCACACCTGCGCGGTTGGCACCGTGCGCCACGCCGCTGCACCAGGTGCGTTCGGCCATCTGCCGGCCGGGTTGCCTGAGGGCGGCGCGGGCCGCCGAATCGATCGACTGAAGGATTCACCACCCTATGCGGTGGTAAATCCTCCACTCAGTGCCAATTTGAGGCCGTCCGGCGCCCCAGGCGCTGTGTCAGCGGCCCGCCAGGGACCGTCTAAGCTGGGCGCGAAGCGCCCGTAGCTCAGTGGATAGAGCGTCCGCCTCCGGAGCGGAAGGCCGCAGGTTCGAATCCTGCCGGGCGTGTTTGCCCATACCCCCGCCGCCGGGCGGCGACGCGGGGCGCTAGCGGTCGACGAGCTTGCGCACCGCCCCGTTGATCGAGACCGTGTAGAGGTTGCCCGCGGCGTCCTCACCGAAGGAGACGAGGCGGGAGACGCCGATCGGGGTCCGCTCCTTGCCCGAGCCCCTGAGCCTCGAGGCCCAGATCCGCCCGCTGCAGTAGTCGCCGAATAGGTACTTGCCCTGGCGCGGCAGCCCCGGAGCGCGGTTGAAGTAGCCGCCGACGATCGAGCAGTCCCCGCCGCCGTGGGAGTAGGTCAGGTTCGGCTTGCGGTGATGCCGGACGTTGCAACCCTCGAGTCGCTGCGTGCCCTCGTAACAGGGCCAGCCGAAGTTGGCGCCGGCGAGCTTGCCGATCCCGCCGGAATTGACCTCCTCGAGGCGCGAGTGACCGACGTCGGCGATCGTGATCCGTGATGGGCGCTTGCGGTCGATCGAGAAGCGCCAGGGGTTTCGCAGGCCGCGGGCCATGATCGCGCTGTGGCCGTCGTTCCCCTGGCCGACGTAGGGGTTGTTGGGATGGGCGCGGTAGTTGCGCCGGCCCGGCCGGGGGTCGGGCTTTATCCGCAGCAGCTTGCCCAGCAGGCTCTTCGGGTCCTGGGCCTTGTGCGACGGGTTCAGAAGTTGCCGCCGTCACCTGTGGCGAGAAGCAGCCAACCGCTTGCGGTCATCTGCAGCTGCCCGCCCTTGTGCGTCTGGGCTGGAGACGAGATCTCGATGATCTTCGTCCGTGAGCTCTCGCGGGCACGGTTCGCCTTGCGGGCGCGGAACTGGTCGACGCGGATGTCGTTGCCGTTGTCGACGTAGTAGACGTAGAAGCGGCCGTTGCGGGCGTAGTCGGGGGAGAAGGCCATCGACAGCAGACCGCCCTCGCCCGCGGTCGAGACCTTGTCGCGGATGTCGAGGAAGGGATGACCCAGCTTCCGGCCCTCGAGGACGACGCGAATCCGTCCTGCGCGCTCGGTGACGAACTTCCGCTTGCGGTCCTCGGGCGGCGCCGTCAGGTAGGTCGGGCTCGCGAACTCGGCGACCTTGTGCAGCGCGAGCTCAGCCTCGGCCATCCCGGGCAGGCCCAGGATGGCGACGACCAATGCCACAGGGGCGAGCCGTAGCGTTGGCATCACTGCACGCAGACGTTCTCGACCGTGAGGCGCCGCCGCTCGAGCTCGCCCGGGTCGACCCGCACGCGGCGCGGCTCGCCGTACCAGCAGAGGGAATCCTGCATCGGATAGGCGATCGCCCGCACTCTGTACACGCCGGGCTTCACCGCCAGCCTGTAGCGGCTCTTCGAGACGGTGGTGCGCGCGACCTCCTGGCCGGTCCCTGGAACGCTCACGACGACGTCGGCCTCGCCCTCGAACGGCCGCGGGTTGGAGCCGACGGCGCACGGGCCGTAGCAGGTGAGGTCGATGACGCGGCCCTTGATCCCACCGTTGTCGCTCTCCCCCGGCCCCGCAACCGCGGTGGCCGCCAGTACGAGGAGGATCAGCGCAGCGAGGATCGCTGTCCGGCGCATGCGCCGAGAATAGCCCGCGATCCGACCGATGGCCGAGATTCCGTCGCTCTGCGGCCGTTTCTCGGCAATCGCCGGCGTCAACGCTCCGGCGCGAGCTCGTCGAGCCTGGCGGCCAGGTCCGCCTCGACCTCGGCCTGGGCGGGCTCGCCGGCGAGGTTCTCCAGCTCGTACGGGTCCACACGCAGGTCGTAGAGCTCGAGCTCGCCGGTGTCAAGCTCGATGTACTTCCAGCGAGAGTTCACGATCGCGTAGCCGTCGGGGACACCCTGCTTGTTCTCGTGGACCTCGAGCAGGAGGTCGCGATCCGTCGGCCAATCCGCGTCGCCGAGGAGCTCCGCCGAGAGGTCGTCGCCGTCCGGGTCGTCCGTCCCTTCCACACCCGCGAGCCCTGCGATCGTCGGCGCCAGGTCCACGTTCGAGAACGGGGTCTCCACCTCCTCGTCCTTCCCGCCGGGCACCCGGGCCAGCATCGGGACGTGCGCGCACTCCTGGTAGAGACAGTTCTTGGCACTGAGGCGATGGGCGCCGAAGGCGAACCCGTTGTCGCTGATGAACAGGAACACGGTCCGGTCGACGGCGCCGCGCTCCTCGACGGCGGCGAACAGCTCGCGCAGCGTCCGGTCGACGGCAAGCGTCGATGCCCAGGCCCGGCGCTGGGCGTCAACCACCCGGCCGAAGGGCACCACCCCGCGCTCGCGAATGAACTCCGGCTGGTCTGGCGCCGCGACCCCGTAGTTCGGGGGCTTCTCCACGGGTTCCTCCGCGAACGCCACCTCGTCCCGAGGCGCCGGGATCGCCGGCTCGTGCGGCGCGTAGGGCGTCAGCATCGCGAAGAAGGGCTCGGGCGCCCCGCTGACGAACTCGACCGCCCGGCGGCCGAACAGGGCCGTGGAGTGGTCGCTCGGCTCGTCGCCGTGGTCGACGACGGTCCCGTCCACGCCGAGCTCATAGTCGTAGTAGGCGCCGTTCGTGTTCAGGAAGGCGGCCCAGCTGTCCCAGCCGGGAGGGATGTAGTCCTCGCCGCGCTCCCAGGGAAAGCCGTTCAGGTACTTCCCGAACAGCCCGGTCTCATACCCGGCGTCGTCGAGGGCGGCCGCGATCGTGTTTGCGTCGTCGAAGTCCTTCGCGAACCGTGAGTTCCCGATGACGCCGGTGTGGTGCGCCCACTGTCCGGCGAGGATGGACGCGCGCGACGGGCAGCACCACGGCTGGTTGACGTAGGCGCGGCTGAAGGGGGTCCAGCCCTCCCGCGAGCTCAGCCACGGCATCTTCGAGACCGAGTCGTAGGTCTGGTCGTCGGTGACGACGAGGATCACGTTCCGTCCCGTGGGCTCGGCGTCATCGCCGCCGCATCCCGCCGCTCCGCAGCAGCTGATCGCGCCGACCACGGTTGCCGCGAGCAGAGCCCGATTGCGCACGGGCTCAGCCGCCCGGCTTCTGCGGCCGGGCCTCGGGGTGCTCGCGATACCAATCGAGCGTCCGGCCGAGCCCGTCGGTGAGGTCGACCGCGGGCGTCCAGCCGCAGCGCGCGCGAAGCTTCGACGGGTCCGCCCACTGGCGGTCGATCTCGCCCTCGGGGTTGCCGTGCCCCTGGATGTCGGGCACGACGCCGGTGCCGGCCAGGCGTGCGATCGTCGCCACCACGTCGCCCACCGAGTGCGGCGCGCCGCCGCCCGCGTTGAAGGCCTCGCCGCGCACGTCGTCACGATCGAGCGCGCGCTCGATCGCCAGGTAGGCGGAGGCGGCGTCCTCGACATAGAGGAAGTCGCGCTCGGGCGACCCGTCGGAGCGGAGCACCGGGGCCCTCCCGTCCAGCGCCGCGCATGTGGCCTCGGGGATCAGACGCGAGAAGTTCAGGTCGCCGCCGCCGTAGATGTTCGCGAAGCGCGTGACCGCGACGGGCAGGCCGTAGGAGGGCCAGTAGCTGCGGGCGATGATGTCGGCCGCCGCCTTGGACGCCTCGTACGGAGCGGTGGCTTGGAGCGGGTAGTCCTCGCGGTACGGCAGCTCCTCGTGGGCACCATAGGCCTTGTCGGAGGAGGCGACCACCACGCGCTCGACCCCGGCCCGGCGCGCTGCCTCCAAGAGGGTCCAGGTGCCGCGGATGTTCGTCTCGAACCCCCGCACCGGCGACGCCTGCACGGTCCCGACGATGGGCTCGGCCGCCAGGTGAAAGACCGAGCCCACGCCGTGCTCGGTCAGCAGCCGTGCCATGAGCTCGCCGTCGCTGAGGTCGCCCGAGACGTCCTCGACCTCGTCCTCGATCCCAAGCAGGCGCAGCGTCGAGACCTGCCGTTCCGCCCTGCCTTTGTCCAGCGACACGACCTTGCGGCCCTCGTCGAGCAGGGCCCGCGCAAGCCAGGCGCCCACGAATCCGCGCGCGCCCGTCACCAGGGCGACGTCAGCCATTCGGGTCGGCGACCGGCTCGCGGTCCCAAACGGCCCAGGGGGCGTCGTGCTGCTCCCAGAGGTCGTTGAGGACCACGGCGTCCTTGTAGGTGTCCATGCAGTCCCAGAACCCGGTGTGGCGGTAGGCGTTGAGCTGGCCGTCGGCGGCCGCGCGCCGCAGTGGCTCCTGCTCGAGCACGCTGGTCTCCTCGACGAACGGGAGGAACTCCGGTTCCATGCACATGAAGCCGCCGTTGATCCAGTAATCCAGGCGGGGCTTCTCGTCGAAGCCGGTGATCCGCTCCGACTCGTCGATCACGGCTATCCCCCACTGGCTGTAGGGGCGGACGACCGTCATCGTGGCGATGCGTCCGGCGCGTCGGTGTGAGGCGATGAGCGCGCCGAGGTCGATGTCGGCCACACCGTCGGCGTAGGTGAGGCAGAACGGGCCGTCGCGCAACCGGTCGGCCGCGAGCGCCACCCGTCCGCCCGTGGGCGTGTCGCGGCCGGTGTCGATGCACTCGACCTCGATCTCCTCCGGCCAATCGGCCGCGGCGACGAACTCCTCGATCATCTCCCCCAGGTAGCCCGTGAGCAGGAAGAAGCGCCGCAGGCCCTGCGCCGCGTAGATCCGCATCACGTGCCAGAGGATCGGCCTGCCGCCGATCTCCACCAGCGCCTTCGGTATCGCGTGCGTGCGCTCCTGGAGGCGCGTGCCGCGGCCTCCGCAGAGGATCGCGACCGGCCCCGGGAACGCCTCGCCGCTCAACCGCCGGCGACGGCTGGGAGGATCGTCACCTCGTCGCCGTCGTCGAGGGTCGTGTCGAGACCGTCCTGGAAGCGGATGTCCTCACCGGAGACGTAGACGTTCACAAAGCGCCGTAGCGTCCCGTCCTCGGTGATGCGCGCGCGCAGGTCCTCGTGCTGGTCGAAGACCGCGTCGAGCGCCTCGCCGACGGTGCCGCCCTGGACCTCGACCTCGCCCTCGCCGCCGGTGACACCGCGGAGCTGCGCCGGGATCTTGACCGTGATCGCCATCGGCCGGGAAATGTAGAGGAGGACCGCGACTCAGGCGGCGGCGGGCGCCGTCGCCTCGGCCTCGGCCTCGAACGACTCCAGCGTCGGGTCGATCTCGGCCATCTCGAAGCCATCCCGCACCGCGTCGAGCGTCTTCAGCCCCTCGCCGGTGATCACCGCGACCACCCGCTCGGAGGAGTCGATCCGGCCGGCCTCGGCGAGCTTCCGCAGGGTCGCGACGGTCACCCCGCCCGCGGTCTCGGTGAAGATCCCCGTGGTCTCGGCCAGGAGCCGGATGCCGTCGCGGATCTCGTCGTCGGTGACCGCCTCGACCTCGCCGCCCGTCCGCCGGGCGAGCTCCAGCGCATAGGGGCCGTCGGCCGGGTCGCCGATCGCGAGGCTCTTGGCGATCGTGTCGGGACGGGCCGGCTTGCAGATCTCCCAGCCCTGGCCGTAGGCCTCCGCCACGGGGCCGCAGCCCTCGGCCTGGGCGCCCGAGAACGCGGGCAGCTCGCCCTCCACCAGGCCCAGCTCCAGCCACTCGGAGAAGCCGCGCCCGATGCGGGTGAACAGGGAGCCAGAGGCGATCGGGCAGACGACACGGTCGGGCAGGCTCCAGCCGAGCTGCTCGGCGATCTCGTAGGCGACGGTCTTCGATCCCTCCGAGTAGTAGGGGCGGAGGTTGACGTTGGCGAAGGCCCAGGGGCGCTCCTCGCAAAGCTGTGTGCAGAGGCGGTTGACGTCGTCGTAGGTGCCCACGAACGCCCACGAGGCGCGTGCCGTAGACGCCGGTCGCGAGCAGCTTCTGCTCCTCGAGGTCGCTCGGCACGAACACGTAGGAGTCGAGGCCCGCCGCGGCGGCGTGAGCCGCGACGGCGTTCGCGAGGTTGCCGGTCGAGGCGCAGGCGAGCGTCTCGTAGCCCAGCTCGAGCGCCTTCGCGACGGCGACCCCGACCACCCTGTCCTTGAACGAGTGGGTGGGGTTGGCCGCGTCGTTCTTCACCCAAACCTCGCCCAGGCCGAGCCGGTCGGCCAGGCGATCGGCGCGGACCAGCGGCGTGAGCCCCGGCTCGAGCGAGGTACGGGTGGGAGGCGGGCCTCCCGCGAACGGGAGGAAGTCGGCGTAGCGCCAGATGCCGTGGCTGCCCGCCTGGATCTTGCGGCGCGCCTCCTCCGGGTCGAGCCCCGAGTGGTCGTACGCCACCTCGAGCGGCCCGAAGCACTCCTCGCACACGTACCGCGCGTCGAGCGGGTATGCGGTCCCGCATTCCTTGCACCGAAGCCCGTCAACGGCCATCTGTCCTCAGCTCCTCATGTCCCGTTCGTGTCTCACTACGAAAAAACCTCCACCCGGTGCGAGTAGAGGTCCTTGCGGGACTTACTCACATCTGTCAGGCATCCACCTGCTGGAATTGGCACCTTCCCCTCAGCTCTCGCTTCGGGGGGGTTGCCGGGGTTTCAACGGGCCAGTCCCTCCACCCCTCTAGATGTGGCGGTTATGTGGTCGCGCACCATAGCAGGCGATTTCCCGCCGCAGAAGGGCACGACGGGTAGATTTGTAGGAGCGATGGGAACCCGAGCGAGCGAGGACAGCCAAGCCGATGCCGAGCCTTCCGAAGCCGAGGCTGCGCCGCAGCGCGCGCTCCCCGCAGCTCCCTGCGCCGGCTGACCAGCAGGGCGAGCGCACGCCCAACGTCGAGACCATCGACGGTGAGGGCCTGCGCTGGGTCAACATCGAGCAGCCCACGCAGCTCGAGATGTCGTGGCTGGAGGAGCACTTCGACTTCCACCCGCTGGACCTCGAGGACGTCCTCTCCCGGAACCAGCGGCCGAAGATCGACGAGTACGACGACTACCTGTTCATCGTCCTCCACTTCCCGGTGTTCGACCGCTCGGCCAAGCGGCTGAACGCCGGCGAGCTGGACATCTTCGTCGGCCGCGACTTCCTGGTCACGATCCCGAACCAGCCGCTCCAGCCCGTCGAGTACCTGTTCGAGCGCTGCCGCTCGAAGGAGGAGCTTCGCGAGCAGCACTTCTCGAAGGGCTCCGGCTACCTGCTCTACCGGCTGGTCGACGACGCCTTCGACTACTGCTTCCCGATGCTGCGCAAGATCGGCAACAAGCTCGACGCCGTCGAGGACGAGATCTTCGAGGGGCGGTCGGAGGAGGTCGTCCGCGACATCTCGAACGTCAAGCAGGAGATCATCAACTTCCGCAAGGTCGTGCGCCCGCAGCGAACGGTGCTGCGCGACCTCGAGAACTCCAAGCAGGCGTTCCTCGCACCCACCGAGGGCGAGCTGGAGGTCTACTTCGACGACATCGTCGACTCGCACGAGCGCATCTGGGACATGCTCGAGAACTACAAGGAGGTCGTCGAGGGCCTCGAGGAAACGAACGAGTCGGTCCTCTCCCATCGCGTCAACGACATCCTGCGCTTCCTCACCGCGGTCAGCGTGATCATCCTGCCGCTCACGCTGATCGCCTCGATCTGGGGGATGAACGTCGGCGTCCCGGGCGAGGGCGACTCCGAGGACTTCTTCGTGATCGTCGGCGCGATGCTCGTGCTGCTGGTCACGATGGTGATCTACTTCCGCCGCCGCGGCTGGCTCTAGCCCCCGTAAGCTGCGGCCGTGTGGCCGTCGAACGCATCTGGGCGCCCTGGCGCCTCACATACGTGAAGGACGCCTCGAAGGACTCCTCGGAGGAATGCATCTTCTGCGCGAAGCCGGACGAGGATGATGACGAGGCGAACCTCATCGTCCACCGCGGCGAGCGCTGCTTCGTGATCCTCAACCTGTACCCGTACACGAACGGGCACCTGATGATCGCCCCGTTCGAACACAGCGCGACCCTGCCCGAGCTCGATGCCGAGACGCTCGGCGAGATGATGGCCCTCGCGCAGCGATCGATGCGCCTGCTCGAGGAGACCTACGAGCCACACGGCTACAACGTGGGTTTCAACCAGGGCCGGGTCGCCGGAGCCGGCGTCGAGCACCACATCCACATGCACGTCGTCCCCCGTTGGGGCGGCGACACCAACTTCATGCCGGTCCTGGCCGACGTGCGGGTGATGCCGCAGACGCTCGACCAGACCTACGAGGCGCTTCGCGGTGGCTTCGATGACTGAGGCCACCACGGTCCCGCCCGAGCATCTTCAAGGCGTACGACATCCGCGGGCTCTACGGCTCGGAGATGGACGGCGAGACGGCGTACCTGATCGGCCGCGCCTACGCACAAGTGCTGGCGGGGATGCGCGGGAAGGACAGCGTCCGAGCTTCGGGTGGGCCTGGGGCGCGACATGCGGATCCAGGCGCCGGAGATGGCCGGCCGCGTGCGAGAGGGCCTCGTCGCCGAGGGATGCCAGGTCCTCGACGCCGGGATGGTCGCCACCGAGATGCTCTATTTCCTGGTCGGCTCGCGTCAGCTCGACGGAGGCGCGATGGTCACCGCCTCGCACAACCCCAAGGCCTACACCGGGGTCAAGCTCGTGCGCGAGGGTGCCCTGGCCCTCTCCGGCGACGCGGGCATAGGCGAGATCCGCGCGCTGATCGATGACGGGCTGGGCGACCCGCCAGGCGGCGGATCGGTCAACGCCATCGACGTCTACGACGAGTTCCAGCAGCACACGCTCTCGTTCATCCGGCCCGAGGCGATCAAGCCGCTCCGGGTCGTCGTCGACGGCGGCAACGGCATGGCGGGCCCGATGGCCGGCCCGATCCTCGAGCGGCTCGGCCTCGACCTGGTGACCACCTACTGGACCCCCGACGGCGAGTTTCCCGACCACGAGCCGAACCCGCTCCTGGAGGAGAACCGCCGCTTCATCATCGAGCGGGTGCTGGCCGAGGAGGCCGACCTTGGGATCGCCTGGGACGGCGACGCCGACCGCTGCTTCTTCATCGACGACGAAGGTGTCTTCGTCGACGGCGACTTCCTGACCACGCTGCTCGCGCGGCAGGTCCTCGAGAAGGAGCCCGGAGCAACGATCCTCTACGACGTCCGCGCCAGCCGCGCGGTTGCCGACACCGTCAGGGAGCTCGGCGGGACCTCGTATGTGAACCGGGTGGGCCACGCCTTCTTCAAGGCCGCCCTGCGCGAGCGCGACGCTGCTTTCGGTGGCGAGGTCTCGGGCCACTACTACTTCCGCGACTTCTGGTGCGCGGACTCCGGCACGATCCCCGCCCTCTTGGTGCTCGAGCTGCTCTCGACCCAGAAGCGCTCGCTCTCGGAGCTGGTCGGCTACCTGCGCGGGCGCTACTTCATCTCGGGCGAGATCAACTCCGAGGTCGCCGACGGCGAGGCGAAGATGAAGGAGCTGGCCGAGCGCTACGCCGACGCCGAGGTGAGCTGGCTCGACGGCGTCTCGATCGACTACCCCGACTGGCATTTCAACGTGCGCCCGTCGAACACCGAGCCGCTCCTGCGCCTCAACCTGGAGTCGCTCGTCTCGCGCGAGGACATGGAACGAAAGCGCGACGAGGTGCTCGCCCTGATCCGTGACGCCTGAGGAGGCCCTCGAGGCGGCCGCCGCCGAGGGCATCCACCGCCTGGCGATCCCAACCCCGTTCGCCGTCGGGCGGGTCAACTGCTACCTGATCGAGGACGCCCCGCTGACCCTGGTCGACACCGGTCCGAACTCGGGCAAAGCCCTGGACGAGCTCGAGCGCCAGCTAGGCGAGCGCGGGCACCGGCATCGAGGACCTGGAGCTGGTGATCATCACGCATCAGCACATCGACCACCTCGGGCTCATCGAGATCGTCGCCGAGCGCTCCGGCGCCGAGGTGGCGGCGATCGACGTGGCTGTCGCCCGGCTGCGGAACTTCAGCGAGGACGCGGAGCGCGACGACGAGTACGCGGCCACATTGATGCGCCGCTACGGGATCCCGCAGGACGTCGTCACCGCGCTTCGGGCCGTCTCGGCCAGCTTTCGCGCCTGGGGCGCACACGCCGAGGTGACGAGGCCGCTGACCGACGGCGAGCGCCTCGAGATGCGAGACCGCTCGCTCGAGGTGCAGCACCGGCCAGGACACAGCCCGTCGGACACCGTCTTCTGGGACGAGCGCCGCAGGATCCTGATCGCGGCCGACCACCTGATCGCCCACATCTCGTCCAACCCGCTCATCACCCGTCCCCTCGACGGCTCCGGAGAGCGCCCGCGGGCGCTGATCGACTACATAGCCTCGATGCGGCGGACCCGCGAGCTGCCCGCGCGGATCGTGCTGCCTGGACACGGCGACCCGATCACGGACCATCGCGAGCTGATCGACGACCGCCTGGCGATGCATCGGAGGCGCGCGCAGAAGCTGCTGGGGCTCATCGCGGAGGAGCCGCGCTCGGCCTACGAGCTCGCGCAGGCCATGTGGGGGAACGTTGCCGTAACCCAGGCGTTCCTGACCCTCTCGGAGGTGATCGGGCACGCGGACATCCTGGTCGAGGCGGGCCGGGTGGTGGAGGTGGAGCAGGGCGACGGGACTGCGCGCTTCGAGGCCGACCGGCGCAGACGGCGTGGTCGCCCTGCCGGGGGACGATCCAGATGGTGGGTAACCGGAGGGCGATGCGGGGTATGGATCTGAGATGAGCACCGCGACGGTCACATCGCCGCCGCGGATCGAGGCGCGTCCCGATCCGGCCCCGTCGCCGCGCCGTCCGCTGAAGAAACGGATGCTGGTGATCGTCAACCCCTACGCGACCACCGTGTCGGACAGGCTCAAGAACCTGGTCGTCTACGCGCTTCAGGGCCGCTACGAGGTCGAGGCGGTCTCGACCCAGGCCCAGTACCACGCGACCCAGATCTGCCGCGAGGCGCGTGAAGAGGGATACGACATCGTCGTCGCGTTCGGCGGCGACGGCACCCTGAACGAGGTAGCGAACGGCCTCGCCGGCACGGACGTGCCCGTGTCGGTCCTCCCGGGCGGCTCGACGAACGTGGTCTGCCGCACCCTCGGCATCCCCAACGACGTGGTCGACGCCACCGAGCACCTCCTGGGGTTGGCCGACAACTTCAGCCCGCGCAGGATCGACCTTGGCCTCGCCAACGGGCGCCACTTCGTGTTCAGCTGCGGCGCAGGCCTCGACGCCACCGCAGCCACACGCGTCGACTCGAACCCCCGGCTGAAGCATCGAGGCGGCCGCTGGTTCTACACGTACTCGACCGTGGCGGGCTTCTACACCGAGTACCTGCGCAACCCGGTCCGGATGAGCGTCGAGGTCGAGGGGCAGGGCCGTTCCGAGGGAGTCACGGCCGCTGGCCCAGAACTCCGATCCCTTCACCTACTTCGGCAAGCAGCCCATGCGCGTGTGCGAGGGCGCCGCCCTCGACAACGGCACCCTGTCCCTGGCGGTGCTCCGGAGGGCGACGCAGCGCGACGTGCCCTCGATCGCGGCCCGCATCCTCAGCGACCGGTTCAGCCTCCCCGACCATCGGCACGTCGATCACTTCGAGGGGCTCATGGAGGCCCGCGTCGAGTCGATCTCGCGCGATAGCGAGAACCGGATCCGGCCCTTCCCGGTGCAGCTCGACGGGGATCCGATCGGCGACCACGGCGAGCTGGACCTCGGGATCGCCCCCGCCTCGCTGACCGTCGTTGCCTGACCGCGACTGCCTGTTCTGCCGGATCGCGGCTGGGGAGGCCGAGGCGCACGTCGTCTACGAGGACAGCGTCTCGATGGCGTTCCTCGACATCCGCCCCCTGTTCCCCGGCCACACGCTGCTGATCCCACGCGACCATCACGAGACCCTCTGGGACCTCCCCGACGCGTTGGTCGAGCCGTACTTCGCGACGGTCCGCCGGCTCTCGGAGAGGATCGCCGAGGCGATGGAGGCGCGTGGCGCGTTCGTCGCGATAAACAACGTCGTAAGCCAGTCGGTCCCCCACCTGCACACGCACCTGGTCCCCCGCAACCCCAAGGACGGCCTGAAGGGTTTCTTCTGGCCGAGGCGCAGGTACGAGGCGGGCGAGGCCGAGGCCGTGGCGGCCAGGCTGCGCCCGGCCCTCGCGGCGGAGCCGAGCTAGCCCGCGCTGTTGGAGCTGCGCCAGCCGACGTTGTGGGCGACCAGTCCCGCGCCGTCGATCAGCCTGAACGCGGCCTGCTCGCGATCGCCGGAGGCGGCGAGGCGCACCGCGTCGGCGCCCGCGCGGGCCAGCTCGATCGGCGACAGCGGCCAGCGCGCCGACATCCCCGGGTAGCGCTCGCTGAGCCAGCGCGACCCCGATCCGTAGCGGACGAAGGTCCGAAGCAGGCCCGAGACGCTCTCGCGGTGGCGGTGGCGCACCAGCGCTTCAGGGCGGAACTCGAGCGTCCACCCCTCGTTCTGCAGGCGCAGGCAGAAGTCCACGTCGCCCGCCGAACGGATCCCCTCGGCGAACCCGCCCAGCTCGTCGAAGGCCTTCCGCCTGACCAGCAGGTTGCCGGTCGCCGCGACGGTGCGCCCGCGCCCGTAGAGGCCATCGGTCTGGCTCAGTACCTTGCGGTCGCGCGCGTAGCGGGCCGCGAGGGCCTCCTGGCGCTCCTCGCCCAGGATCTCCCCGGCGACCGCCCCGGCTCGCAGCGAGGGCGACTCCCGGAAGTAGGCATCCAGGATCCCCGGCTCGGGGGTGCAGTCGGCGTCCATGAACAGGACCCACTCCCCACGGGCGGCGCCTACGCCGGCGTTTCGCGCGTGGTACGAGGACCGCTCGCCGGTCGCAGGCACTACGCGTGCCACGTCGGCGAGGCCAGCCGCGCCGCCCCCCGAGTTGTCGGCGACGATGAGTTGGTCGCCGGGGCCGGCGTCGACGGCCGCAAGCGCCCGGCGCACGGGTTGCGGATCGCCCCCGCCGAACGGAACCACGACGCTGACCGAGGGATGGCTCACTCGGTGGGCGTGACGCGGTAGGCGTCGAAGACCGACTCGACGTTCCGCAGGCGCCCGATCGTCTGGCGCAGCTGCTCGGTGTCGCCGACCTCCACCACGAAGCGGTTCTTCACCATCGGGTGCTTGGTCGTGCACTTGGCCTCGAGGATGTTCACCCCGGCCTCGGAGAAGGCTCGGGAGAGGTCCTCGAGCAGGCGGGTGCGATCCCAGGCGTCGACCTGGAGCTCGACGCGGTAGGAGGTGGAGTTGTCGCCCGCCCATGACACGTCGGTGAAGCGCTCGGGCGCCTTGCGCAGCGCGATCACGTTCTTGCAGTCCTCGCGGTGGATCGTGATCCCGCGGCCAAGCGAGACGTAGCCCACGATCTCGTCGCCGGGCACCGGCCGGCAGCACTTGGCGAGGCGGACCATCACGTCGTCGACGCCCTTGACCTCGATCCCGTAGTCGGTGGCATCCTGGGTGCGGCGCTGGCGCTCGTCGCGGCCCTCCAACACGCTCGCGAGCCGGGCCTCGGTCTCGTCGCCTGCCACGGCCTCGCCCTGCTTGAGGCGCTGGAACACCTTCGCGGTGACGGTCTTCGAGGACACCTTGCCCTGCCCCAGCGCGATGTAGAAGTCGTCGCCCTTGCGGAAGCCCATCTCGCGAATGACGTCGGCGAGCAGCGGCGAGCCGGCGATCCGCTGCATCGGCAGGCCACGCTTCCGAAGGGCCGTTTGAAGCTCCTCGCGGCCGCGGCGCTCGGCATCCTCGCGGCGCTCGCGCGTGAGGAAGGCCCGGATCTTGCTGCGCGCACGGTTGGTCCGGACCAGCGCCAGCCAGTCGCGCGAGGGGCCGCGCTCCTGCTTCGCGGTGAGGATCTCGACGATGTCGCCGCTCTTCAGCTGGTAGTGCAGCGGCACGATCTTGCCGTTCACCTTCGCGCCGACGCAGCGGTGGCCGACGTCCGTGTGGACCGCGTAGGCGAAGTCGAGGGGCGTCGATCCGGCCGAGAGGTTCTTGACCTCGCCGCGCGGCGTGAAGACGAAGACCTCGTCCTCGAAAAGGTCCACCTTGAGCGCCTCGAGGAACTCGGCCGGATCCTTACCGCTCTCGGCCTCGAGGAGCTGGCGCAACCACATCATCTTGTCGCGGTTCGGGTCGCCGCTGGCCTTGGCCGATCCCTCCTTGTAGATGACGTGCGCGGCGATCCCGTACTCGGCCAGCTCGTGCATGTCCGGGGTTCTGAGCTGAATCTCCAGCGGGCGTCCCTCGGGGCCGATCACCGTGGTGTGAAGCGCCGAGTAGAGGTTCAGCTTCGGCGTGGCGACGAAGTCCTTGAACCGGCCGGGCAGCGGCTTCCAGATCGAGTGGACGATGCCGATCGCCCCGTAGCAGTCCTTGACCGAGGCGACGATCACCCGCATCGCGGTCAGGTCGTAGATCTCGTTGAACTCGCGGCCCTTCTTGGTCATCTTCGAGTAGATCGAATAGAAGTGCTTGGCGCGGCCCGAGATCTCGGCCTCGATCCCGACCTTGGCCAGCTCTGCCTTGAGGAACTCGCCGGCCGTGGCGACGTAGTCCTCGCGCTCGGTCCGCTGCTGGGCCACGAGCTTCTTGATCTCGTCGTACTTGCGCGGATGCAGGCGCGCGAACGCGAGGTCCTCAAGCTCCCACTTGATCGCGTGGATCCCCAGCCGGTGGGCGAGCGGCGCGTAGATCTCCAGGGTCTCGCGCGCCTTGTCGAGCTGCTTCTGCTTCGGCAGGGCCTCCAGGGTCCGCATGTTGTGGAGGCGGTCGGCGAGCTTGATCAGGATGACCCGGACGTCCGTGGCCATCGCGACCATCATCTTGCGGTAGTTCTCGGCCTGGTGCTCGTCGCGGCTCTGGAAGGTGATCTCGGTGAGCTTCGTGACCCCGTCGACCAGCTGGGCGATCGCCTCGCCGAAGGCGGCATCCACCTCCTCGAGGCTGGCGCTCGTGTCCTCGACCGTGTCGTGGAGCAGGGCGGCGCACAGGGTCTCGGTGTCGAGGCGGAGGCCGGCGCAGATCTTCGCGACCTCGACCGGGTGGGTGATGAAGTCCTCGCCGGAGCGGCGGCGCTGGTCCGCGTGCCGTTCGCATGCGAACGCGAACGCCCGCTCGACCGCCTCGCGGTCGACCGGCTCGGCCCCCTCGTCGGCGTGCTCTGAGACAACCGCGAGCAGGTCCCCGAGCAGCTCGCGCTCGTCCGGCGTCAGCTCCTTCGTGATCGCGTCGACCGGCGCGGCGACGGCGTGCACGCCGCTCTCGCCCACCCGCGTGTGCCCGCGGTGGGCCTCCACCCCGTTCTCGGTTACTTCAGTTGTCTTCGCCTGCTCAGGTATTCGCGGCCTTCCTCACATCGAGCGCGGTAGGCGGTGAACGCCTGCGATCGCGCCAGGTCGGTCGCCTCCGAGGATACGACGCGGAGCGCCTGGAGATGATCACTCGGCGTGCCCGGGGCGCTTGCGGCGCCCTCGGGCGCCGGGGCGCACGAGGTCCAGCTCGGCCAGCACCCGCAGGCACCGCCCCGCGACCTCGGGCGAGCGCGGATGGGCGCCCTCCCCCGCGAGCGCGCGCCTCAGCTCCGCGCGAGCGACGCCGCCGTCCGGGCCGGCGGCCAGTTCGGCGAGGCGCCTGTAGAGCGCGGCGAGCACCGGGCGCGAGGGCCACTGGGCCTCCCAGGCGCGAAGGGCGAACTCGACCTCCGGCGCTCCCCAGGCGAGATGGAGGAAGCCGCCCGGCCCCGAGCGGTCGGCGAGCCTCTCCGAGGCCGGCGACGGGGGCGGATCGATCAGCACGACGTGCTCGAAGCCGGTGGCAAGCTCGGGCTGGCGCTCGAGCCGCCACCAGTCCACAAGCGCGACGCCCCCGGAGGCCCTGATCCCCTCGGCTCCGATCCGAGCCTGCTCATCGGCATCGGGCGCCGCGGCCAGCGCGACCGCGCCGCCCCCGAACCGGGCTGGGACCGCGGCGCGCTCGACCAGCGCCCGGCGCCGGCGGGCGTCGGCGCACACCACGAGCGCGGCCTCGCCGCTGGACGCGAGCGCCGCCACGGTCGCGACGCCCGAGCGCGCGCGGCGGTCGACGACGTGCCGGCGTGCGCCGTCGCTTTGCCACTGGGAACCGACGTCGGGTGCCGCGCCCATCTCGGCCTCGACGCGGCGAGCCCACTCCTCATCGCCCGGATCGGACCAACCGGGCTCCCCGTCCGGCGGCCCCTCCTCCCCCTCGTAGACCTCGCCCAGGACCACCCGGGGCTCGACGGCCCCGTTCCAGTGGTTGAGCTCCAGGCTCAGCGAGACGTCCAGCGCCCCCGCCTCGGCGGCCGCCGCGAGCGATCCGTTGACGCCAAACGCCACACCCCGAGCCCGGGCGGAGGCCCCCTCCAGGCTGAAGCGGGCATGGCGATCGCCCTCGCCCATCGGGCGCACGTCGCGCACCCTCGCCCCGGGAACGATCAGGCGCACCGGAGGGTTGCCCTTGCCGAAGGGGGCAAGGCGAGCGAGCTCGCGGGCGACGTCGAGGCCCAGCTCGTCGGCGCCCACCACCGCGTCGATCTCCTCGGCCTGCCGCGGCGGGCCGTCGCCGAGCGCCGCCTGGGCGTGTGCGGCGAACGCCTCGCGGAAGGCGGGGATCCGCTCGGCCCGAAGCTCCAGGCCGGCCGCCGCGCGGTGCCCCCCGAAGCGCTCGAGGTGCTCGCCGCACGCCCGCAGGCCCTCCAGCAGGTCGTAGCCGGGGACGCTTCGGCCGGAGCCGCGCCCGCGCCCGTCGGCGTCGATCGCAATCAGCACGACCGGGCGGCCCGTGCGCTCGACCATTCGCGAGGCGCAGATGCCCACCACGCCCGCGTGCCATCCCTCCCCCGCCACCACGAGGCCCGCAGCGTCGGCGAGGTCGGCCGGCAGCTCGCCCAGAGCCGCCTCGGCGGCGTCGAGCACCTCCCGCTCGGTCTCGCGCCGCTCGTGGTTCGCGCGCTCGAGCTCGGCCGCGATCTCCTCGGCCCGCGCGTCGTCCGCCGTGAGCATCAGCTCGACCCCCGCATCGGCCCTGTAGAGGCGGCCGGCCGCGTTGATGCGAGGAGCCAGGCGGAACGAGAGGTCGCCCTCGTCCAGGCGCTCCGGCTCGATCCGGGCCGAGGCGATCAGCGCCCGCAGCCCGGGCCTGCCGGCTCGGCGGGCCAGCTCGAGCCCGCGCCGCACGAGGGTGCGGTTCTCGCCGCGAAGCGGGACCATGTCGGCGACGGTGGCGAGCGCCACCAGGTCCAGGTCGGCGTCGGCGTCGGCGCCGCGAAGCGCCTGCGAGAGCTTGTAGGCGACGCCCGCCGCGCAGAGGTCCGGACACGGGTACCCGCTCAGCTCGGGGTGGATCACGGGGCAGTCCGGCAGGTGCTCGCCGGGTTGGTGGTGGTCGGTGACGATCACATCCATCCCGTGTTCCCTCGCGAGCTCGACCTCGTCCGGGCAGGTGATCCCGCAGTCAACGGTGATGAGCAGCTCGGTCCCACGCTCGCGCAGGCGCTCGACGCCCGCGGCGGTCAGGCCGTACCCGTCGCCGAGGCGATCGGGGATGTACCAGTCGCATTCGGCCCCGAGCGCCCGCAGCGAGCCGACGAGGATGGCCGTCGAGCTGACACCGTCGGCGTCGTAGTCGCCGTGCACGGTGATGCGCGTCCCGGCCGCGATCGCCGACCGGACGCGGTCGGCGACCTCCGACCATCCCGTCGAAGCGCAGCGGGTCGTGGCTCTCGTCGGCCTCGAGGAAGGCGCGCGCCTCGGCGACGGTCCTGAAGCCACGACGCACGAGCGTGACCGCCACGGGCTCGGGGACGCCCAGTTCCTGCGTCAGGACGCGCGCCTCGGCATACGCGTAGGGCTCGAGCGTGAACGCGGGATCGGGCAGGGTCGGGTTGGAAGCGGAGGCCGCCATGCCGCCGACGGTAGGGCCGGGCGAGGACGGAACCGCGGGCTGGACGGCCAGAGCTCGTCGTCTCGTCGGTCGTCCGCCACCCCAGGGCTCATGCCACGTCCACGGCTCTTGGCACCGAGGGGAGGGAGTGGGCGTCTAAAGGAGCCGGTCGTGGCGCCCCTCTTTGCCATACGCATACGGACGCGCCCCGCGCGGGGCCTGATGGCCGGCGGTCGGAAGATTTGGCCCGCTATGCGGGCCTAACTCCCCAACCGCGGTGACTCGCGGCCGGATCACTCTCCCTCAATGCCCCATCGCGGCCTCAACGTGGTGCTACGCCCCCTCGGGAGGCCGGACGCGGGCGCGGGCGCCTAGGCCTCGGCGGCCTCGGTCTCGGAGCGCACGCCGATCAGGTAGATCAGCCCGACCCCGAGCACCGCGCCCGGCACCGCGGCGAGGAGCGTCCCGATGTCGGTCTCGCCGATCGACTGGCCGAGGGCCACCTGGGCGATCGCCCCGGTGACCATGGCGCCGGCGGTCGCGCCGAGGAAAGCGCCCACGATCCCGCCCCAGAAGCGGTCGGGGATGAACACCGTGAAATGCCAGAGCGCGACGCCAACCGTGAACCAGACCAGGGCAGCCATCAGACGCCCGCCTTTCCGTGCATGGCCGGGGAGGCGGGCGTCAACGTGGCCTCCCGTGCCGGCGCTTTCGCTGCTGGCGCTGCTTCTTGCGGCGCTCGCGCTTGGCGCGTCTCTCGGCCTCCGCGGCGCTCAGGGTCTCGCCGGCGGCCGGACTCGGGGCGTCGGCCTCGGAGGCCGGGCCGGGACCCTCCACCGCGGTGGGCTCGGCCGGCGGATCCGCGACCGCGACCGGCGCCTCGGCCTCGGCCGGCGCCGGGGGCGCGGCGGCCGGCGCGGCAGGCTCGGCGGGCTCGGCCGGCCCCGCCCCGTCGCCGCCCTCGGACAGCTCGTGGCGCTCGGCCTCGTCGATCTTCGCCACCACGTTGTCCTCGGGGAAGGTCGGCACGTAGCCCATCGCCTCGAGGATCCGCTCGCGGCGGCTTCGGTAGGCCGGCTCGCGCTCCTTCCAGTGGGCGAGCACGGGCGAGGCGATGAGGATCGAGGAGTACGTACCGGAGGCCACCCCGACCATCATCGCGAAGGCGAAGTCGCGCAGGGTCTCGCCGCCGAAAGCCAGCAGCACGCCGATCAGGAACACGGTCGAGAGGCCCGTGATCAGGGACCTGGTGAGCACCTCGTTCATCGAGCGGTTGACGATCTGCGAGAAGGCCGCGCGCGGCATCCGCGGCACGTTCTCGCGGATGCGGTCGAGCACGATGATCGTGTCGTACATCGAGTAACCGAGGATCGTCAGGAACGCCGCGACGGTCGCGCTCGTCACCTCCTGCCCGACCAGCGCGTACACGCCCGCCGTGATCAGGATGTCGTGGACGAGGGCGATCAGCACGGGCACCGCGTACTTCGCCTCGAACCGGATCGCGACGTAGGCGCAGATCACCAGCAAGCGAGAAGATGATCGCGATCACCGCGCTGCGCGCGACCTGCTCGCCGAAGGTCGGGCCGATCGACTGCGAGTCGAAGCCCTCGCTCGCCGCCCTCGAGGCCGAACGCGTCCTCCAGCGCCGTCTGCGCCTTGCCGATCTGGTCGGGCGGGATCTTCGCCTGGATCTGGACCACGTTGTCGCCGAAGTCCGCCCCTTCCGTCGCCTCGGTCTCCTGGATCTCGGCCGCGTCGGCACCCTCGATGTTCGCGTCGACCAGAGCCGTCCGGACCTCCTCGGCGCTCGCCGCCTCCTCGAGGCTCGCGGTGATCCGCGTGCCCGACTCGAAGTCGATCCCGAGGTTGAGCTGCTTCGTCGCGAATGCGGTCGCGCCGATCAGGAGGATCACCCCGGAGATCGAGAAGAACCAGCGGCTGGCCCCGATGAAGTCGAAATGCCAGCGATCGCCCTCGCCCGACGCGCCCAGCGCCGCCGGCGAGCGCATGAACTTCATGCGCCCGAACACGCCCAGGACCGCCTGCGTGAACAGGACGGCCGTGAACAGCGAGACGATGGTCCCGATGCCGAGCGTGAAGGCGAAGCCCTTGACGCCGGCCGAGGCCAGCACGAAGAGGATGAACGCCGTGATCAGGGTGATCACGTTCGCGTCGATGATCGTCGCGATCCCCTTGCGGTAGCCGGTGGCGATCGCGGAGGCGATGGACTTGCCCGCCCTCGCCTCTTCCTTTATTCGCTCGAAGATGACGACGTTCGCGTCGGCGGCGACGCCGATCGTCAGCACCAGGCCGGCGATCCCGGGCAGCGTCAGCGTGATCGGGATCAGCTTGATCATCGCCAGGAAGAAGAGGGCGTAGACGAGCAGGCCGAGCCCGGCGACCAGGCCGAGCACCCGGTAGTAGGCGATCAGGAAGAGCAGGACGATGATCGAGGCCCGCCAGGCCGGCCTTGAGGCCCTGGTCGAGCGCCTCCTCGCCGAGCGTCGCCGAGACCGTCGACTGGCTGATCAGGTTGAGCCTGACCGGCAGGGCGCCGATCTGGAGGAACTTCGCCAGGTCCTGCGCCTCGGTCGAGGGTGAACGAGCCGCTGATCTGAGCGCCGGTGCGGCCGTCGATCCCCTCCGGGTTCTCGCAGAAGTCGATGATCGGGCGCGAGACGACCTCGTTGTCGAGCACGATCGCGAAGTGGTCGGAGGCGGCTCGCCCCACCGTCCGGCGTGGCGCAGAGCCCGGGCGGCGCCTGCGCGGCCCCCCGCTCCGCGATCCGCCGGGTCACCTCGGAGAAGGCCGCGCGTCCTTCGTCGGTGAAGTCGAAGGTGACGTTGGGCTGATTCGACTGGTCCGTCTGCTGCTTCGGGTCGGTGATCTCGTCGCCGGAGAGCTCGGGGCGGTCCTTCAGCACGAAGTACTGGGCCGGGGCGCCCTCGCTCTCGTCGATCTCGGTCGTCGGGGTCGTCCGACGGTGGCTCGGCCTGGACCACGACCGTCCCCTGGGGCACCGCGAGAACCTCGGTTCCCGCCGGTTGCTTTCCGTCGGGCGAGTCCAGATAGAGGTCCTCCTCCGACTCGGCCGGGCCGGCGAGCAGCTCGAGCGTGTTCTCGTCGAACAGGTAGTAGGTGGGCCCGGTGGTGGTGCACAGGTCCTGGAAGCACTCGGGGTCGCGCTTCGCCGGCAAACTCGACCGCGTCGTAGAGGCGGTTGAACCGGCGCTCGGTCGCGTTGTCGAGCGTGGGATCCGGCGGGATGACGTTGCGCTCGAAGTCGTACAGGAAGAGCTGCGCGGTGCTGCCGACCTGCTCGATCGCGCGGTCGGCATTGGACACGTCGGGCAGCCCGACCTCGATCTGGTCGGGGCCGATCCGGGCGATCTCGGGCTCCGAGACGCCAAGCTCGTCTGTGCGCTCGCGCAGGATGTCGATCGCCCGGTCCATGTCCTCGGGGTCGATCTCCGGGTTCTTCGCGGTGGGGCTCGCCTGGTAGACGAGCTCGGTGCCGCCGCGGAGGTCGAGGCCCAGCACCGTCTCCTTGCTCGTGATCGCGTAGACGGACGCAGCGGCCAGCGCGAGGACCAGCCCCAGGATCACGAGGTTTCGGCGCCGGCTTCCCATGTTTCAGCGGCTCAGGGGAGCCCCGCGTCCGTCCCGGGGCCCCAGCGCGATCAGGTTATCCGCCGTCACTCAGGCGTGAGGACGAGCAGCAGCCCGCCGTCGTCGTCGTAGGCGGGGAAGAGGTCGGCCACCGCCTCGGCGGGGCGGTCGCCCTCGGCGGTCACCCGTACGCGCTTCCCGAGCGAGCGCACCCCCCACTCGAGGGTGGTCTCGATCGGATCGGTGCTGCCGTTGCCGTCCGTGTCGGCCTCGGGGCCGCCATCGCCCTCGTCCTGCCACTCCAGCCCCAGCACCTCGCGAACCGGACGGCCGATCACCTGCTCGTCGGAGAGGCCCGTCAGCTCGTAGCCGCCCTTGCCGATGTCGATCAGGCGGCCCTGCGCGTCGCAGGTGAAGAAGGCGGCGCCGGGCGCCGGGTAGTAGTCGTCGAGCAGCTCGAACAGGAACCCGAAACCGCACTTCGAGCAGCCCTTGGGCCGGTTCGAGAGACCCGCCGAGCGCTCGCCGCTCAGCTCCCGGTTTCCGCAGTTCGGGCAGATGAAGAAGGGCACGCCCACAGGCTAGCGACCACGACCTAAGGGAACCCTCAGCGCCGAGTGGCCTCAGAACAGGCTGCCGGCTTCCTCAGGGAGCGCGACACCGAGGTGCTCCGCGCCTCGTGCCGTGATCACGCGGCCGCGCTGGGTCTTCTTGATCAGCCCCTGCTGGAGCAGGTAGGGCTCGTAGACGTCCTCGATCGTGTCGGGCTCCTCGTCGACCACGGCCGCGAGCGTGGTCAGGCCCACCGGTCCCCCGGAGAACTTGACGGCGATGGCCTCGAGGATCGCGCGGTCGTGGCGATCGAGCCCCAGCGGATCGACCTCCAGCAGCCCCAGCGCCTCGTCCGCGACCTCGGCGGTGATCACTCCGCCGCCGCGGACCTCGGCGAAGTCGCGGACCCGTTTCAACAGGCGGTTGGCGACGCGGGGCGTGCCGCGCGAGCGCTCCGCGATCGCGGTCGCGCCGTCGGGCTCGACCTCGACGTCGAGGATCCCCGCGCTGCGCACGACGATGCTGGCGAGGTCGCCGGCGTCGTAGTGCTCGAGGCGATGCGAGACCCCGAACCGGTCGAACAGCGGCTTCGAGAGCAGGCCCGCCCGCGTCGTGGCGCCGATCAGCGTGAACGGGGGCAGATCCAGCGTGACGGTGCGAGCGCCGGCGCCCTGGCCCAAGACGATCGGCAGCCGGCGGTCCTCCATCGCCGGGTAGAGCGTCTCCTCGACCGCGGGGTTCAGGCGGTGGACCTCGTCGATGAAGAAGACGGCGCCGGGCTCGAGCGCGGTCAGGAAGGATGCGATATCGCCCTTGCGCTCGAGGGCAGGGCCCGCCGTCTGAACGAGCGGCGCCTCCAGCTCGGCGGCGACGATGTACGCGAGCGACGTCTTGCCGAGTCCGGGCGGGCCCGCGAGCAGCACGTGGTCGAGCGCCTCACCACGCCTCCGCGCCGCCTCGATGAAGACCTCCAGCTGACCCGTGACCTGCTCCTGGTTCACGAAGTCCGCGAGGGTCGAGCGGGCGAAGCGAGCGGTCGAGCTCATCGTCGGCACCCGCGACGCGGATCTCGGCCATCGAGGGGTCAGACCCGTGTGGCTGTTCGGGCTCCGTACCCACCGAGACCCCGGGGTCTGACCCCTCGGGCGGCTCGGGACCGTCGGCGAAGTTGGGGTCGCGCGAGATGGTCATGGCGAGCCGCCCGCTGCGGCGCCGGCCTTCCTGAGCGCCGACGAGATCAGGATCTCGGCCGACTCGCCGTCGACGCCGTCGAGCAGCTTGTCCGCTTCGGTGAGCGTGTAGCCGAGGTGCATGAGGCCGTCGCGGGCCTCCGACCGCGGGTCGTCCGGGTCCGTCGCACCGGGTGCCCCGCCCTCCTCCAGCTCGCCGGCCACCTTCTCGCGCAGCTCGACGATGACGCGCTCGGAGGTGCGCTTGCCGATCCCTGGCACCGCCTGGAAGCGCTTGGCGTCGCCGGCCGCGATCGCCTTCAGGAGCTCGCGCGGGGTGCCGCCGGAGAGGATGGCGATCGCGACCTTGGGGCCCACGCCGGAGACCGAGGTCAGGCTGAGGAAGAGGTCGCGCTCCTCCTCGCTCGCGAAGCCGTACAGCTGGATCGCGTCGTCGCGGGCCACGAGGTGTGCGTGCAGGGTCGCGTGCTTGCCACGGGCCGGTACCGCCTTCAGCGTCTCGGCCGACACCGCCAGCCGGTAGCCGACCCCGCTGGCGTCGATCACGACGTGATCGGGCCGCCGCACCAGCACCTCGCCCGAGACCGAGGCGATCACAGCGCCTCCCCCGCGAGCCCGTCGACGGACAGGGGCGGGCCGCCCTCGCGGGCCACCGGGGCGAAGGCGTGCGCCGGCCGCGTGTGGCTGGCGTGACAGATCGCGACGGCTAGGGCGTCGGCGGCGTGGTCGGACTCGGGCGGGCTCGGCAGGCCGAGCAGCGAGCCGACCATGTGCTGCACCTGTGCCTTGGCCGCGGCCCCGGAGCCGCAGACCGACATCTTCACGGCCTGCGGCGTGTAGTCGAAGGTGGGGACGTCGCGCTGGGCCGCCGCCAGCATCGCCACCCCGCGCGCCTGGCCGACCGCGATCGCCGAGCGCGCGTTCCGGCCGAAGTAGAGGTCCTCGAGCGCGACCGCGACCGGCTCGTGCCACTCGATCAGCTCGGCGAGCGCCTCGTGGATCCGGGCGAGGCGGCCACCCGCCGGCGCCCCCGCGGGCGCCTCGATCACGCCGCCGTCGATGGCGCTCATGCGCCCGCCCGCCACGCGCACCACGCCGAAGCCCGTGCTCGCGACGCCAGGGTCGATGCCCATGACCACGATCATCCGTACTGATTCTGGAACCGCGCCCGGATGCCTCTTTCCGGGCGGGCCGTCGGAATAGAAGATGGGAGCACCGTAGCCTGACCCCCTCCCGGGTCAAGCCGCCGCCTCGGCCTCCTCCAAGAGCGCCTCGGGGATGTCGAAGTTCGCGTGGACGGAGTCGACGTCGTCGTGGTCGTCGAGTGCGTCCATCAGGCGAACGAGCGCGCGAGCCTCGGCCGGCTCGGCGATCTCAACGGTGCTGTTCGGCTCCATGGTCAGCTCGGCCGACTCCACCTCGACCCCGGACTCGCCGAGCGCCGCGCGCACGGCGGCGAGGTCCTCGGCGGCGCTCAGCACGCGCAGCGAGTCGCCGTCGGCTCGAACGTCCTCGGCCCCGGCGTCGATGGCAGCCAGCAGGTCGTCCTCGGAGTAGCGCGAGCCGTCGACGGTGATCGCGCCACGCTTCTCGAACTGCCAGGCGACCGATCCGGGCTCGCCCAGGCTGCCGCCGTTCTTGTCGAACGCGTTGCGGACCTCCGAACCGGTCCGGTTTCGGTTGTCGGTGAGCGTCTCGACCAGCACCGCCACCCCACCGGGCCCGTAGCCCTCATAGACCACCCGCTCGATCTCGGCGTCGGCGCCACCCGCGCCCGTGCCCTTGTCGATCGCCCGCTGGATGTTGTCCTTGGGCATCGAGTAGCTGCGCGCCTTCTCGATCGCCGCAGCGAGCGTGTGGTTCGCGGCGGGGTCCCCCCCGCCCTCACGCGCGGCCACCTGGATCGCCCGCGCCAGCTTCGTGAACAGCTGGCCCCGCTTGGCGTCGGAGGCCGCCTTCTTGTGCTTGATCGAGGACCACTTCGAGTGCCCGGACATGGCCGGGATCTTAGGCGGGGTTGGCCTGGTCAGGGCCCCTTGCGCTCGAACGACCCCGGCGTCGCAGTCCTCGTCCGGCCTGGGCTTGCCGCGCTGGTCCTGTTTCGGGCAGGTCGCCGCGATCCGATGGCGCGCTCCCGCTCAGGAGCTTGACCGTCTTGGTCGGCCCGCCGTTGTCGGCCAGCGGCCCGATCAGCGCGTCGTTGGGCTCGGAGAGCGTGCCGCTGATCGAGCAGCGGTGCCGCTCCTGGAACTCTACGACAATTCCGCCAGTGCCGGCGAAGGAGCCCGCGCACTGCTCACCGTCCCGCCCTGCCCAAGGCTGTTCGCGGCGATCAGCGTGTCGTCGAGGCCGAAGACCGCGCCGCTGTGTTGGAAGATGCCTCCCCCGACCGCGATGTTCGACGTTGTCGGAGTTCGCTTGGTTGTAGGCGACGGTCGAGTTGTCGAGCGTGACCATGGCGTCGTTGTCGCCCATGATGCCGCCGCCATCGTCGCTCGCCATGTTGCCGGCGACGGTCGAGTTCAAGAGCTCAACCGAGGGGTCTGTCCCAGCGGTGACGGCGCCGTCCGCAAGGATGCCCCCTCCCTTCGCGGCTAGGTTGCCGGAGATGGTCGAGGAGCGTATGACCGTCGCAGCAACGGACGGCGGCCCCAATCCGGGCGACCGTGAGCTGAGGTGGACGCCGCCGCCCTCCGAGGCGTTGTTCTTGGCGATCGTGCTGTCCTTGATCGTCAGCTTCCCCGCGACAGATTCGACGCCGCCTCCCAGTTCCGCCTCGTTGCCCTTGACGATGACACCCTCGAGCTTCAGCGCTTGACCGAAGGTGAGGATCCCACCGCCTAGGCTGCGGTCGTTGAACGTGCAGTTGAAGGGGTTGGCGCCCGGGTCCCCTCCCTTCAGTGTCAGCCCCTCGATCCTGACCGCGCCGGTCGTGCTGATGCCACAACCGATCGAGATGGGCCGGTCGATGCCGTTGGCGTCGATCTTGGTCTCGCTTGCTCCCTCACCGCGGAGCTCCATCGGCGTGGATGGCTCGAGGTCTCCCCCGTCTCCGGGGAAGTCACCGGGGATCTCCAGCTCGTAGGTGCCCCTCGCGAGCACGACCTCGTCGCGCCCGCCCTTGTTGTTCGCCGCGCTGATCGCCTCCCGGAGCGAGCAGTTGTTGGGCTTGCACCGTTCGCCGGCGCCGGATCGTCGAAGCGGGTTGGCTCGAAGGTCGCCGCGTTTGCCGGTCCGGCCGGCGCCAAGCTCAAGGCAAGCAACATGCCCAGGCAGAGGTGGACTCGCCGGCACATCGCTAGGCGCCTTGGCGCTCGAACCAGAAATAGGCCCCCCCGCCGTGTCACGAACGCGACTCTAGTGCGTGCGACGCCCCGTGTACAGGGCGCCGCCCTAGATCTTGAACTCGCCGTCCTCCTGGAACAGCTCCCCGTCGACCTCGATCCGCCCCCCCTGGCGCAGGTCGCAGACGAGGTCCGTGTGGATGGCCGACTCGTTCGTGCCGCCTGACTCGGGGTAGGAGGCGCCGACGGCCATGTGGACCGTGCCGCCGATCTTCTCGTCGAGGAGGACGTCGCGGGTGCCCCGGTCGATCCCGTAATTGGTCCCGATCCCGAGCTCGCCGAGGCGGCGGGCGCCCTCGTCGGTGTCGATGAGCTTGATCAGGTAGTCCTCGTTTCGCTCGGCCGAGGCGTCGACGATCTTGCCGCCCTCGAACTTGAAGCGGACGCCCGTGACCTCGCGCCCGCCGATAACCGCCGGCAGGTGGAAGCTGACCTCGCCCTCGACCGAGTCCTCGACCGGGCCGGTGAAGAACTCGCCGTCGGGCATGTTCTGCTCGCCGTCGCAGGGGATGAACGTGCGGCCCTCGATCCCGAGGCGGATATCGGTACCCGGGGCGACCACGCGGACCTCGTTGTGGCCCTGGATCCAGTCGGCGAGGCGGTGGCACTCCTCGGAGGCGCGCTTCCAGGCCCCGAGCGGGTCGTCGTCGGTGGCCAGGCACGCGCCGAAGTAGAAGTCCTCGAACTCCTGGAGCGACATCTCTGCGTCGGAGGCGTGGCCGTTGGTCGGAAAGAGCGTGTAGACCCAGCGGTGCGAGCCCTCGGCGGCGCGGCGCATCGTCGTCTCCATCAGGTGCCGGGTCGCCGCCTGGCGCCTGGTCTGACGCTCCGGCTCGACTTGGGAGAGCTGCCGGGTGTTGGTCTCGGCGCCGATCGCGATCCGGCAGTCGGCCTCCTCGGCGGCCCACTCCGACAGGGGCGAGACCCACTCGAGCTGGGCGTCGGATGCCCGTCGGTAGTAGGCCGCCGGCTGGCCCTCGAAGGCCATGGCGACGATGGGGTTGCCACCGGCGACGAGCACTTCCTCGTAGACGGCGGCAATCAGTGGCTCGGCCGCCGACGCACCCTCGATCACGCACGTCTCGCCCTCACCGACCCTGGTGGAGTAGCGGACAAGGATCTTGGCCAGGTTTGTCACCCGCGGATCCCTCACGACTCACCCTCCACTGCCCCCATTTGCCGGTCTGAATCTATACCGATCGAGCTCGCCATTGCCATCAGCAGCGCGTGCAGGCGGGGATCGTCGGTCAGCTCGGGGTGAAACGAGCAGGCGAGGACGTTACCCTCGCGCACGGCCACGGGGTGACCGTCGAGCTCGGCCAGGACCTCCACTGTCGGCCCGCGGGACTCCACCCACGGCGCCCGGATGAAGACTGCTCGAAGGGGCTCGGGGCCGATACCTGTGATCACGAGGTCGGCCTCGAAGCTCGCGAGCTGGCGCCCGTACGCGTTGCGCCGGGCGGTCGCGTCGATGAGCCCGAGGTGGTTGCGGTCGCACACGATCAGGCCGGCGCACGTGCCCAGCAGCGGCCGCCCCGACTCGGCGTGAGTCCGGATCGCCGGCTCGAGTCGGTCGCGTTCGATCGCCTTCATGATCGTCGTCGACTCGCCCCCTGGGATGACGATCGCGTCGAGGCCCTCGAGCGCCTCTGGTGTGCGGGCCTCGACGGCCGCCGCTCCCAGCGTGCCGAGCATCCGCGCGTGGGCGGCGAAATCGCCCTGGCTGGCCAGGACGCCTACGCGCAGCCGCCTCCCGCCCGATTCCGCGGGCGGCGTGGCGGCGCCGGTCAAGCTAGGTCCCCCGCTGCTGGAGGAGCTCGCCGCGCTCGGCCAGCTCCGCGATGTCGTCGCCGCGCATCGGCTCGCCCAGCTCCATCGAGGCGGCGGCCACTCGGTCTGGATCGTCGGCGTGGGTCGTGGCCTCGACGATGGCGCGCGCTCGGCGCTCCGGATCGGAGGACTTGAAGATTCCCGAGCCGACGAAGTTGCCCTCGGCGCCGAGCTGCATGGTCAGCGCGGCGTCGGCGGGGGTAGCGATGCCACCGGCGCAGAACAGGGGGACCGGCAGCCAACCGAGCTCGGCCACCTCGCGGACCACCTCGAGCGGGGCGCGCAGCTCCTTGGCCTCGGCCGCCAGCTCCTCGGCGGGGAGCGTCTGCAGCCGCCTGATGCCGCCGACGATGCCGCGCAGGTGGCGAACGGCCTCGACGATGTTGCCGGTGCCGGCCTCCCCCTTGGAGCGAATCATCGCCGCGCCCTCGCCGAGGCGCCGCAGCGCCTCGCCGAGGTCGGTCGCACCGCAGACGAATGGCACGTCGAACGCGAGCTTGTCGATGTGGTTGGCCTCGTCAGCCGGGGTCAGCACCTCGGACTCGTCGATGTAGTCGACCTCGAGGGACTGCAGCACCTGGGCCTCGGCGAAGTGGCCGATCCTGGCCTTCGCCATGACCGGGATCGTCACGGCCTCCTGAATTCCCTTGATCATCGACGGGTCGCTCATCCGCGCGACGCCGCCATCGCGGCGGATGTCGGCGGGCACGCGCTCGAGTGCCATCACCGCGACGGCACCCGCGTCCTCAGCGATCCGCGCCTGGTCGGGCGTGACCACGTCCATGATCACCCCGCCCTTCAGCATCTCGGCGAGGCCGCGCTTGACCCGGAATGTCGCGCGTTCGGTCACGCGGGCAAGGATACGAGACCGAAACCCCCCGGACAGGAGAAACAATCCGGGGCCGTACTACCCGGGAGCCGAGAATGCCTCGGTCTACTTCAGCTTGAGGATGCGGATGCGGTCGGCGAAGGCGCCCTTGTCGCGCGCGTAGACGCCGTGGGCGAGCGCCTGGACGATCGCCAGCAGGCTGGTGTTCGAACGAGTGAAGGAGGGACCGTTCGAGGAGTAGTAGAGCGTCAGGTCGGAGTACTCGCCGATGTCGGACAGGGTGGCGTCGGTGATCGACATCGTGGTCGCGCGCCGGTGCTTCGCCAGCTTCATGGCGCGGACGACGATCGGGTGGCAGCGCCCCGCTGAGAAGGCGATCACGAGGCTGTCCTCGTCGACTCGCGAGAGGCGGGTGATGGAGTCCTGGCGCGGGCTGGCGATCACCTCGGCGCGGATGTCGAGCAGGGCCAGCAGATGACGCAGGTAGCTGGCGAAGAAGGCGAGCTGGTCGAGCCCGACGATCATCACCCGGTGCGCGCCGGCAAGCGCCGTCACGCAGGCCTCGACCTGCTCGCGGGTGAGGTTTCGCACGGTCTCCTCGACATTGGCGTGGTCGGCGGCCAGCGAGGCCTCGAACTCGGAGTGGTCGAAGTCGAACAGCGGACCACCGCCTCCAACGCCCTCCGCCTCACGGTGGCGGTACTCCTCGATCGCCGCCTGCTGAAGCTCGGGGTAGCCCTCGAAGCCGAGCGCCTGGGAGAAGCGAACGACCGTGGATGAAGACGTGTCGGCGCGGCGCGCCAGTTCCTCGGCCGTCTGAAAGGCGGCCTCGTCGAGGTGGTCGACGATGTAGCGGGCGACGTCCTTCTGCGACCGCGAGAACTCGTCGAAGCGCTCGGTGATGTAGGCGGAGAGCGTCTTCCCGTTGGGCCGGGACGAGCGGCCGCGCGTGGCGGACGAGCCCGTCTTGGGGGTGGCGGGGCGGGACTTGGTCGCGGTCTTGCTCACGGCCGGATGTTTCGCCTCCGCCCCGGGTTTCCCTTCCGTTGCTGCAGGGGATTTTCCAGTCGCCGGGCCGCACGCGGGCCCTTGCACCGGCGCCCGCGCCCCGCCGATGTGGTTGGATCGCGCGCGAATGGAGGCCGAGCAGGCCTTGCGCCTGACCAACCGCAACATGATCGCGTTCGACCTCGCGCTCGGCTCGGCGGCCCTGCTCGCGCCCTCCGCGACGCTGCGCGTCCTTGGCCACGCGGAGCCGTCGTCCGACGCAAAGCAGCTGTTCCGCCGCTGCGGACCGATCTGGCTCACCTTCGCCGCCGGCCACCTGGTGGCCGAGCGCCGCGACGAGCCCGAGGATTGGTGGGCGCTCGCGTGGCTGCGGGGGACCGAGGTGGCCACGGACATCGTCTGGTCGGCCTCCCCCGCCTTCACCCGCCCCGGCGCCCGCGCCGGGCTCTGGTTCGCGGGCGCCTGCAACCTCGGCATGGCGCTCGGCTTCGGGTGGCTGGCGCGCGAGCAGGCGAAGCCGCGCCGCCGCCGGCTGCTCCGCCGCCGCTAGAGCCGCGGCCGTCCCGCCCTGGCCTCTACAGGGGCACTCCGGACGTTCAGTGCGCTCAGGGGGTGCCCGTGGGCGGGTTCGCCACGGTTGGTGGCGCCGTCGGGTCCGTGCTGAGTGGCGGGTCGGCGTCGCGCTCGAGCCGGCCGCGGCCGAAGAGCGGCCGGCTGCACTCGGTGAAGCCGACGCGCCTGGCCAACCGGAGGCGCTCGGGCTGCGAGGACGCGACCTCCGCCTGTGCCTTCGCGTAGGCGAACGCGTCCCCGGCGTCGGCTGCGTCAAGGCCATCGCGGAGCTGGTCGATGCCGCCCTCGCGAGCATCCAGGTAGCGGCCCAGCGAGGCGCCGAGCGTGCCCGGGGGGTTCAGCTCGGCGATCGCGTCCAGCTCGTCGCGTGAGATCGCCACCAGCTCCTCGGTCAGCTCCGTCGCCTCGGCGGCGGTCCGTGGCGGCTCCGACTGAAGGCGCTCGAAGTCGTCGTGTGCCTGAGCGCAGATCTCATCACCACGAGCCAGGAACTCAGCCTCCGACAGCTCCTCATCGGCGAAGGGCCCGAGATCGAGCAGGATCGCGAGCCCCACCACCACGGCGACCGCCAGGATGGCGAGCGCGACCCAGCCGGTGCGGCTCGCTGACTCGGGTTGGGGCGCCATCGCGCGGGCCAGCCTAACGGCCCTCGAACGGCTGCCCTACTGGTACATGACGTAGTCGGGCATCGGCCTGAGGCCGACGACCTGGCGCGGGCTCATCAGGTTCTGATCGAGCTTGTAGAAGAGCGAGAAGCCGTTGAACAGTCCCTTGAAGCTCAGGGCCTTGTAGCCCTGGCGCTTGGCCGAGGGGCTGCCGATGCCGTCGAAGTTGAGCGTTACGTCCACCTCGCTGGGGCGGTTGATCCTCCGCTCGCCCCGGACGCTGTCCTCGCGAAACTGATGGATGATCAGGAGCTTCGGCGGTAGATCGCGGTCACGCACCATGTTCTTGAGCAGGGCCGTCGCCTTGTTGACCTTCTTCGACGACAGCGACCCGAGGTCCTCGCCCGGCTCGCCGTTGGGGCCCACGTTCCACTCGGCGTCCAGAGCGACGTCCACATCGGGCTCGTTGATGAACTCGCGAAGGTGGCGCATCTCGTCGAGCAGGTTGGCGCGACCGGGCTGGATGTCGAGTACGAGGCGCCCGCCGAAGTCGCGAACCTTCCGCAGGTAGCGGCGGATCGTGTCATTCGAGACGCGGGTCCTGCATTTGTCGTTCGGGCCCGAACACTGGGTGGCGATCACAGCGACCAGGTCGAAGGCCTTGACAACGGGCTTGTTCAGCCGCTGGCGGTAGGGCTTCACCTGCTGCTTCAGCTTCCGCGCGGCGGCGTTCACCGACTTGCGCCCGAGCACGCCGAAGCCGCCCGCCGCGCCGTAGAGCGAAAGCACCTTGTTCTGCGGGAAGAGCGGCCCGCCCGGGCCCTTCGCCGGCGCCGCCGGGATGGCGGCCCTGGCCAGCGGCTCTCGGCTCGCGGCCTCGGCCTCCCAGGCACGAACCTCGGCCGCCGTGGGCGGCTGGCCGGCTGGGGAGCCGGTTCCGCCCGCGCCCGCCGCTACCGATCCGGCCTGGGCCGCGGCGATGCCGCACGCGACGCACGCTGCAACCGAGGCGACGGCGACAGGCAGAGCCCAGCGCGCGCGTCTGCGCGTCGGCTTCTGGCGCATGTGCGCCGCTCTGTGTTCCTGCGATACGCCCATGTGGCTCCCCCAACCCGAGCCTCTCTAGAAAGTAGCGACCCTCCATTCAGGCCGCAAGGTCGAGGTGTAGGCTTGGGCCCGCGTATGCGCTTCAGGGGAGCGTTGGGAGTCACGGTGACCGTGATGTTGGCGGCGGCGGGGACCGTAGGCGCCACGACGCTCGAGGTCGAGACCGACGGGGACGACTTCGGGAACCCCGTCACCGCGGGCATCTGCACCCTGCGCGAGGCGGTCGAGGCGGCGCGCACGAACAAGCCGTTCGGAGGCTGCCCCAAGGGTTCGAGGACGAAGCGCGACACGGTCAAGCTGGTCGGAAACGCGTTCCTGACCATCAACGGCGACACCGCCACCAACGCCGACGGCGACCTGTGTCACCGGCAACACCTTCCTCCTGGGCGATACGCCCCGTGGCGCGGGCATCTACGCCCAGGCGGACCTGACCGCCGTGAACTCGACGATCGCGAGCAACGCGGCGCCGCAGGCGGACGGCCAGGGCGGCGGCCTCTACCTGCTCAACACCATCAGCACGCCCGTGTCGGGGCGGATGGAGTTCTCGACCCTGAAGGGGAACTCGGCCGGTGATGTGGGCGACGGGGTGTACCCCGGCGCCTCCCTCGTTCTGCTGGCGACGGCGATCGACGACGCGCCCGATCCTTGCGCGTCCACCGTGGCCACGAACGTCGTCTCCGAGGGCTACAACGTCGAGGGCACAGGCGACCCCGACTGCAACCTGGACCAACCGACCGACTCGTCAGACGCCGGCTTCCTGACCGCGACCGGCGAGAACGGAAGCCCGCCAGTGGGCGTCACCACCAGCCCGATCGACCCCCAGGTGCGCCCGCTCACCAGCGCGTTCACGAACAACACGAGCTCCCTGCTGGATCGCGTGCCCGCGGCACAGTGCAGGGTGGCGGGCAAGCCGCTCCGGACCGACGGCCGCGGCGCGCCCCGGCCCGCAGAGGGCGGCTGCGACACCGGCGCCGTCGAGCGCACGACCTGCCTCGGCGTCTTCGTGACCGGGGCCAACAGCGACATCGGCCGCAACGAGGCCGAGGAGATCCAGGGGTCGCACGCGACGAACGACGCGATCCTGGCCCAGGGCGGGGACGACTCGATGAACATCTACGGCGGCCAGGACGTCGCGTGCGCAGGCACCGGGGACGACCGGATCCTCGCCGGCGAGAACACGAACTCCGTCGACGAGATGGCGGGCGGCCCGGGAACCGACCTCGTGAGCTACAACAACGGTGGCCCGGTGACCCTCGACCTCGCCGCCGGCACCAGCGTGGGACCGAACACCGGCAGCGACGCCCTCTCCGGCTTCGAGGACGCCAAGGCCTCGGAGGGGAATGACACCTTCCTCGGCAGCGCCGGGCCGAACCTGCTGATCGGCGGGGGCGGCGACGACGACATCGGCGGCCGTGGCGGGATCGACATCATCGACGCGCGCGAGCCGGGGAACTCCGACCCGGATGTCGTGATCAATTGCGGGCCCGGCGACAACTCGAAGGAGAAGGCGATCACAGACCCGGAGGACCCGGACCCGATCAGCTGCTGAGCCCCGGACGGCGAGGGTCTAGGCTCGGGCCGTGGAGAGCGACCGAGCAGAAGAGATGCGGACGCTGGTGCGACTCTGGAACGAGGGTGGAGTCGAAGCCTGGCTCGCCGGGACCAGCTCCGACCTCCTGTTGAAGCCAGATCCGAGGTTCCCCGAGCAGGGCCCGTTCTCGGGCGCCGAGATGCGGGCGTTCCTGGACCAGTGGCAGGAGGCCTGGGGCGGCTCGTCGACGCTCGTCGCCAAGGAGGTGGCCGAGCACGGGGACGCCATCCTGCTTCGCTGCGACTGGGTGGTGAGCGGATCCTCCAGCGGCGCCGCGGTGCCGGCCGACTTCACCTTCGTCGCCTGGTTCGACGACCACCTCAAGCTCCACACGCTGCTCGCGTTCTTCGACCACCCCGATGCGATCGCGGCGGCTGAGGCCGGCCGCGATGCTGCCCGAGAATGACCACCGCGCAGGAAGAGAAGGGTTCAGCGTTCCGGGATCTCCACGAGGGCGAGCCGTTCGTGATCCCGAACCCGTGGGATGCCGGCTCCGCCAGGATGCTGGAGGCACTCGGCTTCCGGGCGCTCGCGACCACCAGCGGCGGCTTCGCGTTCACCCTGGGTAAGCCCGACGGTGGGGTCACGCTGGATGAGTTGCTCGCCCACGTCGCGGCTGTCGACGCCGCGACGTCCCTGCCCGTCTCGGTCGACCTCGAGAACGGCTTCGGCCCGGCCCCGGAGCAGGCGGCGGAGGCGATCACCCGGGCCGCCGAGGCCGGAGCAGTGGGCGGGTCGATCGAGGACTGGGATCGCGACGACCACGTTCTATACGAGATCGAGGCCGCGGCCGAGCGGATGGCGGCCGCGGCGGAGGCGGCCCGCTCGCTGGACTTCCCGTTCACGCTGACCGGACGCGCCGAGAACCACCTCCGGGGCAACCCCGACCTCGACGACACGGTCGCCCGCCTCCAGGCCTACGAGCGAGCGGGCGCCGACGTGCTGTACGCGCCACACCTGCGCAGCACAGAGGAGATCCGCACGGTGTGCGAGGCGGTCGGCAATCCGGTGAACGTGCTCGGCGTCCCGCGGCTGGACCTGAACGAGATCTTCGAGGCGGGCGCTCGGCGTGTCAGCGTGGGCAGCCAGCTCACCTGGGTCGCGATGGCGGCCGCTGCCGACGCCGCCGAGCGCCTGCGCGACGGCGCCCTGGGCGCACTCAGGGCGCGAGTGAACGTCGACGAGTGGCTCGGGGGCGGCTAGCGCCTAGAAGTCCGCGGGAAGGATGGTGGGCTTCGTCTCACCGTAGAGCCACTGCTGGAAGTAGTCGTCGAGCAGGTGAAGCTCGGCGCCGCGTGAGCCCGCTGGCCTCCTTCGCCTCGGCGATGAACTCGTCGGTGCTGACGTTGCCGTAGGCGAACTCGTCGCTGGAGCGCCTCTCGCGAACGCGAAGAACGACATCGTCGCCCACGATCTCGCGGTAGCCCTCATCGTCATCGCGCCCCGCTGGTAGGTCGGGAAGATCACGAACAGGTTGGCGGGATCGCTGTCCAGGATCGCCGGCGCCATCTCCCAGTCCTCGTCCGGGGTGCTGGCGTAGAGATCGTCGAAGAGCACGGCCGGGTCTATCGGCACCGTTCTCGATGAAGTCCCAGTACCACTCCGACCAGTTCGCCCAGCCCTCGTTGAACCAGATGTCGCCCAGGTCTCGAGCGTGACGCTGTTGCCCGACCCACTGGTGCGCGAGCTCGTGGAGCTGGGTACCGATGTTGATCGACGGGTTGCCGCTCGTGAAGCCGCCGGAGTAGTGGGGCTTGGTCTGCACCTCGAGCGCGTACCCGACGCCCGACGCGCGGTCGGCAACCGCGCCGGTCGAGTCGAACGGGTAGGGCCCGTAGAGGTCGCTCAGGAAGTTGAACTGGCCGGGCGCCTGCGCCAGCGAGGCGCTGATCGCTGCGAGCTGGGCCGCGCTGGCGCGTGCGTGTCGATCGCGTTGTAGACCGGCAGGGTGCGGCCGGTCGAGCGTCTCGACCATCGTCGTCGCTCCGTGTAGATGAAGTCGCCGACCGTCGCCGTCGTCAGGTAGGTCGCGGTCGGGTCGTCCTCGCTCCAGTGCCAGGTGGTGGTCCCGTCGCCGTTCTCCGTGCGGGTCAGCAAGCTCCCCGACCCCGAGCGCCGTCTTGGCGGACGGGCACCGTGATCGAGCGTGTCGAACGTCGCCTTGTCGGTCGGGTAGTTGTTCGAGGGGAACCAGCTCTGCGTGCCCATCGGCTCGTTGACGACGAACGCGCCATCGCAGGTCTGCGGCGGGTCGAGCGGGTAGCAGGCCGGGATCCAGCCCTCGATCGAGGTGTCGGGGTCGGTGATCACCTGCGGCGTCGCCCGCGTAGCGGACCACGACCGTGAATCGCGGCCGGCCTTCGGGCGCGTCGAGGGATGCGGCGTCGACGACGAGCTTCATCGGCTGCGTGACGACCGGGTCGGAACTGAGGTCCGGGGTGCGCCTCGACCTGGCTGAAGTCCGCCGTGCGCGCCGTCGACCCGGACGCTCGACGACGTCGAGATCGTCCTGGAAGTCGAGGCTGAACTCCTGCAGCTTCGCGCTCGCGGTCGCCGAGATCGTGGTCTCGCGCCGAGTCGAACTCGTTCGCGACCGGGTCGTAGTCGAGGTCGATCACGTAGTGCTCGGCGTCGTAGCCGCCGTTGCCGAGCTGCGGCAGCAGCGGATCGCCCAGGCTCCGTGCGCCGGCCGATGGCTGCACGGCCTCGGCGGCGCCCGCGGTCGCCATGCCCAGCGTCAGGGCCCCCGTCAGGATGCCCCGCCATCGTCTGCTCTTCGCCACCGCGCCCTCCTTGACGTCCACCGCATGGCCTACGCCGCCACGCCCGCTCTCACACCTCGCCCGCGAGCCCTCCACCGCTACTAGATCCCGCGCACGGTGTCGAGGTTCTTCTCCGACATCGCCCGCGCGCTTGTGTCGTACGCGTCGAGCAGTTGCGGGTCATCGCAGGCGGCGAGCAGGGGGACGGTCCTAGTCACGGTGACCCCCTGGCGGGATACTGCGGGGGCGATGTCGCAGGAGAACGTGGAGATCGTGCGACAGGTATTGGACGCCTTCCAGGAAGGGTTGGAGCGCGACGATCCCGGCGCAGCGTTCGATACCGCGCTGGTTGCTGCCGACGCCGAGTGGATACCTGGGCGTGGCTTCCCTGGGCCTCGAAGCTATCGCGGGCGCGAAGGATTCATCGAGTTCATGCGCAACTGGACCGAGGACTTCGAGGGGTGGTCGAATCGGATTGAGCGACTGATCGACGCCGGCAACGACCGGGTGGTCGGGGTCTTCAGTCAATCCGGAACCGGTAAGGAGAGCGGCGTGCCGGTCGAAGTGCGTCTCGCCACCATCTACGAACTGGAAGGTGGGCAGATCGTTCGCATGCGCATTTACCTTGACCCGACCGAAGCCCTCGAAGCCGCCGGGCTGCGGGAGTAGGTTTTCACCTTGGCTAGATACCGCGTCGGCTTCGACGGGCACTGGCAGGAGGACTTCGACGCGGCGGAGGCCGCAGTGGAATGGGCATCCGAGGTCGGCGAAACTGGCCGAACCGTGTACGTGGTCCGGTACAGAGGCTTGCGAAGGCAGCTTGTTGTGTTTCCGGCATCGGAGAAGGCCGCCGCGCGAAAGCGGTGGCGGCGCAGGGATGGTGGTGGCGCTGTCGGTGGGGCCGGGCTCGGCCGTCTTCGCGTCGGCGAGCTTCTGCCGGAGGGCGTCAAGCCTCTTGGTGGCGGTCATCGTTCGTCCTCCTCGTGGCCGTACTTGGCGGCGAGGGCGGCGTTCAGCACCTGGGGGAATGCGGCCCGGGTGGCGGCGGCTGCTATTGGGCGCTGCTCGGGTCGGCCGACGCGCAGGACATCATCAACAACGGTGGGCTCTCCGAGAATCAGACGCTCACGATCGACTCGCCCTACTTCGAGACGAACGACGGCGGCGAATGGACGAAGATCGGCTGATGGAGGGCACGCCGGTTGGAGCCGCGTTGCCCCATCCGTTGCCCCATCGGCCGCTCTGGCGGCGACGGCGCAACAGAAAACCCGCCGTAGCGGGGTTTCTAGATGGGCCGGGGTGGAGTCGAACCACCGTCCAACGGATTATGAGTCCGCTGCTCTACCAACTGAGCTACCGGCCCTGCGGCTGATTATGCGTCGCCGGTCGGACCGGGCGATTGGCGACTTTCAGTCGCATACCGACCGGTAGTCGCCAAACGCGCTCCACCACGACGCCGAGGGGGGCGGCCGAGGCCGCCCCTTCGAACGTCGTGGTCTTGGTTGACCTCAGCGCGTCTGCTCAGGCCCGTTGTACTCGAGCCGGTACGGCTTGAGCCGCTTGCTCGTCGCGCCCTTCGCGTCGCCCAGCGGGTCCTGCTTGCGGGCGAAGTGCCAGGTCGCGTGGGCCGCGCCGTCGGACAGCCCCCGAGGCGGTGACGACCGCCGGCATGTCCTCGATGCGCTCGATCACTGCGTTCGCCGCTCGCGGCGCTCGCGCTCGCCTTGGGGCCGAGCCGGCGCGGCGGGTGCCGCGGGTGCGGCCGGTGCGCCGCCGCCACGCCTTGATTCGAACCAGCGGTAGAGGAGGAGCAGGATCACCACGCCGATCACCGCTCCGATCAGCCCTCCGAGGTCGAACGCCTCGTTGTCGCCGATGCCCAGGAGCTCGGTGAAGACGAGAAAGCCGACCGCCGCTCCGGCGAGCCCCAGGAGGATCGTGACGAAGAAGCCGCCGGGATCCTTGCCGGGCACAAGCAGCTTGCCGATAAATCCGGCCAGAAGGCCGAGGATGAGAGCTCCAATCACTGTGGTCCCCTTTCGCTCGAGGTGAGGTTGGACCTACCCGGCGGCGGCGGGCTCAACCGGCCACATACCCTGCCGCGGGATGGGTATCCCCGACCTGAGCCGCACGTGGCAGCAATCGAGATAGCAGGAGTCAGCAAGCGATTCGGCCCCGTGCGGGCCGTCAGCGACCTCTCGTTCAACGTCGAGGCGGGCCGCGTGACCGGTTTCCTCGGCCCGAACGGAGCCGGCAAGAGCACGACGCTGAGGGTGCTGCTCGGCCTGATCCACCCCAGCGCCGGCTCCGCCACCTTCGACGGCCTGCGCTACGAGGAGCTGCCGGAGCCCAGCGGCCACGTCGGCGCCGTCCTGGAGGACGCCAGCTTCCATCCCGGCCGCACCGGGCGAAACCACCTGCGCGTCCTGGCCACCGCCGGCGAGCACCCGCTGGGGCGGGTGGACGAGGCTCTGGAGCAGGTCGGCCTGACCGACGCCGCGGACCGCCGCGTCAAGGGCTACTCGATGGGGATGCGCCAACGCCTCGCCATCGCGGCGGCCCTGCTGGGCGACCCGGAGGTCCTGATCCTCGACGAGCCCGCCAACGGCCTCGACCTCCCGGCATCCGCTGGATGCGCGACCTGATCCGCAGCCGAGGCGGGCGCGGCCGCGCCGTGCTGGTCTCCAGCCACCTGCTGTCGGAGGTCGCGCAGAGCGTCGACGACGTGGTGGTGATCGCCAACGGGACGCTGCGCGCGAGCGGCCCGCTGGAGAGCGTGCTGGGCACCGCGGAGGGGCCGACCACCCGGGTGCGCGCCCTGCGACGGCCGACCGGCTGGAGGCCGCGCTGCGCGAGCGGGGTTTGTCTCGACGCGCGATGAGCCGGACGCGCTGCTCGTGCGTGGCGCGCCCGAGGCGGTAGGGGCAGGCGGCCGCCGAGCACGGCATCGCCCTTAGCGAGCTGGTCGCCGTCTCGCGCTCGCTGGAGGACGCCTTCTTCGAGCTGACGGGTGGTGACGAATGAGGGCCCTGCTCGCGGCGGAGCTGATCAAGCTGCGAACCACCCGCACGTTCGTCGCGCTCGCCGCCGTCGCGGTCGGGACGTCGCTGTTGATCACGGCCCTGACCAGCCTCCTCACCGAGCCCACCGAGGAGTCGGTGCTGACCGACATCTTCACCTCGGACACCAGCAGCCTCTTCATCCTGATCCTCGCGATCGTCGGGATCGCCGGCGAATGGCGGCACCGCACGATCACCAGCTCGCTGCTGGCGGCCCCTGACCGGATCCGCTTCCAGGCGGCGAAGACGCTCGCGTTCGCCGCGGCGGGCCTGGTGCTGTCGGTGCTGATCTCGATCGCGGTGGCGATCGTCGCCTACACGATCCTCTCGGCGCGCGACCTGCCGGTCCCGGAGGCGGGTGAGCTGGCGGCCCAGATCGGCCGGAACGCGATCATCGCGGCACTGCTAGGCGCCTTCGGGGTGGGCATCGGAGCGATCGTGCGCAACCAGCCCGTGGCGATCGTGGGGGTCCTGGTGTTCTCCTTCGCGCTCGAGCCTGCGCTGCTCGCGCTGGCGCCGGACGTCGCGGCCTACGGACCGTTCGTGGGTCTCCCGCTGAGCGTCCAAGGGATCCCGGCCGAGGACGTCGGCTTCGGCGACGTCGATCTGCTCGGCCCCTGGCTGGCCGGGCTCGGGATGCTGGCGTGGATCGGCGCGACGTTCGCGGTCGGCGCCATCCTTTTGCGGCGGCGCGACCTCACCTGAGCGTACGCTGCGCAACGTGGAATCCGCTGCCCGCCCAACGCGCGGCCTCATCGCGGGCCTTGCGGCCACCGCGATCGCCGTCGGCCTGACGACGCTGATCCTCTACCCGCTCGGCGAGGTAGCGCCGCCGGTATCGCTGGGCGTGGTCTACCTGCTTGGCGTGCTCCTCGTCGCCTCGCGCTGGGGCGTCTGGCTGGGGCTGGTGACGGCGTTCGGGAGCGCCGCCGCCTTCAACTTCTTCCACATTCCGCCCACCGGAGAGTTCACGATCGCCGAGGGCGAGAACTGGGTGGCGCTGGTCGTCTTCTTCGCTGCGGCGCTGGTGGCGGCCGAGCTGGCACAGCGGGCGCGCCAGCGCCACGCCGAGGCCGAAGAGCGCCGGCGGGAGGCGGACCTCGCGGCGGAGATGGCCCGGCTGCTCCTGCGTGGAGACGATCTGCGCGAGGCCCTCCCGGTGGCCTCGCAGCGGCTGGCGGCGGCGTTCGGGCTGCCATCGGCGGCGATCGAGCTGGCGACGGTGGATGCGGACGAGCGCCGGGTCGCCTTCCCCCTTCGCGACGGCCCGCGGGAGCTCGGCACCCTGCTGGTTCCGGCCGACACCGGGGAGGCGGCCCTGCAGCGCCTGCAGGAGCGCGTCGTCCCGGCGCTGGAGGCGCTGCTCGGGGCCGCGATCGAGCGCGACGAGCTGCTCGGAAACCGCGTCGAGGCCGCGGCGCTGCGCCGGACCGACGTGCTGAAGACCGCCCTGCTGCGCGCCGTCTCCCACGACCTGCGCTCGCCGCTGACCGCGATCCGCACGGCGGCGGAGCCACTGAGCAGCGAGTCGGTGGGGCCCGAGGAGCGCGCTGAGCTCGCCGGGGTCGTGATCGGCGAGTCCGAGCGGCTGTCGCGGCTGATCGACCAGCTTCTCGACCTCTCGCGGCTCGAGGCCGGCGCAGCCGAGGCCCAGATGGCGGCCTGCGACCTGGCGGAGGTGATCCGCGCCGCCGCTGACGAGCTTCAGGCGCCGGAGGATGCCTTCCGGCTGCAGCTACCCGAGCTCCCGCTGATCGAGGCCGACGCCGCCCAGCTCCAGCGAGCGTTCGTCAACCTGCTCGAGAACTCGAAGCGATACTCGGGCGAGCACCCCGTACTGGTCCGGGCCCAGGCGCTGCACGACCGGGTGCTGGTGCGCGTAATCGACCGGGGCCCCGGGATCCCCCAGGCCCAGCGCGAGCGGGTCTTCGAGCCCTTCTACCGGAGCGGGACCGACACTACGGGCCATCGCGGCTCGGGCCTCGGCCTCGCGATCCTCCGCGGGTTCGTCGAGGTCAACGGAGGGCGGGTCTGGGTCGAGTCGCTGCCGAACCAGGGGACGACGTTCGTGCTCGAGTTCCCGCTCCCCGGGGCTCGCAAGGAGGGCGCGCCTGCGAGCCCGACGGAGGCCGGCGCCTCCGCGTGAGCGAGCCACGCCAGCGCATCCTCGTCTGCGACGACGAGACGCAGATCCTGCGCGCGCTCAGGGTGCTGTTGCGGGACGCGGGGTTCGAGGTGCTGCCCGCATCGACGGCGTCGGAGGCCCTCGACATCGCGGCGGTGCAGTCTCCCGACGCCGCCATCATCGACCTGGTCCTCCCCGACGGCGATGGCGTCGAGGTCGCTCGCAAGCTGCGCGAATGGTCGGAGATGCCGATCCTGGTCCTGTCGGCCCTCGGCGAGGAGGAGCAGAAGGTGCGCGCGCTGGAGGCCGGCGCCGACGACTACGTGACCAAGCCGTTCGGGCCCCGCGAGCTGATAGCCCGCCTGCACGCCGCCCTGCGGCGGGCGGCGCCCGAGGGCGGCGAGCCGGTGCTCCGGGCGGGGGCCCTCGAGCTCGACATCGCGGCGCATACGGCGCGCCTCGAGGACGAGGAGGTGCACCTGACGCCGATCGAGTTCAACCTGCTGAAGACGCTGATGTCCAACCGGGGACGGCTGATGACGCACGCCGCGCTCCTCATCGGCGTCTGGGGGCCTGCGTACTCGGAGGACGTCGCCACTCTGCGCACCCACATCGCCAACCTCCGGCGGAAGACCGAGCCGGAGGGCGCATCCCGTCACATCCGCACCGAGGCGGGCGTGGGCTACCGATTCGTCGACTAGCGCCGCTTTCTTCACGCGATCTTGATGTCGTGCGTCAGAAACTTGAGTTCGTCTGGACAACCGCACGCGAAGCTAGTGGTATGGGAATCTTCGCAGCGAGCACGGGCACATTGCACCGGATTGCCGCCCGAGTACGGCATCTCGCGAGCACCCGATCGCCGGAATCGCTCGCGATCGGGCTCGAGCAGGCCGTCGAGCAAGCCGACCGCCCCGTGCGCGTCAGCTCCCGCGCGCCCCTGAACCGGCGGGCGATCCGCGAGAACCGCACCGCGCTGCTGGAGCTCGCTAGGGAGCTTCGCGCTCGACGCGACGCGCCGCGCGACGGAATCGGTCCTGTCCATACGCTCGTGGCCGACGGCACCAGCCCCCTCTACGGCCGAGCCCCGGTGGGGAGCCTTCGGGCATCGGTCGACCAGGCATGGCGGGCACTCACGGGAGGCGGCCGGTGACCACCGCGGTGCTCGAGGGCATCTCCTCCGGGGCCGGCGACGTGCTGGCGATCACGCTGGCGCTCGTCTGTTGGGTGCTCCTCTGGGCGCTGATCTGGGGACTCAACCGGATATGAGCGCAGCCGAAGCGGCGATGCTGGCGATCTCGATCGCCCTGTTCGCGTACCTGGTGTACGCGCTCCTGCGCGGGGAGGAGCTCTAGTTGACCGGGCAGGGGATCCTGCAACTCGCCTTCTACGTCGTCGTCCTGACGGCGCTCGCCGTGCCGCTGGGCCACTACATGGCCCGCGTCTACCAGGGCGAGGCGGTGCTGCTCACGCGCATCGTGGGCCCGCTGGAGCGCCTCATCTACCGCCTGCTCGGCCCTCGGGCACAGGCGCAGCAGGATTGGAAGTCCTACGCGAAGACCGTCCTCGTCTTCAGTGGGCTCTTCTTCGTCGCGCTGTTCGTGATCCTGCGCACCCAGGGGATCCAGCCGTTCAACCCCGAGGGGTTCGACTCGGCGCCGTGGGACGTGACCTTCAACACCACATCGTCCTTCGTCACCAACACCAACTGGCAGTACTACGGCGGCGAGACGACGCTCTCCTACTTCTCGCAGATGACGGGGCTGGCGGTGCAGAACTTCGTCTCGGCGGCGGCCGGGATGGCGGTCCTCGCGGCGGTCATCCGCGGCTTCGCGAGCCGCGGCAGCAACCAGCTAGGCAACTTCTGGCAGGACCTGACCCGGAGCCTGCTCTACATCCTGGTGCCGCTCTCCATCATCGGCGCCCTGATCCTCGTCTCCCAGGGCGCGATCCAGACGCTGAGCGGATCCGTCGACGTCGAGACCGTCGCCGGCGGCGGCCAGTCGCTCGCGCTCGGCCCCGGGGCCTCCCAGATCGCGATCAAGCAGCTGGGAACCAACGGCGGTGGCTTCTTCAACGTCAACTCCTCGTACCCGTTCGAGAACCCGACCGCGTTCTCGAATTTCGTCGAGATGATCTTCATCCTGCTGATCCCGGCGGCCCTCGTGTTCACCTATGGCCGCATGATCGGCCGCCCCCGCCAGGGCTATGCCCTGTACGCGGCGATGGCGGTGATGATGGTCGGCGGCATGTTGGTCAGCTACGCGGCCGAGCAGAACGGCTCGCCCGCGCAGAAGGGGGCCGGCCTCGAGATGGCGGCCGAGGACGGCACGACCGGCGGCAACCTCGAGGGCAAGGAGCAGCGCAACGGGATCCTCGCCAGCACCGAGTGGGCGACGGTCACGACCGACGCCTCCAACGGCTCGGTCAACTCGGCGCTCGACTCCTACACGGGGATCGGGGGCGCCGTGCCGCTCGCGAACATGATGACCGGGGAGGTGATCTTCGGGGGGGTCGGCTCCGGCCTCTACGGGATGCTCCTGATGGTCATCCTGGCGGTGTTCATCGCCGGGCTGATGGCCGGGCGCACGCCCGAGTACCTGGGCAAGAAGATCGAGGCGCGCGAGGTGAAGCTGACCCTGATCGGCGTGCTCGCCGTACCGCTCCTGGTGCTCATCTTCACTGCGCTCGCGGTCGCGACGCCCTACGGGGAGCCGTCCGTCTACAACCCGAATCCGCAGGGCTTCTCCGAGACGCTCTACGCCTACACCTCCCAGGGCAACAACAACGGCTCCGCGTTCGCGGGCTACACGGGCTTCCTGCAGCCGAACGCGCCCGGCAACGTCGACTCCTACGGGATCACGTTCGCCAACCTGGCCGGAGGGATCTCGATGATCTTCGCCCGCTTCGTGCCGCTCCTGGCAGCGCTGGCCGTGGCCGGCCTCCTGGCCGGCAAGAGGATCTCCCCTGAGGGGCCGGGCACCTTCCGCACCGACACCCCGACCTTCGTCGTCCTGTTGATCGGCGTCGTGATCATCGTCGGCGCCCTCACGTTCTTCCCCGCCCTCCTGCTCGGACCAGTCGTCCAGGGCCTGACCCCCACTCTCTTCTGATGCGTCGCGATCTCACATCCTCAATCGTCGCGGTGATCGTGTTCACCGTCCTGCTCGGGCTCGCCTATCCGCTGGTGATGACGGGCGTCTCGCAGGTGCTCTTCCCGGGTAAGTCCGACGGCAGCCAGATCGAGCGCGACGGCGTGACCATCGGGTCGGAGCTGATCGGCCAGGAGTTCACGAAGGAAGTGCCCCGGGAGTCCGAGGACGCCGTGAACAAGACAAAGCTCGTGCCCGACGAGAGCTACTTCCAGAGCCGCCCGTCGGTCACCGGATACAGCGCCGACGTCACGTACTTCAACAACCTCGGCCCGAACAACGCGGAGCTGTCGGAGTTCTTCTCCGACCAGATCGACGCCTACATCGCGCTCGAGGGTGACTACACGCCCGGCCTCGGCCCCGCGGACCTACCGGTCGACGCCGTGACCACCTCGGCCTCGGGCGTAGACCCCCACATCTCGGAGGCAAACGCCCTGATCCAGGCGAACCGGATCGCGGAGGTGCGCGGGATCCCGCTCGAGCGCGTCCAGGAGCTGATCGACGAGAACACCGCCGGGCGGGCGCTCGGGATCCTCGGCGAGCCCGGCGTGAACGTCTTGATGCTGAACCTCGACCTCGATGAGGAGGCGCCCCAGTGAGGCAGGCCGTCACCTTCGACTCCGCGATCATGCGCGCCGCCGTGCTCGCGAGCTTCGCCAAGCTCGACCCCCGGGTCCAATGGCACAACCCGGTGATGTTCGTGGTCGAGATCGGCGCCGTGGTCACGACCATCGGCTGGATCATCCAGGCGTTCGGCGGCGAGCCCTTGGGCGGCGGCGACGAGCCGGCGTGGTTCACCTTCACGGTCGCGGTGTGGCTATGGCTGACGGTCGTCTTCGCCAACCTCGCCGAGGCCCTCGCAGAGGGTCGCGGCAAGGCCCAGGCCGACGCCCTACGGGCCACCCGGACCGAGACGGTCGCCCGCCTGCGCGACGGGGGCGAGCGCTCCGCGTCCGAGCTCCGGCCCGGCGACGTCGTGGTGGTCGAGGCCGGCGAGGTGATCCCGGGCGACGGCACCGTGATCGAGGGCATCGCCTCGGTCGACGAGTCAGCCATCACCGGTGAGTCGGCGCCGGTGATCCGCGAGGCGGGCGGCGACCGTTCTGCCGTCACGGGCGGCACCAGGGTGCTCTCGGACCGGATCGCGGTGGAGATCACCCAGGAGCCGGGGCATTCATTCCTCGACCGCATGATCGCGCTCGTCGAGGGCGCCGAGCGCCGCAAGACGCCGAACGAGATCGCGCTCAACATCCTGCTTGCCGGGCTCACCCTGATCTTCCTCGTGGTCGTGGTCACGCTGCGCCCGTTCGCGGAGTTCTCCGCCACCGACGCCTCGGTCGCGACTCTGATCGCCCTCCTTGTGGCACTGATCCCGACCACGATCGGGGCGCTGCTCTCTGCGATCGGCATCGCCGGCATGGACCGCCTCGTGCGCCGCAACGTGCTCGCGCTCTCGGGGCGGGCCGTGGAGGCCTCCGGCGACGTGGACGTGCTGCTGCTCGACAAGACCGGGACGATCACCCTCGGCAATCGTGAGGCGACGGCGTTCATTCCCATGCCCGGCGTCTCCGAGGCCGACCTGGCCGAGGCGGCCCAGGTGGCCTCGCTCGCCGACGAGACGCCCGAGGGTCGCTCGATCGTCGTCCTCGCGAAGCAGTACGGGATCCGCGAGCACGAGTTCGCGGACCACGATGCGAAGTTCGTCCCGTTCACGGCCGAGACGCGCATGAGCGGCATCGACCTCAACGGCCGCCGGCTCCGCAAGGGCGCGGGCGACGCGATTCGCGCCTGGGTAGAGGCCGAGGGCGGGCGGGCGCCAGTCGAGCTGGAGGGCGAGCTGGATCGGATCGGGCGCGAGGGCGGTACCCCGCTCGCGGTCGCCCGCGACAGCCAGGTCCTGGGCGTGATCTACCTCAAGGACGTCGTGAAGGAGGGCATGAGCCAGCGCTTCGACCAGCTCCGGGCGATGGGGATCCGCACAGTGATGGTCACGGGCGACAACAGGCTCACCGCCGCCAAGATCGCGGACGAGGCCGGCGTCGACGACTTCCTCGCCGAGGCCACACCGGAGAAGAAGCTGGACCTGATCCGCGACCAGCAGGCCGGCGGACGTCTGATCGCCATGACCGGCGACGGCACCAACGACGCCCCGGCCCTGGCCCAGGCCGACGTGGGAGTGACCATGAACACGGGCACCCAGGCCGCACGTGAGGCCGGGAACATGGTCGACCTCGATTCCAATCCCACGAAGCTGATCGAGATCGTGGAGGTCGGCAAGCAGCTCCTGATCACCCGTGGCGCACTGACCACCTTCTCGATCGCCAACGACGTGGCGAAGTACTTCGCGATCCTGCCGGCGATGTTCGCCGCAACCTACGCGGCTGCCGGCGAGGCCGCCGGGCCACTCGACAAGCTCAACATCATGGACCTGGGGACCCCGCAGTCGGCGATCATCTCGGCGATCATCTTCAACGCCCTGCTCATCCCCATGCTCGTGCCGCTGGCCCTGCGCGGGGTGCGCTACCGGGCCGTCGGCGCTACCGCGCTCCTACGCCGCAACCTGCTGATCTACGGCTTCGGCGGGCTGATCGTCCCGTTCGCGGGGATCAAGGCCGTGGACCTGATCGTCCACAACCTATTGGGCGCCTGACGGAGGCTCGGGCGCCCGTCCGCCCGTAGGCTGGGCCCGTGCCGGGCCACCACAAGATCTTCCTCGGGATGGCCGCGGGTGTCGGCAAGACCTTCCGCATGCTGCAGGAGGGCCAGGCGGCGAGGTTCGACGGACGCGACGTCGTGCTCGGCGTGCTGGAGACCCACGGCAGGGCGGAGACCGCAGCCGTGGCGGAGGGACTGGAGATGCTCCCCCGTAGGAGCGTGCGTTACCGCGGCACGGTGATCGAGGAGTTCGACCTGCCCGCGGCCCTGGCACGCAGGCCCGAGCTGTGCCTCGTCGACGAGCTTGCGCACACGAACGCGCCGGGCCTCGAGCACCCCAAGCGCTACGAGGACATCGCCGAGCTGCTCGAGGCCGACCTCGACGTGTTCTCGACCGTGAACGTGCAGCACCTGGAGAGCCTGAACGACCAGGTCGCCGAGCTGACCGGCGTGCGTGTGAGGGAGACCATCCCCGACGAGGTGCTCTCCGACGCCGACGAGGTCGTGCTGATCGACCTCACGCCGGGGGCGCTGATCGGGCGCCTGCGCGAGGGCAAGATCTATCCCCAGGACCGGATCGGGCCCTCGCTGAGCGGCTTCTTCAAGGTCGAGAACCTGGAGGCGCTGAGGGAGGTCGCGCTGCGCCAGGTGGCCGAGGACGTCGAGGCCAAGCGCCTGGTGCGCGAGACCCTGATCGACCGTGAGGAGCGCCTGTTCGGATCGCCGGCGCCGCCGATCGCCGAGCGGCTGCTCGTCATGGTCCGGCTCGACCCCGCGGCGGAGCCGGTGGTGCGGAGGGCATGGCGCTCGTCGCAGCGCCTGGCGGCGGACCTGGACATCCTGGTCGTGCGCGACCCCGAGACGATGCCCTCCGAGGACGAGCGGGTGCAGCTCGAGAGCCTGCGCCGGCTGGCGGCTGTGCTGGGCGCGCACCTGCTGGTCGAGCAGGGCGAGGACGTCGCCGCGGTCGGCGCGCGAATCGCGCGGGAGCGCGGGACCACCTACGTCCTGCTCGGCCGGCCCCGCCAGCGCCGTGGCATCTCCCGCCTGTCCGAGTCCCTCGCGATGCGCCTCGTGCGGCTTCTGCCCGACGTCGACGTGCGGATCGTGGCCGACCGGGCGCCGGACCAAGGCGAAAGACCCTAGCTCGCCTTCTCGACCGCCTCGCGCAGCTCGTCCAGCGAGAAAGCGCCCTCGATCCGGGTGCTGACCTCGCCGTCGCCGTTCATCACGAACAACCAGGGCTCGGTCTCGAGGCCGTACTCCTCGAGCTGGGGACGGACGCCGTCGTTCGGGTTGTTGTTCTCGAAGACCTCCATGTGGATGAAGGAGGCCTGGTCGCCCATCTCGGACTTCACCTGCTCGGCGACGTCCACGACCGGGCCGCAGACCCGGCTGACGCAGAGGGCCGGCGTGGCGAAGAGGAGCACGGTCGGCTCCTTGCCGATCGTGTCCGCAGCGTCGTTCTCGTGCATCGTGTCGTGAGGGTTTCGGGTGTCGATCTCGGCGATGTCGCCCACGTCGGCGACGGTCGGCGTCGAGATCTGCGGGGCCCGCTCGCCGACGTCGGGGATCCTGGGGTAGTCGTCGACGATCGCGCTGGGCATGCGTGCCGCCAGGAGCTGGTCGCCGTCGCGGATAAGGGCGAGCAGGCGCCACTCGCCCGGCTGGTCGAACTCCATCTCGCTGACGTAGACGGCCTTCGCCGAGTCGGGGTCGTCGGCGGTCGTGCGGGCCTCGAAGGCCGCGTCGGTCTCGAGGCTGTCGATCTCCGCCGGGAACGGGCCGGTCGCCTCGCCGTCCGCACCCGGCGCGGCGTAGATCGCGACCTGGGCGTCGGTGATCTGCTCCTGAGCCACGGTGAACACCCCGAAGCCCAGGCGGTTTTGCCCCGGCTCGTAGACCTGGCCCGCGGGGGCGACAACGATCTCGTTCGTGGGCTGGGCCTCGGCGAGGAGGTCGTCGAGGGTCTTGCCCTTCGCGCTGGGGAACTCGGCGGCCGCCGGCGCATCGGCGCCGACGTCCTCCACCTGGGGGTCCTCCTCCCCCTCACCACATGCGGCGAGGGCGAGCGAGGCGCAGGTGAGGGCTATCGCTGCTGGTTTGAGCATCAGGACATCCTAGGAAGTGGGCCTAAGGCACCGGTAAGCCGGGGGGCGGCGCCGGGGATCGGGCTCCCGCGCACCTGTAGGGTCCGCGCCCCTGAGAGTCGAAGCGAGAGGAGACCAGGTGGCGGAGCGCGCGGCGCTGATTACAGGAGGATCGAGCGGGATCGGGCTTGCCATCGCGCGGGCGCTCGGCGAGGACGGCTACGGGGTGACCATCTCCGCGCGGCGGCCCGACAAGCTCGAGCGGGCGCGCGAGGAGCTCGAGGCGGCCGGGGTGGACGTGCAGGCCGTGCCGGCACAGATGACAGAGGAAGACGAGATCCACGGCGCCTTCGAGGCTCACCGGGAGAAGTTCGGGCGCCTCGACGTGCTGGTCAACAACGCCGGCGTCGGGATCGGCCAGCCGATGGAGGACATCCAGACGAAGCACCTCGACATCCAGCTCGGTGTGAACCTGCGCGCGGTGATCATCGGCACGCGTCAGGGCCTGCCGATGCTGCGCGAGGCGGGAGCGGAGCACGGCAAGGCGCTGATCGTCAACACGGCGTCGGTAGCCGGCAAATCGGGGCAGCCGTGGCTGAGCGTCTACTCGGCTACGAAGGCAGCGGTGGTCGGCTTCAGCCAATCGACCCAGAAGGAGGTGCAGAACGACGGCATCCAGGTGACCGCGCTCTGCCCCGGCTTCGTCGACACGGCGATGACCGACTTCGTCAAGGGGTCGGTGGAGGCCGACGCGATGATCCGGCCCGACGATATCGCCGAGTCGGTGAGGTTCCTGCTGCGGACCTCGCCGGCGTGCCTGGTGCCGGAGATCGTGTTCCTGCGACCGGGCGAGGAGCTCTCGGCCGCTGTCTAGCCGGAGGGGCTCAGCGGCTGCCGGGCCCGGCGCGCTCGCGCTCGGGGCCGGGCGCACCGAGCAGGTCCGCGGCGCGCTGCTCGGTGAGGCGCTCCTGCGCCGCGGCGACCAGATCCTTGGCGTCGGCGGGCAGGCGCTTGCGACGGGTGATGCGAATCTCGGCGGCCCCCACGCGGTCGGCGATCTCGGCGCGCTCGGCGCGGATGCGGGCCGCCGCCGATGCGATCGAGCCGGTCGTGGCCGGGGACTCGAGGAGGCTCAGCTCGAGGAAGGAGCGCAGGGTGCGCAGCTCGCGGCGCGTGGCGAGCCGGGGGCGGCGGGCGTTCGTGAAGGCGTCCCAGGCGATCGCAAAGGAGGCGAGGTCGGTTCGGCCTCCGTGGCGGTGGGCGGCGAGCATGGGGCAGATGCCTCCCGAGCGCGGGTCGGTGTAGGCGCCGACGATGATCCGGTTGCGGTCGAGGCCCTCGAGCATGGCACGGCGGGTGCGCTCGGGCAGGCGGTCCACGGTCGTGCGCAGGCGCTGCACAGGGTTGCGGTAGCGGTTTCGCATCGGGGTCAGGATTGCTTGTCCGGGGGACGCTTCGGGGGCGATTCCTTGCGGCGGGCTTGAGCGTGGGCGGCGTGAGCCCTTCGGCCCGGCGGTTCCTGGTCGCGGCGTTCGGCGACGCGGGTCATGCGTTTCCGGCCATCGCGCTCGCGGTCGCGCTTCGCGAGCGCGGACATGAGGTTGTGGTGGAGACGTGGGAGCACTGGCGTGCGGCGGTCGAGGGCGCGGGCCTCGAATTCACGGCCGCTCAGGAGTACAAGACCTTCCCCCCGCCGCCGGCGGACGCGTCGGAGGGCCCGTCGGCCGCCGACGCCGCGCGAGCGCTCCTGCCATTCGTCGAGGAGTTCCGCCCCGACGCTGTCGTCAGCGACATCCTCACCGTGGCGCCCGCGCTGGCCGCTGAGATGGCGGGGTGCCGGCGCGCGACGCTGGTTCCGCATGTGTATCCCGTGCACGAGCCGGGGCTGCCGTTCTTCGCGTTCGGCGCGCAGCCGCCGCGCACGGCGGTCGGGACGGCGTTGTGGAAGGCGGCCGAGCCGGTCTTGGTCCAGGGCCTCAAGCGCGGCCGCAGGGAGATGAACGAGACGCGTGCCGCGCTGGGGCTGGCCCCGCTGGAGGAGTTCCACGGCGGGCTCAGCACGGACCTGGTGCTGGTCGCGACGTTCCCGCAGCTCGAGTACCCGCGGCGCTGGCCGGAGCAAACGCACGTGACGGGGCCGATGACGTTCGAGCTGGAGCACCCGGACGTGGAGGTGCCCGAGGGGGACGGCCCGCTTGTGGTGGTCGCCCCGTCGACGGCGCAGGACCCCGAGCGGAAGCTGCTGCGGTGGGCGCTGGAGGCGCTGGCCGACGAGCCGGTGCGGGTGCTGGCGACGACGAACCAGCTCGACGTGCCGGTGCCGATGCCGGAGGCGCCGGCGAACGCGAACGGTCGTCGACTGGCTCTCCTACTCGCAGGCGATGCCGCTGGCGGACTTGGTGATCACGCACGGCGGGCACGGGACCGTGTGCCGGGCGCTGGCCGCGGGCGCGCCGCTGCTCTGCTGCCCTGCGGTCGGCGACATGGCCGAGAACGGAGCGCGTGTGCAGTGGGCGGGCGCCGGGCTGATGCTGCCTTCGCGACTGGCGGGCCCGCGAGCGATCCGGACCGTGGTGCGGCGGATGCTGGGGGACGACAGCTTCGCCGCTCGAGCGTGTGAACTCGCCGCGTGGGCCGCCACCCACGACGGAGCCGGCGCCGGCGCCGGGCTAATCGAGCACCTCGCCGACGCCGGACGAGCCTCCTAGAATGCGCTCGGCGTGTGCCGAGACGCGCACGCAAGGTCCCCCGTGATGTAGCGGCAACATGCTTGACTGTTAATCAAGTCTCGGTGGTTCGAATCCACCCGGGGGAGTCGTCCCAACTGACTTTGTCGGATCGTGCCGATCTACGCGGCAAGATTCCGAAAAGTCGGCGCGGGGCCAGTCAGCGAGCGGACTCGAAGTGCGCGATTCGCTCCGAGAGCTCGGCGCGGCGCACCTGCAGCTCGACCGGAGGGTCTCCCCCGCCCGCCGCCGCTCGCTCGATCTCGGCGTCCACCATCGCCTTCTCCAGCGAGAGGAAGTTCAGCTCCATCTGATCGCGCCCGGCGGGCTCGCGCTCCGAGCCCATCACAAGCTGTGTGATCGCCGCGACCAGCTCGGGATCGTCCGAGGGCAGCCCGTCCATCGGCGCGTCGAGATGGGCCAGCAGCCACTCCCGGGCACGCACCATCTGCGGCGAGGACAGGTGCTCCGGCGTCAGCCGCTCGAGGAACTCGAGCCCGTCGGCGGGCAGCGCGATCGCCATCTCGAGCAGCGACCGCTCGCGCCGCTCGCGCGCGCTCAGCGGCCTGCTCAGCTCCGGGGCCCTATCGCCACTCCCGTCCGTGCCCTCGGGCCCCGGATCCACCGCCGGAGCCGGCGCGCGGCGCGCCCTCGGCTCCGCCGGCGGCCGGTGCTCGGCGACCCGCCGCCGCACCAGGCCCGGATCCGCCTCGAGCTTCGACGCCACCTCCCGCTCCAGCTCCTCGCGCGTGATCGAGTCCCCCATCGCGCTCAGCACCGGCACCACCGCGTCGAGCGTGCTGTCCCGGCCCGCCGGGGTCGCCAGATCGGCATCCTCGAGCAGCATCCGCACGTGGAACACCGGCAGGTCGTCCGCCGCCTCCACGAGCCCACGGAACGCGTCCGCCGCGTCGCTCCCCGGCCCCTTGCCGGCCAGGGTGTCGGCCGGATCCTCCCCCGCCTTCATCGCCGCCACCCGCAGCCGCACCCGCTTGCCCGAGGCCACGCGCTGCGCCCGCAGCATCGCCTCGCGCCCCGACGGGTCGGCGTCCATCGCGAGCACCACCTCGTCGGCGTGCGCCGCAAGCAGCTTCACCTGGTCGGGCGTGATCGCCGTGCCCATCACCGCCACGGTCTCCTCGATCCCCGCCTGGTGCGCGGCCAGCACGTCCGTATACCCCTCCACCACCACCGCCCGCCCCGCCTTCGCGATCGCCGGCCGCGCCCGCTCGATCGCATACAGCGTTCGGCTCTTCCGGTAGAGCTCGCCCTCGGGCGAGTTGAGGTACTTCGGCTTCTGGTCGGCCGTCATCGCCCGCGCCCCGAATCCCTGCACCCGCTTGCGCGCGTCGCGGATCGGGAACGTGATGCGCGAGCGGAACCGGTCGTAGGGGTTCCCGCGCTTGTTCTTCACCAGCAGCCCCGCACCGTCGAGCTCGGCGATCGAGTAGCCCGCGCTCTGGCCGCGCTTCAGCACCGTGTCCCAGGCGCTCGGCGCGTACCCCACGCCGAACTCCCGGAGCACGTCCTCCCCCAGCCCCCGCGACGCCAGGTACTCGCGCGCCTTGCCGCGCCTCCGCCGCGTCCCACAGGAAGTGCGCGTAGAACGCCGCCGTGCGTTCGAGCAGCTCGCCGAGGCGGGTCCGCCGGCGCCGCTGCTCCTCAGCGCGCGGGTCCTCCTCCTCGCGCTCGACCTCCACCCCATAGCGCTCGCCGAGCGCCTCGACCGCCTCCGCGAACCCAAGCCCCTCCTTCTCCTCGACGAACTTGATCACGTCGCCCCCGACGCCGCAGCCGAAGCAGTAGTAGAGCTTCTCGGTCGCGTTCACCGAGAACGAGGGCGAGCGCTCGTCGTGAAACGGGCACAGCCCGGTGAATCGCTGGCCCGACCGCCGCAGGTCGGTGTACGCGGAGACCACCTCGACGATGTCGGAGGCCTCCCTGACCCGCTCGATGCTCGTCTGGGTGAATCGCGCCACGTCGCGAGGCTAGCGGCGCTTCAAAGCCGCGACTCCTCCGGCAGCGCCAGCCGCCGGAACGTCGCTATGCAGAACCGGTCGGTCATCCCCGCGATCCAGTCGGTGATGCGCTGCACCTCGTCGTCGCCGCCCACGCCCTCCGGCACGTCCTGCGGATGCGCGAGGTAGTGCTCGAACAACCCCAGCAGCGACCGCCGCACCCGGTCGTGCTCCGAGCGCGCCTCGGCCCCGAGGTAGACGCGCTCGAACATGAACTTGCGCAGGCGCAGCATCGCCCCGCCCACCTCCTCGCTCTGGCGCACGTCGCCGGCCTCGCGCGATGTGGTCACGAGGTCACGCACCAGCGTGTCGATCCGGCGCGAGCCGGTCGGCCCGAGCATCGCGATCTCGTCCTCGGGGAGGTCGGCGGGCAGCAGGATCCCAGCCCTGATCGCGTCGTCGATGTCGTGGTTGATGTACGCGACCCGGTCGACCAGCCGCACCACCCGCCCCTCCAGCGTCATGGGGTGCTCGGACCCCGTGTGATGCAGGATCCCGTCGCGCACCGGCTCGGTCAGGTTCAGCCCCTGCCCGTCGCGCTCCAGCACGTCCACCACCCGGAGCGAGTGCACGTTGTGCTTGAAGCCGCGGCCGGCGTGCTCGCGAAGCGCCTCGTCGAGCACCTCCTCCCCGATGTGTCCGAACGGCGGATGCCCGAGGTCGTGGCCGTACCCGATCGCCTCCGTCAGGTCCTCGTTCAGGCCCAGTGCCCGCGCCACCGTCCGCGCGATCCCGCACGTCTCGAGCGTGTGGGTCAGGCGCGTCCGGTAGTGATCCCCCTCCGGGGCGATGAACACCTGCGTCTTGTGCTTGAGCCGGCGAAACGCCTTCGAGTGAACGATCCGGTCGCGGTCGCGCTGGAACGGCGTGCGCAGGTCGCTGTCCGGCTCGGGCTCGCGCCGCAGGGCCGGATACGACGGCATCGCCAGCTCCCACAGGTACTCGGACTCCCAGGAGCGAACCCGCTCCGGCAGCGGCAGGGCATCTGGAGTGGCCACTTTCTGCACCTCAACGGAGAATAGGCTGGAGCCCCCGACGAATCGCCCCCGGAAGCGGCCGCGCGCCGTTATTCCTCGCTCACTGCGGCGCTTCGGGGGCGGCCGCCGATCTCGCCACCCGCGCGCAACACCAGGTAGGTGAGCCAGATGCCGACCGCGAAGATGGGCACGCCCATCGCCGCCTTCGCGATCCCCAGCGCGACCACCGCCCCCGCGAGGTAGAGCGGGAGCTGAACGGCGAGGCGAACGAGGAACACGCCCACCCAGATCCAGCTCGCCTTGATGTAAACGGAGACGCGCGCCGGGTCCTTGCGCCACTCCATCCCCTCCCCCACGAGCGGGCCGGCCAGCACCCCGATCAACGGCCAGCGCGTCCAGATCGAGATCAGGTAGGCGAGCGCGTAGCCCGCGTTGAGCAGCAGGCCAGGGAGGAAGAAGTCCTCCGCCCGGCCGGTCCGCTCCGCGACGAACGCGGCGATCCCCACTCCCACGAGGCCGGCGAGGGCGAACTGGAGGGTCTCGCGGCGCGCCAGGCGCACCCCGGTCATCACCACGGCGACGCCGAGCGCGGCGATGATCGCCGGCTGCAGCTCGCTGCCGCTGATCGTGTAGGCGAGCACGAACGCGAGCCCCGGGCAGACTCGAGTCGGCGACGCCATGGGCGCCGCCGAGCGCCTCGGCCAGGTCGGCGGGCCGCTCGGGCGCCGTGCTCGGGTTCCGCGCTCACCGCACATGATGCTGGAGGTGGCGCTAGGCGGCGGCGCGCAGGTGCACGTGGGCGTGATGCTCGAGCGTCTCGGTGACGGCGCGCTCGGCCTGCCGCAGCGCCCGCGGCGAGCTGGCCGGCGCGGCGGCCAGGGGGCTGCCGATCGCCTCCACCATGAACGAGTGCGCCTCTTCCGAAAGCTCGAATCCACCGCGCTCGCAGGCCGCGCAGACCACGCCGCCCGCGTCGGCGGAGAACCCGCTCAGCCCCTCCCCCTCGCCGCAGCGCGCGCACGAGGCCAGCTCCGGCGAGAACCCGGCCGCCAACGCCAGCTTCAGCCGGAAGGCCAGCGCAGTGGCGTGGCCGGCCGCGCCATCGATCTCGGGGATCACCGGCGAGCGCCCGCTCGGCGGCTCGTCGCCGTCCAGCAGCGCCAGGTAGCGACACAACAGGTTGTACGCGGCGGGGTTCGCCTCGCTCGAGTCCAGCAGCCGCAGCACCGAGTCGCACGCCCGCGCCGCGGCGCCGAGCGCCGGGCCACTGTCACGCAGGCTGGCGTGGGCGGCCACCGTGTGGGCGGAGGTCACCGTGGCCAGCTCGCCCCGCCCCTGGTACAGCACCAGGTCGAGGCAGAAGAACGGCTCGAGCCTGCCGCCGAACCGCGACCGTGGGCGCCGCGCTCCCTTCGCGATCGCATTCAACCGCCCCTGCGTCTTCGAGTACAGGTGCAGCACCCGGTCCGCCTCCGCGTAGCGGATCGATCGCAGCACGATCGCCTCGGTCTTGAACGAGCCCGGCACTACGCGAAGGATGCAGGCCGGGCCGGACGAGTGAGCGTCAGCTTCTCCTTGCCGGGGGGTCGCTTGCGTTGCGACCGGCCGGGGGCGGGTCTTACCCGCCCGTCTCCGTCTCGATCAGGGCCCGCAGGCTGCGGTGGTCTTCCTCGCAGGCCCCACACCCCTCAAGGTGCGCGCGCATCCCGGGCACGGCGGCGTCGGCATCGTCCTCGCTCAGCTCGAGTTCGACGTAGCGATCGAGCTCCGCGAAGCATTCCTCGCAGCTCAACTCGGGCCCTTCTGGCCCGAGGATGCGTTCGACGAGGTCGCGATCGTGTGGGTCCGTCTGGCGGCTCATGGTCACCTCCTCTCGGTCGCCGTGAATCTCAGGCCGGCATCGGCCAGGTGGGCGCGAAGCTTCTGGCGAGCGTCGTGGACGGTCTTGTAGAGGGCGCCCCGGGTGGTCTCTAGACGCTGGGCAAGGACGTCGATCGGCACCTCGTTGAGGACGATGGCGACGAGGACTTCGCGCTGGTGCGGGGATAGCTACGGCTCGATCGCCTTGCCGACCTCGCCCAGGAGTCGCGGACCTCCGTCTCGCCGGCCACGGACTCTCGGGCTTCGGCGAAGCGCGACCACTGCTCGGGCTCCAGCGGAACCTCGCGTCCTTGCCAGGCGCGACGGCGCAGCTTTACCGCTGCCTCGAGGAGGGCGAACTTGTAGGCCCAGGTGGTGAAACGGCTCTCGCCGCGATAGGTGTCGAGCTTGCCCAGGATCGCCACCAGGGCATCGTCGGCCGCCTGATGGGCCAGATCGTCGAAGTCACCGCCGCGCAGGTGTGGGAGGCTCCCGCGCCTGCGCTCGATCTCGAAGCGCGCAGCGCGGAGCAGCATGACGTGCAGCCGTCGGCGCGACTCGTCGCCGCGTGCCCCCTTGGCGCGGAGGCCCAGGGCCCAGGCGCGCGACTCGGCGTCCGGGCCGGGCACGGGCGGAGCTTGTTCTGAGGCTGGCGTATCCAAGGCAGGCGGTAACAAGACGCTAGCTGCCGGTCGCATATCTGAGTTTGTGACGTTTTCCGCCAAGTTCTTACCCGGGGCCGTCCCCTAGACGTAAGAACCATGCGGCAGCGAGCGCATACAGGGAACAGGCCCCCAGACAGGCGGGGCGTCGAGCCAGCCGCGAAAGGAGCGAGATGAGCCAACATCAGGAGACCTTCGTCATCGTCGGCGCCGGCCTCGCTGGAGCGAAGGCAGCGGAGACCCTGCGAGCAGAGGGATTCGACGGTCGCCTCGTGGTCCTCGGCGACGAGCCGACCGCCCGTACGAGCGCCCACCGCTCTCCAAGGACTACCTGCGCGGCGAGACGGCCAAGCGCCCATACGTGCACGGGGTCGGCTTCTACGAGGAGAACGCCATCGAGCTTTGGTGCTCGGCCCGGGTCACCGGCATCGACACGGGCCTGCGGGAGCTACTGCTCGAGGGCGATCGCCGACTGGGCTACGACCGCCTGCTCATCACCACTGGGGCGGTGCCGCGGCGGCTCGACGTACCGGGCAAGGACCTCGACGGCATCCACTACCTGCGGACCGTCACCGATTCGGAGCGGATCGGTGAACGGATCGAGCGGGGTGGGCCGCTGGTGGTGGTCGGCTCGGGGTGGATCGGGGCCGAGATCGCCGCCTCGGCCCGGCAGAAGGGATGCGAGATGACGATGATCCAGATGGCCTCGCTCCACCTGGAGCAGGTGCTCGGGCCCGAGGTGGGTCAGATCTACCTCGACATCCACCGCGACCACGGGATCGAGTTCCTGCCCGAGACGACGGTTGATCACTTCGAGGGCGGTCGCTCGGTCGAGCGCGTGCTGACGCGAGACGGGGCCCTGATCGAGAGCGACTTCGTCGTCGTCGGAATCGGCGTCGCCCCCCGCGTCGGGCTGGCCGAGGGCGCCGGCATTCGCGTGGACGACGGCATCCTCGTCGACGAGGGACTCGCGACCAGCGCCGCGGGGGTATTCGCCGCCGGGGACGTTGCCAACGCCCGACACCCCTTCTACGGGCGGCATCTTCGGGTCGAGCACTGGGCCAACGCCCTCAACCAGGGGCCTGCTGCGGCGAGGGCGATGCTCGGGCAAGACGTCTCCTACGACGAGCTCCCCTACTTCTTCAGCGACAGTACGACGTCGGGATGGAGTACAGCGGCTTCGCCACCAGCTGGGACGAGGTGGTCTTCCGCGGAGACGTCCCGGGCCGCGAGTTCATCGCCTTCTGGCTCGAACATGGCAGAGTCGTGGCCGCGATGAACGTCAACGTCTGGGACGTCCATGACACCCTCCGGGAGCTGATCCGCTCCGCCCTCGCGCTTATCCCCACAGGCTCGCCGATCCAACGTCCCATCGACGGGCTCGTCGCGAGACGACGGCCGGCCGATGAGCGGGCGGAACGGCCTCGTGGGCCTCTCGCGGAACGGCAACTCGCCCGAGGCCGCGGAGCCGAAGGGCGTGGACCTCGTCTCCGCGGAGCACGCTGCGGCCGAGCTCCTCGCGGCCCTGGGAGCGGATGTCGACTCCGACCACTTGCGCGAGACGCCGCGCCGCGTGGCCGAAGGCCTACGCCGAGCTGCTCTCGTCAACCGCCGATCAACGCACCAACTTTCCAACGACGAGGGCTACGACGAGCTCGTCCTCGTGCGCGACATCCCGTTCCAGTCGTTGTGCGCTGCACCACCTCCTTCCCTTCCACGGGGCGGCCCACGTCGCCTAGCTGCCCGGCGAGCGGATCATCGGACTCGCGAATCTCGGCCGGGTCGTCGACCTCTTAGCGCCGAGCTCCAGGTCCAGGAACGCATGACGACCCAGATCGCTGACTGGCTGGAGGAGCACCTGAGGCCGCGTGGCGTCGGCGTCATCGTCGAGGCAGAGCACCTGTGCATGTCGTTGCGCGGGGTCCAGAAGCCCGGCTCGCTCACCGTCACCTCTGCTCTGCGAGGCTCGGTCAGGGATGACCCTCGGACCCGGCAGGAGTTCCTGGGCCTCGTGCGCACCGACCGTGCTCGTTAGTGGGCGAGGTGCCGCGAGGCCTCTAGCTCGTCACGACGGCGTCGCGGATCGCCTCGGCGGTGACGCTCGCTGCGATCGTCTGCGTCTGCAGCACCGTGAAGCGGTCGGCCGGCGGATCGGCGCCCGAGGCGAGGCAGAAGACCACGTCCCCGTCCACGTCGCTGAACACGGGCTCGACGGCCCGGGCGACCCCGGCGGAGGCCGAGCGCGCCACCCGCGTGCACCCCGTCTTGTCGAGCGGCGCGTCGGTCATCACACACACAAGCGTGGTGTTTCCGGGCTGCGTCTTGAACGGGTCGGGCGGCTCCTCCATCGCCGCGATCGCCTCGGCCGTCCGGACCGCCCCGCCCTCTCGGAGCCGGCCAAAGCGAGCGGCGCACCGTCCGCGCCGACGATGTCGCCGAACGGGTTCGCGACCGCCAGCGCCGCCACCGTCACGCCGCCCGCTCCCCGCGCCGCCGCGTAGCCGATGCCGGAAGCCACCGCCTGCTCGCGGCCCAGTAGCTTGCTCGCCGCGGTGCCCGACCCGGCCCCCACCTGCCCGCGGTCGGGCACGCCCTCCTTCGCCGCCTCGCAGGCCGCACGGCCGGCGATCGCGTCGGGACGTGCCGCGGCGTCGCCCTCGGCGAGGTCGTAGACGATCGCGGCCGGCACGATCGGGACAAGCCCCGCGGGCGTGGGATAGCCGATCCCGTGCTCCTCGAGCCAGCGCATGACGCCGTCGGCGGCAGCGAGGCCGTAGGCGCTGCCGCCGGCGAAGGTCATCGCGCTGACCCGGTCGGTGCCGGCGAACGGGCTCACGACATCCGTCTCGCGCGTTCCCGGGCCCCCGCCCCTCACGTCCACCCCGCCGCGCGCGCCCTCGGGGGCGATGACCACGGTGCACCCGGTTCGCCCGGCCGGGTCGCTCCAGTGCCCGACGCGGAAGCCGGCCGGGGGCGGCGGGGGCCCGCTCACCGCCGGGCGCTCCGCTTGCGGCGCCGGCGCAGGCGCGTCTGGCAGCCGGGGCAGAAGTACGTGGAACGTCCACTCACGACGATCCGCCGGATCTCGGTCCCGCACCTGGGGCATTCCTCGCCCTCGCGGGTGTGGACGAGGAACTCGTCCTGCATCGAGCCGCGCTCGCCGCGGGCATCGCGGTAGTCGTCGATGGACGAGCCACCGCTGTCGAGAGCCACCTCGAGCGTCTCGACGATCGACTCCGTCAGGGCCTCCGCGTGCTCGATCCGCATCGACCCGGCCGGCGAGAGCGGGTGAAGCTCGGCGCGGTGAAGCGCCTCGTCGGCGTAGATGTTGCCGATCCCCGCGACCCGGTCCTGCGTGAGCAGGAACGACTTCAGCGGCGCGGTGCGCCCGGCGGCGAGGTGAAGCAGCGCGTCCGGCGTCAGCTCGTCCGACAGAGGCTCGATCCCCAGCCGGGCCGCAAGGTAGGCGTCGGCGTCCGCGCCCTGGAGCGCGACCGCGTGCCCGAACCGGCGTGCGTCGGTGAAGAGCAGCTCCGAGCCGTCGTCCAGCTCGAGGCGTGCGCGCAGGAAGCAGCGGCTGCTCGTGCCGGCTCATCGGCAGCCCGGAGCAGCAGGTTGCCCGTCATCCGCAGGTGCATGATCAGCGCCCAGCCCCCGTCGAGGCGCAGGATCAGGTACTTGCCGCGGCGGTCAACCGCCTCGACGCGTCGCCCCGCGACCGCCTGCTCGAGGCGGCTCGGCGGGTCCGGCCGCGTCCAGCGCTCGTCGAAGACCTCGACGTCGGTGATCGTCCGCCCGACGACCTCGGGCGCGAGCTGTCGGCGAATGGTCTCGACCTCCGGCAGCTCGGGCATACCCCAAGCCTACGAGGGGAGCTAGCCGTTGCGGCGATAGGTGATCTCGAGGTCGGGCTTCCATTCCGACGGCTCTTCGGCGAGCTCCCAGGTTCCGCTCAACGCCTCGCCGTCCTCGCTGAAGGTCGCCTCGAGGCGTTGGTCGAAGCCCGGCGCGTCGCGTGAGAGTCGCCACACGTCGCCCTCGAGCTCCGGCTCGTAGACCCGGTGCACCCCGCGCGAGTCGAAGTAGCTCATGCAGAGCCTGTCGTCGACCACGCCGATTATCGAGATGGAGTCCGGGAAGTCCGGGTGGTCGTTGCGCGCCCGGGAGATCAGGAAGCGCTCGCCCTCCAGCCATTCGAACGTCGACGCACCGTGGACAACGAGGTCGGGAAACGCGGGTGGCGAGCTTCGGTCGTCCACTGGCCCACCAGCCTCCCCAGGCCCTGGATGTCCGCACCCATCGAGGAGCTCGTTCCCGGGCGACGCGTTCTATTCAGCCACAGCCAACGGTGACGCCCCGCCCACCAGGGCCTCGATCTCGGCGACGACACGGTCTTCCGCCGTCTCCTCAGCGATTGCGCCCGCGATGCCGCCGGCCGCCTCGCGATAACCCGGCTCAGCAACCCCGGCGCGAACCGCCCGGCGATCGCCTCGGGATCGGCGGGGGAGTCGAGCCTGATTCCGGCACCGCGATGCTCCACCCGAGCGGCGACATCGAGCTGGTCGCGACCCATCGGCAGGCACACCACGGGGACGCCAGCCGCGAGCGCCTTGATCGTCGTCCCGTGGCCGCAGTGCGTGATCACGGCTGCCGCCTCGCGCAGCACCTCCGCGTGAGGGGCGGACGCCACGACCTGCACGTTGTCGGTTCCCGGGACCTCGCAGGGATCGATGCCCTTGCCGATCGTGACCAGCCCGCGCACCGGGAGCGCGTCGAGTGCCGCGACGATCCGCTTGAGCAGGTCCTCCTGGTTCTGATAGTCCGAACTGAGGCCGGCAAGCACGAGCGGCTCGTCGCCGGGCGGCGGCGTCCACTACTCCGCCCAGGACGGGTCGTCCAGGCGGGGGCCGACGTGCTTCACGTTCGGCGGCAGCTCGCCCATGAAGTCGAACGCCGAGCTCGTCATGACCAGCGTCAGCGCCGCGCTTCGGTACTGGTCGAGCACATGCTCCAGGGGCTCGAGCCCCTGCTCGGCGCGCGCGGCATTCAGCGCCGGCAACGCCTCGTCCCAGACCGCCATGCCGAACTCGCCGGCGACGCGATCCCGCTCACGCTCTTCCTCGGTCTCGGCCGGAAGGAAGCCCTGGCCGAACGGAGGGACGCCCGGGGCGGGCACGACGTTGATCGTGGGGTTCAGCACCACGCAGGGGACGCCGGCACCCTCCGCCGCGACCTGCCCGCCGAAGAGCAGTAGCTCCGTCAGCAGACAGTCGGCGGGGCGGCGCTCCAGCTCGTCGCGGATGTCGGCGGCGAACAGGGCCGCGGGACCGACGGCCAGACGGTCGCGCATCTGCGCGAAGCCCTCCGGCCCGGCCTCCCAGTCACGGACGAAGTCGCCGTCGCGGCCAGGCATTTCCCGGATCGGGGCGCGGGTCCAGCCGATGTGCTCGGCACCGGTCGCTTCGACGTCGGGACGCAGCCCGGGATCGGCCATTACGCGGACGTTGTGGCCACGGGCGACGAGCGCGCTTGCCACGCTCATCAGGGGCGGCGTCGTGCCGGCCCCGTCCCAGGTCGTCATCAGGATCTCTGTCATCTCAGCCTCCTCAGGCATTCTCGTGAAGCGCGGCTACCAGCTCGCGCATGGCGGTGATGGTCTGGTTCCTGTCAAGTCCCTTGTCGCGGCGAAGCAGCTTCCACGAGTACACGTCCGTCACCACGACGAGCTGGGCGATCCGGCGGGCTCGGGCCTTGCCCCGAAGGCCGGCCATCGCCGCCGGGAACATCCGCTCCACCCAGGCCTGATGCCCTGCCCGGCCCATCTCCATGAATGACTTGACCTCGGGCACCCGATCCTCGACCGCGAGCATCCGGATGTTCGCGTCCCCGTTTCGCTCGTAGTCGTCGACGAGCGTGGTGATCGCTACCTCGATGTCGTCGGGCTCCGGGCTCCAGCGAAACTCGTCGATGTCGGTCGCCACTTTCTGGAGCGCGGCGGTGAACAGCTCCGCCTTGGACGCGAAGTGGTTGCTGACGGTCTGGAGGGCTACGCCGGCGTCCTTCGCGATGCCGCGAACGGTGACGTCCTCGTACCAGTCGTCCGTGAACGCGGCTAGCGCGGCATCGACTATCCGCTCCCGGGTCGCCTCGGCGGCAGCCGCCCTGGTAGACATTCGATAGGCCCGTGTACTACTCATTAGGACAACGGTACATCTAAATTCGGACGTTGTCAACCCCTGCCCAATGAGGCTGTCCTGTTCTGGTGTTGCTGCGCAACAGCCAGGCAGGACAACCTGCCGTTCGGACGCGCTTAGTCAGCCACGGCGCGCGGATGGGCCTTGAAGTAGACCTCCTTGATCCGCTCGCCGGAGAGGTGGGTGTAGAGCTGGGTCGTCGAGACGTCGGCGTGGCCGAGCATCTCCTGGACCGAGCGTAGGTCGCAGCCGCCGGACAGCAGATGCGTCGCGAAGCTGTGGCGCAGGGTGTGGGGGCTCATCTTGCCCTCGAGGCCGACGAGCTTGGCGTGGCGCTGGATGATCTTGTAGAGGCCCTGGCGGGTGAGCGAGCCGCCGCGGAAGTTCACGAACAGCTTGCCCTCCTGCTTGGAGCCCACCAGCTCGGGCCGGCCGGAGCGGAGGTACCGTGAGGCCGCCGCGGCGGCCTCCCTCCCAACGGGCACCATCCGCTCCTTCGACCCCTTGCCGCGGGGCCGCACGAATCCACGCCTCAGGTCGAGGTCGGTGACCTCGAGGCCGACCGCCTCGGACGCGCGCAGGCCGCAGCCGTACATCAGCTCCAGCAGCGCCCGGTCGCGAAGCGCGATCGGGTCCGCACCCTTTGCGGTCTCCAGCAGGCGCTTGACCTCGGCGTAGGAGAGGACGTGGGGAAGCTTGCGGCTGCGCGCGGGCGGGCTGAGCGACGCGGTCGGGTCGTCGGCGATCAGCTCCTCGCGCCGCAGGTGCCGGTAGAACGAGCGAAGCGCCGCCGTCTTGCGGTTGATCGTGGCCGGGGAGCAGGGCGGGTGCTTCTCGCCGTCGCCGTTGGGCCGCCCCGTCGCGAGGTCGGCCAGGAAGTCCGAGACGTCCGCCCGACCGGCCTCCGTCGCGCCCACCCCGCGCCCGGCGAGGAAGACCCCGTACTGGAGCAGGTCGGTCCGGTACGCGTCGAGGGTGTTGCGCGCCAGGCCGCGCTCGAACTCGAGGTATGCCAGGAAGTCGAGCACGAGCGCCTCGAACCGGGCCTCGATCTTGGGCTTGACCTCGGGGGGCCTGACGGCGACTGCCATGCCCGGGTGGTTCTTGCCGCGCCTCGGCCTCCCTGCCCCTGCACGCAGGCGTGCGCGGCGACCTAGCTGCGGGCGATCAGCCAGGCCACGATCTCGTCGATGATCGCGTCCTGCTCGGGCTCGTTCAGGATCTCGTGGCGCAGGCCCGGGTAGATGTGGAGCGTCTTGTCGTGCGAGGAGGCAAGCTCGTCGACCAGGCGACTGCCGCTGGGGGGCGTCAGCCGGTCGTCGGCCCCGTGCAGGATGAGGAGGGGCAGGGTCAGCGCCGGCAGGCGCCTGGGGAAGCTCATCCCGGCCTGCTCCAGCGCGACGATCGACGCCGCCGGGAACGAGCCATGGAAGTTGAGTGGGTCCTCGTCGTACGCGCTGACCACCTCGGGGTCGCGGCTGACCGTCTCGGGATCGACCTTGAAGATCCCGCGCCCGGGCGCCACCCGGGCGACCGCCCGGGCCGCCATCCGCACCGGCGTCTTCTGGTCCAGCGCCGCCAGCGCCCCCGAGAGGACCAGCCCCGACAGCTCGTCCTGGTGGTCGCACGCGTAGTCAAGGCCGACCGCGGCGCCCATGCTGTGCGCCAGCAGGAACGGCCGCGGTGCCGGCACGGCCCCGGCGGCGATGGCCACCATCCGGCGCAGGTCGGCGGCGAGCGGGTCCACCGAGTCGAAGCGCATCCGCTCGCCCCCCGACAGCCCGTGGCCGCGGTGGTCGAGCGCGAAGACCTCGTAACCCGCCTCGCCGAGGCGCCGCGCGACGTGGTCGTAGCGGCCGGAGTGCTCGCCGCCGCCGTGCGAGATCACCACCGCGGCGCGAGGCGGGCCCTGCGGGGGCCAGGTGCGGTAGCGGATCTCGACGCCGCCCTCGCCCTCGAAGCTGCCTTCCCCGGGCCGCTCATCTCACGAAGCCTCGCTGATCTGGCGGAGCAGGAGCAGCCCGATCAGCGACTTCGAGTCGCCGCACTCGGCGATCGCCCCGTCCAGGTCGGCGAGCGGCCAGGGCACGACCTCGATCCGCTCGGCGGGGTCGGGCTGGACTCCCGCGTCCTCGAGCCCGGTGGCGAGGAACACCGTCACCTCCTCCTCCGCGAATCCGGGGCTGGTGTAGAAGCGCTTCAGCTCGCGCCACTCGCCGCGCCCGCAGCGAGATCTCCTCGGCCAGCTCCCGCTGGGCGCACTCGAGCGGCGTCTCGCCGGCACGTCCAGCTTCCCGGCGGGCAGCTCGAGCAGGCGGGCTCGCCGACGGCCTCACGCGGCTGGCGGACCAGGTAGACGTGCTCCTCGTCGTGCGCGACGATTGCGACCGCGCCGGGATGGCCGACCACTTCGCGCTCCGAGACGGTGCCGTCGTCGTATCGAACGAGTCGATCCGGACCGTGGCGATCGGGCCCTCGTAGACGATCCTCGAGCCGACCGCGCCTCACTCCCGGCTCACCGCCTCGGCCAACGCCCTGCCCGGCGGCGAGCGGCGCGGCGAAGAACAGCGGGTCCTCCTCGATGGTCCGCCCCATCGTCCTGGCCGGCAGGCCGCTCGCCGCATAGCCGTCGAGGTCGATCCCCTCGCACGGCGAGGTCGTGGCGGCCCGCCGCAAACCTCGATCAGGTCATCCAGCGCCGCCTGCGGCGAACCGCCCTCGGGCGCACCGCTCTCGAGCAGCGGCCAGCCCGCGGATCGAGGCCTCCGGCACCGGCACCCGCACCGGCGCCAGCAGCATCTCGAGCACGTGCGCGAGTGGTGGCTGAGGCCGCGGTGGCGGGGCCTGGGGTCCGAGCTCGAGAGCCGCGGGGAGACCAGCGTCGGCAGCCCGAGCGCCAGCGCCGCGTGGGCCGCATCGAGCGCCGCCATCCCGCCGTGGCCCAGCCGGCTCTCGGAGCCGAGTATCCCGGGGCCGGGCCCGACCACGACGGCGTCCCAGCCGAGCCTGCGCGCCGCGGCGTCGATCCCGCCCGCCAGGCTGATCGCCTCGTGCTCGCCGCCGTGGCCGGACCCGGCCGTGACGTGCCCGGCCAGGAGCCCGCGCCGCGGAGCTCGGCACGTCGCGGGAGAGCGACCCGGGCAGGGCGCCGCCCGCGCGCCTGGACGAAGCCGACGCTGAGGCCCGGCCTCGCCTCGCGCGGCCGCCCAGGCGGCCGGGGCCAGGTGGCCGTGGAGCGGGATGACGAGCACGGCGGCCGCGAGCGCCCTCCGTCGTCTGCGCTCGGCGGCTCGACCGGCTCGACCGAGTGCTGGAGCGAGGTGTAGTTCAGCTTCATCACGTGCTCGCCGGCGGCGCCCTCCGCCGTCGAGCCCACGGGTGAGGTTCACGTGCACGACGTCGAAGCCGCCCGGACCCGAGCCCGAGGTCCGCCGCCTCGACGTTCACGATCACCTCGTCGCCGCGCTCGACGGGGCCGACCAGGCCGGCGTCGGCCCACGCGCGCCGCTGCTTGCCCGCGACCTCCACCGTCAGCGGGTCCATCGCGACGACCGTGCCCCTACGCAGCTTCAGCATCGGCGCCCCCGGCCAGCCCGACGATCGCCTCGCAGACCGCGAGCATCTCGACGATCCGCTCGGCGGCGACGCTCTCCTCCGGCGTGTGGTTGGCCTCCGTCCCGTTCGCGAGCAGCACGCACTCGAACCCCCGCGGCGACCAGCGCGTTGGCGTCGCTGCCGCCGCCCGTGGCCGTCTCGACCGGCTCGTGGCCGCGTGCGCTCCAGCGCCGCCGTGGCGATCCGCACGGGCTCCGCGCTCGAGGCCAGCCGATAGCCGCGGAACATCTCGCGCACGTCCACATCGACGTCCACGCCGTGCTCGCGTCGCCGCCCAGGTGCAGGCGTCGACCATCGCCGCCACGGTTGCGCTGGCGCGGTCGTCGTCGATCGAACGGGCCTCGCCGTCGACGACGGCAATGCCCCGGCGACGACGTTCGACGGCGCTGCCGCCGTCGGACGATGCCGACGTTCGCGGTGGTCTCGTCGTCCAGCCGGCCCAGCTCCATGGCGCTGATCGCCGCGGCTGCCGCCGCGATCGCGCTTGCGCCCGTCCTCGGGCCGGATGCCCGAGTGGGCCTCGACCCCCTCGAACTCCGCCAGGAGCCGCTTGTAGGTGGGGGCAGCCGTGATCACCTCGCCGATCGGCGAGGCGTGGTCGAGGACGAATCCGAAGGGCGAGCGGAGCGCCGTAGAGGTCGAGCTCCTTCGCGCCGCGCAGCCCGTCCTCCTCGGCGGTCGTGAACACCAGCTCGAGCCCCGCCGCGGCGGGCTCGGCAGCGTGCGCGCGCGCCAGCTCCATCAGCACGGTCACAGCCGCCTTGTTGTCGGCGCCGAGGATCGTGTCGCCGGCGAGCGAAACACGCCGTCGCAAGCTCGACCTCGATCGGCCTCGTGCGGCACCGTGTCGAGGTGGGCGCAGAACATGACGTGGCCCTCGCCCCTTCCGGGCACCCGCGCGATCAGGTTCCCCGACCCGGCCCGGCCGCCCGGCCGATTCGTCCTCGTGACCTCGAGGCCCAGCCCGCGAAGCTCGGCCAGCACCTCGTCGGCGATCGCGCGCTCGTCCCCGGTCGGGCTGGCGGTCTCGCAGAGCCGGACGAACCGGTCGAGCAGCGTTGCTCACCGAACGGCTCAGGGGCCCGAGTACTCGAACCCGGCGATCGCCGTGTACTGACCAGGGTGCGCGAACTCGATGCCGTCGCTGACCTTGAACACGGTCGAGGCGCCGAAGTCACCGCGCTTAAAGATCAGGCCCTCTGGGAGCACCGCGCCGGGGTGGACCTCGCGCCCGTCACCGGGTTCTTGATCGTCGTCGATTCGATCTCGAGCGACTGCCCGGCCTTGACCCGCCAGTCGAGGCCGTCGAGACGGACATCGTAGGGCACGAGCTTGGGACCATGGACCTTCGGCCAGGTCCACGCGAGGATGCCCCACGGCCTCCGGCCTCCCCACCGACGAGCGTCGAGATCGCCCGCTGTCGTCGCTCATCGACGCGCTCGTCGATCAGGATCAGCGCCTCGCCGCCACCGTCGTGAATCGGCCAGTTGACGGCGATGCTGAAGTTCAGCCCGTCGAGGGAGGCTTCACCCCACCTACCCGTGTCGACGTGCCAGGTCCATTGCCCTTCGCACTTGCCTTTGGAGGGCAGCCGTTGAAGTTGCACGGGCAGCCGTAGTCGCAGTTGCATGCCACGCCGACCGTGCCGGTTAGCTGCAGGGTCTCGCTCGCTGCCATCAGCTCGTCCGCATCTCTACGACGGCCTTGATCGGGCTCCGCAGCGGGAATAGAGTCGCGATCTGGAATCCGCAGCTCTCCGCCGCCCGCCACCCTTCCCGGGCTGATCCAGGTCGGCCTGTATTCGGGCTGCTCCTGCTGGCAGCGGTTGCCTGGGCGCTCACCGACGATCGCATGTCGGACATGGATGCCGGACCCGGGACCGACCCGGGGACGCTCGGGTTCTTCCTGGGCGTTTGGGTGGTGATGATGGCCGCGATGATGTTCCCTCGATCGCGCCGATGGTGCTGATGTACGTCGGATCCAGCGAGGGACGCGCCGAGCGCGGCGAGGCGACGCACAGCCGGCGCGACGCTGCTGTTCGTCGGCCGGGTACCTGGTCAGCTGGACCGCGGCAGGTTTGATCGGCTACGCCGTCTACGAGATCGGTGCGGCGCTGTTCGGGGACACCTTCGCGTGGGACAACGCCGGCCCGTATCTCGCCGGGGGGAATGATCCTTGCGGCGCGGCCGTCTACCAGCTCACGCCGCTGAAGGACGTCTGCCTTCGCAACTGCCGCACCCGCTCGATGTTCCTGATGGACCATTGGCGACCGGACCGCGTGGGTGCGCTGCGCATGGGAATCGATGCACGGCGGCTATTGCGTCGGGCTGTTGCTGGGCGCTGATGGCGGCGCTCTTCGCGCTCGGCGTGATGAGCATCGGCTGGATGGCCTTCATCGCCGCGCTGATCGCGATCGAGAAGCTCGCTGCCATGGAGGGAGATCGCGAACCGGGGCATCGCAGTCCTCCTCCTCGTGCTGGGGCTGGCCGTCGCCTTTGCGCCCGAGGACGTCCCCGGGCTCACCCTCCCGGATTCCGCCGCGGCGATGGAGGCGATGGAGGCGATGGGAATGGAGGAGGAATCCACCCCCGCGGGCATGGATGAGCCCATGGACGAGGCCGCCCCTGCCGCAGATGAGCTCGATGGATGAGATGCCGCGCGGAGACGGCGGCTCGATGGACGAGATGCCCTAGTCCATCAAGCGGGCTCAGGCCTCGTCGGGCCCGGACCAGTCGAACGGGAAGTGCTTGCTCGACCGCCCTGGCCAGCTCCACTTCATGCCGAATGCGTCGACCTCGTCCTCGCTCGCCGTGGCGTATGTCGCGACCTGTCCGGGGCCGACCTCGGCGCCGGGCGCGTTGTGAACCGTGACCGGAGTGTCGGGAACTGGTCGGTCCCGCTCAGCGCCTCCGCCCTACCGCGGGCTTTCCCGGGAACCTCGACGCGCCAGCTCGTGAGGTCGTCGGCGATCTCGAAGTCGATCGGGGCGTACTCGATCCCGAGCAAGTCCTCGATCAGCTCGGCGAACCCCGCCGGCCAGCCGCCCGCATCGCCGCCGAAGATCGCCTGCAGGGCCTCCCGCTGGGACTCGTCGGCCCGTTCATCGATGAAGAACCCCATTCTGGAGTTCTTCGCCTCGCCCGCCCAGATGTTCCCTTCGAAGCTGCCGACCGCGACCACGTTCAGGTCGTCGAGCTTGACGTCGCCGTAGTTGCCCTCGTTGACATGCCAGGCGAGGATGCCGTCGCACTCATCCTCGTCGGGCGCCTGGGCGAACGTGCACGCGCAGGGCACGCGACATCTGCACACGTCAAACCAATCACCGGTGAGCCGCCATCTGGGACCTCGGCATGGCACCTCCCAGCGTTGCTCCACTCGAACTGGTCATCTGGGCGTACGTGTTCTCGTGCGAGAAGGAGAGCTGATCGCCGGATCGAGCTCCGCTCGACGCTGTCGCCGATCGCGGCGACCTTGACTCGAACCAGCCGGGAGGTCGAACCGGACCCGGTGCTCTCCCGAGTCGGTGATCTCCGGGTTGCCCATCGCCTCGATGCGGCTCTCTCCCACCGCGCCGAACCGGATCGTGCCGCGCCGAGCGTCGCATCGACGTCCGCTCGATCGGCGCCACGACCGTCTCTGGCAACGCGGAGAGGATCGAATCGACGTCCTCGATGAAGAGCTCCGCGGGTCGGCGGTGCGCTCAGATCGCGTCGCCCTGCTCGTCGCTCGCGCCATCCCCGACCACGGGCTGGGCAACCCCATTGCCCTCGTGAATGGCGCCGGGCCAGTGGACGGCGAAGCCGAAGCGGACGCCGTTGAGCGAGACGTGCCGATCTCCTATCGGTGATCTCCCAGGCGAGGAGTGCCTCGCAGTAGCCATGGCTCGGTGGTGCGTTGAACTGGCACGGACAGGCCCAGATGCAGTTACACGATCCCGCGTGGTGGCCGACGAGATGCCACTGCGTTTGTCCATTGGAAGCCATCGGGCACCCCAAGGTCGATTGCGAAACCAGACTACGCCGAGCGATGGTGCAAGTCAACCATCGCCGCGGGCGACCTGCCAGCCGGAGCCCGGCCCACCGGCTCCAGGCCTCCGTCACGAGCTCCTCCGCCGACATGTCGCCGGGAGGCTACGCGAGCGCCTTCGCTAGGAGGCGCTGACCACCCAGGCGTGGCCGTGGAGGGAGGTCGGGTCCTCCGCGAGTTGCTCGGATACCCGGGTTGCCACCAGCTCGCGGATCCGCTCTCGCTCGTCCGGATCCAGCTCATCGACGGCCTGGGCGATCGGGGCCGCCAGCTTCATCGTCTTCTCCCAGTGGACGGCGGGGTCGGAGTAGTCCCAATCCGCGGTGACGTCCTCGATCTCCGGGTCCGAGAAGCCGGCCGCACCCACCAGCTCCTTGATCCGCTCGGGATCCCCCAGTGCGAAGATCCCCGGCATGCCCGGCTCCGGCGGCGGGAGATGGCCCGCTTCGACGAGGGCGAAACCGGGGATGAACGCCCACAGGTTGCGATCAGGCGGTCCCCACACCCCGAACGACAGGCGGCCGCCGTCGCGCAGCACGCGCCGGGTCTCGCCCAGGGCCGCCGCGTGATCCGCCATCAGCATGTAGCCGAAGCGGCAGACCACGCCGTCGACGGAATCGTCGTCGAGGTCCATCCTTTCGGCGTCGAGCACGCGGTGCTCGACGTTCGTAATCCCTGCCGCGGCCGCGAAGTCCCTCGCCGCTGAGACCATGCCCGGCGCGAAATCGGTCTGGATGAGCTTGCCGTCGTCGCCGACCCTCTCGGCGGCGAGGAATCCGGTGTCGCCGGTTCCGGCCGCGAGCTCGAGGACCGTGTCGCCGAGGCTGGGGTGGAGGCGCTCGACGATGCGCTCCGCGATCGCGTTCGTGGCTCCCCAGAGGAAGTCGCGCTCGTCGCGCCAGTTGCCTGCGAACCGGTCCCAGTTGGCGAGCGAGTTGCGGCGGTACTCGTCGAGGTCCATGGACCCCGAGTCTATGCCCGCGGCGGGCCTCGGTGCAGGCTCGTCGGGCTAGCTTCGGTGCTCGACCGACACGTCGTCGGACTCGACCGATTCGGCCTCGGCGATCTCCGCCTCCGCCTCCGGGTCGCGGCCCCGGGCCAGCTCGGCCGCGGCGCCGACGAAGTCGCGGAAGAGCGGCTCGGGACGCGTCGGGCGAGAGTTGAACTCGGGGTGGAACTGGGAGGCGACGAAGAAGGGGTGGTCGGAGAGCTCGATCATCTCGACGAGGCGCTCGTCGGGCGAGGTCCCGCCCGCGACCAGGCCCTCGTCCTCGAGCCGGCGGCGCAGCTGGTTGTTGACCTCGAAGCGGTGGCGGTGGCGCTTGTAGATGACGGCCTCGCCGAAGATCTCCCGCGCCCGTGTGCCCTCGTGCACCTTCACCGGGTCGGCGCCCAGGCGCATGGTCCCGCCCATGTCGGAGACCTCCTTCTGCTCGGGCAGGAGGTCGACGACCGGGATAGGGCGTCTCGGGGTCGAACTCGGTCGAGTTGGCGCCGTCCATGCCCGCCACGTGGCGCGCGAACTCCGCGACCGCGATCTGCATCCCCAGGCAGATCCCCAGGTACGGGATGCCCGCGCTCGCGCGCGATGCGCGCCGCCTCGATCTTGCCCTCGATCCCGCGCTCGCCGAAGCCGCCGGGGATCAGGATCCCGTCGGCGCGCTCGAGCTTCTCGACGTCGAGGTCCTCGGAGTTGACCAGCTCCACCTGCGACGTTGATGCCGTGGTGGTAGCCGCCGTGGTGGAGCGCCTCGATCACCGACTTGTAGGCGTCCTCGAGCTGCACGTACTTGCCGACGAGCGCGATCCGCGCAGTGCCCTCGCAGGCGTCGGCGCGGCGCACCAGCTCCTCCCACTCGCTCAGCTCGGGGGCCTGGCGCTTCGATCCCGAAGTGGTCGAGCACGAGGTCGTCCGCGCCCTCCGCTCGCATCACCAGCGGGACCTTGTAGATGTTGTCGACGTCGCGGGCCGAGAGCACCGCCTCCTCGGGGACGCTGGCGAACAGCGCGATCTTCTTGCGGATCTCGCGGTCGAGCCCGCGTCTCGGAGCGGCAGACGAGGGCGTGCGGCTGGATCCCGATCCGCCGCAGCTCGTTGACCGAGTGCTGCGTGGGCTTGGTCTTCATCTCGCCGGCGTGCCCGATGTACGGCACCAGCGTGAGGTGGAGGAACATGCAGCGCTTCGGGCCCAGCTCCGCGTAGAGCTGGCGGATCGCCTCGAGGAACGGCAGCGACTCGATGTCGCCGACGGTGCCGCCGATCTCGGTGATCACGAAGTCCACCGCCTGCGACTCCGCGACGATCAGGATCCGCTGCTTGATCTCGTCGGTGATGTGCGGGATCACCTGGACGGTCGCGCCGAGGTAGTCGCCGCGGCGCTCGCGCCGAATCACGGAGTTGTAGACGGCGCCTGCGGTGACGTTCGAGGCGCGCGAGGTGTTCTCGTCGGTGAAGCGCTCGTAGTGGCCCAGGTCGAGATCGGTCTCCGCCCCGTCCTCGGTGACGAAAACCTCGCCGTGCTGGAACGGGCTCATCGTTCCCGGGTCGACGTTGATGTAGGGGTCGAACTTCTGGAGCTGGACCCGGAAGCCACGCGATACGAGGAGGCGCCCGATCGAGGCGGCGGCGATGCCCTTGCCCAGCGAGGACACGACTCCGCCGGTGACGAAGATGAAGCGCGTCTCGCCCGGCTTCATCGTCTCGTCAGACCCTCACTCACTCTGCCCAGCGAGTCTAGTTGGCGCAGGGGCGGAAGTCGATCGATCGCCGCGGAGATCGACCGAAACTCGCCGTAGATCGTGAGGGCCGCGACGATCCCCAGCGCGATCAGACGCGCGTCGTCGGAGAGCGTCGTCAGCATCGAGATCCCGGCGAGCGCCCCGACGAGGTTCGAGCCCGTGTCCCCCAGCATCCCCCGCTCGCGCAGGGTGAACCAGGCCCCCACCAGCACCGGGCCGATGAAGATCCCAAGCAGCTCGAGCGGCGCCGCGGTCCACGCCCCTAGACATAGGCCGGCCAGCAGCAGGAAGAAGGCCTTCTCGACCCTGCCGGGGCGCAGGTCCAGGAGGTTGAACAGGTTCGTCGCCAGGAGCAGCAGCGCCAGGTCCGCGATGTAGTCGAGGTCCTCGCGGCCGCGACCGGAGACGGCGTAGGCGGCCAGGGCCAGCGCGCCGAGGGCCTTGATCGCCCCGGTCGAGAAGCTTCCGGTGGCCACCGCCCTCGCATGCCCCCGCCAGCCGCGCGGGGTGTCGGCCGCGCCGCCCCGGCCCAGCGCGTCGTCCAGCAGCCCGAGCAGCGCCACCCCCAGCACGTACACCGCCCAGCGCCGCAGCTCGGGGTCGAGCAGATCGAGGTCGGCGCGGTCGTCGAGCAGCGCGAGGGGCGCCAGCGCCAAGAGCGAGCAGGACACCAGCACCGCGCCGGCGGGGAACGCGGGTTGGGCGCCGCGGTAGTTCTCGCGGACCAGGCCGTGGCGAGCCATGTCCTCGAGCCAGCGCCCGCAGAAGAACGCCGCGATCGCGGCGGAGACGATGAGGCCGCTGATCACGGCGCGGTCGTCGCGCCCGGGCGCCGCAGGAGGCCGGGCACCAGCTCGTCGGCCTCCTCGCCAACCCCGAAGTTCCCCTGGGCGCCTCGGAGCGCGTAGACGAGGGCGACGCGGCCGGCGACCTTGTCGATGTTGTCCACGGTCGTCAGCCCGAGCGAGTCGAAGAAGGCGGTCGAGGAGGGGTCGGCGTCGGTGCGCTCCACCGCGACCACCGGCACGCCCCCGGCGACCAGGCCGGCCACGAACTCCTGCTCCAGGGCCTCGCTTGCCGCCTCCTCGGGGCCCTCGAGCGCGGGGCGGTCGCGAGCGACGATCACGCCGTCGACCGGGTCGGCGACACCGCTGAAGGCCGACAGCGTCGCCTCGCGGGCCCGGTCGTAGAGGCCGCCGCCCTCCACGAGCGCGGTCCCCATCCGGCGAGCGGCCAGCTCCGCCCGTCGGCGCTCGCGCTCGGCTTGGCGTGGCCGCTCGCCGCCCAGCAGCCCGGCGAGCGCCGCGGCGTCGGGAGGCTCCCTGACCACCGCGAGCTGCGTCAGCTCCGCTCCGGTCGGCGCCAGGGCGGCCACCACGTCCTCGCGGATCGCGTCCGGCCTCCCGCCGAATGCGACCAGCGCCAGGCTGCGCCCGGGCAACGTGTCCGCGGCGAGGGCGGGATAAACGGTCTCGGCGAAGAGCTGTTGCTGGGCCAGCTCGTCCTCGAGCGCGGCGATCTCCGCGTTCGCGTCCTCGAGATCGCCCTTGAGGCTCTCCTCGAGGTCGCGGCCCACGTCATCGAGGATGTCGGAGCCGAAGGCCGCCCCGATCAGGATCCCCACGGCCAGCGCCAGGAAGACCGCTGCAAGCGACGCGACGTGGTAGCGACCGGAGTAGCCCATGGCGAGGGGCCTAGACGCCCAGCAGCACCTTGATCTTGAGCCAGAGCAACTCGACGACGTTGGACAGCGCCGGCAGCGTCAGGATCACGATCACGATCAGGATCAGCGCCGTGGCAGCGAAGAGAGCCACCTGCCGGCCGGCGATGCCCGGGTTGTACAGGCCGCTCACGCCCTTGGCGTCCACGAGCGTCTCCCCCACCCGCAGCCGCGTCAGGAAGGTCGAGGACATCCCGGCGCGGTTCTTGTCGAGGAACTCGACCAGGTTGAAGTGGGCTCCCACGGTGACGATCAGCGCGGCGCCCTTCTCGTGCGCCAGCAGCATCGCCACGTCCTGGCTGGTGGCGGATGCCGGGATCACGAGATGGTCCAGCCCAAGCTCCACCAGACGCTCGCGACCGGGCGCGCGCCCGTCCGGGTAGGCATGAACGATCAGCTCGGCGCCGCCGCCCAGGACCGCGTCCGAGGCCGAGTCCATGTCGCCGAGGATCACGTCGGGCGTGAAGCCCTCCTCGAGGATCGCGTCGGCTCCGCCGTCGACCCCCACCAGCACCGGCCGTACGTCGTCGATGTAGGCCCGCAGCGTTCGCAGGTCCTTGCGGTACGTCGTTCCGCGCACCACGATCAGCACATGGCGGTCGCGGAACCTCGTGCGTGTCTGCGGCAGGTCCAGCTCGCCGACCAGCAGCTCGCCCTCCTCGCGCACGTGCTCCATCGTGTTCTCGGCGAAGGCGGAGAGCGCCTCGTCGATCCGCTCCCGCTGCTCGGCCAGGCGCTCCTCGAGCATCGAGGCCGTCAGCTCGCGGCCCGAGGCCATCACGGCCCCGTTCCGGCGCACCTCACCGTTGGCCAGCTCCACGGTCTCCCCGTCGCGCAGCTCCTCGAACAGGGGCGCGGCGGGCACCTCCACCAGCCGAACCCCGGCGCGGACCAACAGCAGCGGGCCGGCGTTCGGATAGCGGTCGGTCGAGAAGGGCGCCACGTTCACCACCGCGCTCACCCCCGATGCCGCCAGGTCCTCGGCGGCGATCCGGTCGAGATCGGCGTGGTCGATCACCGCGATGTCCTCCGGCCGCAGCCGCTTGACCAACGCCTTGGTTCTGCTTGCCGAGCCGGGCCCGCCCCTGGACGGCCGGCAGCGGCTGCGGGTCGGGCGAGGTCGGGCGCCGGAAGAAGGCACGGCGGCGCGCTTTGGCGCTGGTGGACATTGCTGGCCAGCGATTATGCGGAATGTGCGCCCATCCGCGGCGCCGATTGGACGCGTGCGCGGGCGCTATGGGACGCCCGACAGACGGTTCAGTCGACGCGGCGGGCGGCGACGGCCGACGCCGGTCCGGACCTAGGCCGCTGCGAGCAGCTCGCGCGCGTGGCCCTCAGCCGCAGCGTCACCGCGGTCGGCGCCGAGCATCCGGACGATCTCGGACACCAGCTCGTCGCCCTCGACGGCTTCGACCCGGGCGAGGGTGGATTCGCCGGAGCCGCCCTTGGTGATCCGGAAGTGGGTTGCCGCCTGGGAGGCGACCTGCGGCAGGTGGGTGATGCAGATCACCTGCCGGTCCGCCGCCAACTCGCGGAGGCGGGTACCGACCGCCCGGGCGGTGTTGCCGCCGATGCCCGCGTCGATCTCGTCGAACGCCAGCGTGGGCGCACCCGCGACGGTGCCGAGCGCGCTGAGCGCCAGCATCACGCGCGACAGCTCGCCGCCCGATGCGGCGTCGCGAAGCGGCGAGACCGGCATGCCCGGGTTCGTGGCGACCCGCAGCTCGACCGCCTCGGCCCCGTTCGGCCCGAAGCCGCCGGGATGCTCGGAGATGCCCACCTCCAACGTGGCGCCCTCCATCGCGAGGCCGGCCAGCTCCTCGGCGACGCGCGGCTCGAGCGTCGCGGCCGCCCCTCGCCGCGCCTCGCCCAGCTCACCGGCCAGCTTCTCGCGAAGGGCCGCGGCCCTGGCGTGGCGCGCCTCCAGTTCGGCGGCCAGCTCGGTCGCGTTCTCCAGGCGCTCGATCTCCGCGCGGCAGCGCTCGGCGTGCTCCAGCACAGCCTCGACCGAGCCACCGTGCTTGCGCGTCAGGCGGTCGATCGCCGTGAGGCGCTCCTCCACGACCTCCAGCCGGCCCGGCTCCGCCTCGATCCCGTCGAGATAGGAGCGAAGCTCGGCGCCGAGGTCATCCAGCTCCACCGTCAGGGCGGCGGCCCGGGCTGCGATGGCGTCGAGGGCGTCGTCCACGCCGGCCGGCCCGGCGAGCGCCGTCTCCACCGCGGTCAGCAGCAAGCTCGCACCTCCGTCCTCATCCGCCCCGCGGATCGCCTCCAGCGCCCCGCCCGCGGCCAGCCGCAGGCCCTCCGAGTGGCGCAGCCGCTCGCGCTCGGACTCCAGCTCATGCCGTTCCTCGGGATCCGGAGCAGCCGCCTCGATCTCCGACAGCTCGAAGCGCAGCAGGTCGAGGTCGCGCTCGCGGGCGCCGTCGCGGTCGCGAAGCTCGGCCATCTCGCGCTCGATCCATAGCACCTCCGCGTGGGCCGCCCGGTACTCGCGCCGGCGCTCGAGGTGCTCGGCGCCCGCGAACCCGTCAAGGATCTCGAGCTGCGCCGAGGCGAGGGTGAGCTTGCGGTGCTCGTGCTGCCCGTAGAAGGCGAGCAGGCGCGAGCCAAGCAGCTGGAGGTCGGCGGCCGACGCGCTGCGACCGCCCACGAAGGCGCTTGTGCGACCGGAGGAACCCACGCGCCGACCGAGGGTGATCTCCGTCGCCGACTCGGGCAGCCGCTCGGCGATCTCGGCGAGCTCGGGCGCGTCGAGCAGGCCGTCCGGCATCGCGAAGACGCCCTCCACCCAGGCCTCCTCGGCGCCCGGCCGGACGATCTGCGGGCGCGCCCGCCCGCCCATCAGCAGGTCGAGTGAGTGGGCGAGCACGGTCTTCCCCGCCCCCGTCTCGCCGGTGATCGCGTTCAGTCCCTCCCCCAGGCGAAGCTCGGCCCGCTCGATCAGCAGCAGGTTCTCGATGCGCAGCTCGTGCAGCACCCCTGCGTTGTAGCGGCGGGCGCCGACGGATCCGAGGGACGCGGTGCCGCGCTACTTCGCGAGGCGGCCGAACCGCTCGCGCATGCGGCGGTAGAAGGTCGTACCCGGCGCCACCGCGAGGCGGGCGACGGCGTCGCGGAAGCGGATCTCGATCTCCGCTCCCGAGTCCAGCTCGCCCACCCGCTGCCCGTCGAGGGCGATCTCCACCGGCTCGCGCCCGCGGGCGTTGGATACGTGGAGCGTGTCGTCGGGGGCCGCCACCAGCGCCCTGGCCGTGAGCGTGTGCGGGGAGATGAAACTGACCACGTAGCCCTCGACGCCCCAGGCCAGGATCGGGCCCGAGTTGGCGAGGTTGTAGCCCGTCGATCCCGCCGGGGTCGCGGCCACGAGCCCGTCGCAGCGGACGTGGCCCAGCTCCTCGCCCCCGAGGCTGTAGGAGAGCTCGGCGACGCGGCCGTGCGCCCGCCGGGTGAACGAGACGTCGTTCAGGGCGAGGGGGCGCTCGACGTCCAAGCCCACCTCGAGGCCGGGCATCTCCATCACGTCGAACTCCCGCGCGAAGACGCGCTTGAGCCCGTCCTCGAGTTCGTCGCGCTCGATCGCGGCGAGGAACCCGATCGTCCCGAAGTTGATGCCGAGCACCGGCACGTCGGTGCCCGACCAGCGCCGCAGCGCCTGGAGGATCGAGCCGTCGCCGCCGAGCACGAGGCAGAGGTCCGGTTCGCCCTCGAGCTCCTCCAGCGGCCTGATCGCCGAGCCAGCGTCGGGATGCTTCTCGAGCTCGCCGGGCTCCGCGACGACCACGCACCCAGCGGCCTCCGCGGCGGCCAGGACGGCCGCGACCGCATCGCGCGGTCTGCTCGGGGTGGGTGTGGGTGACGAGGACGATGGTGCCCACGTGACCGCCGCCGGCCGAGCTCACGGCTCCACCTCGCGAACGGCCGTCTCCAGGTCTTCGAGCGGCCGGGCCGGCGAGACCGCAATGGATGAAGGTCTCGCGGTTGCCCTTGGGTCCGGGCAGCCCGGAGGAGGCAAAGCCCAGGACCGCCAGCCCGGCCTCACCGGCCGCGTGCGCCACGGACAGGAGCGCCTCGCGGCGGTCATCCGCCGAGCGCACGACGCCTCCCTTCCCCACCCGCCCCTTCCCGAGCTCGAACTGCGGCTTGACCAGGGCGAGGATCTCGCCGCCGTCCTGGAGGGAGGCGGCGAGGGCGGGGAGCACCTTCGCGAGCGAGATGAACGAGACGTCGGCGGTTATGAGCCGCGGGCGGTACGGCAGGGCATCCGGTTCGAGCGAGCGCGCGTTGACCCGCTCGACCACGCTCACGCGCTCGTCCTCTCGCAGGCGCCAGTCGAGCTGGCCGTACGCGACGTCGAGCGCGATCACCCGGGCCGCCCCGCGCTGCAGCAGGCAGTCGGTGAAGCCGCCCGTCGAGGCTCCGACGTCGAGGCAGTCCAGGCCCGCGACGTCGATCTCCAGGGCGTCCAGCGCATTGGCGAGCTTCACGCCCCCGCGCGAGACGAATGGCGGTGGCTCGGCGAGCACGCAGATCGGCGTCCTCGGGCACGAGCTGGCTGGGCCGCAGCGCGACCGGCCCGTCGCCCCCGATCCGCACCCGGCCCGCGCGCACCGAATCCGCCGCGCTGCTGCGCGAGGAGGAGAGCCCGCGCTCGGCGAGCAGGGTGTCGATGCGGCGGCGCGCCATCGCGCCAGAAGGTACCGGTGTACGACGCCTGCGAAGGCACGATCCGTGGCGATTGGCACTACCCCGGCATGTGTGAGCACGATCACACATCGAATCGCACATACGTTCGTATCCTCGTATGGCGATGTTGTTCGGTATCGGCGTCGCACAGGTGGCGTTGACCGCATCGACGCGGTTCACGACTCCTCGCAGCGCCTACTAGAACCGGCCTACCTCACACAGACAAAAACACATATCTCTCCTCCCTGTACCCGAGACGCCCCGCCAAGTGCGGGGCGTTTCGATTTGTGGCCTGGGCAAGGGTTTTCGCCCGGGCCGGCGGGCCAACGCTTTAGATTCGATAGGGCTGCGCGCCAGCACGCAGGCAGTGGCCGCGGCGGGCCGGCTGGCCCCCCGACATCGCAGTTCCGATCGCAATGGAGAGCGACTAGGCCATCGGCCCGGCCAGGTCCACCAGGCGAGGATCTCCTCACGCCAAGGAATAGTCTCCTGACCACTCCCGAGCCCCCAGCGGAAAGGAATTCCCATGAGCAATGCATCTCCTCCCGACAGCATCGTCTTGGTCCACGGTTTCTGGGTGACCCCCCGGAGTTGGGAGCACTGGATCGCCCACTATGAGGCGAAGGGATACAACGTGATCGCGCCCGCCTACCCCGGCTTCGAGGTGGAGGTGGAGGCGTTGAACGAAGACGACACGCCCATCGTGGAAGCGCGCGTGCCGGCTATCGTCGAGAACTTCGAGAACGCGATCAAGGGGCTGGGTTCAGCGCCGATCATCATCGGCCACTCTGCTGGCGGCGCGTTCACTCAGGTGCTCTTGGACCACGGCTACGGTGCGGCTGGCGTGGCGATGAACTCGGCTCCGACGGAGGGGGTGCGGGTCGTGCCACCGTCCCAGGTGAAGTCCACGTGGCCCGTGTTGAAGAACCCGGCGAACCACCACAAGGCGGTGGGCTTCACGTTTGAGCAGTGGAACTACGCATTCACCAACGGCCTGCCGGAGGAGCAAGCACGGGAACTCTACGAGCGGTACCACATCCCTGCGTCAGGCCGGATTCTGTTTGACAGCGTCACCGCCAACTTCATTCCCGGGCCGCAAGCCACGGCGGTGAATTACAAGAACGACGACCGTGCTCCGCTGCTGTTCGTGTCCGGCAGCGAGGACCGCCTCATGCCGCCGTCGATCCAGCAGTCCAACCACAAGCATTACAAGTCAGACACCGTTACCGAGATCACCGAGTACGAGGGGCCGCACCTGATGATGGCCGCGGACGGCTGGGAGAAGATCGCCGACGACGTGCTGGAGTGGGCAGTCGAGCACGCTCGATGAATGGCGCCAGCGCGGCCGGACCGCATCGATCCCGTAGCTAGGCAGACCCAAGGGAAAACCCCGGTCCCCGTAGGCGAGCGAGTTCCCGCAATCGATGCCTGGGCGCGTGCCCGGCGGCCCTCAACGTCTGTTCGAGTAGGTTCGGCAGGTTCATGGGACTTTCAGCACATGCCGATGAAAGTCGTGCCCGGAAGCGAAGGGAAGGCAGCCGTGAGGTCGAAACAGATCGGCGCAATGCGAATCGAGGTCAGACGGCTCATCTCCGGGGGCATCGAGGTTCTGCCGAGCGGGCGCCTCGATGAGGAGACCGTCGGCGAGCTGCGTCCCGTGCTCCTCGACTACCCGCCCCGGAGGATCCTGCTCAACCTCTCCGGCCTCGAGGCCATCGATTCCGCCGGCATGGCGCTGGTGATGCTGGCCCGCGTCGAGCTCGAGGCGATGGGCATCCGCTTCGTCGTCGAGAGCCCTGACCCAAGCATCACCCAGGTTCTGATCCAAGCCGGCCTCGGCCGGTTCGTGGACATCGCCCCGCGGCGCCTCGACGCGCTGCGGGCCCTGGGCGGACCCTCCCGGCTCAGTCCACGATCTGCTCGCGGACTTCCAGGGCAGCGAGGACGCGCTCGGCGACGGCGTCGCCGGTAAGCCCGACCTCCTGCCGCAGAAGCGCCGGCTTGCCGTGCGTGACGTAGCGGTCCGGTAGCCCAACGCGCAAGACCCGGGCACGCTCGCTCTGGCGGCTGGTGAAGGTGTCCTCGACGTGCTCGAGGACGGCGGCGCCGAAGCCGCCCGGCAGCGCGCCCTCCTCGACCGTCACGACCAGGTCGTGCTCGGACGCGAGCCGCGTCGCCAGCTCGGTGTCCAGCGGCTTGGCGAAGCGACCGTCGGCGACCGTCGGCGTGCAGGCCTTCGCGGCCCAGGATCTCGGCCGCGTCGAGCGCAACCGAGACGCCGTAGCCGTAGCCCAGGAGCGCCACCCGCTCGCCCTCGCGCAGCACCTCGCCGGTGCCGATCGCGATCTCCTCCGGGCGCTCGGGCATCGGCGCGCCCTCGGCGGCGCCGCGCGGGTAGCGCAGCGCGGTCGGGCCCTCGTCGTGGTCGAGCGCGGTGCGCAGCATGTGGACGAGCATCGCCTCGTTTCGGGGCGCCATCACGACGACGTTCGGGAGGCAGCGGAAGTAGGAGATGTCGTAGGCGCCGTGGTGGGTGGGGCCGTCGTCGCCGACGAGGCCGGCGCGATCCATCGCGAAGACGACGTTCAGCTTCTGGAGGCAGACGTCGTGGACGATCTGGTCGTAGGCGCGCTGGAGGAAGGTGGAGTAGATCGCGCACACCGGCTTGGCGCCCTGGAGCGCCAGCCCCGAGGCCAGTAGCACCGCGTCCTGCTCGGCGATGCCGACGTCGTAGTACTGCTCGGGCAGCTCCTTGGCGAGCTTGGAGAGCCCGGTCCCCCCCGCCATCGCCGCGGTGATCCCGATCACCCGCCGGTCGCGCTTGGCCTCCTCGACGAGGGCGTCGGCGAAGACCTGCGTGTACTGGGGCGGGTCGGGCGGCGGCGGCTTCTCGAGCTTGTCGGGGCGACCGTCTCGGGGCGCCGGATCCGTCGCGGCGACGGGCTTCGGCGCCGGCTTGCGGTTGACGATCGAGTGCGGCTTCGCGGCGTGCCACTTCTCCATTCCCTCGAGGCCGCCCTCCTCGGCCGGCGCGAACCCCTTGCCCTTGACCGTCTGGATGTGGACGACCACCGGGCGGTCGGCCGCGAGCGCGTCGTCGAGCGCCTCGCGCAGCGCGCGTCACGTCGTGGCCGTCGATCACGCCGACGTAGGCGAGGTCGAGCTCCTCGAACATCAGGCCCGGAGCCCAGTAGGCCTTGATCGCCGACTTGATCTCCGGGCCGAGGCGCTCGATCCGCCTGCCCAGGCCGAGCGGGAGCTTGGTGAGCCGGGACTCGACGTCCTCGCGCGCGTGGTAGAGGCGCCGGTTGAGGCGGATGCGGTTGAAGTAGGAGTTGAGCGCGCCGACGTTCGGCGAGATCGACATCCCGTTGTCGTTCAGCACGATCACCATCGGGCGTCTGCAGGCCGCCGGCGTTGTGGAGCGCCTCGAACGCGACGCCGCCGGTGAGCGCGCCGTCGCCGATCACCGCGACGACCTTGCCGTCCTCGCCGATCCCCTTGCGCATCGCCTCCTTGAGCCCGACGCCGTAGCCGATCGAGGTCGAGGCGTGGCCGGCGCCCATGATGTCGTGCTCGGACTCGCCGATCGAGCAGAACGGGGCCAGGCCGCCGTACTGGCGGATCGTGTCGAGGCGGTCGCGCCGGCCGGTGAGGATCTTGTGCGGGTAGGCCTGGTGGCCGACGTCCCAGAGGATCTTGTCGCGCGGCGAGTCGAGGAGCGAGTGCAGGACGGTGGCCAGCTCGCAGGTGCCGAGGTTGGCGCCGAAGTGCCCGCCGATCTCACCGATCGTGTCGATGACCAGCTCGCGGATCTCCTGCGCGATCTGCGCGAGCTGCTCGTCGTCGAGGCCCTTGAGGTCGTCGGGCCCGTCGATCGGTCGGGAGCAGCGGCTCGGCTCGGCTCGTCGTCCTGCTCATGACTGCCTCGTATGGATGAAGTCGGTGATCAACTCGAGGTCCCTGGTGTCCCCGTCGGCCTCGGCGAGCGCGGCCCGCGCCTTGGCGTGGGACTCGGCGGCGAGCTCGCGCGCCCGGTCGAGCCCGAAGAGGCTGACGTAGGTGAGCTTTCCGTGTCGCTCGTCCGATCCATGTGGCTTTCCCAGCTCCTCGTCCGATCCGGTCACGTCGAGGATGTCGTCGACGATCTGGAACAGGACGCCGAGCTCGTCGGCGAAACGCCGGTAGGGGATTGTGGCAGCCTCGGGCGTCCCGGCGAGGATCAGCGGCACGCGCACGCTGGCGCCGATCAGCCGCCGGTCTTCAGCCCATGGAGCTGCCGCAGCGCCTCCGCGTCGAGGCCCTCGCCGGCGGTGACGTCCACGTACTGGCCGCCGACCATTCCGTCCACCCCCGTCGCGCCTGTCAGCTCCGCCAGCGCCGGCCAGCACGCGCTCCGGCTCGCCCTCCTGGCCGCTCGCAGAAGAGCCGGATCGCCTCGGCGAAGAGCCCGTCGCCGGCCAGGATCGCCACGTCCTCGCCGAACTTGACGTGCGAGGTCGGCCGGCCGCGCCGCAGCTCGTCGTCGTCCATCGCCGGCAGGTCGTCGTGGATCAGCGAGTAGGTGTGGATCAGCTCGATCGCGGCTGCCGCGGGCAGCACCGACTCCGGCTCGGCCCCTGCCGCCCGGGCGGTGGCGAGCGTGAGCACCGGGCGGATCCGCTTGCCGCCCGGCGAGCAACGAGTAGCGCATCGCCTCGTCCAGGCCCGCCGTCGGGTCGGCCCCGGAGAAGGCGAGCCCGTCGAGGTAGTCCTCGACCAGCGCGCGCAGGTCGTCGGGGTACGCGCCGCTCATCGGCGGCGGAGCGTAGCGCCGGCTAGCGCCGCTGCTCGACCAGGAAGTAGTGGGCGGCGCCGGCGAGCCAGATCGTCGAGGTCGCGAAGTGGAGCATCGCGTCGGCCTCGTTGTTGGGGAAGGCGAACAGCCCGCCCGCGACCTGGGTGTCGAACAGCGCCCAGACGCCGGTGGCGATCAGGCTCCCCGCCGCGAGCGTGATGTAGATCGCCGCGAGCCGGGGGCGGCTGGCGACCAGCAGGGCGGGGATCGCGACCAGGAACCCCGAGACCGCGTGCCAGCCGTTCATGTCCACGCCGAGCACCCGCTCGGCCGTCGCCGCGTCACCGACCGCGAAGTCCGGGTTGACGATGATCCCCGGGACGCTCCAGACGAGCACGGCGATCGCGCCGGCGACCGCCGACCATTGGACGAACGAGAACGGGCGCTGGACCGCCAGCAAGTCCGGTTGCGGGGCGTCTGCTTGGCGCCTAGGCTGGTCATCGCGACGGCTACTGGCGGTCGTCGTCCTGGTCGGCCTGCGCGCGGTCCAGCTCGTTGCCCGCCCGGCCACGAGGTCGGCGGCCTCGCGCGCGAGCTCGTCGGCCTGGGCGTCGGCCAGGTCGGGAGCGCGCAGGCGCTCGGCGATCTCCCGCGAGGCGCGCGGCGATCGTCCCGATCTCCTCGGCGGCGCTCACGAGTCCTCCGGCTCCCCCAGCTCGGCTGCGGCGGCGCCGAGGATGCCGTTGACGAAATTCGGGGCGTCGGCGCCACAGAACTCGCTCGCCAGCTTGACGGCCTCGTCGATCGCGACCTCGGTGGGGATGTCGTCTCGGTGGAGCATCTCGTAGAGGGCGACGCGCATGATGTTGCGCTCGAGCGCCGCGATCCGGTCGAGGTCCCAGCCCTTCGCGAGGCGGGCGATCTCGGCGTCGAGCTGCTCCTCGCGCTCGGCGGTCCCGTGGGCGAGCTGGCGGGTGAACGGCTTGGCGCCGTTCAGGATGTCGTCGAGGTCGCCCCCGCGGACCTGGCGGGCGTAGAGGGCGAAGACCGCCTCGCGGCGCTGCTCGGAACGGCGCATGGGGTTGAAGGTATCGAGCGCTAGGCGCGCCCGACGTACTCGCCGCTTCGGGTGTCGACACGGATCAGGTCCCCCTCGTTCACGAACAGCGGGACATCGACCTCGACGCCCGACTCGAGCGTCGCCGGCTTGGTGCCGCCGCCCGAGGCCGTATCGCCCTTGAGCCCGGGGTCGGTCTTCGCCACCGCCATCTCGATCGCGCTCGCGACCTGGACCCCGGTCGGGCGCTCGTCGACGAACAGGACCTCGACCTCGTCGTTGGGCTGGACCCACTTCATCGCCTCGCCGGCCGTCTCGCGCGGGATCTCGAGCTGCTCGTAGTCGCGGGCGTCCATGAACACCGCCGCGTCGCCCGAGTCGTAGAGGAACTGCATCTTGCGCGTCTCGGTCCGGACCGGCCGGAACTTCTCGCCGGCGCGGAACGTCTTGTCGATCACGTTGCCGTCGGCAGTGCGGCGCAGCTTCGTGCGCACGAACGCGCCGCCCTTGCCGGGCTTCACGTGCTGGAACTCCATGATCCGGTAGATGTCGCCATCGACCTCGATGTGGGTCCCGTTCTTGAACTGGTTGGTGGAGATCACGGGCCGGTGAGGGTAGCGGGGCGCCTGCGCAACCCGGGCGCTACCCGCGGCGACCGAGCCGGTCGAGCGCACCACGGATCCCGCCCCGGCCGAGCCGTTCCCTCGCCTCCGCCATGGACGGGAAGACCCGTATCCGGCGGATGCGCCCGTCGCCCACGTCGAAGGCCTGTCCGACCCGAAGATCGATACCGATCCCCTGGCGGCCCTCGGCCCGCACAGCGATATCCACGACGACCCAACCGCCGACCATCTCGTACTCGAGAACCTCGTAGGTGTAGGTCTCCCAAAGGCTGAGCCACTCGTCCCAATAGCCGAGGAAGCCGGAGTAGCCCCGATAGACGGTCGTGCTCCCCCCGACGACGGGCGTCGCATCGAACTCGATCTCCGGGTCCAGTACCTCCCAGGCGGATCCCATGCTGGCGACCGCCCCCTCGTCGCCCAACTCGGCACGCCGGCCGATGACCGACCTCACGGGCGGCAGGAAGTCCACGCCCGAAAAGGGCTCCAGGTACTGGCGCACGATCGCCGCTGCGCTCCCCCGGGACACGGCTCGCAGTATGGCTCCCACCGGCCTCGGGTGCGGCCGCGAGGATAGAGTGGCCGCCATGGGCTGCTTCGTGGCGCTCTTCGCCCTCATCTCGCCCCGCCTCGCGCTGTTCTTCCTCTGGATCTTCAGCGACCTGCTTGGCGATGCGTTCGACGCCTGGATCGTCCCGCTGCTCGGGTTCTTCCTGCTGCCCTGGACGACCCTCGCCTACGCCGTGATGTGGTCGGCGGGCGCCAACGAGGTCACGGGCTTCGAGTGGTTCATCGTGATCCTCGCCTTCTTCTTCGACCTCGCCGCATACGCCTCCAGCGGCCAGGCTCGGCGCTAAGCGCGGCCGACGGTTCCCGACCACGGTCGGGGACCACCCCGTGCGGGTCCGGACCGGCTACGTCACGCCAGGCTGGCTCGCGATGCAAGGGGGCTGACCGCCCCCGGCATCTCGTCGTCCTGGACGGCGTCGAGCAGCTTGTGAAGCGCGCGCCGCATGATTCGCGAGATCTGCATCTGGGAGACGCCCAACCTGTGGCCGATCTCGGCCTGGGTCAGATCCTCGCCGAAGCGAAGCCGCAGCACCGTGTGCTCGCGCTCGCCCAACTCCGCCGACTGAGCGGCCAGTTGGGACTCCACGGCCTCGAAGCCGGGCTCGCCCGCCGGGACGGTCTCGATCATCGGCGCCGACTCGGCGGCGTCGACGCTGCGCGGGGCGTCGAGGGACACCGTCCGTCGAGCCTCTCCCGCCTCGAGGCCCTCGAGGACATCCTCCTCGGAGATGTCCAGGTGGGCCGCGATCTGCCTCACCGTGGGCGATGCCCCGATGGCATCGCTGAGCGCCTCGGCCGCATCGCGGACCTCGATGGCCCGCTCCTGGAGCGCACGCGGCAAGTGCACGCTCCAGACATGGTCACGGAAGTGCCTGCGCAGCTCGCCCAGCATCGTGGGGATGGCGTAGGCCGTGAACGGCCGCCCGCGGTCGGGGTCGAAGCCCTCGATCGCCTTGACCAGGCCCAGTGAGGCGACCTGGACGAGGTCCTCCACGGGCTCGCTGCCGCCGCGGTATCGGAGCGCCATCGAGCGGGCCAGCGGCATCAGCCGCTCGACGAGCTCGGCCTTGAGCTGCGGATCGTTGGTTCGTGCATAGCGACGGAGGAGCTGGGCCTCCGCAGCCTTGAGCCTCTGCCGATCCGCATGCTCGTCCGAAGCCTTGGCGTTGCTGCTCGCGGGTTCTGCTCGCGACATGATCTCTCCCTCACATAGGTCGGATACCGTCGCGACGGAACCGCGGCTTCGGGGGGCTATCTCACGCCCCGGAGCGGTGTGGTCGCTTTTCCTCGTCGGGCCACTCCCGGCATCACCGGGCGGAGGCCTGTATGACGGCGTTACCCGTTGCGGCGGGAGCCTTAAACGTCTTCCACGGCCTCGAGCACGAAGACCTCGACCGCGACGTCCGGGTCGATCGCGTGATCGGAGAGGAAGGCCTTGACGTCGCGCCCGGTCAGGCGTTCGACGATCTCCACGGCGTCCTCGCGGAACTTGCCCTGGAAGACCCTGCGCACGCCGCGCACCAAATCCTTTTCGTCCTCCTCGGCGAGCGTCTTCTCCGCCGTCGTCATCGTGTCCTGGAGGACGACCGTGATCACGTCGTCCTCGACGTATGCGCGAGCCTGCGTAGGGCCACGGCCCACGTACTCCTTGTATAGGGCCACCATGGCCCGGGAGAGGTCCCGCGCGAGGCTCCCCCCCTCCTTGACCTCCTCCGGCTCTTCCTTGAGCGTCGCCATGGCGACAATGTACCCGTGGCGAGCGCCGGCCGCCCCGGTACGAGAGAGGGCGACCCCAGGGGGCCGCCCTCCCTTCCGACAGACCGTCTCTTGGCGATCTGCGGACCCGCCGAGGCGAGCGCTCACGAAATCGCCCGAACGAGCCCTCGGCTCTGGGCGCCGTGTCGCCTACGAGGCGACCGTCACCTCACGCTGCCCGGCATAAACGCCCTCGAGGAACGCGATGCGCTTGCCCTGAAGTTCATCGCTCATGCCGCTCCTTTCGCTTCGCTTTCCGCGAAGCGCCTACCCCAGGGAACGGGGCGTATTCGCTACCCGACTACGCGCAGGTCCTTCGGGACCGAGCTGAGGTTTCGGATCCCGTCGTCGGTGACGGTCACCAGGTCCTCGATACGCACGCCGAGCTCGCCCGGCACGTACACGCCGGGCTCGACGGTCACGACGTCCCCTGCCTGGAGCGTGTCCTCGGAGCGCTGACTGAGGCGCGGGGCCTCGTGGACCTCGATCCCGACGCCGTGCCCGAGCCCGTGCCCGTAGTGCTCTGCGTGCCCGGCGGCGGCGATCGGCTCGCGCGAAGCGGAGTCGGCATCCTTGCCCGAGACGCCCGGCCCCACGGCCGCGAGGGCCGTCTCCTGCGTCGAGCGGACGAGCTCGTAGACCTCGGCCGCCTCCTCGGACGGCTCGCCGGTGGCGAATGTGCGGGTGCAGTCCGAGCAGTAGCCGTCGACGATCGCGCCCATGTCGATGATCACCAGCTCGCCCGGGCGGATCTCGCGCGCGGAGGCCTCGTGGTGGGGGAGCGCCCCGTTCTCGCCCGCGGCCACGATCGCCGGGAAAGATGGGCCCGTCGCGCCCAGCTCGCGCATCCGCTGCTCGGCGGCGAGCTGTACGTCGCGCTCGGTCCGCCCCACCAGGCCCCGCTCGGCGATCCACTCGTAGACCTCGTCGGCCAGCGCCGCCGCGGCCTGGATCCGGCTCAGCTCCTCCGCGTCCTTCGTCCGGCGCAGGCGGCGGAGCAGCCCGTCGACGGCCACCAGCTCGACGTCGTCGCCCGCCGCCTCGCTCAGCTTGCGGAGGGCGCGGACGCTGGTCTTGGCGTCGTCGAACCCGACCCGGCCACCGAGGTGCTTGGCGAGCTCCGCGAGCGGCTCGCCCGCGGCCGTGACCCGCTCGAACGACGGGTCGACCTCGCGCTCGGCGCGCTCGGTGTAGCGGAAGTCGGTGATGAACAGGCGCCGCTCGGCCGAGACGACGCACAGGGCGCTGGTGCCGGTGAACCCCGTGAGCCAGAACACGTCCGCCTGCGCCTCGCGCCCCGAGTCGCCCGGGTTCACGAGATCCGCGACCATGAGCTTGGTCGAGGCCCTCCGCGGTGGCGGCCTCGACGAGGCGGTCGGCTCGGTCGGTCACCCTCCAAGCTCCTCCTTCAAGAGCTCGAGCGCCTCGCGGTAGCCCTCCGGGCCCTTCCCCGAGACGACCCCGCGCACGACCCCGTCGAAGACCGAGCGCCGCCGCCACTCCTCCCGCGACCCGACGTCGGAGAGGTGGACCTCGACCGCCGGCACACCCGCGATCTCGAGCGCGTCGCGGATCGCGTAGGAGTAATGCGTCCAGGCGCCCGCGTTGAGAAGCGCCCCGTCGGCCAGCTCGGGCAGGCGGTGCAGGTACTCGATGAACTCGCCCTCGTCGTTCGTCTGGAAGAACGTCACCTCCAGCCCTAGCTCGGTCGCGAAGCCCTTGATCCGGACCTCGAGCTCGGCGAGGGTGAACGTGCCGTAGTGCTCCGGGTCGCGGCGGCCGAGCATGTCGAGGTTGGCGCCGTGGAGCACTTCAACCCGGTTCTTCATCGCAGCCCCTCCACGGCGTCGCGGACCCTAGCCTGATCCACCTCGACCCCCGTCACGGGCTCCCCGCTGCGCTCGAGCAGGACGAAACGGGGGCCCTGCCGGGGTGGCCTTCTTGTCGAGCCTGATCGCCTCCAGCACCGCGTCGGTGCCGACCGCCGGGTCAAGCGTCATCGGCAGCCCGTGGCGCTCGAGGGCCTCGGCTAGCTGCGCCGCGCAGGTCGACCGCTCCGCTCAGGTCGAGGGCCGCCAGAAGGCCCAGGGCCACCGCCTCGCCGTGGCGGTAGCGCTCGTAGCCGCCGGCGACCTCGATCGCGTGGCCGACGGTGTGGCCGAGGTTGAGGGCCTCGCGCCGTCCCGAGTCGCGCTCGTCGCCGGCCACGACCTCGACCTTCGTGAGCGCGCAGGCGAACACCAGCGGCTCCAGCTCGACAGGGTCGAGGGACTCGATCGCCACGGGCGCGCTCCCACTGCTCCGGTCCCGCCAGGAGCGCCGTCTTCAGCGGCCTCGACGAAGCCCGCCGCCAGCTCCCGGTGCGGCAGCGTCGCCAGCGTGTCCACGTCGGCGATGACGCCGGCGGGCAGGTGGTACGCGCCGACGTAGTTCTTGGCCTCGGGCAGGTCCACCCCGGTCTTGCCGCCGATCGCCGAGTCGACCTGGGCCAGGAGGCGTCGTCGGCACCTGCACCACCTCGACGCCGCGCTGGTAGGTGGCGGCGCAGAAGCCGGCGAGGTCGCCCACGACCCCGCCGCCGAGGGCGACGACGTGATCGCCACGGGTCATCCCGGCCGCTGCCAGCTCCCGCAGCACCGTCTCGGCGCCCGCGAGCGTCTTCGCCCGCTCGCCGGGCTCGACCTCGATCCTGGCAGCGCTGGGCGCGACCGCTTCGCCGTGGAGAGCGCCGACGGTGGTATCGGTGATGCAGAAGCGCCGGCCGGCCGCCGAGGGCCAGGGAACCCGGTCCACCACGCCGGACCCGACCCAGACCGGGTAGGCGCCGGAGGCGCTCTCGGCCCAGATCAGGCGCCCGGGCCGCGCGGCGGAGAGGGCGCGCAGGCTCTCGAGCGCGTCGGGGACGGCGTCGGCCGAGAGCATGATCGCGCCGGCCAGGTCGCGGTAGATCGGCTCGCGCTCGTCGTGAAGGCGCCTGAACTCGGCCTCGTCCCGCGCCAGCGGGCGCGGCGAGCCCTCGGCGCGGCGCCACAGCTCGTCGACCCCGACCTTGAGCCAGACAACCGTGTGATGCCCGAGCGCGGCCCGGACCTCTGGGGAGAGCACCGCGCCACCCCCCATCGCCACCGCGTCGTGGCCCTCGCCGAGGACGCGCAGCACCGCCTCGGCCTCGTGGCGACGGAACTCCTCCTCACCCTGGGAGGCGAAGAAGTCGGCGATCGGCTGCCCTAGCTCCTCGGCCAGCAGCAGATCGGTGTCGACCGCGTCCAGCCCGGCGGCCTTGGCATGGCGGAGGGCGCGCGACTTGCCCGCCCCCATGAAGCCGGTGAAGACGAGGGCGGGCGTGGCGCTCAGCGGCGCCACCCGATGCGCTCCTCGTAGGCGTGAAGCGCCGGCGAGGACGTCGTCGATGTGGTCGCCGCCGAACTTCTCGCGGTAGCCGCGGGCGAGGACCAGGGCGACCATCGCCTCGGCGACGACCCCCGCGGCCGGGACAACCGTGGAGTCGGTGCGCTCGCGCAGGGCCTGTGCGGGCTCCTTGGTCTCGGTATCGACGCTGCGGAGCGGCTTGGTGAGGGTCGAGATCGGCTTCAGTGCCCCGCGCACGACCAGGTCCTCACCGTTCGTCATCCCGCCCTCGACCCCGCCGGCGCGGTTGGTCTCGCGGTACCAGCCGCGCTCGGGCGAGTGGAAGATCTCGTCGTGGGACTCCGAGCCGGGGAGCGCGGCGACATCCCAGGCCTCCCCAACGGAGACGCCCTTGACCGCCTGGATCGACACGACCGCCTGGGCGAGGCGGGAGTCCAGGCGCTCCTCCCAGCTCACATGGGAGCCGATCCCGGGCACCAGGCCGAACGCCCTGACCTCGAAGATGCCCCCGAGGCTCTCGTTCGCCTTGCGCAGCCGATCGATCTCCTCGACCATCGCCGCGCCGGCCGCATCGTCAAGGCAGCGCACCGGCGAGTCGTCGACCCCTGCGAAGTCCTCGGGGCGAAGCGACGGCGGCGGCTCCGGCGCGGCGACCGAGCCGATCCGCAGGACGTGGCTTCGGACCTCGACGCCCAAGGCCCGCAGGAACTCCTTGGCGAGGGCGCCGGCGGCCACGCGCGCCGCGGTCTCGCGCGCGGAGGCGCGCTCGAGCACGTTGCGGACGTCGCTGAACCCGTACTTCTGGAGGCCCGCGAGGTCGGCGTGGCCGGGCCGGGGGGTGTGGACCTCCTCGACCTCGGCCTCGACCGGCCACGGGTTCATCCGCTCCTCCCAGTTCGCGTAGTCGCGATTCGCGACCAGCACCGCCACCGGGCTGCCCAGGGTCCGGCCGTGGCGTACGCCCGAGCGGATCTCGACGGCGTCGGCCTCGATCTTCATCCGGCCACCGCGACCGTGGCCGAGCTGGCGACGCGCCATGTCCCGGTCGAGTCGCTCGCGATCGAGCTCGAGCCCTGCGGGCAGACCCTCGACGATCGCGACGAGCCCTGGCCCGTGCGATTCGCCGGCGGTCGTGAAGCGAAGGTCGGCCATAACGGCCGCTAGCGTAGATCAGAGGATTTGGCCGGCGCGGGTGGCGCCGGTCAGTTCGGATCGAGCCCGACGTTGGTGAAGGTGCCGGGGAAGCCGGCCCCCATCAGCTCGTCGCTCGACCAGTCCTCCTGGTTCAGCGCCCCGTCGACCACGACCAGGCTCACGATCCAGGTCCCGGGGCTCGCGCCCTGCGGCACCGTGATCGTCGCCTGGTAGTCGCCGTCGGTCGCGTCCCCCGAGACGAGCTGGAGGCTCGACTCGAGGGGCGGCCCGGCGGGCGGCGTGGCGATCACCCGCGAGGCCGCGGGGTCGATGCCGGCCGCGTTGTCGGTGACGCTCAGGTCGAACGTGATCACCTGGGAGCTGGCGGTGGTGTCGGCCTGCGCGGGATCCAGCGCGAATAGGGTCAGGACCGGCGCCTCCTCGTCGCCGACGGCGGTCTGGTCGAAGCCGCCGGGGAAGGTGGCGGCGATCAGCTCCTGCGAGGTCCAGGCCTCCTCGTTGCCGGCGTTGTCAGCGAGCACGACGCTCACGGTCCACGCCCCCTGCGGCGAGAAGCGCGGCACGTTGATGGTGGCCTCGAAGGTCCCGTTGGAGGCGGTGCCCGAGACGAGGCTCAACGCGTCCTCACCGCGAGGCTGGCCGGCGGGCGAGAGGATCTCGACACGGGAGTTGGCGAGGTCGAGCCCGGCGAGGTCGTCGGTGACGCCGAGACTGAAGGTGACGTCCTGGGCGGCGGCGGAGGTGTCGATCGACCCGGGGGTGATCGAGAAGGCCGTTAGCTCGGGGGCGTCCTCGTCGCCGGGCCCGCTCTGGTCGAAGCTCGCAGGGAAGCCGGCGCCGACCAGCTCCTGGGGGGACCAGGCCTCCTCGTTGCCGGCGTTGTCGGAGAGCAGCAGGCTCGCGTTCCACGCGCCCTCGGGCGCGTACTGCGGCACGGTGACGGTGGCCTCGAACGTCCCGTTGTGCTCGGTGCCCGCGACTAGCTCCAGCGGGGCGGAGCCCCGGGGCGTGCCGTCGGGCGCCGCGAGCGCGACCTCGGAGGCGTCCGCGTCGATCCCGGTGATCGCGTCGGTCAGCTCGAGCGTGAACGTGATGTCCTCGGGACCGCCGGAGGTGTCGACGGATCCCGGGAAGATCGTGAGCTCGTCGAGCAGCGGCGCGCTGGTGTCGCAGCCGCCCGCGAACTGGTTCGTCCCGGCCCCGCCGTCGCACGAGTCCACCCCGGTCCCGCCGTCGAGCATGTCGTCGCCGTCGCCGCCGCTCAAGACGTCGTTGGCGGGCTCGCCGTAGATCTGGTCGTCGCCCCCCTGGCCGAGGAGCTCGTCCTCCCCGGCGCCCGCCGCCAGGGTGTCGTTGCCGTCGCCGCCGCTGAACTGGTTGACCCCGCCGCCGCCGATCAGGGCGTCGGCGAAGGCGGTCCCGATCGCGTTCTCGATCGCGGTCAGGGCGTCGGTGTCACCGCCCGCGACCGTGCCGTTGACGAGATCGACGCTGACGCCGCTCACCGCCGCGGCGTAGCTCACCGTGTCGGAGCCGGCGCCCCCGTCGATCGCGTTCCGAGCCCCGTCGCCCGCGATGGCGTCCGGCTGCGGGGAGCCGACGACGTTCTCGATCGCGGGCAGGGAGTCGCTGCCCTCGCCGGTGGCGGAGTCGTTGAGGAGGTCGACGGTGACCCCGGAGGTGGCCCCGGCGAAGGTCACGGTGTCCGCGCCGGCCCCTCCGTGCAGCGTGTTGTCGCCCGCGTCGCCGGCGAGCGAGTCGTCCTGGGACGAGCCGGTGACGTCCTCTACGCCGGGCAGGGCGTCGGATCCCTGTCCCGTCGCGGTGCCGGCCCCGAGGTCGACGTCGATCGAGCCGCTCGCCGAGAAGTAGTTGGCCTTGTCGATTCCGGCGCCGCCGTCGAGGACGTCCCCGCCCGCGCCGCCCGCCAGCGTGTCGTCCCCTTCGCCGCCCACGAGCGTGTCGTCCGCGACGCCACCGGTCAGGATGTCGTTGTGCGGGGAGCCGACGACGTTTTCGACGCCGGCGGTCTTGTCGCTTCCCTGCCCCGTCGCGCTGCCGTTGGCGAGGTTCACCACGACGCCGGCGGTGGCGGCGGCGAAGGTGGCGGTGTCGGCGCCCCCCTCCCCGTCCAGTGAGTCGTTTCCGGCGCCGCCGTCGAGGGTGTCGTCGCCGTCCCCGCCGAGCAGCCGATCCTTGCCCTTCTTGCCGAGCAGAAGGTCGTTCCCGCCGCGCCCGCAGAGGATGTCCACCTTCTTGGTGCCCTGCACCACGTCGTCGCCGTTGGTGCCTCGCTTGGTGCACTTGGCGGCGTCGGCCGGCGCCGTGAAGGCCATCAGGGCGAGGACGCCCACCGCGGCGAGGCCGCCTGCGGTCCGGCGTGTTCGCGGAACCTCGACCACCAGGACCTAGCCGCCCTTGAGCTTCACGTTCCTGATCGCCTGCAGCTTGAGCTCGTAGGTCTGTCCGTTCGGGTCATAGTCGAGCGTCGCCGACTCGCCCTTCTCGAGCGTGATGAAGAGGCAGTTCGGCGAGGGCACGCAGGTCCCGTCGCCACCGACCGAGCTGACGTCCGAGGAGAGGACGAACGCCGCCCGCTTCCCGGCCTCGTCGGTGCCGAGGAAGGCGAGCACCGGCGTCGCGTCGTTGGGGAGCACGGTCATCGGCTCGACCCCCTTGCGGCTCTTCAGGTCGCCCTGGATCCCGACCAACACATCGACGCGACGGACGAACAGCCGGTTGACCACCTCGACGTCGCCCTCGTCGGCGTCGCCGCTGGTGTTGTCGGTTGCACCGCCGTCGCCGGTGTCGGTGTCGGTGTCGGTGCGGTGGACGTGGTGCCGCCGGTGGCGCCCAGCGAGGACCCGCCGGCGTCGGCCGTCGTCGTGCCCGTCGAGGTGGCGCTGCCCGAGCCCGACCCATCGAGCGTGTCGGGGGAGACCGGGAACTGCTGGTCGAACGGGTTCTTCGACTTCAGCTGCTCGAGGCGCTTCGTGTAGTCGCGCACGCTCACCTCGGTCCCGGCGAGCACGGCCGGGACGGTCGCGGCGGTCTCGTCCGTGGGCGGCGGAGGCCCGAGCGGCGGAGGCGCCTCGTCCTTGGCGAGCACCATCGGGACCGCCACGAGCGCGACGATCAGGGCAACCGCCGGGAGCAGCAGGTGCCGGTCGCGAAGATCGCGGTAGAGGTCGGTGAGGAAGCCGGGGAGCCTTACGTTCTTCATTGCGCAGCCCCCGGGGTGGCGCTCGCCGCGGGCGGAGCGGCGGTGGCGGTGTCCGTCGCCGCGGTCGTCGTCGCGGGCGCGGCGGGCCCACTCGGGGTCGCCCCCGCGGTGATGCCCTGGTCGGACGGGGTCAGGTAGCTCGAGGCCTGGACGGCCGCCTGCAGGCTCGGGAAGCCCTTGGCGCCGGCGGTCAGGCTGAAGCCGTTGATGGTGAGCAGCCGCCCGTCGGCACTGACGTCGTTGCCGCTTCGTTCGACCATCCCGTCGATCTCACCGAAGAAGTCAGCGATCTGGAAGAAGCCGCCCTGGAACTCGAGCGAGTAGGGCATGACCGGAAGCCCGGCGGTTCCGACCGTGGCCCCGATCGGCAGCAGCGCGGCCGTCGCCTCGGACGGTGTCGCGCCGGCCGTGGTCGTGCCGGCCGGGGTGGTCGCGGGCTCTCCGGGCGCGGGCGCAGGCGCCGCGGCCGCGGCCGGCGCGGCGGCGGCTCCCGCGGCGGCCTCGTCGAGCGTGATGCTCCGGAAGTCCACGCCCGCCTCGTTCGAGAGCGCATCGAGCTGCACCAGGAGGCTCGAGGTGTCTGCGTCCTTGGGCACCGCCTTGCCGAGCGAGACCAGCATCCGGTAGTTGTTCGAGAAGCGCTTCTTGGCCTCCTCGCCCGACACGGCGGCCTGCTCGGCCTCGGCGACCTCGACCTCGAGCGCGGCCACCTCGTCCTCGAGGTTCGAGGCCTCTTCCCGCTTCGGCGCGAGCAGGAGGAACCAGAAGGCCGCGATCGCGCCCACGACGACGATCAAGATCAGGATCATGCGGTCGGGGGACTTCATCAGCCCACCCCCACGGTCTCGGCGCCGCTCCGCGCCTTCTCCGACTGCTCCGCGGCCGAGTCCTCTGCCGCCTGCTGCTCGGTCTCGGCCTCGACGGTCCCGCCGTCGTCCTCGGTGGCCGTAGTCGCGGGGCCGTGGCGGCGTGGCGGGGACCGCGGTCGAACCCGGCGTGTACTCGGACACGGGGACGGCGTCGAAGGCGACCGTGATGTCGAAGGCTGCGATGAACTCGCGCGTCTGGCAGTCACCGTCGACGCCCGACGCCGGCGCGGCGGCGGCGCCGCCGGTCGAGCCGGCCTCGCCCAGCTCCCCGAGCGAGGACTGCTGCATCCCGACCCGGGTCACCCCGTCGATGTCCTTGAGCGCCGCGATGAAGCCGGCCACGGCGACCTGGCCGGTGGCGCAGCCACTGATCTGGAGCGAGGGCCCCGTGATCGAGGGGTCGGTAGCCGTCTCGCCCGCGCCCTCGGCCTCGAGGACGACGCCCGGGGAAACGGTGCCGGTCAGGCTGTCGAGCCAGACGTTCTCGGGGATCACGAGCGCCAGCTCATTCATGACCCGCTCCCAGTCGAAACGGCTCTCGGCCAAGTCGACGACGGTCTCGGTGCGGCTCTGCGCCAGCGTGGCCAGCTCGCCGTAGGGCGCGAGCTCGTGCGGCGCGCTGGTCCGCGGCCAGCTTCCGCGCCTCGAGGCTCGCTAGATCGCTCTCCTTCTCGCTGATCGAGTTGCCGGTGAGCACAATGGCGACGACGCCGAGCAGCGCCAGGCCGAGGACCCCGACGATCACGTAGGAGAGGACCCCGGTCCGCAGGGGCGCGAGCTCGCCGCGCCGCTCCTCGGGGGGAATCAGGTTTACCGGGCGCACGTCTTCACTCCTCGAGCCCGAGGCCGTAGGAGAGCGTGAGCCGAGCGGCGTCTGCGCCTGCGACGCCAACTCAGGGCTCCCGGGGTCACCGCCCCGATCGGCAGGGGCAGCTGGGCGCGCAACGCGTCGACCAGCCCGGGAATCGTGGTGCCGACCCCCGCGACGACCATGCTCTCGACCCGGACGGCCTCCTCGAGGGCGGCGTAGTACTCGAGCGAACGGCGAAGCTCGTCACCCAGCTTCGCGGTGCCGGTGGCGAGCGCCTCCCGCGTCTTGGCGACGATCTCGGCGTCGCCCTCGATCGCCTCGACCGGGGCCTGGAGGCCGACGTAGGCCAGCCACCTTCGCGCGTGGTCGAGCACGAGGCCGGCGCGCTCGGCGAGCGACTGGGCCATGCCCTCGACGCCGTAGTTGATCGCGCGGGTGAAGACGCAGACGTCGCCGCGGGTGACCGCGAGGTTGCTGACGTCGCCGAGGTTGCAGTAGACCCTCCCGGCCGGGGGGACGCCGAGGCCCGGATCCGCCGGGGTCTGGAGGCCCTGGGCCGGGTCCTGGGGGGCCGGCATCTGGGGCGCCGGCTCCTGCCCGGGCGCCACCGCCGCCATCTGGGCGTCGGCCATCGGGTCGAAGGAGTCGCCGGGGTCGACGAACCCGCCGGACACGACCATGCCGGTCGCCTCGTGTGAGAGGGCGCGGATGAGGCCGAAGGCGGAGTGGTCGATCCCGACCAGGCGAAGCCCGGCACCGTGCACCGCGTCCGTCGCGCGCTTCAGCATGTCGCGGCGGGCCGCGACCACGACGACCTCGAGGTCGGCTGCCTCGGCGCCGGGCTGCGGCGGGACGACCTGCCAATCGAGGGCGGCCTGGTCGAGGGGCATCGGGATGTGGTCCTGGGCCTGAAACCGGATCGCCGTCTCGAGCTCATCGGCGTTGTCGATCCGAGGCACCCGCAACGTTCGCACGACGACCCTCTGGTTGGCGACCCCCAGGCGCACCTCGCGAGGGAGCTTGACGTTGGTGAACAGCCGCTTGAGGGCCTCCGCCAGCTCATCGGGATCCTGGACCTCGCCCTCGCGAAAGACCCCGGCCTCGAGCGGCTCGATGCCGTAGCCGCCGACGCGGACGCCGCCGTTGACTTGAAGCTCGGTCGCGGCGATGCTCGAGGCCTCGATGTCAAGGCCGACGATGGGCTTTGCCTTGTTGATGTTTCGCGTAAGCATGTGCGGATACCGCCGCTGGGCGAGAGCGGGACGTCTTTCCCCTCACTTGAATCGGCCCGAACGGCACGCGACTTGAGCCCTGAAGCGCGTCTGGGCGGGGTTACGCGGCGAAGGTGTCGAGGTACCAGTCGACGATGTCGTCGCCGAACCACAGTCCGACCACCCCGCCGAGCGCCAAGAACGGCCCGAACGGCACCGCGTGCTTGCGTGCAGCGCCGCCGTGCCGGGCGATCATCACGATCCCCACCATGGCGCCCGTGGCGAAGCCCACGAGAAGCGCGGGAGCGATCGCCCTGCCGAGGTAGATCGCCATCATCGCGACGAGCTTCGCGTCGCCCATCCCCATCCCGCGTGGGTAGAGCAGCGCCAGCGCGAACAGCGCGCCCCCGGCGATCGCCACCGCCAGCGCCCGTTCGCCGAGGTCGCCCAGGTCGCCCACCAGCACGATCACGATCCCGGCGATGGCGCCCGCCATGACGATCCCGTTCGGGATGATCCGCTGCTCGAGGTCGGTGAGGACGACGGCCATCAGCACCGTGCACAGCACCAGGCCGAGGATGAGCTCGGGGGCGTCGTCCGTGCCCAGCGCCAGCACCGTCCCGGCGTAGAGCGCCCCGAGCCCGGCCTCGGCGAGCGGGTAGGAGGGCGAGATCGGCTCTCCGCACGTGCCGGCAGCGCCCGCGCAGGAGGAGCCAGGACACGATCGGGACGTTGTCGCGGGCCGCGATCTCCCGCCCGCAGCGGGGGCATCTCGAGCGCCCGACCACGAAGCCCTCGCCGCGGGGCACGCGGTGGGCGAGCACGGTCACGAAGCTGCCGGCCACGGCACCGGCCACGAAGGCGAGTGCGGCCCACCCGAGCATGGTCGGCGCGGACCCTATCCGCGGGACCGGCGGCCAACCGCACGCGTCATCGGGCGCACACGCGACTCAGCAACTGACGTCCGCCACCGCGCCGCCGGGGACGCACAGCGTCTCGCGGACGACACGCCAGCTCGACGAGCCGAGATCGAACAGGAACGGCGGCTGCTGCACCGCGAGGCGGTCGTCGTAGGTGTAGTCCTTCAGGTAGCCGGTCTGGACGGTGCCGCCCGAGGACGTGCCCACCGTACCGCGGAAGAGCTGCGCGATCGCGCCGTTCACCTCGAGCTCCCCGATCGGGACGCCGCAGTCGTAGTTGTCGACGATGAACGAGTGGCGGAGGGCCAGGATCGCCGCGTCGATCCGGATGTCCGGATGCGTCTCCGCCGCGACGTTGGCGGCCGAGCCGCAGGAGTAGGGGTTCGAGCTCGCGCGCGCCGTCACGCTGTGCTGGACCCGGATGAAGTTGTTCGCGACCAGGCCGAGGACGGCGGTCCCCGAGAGGTTGGTTGTGACGTCGCCCATGAGCACGATGTCGTTGGCGGCGGCGATCGTCGCCGACGCGCTGTAGTTGCCGCTGATGTAGACGTTGCCGCAGGGCGAGTTCGTCGGGTAGCTGACGGCGTACGGCGAGTAGGTGCCCGAGCAGCCGCTCCCGTTGGTGACGTAGATGATCGGGTCCGCCGTGAGATCGACCGTCGGTTGCGCCACCCCGTTCACGGTCACCGAGGCGGTGTTCCCGTTCAGCGTGATCCGGGTGGTCCCTGAATACACCTTGCCGTCGCTCTGAGCGTAGGCGAGCAGGCTGGTGTTGTTCGGGGGCGGGCTGATGAAGGGCGCGTTCTCCTGGAGCGTCCCGTTGACGGTCTGGTTCAGCGAGCAGCTGCCCGAGTTGCCGCGGATCATCGCCGGCTCCGATCCGCCCGGCGCCGCCGACGCGACGGTGTCGCTCGGGGTTCGCCCGAAGACTGGCGAGCCGCAGATCTCGTACTGGTCCTGGGTGTAAGTGGGCCCGTTCATGTCGTCCCCGGTGATCCAGTTGATGTCGCTGCAGTCGCTAGGGCGGCCGTCGCGCTCGAACGCGGCGCAGTCCTGGAAGCTCGCCGGGTTCGAGTACGTGTTCGGATCGAGGGTCTCGTAGACCGTGTACCAGAGGTAGTCGAGCGGCGAGGCGCGCTTGAAGCTGGCCACGATCCCTCGCGTCGAGCCACCCGACTTGCCGGTGAACTGCATGCGGAAGCTGCCGTCGGTCAGCTCGATCATGGTGTGCACGGGGTCACCGGTGTCGCAGGCCGAGCTGCCGTTCGCCGGCAGCGGGCGGTACGAGTAGGTCTGGTTGTTCGAGCCGCGCACGTTCGTCTCGGCCTGTTGCGGGCACTGCTCCCACAGCTCGGTGTTCTTGTTGAGGTGGTAGAGGAAGGAGTTCAGCCCCGCCCGGGCCGCGTAGAACGCGCGCTTGCTGTCGAGGTCGTACTGGGAGTTGTTGATGTCGCCCTTGACCGCGACGAACGTCGCTCCGATCAGCAGGGTGACGACCGTGAGCACGCCGAGGGCGACCGCCACCGCGAACCCGTCCTCCGCGGCGAGGGCCTCGCGCACCTTCGTGCGTCCGTTGAGCCGTCTCAGCCGCATGCGATCACCGTCTGGGGGTTGCGGTCGGCGGACGGCGGCGTCAGGCGCAGCACGAGGGTGTCGGTGAAGGTCGTGGCCTCGTCGTAGCGGGTGCTGGTCGCCTGACCGCTCGGCTCGACCACCATGGTCACCCGGACCGCCGAGGCGAGGCGTGCGTTCGCGGAGCTCAGCCCGGGGGGGCTGCCGGTGTTCATCGGCAGCGGGCTCGGTGAGTTCGCCGGGATCGTCCCCGCCGGGACCGCGCCGCCGGAGCTCGTCGTCACCCCGGTGGGGAGGGTGCCGGCGCCGTCGAGCAGCATCACGTAGGGGTTCCCCACGGCGTCGAGGTAGGCATTGTTGGAGCTGTCGCGGGCCGTCCCGAAGAAGAAGTACTGGAACACCGGGGTGGTCCCGCTCTGCGAGACCCCCTCGACGAGCGTCCTCGTCTGGGAGGGCGTCGCGGAGAAGGTCCAGTTCGGCGACGTGCCGCCGGTCCTCGGGAAGGTGCTGTCGACCAGATTGCCGCCCGTGACCGCGATCACGTGCAGCTCGGGGACGATGGTGGCGGCGGCCCCCCACTTGCTGATGAAGCGCAGGCTGGTGCCCGTGCTCCCGGCCTGGATCGGGATCACCCCGTCCGCGACGCAGCTCGACTGAAGCTGGCTGGCGATGCGCGACATCGTCGTCCGCGCCTCCTGGGTCGCGTCGACCCGGTCGAACACGCGCCCGCTCTCGACCAGCGCCACCTGCTGGATTGCGAACAGGGCACCGGTGACGACGATCGCCGCCGCCGTGGTCACGAGCAGCTCGATCAGGGTGAAGCCTCCCTGGTCGCAACGGATGCGCCGGGTGTCGAGGGAGCGCATCAGCACGTCCCCTGGTTCGAGCTGATCCCGGTGATCGAGAGCAGCACCGTGTTGCCGGTTGACGCGTAGCTCGTGTTGGCGACCCCGGTCGCGGTGGCGCGGTAGGTCGTCGAGGCCGGCCGGTGGGAGGCGCAGACCGTGTAGTTGGGACCGTAGGGCTGACCGGGGAAGCGCAGCCAGCCGGTGCTGGGCGCGTTCGGCCCGGGCGCCGTGCTGATCGCGGGATGCCACGACTGCCCGCAGCTCGTGCCGGAGTCGCTCGGGAAGTCGAGCCTGATGTCGTTGGGCTTCACGTTCGAGAACGCGCTCGTCGCCGAGGTCCTGAAGCGCACGTTCACGATCAGGCCCGGGAGCCCGACGTCGACGGAGTTGGAGCCGGCGCTGGCGCCGGGCGCGACGGTCGCCAGGCCCCTGTGGTCGGCGGGGCGCGCGTCCGGGCTCGGGGCGGCCGGCGGCGTGGCGCTGGTGCAGCGCCCGGCCCAGACCGCGTAGTTGCCGTCGTAGTTGCCCGGGCCGCCGGTGATGAACGGGAACATGGTCGCGTTGCTCGCGATCGCGGTCGCCGGGCTCGCCACCGATCGCGACTTGTAGGTCGCCATCCCGTTGTTGAACCACGAGATCGACGGCGCGAGCTGATCGATCAGGGTGACGCCGTTGAGCGTCGTCGAGAACCTCGCGGTCACGGCGCCCGGGACCCCCATCGTGAACTGGCTGGTCGTGGTGTTGCCGCTGGTCGCCGTGGCGGCCGTGGTCGGGGCCGAGTTGCCGTCCGGGTCGACGTAGCCGCTCCTCGTGGCCGTGACGTCGTAGTCGCCAACGGTCAGGCCGGGGAAGACCGCGCAGCCCTCGGAGTCGGTCACGGCCACCCGGCGGGTGGAGTCCGTGTTCTGGTCGGTGCCCTGGACGGTCGCGGTCACGCCGGGGAGCGCGGCGCCGTTCTGATCGACGGTCTTGGCGAGGAAGCTGCCGCCCGCCGGGGGCGTGATCACGCTCTGCTCGACGACCGCCGTGCGCTTGTTGTTGGGCCAGTTGACCGAGGACATCACCTTGGCGTAGTCGGCGCCGGCTCCGGCGCAGCTCGAGGCCCCCGAGGCCTGCCCGATGAAGGCACCGGTCGAGGTGACCGTGAAAACGGTGCCCTCGACGGTGACGGTGCGGGTCTGGTTGAGCTTGGCGAGCTGGTCGGCTGTCATGCCGCGCATCCGCTCCTGGTCCTGCTGGGCGATCGCCGCGGCCTGCGAGCGCACCCGCTGGTCCTGCGCGGTGCGGCCCGCCGCCTGCAGCCCGATCAGCGATATCGCGATCAGGCCGACCATGAAGGCGGCGACGACGACCTCGACCAGGGTCATTCCGCCATCGGCGGAGGCCAGCTTGCGGAGGCGCGCCCACCGCTGACGGCGCCGCTGGGTCATGTCGTGGATTGAAGGCATGGCTCTGATCAGGTGGTCGGCAGCATGCGAGCCTCCCTTGAGGCCGCATCCCGCCTCTAAACGAAACGAGGGGCGGGCCCGCAGGCCCACCCCTCGCTTTTCCTAGCTTCCTGGAACCGTGGACCCGCTTACGGGTTCCACTGGGTTCCGTCGCAACCGCCGCCGTCAGGCGTGCACGGGTACGACAGGGCGCCGCTGGACGCCCGCGCGATGCTGAAATCGCGGTCGGTCGTCACTGCCGTAACGGTCACCGTGTAGCTGTCGTTGCCGGCGACGGTGGCCAGGTCGGCGTTGCTGAGCGCGGGCTCGATGGCCACGAGCTCGGCAGGCGTCCCACCTGTATACGAACCGGCGTTGTCGGTCGCGTACGTCTCCATCGCCGTCTGCGCGGTATGCGCATCCTCCTTGGCACTTGCGTCGTTCGCCTTCTCACGCTGATTGAAGAAGGACGGGATGGCGATCGCGGCCAGCAGGCCGATGATCAGCATCACGACGAGCAGCTCGACCAGGGTGAAACCCGACTCGCTGCGACTCCGCTCACGGAGCTTCTGGATCATTGGGAATCCTCCTTGGACCCTTGACTCGCCAGAGCCCCGAAGCCGTTCGGGAGTCGCTCGACCCCGGCGGTAGCTCGGCTAGCTCCCATTTTCTGTGGGAGCCCCGTGGCTTTGCGTCCCCGCCTTGCGGCGGTTTTGCCCTTGTCACCGGGGCACTGGCCTTTCGGGGTCATCTATCGGCCATGCCGCTCATGGCTTTAGGCATCCGTAGGGGGTACATCCGTCCAGCTGGGGGCTGGCACCCAGGCGTGGGGCGGGTACCCGGCCTGCCCGTCGACGAGGGTTCGTAAGCTCACGCCGTGGCGGCGCGCAGGCTCCTCATCGTGATGCTGATCCTCCTGGTCACCTCGACCGTCGCGGCCGCGCTCGTGCCCCCGCCCCCCGAGCGGGACTCGACCACCTCGAGCACCACCTCGCCGCGCACCTCGCCCATACCCACTGACGGCGAGCTGCTGAAGGCCACGCTCGAGACCGACGCGAGGCGGCCCAGGAGGATCGAGCTCCCGCTCGGCGACCAGCTCGCGCTGACGGTGCGGTCGCGGCGGACGGGCCAGGTGGCGATCCGGGGCCTCGGGCTGGTCGAGGACGTCCTGCCCCTCTCCCCCGCCCGCTTCGACATCCTCGCGACCCGCGCGGAGAGGTTCGAGGTGCGGCTGCTGGAGCCCAGGCGGCACCTCGGGACGATCGTCGTCAACGACGAGGGGCCCAGCGAGCGCCCTCGCGGCGAGGCTCAATAGGCCGGCGCGCTTCTCGCCGACATCGCGCCCCGGAGGGCGCCGCCTAGCCGATCTTGTCGTAGAGGCTGAAGATCGGCAGGTACATCGAGATCACGATGAACCCGACCATGATGCCCACGATGCAGATCATCAGCGGCTCGATCAGCGAGGTGAGCGCCTTCACCTTGGCGTCGACCTCGGCGTCGTAGAAGTCGGCGATCTTGTCGAGCATCAGCTGAAGCTGTCCCGATTCCTCGCCCACCGACACCATGTGGGAGACCATCGGCGGGAACACGCTGTTCGCCGCAAGTGGGGCGGCGATCGAGCCGCCACGCTTGACCGACGCGTAGACGTCGTTCATCGCCTCCTTGATTACGGCGTTTCCGGCCGTCTGGCCCGAGATCTCGATCGCCTGAAGGATCGGCACGCCCGAGGAGATCGTGCCCGAGAAGGTCCGCGACCATCGCGCCAGGGCCACCTTCTGGACCACGTCACCGATCTTGGCCGGGATCTTCAGCGTGAAGCGGTCCCACTGGATGCGCCCCCGGTCGGTCTTCTTCCAGCGGAAGAAGAGATACGTCAGGACCGCGACGATCGGAACCAGCAGATACCACTTGCTGGTGATGAAGTCCGAGATCGCCACGGTGATCTGGGTCATCAGCGGCAGCTCGGCGCTCTCCGTCGACTCCGCCGCGATCTCCTCGAAGATGCCGACGAAGACCGGCACCACGAAGCTCACGATCACGATCATCACGATCAGCGCGATCGCGAAGACGACCGCCGGGTACATCAGGGCCGAGCGGACCTGGCGCCGGAGCGCATCGAGCTTCTCGAGCTGATCCGCGACCCGATCGAGCGCGCTCTCGAGGCGACCGGCCCCCTCCCCGGCACGCACCATCGACCGGTAGAGCGGGTCGAACACGCCGGGCTGGCGCTCCATCGCGGCGTGCAGCGAGCTGCCCGACTCGACGTCCGCGCGCAGGGACGCGATCGCCGGCTTCAGCATGTCGTCCTCGGTCTGCTCCTCGAGCGTGGAGAGGGAGCGAAGCATCGGCATGCCCGAGGCGATGAGCGTCGCGAACTGACGCGAGAACACCGAGAGGTTCCGCATGTTCACGCTCTTGAAGCGCTGGAAGATGCTCTCGAGCTTGAAGGCCTCGCGCGACTCGCTGATGTCGAGGACGATCAGGCCGCGCTGGCGGAGCTGCTCGGTCACCTGTGCCTTCGAGCTCGCCTCCAGCTGGCCGCGCGACGGAACGCCGGCTACGTCGACTGCCCTGAATGCGAAGGTGGCCACGGTCTCCTCCTACGCCATCGCCGGGGGGACGCTCTGCTGCGGCTGCTGCGGCTGCTGCTGGTAGCCGTTGCCGGCCCCGCCGAGCAGCCGCGTCAGCTCCTCCGGCACCGATGCCCGCTGCTGCGCCAGCGAGCGGGTGATCTTCCCCATCCGAACGAGCTGGGCGAGGTGCGCGTCCATCGTCTGCATGCCGACGGAGCCCGACGTCTGCAGAGCCGAGTACATCTGGTGCGTCTTGCCCTCGCGGATCAGGTTGCGGATCGCCGGCGTCGGCACCAGGACCTCGGCCCCGACGACGCGGGCGGAGCCGTCGGCCGTCGGCAGGAGCTGCTGGGTCACGATCCCCTGCAGCGCGATCGAGAGCTGCATCCGCACCTGCTGCTGCTGGTGCGGCGGGAAGACGTCGATGATCCGGTCGACCGTCTGCGAGGTCGACTGCGTGTGCAGGGTCGCGAACACGAGGTGCCCGGTCTCCGCCGCCGTCAACGCGGTCGAGATCGTCTCCAGGTCGCGCATCTCCCCGACCAGGATCACGTCGGGGTCCTCGCGCAGCGCCGACTTCAGCGCCGCCGCGAAGTCGGTCGCGTCGGTGCCGATCTCCCGCTGGTTGACGATGCACTTCTTGTGGCTGTGCAGGAACTCGATCGGGTCCTCGATCGTGAGGATGTGCTCCTCGCGCTCGGAGTTGATCAGGTCGATCATCGAGGCCAGGCTCGTCGACTTCCCGGAGCCCGTCGGGCCCGGTCAGGAGCACGAAGCCGCGAGGCTTGCGGCAGAAGTCCTCGAGGACCGCGGGCAGGCCGAGCTGGTCGAGCGTCAGGATCTGGTGCGGGATCAGGCGGAAGGCGGCGGAGATCGCGCCCGCGCTGGAAGAAGCAGTTGACGCGGTAGCGGGCCACCCCGGGGATCGCGTAGGCGAAGTCGAGCTGGAGGTTGTTCTCGAACTGCTTGCGCTGGGAGTCGTTGAGCAGCGAGTAGACGACCTCGCGCGTCTCCTGCGGGGTCAGCGCGGGAAAGCCGTCGACGGGGGCGATCCGGCCGCGCATCCGCATCGCGGGCGGGAAGCCCGGGGTGAGGTGCACGTCGGAGGCCTTGACCTCGGCCATCTTGTTGAGCACGGCGGCGAAGTCGAAGCTCATCGGCTACCTCATCGTCCGCTCGCGGTGACTGCTTTAGCGCGCACGCCGTCTCTCAGGTGCAGACGCGCGCGACCTCCTCGATGGAGGTGATCCCGGAGCGCACCTTCGTGAGCCCGTCCTCGCGCAGGGTCAGCATGCCCTCCTCGTGCGCCGCTGTCGCGATCTCGGCCTCGGTGCCCCCGTCGATCGTGAGCGTCTTGATGCGCTCGCTCATGCGCATCACCGAGAAGATGCCGATCCGGCCGCGGTAGCCGCTGCGGTTGCAGCGCGCGCACCCCACCGGCTCGTAGGCCTCGACGTCGGCTCCCACCCGGAAGCCGGAGTCGGACAGGGAGTCCAGCGTCAGTACCGCCCGCTGTTTGCAGGACGAGCAGAGCTTCCGGGCCAGGCGCTGGGCGACCACGCAATCGATCGCCGAGGCGGTGAGGAAGCTCTCGATCCCCATCTTCTGGAGCCGGACGATCGCCCCCGGAGCGTCGTTCGTATGCAGGGTGGAAAGGACCATGTGCCCGGTCAGCGCGGCCTCGATCGCGATCCGCGCCGTCTCTCCGTCACGGATCTCGCCGACCATGATCACGTCCGGGTCGGCGCGCAGCATCGAGCGCAGCCCGGTGGCGAAGTCCAGCCCCGCCTTGCGGTTCACCTGCATCTGGTTGATCCCCTCGAGCCGGTACTCAACCGGATCCTCGATCGTGATGATCTTGCGTTCGACGCCGTTGATCTCGCTCAGCGCGGCGTAGAGGGTGGTGGACTTGCCCGACCCCGTCGGGCCGGTGACGAGCACGGCGCCGTAGGCCTGGCTCACCGACGACTCGAAGCGCTCGCGCGGGTCGCCGTCGAGCCCGAGCTCGTCCAGCGAGCGGAGCGCCTGCGACTTGTCGAGGATGCGGATCGTGCAGCCCTCGCCGCGCTGGGTGGGAAGGGTCGTGACCCGCAGGTCGACCCGGCGGTCCTCGACGTTCACGGACACGCGGCCGTCCTGCGGCACGCGCTTCTCGGCGATGTCGAGCTCGCTCATGATCTTGACGCGGGAGACGACTCCAGACACCATCCGCTTGGGCACGCGCGCGACCTCGTCGAGGACGCCGTCGACTCGGATCCGCACCCGCATGTCGCCGTCCTCGGGCTCGAAGTGGATGTCGGAGGCACCCTCGGTGACGGCCTGTCCGAGGATGGAGTAGACGAGCTTGATGACCGGGGCGTCGTCGGCCGACTCGCGGAGGGCCGTGGGCTCCAGGGAGTCCTGGTCCTCCTCGTCCTCATCCTGGACGGCCTCCGTCACCGCGGAGTCGAGCCGGTTCAGGCGGCTGATCAGGGCCTCGATGTCCTCGTCGGCGGCGACCGCGACGCGGCAGCTCAGGCCGGTCATCATCTGGATGTCGTCGAGCGCCACGACGTTCGCGGGATCGGACATCGCGAGCAGGAGCGTCTCGTGGTCGATGTAGCCGATCGGAACCGCCCGGTAGCGCCGCGCCGCGCCCACGGACAGGAGGTTCGCCGCGCCCATGTCCACGTGGTACTCGCCGAGGTCGACGTGGTCGAGGCCGTAGCGCTCCGCCACCGCGCGGGCGAGCTGGTCGGCGGAGATCACGCGGCTCTCGAGGAGGAGGGCCTGCGGCGAGCGCCCGGCGACCCTGGCCGCCTCGGACGCCTCGTCGACGCGCTCGCGGGTCGCGTAGCCGAGGTCGACGATCACGTCGGAGATGAACTTCCCGGGGTGCCCGCGCCTCAGCGGCGGCGTGATCCCCGGCGTCCCCTGGGCGGAGTCGTCCGTGGCCTCCGCGGCGGCCTCCGCCCCGGCGGCGGATGTGACTGGCCGCAGGTAGCCGGGCCGGTTCTCCATCGTCATCGTCCTCGCGCTGCCTGTCTCATCGTCTCGATCGGTGGCTCCATCCCGGTCCAGATCCGAAGGGAGGCGGCTCCCTGCCGGACGAGGACCTCGAGCCCATCGACGACCTTCGCGCCCCGGGCCCTGGCCACGGCCGCGAGAGGGGTCTCCGCGGTCCCGTAGACCAGATCCACCACAACGTGTCCTTCCCCGAGACCATCGGCAGGCAGGTGGAGACTCTTGAGGGCCGCAGCCCCACGATCAGGGTCAGCCGCTACCCCGCCACCCGGGAGCGGGATTCGCCGCCTCGAGCCCGACGGTCGTCGCGTTGACCACGATCTCGAACTCCGAGAGCGGCAAATCTCCCCCCGCGCCTGGCGATATCGCCGTGCCCCCCAGCTCCGCCGCGAGCTGCCTCGGCCCGCGCCGGCGTGCGGTTCCAGATCGACAGGGCCGCGCCCGCGTCGCGAAGCGCCCAGTCACCGCGGCGCGGGCCGAACCGCCGGCGCCGAGGACGAGCGCCCTTCGCCCCTCGGGCGAGCCGGGCAGGGCGGCGATGATCCCGGGCGCATCGGTGTTCTCGGCCACGATCCCGCCGCTTTCGAACGTGAGCGTGTTCGCGGCCCCGATCGACAGCGCGGCCGGCGAGACGCTGGTCGCGACCCCGAGCGCCGCGACCTTGTGCGGCAGGGTCACGTTGACCCCGGCGAACCCCTGGGCTGCCAGGCCCCTAACCGTCCGGTTGAAGTCGTCCGGGGAGACCTCGAGCGCCTGGTAGCTCCACTCGGGCGCCAGTCCCATCTCCTCGAGCGCCGCGGTATGCATCGCCGGCGAGCGCGAGTGGAACACCGGTTGACCGACGACCGCGAGCTTTGGCATGAGCCGATGCTAGGGCGCGATCAGCATTCGGTAGGGGAGCCGCCCTCCGCCTGCAACGCGGCTTGATACTCCGCCTCGGCCGCGAAGAACTCGTCCTCGGTCTTCGCGAAGACGTGCTCGCCGCAGGTGCCGGGCTTGACTACGAAGAAGAGGAAGTCGGTCTCGGCGGGGCTCGCCGCCGCCTCCAACGAGGAGAGGCCCGGGTTCCCGATCGGCCCCGGTGGCAGGCCCGGTGTTGGTGCGCGTGTTGTACGGGGTGTCCTCGTTCAGGCGCGACTCGAGGAGCTGCTCGTCGTAGTTGGAGTCCTCGAAGCGGATCGTCGCGTCGATCCCCAGCGGCATCCCGTCGGCGAGCCGGTTGTAGATCACCGATGCGACGGTCGCCCGCTCCTCCGGCACCTGCACCTCGCGCTCCACCATCGAGGCGATCGTGACCACGTCGTACGGCGTCAGGTTCTTCGACTTCGCCTCGGAGAGGTCGATCCCGGCCATGTTCTGCTCGAACGCCTCGAGCTGTTTGGCCGCCAGGTCCTCTGCCTTGGCGTTCTTGAAGAGCTCGTAGGTCGCCGGGAACAGGAAGCCCTCGAGGTTCTGCGGATTCTCCGCGCCGTACTTCTCCGGCTTGAACCCCTTGAAGGTCACCGTCTCTTTCATGTAGTCGCCCTCGAGTCCGGCCTCCTTCGCGACCTTCGCCACCTGGTCGCGGCTGTAGCCCTCGGGGATCGTGACCGAGATCGTCGGGCGCGCCTTCGGCGGCGGCGCAGCGGGGGCGTCGTCGCCCCCGATCCGGTTCGCCGCCACGACCACGACGAAGCCCACAAACGCCAGGGCGAGCAGGCCGAACAGGGCGAGCAGGCGCCTGCGCGCGATGGCCGACCGCGGCGGACGGCCGGGCGGCCGCGGCGGCGGCCCCGGGGGAACGGCGGTCGGCGGTACCTCGGGAGGCGGTGCCTCGGGCGGCGTGGCGGCAGGCTCCGCCGCGGCTGGGCGGGGTGCCACCTCCGTCGGCGCGTCGGCGGCAGGCTCGGTTGGCGGCGGCGCAGCCAACGGCGGGGACGCGGCGGCCGGAGGCGTCTCGGTCTCGGCCGGGTTCATCTCCTCGCGCACGCGCTCGCCCAGGCGCTCGCGCCGCCGGGCCTCGCGCTCGGCCCGCCGGCGCTCGCGGTCGCGAGCAGCCCCGTCGTCCCCGGAGTAGGGATCCCGCCAGTCCGAGTCCGGCGTCAAGCCGCGCCCCGCCTCGCCAGGAAGCCCTCGAGGAGGTGCGCGGCGGCAAGCGCGTCGGCGGGCGCCGTTGCTCCGTCCCGCGCCGATGCCTCCGCCATTCGGGTCGTGAGTCGCTCGTCGTACGTCTCCACGGGCACGTCCAATATCTCGGCCAGGCGGTCGCGAAACTCCCGCGCGGCGGCCGCCTGCTCGCGCTCCTCGCCGTCGAGGGAGACCGGCAGGCCGACGACCACCATCTCAGCGCCTTCATCGCGGGCGAGCGTCGCGACGGCCGCCGGATCGGGAGGCTCGATCACGTCGAGCGGACGCACCACGGTCTCGCTCGGGTCGCAGATCGCGCACCCCGCCCGGGCGGCGCCGTGGTCGATGGCCAGCACGCGCACTAATCACCTGCGGCGGCTTCGCCGCCTGACATGCCGGTTTCGGTGCTAAAGCACCTCATCACGAACCCCCGCCGAGCCCGCGCTCGATCGCCTGGCGGGCGGCGGCGAGGGCCTCGTCGAGCTTCGAGGCGTCGCGGCCTCCGGCCTGCGCGGCGTCGTCTCGGCCCCCGCCCCCGCCGCCCACGATCGGCGCCACCTCTCCCACGGTCTCGCCGGCCCGCAGCCCGCGCGCGATCACGCCCTGGCTGAAGCTGGCGGCCAGCACCACCTTGTCGCCGTCGGCGGCGCCCAGTACCACGGCGCCCTCCCCCAGCTTGGCCCTGACGCGGTCGGCCAGGTCCTGGAGGGCCCGCCCGTCGGCGGCGTCGGCGCGGGTGGCGACCACCGGGACGCCGTCGACCTTTTCGGCCGAGCCGGCCAGCTCCTCGGCCGCCGCGCCGGCGTCACGGCTACCCGCCGCGGCGACCCGCTTCTCCAGCTCCGAGAGGCGCTCGGAGACGCGGCGGGCAGCGGCCACCGCGTCGCGCGGGGAGCCCAGCAGCGCGCCCGCCTCGTCCAGCGCGGCGCTCCGGGACCGAAACCAATCGATCGCGGCCGGACCCGTGAGCGCCTCGATCCGCCGCACGTTGGCCGCGCTCGAGCCCTCGCCCACGATCGCGAAGATCCCCACCTCCGCGGTGTTGGCGACGTGCGTGCCGCCACAGAGCTCGCGCGAGACGTCCTCGACCTCGACCACGCGCACCCAATCCCCGTACTTCTCCCCGAAGAGCGCCATCGCGCCCAGCGCCTCGGCCTCGGCGCGCTCCATCTGCATGGCCCGCACCGAGCGACTGGCCTTGATCCACTCGTTCACCCGGTCCTCGATGTCATGCAGCTCCTCGGGCGCAAGCGCGGCACCGTGGGTGAAGTCGAAGCGGAGCTTGTCGGGGCGGACCGCCGAGCCGGCTTGGCGCACGTGGTCGCCCAGACGCTCGCGCAGGGCAGCGTGAAGCAGGTGCGTGGCCGTGTGGTTTCGCATGGTCGCGTGCCGCGCCTCGTGGTCGACGACGGCCTCGACGGCGGTGCCCGGGTCGGGGGCGCCGGCCGCGCGGAGCGCCTGGTCGTCGCCGATCCGGTAGACGTCGGCGACCTCCACCTCACCCCCGTCCCATCGAAGAGTCCCCGAGTCCGCGACCTGGCCGCCGCCCTCGGCGTAGAAGGGGCTCTCCTCGAGCTTGACAAGCGCGTCGCCCCCGTTGTCGCCGGCCGCGCGGGCCGCCACGACGCTCGTCCGCGCTCTGAGGGTCTCGTAGCCGACGAAGCTCGTCGGCGGTGCCTCGCGCGCGAACGCGAGGATCTCCTCGTGGCCGCCACCGTCGCCGCCGTCGGCATCGGCTCGCGCGCGCTCGCGCTGCTCCTCCATCAGCTCCTCGAAGCCGGAGTCGTCGACCGACAGGCCCTCGGCGGTGAGGAGCTCCCTGGTCAGGTCGTACGGGAACCCGTAGGTGTCGTGGAGCAGAAACGCCTGCGAGGCGTCGATCCACGACGTCCCGGCCTCCTTCGCCTCGGCGACGATCCGGCCAAGCAGCTCGGTGCCGCGCTCCAGGGTGCGCCCGAAGCTCTCCTCCTCGTCACCGACCCATCGCAGGACCGTGTGGCGCTGCTCCTCCAGGTGCGGGTAGGCATCGACGAGCGTCTCGATCGCAAGCTGGGCGAAGCGCCCAAGGTACGGAGCCTCCAGCCCCAGCACCCGGCCCTGCTGGATCGCGCGGCGCATGATCCGGCGCAGAACGTAGCCACGGTCCTCGTTGGAGGGCACGACCCCGTCGGCGATCAGGTTGACCATCCCGCGCGAGTGGTCGGCGAGGATGCGCATCGCGCGCGTCGCCTCCGCGCTCGAGTCATAAGCACGACCCGAGAGCTCCTCCGCCAGCGACACCAGCGGCCGGAAGAGGTCGGTCTCGAACACCGAGTCCACGCCCTGCTGGATCGCGGCCTGGCGCTCGAGGCCGAGCCCGGTGTCGATGCCCCGCTGTGGCAGGTCGGAGAGCGAGCCGTCCGCCGCCAGCTCGTAGGTCATGAAGACGAGGTTCCAGTACTCGAGGTAGCGGTCGGTGTCGTCGCCCGGGCGCTCATCGTCGCCCCCGAAGGCCGGGCCGCGGTCGAGGTAGAGCTCCGAGCACGGGCCGCACGGCCCGCTCGGCCCGGCCTGCCAGAAGTTTTCCGCCCGCGGCAGTCGCACGATCCGCCCGTCCGGCACGCCCTGGGCCCGCCACAGCTCGATCGCCTCCTCGTCGGGGCCCAGCCCAAGCTCCTCGTCGCCTGCGAACACCGTGGCCCAGATCAGCTCCGGGTCGAGCCCCAGGCCCTCCAGCGACAGCTCCCAGGCGTAGGCGACCGCCTCCTCCTTGAAGTAGTCGCCGAACGAGAAGTTGCCGAGCATCTCGAAGAAGGTGAGGTGGCGCTTGGTGGAGCCGACGACATCGATGTCGACCGTGCGAAAACACCGCTGGCAGCTCGTGAGGCGGGGCGTGGGCGGCTCGGCCTCCCCGCGGAAGTAGGGCTTGAACGGCTGCATCCCCGCGGTCGTCAAGAGCACCGACGTGTCGTCGGGCGGCGGCACGAGCGCCGCCGAGGGCTGGCGCATATGCCCCTTGCCTTCGAAGTAGGAGAGGTACGCCTCGCGGATCTCGTTCGACTTCATGGCGCGCCTGAGTCTAGGCGGCGATGGTGCCGCGGCCGACCACCAGGTCGCCGTCCATCAGGCAGGCGGTCTGGCCGGGGGCGAGCCCGTGGGCGGGCTCGGCGAGGTGCACGGTCAGCTCGGCGTGCTCCCCCGCCGGGGCCTCGGAGAGGCGACATGGGATCGAACGCGAGTGGTAGCGCAGCCTGACGCGGTCGGCGCGGCGCGAATCGCGGTGTAGCCGCGCGCGGCGAAGGCGCACGGTCCGCGTCGCCAGCTCGTCGCGATGGCCGACGGTGACGCGATTCGCGGCCGCATCCGTGCTCAGGACGTAGAGCGGCTCGCCGTTCGCGATGCCCAGCCCGCGACGCTGCCCGACCGTGAAGTGGTGGTGCCCGGGGTGCTCGCCCAGCACTTTGCCCTCCACGTCCACGATCTCGCCCGCCCGGTCGGCAAGCCCGCCGTGGCGCTCCAGGAAACCGCGCTTCCCCTCGCCCGCCAGGAAACAGAGGTCCTGGCTCTCGGCCTTCGAGGCCACGGGGAGGCCGGCCGCCGCGGCGCGCGCACGGACCTCGGGCTTGGTGAGGCCCGCGAGCGGGAAGCGAAGCCGCCCGAGCGTCGCCGGGGCGACGCCCGAGAGCATGTAGGTCTGGTCCTTGGCCTCGTCGGCGGGCGCGGCCAGCAACGGCCCGAACCCGTCGTCCCGGACCCGGGCGTAGTGGCCTGTGGCCAGGGCGCCCGCGCCCAGACGGCCGGCGAGCGCCAGCATCGCGTCGAGGCGGACGTCCCCGTTGCAGAGCACGCACGGATTGGGGGTGCGGCCCTCGCGGTGGCCGGTCAGGAAGTCGTCCACGACCGTGGCCCGGAACGCGTCCTCGAGGTCCAGCGTGAAGTGCGGAAGGCCGAGCGACTGCGCCAGCCCCCTGGCCCCGAGCACGGCCTGCGGCGAGCAGCAGCTGCGGGCACCGTCGCTGTGGCTGTCGGCCCAGAGCTTCACCGTCACCGCCACGACGTCCGCGCCTCGGTCGCGCTCGAGGAGGGCGGCGACGGCCGAGTCGACGCCACCGGAGATCGCCACCGCCACCCGCTCGCCACGCTCGGGCGCTCGGGCCAGCACGGCCCCCGAGGCGGCGGCGGCGGAGAGCGCACGGCTGAGCGCGTCTGCCGCGAGGTCGGCGGCATGGGCGCCCTGCGCCGTCAGCCCGCCGAGCTCCGCCGAGACGTCGGCCGGCGAGATCGTGGCCGCCTGGAGCACTCCGGAGCCCTCGGCCAGCGCCGACACCGCGGCGCCGGCGGCGACCACGGCCGCGCAGCCCTCGGCGTCGAACCGTGCCGTGCCAACCACTCCGTCCTCGAGCAGCAGCGAGACGCGCACCAGATCGCCGCAGGGCGCCCCGCCGGCGGCGCCGGTGAAGGACCCCTCAGGCGGGAGGCCGCGGCGGGAAGCGTCCCGCAGATAGTCCTCGAGCGTGCTCACACGCCGAGGCTAGCGCCCGGCTCCTACTCAGGGTGGTAGGGGAGGGCCTTGCCCTCGTAGTCCGCGTCGCGTACGGCCTGGCGAACGCTGTCGTAGCCGCGGAAGCCGTAGGAGACCGTGGCGACTGGTAGACCGTCGCCGCTCACCTTGCGCGGGGCCAGAACCAACAGCGCCGGGACCCGATCGAGGTCCACGCCCTCGGCGATGCGTGAGTAGTCGGCGACGTCGCGAACGTAGGTATGGAAGAACGCGACGTCCTCCTCGTCGCGAAGCCCCGTCGCGAGCCTTCGAAGCGCCTGTCATCGGTCGCCTCCGGCCCGGGTGACGAGAACCGCCACCGATGTCGCCGCCCTCGTACGCCGCCACGACGGGCCCGGGCAGTCCCGGCCCTGCCTTGAACGCGCGGCTGCCGGGGTTTCCGGCGCGACGGTCGCGGGCTCCACCGGTACCGCGGCGGGGCCGGTCGGAGCGGCCGTTGAGTCCGCGGGCGGGGCCGCCGACTCGGCGGGTGCGGCGGACACCGGCGGCGCCTCGGTGGGGGCGGGGACGCTGACGGGACGGTCGGCATCGGGGGCGGGCTCGCCGCCGGAGAGGTTCCGAAGCATCAGGAAGGCGACGACCACGCCCAGCACGGCGATCGCGCCGATCTGGACCAGAGGGTTCGAGTTGAGCGCCTTCCTCATGCGCCCGACCCAGCCCGGCTGGCGCGCGGCCAGCCGATCAAGAAAAGGGGCTCCAATCTGCCGGTACCGCTCGGCCTGAGAACCTGAATAGACAGGTGGGTGTCCGCCCGGCGGGCCCGATGGGACCGCCGGAGAAGGGACTCCCGAGGCAATTGTGTTGGCTCACAATTGGAGCGGCGAACGAACAGACTCGAGCCAGCGACGGACCATACCAACCCATAGTTCGGCTGCTCGCCGCCCAGCTTGAGCCGCGAGCCGTCGCGGGCGCGCTCACGCACCGCCGGCGGCGCCCGGCCGTGCGGGCGCGGACCGCGATACCCAGCTCGCGGAGCTGCTCCTCTGCGACGGGCGCCGGGGCGCCCGTGAGCGGGTCGGCGCCCGACGCGGCCTTGGGGAAGGCGATCACGTCCCGGATCGAGTCGGTCCCATGGAGCAGCGCCACCCACCGGTCCAGCCCGTAGGCGATGCCGCCGTGCGGCGGCGCCCCATAGCGGAGGGCCTCGAGCAGGAACCCGAAGCGCGCCTCGGCCTCCTCGGCCCCGATCCCCAGCACCTCGAAGACCGCGCTCTGGACGGCTGGGTCGGAGATGCGGATCGAGCCGCCGCCCAGCTCGACCCCGTTCCAGACCACGTCGTACGCCAGCGCGCGGGCGGAGCCCGGGTCATCTGGGTCAAGCGTGCCGGCCGGCGAGGTGAACGGGTGGTGCAGGGCGTCCCATCGCCCCTCGCCCTCGTTCCACTCGAACAGCGGCCAGTCCACGATCCACGTGAGCTCGTTGGCGTCTTCGGGGACAAGGCCGAAGCGCTCGCCCAGGCGCACCCGCAGGCCTCCCAGCACGCTCGCCGCCACAGCCCGCTCGTCGGCGGCAAGCAGCAGCACGTCGCCCTCGGAGGCGTCGAGCGCCGCGTTGATGGACGTGATCTCGTCTTCGGAGAGGAACTTCGCCACCGGCGAGCGCCAGCCGTCGCCCTCGACAACGGCCCAGACCAGCCCCTTCGCGCCCAGCTCCTTCGCCTCCTCGACGAGGCCGTCGAGCTGGGCCCGTGACAGCTCGCGAGCGCCGACGTTCATGGCCTTCACCGCGCCGCCCGAGGCGACCACGCCTCGGAAGGCGTTGAACTCGGTCGCGGCCAGCTTCTCCGTGACGTCCACCAGCTCGAGCCCGAAGCGCAGGTCGGGCTTGTCCGAGCCGAAGCGCGCGATCGCCTCGTCATAGGGGAGCCTGCGCGAACGGCAGCTCGACCTCGATCCCGTGCGTGCCGAGGACGGCCGCGAGCAGGCGCTCGTTCACGTCCATCACGTCGTCGGCCTCGACGAAGGACATCTCGAGGTCGAGCTGGGTGAAGTCGAGCTGGCGGTCGGCGCGCAGGTCCTCGTCGCGGAAGCAGCGCGCGATCTGGTAGTAGCGCTCGAAGCCGCCGATCATCAGCATCTGCTTGAACAGCTGCGGCGACTGCGGCAGCGCGTAGAAGGAGCCGGGCTGAAGCCGGCTGGGAACGAGGAAGTCGCGAGCCCCTTCCGGCGTCGATCGCGTCAGCACGGGCGTCTCGATGTCCACGAACCCCTCGCCCTCGAGGAAGTCGCGGATCTCGCGGGTCACGCGGTGGCGCAGCAGCAGCGCGTCGCGCATCCGCTCGCGGCGCAGGTCGAGGTAGCGGTGACGAAGACGCATCTCCTCCCCCACCTCGCCCGAGTACCCCTCGATCTCGAACGGCGGAGTCTCGGCGTCGGCGAGCAGCTCGGCGTCGCCGACGCGCAGCTCGAACTCGCCCGTGGGGAGCTCGGGATTGACGGTCTCCGGGTCCCGGCGGACGACCTCGCCTGCCACGCTGATCACGTCCTCCGCGCGCAGCCGGTGCCCCAGCTCCTGCGCGTCGCCCGCGACGTCGGGGTTGAACACCAGCTGGACGAGTCCGGTGCGGTCGCGCAGGTCGATGAAGATCAGCCCGCCGTGGTCGCGCCGGCGATGGACCCAGCCGGCGACCCGTGCGGTCGCGGCTACCCGGTCCTCCAGCACCTGCCCGCACCATGTGTCGCGGTAGGCGTTTGCCCGCAGGGCGGGGAATGCGCTCTCATCGCTCACGCGGCGCAGTCTCGCAAGGGCCGCGCCGGGGCGCCGCGACGGGTATACGCTGCGATGGTTACGGTTGAGCCGGAGGCAGGGGCGAGGCCGCCGGTCAGCCTGGGTCAAGCTCCTGGATCACCCGGTTGAGCGCGACTGGGCGCTGCTCGCCCGTCTCCATGTCGCGGGCGGTGGCCGTGCCCTCCTCGTCGAGGATCAGCGCCACGTCGGCACCCGAGCGGTCGGCCTGCTTCATCTGCCCCTTGAAGCCACGCTCCGCCAGATCGAGGTCCGCGGCGATCCCGGCGCGGCGCAGCTCGAAGACCAGGCCCAGCGCGTTCTCGCGCCGCCCGTCGGGCGCCACGACGAACACCTCCACCGGCGGCACACCGCCGTGCTGGTCGAGGGCCAGGAGCACCCGCTCGATGCCGCAAGCCCAGCCCGCCGCGGGGGTGGCCGGGCCGCCGAGCAACTCGACGAGCCCGTCGTAGCGCCCGCCGCCGGCGACCTCCGCCTGGGCGCCCAGGCGGTCGGACTCGAACGAGAAGACGGTTCGCGTGTAGTAGTCCAGGCCGCGGACGAGCGAGCCGTCGAGCTCGTAGTGGACGCCGGCGCGGTCGAGCAGGCCGCGGACCTCGGCGAAGTGCTCGGCGTCCTCGCCAGCCAGGTGGTCCAGCATCCTCGGAGCGCTCGCCATCACGGACTGCGTCGCCTCGTCCTTGGAGTCGAAGGCCCGCAGCGGGTTCTCCTCGATCCGCTCGCCGACGTCCTTCGACAGCTCGGCCTCGTGCTCGCGCAGATACGCCTGGAGCCGCTCGCGGTACTCGGCGCGTCCCTCCAGCGAGCCGAGGCTCCCGAGCTTCAGCGTCAGGCCGGGGACCGCGAGGTCGTGGAGGAGGTCGCTCAGGATCACGATCAGCTCGGCGTCCACCAGCGGGGAGTCGGAGCCGATCGCCTCGGCGCCGATCTGGTGAAACTGGCGGTAGCGACCGGCCTGCGGGCGCTCGTGGCGGAAGAACGGCCCCCAATACCAGAGCTTCACCGGCTGGGCTTCCTTGTGCATGCCATGCTCGAGGTAGGCGCGGCAGATCGGGGCCGTTCCCTCCGGGCAGAGGGTCAGGCTGCGCCCGCCCTGATCCTCGAAGGTGAACATCTCCTTGCGGACGATGTCGGTGCTGCCCCCCACGCCGCGCGCGAACAGCTCGGTGTCCTCGAACGCCGGGGTATCGATGCGCCCGTACCCGGCGCGACTGAAGGCCTCGGCCGCGGCGGTGTAGAGGCTCGCCCGCAGCGCCGAGGCCTCCGGCAGCACGTCGAAGGTGCCGCGCGGCGCCTTGAAGCGCTCGCTCATCGCGCCAGCGCGGTGAGGAATGGGTTTGTGGCCCGCTCGGCCCCGAGCGTGGTGATGCCCATGTGGCCCGGGTAGACGGTCGTCTCCTCCCCGAACGACTCGACCAGGGTCCGGAGGCTCTCCATCAGGGTGGGCGCGTGCCCGCCGGGGAGGTCGGTGCGGCCGATCGAGCCCTGGAACAGGACGTCGCCGGAGAACAGCACGTCCTCGGCGGGGATCGAGTAGGTGACGTGCCCGGGGCTGTGGCCGGGCGTGTAGAGGACGTCGATGTCCATCCCGGCCAGCTCCAGCTTCTCCCCGCCCGAGACGGTCTCGTCGGCGTCGTAGCTTTCGTAGGGGCCGAACCCGGGCCACGGGACGAAGGACATGATGTCGGCCAGCACCGGAACCTCGAGCTCCGGGCAGTAGACCGGAGCCCCGGTGGCCCTGGCGACCGGCGCCACGGCGCCAACATGGTCGAAGTGAGTGTGCGTGAGGAGGATCGCGTCGATGCCGACGCCCATCTCCTCCACGGTGGCGAGGATGCGCTCGGCCTCCTCGCCGGGATCGACGACCACGCCGCGGTCCGAGCCCTCGCGGCGCGCGATGAAGCAATTCTCGGCGACCGGGCCGACGGTGAGCATGCGAACGTCCATCGCCGATCAGGGTAATGGCCCGAGCCGTCCTGCCCTGCTGTTCCACTGCCACAGCTGGACAGGACAGCTGCCCTAGCCCCCGCGCGCCTCCTTCGCCTTGCGCTTGGAGGCCATCCGGCGGTTGTAGAAGAAGCGGTCGATCCCGTACCCCATCGGGACGTAGAGGAGCAGCATGAAGGCCGAGAGCGCGACCGAGCTCTCCACCGGCTGTTGGAAGAGCAGAACGAGCAGGGCGAAGAAGACCCCGGCCGCGATCAGCGCGCGGTTGAACGAGCTGCGCCAGGTCGGCGGAGTGTCGCGCCGGTCGGCCACCTGGCGGCGGGAACGCGCCCGGGCCTCCTGCCGGTTGGCGGGCCTCGAGGTGCGCCCCCGACGGTCGATGCTGCCGCCCTGGGTCCCCTTGTGCTTTCGCTTGCGCTTCCTCCTCGTCTGGGCCACGGGCGAGAATCTAGCTTGCGGCGCGTTCGATCACGTGCCGGTCCGGGTCGAACCCGGGGATCGGGATCTCCTCGGGAAAGCCGGCGAGGGCGGCCTCGGGCACGAGGCCGACGATCTCGGCAGCTGCAGGGCGCCCGCCGGATTCCGCCGCGAGCTCGCCGATCCGCGCCACGACCAGGGCCAGCGGCACCGCGATCGGGTCGTGGACGTTGGTGGAGATCTGGGGACCGTCCGCGCCGAGGTCGACCGCCATCGCGCGAACCCCCGTCAGGCCGCCGCCCGACTCGCGCAAACCCGCGGAGACCTTGCGGGCCACGTCCATGTCCACGCCCTCGAGCAGGACGTTGAAGGCGGCAAGCGGCGGGCGCACCGTGACGAGCGTCGCCCCGGCGCCCGGGTGCGGGGCGTCCGGGCCGAAGTCCGGCTGAAGCTCGCCCGCAGCCATCCGTTCGCGCAACCTCGCGAGGCCGCCCTCGCGGAAGAAGGCGCGTTCCCTCCGTTCGGTGTCGCTCGCCAGCTCGCCGTAGAGGAAGACCGGGATGCCGTCGCCGCCGATAGCCCTCGCGGCGGCGAGCGCCACGTCGCGGGCTGCGCCCCGGTCGTCGGCCGTCAAGTAGACGAAGGGCGCGACGTCCAGTGCCCCGATCGCGGGGTGAGCGCCCTCATGGCGGCGCATGTCGATCGCCATCGAACAGGCCCCGGCGCCGCGAGCAACTGCCTGGCCAAGGAACTCGGCCGGTGCAGTGAGCGTCAGAACCGTGCGGTTGTGGACCGCGTCCGAGTGCGAGTCGAGCAGGTCCGCCCCCGCCGTGAACTGCGCCGTCACCCGTTCGACCAGCCCGGCGTCGCGGCCCTCGGAGAAGTTTGGAACGGCCAGCAGCATCAGCTGAGGCCGGCGGCCAGAGCCCGTGCGTTCTCGGCGGCGGGCGCCTCGGCGGTGTTGTTGAAATAGGCGAGCACCTCGGAGCGGGAGCGCCAGGCGGCGATCCGCCGGCGCCAGGTCGCTAACTCCCTCGGCGAGTAGCTCCCGCCCCCGCCCGCCGCCTCCGTGAAGGCGCACGTACGTCCACCCGGCCGTGAGCTCGCGCTCCTGGAAGGTCAGGTCGGGATCGTCGCCGATCACCAGGGCCGCGCCGTGGCCGCGCAGCAGCTCGTACACGTCGCCCCTGAACCACGTCGCGTTTCGCAGCTCGACCGCGTGGCGACCCGGGGCGCGCTCGTTGATGACCGAAAGCGCGGCATCGAGCCGCTCGTCGTTTCGCTGGAAGCTCGGCGGCAGCTGCCAGAGGATCGCCTCCAGGCGCTCCGCCCTTCGCAGCGGCTCAATCGCGGTGAGGAAACGCTCGACGTACTTCTCGGGGCTGTTCAGCCGCTTGACGTGCGTGATGTACCGGCTCGCCTTGATCGCGAAGCGGAACTCCGCAGGCGTCTGCTCGATCCACCCAGCCACCGTCCGCTCCGATGGGAGCCCGTAGAAGGTGCTGTTGACCTCGACGGTGTCAAACGCCGAGGCGTAGTGGTCGAGCCAGCTGCGCTGAGGCAGCTTCTCGGGGTAGAAGGCTCCGCGCCACTCCTTGTAAGCCCACCCGGAGCAGCCCACGCGTACAGTCTTCATCGGGCGATTGTCGCAACCGAGCGGGACCGGATCGGCGCCCATCCCGCCGCTAGCATTCGCCGCCCCGCCGGAGTAGCTCAGCTGGTTAGAGCAGCGGAATCATAATCCGCGTGTCGCAGGTTCGAGTCCTGCCTCCGGCATCTGCAAAAGCCCCGCTTAGGCGGGGTTTTCGCGTTCCACGGCGAGCGCCGTCTCGGGGTCCGGCACACGGCGTGCCAGCGTAGGTGTCAGCAACCGGGCGACAACCGAGCTCCATCCGATCGCCTCGAGCGAGACCTCCCGGGGTCGACGTCGACGCGCAAGTCCTCGTCAAGCATCCGGTCGCCCCTGGCACGAATCACCTGAATCGCGTGATGACCCCTCACCCATGTCACGGAGACACTGCACGCGGTGAACGATTCAACGCATGAGAACAGCGAACGGCTCTCCCGCCAGCAGGCCGCGGAGCACCTGACCGATGTCGCATACGCCCTGATGACGGGCGGCCCGCTGACGTTCAACGGCGAACGGCAGGTGACGGTGCCGATCGCCGACGAGATCGTGCTGAGACGCAGCGGGACGGCGAATGGCGACCGCATCCAGCTCGAGCTCGAGCTCAGCTGGTCGACCGCGAAGCCGGCGCCCTAGGCGATCCGCGAGGGCGCCAGCAGCCCGAGCTCACGGGCGCGCTCGACCGCCTCACCGCGACTGTGCGCGTCGAGCTTGGCGTAGATGTGGCGCAGATGAGTCCGCACGGTGTTCGGGGAAACAAAGAGCTCGGCTGCGATCTCCGGCGCTTTCAGGTTGCTCGGCAGGAACCTCACGACCCGCAGCTCGGCCTCACTCAGATCCTCGGCCGCTGGCCGCGCCGGCCCGGCAGGCTTCGGGGACGCACCGCTGAGCACGTTGAGGATCTCCGAGAGCAGCGCGGCGTGGGCCGTGCGATGCCGTGGATGGTGCTCGAGCAGCTCGCCGACCGGCGCCACGGCGAAGGGGACGATAATTCCTTCGCGCTCTGCGAGCTCGAGCGCCCTCTCGATCGCCTCCTCGGTCGCGCGAGCATCGCCCAGCCTCGCGTGGGCGAGCGCGACGAACAGAAGCGCGTCGATCAGCGATGTCGTCGAATGAGACGCCCTACTGGACCCTTCGATCACCGGGGCCAGCTCTGCGAGCGCCGCTTCGGGATCGTCCTGCACCAGGTGGATCTCGGCGGCGGCGATCCTGACGAGCGCACGGTCGCGCTCCTCCTCGTCGAGCCCTGCGAGGGCGGCGGCCGCTTCGGCCGCTCTGCCCATGCGCACCTGGGTCTGGAGCAGCACGCCTTGCGGCTCGATCGTCCGCACCTCCTTGCCCATCGGCGAGCTGAGTCGCTGGGCCTCGGAGAGTCCCGCCAGCGCCTCCTCTAGCCGACCCTGGGTCAGGCGCAGCAGACCGGTCGCCCAGCGAACGATGAGTGTCGTCATCGGGTCCTCCTCGGGCCGCAACGCCCCGTCGGCGCGATCCAGCCGACGCTCAGCCTCGTCGAACCGGCCCAGCCACATCAGTCCGACTCCGCTGATCGCAAGCGCCGGCGTGATGATCGCCTCCTCGCCCCAGCCGAGCGCCTCGGCCCTCGCGATCGCTTGCTCCGCGTAGTGCACCCCGTCGAGAACCGAGCCTCCCCCGTCCGGTCCAGCGATCCCGAGATGGGCGAGACAGCTGATCTCGAGGTAAGGGCGCTCGGCCTGATGTGCCAGGCCAGGGCCTCCTCGAGGTGGCGGCGGGCCTCGTTAGTCCGCAGCGACCACAGCTCGGTGATGCCGACGTTCATCACGGCCGCGGCGCGATGGTCGCCTACGCGAGCGATGTCGCTTGCCGATTGGGCCGCCAGCGCCGCCTCCACCTCGCGCTTTGCCTCGAGCGCGGTCGCGAGGTCGACGCTGCGGCGCGCCAACCACAGCTTCGTGCTGGCTATCCGCAGGTCGAAGCGCAGGCGTCGCTCCGGGGGAACGGTCTCCGCGAACCGCTGGGCCACCTCGATGTACGCCTCGGTCTCGTCGGGTCGCCCCGCAAACAGGCGCGCGGCGGCGAGCACGATCGCAAGCTCAGCGTCCTCTCCCGCCGCCTCCGCAGGAAATCTCGCCAGCAGCCCGCCGACCGTTTCGAGCCGCCCGTCGAGGATCAGGCTGATGTAGCTGTCGGCAAGCAAGCGCGTCGCGTACGTCCAGTCCGCTGCCGCCTGCGCGTGTCGGATCGCTTCGGCCGGATGTCCGTGCTCCTCGTACCAGCGAGCTGCCACGCCGTGCAGGGCGTCGATTCTGGCGGGGTCGGTGCGGCGCAGCTCGAGCCGCAGGAAGTCGGCGAACAGATGGTGGTAGCGAAACCAGGTGCGCCCGACGTCGAGGGAGGTGACGAACGCGTTCGCCTCCTCGAGCTCGAGCAGGATTCGCTCGGAGTCCGAGTGGCCGGTCATCGCGTCGGCCAGGCGCCCGGTGACCCGGTCGAGGATCGACGTGCGCAGCAGCAGCTCCCGCACCTCCGGCGGCTGGCGCTCCAGCACCTCCGCCATCAGATATCCCGCGACGCTGCGCTCGCTGCCGGAGAAGTCGCGCACGAACCGCTCCGGGTCCGGATGCCCGGCGAGCGAGATCGCCGCCAGGCGGAGGCCCGCGGCCCAACCTTCCGTGCGCTCGTGAAGCAGCGCCACCGCCTCGTCGGAGAGCTCTATCTCGCTGGCCCGCAGCAGCTCGGCGGCCTCGTGGGCAGAGAAGCGCAGTTCCGCTTCTCGGATCTCGCTCAGCTCGCCGGCGAGGCGCAAGCGGTGCACGTTCAGGTGCGGCTCGGAGCGGCTCGTCAGCACGATCCCGAGGCCGGCGGGACGCCGCGTGATGAGCAGCTCCAGCCACGCCAGCGCTTCAGGCGACTGCAGCTCGTGCAGGTCGTCGATCACGAGCACCAGCGGCTCTTCGAGCGAACGAAGGTCCTCCAGCAGCCGTTCGACCACCGCCTCGCCGCGAAAACCGGGAGTCGGACCGAGCGGCTCGACCGAGCCGCCGAGAGCAGCCGAGAGCGCGTTGGTCACCATGAGCCAGAAGTGCTGCGCGTCGCGTTCGCCCTGCTCGACCGCGACCCACGCCGTGTGCTCAGAGACCCCGCTGTCCTCGAGCCACGAGCGCACGAGCATCGTCTTGCCGCTGCCTGCGGAAGCGCAGACCAGAACCACACAGTCGTTACGGGCCCGCGACAGCTGCTCGAACAGCGCCTCGCGGCGCACGAGACGCCCGCGGCTGGACGGCCCTCGCACCCGTGCGAGCGGGACCGTGCCGCGGTCCACATTGCGATCCATCGCAAGCCAGTATCTCCGTCAGGCGCCGTCGGCGCAACGGTCGGCAGAGATGGGTGGCGCGGAGGACCCTTCGACTGGGTCCTCCGCGCCGGCAGGAACTGCGCCGTCTAAGCGGCGGGAGCCGCTTCGTTGGACAGGTCGTCGGCCTGCATCCGCGCGAGCGCGGCGTCGAGCACGGCGTACTCGGCCTCGACCACCGCCGAATAGGCGAAGTCGATCGCGAACCGCGCCTCTTCCTCGGCCCGGTCTGCGTGGCGCTCGGCCTTGTGCACGTCGTGCTCGGCCTTGCGGGACTCGACGTCGGCGCGAATCCTGGCAACCGCCTCGTCCCAGCTTCGCTGGACGTCGGCCCACCCGGCTGAGATCCGATCGCGTCCCTCGTCGGCCTTCTCGCGCAGCGCCTCGGCCTGTTGCTCACCGACGGCGCGCGCCGCATCACGGTCGGCCTCGATGTCGGCCTTGGTCTTTTCCCTCGCTGCGGCGACGCGCTTCTCGGCCTCGTCCGCGCGGGCCGACAGCCTGCGCAGCTCGTCCGAGAGCTTGGTGAGATCTTCCGATACAGCCATTTTGAACCTCCTATCGTTGACAGAGCCGAGGATGAGCTAAGGCTGGGTGAGCGAGCGTCATCCACTCTTGGTGATCTCCGAGCGGCCCCTGGGAGGTAGCGCGCAGCGCTGCCCCGCCGAGGACAGGGCTGCCACGACACCGCCGTAGACCGCCGACGGAGTAGGCCAGGGCCGGGCTCTACTCCGATCCCACCATGGGCTAGGTTGCTGTGACTCGTCTCCCAGCCGAGGGGCCAGATGTCGACTTACCTGTATCGCCTCGGGCGCTGGGCGTCTCGGCGCCGGTGGATCGTCCTTTCCTTCTGGCTCTCGCTGCTCGTCGCGGTGGTGGTGACGTCGCAGGCGGTCAAGAAGGACACAAACGACGCGTTCAACGTTCCGGGCACTGAGGCGCAGCGTGCGCTCGACGTGTTGGACGAGAAGTTCCCCGGGAGCGGCGGCGCGACAGCGAGGCTCGTGTTCGCCGCCCCGAAGGGACACACGCTCGACGAGCCGCGGTACGAGAAGGTCGTCGAGCCGACGGTCGAGCGCGCGCGAGCGGTGCCGCAGGCCGTCACCACGGGCGAGCAGTTCGTCGAGGGCTTCACGCCGTCGCGCGACGGGACGATCGGCTTCGCCGATCTCCATTTCGCTGTCCCGGTCGAGGATCTGAGCGACTCGACGAAGGAGGCGCTCGAGCGGGTCGCGGGGCCGGCGCGCGAGGCGGGTCTGCAGGTCGAGTTCTCGGGCGGCGTTGTTAGCACGAGCGAGGGCGAGCAGTCGAGCGCTGAGGTGATCGGCGTGGTCGCCTCCTTCATCGTGCTGTTCATCTCCTTCGGCACGCTGCTCCTTGCGGGGCTGCCGCTGGTGACCGCGATTCTCGGCGTGGCGATCGGGCTGTCGGCGATCTCCGCGCTGACCGCAGTCACTGAGATCAACTCGGTGGCTCCCACACTGGCGACCATGCTGGGCCTGGCGGTGGGGATCGACTATGCGCTGTTCATCGTGTCGCGCCACCGCCAGCAGCTTGCCGACGGGCTGGATCCCGTCGAGTCGGTCGCGCGCGCGACCGCCACGGCCGGCAGCGCGGTCGTGTTCGCCGGAGTGACCGTGCTGATCGCGCTCGTCGGCTTGGTCGTGGTCGGCATCCCGTTCCTGTCGGTGATGGGGCTGGCGGCGGCCGGGACGGTGGCGATCGCCGTGCTGATTGCCGTAACGCTGCTGCCGGCGCTGCTCGGCATCGCCGGCCAGCGCGCCGGTCGCGGTCGGCGACAGAAGGAGGGTCCCACCGCGGGGCGGCGCTGGGCGCAGCTCGTGACGCGGAGGCCGTGGGTCGCGATAGGAGTGGTGATTGCCGTAATCGTCGTGGTGGCGTTGCCGGCACTCGACATGCGCCAGGGCCTGCCGGACGACGGTACGCAGCCGACGGACACGACCGAGCGCAAGTCCTACGATCTCCTGACCAAGGGCTTCGGCCCGGGCTTCACCGGGCCGCTGACGACCGTAATCGACTTCGAGAGCTTCCAGGGCGAGGAGAGCCCGAGGGCGATCGCCGAGGACGCGGCGAGGGCGCTGGCCGAGTTCCCCGGCGTCGCGGCCGCCTCCGAGCCGCTCTTCAACGAGAACGGCGAGGTCGCGATCATCATCGTCACCCCGAGCGGCAGCCCAGCCTCACAGACCACCAAGGACCTCGTCGATCGGCTGCGTGACGAGGCCGCCGAGATCCGTCAGGAGTCGGGCATCAACGCGATGGTCACCGGCACGACGGCGATCAACATCGACACGTCCGACAAGCTCACCGCCGCGCTGCCGGTGTTCCTCGTTCTCGTCGTCGGATTGGCGCTGCTCCTCCTGGCCACGGTGTTCCGCTCGATCGCGGTCCCGGTCACGGCCGCCGCGGGGATCCTGCTCACGATCGCCGCCTCGCTCGGCGCGGTCGTATGGATCTTCCAAGAGGGGAACTTGGCCGACCCGCTCGGAGTGGCCTCCACCGGACCGATCGTCAGCTTCCTGCCGGTGCTGATGATCGCCATCCTGTTCGGCCTCGCCATGGACTACGAGGTCTTCCTCGTCTCGCGCATGCAAGGGCTATGTCCACACGGGGAGGGCGCGCGAAGCGACGATCAACGGCTTCGCGGCGAGCGCTCGGGTGGTCACCGCGGCGGCGCTCATCATGATCGCCGTGTTCTCCAACTTCATCATCGACGACGCGCTCACCGTCAAGTCGATCGGCTTCGCGCTGGCGTTCGGCGTGCTCGTCGACGCCTTCCTCGTCAGGATGACGCTCGTGCCCGCCGTGATGGCCCTGCTCGACCGTCGTGCGTGGTGGCTTCCACGCTGGCTCGACCGGCGGATGCCGAACCTCGACATCGAGGGGGAGAAGATCCTGCACGAACTCGAGCCAGCCCCGTCGGCGGAGGGCGAGGCCGCGGCAGGGCCGACGCCGGCGCCGCGCTGACCGACCATGAGCGCGCTGACCCCAGATGGGCTGACCCGGCGCTTCGGGGATCTCGTTGCTGTGAACAACCTGACGTTCGAGGTTCCCGAGGCAGGCGGATGTGCCCTACTGGCGTGCTTCGCTGATCGCGTAGATGGCGTGCAACAGTCCGATGTGCGAGAACGCCTGCGGGAAGTTGCCCAACAGGCGCTTGCTCTGGGGGTCGTACTCCTCGCTGAAGAGGCCGACATCGTTTCGCAGCGCCGTGAGCTGCTCTAGGTTGCGCTCGGCTTCTTCCACGCGCCCGGCCATCGCCAGCGCACTCACCAGCCAGAAGCAGCAGATGAGAAACGCCCCTTCACCGCCGGCAAGCCCGTCCAAGCCGCCCTCCGTCGAGTAGCGCCAGACGAACGGCCCCTCGCAGATCTCCTGCTGGATCGCGTCGATCGTGCCCAGGACGCGCGGGTCGTCCGCCGGCAGAAAGCCGAAGATCGGAATGAGCAGCAGGCTCGCATCCAGGCCGTTCCCGCCGTAGTACTGGACGAACGTGTTGCGCTCGGCGTCGTAGCCTTTGGCCAGGACCTCGGCATGGATCTCGTCGCGCGCGGCCCGCCAGCGGTCGAGGGGCGCATCCTCCCCTGTCGCCTCGAAGTACTTGATCGCGCGATCGATCGCGGTCCAGGCGGAGACCTTGGAGTAGGTGAAGTGCTGCTGCTTGTCGCGGATCTCCCAGATCCCCTCGTCCGGCTCGCGCCACATGCGCTCGACGCGCTCGATCGCGTCGCCGAGCTCGATTCCCGGCGAGCGCGTCCGTCTCGCGGAGGCAGCCCGAGCTCGAATGCGCGGTAGATCACCGCCAGCACTTCGCCGAAGATGTCGAGCTGGAACTGCTCGCTCGCGGCATTGCCGATGCGTACCGGCTTCGAGCCTTCGTAGCCCGACAGCCAGGGCAGCTCGAGCTCGGTCAGCCTGTGCTCGCCGCCGATGCCGTACATGAG
>CAWCRN010000028.1:0-47273 GCA_963797835.1 uncultured Solirubrobacterales bacterium
GGAGCCCTGGCACTCTGGCTTGCTTGCCGTAGGACGCGCTAGGGGCTTGGCTGTACAGCCGCTTGCGCAAGCCGGAGCTCGGCCCAGTCGTTACCTAACGGGAGGACCGCGGCCGGGGCCAATGGGTGCCTCGGGCTGGTTCTTCCGCCCTCCTGTCGACAGCTGGAGCTATCGACGCTAGGAGGCGACTCGACGGAGGACCGGCCGGGGCCGATGGGGGCCTCGGGCCGGTTCTTCTGCCAGCCACGCCCCGAGGGGTGGGCTGGTTTTCATGCGCGGCACTATGGCGCTACGGCCAGCCATAGCACCACGAGACGCGTCATGCAGTAGGAGGCGCCGCTCAACTAGTGCCGACCCCGTGCGCCAGGCAGCGCGGTTAGGGCTGGTCGGCGACCCAGGACAGGATCGCCTTCGAGTGGGCGATCACCGTCCCGTCAGCGAGCTTCAGCGCCGGAAGCTTCGTGTCCCCGGTCGCCGCGCGCAGCTCCTCGCGTGAGCCCTTGCGGCGACGGGATCGGGTGGCCGTGCGCCGCGATCACCTTCTCGTACTCGATCCCCTCGGCGCGCAGGGCCTCCTGTACTCGCCGGCACGGATGCACCCTGGGACCCCCGTCGTCCCCGTGACAGACGTACAACGTGGGCTTCTCGGCCATCGAGGATCTGGCTACCCAACGAGCGCCGATTCAACTCGGGCCGGTTTTTTAGCGCGGCCGGTGATTGCGCTTCGGACGAAGAGCGGATATCTGCTCCGCATGGAATGCGTTAACGGCCTCTAGGGCGCCTGTTGCGGGCCTGGGTGAGAGGTCTCGCTGGCGGCGGTCGGCGTCCTCATCATCCACACGCCCATCCATGCGACGGCAAGAGCGAGGGGGATGGCGGTGGGCGACAGCAACGCACGGAACCCAATGACGCCGCCGATCGCGATGGCGACACAGATGGCGGTCGGGAAGACGCGAGCCCGATAGTTTGCAATACCGAACAGGAGCCAGCCCACGGCGAAGGACAGGTAGCTGGAAATGGCGCCGATCGCAAGAAGGGTCGAGGGATCCTCGGCCTCGAGCAGGTCGGGCGCGTCGTCAGCGATCCACGAGATGGCGAAGGTCTCGAACACAGGTCGCCGCCAAGAAGCATCGTGCCAACGATCGCAGTGACGAAGGCGATCACGCCGAGCCTGCCCGGCGCCTTGTGTAGCCCCCACCCGTACGCGCCGATCAGGGCGAGCATGAGCACACAAAAGCCAACGAGGTAGATGACGTTGCCGGTCTGAAATACAGGATCCGTTGCGGTGGCCACGTGATCGTCGGGATCGAACGGCAACCACAGAAGCTGCGCGACGACGATCAGCACACCGGCGGCGAGCTGCCAGTGGCCCTGCGTGCCGCGAGAGCGGTGAATCCAACATGTCGCCCCTTTCGATGGAATGCACCGCACGTCGAGCGCGGGGCTTGCGACCTGGCCAACCCTATTCCACCGCAGGGGCTCGACCAAGTCACTCGCCTGATTGAGCCTCTAAGCGAATCCAACGCGATGGAGCGCGTATGGGTCCCGTAGGCCCGCCTACCGCTTTGGACGAAAGCAGACACCCGCAAGAGGCCCCTGTGATGCCCGCGAGACGTCCCTAGTCCGTCGCCTACCACCCCCGGTGTGGATCACAAACGCCGGCGCCCACCCACCACATCTTCAATCTCTTCCTCAAAAAAAACCCGCCACTTTCGCCGCCCAGGTGGCCTGCCCCACTGCTCGCTCAACTAGGCTGCGGAGCGTGGGCAGCGTCTACGAGCTTCACCTAGCCATCAAGGCGTCCAGCACCGACGACGAGCGTGCGCGAGCCATCGTGGACAAGCTCTCTAAGCAACGGCAGGTCGAGTACGTCGAAGGCTCGTGGTGGCGCACCGAGTACGCCGACTTCGAGGACCGCGCCGCCGCCGCACACGCCCTCCACGCCGACCTCAGCTCGATTGACGAGCACTGGGGCGAGGTGCTGGTCGCTGGCTACATGGACAGGCCCGACGACACGCCGGAACCGCTCGACTAGCGCCTGAGTCGCGGCGCACATGCTTGCAGGACGATGGCGGCGCGCCTGTAACGGGCGGCATCGTCGTTCGGGGGAAAGGGACACCCGGAGGGAAGCTCGAGGCCCTTACAGCGCCAGCGCCAGGCCGGGCCTGCTTATGCGCTTTTCGTCCGAAGCGATATTCCTTCGCTGGCCCAGAAGGCTGGGAATAGGCTCTGAGCCCCCACCTGGAAGGAGTCCCGATGCCAAGCGATCATCGGTCACACGCAAGTGACGACCCCCGCCCACAACGAGAAGACGCTCGGCGAGCGACTGCATGGCTTCCTCGTTCCCGTCCCCGAGCTGGAGCCCCCGATCAATCCGGCTCTGCTGAAGCGCGAGCAGAAGCGCGCCGAGGCACGGCAGAACCGAGCCGCAGACAAGATCACCGCCTTCTCGGGCTCGATGCTGTTCGTCTATCTGCACATCATCTGGTTCGGCTGCTGGATCGGGTTCGGGCTAGAGGACTACCCCTTCGGACTGCTGACCATGATCGTTTCGCTCGAGGCCATTTTCCTCTCGACCTTCGTGATGATCTCCCAGAATCGCGCCGACGCTAGGCGCCAGGTGATCGCGGACCATCAGTGGAAAACCGTTCAGGAGGAGGACAAGCAGAACGAGGAGCTGCTCGACCTCTCGAGGCAGATCCTGACGCTGACCAAGGAGGTTCGCGCTCTTGCGGGTCCGCCTGGCTCAGGCGGCTTGTCACACGCCTCGGATTAGCGCTGGCCGGAAACCGTCGCTTTCCAGAACGCCGCCGTTAAGCGCTGGCCCCGGCGAGCTCGTCGGCCTCCATCCTCGCTAGGGATGCATCGAGCACCGCGTACTCTGCTTCCTCGATCGCCGCGACGGCGTAGTCGATCGCGAAGGCGGCGTCACCCTCGGCGTTCTCCGCCCTCTTGTTCGCCCGGTCGAGGTCATGCTCGGCCCTGCGGTCGGTCATGTCCTCCTTCAATGCCGCCACGTGCTGGCTCCATGAGCGCTGCACGTCGTGCCACCAGGCGGAGATTCGGGCCCGATTCGCGTCGGCCGATTCGTGCAGCCTGTCGGCCTGGGCCTGAGCCGATGCGCGGGCGTTCTTGACGTCGGCCTCGAGGTCGGCCTTGGCCTTGCTCTGCGCCGTGGCGGCGTGGTCTTCCGCCTCCTTGGCGCGTGCGGACAGCTTGGTCAGTTCATCCGATAGAGCCATATCAGCTCCCTTCAACAGGTTGTGACTGCGGGTCCTTCGCCCCCGACCCGAGACTCAGCTCGCGAACGACCCTCGGTACGCCGACCATACACTCAACGCCCTCCATATATCCAGCGGCAGCGAAGAAGGCCCTCACCACCCGACGTTTGCCTCCGACAATCGCCTGCACATCATCTCTCGGAATGTCCGCTTCCCATGCAAAGCATCTATTTCCGGCGGGCATCAATTCGGGCATCAATCTGAGCGCAAGTGAGAGCAACTCGGGACATCGCGCCGTGCCTATCCACGCCCGAGCGCGTGCGAGCACCACGCGATGACTCGATCTCATAACCCGGAGGTCGCGGGTTCAAATCCCGCCCCCGCTATGCAGAGAACCCCCTGTGAATCAGGGGGTTCTCGTTTGTATGACAGGCCGCGGTAGGTACTCCGTCGTCCCACCATCGTCCCATTCTCTTCCTGGACGCACGGGACCGTCCGCGACGGATCTCACGACCACCTTGACGCACCTGGTTACCGAAGCTGAGGTGACGAGTTAACCGCGCACCCGTCCACGTGGTAGTGTTCATATATCAGTCATTACTTATTTATGAACGGAGCAAGCATGATCACCGATCCCGAGGGCACCGCCGATCTGGCGAGCCGCGAGGTCCGCAGCGGCTCCCGCAACGGGTCACCGACCAAGATTGCCGTAGCGCGCCGGACGTACCCCACCAACCAGGCCGATCTCTGGGACGCGCTCACGAACGCTGAACGCATCCCCCGTTGGTTCCTGCCGGTCAGCGGCGACCTCCAAGTTGGCGGTCGCTATCAGCTCGAGGGCAACGCCGGAGGCGTCGTCGAAAGCTGCGAGGAGCCCAGGTCGTTCGCAGTGACCTGGGAAGTGGGACCGATGGTGTCGTGGCTCGAGGTCACGCTCACCCCGGGCGACGCCGGCACCATCCTCGAGCTGGTCCACGAGGCGCACGTCGACCCCGCCCTCTGGGGAGAGTTCGGCCCCGGTGCGGTGGGACTCGGCTGGGATCTCGCGCTCATGGGTCTGGGGCTCCACCTCGAGAGCGGCGCCGCGGTCGACCCGTCCGAGGGCGCCGCCTTCCCGACCTCGCCCGACGGCGTCGCATTCGTCCGGCGGGCGGCGGCGGAGTGGGCCGACGCCGCGGTCGCCGATGGCGACGAGCCGGACGCGGCGAAGGAGGCGGCTGGCCGCGCGGAGGCCTTCTACACAATTCCGCCCGAGGACGGTCCCGGAGGCTGAGTGAACCGAACCTTCGAGGCTCTCGGCGACTCGACGCGCCGGCACATCCTCGAGCTGCTCTCCGCGGGTGAGCAGCCGGCCGGGGCGGTCGTCGCCTCGCTCCAGGCTCGGGCGCCGATCTCGCAGCCCGGCGTTTCGCAGCACCTGAAGGCGCTCCGCGAGGCCGGGCTGGTGACGGTGCGCGCCGAGGGCACGCGGAGGCTCTACGCTCTGGATGAAGCCGGGCTCGATGCCGCTCGGGCGTGGCTCTCCCAGCTCGCCGATCCGCTCGGGCAGTTCTCGCAACCGCTTGACGCCCTGGCGACGGAGGTCGCACGCGGCCGCAGGCCTCGGCGGAAGGAAGCCGGTCAACGCTCCCGCGCGGATGATGCGCGCGGCGGTCGGAGCAGTTCGCAAGCTGCCTGAACGGCCGACGTCGCTCCTGACGGCAGCCACAGGCCGGTCCCGCGACGGTCACTTCGTCGATCGCGTTGCGACCATCAAGGACACCACAACGCCGGGCAGGATTGCGCTGTTCGCCTCAAAGCGGTGGCCCTCGCCAACTCCCGATAGGGTGGGCCTACCACTCGGAGGAGTGAAAGGACGCGCGATGATGACCGGGGCCCCTGCCCGTCCCGGAAGCGGCGAGTCGACCGGTACGCTCACCGACCGCGAAGCCGCGCAGGTTCAGCGGGCAAACGAATCCGGCAACCAACCAGTCGCCTTCATCCACGGGCTCTGGCTCCTGCCCTCGAGCTGGGACAATTGGGCGCGGGCCTTCGAGGAAGCCGGCTACTCGGCCGTTCAGCCCTCCTGGCCCGACGACCCCGAGACCGTCGAGGAGGCGAGGGCGAATCCGGACGTCTTCGCCAAAAAGACGCTCGGCCAGGTCGCCGACCACACCACCGACGTGATCGGGCAGCTCGACCGCCAACCGGCTGTGCTGGGCCACTCAACGGGCGGTCTGCTGGCGCAGATGATCGCCGATCGCGGCCTCTCCGCCGCCACGGTTGCCATCGACCCCGGTCCGTTTCGCGGCGTGCTCCCGCTTCCGCTATCGGCGCTGAAGTCGGCCTGGCCGGTGCTCGGAAATCCGCTCAATCGCGGCCGCGCGATCACGCTCACCCTCGATCAGTTCAAGTACGGCTGGGCAAACGCGCTCACCGACGAGGAGGCGAAGCAGCTGTACGACGAGTACCACGTTGCCACGCCCGGCGTTGCCCTGATGCAGATGGCGAACGCAAACCTCAACCTGCGCACCGAGGCGAAGCTCGATCCGAGGAACCCCCAGCGTGGGCCGCTGCTGATCATCGAGGGCGAGGTCGACCACACAGTTCCGTGGGCGATCGCCAACGCCGCGTACAAGCGTCAGCGGCGCAATGAGGCCGTGACCGAGATCGTGAAGATCCCGAACCGCGGCCACTCGCTGACGATCGATAGCGGCTGGCGTGAGGTCTGCGACCAGGCGCTGGGATTCGTCCGGCGGTTTGCTCCGGCCTGAGAGACGACCTCACCTGGACGTCTCCCAGGCCCTCCGTCATCATGAATCGCCCATGAACAAGCCGCGCATCTTTCTCGGGTCGTCGGGCAAGCAGGCCAAACTGCTCCATGCGATCACGGGCGGGCTCAAGGACGTCGCCGACGTCGAGCCCTGGACGACCACATTCAACCCTGGGCGGTCCACCCTCGACCGGCTCGTCGAGCTCTCCCAGGAGGTCGATTTCGCCGCGTTCGTGTTCGCCCAGGACGACTGGACGACGACGGATGCGTCCCAGTCCGGCCAGGCGTCGCCGCGCGACAACGTGGTGTTCGAGGCCGGGCTGTTCGGCGGCGCGCTCGGCATCCGGCGCACGTTCATCCTCCACGCGAGCGATTCGAAGCTGCCGAGCGACCTGCTCGGGCTGACCGCCGTCCGCTACGACCCGGCCACCAGCCCGGCTGAGGTTCGAGCGATCAACCAGAAGCTCCGCAAGGCGATCGAGACCGAGGGTCGCCGCGGACCGGTCGAAGGGCTGTGGTGGCAGCTCTCGCTGACCGCGAGGAGCGAGGAGGAACCGTCGGCGGTGAGCCTTCTGAGCATCTCGCGGGACCGCGACGGTGGCCTGAACGTGGCCGGCCGTGCCTGGCAGGAGGACGGCACCCTGTCGTCCCGCTACTGGAGCGAGGCCGCGAAGGAGCGCAGAGATCCGGCCGGCATCCTCTACTTCTGGAAGGGTGAGCGTCCTCGGGCGCCGAACGCCCCGGAGCTCGAGGGCACCGGCGAGATCACGGTCGAAGCTGCCGACCGCGCCAGCGGGTACTGGACGACGCGATCGGATCGCGACCCCACACTGTACGCCCGAACCGCCGGCGTCTACCTTCGAGCCGACCCCTCAGACCTCCAGGTGCTCGACGGCGGGAGCGCGGACGAGCGGGCCGAGCTCATCGCGCAGCGCCTCAAGGAGCGGGAGTCGGCCGCAAACGCATTCTGAGGAGCGACCGCGGCGGTGGCGAACGTCGATGTCGACTCGGAGGGCTTCGCCTGGATCCCCGGACCACTTTCCTACGCTGGTCAAGGGGGCAGGGCCCCCGGCGGCCGACCTCCGTAGGATCGGACCGACAGCAAGCAAGGAGGTATCGCAAATGGGAGATAGCCCCCCAAGGACGGTCCGTGAGGCCATGCACGAGGGCGCCGAATGCATCGGCGAGAACCAAGCGTTGCTCGACGCGGCGAAGCGCATGTCGGAGCTCGACGTCGGCGTGTTGCCGATCTGCGGCGATGACGATCGCCTGAAGGGCATGCTCACCGACCGCGACATCGTCGTGAAGGCGCTCGCCCAGGGCCGCGACCCGGCCACCACGAACTGCGGTGAGTTCGCCCAGGGCACGGTGCACTGGATCGCGGCCGACGCGTCGTTCGACGAGGCGCTCAGCATGATGCGCGAGCAGGCCGTCAAGCGCCTGTGCGTCATGGACGACAACAAGCGGCTGAGCGGCATCATCACCGAGGCCGACGTGGCCACCCACGCCCCGGAAGGCAAGACCGGCGAGCTGGTCGAGGCGATCGCCGCCAAGCCGCCCCAGCACTTCTAACGGACCGCGCCCGGCACACAGCCCCTGCCGCTTGGGCGTGAGCACCCACGATGTCGAGGGCTCCAGAGGAACTCAGATCCCATCGAGGAGGGCGGTGCAGGCTGCCTCGCAACGGCGGCAGCCTTCAGCACAGAGTCGGCAATGCGCATGATGCTGGGCGTGGCGCTCGCACTCCTCGGCGCAGGTCGAGCAGGATTGCCGGCAGCTGTCGACCTCCGCCCGCGCGTGCTCCGGCTCGTATTCCGTCTGGCGGCTGACCGCGCGTCCGGTCGCGATGCAGACGTCGGCGCAGTCCAGGCAGAGGCGAATGCACCGCCGCATCTCAGCGACGTCTTCCCCGGCGAGGTCGGCGTCCACGCAGATCGTGCAGCTGCGGGCGCAGTCGTAGCACTCGGCGATGCATCGGGCGAGCGCCTCGCGGTCGACCTCGCTCGGCCGCGGGTGGGTGGCGAGTAGCTCGGATACGTCGGCGGCTGTGGCCATCGGTCCTCCTTCGTTTCTGCCTCGGGTCGTCTTGAGCATCTCATCACCGAGGTACTCGCAACGGACACCACCAGCAGCCGGGCCGTGGCGACTCGCTCATCGCTCCATTGCGCGAGTTGCGGAAGCCGTCACAGTGCCCTGCCGGGGATGGGAAACCGCGTGGAGCACACGCGACGGCTGTCCCCGGCCCTAGCCGGCGTCGAACTCGTCGGCGAAATCCCAGATCCGGATGTGGTCGGGCTCGAGCCGGACGATGACATCCGCGCCTCGGAGGGCCTCCGCGTCAGCCTCGGCTTCCTCATCGCCGGGGTACCTGGCCACGATGCGGCGCGCGATTTCGGTGACGCCGTCGTCGATGAACTGTGCCGAGCCTCGGACCTCGACGCCACGCAGCGGCGGTTCGGACTCGGCCACCAAGATCGTCGCTCTGGGGTCGCGCCGCAGATGCCGAGCCTTCACATTCCGCGTCTCTATCACCACGTTGAATGCGCCCTCGCGCCATTCGTGGTAGACGGGAGAGAGCAACACGGTTCCGTCGACCCTGAGGGTGGCCAGCACCGCCACCCGCGGCTCGTCGAGGAAGGTGCCCAAGTCCTCAACGGACAGGTTCGTCCGCATGGGCCCAGCGTATCGGGTGTGCACGTTGATACACGCAACGCGGCGCCTCCGAGCCGCCACGCCTCTCGCTTCGCGCGAGAAGGAAAAGCGCCGGTGACTCGTGCTGCTTTCCATACAAAGCATCTCTATTCCGGCGGGCATCAATTCGGGCATCGAAGAAAGGCCCGCTCAGGCAGGCCCTTGAGGTTGCGGGCGAACACGGCTGCTACCGACGATCAGCAGCCGTTCAGTGAATCCGCGATCGGGTTCCGCTGAACCGAAGGCTGGAAACTAGTAAACCGGTCTCCGTGGAACCCGGTCCGCTCACCCCCTCCGAACTGCGCCCAATCGGCGCGACTGGCTGTTCCGTGAACGGCCCAGAGGTCCAGGATGAGATCACGGTCGGGCGGCTCATCGGCCCCGACCTCGACGAGCCGACGTGCCAGCAGGTCGCCACCTGCCCGCCGGGCGCGGTTGAGCGGCATTCGCTTCGACAGGTCCGTTCACGCCGAGGTCTGGCAAGGTGAGCCCCGTGCAGGTCGATGCGCACGCGTTCTGGCTGCGGCGGCCGGGCCGTGGGGAGATCCGCCGGCTCACGCTGCCCGAGCCGGGGCGGGACGACGTGATGGTACGCACCCTGCGGTCGGGCGTCAGCCGCGGCACCGAGACATTGGTGTTTCGTGGCCGTGTGCCGCCGGGCCAGTACACGGCGATGCGGGCGCCGTTCCAGGAGGGTGATTTCCCGGGGCCGGTCAAGTACGGCTACCTCAACGTCGGCACCGTGGAGCAGGGACCGCCGGAGCTGAGCGGCCGCACGGTCTTCTGCCTGTACCCGCACCAGACCGCTTACGTGGTGCCGGCCAGCGCGGTAGCCGTCGTTCCCGAGGGCGTGCCGCCCGCCCGTGCGGTGCTCGCCGGCACCGTCGAGACCGCCGTCAACGCCCTGTGGGACGCTGGACCGCTTCTCGGCGACCGGGTCACCGTCGTCGGCGCCGGGATGGTCGGCTGCTGCGTCGCACGCCTGGTGAGTCGGTTCCCGGCGGTCCAGGTCACGCTCGTAGACGTCGATGTCGGCCGGGCCGATGTCGCGGCCGCACTCGGCGTCGACTTCGCGCTGCCGGCCGATGCCATCGACGGTCGCGACCTGGTAGTGCACGCCAGCGCGACGTCTGCCGGGCTGCAACGGTCGCTCGACCTGCTCGCACCTGAGGGTACGGTCATCGACCTCAGCTGGTACGGGGAAAGCGAGGTCCAGCTTTCGCTCGGTGGAGCGTTCCACTCGCGTCGACTTGGCATCCGCGCCAGCCACGTCGGCACCCTCTCCCCGGCCCGCAGCGGACGCCGTACGACGGCCGAGCGGCTGGCACTTGCACTCGACCTACTGCGCGACCCCGCCTTCGACGCGCTCGTCACTGGGCAGTCCCGCTTCGATGAGCTGCCCGACGTGATGGCCCGACTGGCCGCGGGAAGCCTGCCGGCGCTCTGCCACACCATCACCTACGACCGTGAGTAGATCATGTTCAGCGTGACGGTCCGCGACCACATGATGATCGCTCACAGCCTCCGCGGCGAGGTGTTCGGGCCCGCGCAGCGCTTGCACGGCGCGACGTACGTCGTCGACGCCACGTTCCGGCGCGCGGTCCTCGATGCTGACGACGTCGTCGTTGACATCGGTCGTGCGGCCGAGCAGCTGCATGCCGTGTTAGCCGAGCTCACCTACCGCAACCTCGACGACGACGACGCATTCGTGGGCATGAATACCTCCACCGAGGCGCTCGCCCGGGTGGTCGCAGATCGACTCGCAGAAAGGGTGCACGCCGGCGCTCTGGGTGACACGGCTCGGGAGCTCGACGGGCTGCTCGTCACGCTGCACGAATCGCACATCGCCCGGGCGAGCTACGAGCGGCCGTTGTGACGGTGGTGCATGTCGTCGTACCCGACGGCATCGACGACCCGGACCGGCCGAGCGGGGGCAACACCTATGACCGCCATCTCTGCCGCGGGCTCACCTCAGTCGGCTGGTCGGTGCACGAGCACGCCGTAGCCGGCCGCTGGCCGCGACCCGACGCGGCGTCGTTCGCTGCCCTCGATGACGTCGTCCAGCGGATTCCCGAAGACGCCGTCGTGCTGCTCGACGGACTGGTCGCCTCGACAGCCCCCCAGGTGCTGGTGCCACAGGCGCGTCGGTTGCGCTTGGTCGTACTGGTGCACATGCCGCTGGGCCACCCTCCCGCAGACGACGCGGCCGGCGACGCGCGGCCGCGGGAACGCGCGGTCCTCTCGGTCGCCGCTGCCGTCGTCACGACCAGCGCATGGACTCGGCGCCGGCTGCTGGAGCTGTACCAGTTGCCGGCCGACCGGGTGCACGTCGCTGAGCCCGCGGTCGACGCCGCCGACCTCGCAAGCGGGACTGAGACCGGCGAGGCGCTGCTCTGCGTCGCGGCGGTGACCTTCGACAAGGGCCACGATGTGCTGCTCGATGCGCTGGCGACCATGACGGATCTGCCTTGGCGCTGCGTGTGCGCGGGCAGCCTGGAGCGCGACGCGGCGTTCGTGGAAGCTCTCCGTCGCCGCTCAGTGGACGGCGGGCTGGGTGACCGTGTGTGCTTCCCGGGACCGCGGACCGGAGCCGATCTTGACCGCACCTACGCTGCCGCGGACGTGATGGTGCTGGCGTCACGCGCTGAGGCGTACGGCATGGTCGTCATCGAGGCTCTGGCTCGAGGCCTGCCCGTCGTTGCGACCGACGTCGGCGGGCTGACGGAGGCCCTCGGTCACGACACCGCCGCGACCCGACCGGGGCTGCTGGTCCCGCCGGACGACCCTGGGGCGCTCGGCGCCGCGCTCCGGGCCTGGCTCGGCGACGCCGAGCTGAGAGAACAGTTGCGTCGGGCCGCCCGCGAGCGGCGCAAGTCGCTCTCCAGGTGGTCGACCACCACCTCGGTGATCGCAGGTGTCCTGGCGGGGGCGTCACGCTGACCGTCGAGCACGTCCGGGGCAGCGGAAGATGGCTCGCGCTCCGCGAACCTGCTGACGCCGCGGCCCGGGCACAAGACCTCGTCGAAGAGCTCGGGCGGCACCTCCCAGCAACCGGCCGCCGGGTGATCCACGACCTCGGCTGCGGCACTGGGGCGATGGGCCGCTGGCTGGCGCCACTGGTGCGCGGGCCGCAGCACTGGGTCGCGCACGATCGCGACGCAGACCTGCTGGAGGTCGCCGCCGCGGATCTCCCCGGCCCGGCCGCCGACGGGGCCGCGGTAAGCGTCGAGGCGAAGCAGACCGACATCACCCGGCTGCACCCGGGCGAGCTCGCCGACGCAACCCTTGTCACCGCCTCGGGGCTGCTGGACCTGCTGACCGAGGACGAGTTGACCGGTCTGGTCAGCGTCTGCGTCGGCGCAGGCTGTCCCGCGCTAGTGACCCTGACGGTCGTCGGCCGCGTCGACCTGACCCCGGCGGATCCACTGGACCGCCGCGTGGCCGCCGCATTCGATGCCCACCAACGTCGCACGACGAAGGGGGGCCGCCTGCTCGGTCCGGACGCCGTTCCGGTTGCCCTCGAGGAGTTCGGCCGACTGGGGGCGGAGGTCCTCGTCCGGCCCAGCCCCTGGCGACTAGGCGCCTTACAGGCCGACCTGGCGGCGGAGTGGTTCACCGGATGGGTGGGTGCTGCGTGCGAGCAGCAGGTCGAGCTGGCCGCCGACACCGACGCCTACACACGCCGACGCCTGGCGGAGGCGAGAGCCGGGCAGCTCAGGGTCACCGTGGAGCACGCCGACCTGTTGGTCCTGCCCTGACGACTGCGGTCCAGGCCGACGCGCCGGCAGCGGCATCGATCTCCTCGGTCAGTCGGTCCGGAACCGCGGCGAGAGCGCGTAGCGCAGCAACACCACGTCGCCGATCTGGCGGACCTCGGCGAGCGTCGCGCGCCGGTCGGGGTTCCAGGGGAAGCGGCCGTCGCTCACGAATCGGGGGGCCCGGGAGTCGCCGACGAAGAGCGGAGCAACGACCAGCTGCAACTCGTCGGCGAGGTTGTCGGTCAGGAACTGGGTGTGCACCTTGCCGCCGCCCTCGACCATCAGCCGCTGCACGCCGCGGGCGGCGAGGTCCTCGCTGATCGTGCGCATCTCGATCGGGTCGCCACCGTCGACCACGGTCGCCACCGGTCCGAGCCGCGAGCCGGCGTCGACTACCCGCTGGCTCGCGACGTAGACCAGCGTCTCCGTGTCACCGGTGGTGAAGAAGTCGGCGCGCGCGTCCAACTCCACCCGTTCCGTCACGGTGACCCTGATCGGCGACGGGGCGAGCCCACGAGCGGTCCTCTCGTCGCGGCGGGCCTTCGAGCGCACCAGCAGCCGAGGGTTGTCGTTCCGCACGGTGCCCGCGCCCACCAGGATCGCGTCGCACGAAGCGCGCACGGCGTCGACCCGGTCGAGGTCGGCGTCGTTGGACAGCGCGAGGCGCCGCGGCGCTGCGCTGCCGAGATAGCCGTCGATGGACAGGGCGGAGCTCAACAGGGTGTACGGGCGGTCAAGCATGTGCGGCTCCCCTCGCCACCGGCGGTTCGGTCCCTGCCGGGCGCAAGGTTCGACGGGACCATGACACCACAAGGACGGCGGCACCCGGCAGGCTGGCGGCGAGCACGATGACGCCGTAGACGACGGCGATGGCGACCCCTTGTTCGGCACCCAGGCCGGCCGCGCCGAACGCCCATGCCGCCGCGCCCTCGCGGGGCCCCCATCCAGCGACGCTGGGCAACACCATGACCACCATGACCAGCAGCGCCAGCGGCAGCATCTGGGACAGTGGAGCGGTGCTGCCCGCCGTTCGCGCGGCGATCAGGAACGTGCCCGCGTGGCCGCAGACGACCAGCGCGGATGCGAGCACGATAACCAGCCAGGCCCAACCGGCGAGGAGCCCGTCGCGGATGTCCCCCGCCGCCGCGCTGCGGATGCGCGCAGACGCTGACCGACCGCCACCGGGTCGCGCCCGAGCCACGAGCACGGCGCCAAACACCGCCACAAGGAGCGCGATCGCCACCAGCGGCATGTACGGCTGCACGGGCGACGGCAGCACGAGGAGAAGGACCACGGTGAGGACGACCTGCACGACCTGCCCCGCCAAGCGTTCCAACGCGACGGCCCGCAACGCGCGGCCGACATCGCTGACGTCGCGACCGTGGCTGATCCCGCGGTGCACGTCGCCCACGATTCCGCCGGGGAGCGTGACGTTGAGGAACAGCGATCGGTAGTACGCCGCCACCGCAGCGGGCAGGGACAGGCGGACGCCGAGGCCACCGGCCACGATCTTCCACCGCCAAGCGCAGCACACAGTGGTCGCCACCCCCAGGCCCGCCGCTGCCGCCAGCGCCCGACCGTCGACCATGCGGACGCCTTCGAGGAACGGACTCGCGCCCAGGTGCCAGATCAGGACGGTGAACGTCACGGCGGAGGCCACCAAGCGGGCCCACCTCCACGCGGTCCGGCTCATGCTGGCCCCCGCCCTGCCCGAGGGTGCTGCCGGCTACCGGGTTGCGGGCGCGGCCCGAATGCGCTGAGGAAGCGGTCACGGAAGACGCTCATCGGCCAGACCGACGCTTGCGGGCCGGGCCGCAAGCCGTCGTTCCAGCCCCGCCCGGCTATCCGGTTCAGGACCGCAGGGTCATGGGCGATGACGGAGATCGGCACGTCGTGACTCGCCCCCAGCCCGCTGACGATCGTCCAGGGCTGATGGTCGCCCACGACGACGAGCACGAGATCGGGGTCCCCGTAGCGCTGCACGAACGAGACCAGCGTGCTCAGCGTGTACTCGATCGACCGGCCGTATGCCGCACGTACGCGTGCGGAGTCGCCCCAGAGCGCATCTTTTGTCGTCTCGTCGACCGGAATGCGGTTGAAGACCGAGCCGTTACCGACCCGGCGCCAGTCGATCAGCCGCGGGATGTGGGTCCACGGCGTGTGGCTCGACACCAGGTCGACCTCCGCGAAGAGGGGACGACCGAGGGGCCTCGCGAGCTCGAGGCGTTGCAAGGCCGCGAGGGCATACTGGTCGGGCATCGATGCGTAGGCGAAAGGGGGGCCCTGATACCCGACGTTACGCCGGTCGTAGACCTTGTCGAAGTGGTAGAACGACGACCCCTCAGGCCAGTCACGGTCGTTCGATGGCACGACATCGACGGTCCGCCACCCGGCCCGGCTGAATGCGGCGCTGAGTGTGAAGCGGTTGGTCTTGAGGAGCTGGTCGTAGCGCCGGGAGGTGTCGACCCAGAGGCCCGAGTGCAGGGTGGCGTGCGCCAGCCAGCTGATGCCGCCGAACGCCGGCGAGGTGAGGAAGGCGCTCCGAGAGGAGAAGCCGGCGGCCCGCAGCCGCTTGGTCCCGTTGTCGAGAGCAGCACCGACCTGTGGCGAGACAGAGGAGCCCTGGACCGCGACCTTGCCGTAGCTCTCGACGAACGCGAGGATGACGTCCTTGCCGCGCAGGCCGGTCAGCAGCTGGTTGGCAGGAGTGTCGCGGAAGCGGTCGTGGCCGATCTCCTTTGCAAAGACCCCGTGGTCCGCGATGCCGGCCCGCAGCGCGCTTACCTTGTCCATGACCAGGCTGGCCGCGCTCGTGGAGGCGAGGCGCGTGTCGGAGACGAGATGCGCGCCGAACACCCAACAGAGCATCCAGACAAAGCCGAGCGCCGCGAGCGCCCGGAGCGACCGCCGGCGGTGGCCGGCGGCGACCCGGGTCAGCCGAAACACCGCCAGGGTCATGAGGGCGAACAGCGCGGCGGTGAGCACCACCGTCCCAGCGATGACCAGGTTCGCGCTTGGCGCACCGATGAGCTTGTGCAGCGTCTCGCTGCCGATCCCGACGTAACCCAGGTCCTGATAGGGATCGAACGGCCGGTTGAAGGTCGCGAAAAACCCTATGTCGAGGATCTTCAGGATGGCCACCAAAGCGAGAACCGGTCCGGCGACCCCGGCCAGGAGGCGTCGAGCGGGGGCGGGCACGACGATGACCGCGGCGATGAGGACGAGACCCTCGAGCGGGAGTCTCACGAACGCGGCCGGGGTGAGGTGAACCGGCTGGTTAGGAGCGACGAGGGCGCCCCACACGAGCAGAAAGGCGAGGGTCGTGAGCGCTGCGGCAATCCACGTTCGCCCTCGTCCGCGTCCGTGGCCGGCGGGAGTGGCGGCTCCGCGGGCGCGGGCGGGGTCCGCACCCGCCGCCGCCCGAGTATGCGTGGCGGGCCTGTGGCTCCGGAGCCACCACACGTCGCGGCCGAACGACTCGGCAAGAAGGACTAGCGCGGCGACGAGCGCGGCCTCGGTCACAGTCGGCGGTAGGACGTCTGCGGCCGCGATGGTCAGCACGATCCCTTGCGTTGCAGCGACGACCTTGCGCCAGTAGCGAGGCGGGAGCGGCTCGCGCAGCCACGGCAGCGTCCACCCGGCCGCGAGGAACACGTAGCGTGCCGCGCCGATCGCGAGCACCCACGCGCCCGCCGAGGAGGCGACGTACACGCTCAGGATGAGAATCAGGAACGCATCGACCTCAGCGTCGAAGCGCGCGCCCAACCTCGCCGTCGTCCTCGTGCGTCGCGCGACCCATCCGTCGACCGCGTCCAGCGCCAGCGCGATGACCGCGAGTGAGACCACCATCGTGACCGGCACGGGCTGCTCGAACGAGGCCGCAGTCAGCGCCGCGACGCCGACGGCGAGCGTTGCGCGAGCGAGGGTCACCCAGTCGGCCGGGCCCAGCCGGTCGGAGCCGCAGTTGTAGAGACCGCGCGCCAGCGCCGCATTCGTGATCACGCCGCAGGTGACTCCGACGACCCAACCGGCGGCTGCGAGGTCGACGCCACCGAGGGCGGCGATCCCCGCGAGTGCCGCGATCAGCAGCACCTGGGCGATGAAACCGGTCACGGGGCCGGCCTGAACCGCTCGCATCTTGCGTCCGTGACGGGAGGGATTGGGTCGTCGTGGGCACCGAGGCGCGGGCGGATCCGCCGAGCCCCGCGACTGCGGCCATACCGCGTGCTTGGGCTTCATGCTGACCAACGCACGGCGGCGAAGGCTGCGGCTGCGAGTGTCGCGGCCCAGGTCCTCATCACCCGGCATGATGCCTTGCCACCACGAAAGGTTCAATCCAGTCAGGAGGACGCCCGCGCCCTGGAGATCCTTCCCGGCCGCGGCCATGAAGCAGGACGAACGGGCTCCGTTCGTCCACGCCCTCCGGCGAGCGCGCATGTCGGCGTATCCCCCCGGCGAGTTCGTCGAGCAGGAGAGCTTCATGCGTGCCACAGAGATTCGGGCGCTGGCGGGTCAGGCCGGCATCGCACCCGCCGTCTCGGTGCTGGACCTGTGCTGCGGAGTTGCCGGGCCCGGACGGTTCATCACCCGGGAGCTCGGTTGCACCTATCTGGGGGTGGACTTCAGCCCCAGCGCCATTGACATCGCACGCGAGAGCGCTGGCGACCTTCCCTGTCGCTTCGAGGTCTCACGGATCCCACCGATCCCGCCCGGCCCGTTCGACGTGGTGCTTCTGCTCGAGACCCTGTTGGCCTTTCCCGAAAAGGAAACGCTGCTTCAGGAGATATCAGGAGCGCTCACGATCGGCGGGCGGTTCGCCGTCACCATGGAAGAGGGTCCGCCCCTCACCGAGTCAGAGCGACAGCGCATGCCTGACGCGGACACGGTCTGGCTTACGCCCCTGCAGGAGATGCTCACCTGCTTGGAGCGGGCCGGGCTGGTTGTCCGCTGGCAGGATGACTGCAGTCGGTCCCACCGTGCCGTGGCGGATTCGTTGATCGAGGCGTTTGCCGCCGATGCCACGGACATTGCCGCGCAGATCGGACGCCAGGCACTCGAGGAGCTGCTGGCTGCCCACCGGCTCTGGAGCGACTGGCTGCGTGAAGGACGGGTCCGCAAGATCGCTTTGGTTGCGGAGAAGACAGGTGACGTCGCGACGCCCGCGAAACAGGCGGGACGAGAAAGCGCCTAGGTCATCCGCCCAATCGTTGGCGCGCGTGGCTCCAGAACAACGAGCGGGATCTGGCGGTCCGTGCGCTCCTGGTAGCCGCGGTAGCCGCCGTAGGTCGCCACCGCCTTCTTCCACAGCCGAGGACGTTCTGCGTCGGTGGCGATGCGGGCCCGGACGTCACGACGCTGGCTGCCGATCTGGATCCTGACGTCCGGATGGGCGAGAAGGTTATGAAACCACCCCGGGTTCTTCGGGTGCCCGCCCTTCGAAGCGACAAGGACGATGTCCTCGCCGTCCTCGACATACACCAGTGGCGAAGTTCGGCTTCGCCCGCTCTTGGCACCCACGTGATCGAGCAGGAGCATCGGCGGAGCGCCGGGGAACCGGTGCCCCACGAGGCCGTGCGTGGCCCGGTAGACCGTCGTGTGCGCGCCCATCGCACGTCGCAAGATGGGCCAGGAGCGGTCAGCGAGATCGAGCGGGTCCACAGCCCTCTCAAGTGTATGCGCCTACCGCTCAGCCGCCGAGATCACCCGGGCTGTCACCGGAGGAACAAGCAATGGGCCCAGGGCGCACCCGCTCGACCATCCCAGGGCACCATAGGATTGGACCGTGCCGTTCACGCTCAGGAACCTCAAGGAGGACCTAGAGGACGTCGGGTCTGGGTTCGATGGCGCACCGGACCTGGAGTTCCGCATGGCGACCGAGACGCTCGAGCTCGAGAATTCCGGCCTGAGCTACCAGCGCGTCCCGCCCGGCTATCGCTTTCCGTACGGCCACACGCACAAGAAGCAGGAGGAGGTGTATGTGGTCCTGAGCGGGAGCGGGCGGATGAAGCTCGACGACGAGATCGTCGAGCTCAGGGAGTTGGACGCGGTGCGCGTCCCGCCTGGTACGTGGCGAGGCTACGAGGCCGGGCCGGAAGGTCTCGAGATCCTCGTCATCGGTGCGCCCAATCTCGGCGAGGCCAAGCGCGAGGACGTCGAGGGCCAGCGCGACTGGTGGGCTGACTAGCGCCAGGTACGGGTTGCGCTTTGGAAGAGGAGCGACTGCTCACCATGAAGGCGGAACGCCGATGGCCGCTTCGTCAGCCACGCGAGATACTGCCTGGACGGTGTCAGACGAAAACGTTGAGGTCGTGCGTCAGAGCTTCGACGCCTTCAACCGCGGCGACCTCGATGCCGCCCTCGAGTGGATGCACCCCGACATCGAGTGGCAGACCCACGAGGCTTTTCCCGATGCCGGGACGTACCGTGGCCGTCAAGAGGTCCTGGAGTTCTGGCAGAACTGGCGGGACGCGTTTCGGGGCTTCCGGTTGCACTTGGAGGAGTGCGCGCCGGCGGGCGAGCGCCACGTTCTCGCCACCTTTCGAGTGAGTGGGCAGGGAGCCGGGAGCGGCGTCGGGGTGGCCTCCCCCGCGGTCTTTCAGCTCGGCGAGATCCGGGACGGGCAGGTGATCTGGGTTGGGATGTTTGCTACCGATCGTGAGGCCCTGGAGGTCGCCGGGCTGCGGGAGTAGCGCGTTTCCCGAGAAGCGGCTGAGCCGCTCCGCATGGTGCTGGCGGCACCCGCCCGGCGTCGCCCCTAGCGCATCGTGCAGAAGCTGTTGATCGAGGCGATCGCCACCGTGTGCGCCGTCTCGGTATCGCCGACCCCCGAGGTGCACTTGGTCCCGTTCCCGGTCGCTCTGGCCTTCATCTTGATCACGATCGATGAACTTCCGTCGATGCTCTCGACGTAGCCGTCGCCCTTCACGTCGCTCGTGATGTCCTCCGCTCCGCGGTACCAGCGCAACTTGATCTTCGGGCTGCCCTCGGTGGGGCCCTGGGTGAACGTCGCCTGGTAGAGTCGACTTCGATGGCTGGTATATCAGTTGCCGACCACTGCGGCGGAAGGTGATTCGATGACCTTGCGGCCGACCGCTTCAACGACCCCCGACGGCCAGGGGCCGCAGCTCCTCGCGGATCGTGCCTACGCGGAGCTGCGCGACCGGATCGTGACGCTGCAGATCCCGCCGGGCGCGCCGATCAGGGAGGAAGCGCTCGGACGGGACTTCGGGATGGGGCGGACCCCCGTGCGCGAGGCCGTGAAGCGCCTCGCCCACGAGAACCTGGTCGCGGTCTTCCCTCGCCGCGGCACCTTCGCGTCAGAGATCAACCTCACTGACCTGGCGGACATCTCGGACGTCCGAGTTCAGCTCGAGGGACACGCCGCGTACCGCGCTGCCGAGCGCATCACGCCGGCCCGCCGTGCGGAACTGGAGGAGATCCTCGCCGAGATCGGGCGGCGGGCCGGGAGCCCCGATCCCGGCGATCTGATGCGCCTCGACGCCCGGGTCCATCGCTTCATCTACGACTGCGCCGGCAACCCCTTCCTGACGGAAACCCTGGACCGTTACCTCAACCTCTCGATGCGAATCTGGCACCTGGTGCTCAACCGCCTCCCGCACCTGGTGGACAGGGTTTCCGAGCACGGCAGCCTGCTCGCTGCGGTTCGGGATGGCGATGCCGAGCGGGCCCGTGCGATCGCGGCCGATCACGTCGCAACGTTCGAGCGCGAGATTCGCGGCGTCCTCTAGTGCCGCCACCCGCCCCCGCTACGCCGAGCTAACGGGTGAAGGCCACCACGATCTCGCGCTGGAAGGCGAGCACGTGGTCGCGCATGAGCTCGCGGGCGCGCTCCCCGTCGCGCGCGAGCAGCGCCTGGAGCAGGTCGCGCTGATCGTGCACAGCCGCCCAGAGACCGGGCACGCGGTCGAGCACCAGGTACCAGACGCGGAGTGACAGCGCGAAGTAGCCCTCGAGTGTGTCGACCAGGTAGGGATTACCGCTCGCCTCCCACGCGAGCCGGTGCACGCGCTCGTCGACGTGCATCAGGGCGTCGCCGTCGTGGCTGTCGAGCGTCTCGAGCTCGGCGAGCAGCGCCTCCGCGCGGGCCCGCCCCTCCACGTCCATGCGCATGGCCGCCAACTGCGCAGCCTGACCCTCGAGCTCTGCCCGGACCTCGGTGATGTGGACGATGTCGGCCACGTTCACATCGGTTACATAGGTGCCGCGCCGCGGTCGGATCTCGACCAGGTTCTCGAGCGCCAGGCGCTTGACGGCCTCGCGCAGGGGGGTGCGTCCGATTTCGAGCTCGCGCATCAGCTGGTGCTCGATCAGCGCCGTTCCCGGCGGGAGGCGCAGGGTGACGATCCGGTCGCGCAGCTCGAAGTAGGCGCGATCGGCGATCGGCAGGCTGGTGCGAGAGCCGGATACGGGCGTCCGGGAGGGCGGCGTGGACACGGGTTGACCGCTCACCTAGATTTGATATATCACACGCATGGTGCAAGAGGCGCCGCTTCGGGCCGACCCGCCTCCACGCTCTGCGCGCGCGGTCATCATCGGAGCCGGCATTGCGGGCGCCAGTCTCGCATACCACCTGGCGCAGCAGGGATGGGATGACGTGGTCCTGGTCGAGCAGGGCCCGCTCTGGGAGACCGGCGGCTCGACCTCGCATGCCCCCGGGCTGATGTTCCAGCTCAACCCCTCGCGGACGATGACCCAGCTCGCGAAATGGTCGGTGGAGCTATACGCCAGCCTTGGTCTCGACGGACAGCCGGGCTATCACGAGGTTGGTGGGATCGAGGTGGCGACGACCGCGGATCGCTGGGCCGAGCTCGACCGGCGGTTCGGACGGGCACTCTCCTACGGCCTCGAGCCGGAGCTGCTCGAGCCGGCCGCCGTTCGCGAGCGCATCCCGCTGATCGATCCGGAGCGGATCCTCGGCGGCCTCTTCATTCCCACGGACGGGATCGGAAAGGGGGTCCGCGTGGCCGAAGCGCTCGGCCGCCGCGCGACCGAGGCCGGGGTGCGGACGTTCGCCGGCTGCCAGGTGACCGGCCTCAACGTCAGCGACGGTCGGGTGCGGGAGGTCGAGACGACGCAGGGCCCGATTCGCGCCGAGCACGTCGCGGTCTGCGCAGGCTTCTGGGGGCCCCGCGTCGCCGCACTCGCCGGCGTCCGCCTGGCGCTCGTGCCGGTCGTGCACCAGTACGCCTGGACCGCGCCGGTACCCGAGCTCACCGGCGAGCAGCCCGAGGTCGTCCACCCGATCCTGCGCCATCAGGATCGGTCGATGTACTTCCGCCAGATCCACGACGCGTACGGGATCGGTTCCTACGACCACGAGCCGCTCTTGGTCGAACCGGAGGACGTCGAGGAATCCGGTCCGGGCCGGCATCCGTCGGAGCGACCGTTCACGCCCGACGACTTCGCAACGGCCCGAGAGGAGGCGGGCAGGTTGCTCCCGGCGCTGCGGGACGTCGAGCTGGTCGGGGGCATGAACGGGCTGATGTCGTTCACGCCGGACGGCTTCCCACTCCTCGGCGAGGCCGGCGGAGTCCGGGGGCTGTGGCTCGCCGAGGCGATCTGGGTCACCCACGCAGGCGGCGCCGGACGGGCGCTGGCCGAGCTGATGACCGCAGGCGAGATCGGCCTCGACATGCACGAGTGCGACCCCGAGCGCTACGACGGTCACGGTACGAGCAGGGCGTACGCGCGCGCCCGTGGGGCGCAGCAGTACCGCGAGGTCTATGACGTCATCCACCCCCGTCAGCCGCCGCTTCCGACACGGCCCCTGCGCGCGAGCCCGTTCTACCCGCGGGAGATCGAGCTCGCCGCGTCCTTCATCGAGAGCGCGGGATGGGAACGCCCGCAGTGGTATGAGGCCAACGCGCACCTCGTCGACGACGAGGCGCCGACGCGCTCGGCTTGGTCGGCTCAGTTCTGGTCGCCGATCGTCACCGCCGAGCACCTGGCGTGCCGTGAACGGGTGGGCCTGTTCGACCTGACCCCGTTCACCAAGGTTCGGGTGAGCGGGCCGGGCGCGCTCGGCTACCTCCAGATGCTGGCCGCGAACGATGTCGACCGCGGTCCCGGCACGATCGTCTACACCGCGATGCTCTCCTCGCGCGGCGGCATCATGTGCGACCTCACCGTCACCCGCCTGAGCGACGACGCCTTCCTCGTGGTCACGGGCGGCGCGGTGGGCAAGCACGACCTGGCGTGGATGCGCCGCCACCTGCCCGGCGACGGCTCCGTGCTCCTGGAGGACCAGACCTCGAGCTCCTGCTGCATCGGGGTCTGGGGCCCGCGGGCGCGCGACCTCGTGGCCTCCGTCAGCGAGGACGACCTCTCGAACGAGGCCTTCCCCTACATGACGATGCGCGAACTCCACATCGGATACGTGCCGGTGCGCGCGTTGCGCATCTCCTACGTCGGAGAGCTCGGCTGGGAGGTCTACGCACCAACCGAGTTCGGCCTCGTCCTTTGGGACACGCTCTGGGACGCCGGCGCGCCGCTCGAGGCGGTGGCCTGCGGCGGCGGCGCGTACGACTCGCTGCGCCTCGAGAAGGGCTACCGCCTCTGGGGCGCCGACATCGACGAGGAGCACGACCCCTACGAAGCCGGGCTCGGCTTCGCCGTCAAGCTGAGCAAGGACGAGTTCCTCGGGCGCGAGGCCGCCGCGCGCGCGAAGGAGGAGGGCGCCCGCCGGAAGCTCTGCTGCCTCGTCATGGACGATCCGAGCGTGGTCTTGGTGGGCAAGGAGCCGATCCTCGACGGCGACCGAACGCTCGGGTACGTGACGAGCGCCGGCTGGGGAGCGACGGTCGAGCAAAGCATCGCCTACGGCTATCTCCCGGTTGACCACTCGGAGGTGGGCACGCGGGTGAGCATCCACAGCGAGGGACGGCGAGAGGCCGCCACGGTCGCGACCGAGCCGCTGTTCGATCCGGCCATGGCGCGCCTGCGCGACGTCGAGCCGGCGGCCGCCCGATGATCATGACGCAGGTGCGATCGCCGCAGCGTCCGACCGCCGCCGGTGCCTCGCTGCTCGCCTGGCTGAAGCGGCCCCGCTACGAGATCCTGCCGTTGAACGGGATCGAGGACGGGGTCGCCCGGCATGTTCCACCCGAGGTCAAGCTCACGATCACCTCCTCGCCGAGCCGGGGACTGGACCCCACCCTCGAGCTCGCGGAGCGCCTCAGGCGGCGCAGCTACGACGTCGTCCCGCACCTCTCCGCCCGGCTGATCCGGGATCGAGCCCACCTCGAGCAGGTGATCGCACGGCTGGAGGCGGCCGGCGTGCGCGAGGTGTTCGTGATCGCCGGGGACCCGCGGGTGGCCGCGGGCGAGTTCGCGGGCGCCGCCGGCCTGCTCTCGGCGATGGACGAGCTGCGCGGGCGGTTCGCCGAGATCGGCATCTCCGGCTATCCCGAGAGCCATCACTTGATCAGCGACGAAATCACGATCGAGGCGATGTTCGAGAAGGAGCCGATGGCGACCTACATCGTCAGCCAGATCTGCTTCGAGGTGGATGTGATCGCGACCTGGGTTCGTCGAGTGCGCGACCGGGGCACATCTCTGCCGATCTGGATCGGGATCCCGGGCGTGGTCGACAACCGCAGGCTGCTTCGCATCTCGCTCAAGATCGGACTCGGCGAGTCGGCCCGCTTCCTGCGGGCTCACCGCGGCTGGTTCGCGCGGCTCGCGGGGCCGCGCGTTTACACACCCACCAAGCTGCTCGAGCATCTGGCCGACTCGATCGCCGACCCGGCCGCGAGGATCGGCGGCCTTCACGTCTATACCTTCAACGAGCTGGAGCGCACGGAGAGCTGGCGCCGCCGGCTCGTCGAGCGGCTATCCCGAGATAACGACGCGTAGGAGGAGGAACCCCTTGGCACAGGTGAACGAGCACCCAGAGGTCCTGCTGTACAGCCGCATCCGGAAGTCCCCGTACTTCTACGCGTCGCGCCGCCACGGCGTGACGATGTACAGCGTCTACAACCACACGTACCACCCGCGGCAATACGGGGATCCGGTCGCGGAGTACTGGCACCTGCTGAACGGGGTCACGCTGTGGGACGTAGGAGTGGAGCGGCAGATCGAGATCAGCGGGCCCGACGCCTTCGACTTCACCAACCTGCTCGTCGCCCGCGACCTCAACAAGTGCGCGGTGGAGCAGTGCAAGTACGTCTTCCTGTGCCTGCCGGACGGCGGCATCATCAACGACCCCGTGCTGATGCGCATCGAGGAGAACCGCTTCTGGCTCTCGCTCGCCGACAGCGACGTGGAGCTGTGGGCGAGGGGCGTCGCGCACAACTCCGACTACGACGTGACCATCCAGGAGATCGACATCGGGCCGTTGCAGGTCCAGGGGCCGAAGTCGAAGGACGTGATGGTCGACCTCTTCGGCGAGAGCATCCTCGAGATCCCCTACTACTACATGCGGCCCTTCGAGCTCGACGGGATGAGGGTCCTCGTCTCGCGTACGGGCTACACGGGAGAGCTCGGCTACGAGATCTACCTGTACGACGCGAGCCGGGACGGAGTCAAGCTGTGGGACGCCGTGCTCGAGGCGGGCAAGCCGCACGACCTCGCCGTGATCGGGCCCTGCCACATCCGCCGGATCGAGGGTGGAATCCTCGCCCTCGGCGCGGACATGTGGTACGACACGAACCCCTACGAAGTCGGGATGGGCTATGACTGGATGGTCGACCTCGAGCAGGGTGCCGACTTCATCGGCAAGGAGGCGCTCGCCCGGATCAAGCGCGAGGGCGCGAAGCGCAGGCTCGTGGGCGTCGAGATCGGCGGCGAGGGGCTCGGCTCCTACAACGACGGCTCGATGATCGACCTCTTCCCGGTCCACAAGGACGGCGGGCGGATCGGCGAGGTGACCTCGGCCTGCTTCTCGCCGCGGCTCGAGAAGAACATCGGCTACGCGATGGTGCCGACCGAGCACTCCGACCTAGGGACCGAGCTCGAGATCGAGCGACCGGAGGGAACCACCTCGGCGGTGATCGTCGAGAAGCCGTTCATCGACCCGAAGAAGGAGACCCCGAAGCAGGAGCTCGCGGGGACGGCCGGCGGCCAGGACTGACCGGTCCTAGATCACCCAGGCGGCACCGTCGGGGTACGCCTCGACCCGGTCCCCGCGGGCGTCGAGCTGGAGCTCGGCGGGCGGCTCGCTCAAGCGGCCGAGGTGGAGCTCGAACGGCTCGAAGGGAACGCGGTCGAACTCGACCCCGTCCGGCGCGCGTTGGGAAGCGCGCATGAATGCCATCCCCTCGCAGCCGGGGGTGCGGGGCGTGCGCCAGACGTAGAGGCGACCGCCCCGCTCCCGGACGAGCTCGACCGCGCGGGCTGACGCCACGACGCGCATGGCTCAACAGTAACGGCGGGGCCCCACGTGCTCCCTCAGCGCGAGGAGAAGCCGAGCTTGGCCCCGATCCCGCGCTGCACCTTCGCCACCGCTCGGAAGGCCTCCTTCAGCGACGTCCTGGTGAGCGGCGCGAGGCGCTTGGGCTCGATCAGGTTGTCGGGCGGCAGGCCGGCGCGCAGGCGCTCGACCTGGTGCTCCATCCGCAGGGCGCAGACGAGCTCGAACGCGTCGCGCAACACGGCGGCGTCCGCTGCCGCCAGCGTCCCCGCGTCCTCTGAGGCTCGTAGGCGCTCCCACGTCGACGCGGCGCTCACTCCGGCCACCAGCCCGGCCCAGCGGGCGAGTGCCTCGATCGGCAGCAGGCCGCCGTGCTTGATGTCGAGCACCCCCTTGCGCTCGCCGCTGTCCTCGAGCACGAAGTCGCGAAGGAAGCCCGTGGGCGGCCGTTCGGCCAGCGCGCCGGCGGCAAGGCGGTTGAGGACGTGCTCGCGGTTCGGGGTCCGGGCGAACGTTGCAGCGAGCCGCTCGGCCGCCGCCGTCGCGCCCCAGACCGGATCGCTCTCGACGACCACCGAGAGCAGCATCAAGCCGCGGTCGCGATCGGGGTCCTCGACCCACGATCGGGCGGCGCGCTCCCAGTCCTCGATCGAGCGGGCAAAGAGCGGGCTCGAGGCGACTGCGCCCTGGCGGTCGAGAGGCAGCCCGCAAGCCGAAAGGCCCTCCAGAACGCGCGCGGCGAACGCGATCATCGCCTTCCGGAGCTCGGGGTCATCGCCGCCCTCCCAGGCCAGCGCGCAGTCGACGTCGGAGCTCGGGAAGGGCTCGCGGCGCCCGAAGCTGCCCATCGCCAACCACGTGTACGGCACCGGCGGTAGCCCGTGCTCCTGCTCCGCGATCTCGATCAGCCGCCGGGTGATCGTGTCGTGGATGCTCGCGATCGTGCGGCTGATCGCCGCCGCCGGCACGTCGGAGTCATGGAGCGCGATCACCGTTTCGGGAAGCTCGGCGGCGGCCTCGGCCACCGCGGCCGCGTCGACGCCGGCGGCGATCCGGGTCCGCAGGTGAAACGGAGCACGCCGCTCGCTCGCGAGCAGGTCGACGTCGTCGAGCATGCCGATCAGGCGCCGATCCGGCCCGAGCACGGGCAGGTGCCGGACGCCGTGGTCGAGCATCTCGAACAGCGCCTCGGTCTCGGTGCGGTCCGCCGCCACCGTCCGCGCGGGCGCGCTCATCACTGCCTCAAGCGGCGTCTGCGGCCCGGCGCCGGCGGCGGCGACGCGGGTGCGGATGTCGCGGTCGGTGACGATCCCGAGCCGGTCGCCGAGGTCGACCACGACGCAGGAGGCGCCGGCCTCGACCATTCGCCGGGCCGCCTCCTGCACCGACGTATCGGGCGGGCAGACCAGCGCCGGCGCGCGAATCAGCTCGCGAACCGGCCGGCCGGCCGCCGGCGGCGGCTCGCGCTCGTCACCGGAGAGCAGACGGACGCTCTTGGCGAGCGAGCCGACGACGAAGCGCACCGCGGCGGGGCGCTCGAGCACGGGCCGGATCGCCTGCGCCCCGATCCGGTAGACGAGCGTGTCCTCGGCGGCTCGGGCGACAAACCCCAGCGGTCGCTCCTCGAGCACGGAGGCGAAGCCGAACATCTCGCCCTCGCCGAGCAGGTCGAGGAGGCGTCCCTTGGTCAGCAGCTCGACCGAGCCGCGCCGGACCACGTAGGCGAACTCGGCTGTGGCCCCGGCGCTGTCGAGGATCGTCGCCGCCGCGGGATGGGATTCGACCTCGGCGGCGGCCGCGACCGCGGCCAGCGCCTCATCGTCGAGGGTGTCGAACGGCGGATAGTGCCGGAGGAACTCGGCGATCTCGGTCGCGGCGGTGTCGATCTCGTGCATCGTGCAGGCGCGGGGGCCAGATATATCACTCTTGACAGCGCCCGCGCCGCTGAGATAGTGTCGCGCCGCGCAAGCTCTGAGCGCCCAGCTCCGAGACGAGCTGGAAAAACCTAAGAGGGAGGTCGTGCGTGGCGACGGAAGAAGCTGCTCAACCCCAAGCCCAGTCGGACGAGATGGCCGAGTTCGGCTACAAGCAGGAGCTCGACCGCAGCATCGGGAGGTTCGCGAGCTTCGCGGCGGGGGTCAGCTACATCTCGATCCTCACCGGCACCTTCCAGCTCTTCTACTTCGGCTTCGCCTTCGGCGGCCCCGCCTACTGGTGGACGTGGCCGATGGTCTTCCTCGGCCAGGTGATGGTGGCGCTGTGCTTCGCCGAGCTCGCCGCCAACTACCCGGTCGCCGGGTCGATCTACAACTGGGGGAAGAAGCTTGCGAGCGCGACGGTCGCCTGGCTCGGGGGCTGGATGATGCTCACCGCGTCGATCGTCACGATCGCCGCCGTGGCGCTCGCCTACCAGATCACCCTCCCTCAGATCGACAGCGCGTTCCAGTTCTACGGCGACGGCACCGGCGAGAACGACTTCGCCGCCAACGCGGTGATCCTGGGCAGCGTCCTGATCATCTTCACGACCGTCATCAACGCCCTCGGGGTGAAGCTGATGTCCCGGATCAACAGCACCGGCGTGTTCATCGAGCTGATCGCCGCGGTCCTGTTGATCATCGTGCTCGCGGCGAACATCACCCGCGGCCCAGACGTCCTCTTCGAGACCCAGGGCCTCGGCGAGGGCCACGACTGGGGCTACCTCGGCGCCTTCCTCGCCGCCTCGCTGGCCTCGGCCTACGTCATGTACGGCTTCGACACCGCGAGCTCGCTCGGCGAGGAGACCAGGGAGCCGCGCAAGACCGCGCCGCTGGCGATCATGCGCGCCGTGATCGCCTCGTTCATCCTCGGCGGCTGCATCCTCCTGTTCGCGATCCTCTCTGTCACCAACATCAACTCGCCCGAGATCGGCGTCGGCGGCCTCCAGTTCGTCGTCCTCGACGTGCTCGGCGACACGGTCGGAAAGATCTTCCTGATCTGCGTCGTGATCGCGATCACCGTCTGCTGCCTCGCGGTGCAGACCGCGACGATCCGGATGATCTTCGCGATGGCGCGCGACAACAACCTGCCCGCTCGGCGAGCGATCTCGCCAAGGTTCACCCGAAGACGAAGACGCCGATCGTCCCGGCCGTGATCACCGGCATCCTGGCGATCCTGATCCTGGTCGTGAACATCAACCAGCCGCAGATCTTCCTGGTGATCACGAGCATCGGGATCATCATGATCTACATCGCCTACCTGCTGGTGACGGTGCCGATGCTGCGCAAGCGGCTGCGCGGCGAGTGGCCACCGAAGGACGCCAAGGAGCAGGGCTTCTTCACGCTCGGGAAGATGGGGGCTGCCGATCAACGTCATCGCCGTGTCGCTGGGGCGCCTTCATGGCGCTGAACCTGGCCTGGCCGCGCAAGGACATCTACAACGCAACCGAGCCCTTCCACTGGTACCTCCAGTACGGAGCGTTCCTGTTCATCGGCGTCGTCTTCTTCGGCGGGCTCGCCTACTACTGGTTCGTGCAGCGCCACAAGACGGGCGTTCTGGCGTCGCACGCACTCGAGGGGACCGAAGCCGGCGGCTGCGGGCGGCGCTCAGCCCGCGCCCGCCGGGTCCTCCCCGGAATAGCGCAGCACCGCCGCCCAAGGAGAGGAGAGCACATGGAGCAGTTCGACTACGTCGTCGTCGGCGGCGGCACCGCCGGCTGCGGTGGTCGCGGCGCGCCTGTCCGAGGACCCGGAGACGAGCGTCTGCCTGCTGGAGGCCGGGCCGTCCGACGTCGGCGATCCGGCGATCCTCGAGCTCGACGCCTGGATGGCGCTGCTCGAGTCCGGCTATGACTGGGACTACCCGATCGAGCCCCAGGAGCGAGGCAACTCGTTCATGCGCCACGCGCGCGCCAAGGTGCTGGGCGGCTGCTCGTCGCACAACTCGTGCATCGCCTTCTGGACCCCGGCCGAGGACCTCGACGAGTGGGTCTCGATGGGCTGTGAGGGCTGGAGCGCGGAGGAGTGCTTCCCGCTCCTGAAGCGGCTCGAGAACAACAGCGGCGAGGGCGACCATCACGGCCGCTCCGGCCCGGTGAAGCTGCGCGACGTGCCCCCGAACGACCCCTGCGGCGTGGCGCTGCTCGAGGCCTGCGAGCAGGCCGGCATCCCGACCGTCCAGTTCAACTCCGGCAAGACCGTGACCCACGGCGCGAACTGGTTCCAGATCGCCTCCGACGAGAACAACGTGCGCTCCTCGTCGTCGAAGTCCTACCTGCACCCGATCATCGACGAGCGCAAGAACCTCGAGGTGCGGACGGGCTGCCGCGCGAAGCGCCTGCTGATCGACGACGAGAAGCGCTGCACCGGCGCGGAGTACCTGAGCCCCGACCTGATCCACTCGATCCAGGTCGAGGCGCGCCGCGAGGTGATCCTGAGCTGCGGGTCGATCGACGACCCCAAGCTGCTGATGCTCTCGGGCATCGGGCCGGCCGACGCATCTGCGCGAGTTCGGAATCGACGTGCTCGTCGACTCTCCCGGCGTCGGCGAGCACCTCGAGGACCATCCGGAGGGCCTCGTCATGTGGGACGCCAAGCAGCCGATGGTGACGACCTCGACCCAGTGGTGGGAGATCGGCATCTTCACGATGACCCAGGAGGGCCTCGACCGGCCCGACCTGATGTTCCACTACGGCTCGGTGCCGTTCGACATGAACCTGGTCCGCCACGGCTACCCGACGACCGAGAACGCCTTCTGCCTGACGCCGAACGTCACCCACGCCCGGTCGCGGGGCACGGTGCGCCTGCGCTCGCCGCGACTTCCGCGACAAGCCGAAGGTCGACCCGCGCTACTTCACCGACCCGCACGACGAGCGCGTGATGGTGCACGGGGTGAAGCTCGCGCGCGAGATCGTCTCGCAGTCGGCGATGGACGACTGGCGAGGCGACGAGCTCGCGCCCGGGCCGGACGCCCAGAGCGACGACGAGCTGCTCGACTACATCCACAAGACCCACAACACCGTCTACCACCCCTCGTGCACCGTCCGGATGGGCGCGGCCGACGATCCCGCGACGCCGCTCGACCCGCGCCTGCGGGTGAAGGGGGTGCGTGGGCTGCGGGTGGCGGACGGGTCGAGCGATGCCGATTCCTCGTCGCGCCCAACCCGGTGATCACGACGACGATGATCGGCGAGAGGTGCTCCGACATGGTCAAGGAGGACGCCGGCAAGCTCGCCGAGGCCGCCGCGGCCTGAGGCCGGAGGGCCAGGACGATGAAGACCCGGATGTTCATCGACGGCGAGTGGTGCGACGCCGCCGACGGCGCAACGATCGAGGCGACGAGCCCGGCAACGGGCGAGTCGCTTGGCCCGGTCGCGGAGGGCGGCCGCGACGACGCCCGGCGCGCGATCGCCGCGGCCAACGCCGCCTTTCCGGGTTGGGCGGGGCGAACAGGGTTCGAGCGCGCGGCGTTCCTGCACGGCGTGGCCGACGCCTGCGAGCGCCGCCGGGACGAGTTGGCGCGGATCTGCACCCTCGACCAGGGCAAGCCGCTGAAGGCCGAGTCCGAGGTCGAGGTCGGGGAGCTGATCGAGTTCTGGCGCATGGCGGCCGAGGACGCCAAGCGGATCGAGGGCAAGATCCCCCAGACCGCGGCGCCGGGCAGGCTGGTGCTGCTGTTGCGGCAACCGGTCGGCGTGCTCGGGCTGATCACGCCCTGGAACTGGCCGTACACGATGCCCGCCGAGGTGCTGGCGCCGGCGCTCGCCTGCGGCTGCCCGGTGGTCTGGACCCCCGCCCCCTCGACGGCGGTCTGCTCCGGCGTGCTCGCCGAGTGCGTCGCCGAGGCCGACCTGCCCCCCGGGGTGTTCAACTTCGTGCTCGGGCCCGGCCCCGAGGTGGGCGACGAGCTCGCGGTCAACCCCGGCACCCAGGCGGTGGCCTTCACCGGCTCGACCCAGACCGGGCTCACCGTCGCACGCCAGGCGGCCGGCAAGGTACAGCTGCTCGAGATGGGGGGCAACGGCCCGTTCGTGGTCATGGACGATGCCGACCTCGACGCGGCCGCGGAGGCGGCCCAGGTCGGCTGCTTCCTGGGCGCGGGCCAGAGCTGCTCGGCGGCCGAGCGCCTGCTCGTGCACGAGGCGGTGCGCGAGGAGTTCGTCGCGCTGCTGGCCGAGCAGGTGGAGCGCGATGTGAGGCTGGGAGACCCGCTCGAGGAGGCGACGACGCTGGGGCCGCTCAACAACGAGCCCGGCGCCGCGAAGATGGACGCCCACGTCGCCGACGCGGTCGAGCGCGGCGCCGAGGTCGTCGCGGGCGGCGCCCGCGCCGAGGGCTTCCCGACCCGGCTGTACTGGCCGGCGACCGTGCTCGACCGGGTGCCGCCGGACTCGATCGCGGTCACCGAGGAGACCTTTGGCCCGATCGCCCCGGTCGTCTCGGTGAGCTCGCTGGACGACGCAATCGCGCAGACCAACTCGCAGTCGTTCGGGCTGATGGCGGCGATCTTCACCCGCGACCTGGCGGCCGGCCTGCACTTCGCGAACGCGGTTCCGATGGGACTCGTGAACATCAACGAGACCACCAACTACTGGGAGGTCCATCTCCCCTGGGGCGGCGGAGCTCGCTCGGAGAGCGGGATCGGCCGCGTCGGGGGCCGCTATCCGATGGACACGCTCACCGAGCTTCGAACGCTGCTCATCCGCACCTAGCTCACCGATCCCCGGTCGCCTGGTACTCGGCCATCGCGTCGATCAGCCATGCGGCCAGATAGGGCGCGAACGAGCAGCGCACGAGGATCCGGTAGCAGGGCCCATCGGTGGTCTGCCAGAGGATCACCTGGGCCCGAGCGAGCGCCGTCTGCGCGCATTGGCCGGGGCCGAACCGGCGCGGGTGCAGGTCGAGCGAGCAGCCCTTCATCAGCACCTCGCGCGCCATCGGCCCCTCCAGCTCGAGCAGTGCCCGGTTCGCGGATACGTCCACCACCGACCCGTGCGCATCCGCGATCGCCGCCCGCAGCGCCCGTTCGACGGCACGCTCGGTTCCCTCGGGAGCGACCACGAGCCACTCGTCGGGCCCGAGCCAGAGCGCGGCGCGATCCGCGTCGCCCGCCACGGTGTTCGGCTCCGTCAGGAGCTGAAAGCCGAGCGCGTCGGCGAGGCCCCCGTTCGACGGGTCGGCGCGCAGGTTCACCTGAGCGGGGAACGGCAGCTCGCGCAGCGTGACCCCTCGTGGCCCGTCGACAGCTGCGCGCTCGATCGAGTCTGCGAGTTGCTCGAGCGGGCCGTGCCTGCGCAGCGCCTCACCCATCGCGGCGGCGTCCTTCCTTGTCGTAGAAGACCGGCTCGGTGACGGTGGCCGCGATCGTCCCCTCCGGGAGCGGCGCGTAAACGGTCCTGCCCTGATGCTCAGCTCCGTCCTCGAGCAGCGCCAGGGCGAAGGTCCGCCCGAGCGCCGCGCTGCGGTAGCTGGAGGTCACGTGGCCGAGACTCGGTAGCGGCGGCTTGGCCCCGGGGTCGAGCACGAGCTGCGCCCCCTCGGGCAGCAGGGCCCCGCGGTCGTCGGGCAGCAGGCCGACGAGCCGCTTGCGACCCGGGCGACCGGTGTCGGGGCGGCGGTGGGAGCGGCGACCGACGAAGTCGCCCTTCTTCTTCGACACGACCCAGTCCATGCCGAGGTCCTGCGGGGTCACGGTCCCGTCGGTGTCCTGCCCGGCGATGATGAAGCCCTTCTCGGCTCGGAGCACGTGCATGGTCTCGGTCCCGTACGGCGTGATCCCGTGCCCCTCGCCGGCTGCGATCACCGCTTCCCAGAGCGCCAGGCCGTGGTAGCCGGGCAGGTTGATCTCGTAGGCGAGCTCGCCGGAGAAGCTGACGCGGCAGACCCGCGCAGCGACCCCGGCCACGGAGCCCTCGCGCAGGGTCATGAACCCGAACTCCTCGGGATCGAGCTCCATCTCGGGCGCCAGCTTCGCCAGCACGTCGTGCGAGTGCGGCCCGACGACCGCGACGGTCGCCCATTGCTCGGTCACCGAGGTGCAATGCACACGAAGCTCCGGCCACTCGGTCTGCAGCCACTCCTCGAGCCAGTCCAGCACCGCGGCGGCGTTGCCGGTCGTGGTCGTGATCAGATAGCGGTCGGGCGCCAGGCGCATCGCCACGCCGTCGTCGAAGACCATGCCGTCGGCGGTGCACATGAGGCCGTACTTGCACGAACCGACCGCGAGCGTGTCCATCACGTTCGTGTAGATCCGATTGAGGAAGGCCGCGGCGTCCGGACCCTGGACATCGATCTTGCCAAGCGTCGAGGCGTCCATGACCGCGACGCCCTCGCGGGCCGCCCGGCACTCGCGCAGCACGGCCGCCTCCATCCCCTCGCCGGGCCGCGGGTAGTACCACGGTCGCTTCCACTGCCCGACGTCCTCGAACAGGGCCCCGTGCTCGACGTGCCAGCGATGCATCGGGGTGACGCGCGCCGGGTCGTAGAGGGACCCCCGCTCGCGCCCCGCCAGCAGCCCGTAGGGCAGCGGCGTGTACGGCGGCCGGAACGTCGTCGGGCCGAGCGCGGCTACGGAGACGCCCAGCAACTGAGCCAGGATCCCAAGCGTGCCGACGCCCGACGTCCTACCTTGGTCGGCTCCGGTGCCGATCGTCGTGTAGCGCTTGACGTGCTCCGGCGAGCGCATCCCGGCGCCCACGGCGCGGTGGATGTCCGCCACCGTGGCGTCGCGCTGGAGGTCGACGAAGTGCGTACGCCAGGCGCCGTCGCCGGGATCGGGCGGAGCCACGGCCCACAGCGCGCGCGGCGGCTCCTCGGCAACCTCCTCGACAACGGGCGGGGGCAGCGGCTCGCCCTCGTCGAAGCCGGCCAGCGCAGCGGCCTCGGCCCCCGCAAGCAAGCCGTCCGCGAGGCAGTTCGCCAAGCCGAAGTCGCCACGGCAGGCGCCCGCCGACCGCTGCGCCTGCACCGCCCGCTCCGGCACGAAGCACGCGAGCGGCTCGTCGTAGCGCAGGGCGCCGCCCGACTGGCTGAACAGGTGCACGGCGGGGTTCCAGCCCCCGGAAACGGCGATCAGATCGCAGGGGATCGCGCGCGGATCGCCGGTGGGCTCGCCGGTCTCGGTGAGCGCCGACACGGCGGCGGTCTCCACCCGTGGCTCGCCGGTCGTGGCGACGACGGCGCTACCCGCGAGCACCTCGATCCCACGGGAGCGGACGCGCTCGGCCCAGGCGCCGCCCGCGGCGGGGCGGGCGTCGACGAGCGCCGAGATCGCAACGCCCGCGTCCGCCAGCTCGATAGTCGCCGCGTAGGCGCTGTCGTTGGTCGTGAACACGACCGCCGTGCGGCCCGCGGCCACCCCGTATCGGTTCAGGTACGTCCGCGCCGCGCCGGCCAGCATGATCCCCGGGCGGTCGTTGCCGGCGAACACGAGCGGCCGCTCGTGCGCGCCGGTGGCGAGCACGACGCGTCGCGGGCGCAGGTGCCAGAGGCGCTGACGGGACACGCGCTGCGGCGCGCCGGGACCTAGGTGGTCTGTCCGCCGCTCCGCGAGCACAACGTAGTTGTGGTCGAAGTAGCCGGCCGCGGTGGTGCGCACGAGCACCCGCACCTCCGGCATGGCGGCGAGCCGCTCCGCCGCGGTGGCGACCCACTTCGTCGCCGGAGCCCCGTCGATCTCCCCGGGCGCCCCCAGCAGGCTGCCGCCGAGCTCGGGCCCCTCGTCGACCAGCACGACCCGTGCGCCCGTGCGCCCGGCAGCGAGGGCCGCCGCGAGGCCCGCCGGCCCGCCGCCGACGACGAGCACGTCGCAGTGGGCGTAGAGCTTGTCGTAGATGGCTGGGTCGGGCTCTTCCGAGAGCCGCCCCCTGCCGGCGAGCGAGGAGGCGTCGAGGCCCTCGTAGAGCTCGACCTGGGTGGCGGGCAGCATCGGCTCCGAGCAGGCGCCGACGGCCAGCTGCACGAACGCGTTCGGCTCCTCGGCGCCCGCCGCGTAGATGCCGCGCGGTCGCCCGTGGGCGATGCTCGACGCGATCACGTCGACGCCGTTCGCCAGCAGGGCCGAGGCGAGCGTGTCGCCCGCGTAGCCCCCGTAGGACGTGCCGTCGAAGGTGAAGCCCAGTGGCCGGGAGCGGTCGATCCGTCCGCCCTCGGCAAGCCGTCGCGCCACGTTCATCGTCCCTGCGGTGGCGGCTCGCCGATCCGGTAGGTGGCCCGGAGCTCGCTGGTGGCGGTGTCACGCAGGGCGTTGAACCAGCGGCGGCAGCCCAGCGAGTGACACCAGCGCTCGGCGTAGAGGCCGCTCGGGTTATCGCGCACGAACAGGTATTCGCCCCAGGCCCGGTCGCCGAGCGCATCGGGGTCCCGGGGGTAGGCGACGTGGGCCTGACCGCCGTAGTGGAACTCGGTCTCGTCGCGCTCGCCGCACCAGGGACAGCTGATCAGCAGCATCGTCCGTCCTCGCCCGTCAGTGGGCCACCCCGGCCGCGCCGTGCTCGTCGATCAGCGCCCCCGTGTAGAAGCGCTCGAGCGAGTAGGGCTCGTTGAGGCGATGGGGCTCGGCGTGGGCGATCGTGTGCGCGTAGGCCCAGCCGGAGCTGGGCGTGGCCTTGAACCCGCCGGTGCCCCAGCCGCAGTTGAGGTAGAGCCCCTCGATCGGGGTCAGGCCGACGATCGGCGAGGCGTCGGGCGTCACGTCGACAATGCCGCCCCAGGTCCGCAGCACGTGCGCGCGGCTGAAGATCGGGAACAGCTCGATCGCGGCCGCCAGTTGGCGCTCGATCACATGGAAGGAGCCGCGCTGCGAGTAGGAGTTGTAGGCGTCGATGCCGGCCCCCATCACGAGCTCGCCCTTGTGCGCCTGGCTGACGTAGACGTGCACGGCGTTCGACATCACGACGCAGTCGATCACCGGTTCGAGCAGTTCGGAGACGAGTGCCTGAAGCGGATGACTCTGGATCGGCAGGCGCAGCCCCACCATGTCCGCCAGCACCGAGGTGTGGCCGGCGGCCGCGAGCGCCACGCGGCCCGCGCGGATCGGCCCGCGCGTGGTCTCGACGCCGCGCACGCGGCCGCTCCGGACGTCGATGCCGGTGACCTCGCAGCCCTGGATCAGGTCGACGCCGAGCGCGTCGGCCGCGCGAGCGTAGGCCCAGGCGACGTGGTCGTGTTTCGCGATGCCCGCCCGCCGTTGGAGCGTGGCGCCGAGCACCGGGTAGCGCACGTCCGCGGAGATGTCGACGATGGGGCAGAACGCCTTGACCTCCTGCGCCGTCAACCACTCGGCGTCGACGCCGTTGAGGCGGTTGGCGTTCACCCGGCGCATGCCCTGCGCGGACGTCGGGGAGGCTGTGCGCCAGGTTCAGGACACCGCGCTGGCTAAACAGGATCTCGTAGTCGAGCTCCTCCGAGAGCCCCTCCCAGAGCTTGAGCCCGTGCTCGTAGATCGCCGCGCTCTCGTCCCAGAGGTAGTTCGATCGGATGATGGTCGTATTGCGACCCATGTTGCCGCCCCCGAGCCATCCCTTCTCCAGCACCGCGACATCGGTGATCCCGTGGTTCTTGGCCAGGTAGTACGCGGTGGCGAGCCCGTGCCCGCCCGCGCCCACGATGACGGCGTCGTAGCTGGGCTTGGGATCCGGGTTGCGCCAGAGGCGGGCGGGGTGCTCCGCCAGCTCGGAGTTCGCATGGTCCGTGGGAGAAGCGGCTGACATAGAACTGATATACCAGTTGTGATTCTAGTGATCGGGGCGGGCTCAGGCAACGCCGATCTACGCTCCCGTTTGCATGGGCTTCGGCAGGGGCGGCTTGCCGGTAGACGTACGAGAGCGGGCCGATGACGCCCGCCGTTGATGTCCGCGAGTCGGTCGATGAACTCCTGTCGCCCGGGCGCAAGACGCGACCGACCCCGCGGTCGACTCCGTTTGCCTTGGAGTGAGTTACCTCGCCGCGTTAGTCGCGTGTCGGCGTGAGATCGCTCCTCAGCCAGAATTGTTGGCCGCAGGGCCAGCTCGAGGAATTGTACTCCCCTAGGGTCGGGTGCGCGAACGAGTGTCGCGAGCTTCGCTGCCTTTGCGCCGCCAGGCGTACTCGCTCGACAATCCGCGGGGTGGTAGCGAGAAACGAATCGGGCCGCCTACCGGATTGACGCGCGGTTTCAGAGGCCGAGAGCGGCGACGCCGGGCTCTCCGTAACCGAGATGATGGGCCAGCTCGTGACGGAGCGTGCGCTCGACCTGGCGAGCCAGCAGGTGGCGATCAGAGCCGAAGTCGCGTTCGAGCGTGTCCTGGAAGATCACAATCCGATGCGCGGCGCGGTCGCGGGCGATGGTCGCGCCGTAGTACTGGCCGTAGGCGTGGATCTCAGCACCTCGGTCCGAAACGACGACTGGCACGTGGTCGATCACCCCCGCGAACTCCGGCGGGAGACGATCGATCGCGTCGGCGACGAGTTGCTCGAAAGCCGTCAGCTTGCGACTCTCCGGACGCAGGTCGCGGGCAACGGCCTCGCTGTGCTCGACCAGCGCATCGAACTGGTCATCCGTCATCTGGGAAGGCTCGCGCCGCCCCGGAACTTGGCGACCTGGAAGGAAATGGCGGCGCATCGGACTCTGCGAGCGGATCATCGCACCGATTGGCTGGGCTACCGACCCGGGAGGCGGTCGTTCCCCACTGGAGCCGTCGCGCAGCGGGATCAATCCCGGAGTCCGCAGCTGTCCGCGCAAACGCCCGTGAACCCGGCAGCGGCTCACGTCCGATCAGCCAATCCCCGAGAAAGAAGCCGCAGTATGCGAGATCGCCGCTCGGGCTCATCCGTAGGAGCGTACCGTCGAGGTAGTCGCCGAGAACAGCGAATCCCACAAGGGGAGGTCACACGTGACCACGATTCAAGAGGCCCGCCCACGCGTTCAGCGGCTCCTCGATCACGGCCGCGGATTCGAGCAGATAGAGGATGAGATCGAGGCGATCGAGGGTCTCGACCCCGAGGAGAGGTCGGCGCTTTGGGTCTGGGCCTGGACGTTCGAGAACATGGGGCGTCAGCGGTACATGGCTCGCCAGGCGCTCGCATACGACCAGGGCTCGCGCGCCAGCTCGCATCAGTTCGACGATTAGTCGGTGGCCATCATCGCGCCGTCTTCCCTGCGCGCCAGGGATGTCCGTCCCCACCGTTGAATGGAACGAAGTCGGGCTCCGCCGTCGGTGTCGGTCGGGAGGCCGAGCGTAGGCATGATGCTGCAAGCACTGCGACCATCTCGTCTTGAGGGTGATGCCGATGATGCCGCCAGCGGTAACGAGAACGACTGTCGACGTTGACGGCGAACCCGCGAGTTACCTCACGGCCGGCGAGGGTCCCATGGTCTTGCTGCTCCACGGCACCTACTGGAGCCGCGTTTGGCTGCCAATAGTCGAGCCGTTGGCCGCGGCCGGCTTACGCCCGGTCGCCGTGGATCTACCGGGGTGTGGCCGCTCGGAAGGCGAGCTGACGCTCGAGAGTGCCACGGTGCCCGAGCTCGCCTTGTGGCTTGCGCGTTTCTACGACGCCGTCGGCGGTGTCGAGCCGATAGCTGTGGCCGGCCATGACATCGGCGGGGCGCTGGCCCAGCGGCTGCTTGTCACGGGGTCGCCCACGGTCGGTCGAATTGCGCTGATCAACTCGGTTAGCTACGACTCCTGGCCAGTGCCGGGGGTCGCACGATTTCGAGATGCGGCTGCTGTCGCCGCCACCACCACCCAGGACATTCTTGCTGCCCGTAGGAAGGCGCTGACGATCGCCCTATCCCGCTCGGCGACCGAGGAGGAGTTTGCCGACTACCTGGCGCCGTGGGCAACCCCAAGGGTGGCGCGTTCGTGGATGGCTCTTGCCGGCGCCGCCGATAGTCGCTACACGCTAGAGCTCGTCGATGCGCTGCGAGCCTCACAGACCCCGAAGCTCCTTGTCTGGGGCGAGGTGGACGAGTTTCAACCTGTGAGCTACGCGGAGCGGTTCGTGGCTGAAATGCCTTCCTCGACGCTCGTGCGGATTCCCGACGCTGGTCACATCCCCATGGAGAACAACCCCTCCGCCGTCGCGGACGCGCTGTCGGCCTTCTTCACGGAAGACGCGGAGAGGTGAGCATCGTCGAGCTTCTTTCCGAGCTGGTGCGGATCGACTCGGTCAATCCCGAACTGGGTTCCGGCGGCGCGGGTGAGGCCGAGGTCGCGGCGTTCGCTGCGACGTGGGCCCGTGGAGAGGGCCTGGAGGTGAATGTGGTCGAAGCCACGCCGGGACGCCCGAGCGTCCTGGTCCGCGCGCGTGGCACGGGCGGCGGGCGGACGCTGTTGCTCTGCGGTCACTTGGATACGGTGACCGTTGCGGGCATGCGGCACCCGCACGAGCCGCGAGTCGAGGGGGACCGCCTCTACGGCCGCGGTGCCTATGACATGAAAGCGGGTGTCGCCGCGGCGTTGTCGGCCTGTGCTGAGGCGGCAGGGCTCGAGCTTCGCGGCGACGTGGTCGTTGCTGCGGTGGCCGATGAGGAGCACGGTAGCCTCGGAATTCAGGAGGCGCTGCGCTCCGTCAGTGCGGACGCGGCGATCGTGACCGAGCCGACCGACTTGCAGGTCGTCGTCGCCCACAAGGGCTTCGTGTGGGCACAGGTCGAGGTTGTTGGTCGCGCCGCCCACGGATCGCTCCCGCGAGTGGGAGTCGATGCGATCGTGAAGACCGGATCCGTCCTCGTGGCGCTCGATCAGCTCGACGCTGCGCTCGGCAGGCGTAGCCATCCGTTGCTCGGTCGCGGCTCAGTGCACGCGTCGACGATTGGGGGCGGCCATGAGCTATCGAGCTATCCGGCTCGATGCGTGCTTGGCCTCGAGCGCCGCACATTGCCTGGCGAGAGCGGGAAGGATGTCGAACGCGAGCTCGCGGCGCTACTCGACGCCTGTCGCGCCGCCGATCCCGAGCTGGAAGCGACGCAGCACACGGTTCTCGTACGGGAGCCGTTCGAGATCGAGCGCGATGCCGAGATCGTCGAGCTCGCGGTCTCGGCCGCGACGGACGTCCTTGGCCGCCCTCCGGCCATTGCCGGCGCGAGCTTCTGGGCCGATTCAGCGTTCATCGCGACAGCAGGAATCCCTACCGTGCTGTTCGGACCCGGCGGCGAGGGCGCCCACGCTGTCGAGGAGTGGGTGAGCCTCTCCGACACCGAGGCCGTCAGGCGCACACTTACCGCTGTTGCGGCCCGGGTCTGCGCATGAGCTGTCTGATCAATCCGGGCATGTGCCCATCTAGGGTCCCTGCACCGTCTCGTGAGGCGGCCGCGTTTCACGCCGCGCTGTCGGGCTACCAACCGTCCGCGCTGCGCGACCTGCCTTCTCTTGCCACCGAGCTCGGGCTCGCTGCGCTCATGGTCAAGGACGAGTCGGAGCGCCTGGGATTGCCGTCCTTCAAGGTCCTTGGCGCCTCGTGGGCGATCGAACGCGCCCTCCGGGAGGACTCGTCCATCCACACCGTGGTCGCGGCCAGCGCCGGCAACCACGGCCGCGCCGTTGCCAGAGTCGCCGCGTTTCGAGGTCTCGCCTGCCAGGTGTTCGTTCCCACACGCTGTACGGCGGCCCGCCGCGATGCGATTGCAGCCGAAAGCGCCCAGATGACGGTTGTCGATGGCACCTACGAAGACGCTGTTGCACGCGCTGCGGCCGAGGGCACGCGGGACGGCGTTCTGGAGCTCGCCGATGTCGGCGACTCGAAGTCGGCGGAGTGGGTGATCGATGGCTACGCCACCTTGTTTGGCGAGCTCCCGGCGAACCAGGCCTTCGACCTGATCTGCGTCCCGGTCGGCGTCGGATCGCTCGCGGCAGCGGCGACCCGCTACGGCGTGCACGCTGGCGCGATCGTAGTCGGCGCCGAACCAACTACGGCCGCGTGCCTGACCGCGGCACTGGTCGCTGGTGAACCCACGGCAATCCCGACTCCCGGAACCACGATGGCGGGACTCGACTGCGCCCAGGTCTCGGCCGCAGCGTGGCCCACGCTGCGAGACGGTATCCACGCCGCAGTCACCATCGAAGACTCCGAGGCCCATGCCGCGATGCGAGCGCTCGCCGCCCTCGGGCTCGTGGTGGGCGAGTCCGGGGCGGCGGCTCTGGCTGCGCTACGGGTACTGGTAGATGAGGCAGGATGCGGGGCCTTGCGCGAAGCGGTGGGGCTGGGATCCGCTACCCGCGTCCTGCTTGTGGCGACGGAAGGTCCCACGGATCCGGCGTCCTACCACCGCATCGTCTCTGCGGACCCCTTCCAGGGTGACTGCGCCTCGCCCGCTACCATCTAATGAGCCCGCCGGGCCCTCCCGCCCCCTCTGCCCTCCGAGCCGTTACTTCAACCGAGGGTCGAGAAAGAGGACGCGAATGACTGTGCCCATCGCCCCCGGGCCTGAGCATCGGTTGCGTCTCCGCGCGACCGTCGAGCTCTACCGCCTCGAGGCCGAAGCCACCCACGCTCGAGAGCGCCTTCAGCTCTACAGGGCCCAGACATACGGTCCCCGCGCGACCGATCCGTCGCATCTTCGCGAACTGGAACGCCTATCCCAGCTTGCCGAGGCGAGGCTGGGGCGGGTCAAGGCCGACTACACGACACCCAATGCAAACGAAGGAGCGGTATGAGTCAGACCATCACCTCAGAACAGGTAGTGAGCGCGGCGCGTGATCTCAATCGGGCGGAGTTCACCCGCGCCGATCTGGCAACGGAGCTGAACGTCCAGCGCAGCGAGTTCAAGGAGGGATTCAAGGCCGCCCGTAAAGCGGGCAGTCTTGAGAAGATCCGCGATGACGGCGAGGGCACAGGACTCTTCCGGCTGACGGATCAGTAGGGCTCGGCGAAACGGGGCTCAGATCACATAACCCGGGGAGGTCGCGGGTTTCAAACCCGCCCCCTTATCGGATCTCCCCACGACTCCGGCCCGCAACCGCGCGGCCCGGAACGCGGGCCCGCGTAGTCGAGCAGGCGTTCCGTCGGGCACGCCTGGTCGGTCTTACGCCAGGTGCAAATCGGGGTTCTAGGATCAGCGTCCAGCCGCCCGGGGGGTCCGGGGGAAAGGGCGACAAGGAGGGAACCACGGTGAGTTCAGAGCTGTTGGCCGTCGATCGGGGCCAGCAAGCCGGTCAGGCGCAGGATGAGAGGGTCTTCGCGGAGCTTGCCGAGGAGGTCGACGCGCGACTCAGCGGCGCGCTGAGCGTGCCGGCCCTGGAGGCTCTCATTCGCCTCCGGGATCGGCTTCGTAACTGCGCTCAAGGAGCGCGTCCGGAAGGCAGGTCATGAGGAAGACCGTGGTGCCGAGGGCCCCCGACGGAGGGAAGCGACGATGAATCGCGGGGTGCGTCACGCGACGTTGCCAACCACGATCCTGATCGCGACGATGCTCCTCGTCGCTGGATGCGGCGACGATGACGACGACGAGCCCATCGCGTCGAGCACGACCGCGACCGACACCACGGCGGATGCCGGCGACGCAACCGGCGAGCTCGACGAGGTCGTCCAGATCGAAGGTGGGCGTGGCCTCTACGTTCGTTGCACCGGCTCTGGCTCGCCGACCGTGGTCATGGAGGGCGGCGACCTCGACGCGAGCGACTCCTACTTCTTCGCGGAGGAGGCCATCGCCCAGGAGACCCGGGTCTGCGTGTACGACCGCGCGAACCTGGGGCAGAGCGATCCCGCCCCCGGCCCGCGCGGCTTGGAGGAGCTTGTCAGCGACTTCGAGGGGCTGCTCGAATCGGCCCCCATCCCGGGCCCGTACGTCCTGGTCGGCACCTCGGGGGGCGGGTATATCAGCGCGGGCTACGCGGTCGAGCATCCCGACGAGGTCGCGGGAATGGTGTTCGTAGAGGTACCCGCGCCGTTCCAGGATCCGCCCGCGCCGATCGTGAAGGAAACGGATCCAGGCCATCCCGGGAATCTCGAGAAGCGGGACTACCTCCAGGTCGAGAAGGACGCCTGGGCGGCCAGGAAGGAAATCGGCGACATCCCGGTGACGGTGATCTCGAACCGCTACTCGGAGGCGGAGATCGAGGCGTCGCCGTTCCCGTCCGAGCAGCGAGGGATGCGCGAGAACGTCGAGGAGCAGAAAGGCTGGCTCGTCCTGAGCCCACGCGCCGAGCAGGTCGTGGTCACCACTGGGCACGCGGTCGAGGAGCAGGACCCTCAGCTCGTAATCGACGAGATCCTGGAGGTAGTGGAGGCCGCCCGCGAGTAGCCCGTGGTGGTCAGGCCAGGTCGAACGAGATCATGCCCAGGTACCGAATAGAAGGCTCGCGCTTCGGCGCGTAGACGCGCCTGCCCGCTCCCACGCACGCCAGGGCCATCTGGGATGCTTGGGGCGTGGGCGACAGGAAGGAGCTCCCGACCGGGACGGTCACGCTCCTGTTCAGTGATATCGAGGGGTCGACAGCGTTGCTGAAGCGGCTCGGCGACGCCTACGGTGACGTGCTCGCCATGCACCACGCGACACTGCGAGAGACCTGGACCTCGCACCGAGGCGTCGAGGTCAAGACCGACGGCGATGCGTTCTTCGTTGCGTTCGAGGCCGCAACGGACGCGGTTGCCGCCGCCCAAGCCGGCCAACAGGCGCTGGCCGCGGCCGCGTGGCCGGAGGGCGTGGAGCTGCGGGTTCGGATGGGCATGCATACGGGCGAGCCGCGGGTGCGTGACGACGACTACTGGGGAAGCGACGTCCACTACGCGGCGCGGGTGGCGTCGGCGGCCAACGGCGGACAGGTTCTGTTGTCCAACACCACCGCGAGCATCGTGCCGGACGTGCCGTTTACGGACCTCGGTCAGCACCGGCTCAAGGACTTCGGCGAGCCGCGGCGGCTGTATGCCCTCGGCGCAGGTGCGCAACCGCCGCCGCGCACGCTCGAAACGCTGCGCACGAACCTTCCGTCGGTGCGGGGGCCGCTCTTCGGCCGGGACCAGGAACTGGGGGAGGTCACCGCACGACTCGTCGGCGAGAGCCGGCTGATCACCCTGACGGGGGCCGGCGGCAACGGCAAGACGAGGCTGGCGCTCGCGGTCGCGGAGAACCTCCTCGACCGGCTGGCCGACGGCGTGTTCTTGGTGGAGCTCGTCGAGATCGAGCGAGCCGACGACGTCCCGGCGGCGATCGCCCAAGCGGTAGGCGTGCAGCTGACCGACCAGGATTTGGCCGCCGCGATCGCGGCCGCGCTTTCCAGACGTGAGCTGCTAGTCGTGCTCGACAACTTCGAGCACCTGCTGGCGGCGGCGCCACTGCTAGGCCGGCTGATCGCCGAGGCGCCCGGCGTCCGCCTCCTGGTGACGAGCCAGGCGCCGCTGCGTCTCGTCGACGAGGAGGTGGTTGCGATCGATCCTCTGGCCGTGCCCGAGGGCGACGACTTGGAGGCGCTCGCGGCCTCGCCCGCCGCGGAGCTGCTGGTGGAGCGCGCGCGGCGGGCGGTTCCCGGGTTCGAGCCGAGTGAAGAGAGCGCTGCGTCGATAGCGGCCCTTTGCCGCGCCCTCGACGGATCCCCATTGGCGCTCCAGCTGGCCGCCGCGCGCCTGGCGGTGCTCGACCCCGCATCGCTGCTCGAGCGCCTTCAGAGCTCTCCTGATGCGATCGGCCGCGGCGGCCGCGAGCTGCCCGAGCGCCAGCGCGGCCTGCGCGCGACGCTCGAGTGGACCTACGGGCTTCTGGATCCCGAAGCCGCCACGCTGTTTCGCCGGCTTGGGGTATTCGCCGGCGACGCGACCCTCGAGCGCATCGAAGAGGTCTGCGGCGAGGACGGCGCCGACATCCTCGAAGCGCTGGCCGCCCTCGTCGAGCTGTCGCTCGTCCGGCGTCGGGGAGACGGGCGTTTCGGGATGCCCAACACGCTACGCGCCTACTCTCGCGAGCTACTCGAGGAGTCGGGTGAGCTGGCGGCGCTGCGCGGGCGTCATGCACGCGTCGTGGCCGCCGCCCTGCGGCCGCTCGCCCTGCGCAGTCCCATCGATATGTATGCGGCCGAGGCCGCCACTGCGGCCGAGGCACACGAGCTGCCGACGTTGATGGCCTGGGCCGCCGACAACGACCTCGAGCTGTTCGCGGCCATGATCGGCGCCGCCGCCTGGAAGCTCGCGGAGAGCGGCGAGCTGCAAGCTTGGCAGCCGACCGTGCGGAGCGCCCTCGATTCCGGAATCGATGATCCGCTGGCGCGCGCGATCCTCCTGATGGTGGGCGCACGGGAAGTAAGGGTTCCTGATTTCTCGCTGGCAGTAGAGGCGGCGCGCGAGGGAGATGATCGGATCCTGGCGGCGGGCCTCACGGCGATGCAGCTCTTCTACGAGTCGCAGTTCTTCGTCGACTTCGAGTCTGAGTGGTTCGAACGGGCGCGCGCGACGCTCGAGGAGTTCGCGACCGACCCCGATCCCACGATCCAAGCGATCGCTCGGGACGCAGAGGGCAACTTGCCCTTTGCGGCACGGCGCTTCGAGGAGGCGGCCGCCACGTTCGAGGCGTCCACGGAAAGGTCGACGACGTGGATCGGGCAGCAGAACATCTACGTGATCGGGGACTGCTGGCTGGAGGCCGGTCGCTTCTCGGACGCCTTGAGGAGCTACATCCGCGCAGCTCGCGAAGCCTACGTGCGCCGGGACACTTCAACACTGAGCTTTCAGATCGAAGGAGCCGCGGCGTCGTTGGCCGGGCTAGGGCACCCTGAGGAAGCGTTTCGGACGCTCGGCCTCGCGGACACGATCACCCCGACGGAGCGGCCCTTACGGGACTTGTATCCCGCCTGGGGTGGCGAGGTCGCCGCGCACCTGGATCCGGCGCGATCGGCGATCGGCGATGCCGCCGCCGATGCAGCCCATGCGGAGGGTCACGCGCTGCCGCGTGACAGAGCGATCGAGGCGTTCTTCGCGATTCAGGTCGATGCCGCAGTCGCCTGACAACGGACCCGGCCGCGCGGTCGCGTCCTGTGCGCCTCGCCACGCTCCACCGTCACTCGCCGGACGTCTGGGTATCCGACAGCAGCGCCACCGGTGACCTGAGGGGCTGGCCGGCGTGAATCTTGAGGTAGAGCGGGCATCAATCTGAGCGCAACTCAGCGCAACCGGGCCCCGGAGCGGCCCCTGCTAATCGATCAAAGATCGGGAGAGCAGGCAGAGCCTTCCCGCACTCACATGATCATGAGCTAGGGATCGGAGCGTTCATGTCGGCCTGGATGTCGGCCTGGGTGAGCCCCCGGTCGTAGACGCGGACCTCGTCGATCAGACCCTGGAAAAACTCGCCGTAGGGGTTGTTGCCACCGATCCAGAGCGGGCTGTCGGTGGCCTGGATGGCGCCGATCGTGGTCCGGCTGGCGACCTGGGTGCCGTTGACGAAGAGCTTCAAGGCGGCGTTGTCGTACTGGCGCCACCCTGACTCGACGCCAAAGGTCCTGAAGCGGTGGAACTGCGCGGCGAGTGGGTGGCAGTTCCGCACAGCGGGATAGGCGCCGAACGCTCGCCCCTATCTCGCCGGTCGGCTTCGGGCAGTCAAGCGCT
>CAWCRN010000029.1:0-146271 GCA_963797835.1 uncultured Solirubrobacterales bacterium
CGGTCTGTGCGGGCTTCGTGGCCGCCGGCGCCCGGGTTCACATGCTGGTCAGGATCGCGAGCGCGGCGAGGCCGCGATCGCTCGAATCGAGTCGCGCCTGCCGGGCGCGAGCGGGGCGATCGAGATCGAGGTCTGCGACCTGTCCCACCTCGCGGAGGTGCGGCGCTTCGCCGAGAGCTTCCAGGCGCGAGTCGACCGCCTCGACGTGCTGGTTCACAACGCCGGTCTGCTCCCCGGCAGCTGACGGACACCGCGGATGGGGTGGAGCTCACCTTCGCGACGAACGTCCTCGGCCCGTTCCTGCTGACCTCGCTGCTCCTTCCCAGCACGCTCGCGGCGGCGCCGTCCCGAGTGATCACGGTCTCCTCGGGCGGCATGTACACGGCCCGGCTGCGACCCGACGATCCGCAGCTGGAGGACGAGGCGTTCGACGGCGCGCGCTTCTACGCGCATACCAAGCGCGTGCAGGTCGCCCTCAACCGCGCCTGGGCGGAGCGAATTTCCCGCCGAGCGCATCGCCTTCCACGCCATGCACCCGGGCTGGGTCGACACCCCCGGCCTCCGCACCTCGCTGCCTCGCTTCCGGCGCGTGATGCGCCCACTGCTGCGCGACGCCGGCAGGGGGCCGACACGATCGTCTGGCTCGGGACCCATCCGGACCTCGTGCCGGCGACCGGCGGCTTCTGGCACGACCGCGCGCCTCGCCCCGAGCACCGCCTGCGATCGACGCGCGAGACCGCGGACGACCGCGAGCGGCTCTGGCGGGAGTGCGAGCGCCTCTGCACGACTTCGGGTTCCGACGGCGGCGCTAAGCCGCTGACGCAACAGCGAGAAAGGAAAGGACATGGCGAGATACACCGGAACGGTCGAGGCGCCCCACGGCGCCGAGGAGGTCTGGCACTACCTGGCCGACCTGCGCTCGGTCGAGGAGTGGGACCCCAGCGTCGACGAGGTCGAGCTGGTCGGCGGCGAGCCGCGCACGGAGGGCGCGCGCTACGACCTCGAGGTCAGGTTCCGCGGCCGCAGCTTCAATCTCCCCTACCGGGTCGTCGAGGTCGATCCGCCCCGCCGGGTGGTCTTCGAGGCCGAGACAGATTCGGTGTCGGTCCGCGACGAGGCCAGGATCGAGCCGAAGGGGCCTGCCGCGAGCAGCGTCACCTGGGACGCCGACCTGCGGCTGCGGGGAATCCGGAGGGTGCTGGACCCGCGCTTCGCGCGATCTTCCATCGCGTCGGCGAGGACGCCAGGGAGGGACTGCGCCAGCGGCTTGGCAAGCCTGAGCTCGGCGGACCGATCGGCCGGGTGCACGGATGAGGCGCTTTGCCGATTCGAAGCGGATCGCGGTCGTCGGAGCCGGCGTCTCCGGCCTCGTCGCCGCCGCGGAGCTCCACCAAGCCGGGCACGAGATCCACGTGTTCGAGGCGGCGGGCTATCCGGGCGGCCACACCAACACGATCGACGTCGAGACGCCGGCCGGCCCCGTCCCCGTCGACACCGGGTTCATCGTCTTCAACGAGCTCAACTACCCCAACTTCGAGCGCGTGCTGGGCGAGCTCGGCGTCGCCTCACAGGCGACCGACATGAGCTTCTCGGTCTCCGACGACCGGGGCGGCTTCGAGTGGGCGACGACCGGCCCGCGCGGCCTGTTCGCCAGGCCCGCCCACGCGCTCGACCCGCGCTTCCATCGCATGCTGCGAGACCTCGTCCGCTTCAACCGCGAGGCCCGCAAGCTCGTCGGCAGCGGCGGTCGTGGTCCGTCGCTTCGCCGATTCCTGGCCGACGGTGGCTACTCGGAGTACTTCGTCGAGCGACTGCTCGTGCCGCAGGCGTCGGCGGTCTGGTCCGCCGACCCCGCGCAGATGTGGAGCTTTCCCGCCGACTTCCTCGCCGAGTTCCTCGAGAACCACCGCGTCCTTCAGCTCAGGGGGCGGCCCGCGTGGCGATCGATCACCGGTGGCTCGCGCTGCTACGTCGAGGCGCTGATCGCGCCGTTCCGCGACCGGCTCCATCTGCGAACCCCGGTTCGGCGCATCCACCGGGTGCCGGGCGGCGTGGTGGTCGCACTCGACGACTCGTGCAAGCGCTTCGACGAGGTCGTGGCGGCGGTCCACTCCGACGTCGCGCTGGCGCTCATCGCCGACCCGAGCCAGGCCGAGGCGGAGGTTCTTGGAACCATCCCCTACCAGCAGAACAGGGCCGTCCTGCACACGGATACACGCCTGATGCCCAAGCGCCGCAGCGCCTGGGCGAGCTGGAACTACCACCTCGTCGACCGTCCCACCGGCCGGACGACGGTGACCTACCACATGAACCGCCTGCAGTCGCTCGTCGCCGACCGCGACTACCTCGTCACCCTGAACCTGAGCGAGGCGATCGACCCGGACGCGATCATCCGCAGGATCGACTATGCCCACCCGGTCTTTACCCCCGAGGGCGTGGCCGCCCAGCGCCGCTGGGCCGAGGTCTCCGGCACCCGGCGGACGCACTACTGCGGCGCCTACTGGCGCTGGGGCTTCCACGAGGACGGCGTCTGGTCGGCGCTCCGGGTGTCCGAGAGGCTCGGCGGCCGCGGTCCACTGACGCGGGCCAGCGAGGAGATACCGGCGATGCAGCGAGCCGAACCGGTTTCCGAACCGCTGGCGGCGGCGGCATGACGGGCTCTGCGGTCTACGAGGGGTGGGTGACGCATCGACGCCTGGGCTCGGTTCCCCACTCCTTCCGCTACCGCGTCTTCATGCCGCTGCTCGACCTCGACGACCTCCCCGGCGTCCTCGACCCGATCCCGCTCTGGTCGGCGCGCCGCGCGGCACCGGCGCGCTTCCGCGACGCCGACCACCTCCCGGGCGGCGAGGGGCCGCTGGCGACGCGCGCCCGCGACCTCGCGCGGGCCCGTTTGGGGAGGCGGCCGGGTGGCGCCGTCAGCCTGCTGGCCAACCCGCGCTACCTTGGCGTCGGGTTCAACCCGGTCTCGTTTCTCTTCCTCCACGGCGACGACGGGGACCTCGACAGCGTGATCGCCGAGGTCACCAACACGCCGTGGCGCGAGCGGGCGGAGTACGTGCTGGACGCGCAGCGAGCCACCCCCGAGCGCCGCGTCACCGGGGCCTTCCGGAAGCGGATGCACGTCTCCCCCTTCCAGCCCATGGAGCAGACCTACGAGATCTCCGTCACTCGCCCGGACGAGAGATTCGGCGTTGTGATCCGGAACCTGGAACGGGGCCGCCCGGTTTTCGTCGCGAGCATGGCGCTGCGCCGCCTCGAGATCACCCGCGGCCGCATGCTGCGGCTCCTGCTTGGCTATCCGCCGATGACGATCGCGACCCTCGCCCGGATCTACGCGAACGCCCTGCGGCTGAAACTTCGAGGATCGCGATTCCATCCCCATCCGGATTCGCTGAGGACGGAGCTACGTACGGGCTCCTCGACTGGGCACTCTGAAGCGGCACCAATCGGCACATGGCGGTCCAGGGCTCACCTCTTTCAGGCCCGATTCGGCATGGGCGCGGGTGGTTTCGAACCACCGACCTCTCGCGTGTGAAGCGGTGGCGCCTCAGGCACGGATAGGCGTCCCCCGGCGCATCTGGATGTGCGCGGATGTGCGTCGATGTGTCCGGATGTAGGCGCTAACGGGCACCAGAACGGCGCTGGTGCCCAATCAGCAGGTAGGCCGGCATCTCGCCGCGAGGGGTGGGGATCCTCACTTCGGACATGGCCTCCGGCAGACGGTAGGCCTAGTCGACCAGCCGCTTGAGCAATACCACCGGCCAGGCGACCAGGTCGCCTTGCTTCAGAGACACGCCGACGGCCTCCCAGCCCTCGGAGCCAAGCTCGTTGAGGTGGTCGGGCCTCAAGCCGTTCGAGTTCTTCTTCAGCCTCGCAGCGTCCTTCAGCGGAACCACCAGGTACTCCCAAGTCTTCATCGCTCGGAACTCCTCACGTGGCGACGCGCCCCTCGCGCAGGCGCTGCTCCTCACGCTCGATCTCGGCATCGGTGATCGGCTTGCGGACGAACACGTCCCAGGCGTTGGAGGCCACGCCGATTCCCCAGCCGAAGATGACGAAGATCGGCCAGAACAGGGCGTCGGGGGTCGCTATCGCCCAGATGCCGATCAGGGCAGCGTTGATCAGAACGTAGATGAAGAGATGCGTCTTGAAATCGCGTCTCTTCTCCAAACGCTCGCGGGCCTGTTGCCGCAGGTCGGTGTTGGGTTCGGTGGTATCGAGTTCCGCCATCGGATGCCTCCCAGAGGTCCGGCAGTTATGAGGAGAGTCTCCCGGCTCGAGTAGTCACGGACATCCGCGGTTGACCCTGGACGTGGTCCGTAGTGAGTACGGGCGGAATGGGCCGGCTCTCACTCGGCATTCGCCGACGCTGCCGGCAAGGACGCGGAAGAGCGAGAGCGCCTTCCATCTAAGACCGTCGCCGAAGCAACCTCGGCTCAGTTCGCTCAGTTTCGCTCCGAGAGTGCCGGCCGATGGCGCGCGCCACCAATTCCTCCTCGTCGCCGACCGAGGCCTGGACCGGTCCCATCGAAGTCATTCCCACCCGAGCTGGCGGGCGCACACGGCGGCGCGCCTCGCTCTGATCTCGAGCTCGTGTTTCGCTGCAGCGCGGCGCGGGTCGGAGGGCTCCCGGCCGACGCGTCGCAGCACGGCGGCCGGCAGGCCGCGGAGCTGCCCGGAGAGAACCCGGTCGGAGGCACCGCGCGACCCCGAAGGCGCCGCTTGAAGAGTCGCCGCCCGTTCGAGTCCTTGGCCCTGGTCTCCTCTTCTTCCGAGGTCGCGGTGCGTTCGATGATCCTTGCTACGGCCATGACCGAACCTCCTTGCTTGTTGGCGTCGCTTTGGTCGAACGTGCGTCGCTAGGGGGTAGCGGACGCCGTCGCGGCGCGCACGCCTCCGTCGCTCTTCATGCGCGCGTCCCCCGGGACGACGAGCACGGGCTGGTGCGCGAGGTGCAGCAGTCGCTGCGCGACGCTCCCCAGGAGCACGCCGGCGAGGGCGGTATGACCGCGGGTTCCGACCACGATCAGGTCGGCGTCTGCCTCGTCCGCAAACTTCATAATCGCCGGAGCGGGACCGCCGAGGAAGACGCTGGTCTTCTCGACTCGAGCCTCGATGCCCTGCGAGGAGAGTTCCTCGGCCTTGCGATCGATGTCCGCCTGGATCTCGTCCTCGTTGGCGACGATCGGGCCGCCACCCTTCCCGGCGATGTCCTCCTCGACGTGTGCGATCACGATCTGGGCACCGTCGCGCCGCGCCAGCTCGACCGCGAACGGGAGCGCGTGCTTCGCGCCGTCCGATCCGTCCAAACCGACCACGATTGTCTTGAACATTTGAACCTCCTCGTTGGGTGCTCCCACGCTCTCAACTCGGGGTTGGGGATTCATCCGTATCGCCTACTCGAGACGCTAGGTAGCCACTACCTACGCGATCTCACGCGGGGGATCCTGGCCCAGGTTCACCCGGTCGATGATGTCTGCGTCGGGGTCGATTACGGCCCGGCGACGCGAGCTGTGGCTTGCGCAGGCTCCTTGAGTCCGAGCGGATCCATGCCGACGCCCCGGGGCAGCACGAGGATCGGGCAGGCCGCCGCGTTGACCAGGTGGCCGGTGACGCTGCCGAGCGCGGTGCGCTTCAGCGCGCCGTAGCCGCGCGATCCGGCAATCATCAGATCGAATTCGTCGCTGATCTCAGTGAGAACGGATCCCGCCGAGCCCGTCAGCAGCCGGCCGTCGATATCGAGATCAGCCGGGGCACGATTCACCGCGAGGTCGAGGATGCGCTGCGCCTCTTCCCGCTCGACCTTGTGGAACTCGGCGGCGGTGAGGACCGACAGCGCCACGGAGTAGCCGTAGCGCTCGTAGTCGGCCACGGTGATCACCGTGAGGCTGCCGTGGAGGCGTTCGGTGAGGTTCACGGCTGTCTCGAGCGCTGCCCATGCCTCGGCTGAGCCATCGAACGCCACGCCCACTCGCAAGAGCTTTCGACCCTCGCGACCGGCGAAGCCGTGCGGGGCGATCGCGACGGCGCATGGTGCGCCATGCAGAAGTGCTTGGCCGACGCTCCCCGGGAAGACGCGCCCAACCGTGCCCCGGTGGGTTGAGCCGACGGCGATCAGGGTGGCGTGTTCCTCGGTGGCCAGCTCATACAGGGCAGCACTTGCTGACTGGTTGGCGATCGCTCGCGTCTCAGGCTCCAGCGCGCCGAGCCGGTCACGGATCGCGTCGAACGACTCCCTTGTCTCGATGTCGAGCGCCCTCTCAAGGTCGGCCTTGTCCATCAGCTGCCTGGACCAGGGCAAGACGGTGGCGGCGAGCGGGCGGGTGCTCAAGACCCCTGCCAGGAGTTCGCCGAGCGCGAGCGCATCGTGCCCCTGCGGTGTGTCCTGATATCCGATGATCATCTTGCGGGTCATCTCTTCCTTCCCAAGCGTGCGCGACTTCGCCGTTGAAGCTACGCGCGCCGCGGACTCCCGGCATCCGCGCCCGTCAGGGATCTGGCCTAGGTAGTGACCTCGGATATCGAGGGGTTCGGCCCGTCGGGACCCCTGCCTCGGAGCACCCTCGCCCAGTCGACCCGTACGAGGGCGACAAGGGCGCCGAGCATCACCAGCTGAATGCCGATCCCGAGCGGTGATCCGAGCGAGCTCCGGATCAGATCCTCGAGGCTCTCGGCGGCCAGCGCGGCCCCCCCAACGTAGAGCGAGTAGGCGACGAGCCGACCGGTGAAGAAGGCGAGCGTCAGGGGAACCAGGCGGACGCGCAGCAAGCCAGCGGCCACAAAGAGCTGGGCCGAGGGGATCGGCGAAAGGGCGAAGAGGCCGAGCCCAGCCCAAGCGCGCCGGGGATCGCCGGTGATCAGGCTGCGGGCGGCCTCGAGGTTGGCGAGCGACTCGGGGCGCAGGCGGCCACGAAAGCGCCGGGCCCCAAGCGCCAGGGCGTAGCGCCCGCCGGCCGCCGCGACCGCGCCAGCCGGCACGAGGATGACGGGCTCGAGTCCGAAGGTCAGCTGGCAGAAGACGAGGACCGACCAGGTCGGGGGCCCGAAGGCGGGCAGCAGGTTGACGGCGAAGATCGCGGCGGCCGCGATCAGGTAGTCGGCCAACGTGCTGCACCGCCCGGTTCGCTATGCGGCCGCGACTTCAGGATGCTGCTCGGCCGTCGCCCGAGCAGCGGCGCCGCGCGGAACCACCAGCACGGGGCACGGCGAGGTCCGGACGAGCTCGCCGGCCACGCTCCCGACCAGGGTCCGCCGGAGCGGCCCGTATCCACGTGAGCCGACGAGCAGGAGGTCCAGGTCGACGCCCTGTAGCGCCAGCTCGGTTGCCTCGCGGCCCTGGCGCAGGACACGCTCGACCTCGATGTCGTCGGAAACGGACCGGGCGCCCTCGGTCACGGTCTCAGCCCAGAGCTTGCGCCGCTCTTCGACCGGCTCGAATTCGCCGCGCGGGCCAATGTAGGGAGCGATCGTGATCACCCTGAGGTCGGCGTCGAACGCCTTCGCCAGCTCCTCGGCGCGGGCCAGGGCGACCTTTGACTCGTCGGAGCCGTCGTATCCGACTCCGATCAGGCCAATCTTGGCGTGGTCGCGCTGGCTCCAGCCGCGTGGCGCCACCATCACGGCACAGGGTGCGCCGTGGAGCAGGCCCCCGGCGACCGTACCGGCGAGAACGCGGCCGATCGGCCCATGGTGGGTTGAACCGAGCACGATCAGGTCGGCGGCCTCGCTCTCGGCCAGATCCGTGAGGCCATGAGCGGCGGTGTCTTGAAGCTCGCGTCGCTCGAAATCGGCACCGCCGAGCTCGGCGCTGGCTCGCTTGAACACGTTCTCGTAGTGCTGGACCCTTGCCTCGTTGTAGCCGGTGGGATCGATCTCGAATGGCCCGCTCTGAATCGGTCCGAACTCGATCGCCGATGCGACAATCAACTTCGCGCCGACGCCCCTCGCCAAGGCCGAGCCGAGGTGCAGCGCGTCGTTGGCTTGGTCGGTGCCGTCGTAGCCGATGACGATCTTCGTGTCCATTGCTCTTCTCCTTGATCCGGTCAGGGCGTGATCGCGACCTTGACCACGTCGTCTCGCTGGTTGCCGAACAGCTCGTAGGCGTCCTCGATCTGCGTCGAGCCCGAAGCGGTGGGTGATCAGCGGGCTCAGGTCGAGGCGTCCGTGGCGGACCATCTCCATCAGCTTGCGCATCCGCTCCTTGCCGCCGGGGCAGAGCGTCGAGAGGATCTGCTTGTCGCCGATCCCGTAGACGTAGGACTCGACCGGGATCTCGAGCTTGCCGCCGTAGACGCCGAGGCTCGAGATCCGCCCGCCGGGCCGGGTCGCGTCGAGGCACGCCTGGAAGGTCTCCTGCTGGCCCAGGGCCTCGATCGCGACGTCGACTCCGCGGCCCTCGGTGAGGCGCTTGATCGCCGCCACCGGGTCCTCCTCGGTGAAGTCGATCACCTCGTCGGCCCCCATCTGCCGCGCCAGGTGAAGGCGCTCCTGGATCGCAGTCGACGCCGATCACCAGCGAGGCGCCCATCAGCCGCGCGCCCGCGGTGGCGCAGAGGCCGATCGGCCCCTGGGCGAAGACGGCGACCGTCTCGCCGATGCGCACGTCGGCCCGCTCCGCCGCTGAGATCCCGGTCGAGGCGATGTCGGCGAGCAGCACGCACTGCTCGTCGGTCAGGTCGTCGGGGATCTTTGCCAGGTTGGCCTGGGCGTAGGGGACCCGGAAGTACTCGGCCTGGACCCCGTCGATCGAGTTGCCGAGGCGCCAGCCGCCGATCATCTCCCACTCGTCCTCGTGGCCCGAGCACTGCGACTCGTTGTGGGCCTGACAGTAGAAGCAGGTGCCGCAGGGCGTGATCGCCCCGACCAGGACGCGGTCGCCGACCTCGTAGCCGATGACCGCGTCGCCGAGCTCGGTCGATCACTCCGACCGGCTCGTGGCCGACGATCCGGCCCGGCTCGACCGGGTATTCGCCGCGCCAGATGTGGACGTCGGTGCCGCAGATCGTGGTCAGCCTGACCCGGACGATCGCGTCGTTCGGACCGCATTCGGGGACCGGTCGTTCCTCGAGGCGGATCTCACCGGCGCCCTGAAAGACCGCGGCCCGCATCGACTCGTCGCCGGTTGAGGCGGCTCGGTTTTCGGGCATGATGTCTGTCGTCTGCACCGGTTGACCTCGAATCGTTGGGAGTGACGTGACGGTACGGCCGGACGCCTGTCCGATCATCGGTAGCCGCCCCCGGACGCAGTCCGTAGCCAGCACCCAGATGAGCTAGATGGAGCAGATGTGGACGCACCGCCAATAAAGGAGGAGCTCGACCAAAGGCAGCTGAGTCGTCTCCTCGAGGTCGGCCGGGGGCTGGTGGCGGAGCTCGATCTCGAGGCGGTGCTCGGGCAGGTCCTGGAGGCTGCGCGGGATCTCACCGGCGCGCGCTACGCGGCGCTCGGCATCCTCGACGAGGACAAGCGGGAGCTGGAGCGGTTTCTGTTCACTGGCATCGACGATGAGACCCGAGTGCGCATCGGTCCGCTACCCCGCGGCCACGGCATCCTCGGCGAGCTCATCAGGCATCCCGAGCCGCTGCGGCTGGACCGGATCAGCGATCACCCACGCTCGTACGGCTTTCCGGCCGAGCACCCGCCAATGACCAGCTTCGTAGGCGTTCCGGTGATGATCCGCGGCGAGGTATTCGGCAACCTCTACCTCACCGACAAGGAGGGCGGGGTGCCGTTCGAGGCGACCGATGAGGACCTGCTCATCGTGTTGAGCCAGTGGGCCGCGATCGCGATCGACAACGCCCGTAGTTATCAGGGTGCCGAGGCGCGGCGGCACGAGCTTGAGCGCGCGGTGCGCGGTCTCGAGGCCACCGTGTCGTTGGGCCGGGAACTCGGGGGTGAGAGTGACCTGGACCGCGTTCTTGAGCTGGTGGCCAAGCGCGGGCGCGCACTGGTCGACGCCAAATCGATGCTCCTCCTCCTAGCCGAGGAAGACGCCGAAGAGGTGTTGATGGTGGCTGAGTCCGCCGGTGACGCGAGCGGAGTCGCGGATGGGAGAGCCGTCGAGTTGAGCGGCCCGCTGCGAGACGTCGTGCGTGCCGGCGGTGGCCAGCGTCGTGGCGGACCGGTTCGGTTCTTGAAGGAGCTTGGGGTCGATGCCGAGGCGGTCTTGCTGATCCCGTTGAGCGCGCGGGGACGGAGCGTCGGCGTCATGATCGCGATCGAGCGGCTGGGCGAGACCATCGAGTTCAGCGCCGACGACGAGCTGGTGCTGAGCTCGTTCGGCGCGGCGGCCGCAGCGGCGATCGCCGCGACTCAGGCGCTCGAGACCGAGAAGCTGGAGCTGTCGATCGCCGCCTCCGAGCGGGAGCGCGGCCGTTGGGCCCGCGAGCTCCACGACGAGACCCTGCAGGAGCTGGGGGCCCTCAAGGTGACCCAGGAAAGCGCCCTGCAGACGAATGACCTCGACGTGATGCGCAAGGCGCTTGCGGCCGCCAACCAGCAGGTCGAGCACGTGATCGGCGGCCTCGAGGGCTTGATCACCGAGCTGCGCCCGGCGGCTCTCGATCAAATCGGCGTGCAGGCTGCGATCGAGGCTCTGGCCGCACGCCTGCGCGAGCGCGAACCCCTGCATCTGGAGGTCGACTTCGACCTCGCCTACGAGGCCGGCCGGGAGCCGGCCCGCCCAACCCCGAGCTCGAAGCGACCGTGTACCGCGTCGTCCAGGAGGCGCTCAACAACGTCGTCAAGCACGCCAGCGCCAGGAACGTCCGGGTCGCGGTCACCGAGGATCGGGACCAGATAAAGCTGATCGTCGATGACGACGGGAGGGGAATTGCGCCAACGCCAGGGCGGCAGGGCTTTGGCCTGATAGGCATGCGTGAGCGGGTGAGCCTCGCCGGCGGCCACTTGGAGATCGCCCCGGGGTTCGAGGGCGGCACTCGCGTCACCGCAACGCTGCCGATGGTCAGGCGCGAAGCCTGACGGGTCCGCTGCTCAGCGCTTGACCAAGTCGTGGTTGAGGGCGTAGGCGACGAGCTCCGCCCTGGTCGTGAGTCCCGTCTTGCGCTGGATGTTGGAGCGGTGCGTTTCCACTGTGCGGACGCTGAGGACGAGCTGGTCCGCGATCTCGGGGTTCATGTAGCCGAGGGCGACCAGGCCGAGGATCTCGATCTCCCGAGGCGTGAGGTCATCAGGCGGCCCGGCGTCGGCCTCAGCCACCATCCGGGCTCCGAGCTGGGGATTGATGTAGGTCTCGCCGGCGACGATCGAGCGCACCGCCTGGACCAGCTCCGCCGCGGCTGAGTGCTTGATCACGTAACCGCGCACGCCCTTGCGGAGCGCTTCGCGGGCAAACGCCGGCTCGTTTTGCATCGTGAGCACGATGACGGCAGTGCCGGGCGAGGCCTCGGCGACCTTCGGCAGGACATCGAGGCTCGGCGTCCCCGGCATGTTCAGGTCGAGCACCAACACGCTGGGCTTGTGGCCCAGGACATAGCGGGCCGCGGCGTCTGCGTCTCCGGCCTCGGCGACGACCTCGAAGTCGGGCTCGGATTCCAGCACCAGCTTGATGCCGTTGCGGACGATCTCGTGATCGTCGGCCAGGACGATCGTCACCTTCGTCTGCTCCCCGTCGGGCACCGGCGCCATTTCGCGTCATGCTAGGCGAGGCGCTGGCAGATACCTCGGTGGCCACTGCCGATCTCGATCGGTGCCCACTACGTAGGCGCGGCCGCTCCCGCTCGGGTAGGAATGGCCGATGCTCGAGCTTCTGCTGGCCGCGTCGGCGACGGCCCTCGCCACCGGCCTCGGTGCGATCCCGGTCTTCGTCCTCGGCGAGGAAGCCGAGTGGCTCAAGCCCGCGCTGCTCGGCCTGGCCGCGGGGGTGATGACCGTCGCCGCCATCGCCGGGCTTCTGGTCCCGGCGTGGGACGAGGGTGAGCCGATCGAGGTGCTGGGCGGCCTCGCGGTCGGCGTCCTCTTCCTGCTCGGGGCCCGGAGCCTGTTCGGGCACGTCCGGCCGGCCGCGAGCCGGGCGACCCGCACGTCGGCGCTCGTCTTCTTCGTCCTCTTGGTCCACAGCCTGCCGGAGGGCTTCGCCATCGGCACGGCGTTCGCGTCCGACACCGAGGGCCTGGCGCTGTTCGTCGTGGTCGCGATCGCGATCCAGAACATTCCCGAGGGAACCAGCGTCGCGATCCCGATGGCCGCCGCCGGGCAGAGCGCGGGCCGTCAGTTCTGGGCGGCGGTGGCGACGAGCATCCCGCAGCCGATCGGTGCGGTGGTGGCGTTCCTGCTCGTCGAGCAGATCTCGGCTCTCCTGGCGGTCTCGTTCGCGTTCGCGGCCGGGGCGATGCTCGCGCTCGTCGTCGTCGAGGTCGCCCCGAGCGCTCTGCGCGACGGTCGTGGCCGGGCGCTCGCGGGGGGTGCGGCGGGCGCCGTCCTGATGGTCGCGCTGAGCTGGCTGCTCGGGGTGTGAGCACGTAGTCACCCCGGAGTCGATCGGGTGGTCGGAGCGGAGGAAGTAGGCGCGGACGGCACCTAGGTTGAGTCGGAGATGCAAGATCTCGATCGAGCCGAGCGACTGAAGGTCCTGATCGCCGGTGGCGGCGTCGCCGGAATCGAGGCGCTGTTGGCGCTCCGCGACCTCGCCGGTGATCGCGTCGAGGTGACCCTGGTCGCGCCGACGCCGGAGTTCGTCTACAAGCCCCTGACGGTCGAGGAGCCCTTCTCGCCGGAGCCAGCGATCCGGCTCGACCTGGCGGCGCTGGTCTCCGAGGCCGGCGGCACCTTCGTTCAGAAGGGGCTGCGGCACATCGATCCGGAGCGAGGTTCCGCGGAGCTCGAGGACGGCAGCCGTGTCGGGTACGACGCCGCGATCATCTGCGTCGGGGCGAAGCCGCGGGTCGCGTTCGGCCACGCCGAGACCCTGCGAACCTCGGGCCAGCCGATCGACATCGATGGCCTGCTGCGCCAGGCGGCCGAGCACGAGTCCGGGCGGATCGCGTTCGTGGTGCCGCCCACGGGTAGCTGGCCGCTGCCCGTCTACGAGCTGGCCCTGATGTCCGAGCGGCGGGCGCGCGAGCTGTCGATCGACGTTCAGATCACGATCGTCACGCCTGAGCCGGAGCCCCTGGGCGTGTTCGGCCACATCGCCAGCGGCGCCATCGCCAGCCTGCTCGCTACGCGCGGCATCGAGGTCCGAAGCGGCGCCCGAGCCTCCGAGGGCGTCGACGGCGCGATTGTGATCAACCCGGGAGGCGAGCATCTCGCCGCCGGAGCGGTGGTCGCATTGCCGGAGCTTCACGGGCCGGCGGTGAGTGGCCTGCCCGCCGACGAGCGCGGGTTCATCCCGATCGGCGAGCACGCGCAGGTCATGGGTGTGGCGGACGTTTGGGCCGCCGGCGATGGGACCAACTTCCCGGTCAAGCACGGCGGCCTCGGGACCCAGCAGGCCGACGCGGCGGCGGAGCAGATCGCCGCCCGGGCGGGTGCGCCGATCGAGCCCGCCCCCTTCCGTCCGGTGATCCGGGGCAGATTGATCGCCGGCGAGGAGTCCGTCAACCTCCAGGCCGACATCGCCGGGGGCGGGGGAGAGGGCGTCGCCAGCCTCGACTACCTCTGGTGGCCGCCGCAGAAGATCGCCGGCCGCTACCTGACCGCCGAGCTGTCCGGGCGTACGGCCCAGACCGCTGGGCCCGCCCCCGAGCACGGGATCGAGGTCGAGGTGTCGCTGGCCACGGACTGGCACCGCGACCCGATGGCGCTCGACCCCCCGTGACGCTCGGGCGGCGGCTGTGAGCGACGCTCGGTTCAAGGTGCTCATCGCCGGCGGGGGCGTCGCCGGGCTCGAGGGCGTGCTCGCGCTTCGCGAGCTGATCGGAAACCGGGCACGGATCGAGGTCCTCGCGCCCGAGCGCGAGTTCACCTATCGCCAGCTCGCGGTAGCCGAGCCGTTCAGCGCGGGCGAGGTCGCCCGCTTCGACCTGACCGGCCTGATCGAGGGTGCGGGCGGGGTCCATAGGCAGGACGCGCTCGCCGGCATCGACGCCGAGCGCCGCTACGCGTACACCGCGGCCGGCGCGGAGATCGAGTACGACGCGATCCTGCTCGCCGTGGGCGCGCACACCCGCGAGGTTCTGCCTGGCGCGATCACCTACCGTGGCGTCGCCAGCAACGCCGAGGTGCGCGAGGCGATCCTGGCGCTCGATCGCGGCGAGATCTCGAGCTTGTGCTTCGTCGTGCCCGCGACCGTCAGATGGTCGCTTCCGCTGTACGAGCTCGCCCTCCTCAGCGCCGCGCACCTCGCCGAGATCGGTGACCGCGGGAGGCCGATCCAGCTGGTAACCGCCGAGTCGGAGCCGCTCGGGCTGTTCGGCCCGCGCGTCAGCGGGTCCACCCGCGAGCTCCTCGAGGAGGCAGGGATCCGGCTTCACGCAGGCGTCGCCCCGGCCAGGGCCGAGGACGGCGCGCTCGCGCTCGTGAACGGAGCAACGGTCGATTGTGATCGTGCGATCGCGCTTCCCGCTTTCGCGGTCAAGCCGATCCCGGGTGTCCCCCAGGGGCCGCACGGGTTCATCGGCACCGACCCCATGATGCGGGTCGAGGGCCTCGACCGGGTCTTCGCCGCCGGCGATGCCACCTGGTTTCCGATCAAGCAGGGCGGGCTCGCGGCCCAGCAGGCCGACGCTGCCGCGACAGCGATCGCGACCTACATCGACCGCATGGCCGAGCAGCGGCCCTTCCGGCCTGTGCTCCGCGGAGCGATGCTAACCGGCTCGGGGCCGCGCTATCTGCGCGCGTCGGTTGGCGACGCCACGCACGGCTTGGCGAGCGACGCCGCGCCGCTGTGGTGGCCACCCAGCAAGGTGGCCGGGCGCCTGCTGGCCCCATACATCGCCCGGATCGCGAGCGAGACGAACCAGCCGCCGCCTCCGTTGGTCGACCTGGAGCCGGCCCGCGGCGCGGCCCATGACCACCAGGAGGCGGTCGAGCTGGCGCTGGCGGCGGCCGAGGCCGACGCTGCCGCTCTCGACTACCGCAACGCCCTGCGCTGGCTTGCGGTCGCCGAGCAGCTCGATCTGACGCTCGGGCCCCAGCACTCGTTACGGCGCGAACAATGGCGACGGGCCTTGAGGGACGCGGGCCGGTGACGGCCGGCAGCCTTCCTTCCTTGTCATTCGTGCCGGATCGCCTCGAGGATGTCGACCCCGGCCGCGCGGCGAGCGGGTGCGATCGACCCCAGGACGCCAACCCCAATAGAGAGGCCCAGTAGCGCGACCAGCTGACCCAACGGCACCGATAGGCTCAGGCCGAACTCGGACAGGGACTCGATCACGACCCACGCGAAGCAGATCCCGACGACGGCCCCGAGCAATCCTCCGATCACTGCCGTGATCACGCTCTCGTACCGGATCACCCGGCGCACCTGGGCACGGGTCGCGCCGACCGCGCGCAGGACCCCGAGCTCGCCGGTCCGCTCGTGGATGGACAGGAAGAGGCTGTTGGCGATCCCAAACAAGGAGATCACCACGCTCATGGCAAGTAGCGCGTAGAGGAGGTAGACGATCTGGTCGAGCTGCGCTTCGAAGGTCTCCTTGTACTCGGCCTTGTTCTCGACGTTCGCGGTCGGGAATTCGCGCAGCGCTCGGTCCACCCCCGCCTCGACGGAGCCGTGGTTGGCACCGGCGTCGACGGCGACGAGCACCGAGATCGGGTCACGCGCCTCGGAGAATGAGGCGAGCGTCGCCTCGCTGGTGATCGAGCCCTGGAGGATCGTCGGGTCCCGGTAGATCCCGATCGCGCGGAGCGTCGTACCGGTGCCGCTGGACGTCGCCACGGTGTAGGTGTCGCCAACCTCGAGTCCGTGCGCCTCCGCGAACTGCTCCTCGATGAGCGCCTCGTCACCGCCGAGGTTCGAGAGCAGCGAGTCGTCCCCCTGGACCCAATCGAACCCGTAGACGGCGGAGAGCTGGGCTGGGTCGACACCGATGACCACGTCGTAGGTCGACATTCGACCGCTCCCCGTTCACCTCAACTTGGTCGTACGGCGTTGGCACGGCGGCCCCAACGCCGGCAACGCCCTCGACCGCGCCCTCCACCCGTGCGGAGAGCGGCTGGAATCCCTCCCCGTAGACGACCAGATCCGCCCGCACGAGTTCGTCGATCTGATTGCCGATGCTGGACTTGAGCCCGGCCGCGAAGACCGCGACGAAGACGACCAGACCGACTCCCACCATCAGGGCGGCCGCCGTGGTCGCGGTTCTGGCCGGATGTCGCTCGGCGTTCTCCCGGGCGAGGCGCCCGGGAGTCCCGAACGCCCGCTGGATCGGCCAGCCGATCAGGCGCGCGAGCGGACGCACGAGGTAGCGGGCCACGAACGCGACGCCGAGGAAGAGCCCCACGGCGCCGAGGGCAATCGCACCGAGGCGCGTCGACGCCGGCCCCGACCCGAATAGGCCCTGAGCCACGGACGCCGCGCCCACCAGGAGCAGCAAGGCGCCGCCTCCCGCTGAGAGGATGCGGGCCCGCCTCGAGCGCCGAGGCGGAGAGGCCGACATCGCGGCGACCGGGGCGACCCGTGTCGCACGCAGGGCTGGGACCACGGCAGCGGCCAGGGTGACGCCGATTCCGACCACGGCGGAGACGGCGATCGTTCGCGGCGCCAGGACGAGGTCCGTCCTCGGGATGCCGAAGCCAACCGCGTCGAAGAGCCAGTTGAGGAGCTTGGAGAGCCCAACCCCGGCGGCGAGGCCGACGATCGAGGCGACGATGCCGATCGCGGCGGCCTCGAGGGCCACCGACGCCAGGACCTGGCGCCGGGTGGCGCCGAGCGCACGCAGCATCGCGAACTCGCGCGTGCGCTGGGCGACCGTGATCGAGAACGTGTTGAAGATGATGAACGCGCCAACGAGAACGGCGGCCCCAGCCAGCGCCAGAAGCGCGGGCGTGAGGAACGCTCCGATCTGGTCGTTCACCGCCTCCGCCTGCTCGTCCGCGCTCTGGTCGGCGGTCTGTGCGCGGGCGCCGGCGGGCAGCGCTTGGCCGATCCGCTGGGACAGCTCGACGGGGTCCACCCCCTCGTCGGCGATGACGCTGATCGAGTCGACGCGCGCCTCGAGGTCAAACAGGTGCCGCATCTGCGGCGCGTACAGGCTGACAACCGTCGCCCCGCCGATCGCGGAACCCGTGTCGCCGAACCGCTCGATGCCGACGATCGTCAGGGGCCGCTCGCCCCGGCGGCGTCACGACGCCGACCTCGTCGCCCAGCTCGAGCCGGTTGTCGATTGCGTTCTGCTCGAGGACCGCGACCTCCCCGGGGCGCCGGGGATCCCGCCCGGCCACGGTCGTCGTCGGATCGAATGCATCCGACGGGTCCGCGCTGACCAGGGCGGGGGCGCCCATCGTGTCGACGGGCTCGCCGTCGACCACGAGGCTTCCGAGCGCGCCGAGCTGGCCCTCGGCGTCCGCCGACGCCGTCGACATCCGCTCGATCCGCCGCGACCATGCGCGTCGGGAATCGTCGGGAGCTGGCTGGAGAACGCGGGGGTGAACTCCTCGGCGGGTGAGACGACGACATCGATCCCCTCGACCGACTGCTCCGTGATCCCCTCGAACGCGTTTCGGATCTGGTCGGTCTCGATGTAGGAGCCCGAGACCATCGCCACGCCGAGCACCACGGCAACGGCGCTGAGGACGGTTCGTAGCTTGCGGGCTGCCAGGCTGCGGACGGCAGCCTCCTCATCGCAGCGACTTAAGGCGGTCGAGGATCTCGTTGGTGGTAGGCCCTCCGCGTCGTCGCGCACCTCGCCGTCGGCGAGGAACAGGGTCCGATCCGCCCCGGCGGCGGCCGCGGGGTCGTGCGTGACCATGACGATCGTCTGCCCGAACTCATCGACGGCGCGCCGCAGGAGCGCGAGGATCTCGCGGCCCGCCACCGAGTCCAGGTTGCCGGTGGGCTCGTCGGCGAAGACGACCGTCGGGCGCGTCATCAGGGCCCGCGCGACGGCGACCCGCTGCTGCTCACCGCCCGACATCTCGCCGGGACGATGCGAGCGGCGGTGGCCGATCCGCATCGCGCTCAGCAGTGTCTCGAGCCATTCGATGTCGGGCTGCTCACCGGCGATGCCGACCGGCAGCAGGATGTTCTCCTCGGCGGTAAGCACCGGCAGCAGGTTGTAGCTCTGGAAGATGAAGCCGACGGAACGGCGGCGTAGCAGCGTCAGGTCGTGGTCGGACATGCCGCCCAGCCGGATCCCGCCGATCTCGACCCACCCGCCGGTCGGGCGCTCGAGGCCGGCGAGGATGTGAAGCAGGGTCGATTTGCCCGACCCCGAGGGTCCCATGATCGAGCTGAAGGAGCCGGCGGCGAAATCGACGGTCACTCCTCGCAGGGCATCCACCGCGGCGGCGCCCTCCCCGTATCGCTTGGTCAGCTCGAACCCCTGGACCGCGGCTTGCCGCTCGGCGCGTGCCGGCTCGGGAATGAGACTCGCCGTCCCACCCGTCGCCGTCACGGGGCTCACCTGGCCACTCATGAGCGTACGTTCCCAAGCGGCCAGGCTGCGGGCATCGGGGGTCGCCCCGCGTTTCGCTTAGGTAGTCACCACGGATCCGGGCCCTGGCCCCCGCCAGCGTCCGCCTCGACCTGGGTCCCGGCGCTGCCGGCGATCAGCGCCGGTAGGTCCTCCAGGCTGGCCGATCGCGGCGCGGCGGCCGGTGGCCTCCACGAACCGGCACACGGCCTCGACCTTCGGTCCCATCGATCCGCCGGCGAACTCGTGCTCCGCGAAGCGAGGCAGGCGTAGTGCGGCCGACCGGACGCTGGTCGGCGCCGCCCCAGTCCGCATAGACCGCGTCGACGTCGGTGGCGAGCACGAGAACGTCGGCCTCGAGCCCCGTCGCCAGCAGCGCCGATGCGAGGTCCTTGTCGATCACCGCCTCGACCCCTCGTGGCCGTCGCCGGCCTCGACCACAGGCACACCGCCTCCCCCGACGCAGACGACGAGGAAGTCGCTCTCGACCAGCCACCGGATGGCCCTGAGCTGGATGATCTCCTTCGGCTCCGGCGAGGCGGCGACGCGGCGCCAGTGCTGGCCGTCGGGTTGCACCGTCCACCCGCGCTCGGCTGCGAGCCCATGAGCGCGCGCTGCTCGTCGTAGACGGGGCCGATGAACTTCGTCGGATTCGTCGAAGGCCGGATCCTCGGCGTCGACCAGCACCCGCGTCACCACGGTGACCGTGTCCTGATGATCGATCGCGTTATCGAGCTCGAGCTCGACGACGTAGCCGATCTGGCCCTCGGTCTCGGCGTCGAGGATGTCAAGCGGGTACGGATCACCTTCGCCGAAGGCGTCTTCCTTGAGGGCCAGAAGCCCGACCTGAGGGCCGTTGCCGTGCGTGACCACTAGGCGCGTCGCCTCCGATACCGGCGCCAGAACGCGCGCCGCGGCCCTCGCGGCCAGGAGCTGATTGGATGCGGTCGCAGGCTCGCCGCGCTTGAGGAGGGCGTTGCCGCCAAGTGCGACCACCACCAGCGGAGCCTCCGAACGATCACTCATGCCAGCGTGGCGACGAGGACCGCCTTGATCGTGTGCAGCCGATTCTCGGCCTGGTCGAAGACGATGCTGGCCGGCGAGCGGAACACCTCGTCGGTGACCTCGAGGCCGCTCGGACATCCCCGTCGCCTCGGCGATCTCCTCGCCGACGACGGTCGCGGCATCGTGGAACGCCGGCAGGCAGTGCATGAATTTCACCTTGGGGTTGCCCGTGGCCGCGAGCAGGGCCGCGTTGACCTGGTAGGGGCCGAGCTAGGTCCGCCCGTTCGCTCCAGACCTCCTTCGGCTCGCCCATCGAGACCCAGACGTCGGTGTGGACGAAGTCGACGCCCCTCGACCCCTGCGGCGACGTCGTCGGTGATGGTGATCCTTGCGCCCGAGCGCTCCGCGAGCTCTGCGGCCATCTCGACGACGTCGTCCGGCGGTCGCAGCTCCTCCGGCACGACGATGCGCACGTCCGAGCCCAGGATCGCCCCGGTGACCAACAGCGACCGGCCCATGTTGAAGCGCCCGTCGCCGACGAACGCGTAGGCGATCTCGTCGCAGGGCCGGCCGACCCGCTCCTGCATCGTCATGAAGTCGGCGAGCATCTGAGTCGGGTGCCACTCGTCGGTGAGGCCGTTGTAGACGGGCACGCCGGCGTACTTGGCCAGCTCCTCAACGTTCTCCTGGCCGGCGCCGCGGTACTCGATCGCGTCGAACATGCGGCCCAGCACCTGTGCCGGTGTCGGCGATCGACTCCTTGTGGCCCATCTGCGAGCCGGTCGGGTCGAGGTAGGTGACGTGTGCGCCCTGGTCGAAGGCGGCGACCTCGAACGCGCAGCGGGTGCGGGTCGAGGTCTTCTCGAAGATCAGCGCGATCTCCTTGCCCGACCAGCCGCGGCACCTCGTTGCCCGCGTACTTCGCGCTCTTCAGCGCCTGCCGAGAGGCGCAAGCAGGTAGAGCAGCTCATCGCGGCTGAAGTCGATCTCCTTGAGGAAGCTGCGGTTGCGAAGGTTGTACATGTGGCCCTCCCAGGTCTCAGAAAGCGGGGTCGCGCTCGATCGGGCAGGTCATGCAGTGAGAGCCGCCGCGGCCGCGGCCGAGCTCGAAGCCCTCGATCGTGATCACCTCGATTCCCTCCTTGCGAAGGCGGGTGTTGGTGTCGACGTTGCGCTCGTAGGCGACGACGACTCCGGGCTCGAGGCAGACGACGTTGTTGCCGTCGTCCCACTGCTCGCGCGGCGGTCTCGAACGGATCGCCGCCGGTTGGGATGACACGGATCGAATCGATCCCCAGCGCCGATTCCATCGCCTCGACCACGCCGCCGTCGAACTGCCTCGGTGACCGGGATCTCGGGGTCGTCACCCGGGCGGATCGTCCAGACGCGAGCGCCGTCGACGACGTCGGGAAAGAGCGTCACCGCGTCGCGATCGATCATCGTCAGGACCGTGTCGAGGTGCATGTAGGAGCGCGAGCGCGGCAGCATCACCGCGAGCACGAGCGAGGCCGACCCGGCCTTGAAGAGCTCGCGGGCGATCATGCCGACCGCCTGGGGGCTGGTCCGCTCGCCCATGCCGATCATCGCGACGCCCTTGCCGAGCGGCATCACGTCGCCGCCCTCGACCGTGGCGGGGCCCCAGTTGCTCTCGACCCCGCCGTGCCAGATCTTGAAGTCCTCGTCGGCGAACAGCGGGTGGTGGCGGTAGATCGCCTCCATGAAGACGGTCTCTGGCCGGCGCGCCGGCTTCGCCATCGGGTTCAGCGTGACCCCGTCGAAGATCCACGACGAGGGGTCGCGCTGGAAGATGAAGTTCGGCAGCGGCGGCACCAGCAGATCACCGCTGACGCTGGCGTCGTACTTGAGCCCGGCGCCGTCCTCCAGGTCCTCCTTGGTCATGCCGCCGATCAGGTAGTCGGCGACCTCGCGCGCGGTCGCCGCCGCGCCCACTCTCGACGCGAGCGCGCCAGCCGCAGGCCGACGTGCTTCTCGTCCAGGACCTGGTCGATGATCCAGTCGCGCGCCTCGGGGACGCCGAGCACGTCGGTCAGTAGTTCCTCCGCGTAGAGGACCTCGACGCCCCGGTCTCGCATCACCTCGACGAACGCGTCGTGCTCCTGCTTCGCCTGCTTGACCCAGATCACGTCGTCGAACAGCAGGTCGGCCGCGTTGGCGGGCGTCAGCCGGGTGTGCTCGAGTCCCGGCCGGTGGACGAGGACGCGGCGGAGCTTGCCGACCTCGGAGGCTGCGTTCGGGCGCCATCAGCCGATCGCCGCCCCGAGCGCGAGGAAGATGCAGACGACGACGGCCGCCAGCCCGACGAAGGGCAGGACGAACTTGAGGTAGTGGTCGTAGCGCACCTTCGCGAGCACCAGTCCGCCCATGACGATCGCCGAGGTCGGGGTGATGTAGTTGACGAGCCCGGACGCCGACTGGTAGGCGGTCACCGCGATCGAGCGCTGCACGTCGGCGAAGTCGGCAAGCGGCGCGAGGATCGGCATGATCAGCGCCGCGTGCCCCGACGAGGACGGCACCAGGAACGCGATCGGCAGGTTGACGATGAACGCCAGCGGCCCGAAGATCGCGCCCGAGGTGCCGGTGACCGCGTCCTCGGTCCAGTGGATGATCGTGTCGGTGATCGCCGCGTCCTTCATCACCACGGTCACCGCCCGTGCGAGGACGATGATCAGCGCCGCGCCGAGGAACTCGCCGGCGCCGGCGATGATCGCGTTCACGGTCTCGCTCCTCGCCGAGCTTGCCGATCAGCCCGATGATCACGGCGGCGACGATGAACACCACCGAGGACTCGGCGAAGTAGAAGGTCGTCGAAGGTGGGGAAGGGCCAGTCGCGCACCGAAGATCGTGTCCATCACGTCGGCCCAGGGCACGAAGCCGTAGATCATCACCGCGAAGGCGAGGAAGAAGACGCCCAGGATCCCCTTCTGGCGGCCGGTCAGCTGGGGCACGTCCTCGACGAGGTCGCGCGCGACTCCTGCGCGTCGGCGTCCGAGATCCCGACGATCGAGCGGGACGGATCGCGGCTGATCCGGCGGCAGTACCTGAGCACGTAGCCGATCGCCAGGCCCGACGAGGACCACGAACATCAGGACCCGCAGGACGATCCCGTCGCCGACCTCGATGCCCGCCGCGTCCGAGGCGACGCCCGTTGCGAACGGGTTCACCGTCGAGGCGAGGACTCCGGTTCCGGCGCCGAGGAAGATGATCGACGCGGCGACGAGCCGGTCGTAGTTGAGCGCTAGCACCAGGGGGACGAGCAGCGCGAAGAAGCCCAGGGTCTCCTCCCACATCCCGTAGGTGGTGCCGCCCAGCGCGAAGATGCTCATCAGGACGATGACGAGGATCGAGCCGCTGTGCCTGAAGCGGAGGGCCAGGCGTCCGATGCCGGTCTGGATCGCCTCGGTCCTCATGGTCACGCTGACGAACGCGCCGACTGCGAGGACGAAGAGGAAGATCATCGCGGAGCCGTAGAGGAAGCCCGAGTGGAACGGGGCGACGTCGCCCCGCGCGTTCTCGATCCCGTAGAGGCCGTTCGGGATCGAGATCCACAGCTGGCGGAGCTGCTCGGGGATCGACTTGTCGACGCAGTCGCGGCTCTTGTCGCCCTGGTCGCACTCGGGGAGCTCCGCGTAGGTGCCGGGAACGGGGCCGCCCGACTTGGGGTCGAGCTCGTAGGTCCCGGACGGGATCAGGAACGAGAGGAGCCAGACGCTCAGCAGGACGATCGCGAGGACCGTGAAGGCGGTCGGGAACCTGCGTGGCTTCGGCGGATCGGTCTCACGGATCTCGTCGGTCATCTCCAACCCTCTCGTGTCGTCTGGGGGATCTCTTGCCGCAAGGACCTGCGGCCAGCGACATCGAGACCGTTTCAACGGACGGAGGGCGCCACATCCGTGCCAGCTACGGAGCTCGCGCGGGCGCTCCCTACTGAGAAGCGCTCTCGCGGCTATTGAAGTCGCTGCAGAGGGCTAGCACCCGACCCGATCACTCCTTCTCCTGCCTGCCCGCAACCACGAGGCCGGCCCGCCAGCCGGGCGCGCGTCCTCCGGCCGGCGGTTGAATCGACTCGGCGTCGATTCCGCTGCGCGCGACCACCCACGCGATCACCGAGTTTGAGTTCCACATCTCACCTGTCGCAGTGGGCGCGGCTGGTTTCGAACCAGCGACCTCTCGCGTGTGAAGCGAGCGCTCTCCCACTGAGCTACGCGCCCGAGGGCGGGGATTGTAGATCGGCCCATATGTTGTGATGGAGGGGCATGGCCGATTCGAGGGACCTCGACTTCACGTACTCGCTGACCGACCGGATCTTCCGGCTCAGCCTCGGTGAGCTGGCGGATTTCAGCGGTGCCAAGTACGACGGCGACTTCTCGCTCACGCTGGAGGAGGCGCAGCGGCGAAAGCACGACTACGTCGCCGAGCAGATCGGGATCGGGCCCGGCCGCCGCCTGGTGGACCTCGGGTGCGGCTGGGGGCCGCTGCTCGCGTACGTCCGCGGCCGTGGCGCGAAGGGCGTCGGGCTGACCCTGTCGTCGGCACAGGCCGAGGCCTGCCGCCGCCACGGCCTGGACGTGCACCTGAAGGACGTGCTGGAGCTGACCCCCGAGTCGTTCGGCCGCTTCGACGCGGCGGCGAGCCTGGGCGCCTTCGAGCACTTCTGCTCGCCCGAGGACTACGAGGCGGGCCGCCAGGAGGAGATCTACCGCGGCTTCTTCGAGCGGGTGGCCGGCGTGCTCCCCGACGGGGCCCGGCTCTACCTCCAGACGATGGTGTTCGGGCGCAACATGCTGCCCCCCGAGCAGCTCGATCGGATCGACATCAACGCTCCCCGCGACTCCGACGAGTGGTACCTCGCCCTGATGATGCGCCAGTTCCCCGGCTCGTGGCTTCCGTCCGGCGCCCAGCAGATCGAGCGCTGCGCGGAGCCGCGCTTCACGCTGGTCTCGAGCGAGAGCGGCCGGCTCGACTACATCGAGACGATCCGCCAATGGCGCAGGCGGTTCGGGGAGCGCAGCTTTCGAAAGACGCTCATGAAGCTTCAGCTCGTGCCCCGGTGGCTGACCAGCTCCGACTTCAGGCTTGCGTTCACCTCCGGGGTGAGCGCCAACAGCGTCTGCTTCGAGCGCGAGCTGCTCGACCACCGCCGGATGGTGTTCGAGAAGCAGCCGCGCTGAGCGCTACCGCACCGAGACGAGGTCGATGACGAAGACGAGGGTGGCGTCGGGGCCGATGTCGGGCGGTTGGCCGGCGGGGCCGTATGCCAGGTCGGGCGGGATCGTGAGCTGGCGGCGCCCGCCCTCCTTCATCCCCGCTACGCCCTCGTCCCAGCCGGGGATCACCGAGCCGGCGCCGAGCTCGAACTCGAACGGCTCGCGGTCCCAGGAGGAGTCGAACTCCTGGCCGGTCGCCTGGTCGACGCCCACGTACTCGACGGTAACGGTGTCCCCCGCCGCCGCGGTCGCGCCGTCGCCCTCGACGATGTCCTCGCTCACCAGCTCGGTGGGCGGCTCGCCCGAGGTGTCGGGCACCGGCTTCTCGGAGAGGTCGGTGGAGACCTCGGCCGAGCCGGAGTCGTCCTCGGTGTCGTCCCCGCCGCGGGCGATGAGCACCGCGCCCACGACGATCGCGAGAGCCGCGGTGAAGCCGATGATCGCGACGAGGCGGCGGTCCATGCGGCCGGTGATCCTACCGGTAGGATTCACTGTGGATCGTGCTAGGCGGGGCGTTAGCGGTGCCCTGTAACCCGCAGTCCGCTCTAGCGGGGCTGATAGCTCGTCCGAGGGTGTGAGGCCCTCGGGGCCAGTACGCCGCAGGCGGCGTTGACGGTCAGGTCCCGCGCAATGCGCGCCCGTGAACCAGGTCAGGTCCGGAAGGAAGCAGCCTTAAGCGGTAGCGGGCAAGTGCCGCGGTAAGCCTGACCCGAGCAAGCCACGGCGGGCACGCCCGGGGACCTCTCTCGAGGACGGGCCGCACGATCCTGCTCGTCTTCGGTTAGTGGTCGTGCCCGTCGTGCTCGTGCGTCTCGGGGACGGCCGGCGCCAGGTTGGCGATCTCGGCCGGGGTGAGGCCGCCGGACTTGCGGGGTGTGATCCCGCCTGAGTTGCCGCCGACGCCGCCGGAGCCACCGTCACCGCCGCCCTTCTTCGGGCACTTGCGGGTGTAGACCACGCGGACCGGCTTGCGTGGGGTGGTGTTGTCGTTGTGGCTCCACGACAGGTGGAGATGGTTGCCACGCCCGTGGCCGGAATCGCCGTTGTAGCCGACCCAGCGCATCGGCATCCGGACCTGGTCCTGGTGTGGCTCGAACTTCTTGGCGAGCTGGTCGATCAGGCCCCAGCGGCCGTCGCTGGCGGGGATGATGTCGGCGGCGAGGCCGATCGGATGCTCGCCGTTGGCCGCATGGCCGGTGGGCGCGTAGCCGTCGGTGACGAAGATCTTGTAGTTGCGCTTCATCCACTTGATGTCGGGAATGAGGCGCCGGTCGATCTTCTCGCCGGGGAAGCCCGGGATCCGGACGAACTTGCCGCCACCGGTCGTCTTGCACAGCACCTTCGAGATCCGCTCCGAGCGCATCTCGCCCTGCGCGGGCATGGCGAGGAGGCCGGCGAGCGCGATGACGAGGCCGGCGACGACGACTGATCTCGCGAAACGACGCGACATAAAAGGGGTGGGGCGAGGAGCTCCCCAGGCTCCTAGATCGGCACCTTGGCGCCTAGCTGAAGCCAAGTCAAGCCGTACCCGCAAAGTGCAAGGTAGTAACCCTGAGCCTTTCAGGCGGTCCGCCTGCCCACCACTAGACTCAAACGGGATGGCCGAGACCTCGCTCTACCGCCGCCATCGTCCCCAGGCCTTCGACGAGGTCGTCGGCCAGGAGCACGTCGTGCGGACCCTAAGAAACGCCGTCGAGCGCGACCGTGTCCACCACGCCTACCTGTTCGTCGGCTCACGGGGGACGGGGAAGACATCGGTGGCGAAGATCCTCGCCCGCTCGCTCAACTGCGTGAACGGCCCCACCGTCACGCCCTGCGGCGAGTGCGAGTCGTGCCTGGCGATCGCCGGCGGCACCTCGCTCGACGTGATCGAGATGGACGCCGCCTCGAACCGCTCGGTCGAGGACATCCGAGACCTCCGCGACCGCGTCGGCTACGTACCCGCGTCGGGCCGGTGGAAGGTCTACATCCTTGACGAGGCCCACATGCTCACCCGCGAGGCGTGGAACGCGTTCCTGAAGACGCTCGAGGAGCCGCCTCCGAACACCGTCTTCGTGCTCGCCACGACCGAGCCGCACAAGGTGATGGCCACGATCGTCGACCGCTGCCAGCGCTTCGACTTCCAGCGCCCCACCCTGGAGCAGCTCGCCGAGGTCGTACGGCGGGTGGCGGCCGCCGAGCAGATCGAGATCGCCGACGGGGCGGTCTCGGCGATATCGCGTTCGGCCACCGGCAGCTTCCGCGACGCCCTGGGCACGCTCGACCAACTCGTCGCCTATGGCGACAAGTCGGTTGAGACCGACGACGTCCTCGCCGTGCTGGGCGTGGCCGACGCCGAGTTGATCCTGGCGGCGGCCGATGCGATCGCCGCCACGGATGGCCGCGCCGCCCTGGAGGCCAGCGAGCGCCTCACACGCTCCGGCGGCGACGTCAGCCAGTTCGCCCGGGACCTCCTCGCGCACCTGCGCCAGCTGCTGGTGATCCGCACCATCGGCGATGCCGCCGACGCCTTCACCGTCGCCGCCGCCGATCCCGAGCGGCTGCACGGCCAGGCCGCCGCCTTCACCGACCTCGGCCTCGCGCGCGCGATCGACTCGATCGCCGCCGCGCTGTCCGCGATCCGCGAGGGGGACGAGCCTCGGATGACGGTCGAGCTCGCGATCCTGAAGGCTGCCCGCCCCAGCCTCGACCCGTCGCGCGAGGCACTGATGCAGCGCATCGAGCGGCTCGAGGCGCGGCTCGAGGGCGGTGCTGCAGGCGCGGGGTCAGCGAGCGCGGGGTCAGATCCCATAGCCGGCTCGCCGCCTGAGCCCGCTGCCGACAAGGACGAGCCGGCGAGCGCGGGGTCAGATCCCGAAGCCGGCTCGCCGCCTGAGCCCGCTGGCGACAAGGGGTCTGACCCCACAGTCGACGCGACCTCTGACCCCCAGTCGACGCCTTGAACCTCGACCGCGTGCGGGATCTGTGGCCCGCGATCGTGGATCAGCTTCGCGACTCCGGCCAGGAGCTCCTCTCCAGCCTCCTCGAGGCGGCGCGGCCGGTGGCCGTGGATGCGGAGGACGCTGTGGTCAAGGTCGGGTTCCCGCCGGCGGCCGCGTTCAACAAGCGCAAGGCCGAGGCGGCTGAGGCGCGCGACCGCCTGACCGAGTCGGTGCGCGCGATCGTCGGCGAGCCCCTGCGGCCGGTGTTCGTGCTGCTGGAGGGCGAGGAGGCCGAGCAGGCCGCCGCCGCCCCCGCGATGTCCGAGGACGAGCTGGTGGAGCGCTTCAAGGCCGAGTTCGACGCCGAGGAGGTCGTCGAGCCCAAGCCGGAGGAGGCGCCCGAGCCGAAGGAGGCCACCGGATGACCCGAATGCCGCAGGGGGGAGGGGGCTTCGACCTCAACTCGATGATGAAGCAGCTCCAGCAGGTCCAGAGCGACATGGCCGAGGCCCAGGAGAAGCTGAAGGACGAGGTCGTCGAGGCAAGTGCCGGCGGCGGCATGGTGAAGGTGAAGATGAGCGGCGACCTGCGGCTGTTGGAGGTGGCGATCGATCCGGACGCAGCCGATCCGGAGGACGTCGACATGCTCGCCGAGATGGTGCTGGCCGCAGTCAACGAGGCGCTTCGCTCGGCCCAACAGCTGGCCTCGGAGAAGCTGGGCGGCGTCGCCGGCGGTATGGGCGGAGCGGGCGGCCTGGGCGGGCTCGGCCTGCCGGGCCTCTAGGCCCGGCCCGCGGAGCGGTCATGTACGCGGGGCCGATCCAAAGGCTGATCTCGGAGTTCCAGAAACTGCCGGGGATCGGCCAGCGCACCGCGCAGCGCCTCGCCTTCCACGTGCTGCGGGCCTCCGACGACGACGCGTTCGCCCTCGCCGACGCGATCCGGGAGGTGAAGGAGAAGGTGGGCCTCTGTGAGGCCTGCTTCAACCTGGCCGAGGGCCCGCGCTGCACGATCTGCGAGGACGTGCGCCGCGATCGCGCGCTGATCTGCGTGGTCGAGGAGCCGGCAGACGTCATCCCCATCGAGCGCACCCACGAGTACCGCGGTCTTTACCACGTGCTGGGCGGAGCGCTGTCGCCGATCGACGGGATCGACCCCGAGGACCTGAAGATCGCCGAGCTGGCGCGCCGCGTGGAGGAGGGGGACATCCGGGAGGTGGTGATCGCCACCAACCCCACGACGACCGGCGAGGCGACCGCGCACCACATCGCCGACCTCCTGCGCGACCGGGTCGAGATCACCCGCCTCGCCAGCGGCCTGCCCGTGGGGGCCGACCTCGAGCACGCGGACGAGGTGACCCTGGGCCGCGCCCTCAGCGGGCGTCGCGCCGTCGGCTAGGCCGCCCGCTCAAGCCTCGCTGAGCCCGAACCTCGCGTGCAGGCGCCGCAGCGGACGCGGTGCCCACCAGTTCCACTTGCCGAGCATCTCCATCAGCGATGGGACCAGCAGGGCGCGGACGATCGTCGCGTCGATCAGAACCGCCAGCGCCGTGCCGAAGCCCAGCTCCTTGATGAAGATGAGCTGGGAGGTGACGAAGGCACCGATGGCGACCGCGAACAGCACCGCCGCGGCCGTGACGATGCGCCCCGTCCGCTCCAGCCCGATCGCGACCGCCTCGGAGTCCGAGGCGCCCGCGTCCCTCGCTTCCTTGATCCGCGACAGCAGGAACACGCCATAGTCGGTCGAGAGCCCGAATGCCACCGCGAACAGGAGCAGGGGCTGGGTTGCCTCCAGGCCGCCCTGGCTCGTGTAGCCCAAGAGGCCCTCCAGGCGCCCGTCCTGGAACACCAGGACCATCACGCCCAACACGGCGCTGAGCCCGAGGAAGTTCATCAGGATCTGCTTCAGCGGCAGGACCACCGACCCGGTGAACAGGAACAGCACCACGAAGGTGACGAGCGCCATGATCCCGAGCACCAGCGGCAGGTGCTCGGCGAGGCTGTCCTTCAGGTCGAGGAAGTCGGCCGTCGAGCCGGTCACGAGGACGTCGCCGTCGATCGCGCGGAGGTCTTGCACCAGGTCCTGGCTTGACTCCGCCAGCGGCCCCTGGGTCGAGACCACCTCGACCACGCCGAGGTCGTCCCCGAGCGCGCGGGGCTCGTTGACCGCCGCGGCGCCCGGAAGCTCGGCGGCCTCGGCGGCGACCCGCTGGGACTCGACCTGGCCGCCCCCGACGGCGAGCCGAACCGGGTTGTCCCGGAACGGCGGGAAGTCGGCGCGCAGTGCGTTGTCGACCTGGCGGGCGCTGGCCGACTCGGGCAGCACCTGGGCGTCCACCGAGGTGAACTGGATCTGGAAGAAGGGGATGCCCAGCGCGATCAGGAACGCGGCGCTGGCGATCGCGATCCGAGCCGGCGCCCGCATCACGAGCCGGGACAGCCGGTACCAGAAGCCGTGGTCCATCGGCCGGGTCTCGTCCTCGGCCCGGCGCTGGAGGAACTTCGGCGCAAGCGAGTTCACCCGCTCGCCGAGCAGGGCGAGGATCGCCGGCAGCACGATCAGCGCGATCGCGGCCGCGATGAGCGCCACCAGCGAGCCGCCGATGCCCATCGAGTAGAGGAAGCGCTGGGGGAAGACCATAAGCGCGGCCAGCGCGCCGGCCACCGTCAGCGACGAGAACAGCACGGTGCGCCCGGCGGTGGCCATCGTCCGGCGCATGGCCTCGAGGCCTGGGCCGGAGCGGGCGATCTCCTCGCGGTAGCGCGAGACGATGAAGAGGCTGTAGTCGATCGCCAGCCCGAGCCCGAGCCCGGTGACGAGGTTGAGGGCGAAGATCGAGACCGACGTCATCTCGCTCGCGATGCGAAGCATCAGGAACGTGCCGACGATCGCGAGCCCGCCGACGAGGAGCGGGAGCGCCGCGGCCACGAGGCTGCGGAAGAAGAGCAGCGAGAGCAGGAAGAGCAGCGGGAACGCATACAGCTCGGCAGTGCGCAGGTCGCTCTCGACCTGCTCGTTCACCTGGGCCTGGGCCACGGCGAGCCCGCCAACGGTCACTCCCTCGGTGTCCGCGAACCGATCGGCGAGGCGCTCGCCCGCCTCCTGGGTGGCGTCGTCGTCGGTGGGGGACAGGCTGGCCGCGAGGTACGTGGAGTCGCCGTCGCGCGAGACGAACGCGTCTGACCCGGTGGAGTAGAAGCTCGTGACCCCCTCGACGTCGGGGTCGGCGGCCAGCTGGGCCTCGACCTCGTTCACGCGCTCGCGCCCGGCCGCGCTCTTCACGTCGACCCCTTCGACCAGGAGGACCACGCCGGTCTCGCGGTAGCCGGCCTCCTCCAGGCGCTCGGTGGCGATGACGGTCTCGGTGTCGGGGTCGTCGGCGCCGTACGGGTCGAGCCGGTCCGCGACGGTCCCGCCGATCGCGCCGGCGGCGAGGAAGAAGAGGACGGCGCTGATGGCCACCAGCCGGCGGCGCTCCTGGACGAGGTGGGCGAGTCGGTCGAACATCAGGCGTTCTCCTTCTCCTTGGCTTGGTCTCCCCCTGGCGAGGTCGGTGAGCGCGCGCTCGCACCAGCCCACGCACCACTCCTGCATCTCGATCCCGTAGCGCAGGACCTGCAGGGCGTAGCCCTCCGGCTTGCCGCTGGCCTCCAACGCGCGGAACTGCTCCAGGGTCGCCAGGTGCTTGCGGCGCTTGGCCTCGATGGTCGCGACGGCGGTGTCCGGCGCGGCGGACGCGAAGAACAGCTTGAGGAGGGCCTCGTCGCGATGCTCGAAGGTCTCGGGCTCGACGTCCAGCCACTCACGCAGGCGGGCGGAGCCGTCAGTCGTCAGCGAGTAGACGGTGCGCTGGCGCCCGCCCTGGGGCTGCTGGTCGCCCGCGATCAGCCCCGCCTCGTCCAGGCGCTTCAGCTCCGGGTAGATCTGCCCGTAGCTCGCGGCCCAGAAGAAGCGCGTCGACTCGTCGACTATGGCTTTGATGTCGTAGCCGGACTTCGGCCCCCAGGAGAGGAAGCCGAGGATCACGTATGCGGTCGGGCTGAGCTCCATATCTATCGTGAAGATATATCACCCCGATAGGTGAGCGACTGTGATCTGCGTCACACAGCGGTGAGAGCACCAGGGCCGGGGAAGGCCTGCGTATGCTCAGACGCTCGATGGCAGCGGAGACGGTGGTCATGAAGTTCGGCGGGACGTCGGTGGCGGCGCCCGAGGACATCAAGCGCGCAGCGTCGCGCATCGTGGCCGCGCGCGAGGACGGCATGAAGGTCGTCGCGGTGCTCTCCGCCCGCGGCCAGACCACGGACGACCTGGTCGAGATGGCCCAGGAGGTCTCCGATCGCCCCGAGCCTCGCGAGATGGACATGCTGCTCTCGGTGGGCGAGCGGATCTCGTGCGCCCTGTGTGCGATGGCGATCCACGACCTCGGCCACAGGGCCATCTCGCTGACCGGCTCGCAGGCGGGGATCGTGACGGACTCCTCCCACACCAAGGCCCGGATCCTCGACGTCCGGGGGGACCGCATTCGCGAGGCCCTCGGCGAGGATCGCATCGTGCTGGTCGCCGGCTTCCAGGGGGTCTCGGGGTCGAGCCGCGACGTCACCACGCTCGGACGCGGCGGCTCGGACACGACGGCGGTCGCGATCGCCGCCGCCCTCGGCGCATCGGTCTGCGAGATCTACACGGACGTGGCCGGCGTGTTCACCGCCGATCCAAGGATCGTCGCCGACGCCCGCAAGCTCCCCATGGTCTCGTTCGAGGAGATGCTGGAGATGGCGGCATCCGGCGCGAAGGTGCTTCAGCTTCGGTCGGTCGAGTACGCACGAAACCACGACGTGCGCATGCACTGCCGCAGCTCGTTCGAGGACGGCGCCGGTACCCTCGTCGTAGCAGAGGACGAGACGATGGAACGCCCCCTGGTCACAGCCGTCGCCCACTCCACCGAGGAGTCGCGCGTCACGATCACCGGCCTGCGCGACGAGCCGGGCGTCGCGGGGCGCATCTTCGGCGCGCTCGCCGACGCCAACGTCAACGTCGACATGATCATCCAGAACGAGCCGGTTGAGGTCGACCGCGGCGCCGACCTCTCGTTCACGGTCGGGCGCGAGGACCTGCAGGGGGCGCTCGACGTGCTCGCCGGCCTCGACGCGGGCGCGGGCATCTCCACCGACGATGCGATCGGCAAGGTGTCGATCGTCGGCGCCGGCATGCGCAGCCACCCCGGCGTCGCCGCCAAGGTCTTCAAGGTGCTCGGCGACAACTCGATCAACATCGAGATGATCTCCACGTCCCCGATCAAGATCTCCTGCGTGATCGCGGCCGAGCGGGTGCCCGATGCGGTTCGGGCCCTGCACGAGGCCTTCGAGCTCGGCGCCGACGCGGTTCGCAAGGAGGAGCCCACGGGCATCGAGCACCGGCCGAAGGTGACGCCGTGAGCGCCGACGGCTACCGCGTCGGCATCCTCGGCGCCACGGGCGCCGTCGGCTCGACGATCCTCGAGGTGCTCGCCGAGCGCGACCTGCCCGTGGCGGAGCTGGTGCCGCTCGCCTCGGCGCGCTCCGCCGGGAAGCGGGTCCCGTTCGCCGGGGACGAGGTGGAGGTCCGTGAGCTGGACGAGGCCTCGATCCAGGGTCTCGACCTGGTGCTGTCCTCGGCCGGCGGCGCGGTCAGCTCGGAGTGGGCGCCGAGGATCATCGACGCCGGGGCCGTGGTGGTCGACAACACCTCGTTCTTCCGTATGCACGAGAACGTTCCGCTCGTCATTCCCGAGGTGAACCCCGACGCCGCCGAGGCGCACCAGGGGCTCGTCGCGAATCCCAACTGCACGACGATGCAGATGGTGGTCGCGCTGGCGCCGATCCAGCGCGAGGTGGGCATCGAGCGGCTCGTCGTCTCCACGTACCAGTCCGTGTCGGGCACGGGCCGCAACGCCATCGAGGAGCTCCAGGCCCAGTCTCGCGACGTGCTCGCCGGGAAGCCCGCCAAGGCCGAGGTCTTCCCGCACCAGGTCGCGTTCAACGTGCTGCCCCAGGTCGAGACGTTCAAGGACGGCGACGACTACACCACCGAGGAGCGCAAGGTGATGGCCGAGACGCGCAAGATCTTCGGCGTCGCCGAGGACGAGCTGCGGATCTCGGCGACGTGCGTGCGGGTGCCGGTCGTGACCGGCCACTCCGAGTCGGTCAACGTCCAGACCCGCGAGCCGCTCTCGCCGGAGGACTGCCGCGATCTGCTCGCCGGTGCCCCCGGCGTCGTCGTCGTGGACGCCCCCGGCGAGGGGCTCTACCCGCTGGCGATCGACGCCGCCGGGCGCGACGAGGTGCTGGTGGGGCGGATCCGCCGCGACCCCTCGCACGAGCGCTGCCTCAACCTCTGGATCGTCGGGGACAACCTCAGGAAGGGCGCGGCGACGAACGCCGTCCAGGTCGCCGAGCTGCTGCACGAGCGCGACCTCGTGCGCGTGCCGGAGCCCGCGCTGGCATTGGCATGAGCCGTCGGGCACGGGGACTGCTGGGCGGCGGCGCGGCCGTCCTGCTCGCACTGGCCCTGTCCACGCCGAGCGCCGAGGGCGCGGTGACGAAGGAGCGGATCTTCTACGCGGCCGACCAGTCGACGCCGCTGGTGGAGATCTTCAACGAGGGCGGCCTCGTGATCGAGGCGATCTGCAACAACGGGCCTGCGACGACCGTCCAGCTCACGACCACGGTCGAGAACGCGACGATCGATGCCGCGGCCCACTCTCAGCTGGGCTACGGCGAGAACGACGACTTCGATCCGCCTGAGCCCTTCTCGCTCTTCCCCGCAACCTCCGGGGACGGCAACTTCGAGGCCGGGCAGATCGTCTATAGCCGCCCCGACGGCACCCACGTCACCGTCGACTGGTCGGCGCACGAGGACCCGATCCCGTTTCCAGACCAGTGCCTGTTCGCGGGCATCGCCCAGGTTGCAGAGCCCGGCGGCCCGGGGGGCTCGCGAAAGCGGATCGATTTCCGCGCCGACGACGGCGATCCCGCGAAGACGTTGCTCGACGCCGCGGGCCTGCGTCTGCGCGCCACCTGCGTCGCGGAGGGCCCGATGTCGGTCGTCGCCAAGGCGGAGGAGAGTGGGGGCGCGATTTTCGCCAACGGTCATGCGCCCGGCGGCAGCCTCTACGCGGACGACAAGCGGCTCGGCGCCTCCGAGCCTTTCCGCCTCTTCACCGAGCTCGAGGGGGGCGAGGACGCCGCCACCGGCCAGATCGTCTTCGTCTCACCGTCCAAGGACGTCGTCACCGTCGACTGGACCTCGGAGGCAGGCGCCTACGGCCTGACACGCGACTGCCAGTTCGTGGGCAGCGCGCGCGTTGCACCTGCCGGCAGCAACCAGCAGGTGTACTTCGCGCGCAAGCGGGCGAGCGAGGTGCCCGAGCCCAAGCGCGGCATCCCCGAGCCCGAGCCGAAGACGTTCTTCACCATCGGGCCATGGAAGCTCAAAGCCGCTTGCGGGACCAGCATGGCCCTCGACCACGCCCTGTTCGCCGCGGTCAAGACGCCCGACGGGAACACGTTCTCGGCGCTCAACCACATCCCGTCGGGAACGGACGACCACCTGGGCACCAGCCTGAACGCCGGCGACGCGGACATCGCCAACGAGCCGAAGCGGCTGGCCGGCCACCTGATCTCGGTGAGCGCGGCGAGCGACATAGTCACCGTCGACTACGCGATGTCCGAGCGCCAGGCGCTGGGCAAGCGGTGCCTGTTCGCCGGCACGGCGGACGTCTCCGCGGGACCGTAGGCCACCGCCCGCTCTACGATCCGCGCCCTTGATCGGCGCCTACGGAACCCTGGCCGCGCTCGTCGCGGCGTCGGTCGTGGCCGGCCTGGCCGTGCTCTCCCTCATGGGCCGGCGCGAGCCGTCCTGGCGGGCGGCCCCGCTCGGCCTGGCGGCGCTGCTCGTGACGGCCGGCATCGCCGCGAACGCGGCGCCCGGCGTGACCCCCGTCGCCGTCTCGCTCGGGGCGATAACGGCTGCCTCGCTTGCCCTGCTCGCCGTCCGCCGCCCATCGGGCCTCGCGGGGTTCCTCGCGGCTGGCGCCCCCGCGGCGCTGCTCGCGATCCTCGTCGCCTCGCTCCCGTTCATCGCCGCGGGGCGGGTGGGGATCCTGGGCGTCGGCCTCGTCAACGACGACATGGCCTCGCATCTCCTGATCTCGTCGTGGCTCGCGGAGGGCTACACGCCCGAGCCCGTCCTGATCGATCAGGGCTACCCGCTGGGCCCGCACGCGCTGGTGGCCGGCGTCGCCGACGCGCTCGGCGCTCGCCAGATCGATGCCTTCGCCGGGCTCACGCTCGCGATCCCGGCGCTGACGGCGCTGCTCGCATTCGGCGCGCTCGACCGGCTGACCTTCGCGTGGCGCACGCTCGCCGCGGCCGCGACCGCGCTCCCGTACCTGATCGCCGCCTACCTCGCCCAGGAGGCGTTCAAGGAGCCGATCATGGCGCTGTTCCTGCTCGCCTTCGCGCTCTGGCTTCCGTACGTCGAGCGGGCCCGCGACGGAGTTCCGCTCGGCCTGCTCGCCGCAGGGACCGTCTACGTCTACAGCTTCCCCGGGCTCGTCTGGCTGGCCGGCACGGCGATCGTCTGGGCGGCGATCGAGGTTCTCCAGCGGCCCGGAGTTGCGCCGCGCGCTGGGAGCCGGCCGCCGCGCGCGGCGGCGGTGCCGGCGGCGGTCGCGGTGGCGGTGGGCCTCGTGCTCATCCTCCCCGACCTCGATCGCATTCGCGAGTTCGCCGACTTCCGCGCCCTGGACCCCGACCGCGCGAACGAGGGAGGGCTGGGCAACCTGCGCGGCCACATCTCGCCGCTGGAGGCGCTCGGGATCTGGCCGACCAGCGAGTTCCGGCTCAGTGCCGGCGCCGGCAGCCTGCCGGCGGCCGCCTTCTACGCGGGCGCGCTGCTCGCAGCCCTCGCGCTCGCCCTGGGTCTTCCCGGCTGGATCCGCGACCACGGCTGGTCCATCCCCGCCGCGCTGATCACCGCGATCGCGATCTACATCGGCGCGCGGGGCCTGGGCACGGTCTACACCTCGGCCAAGGCGCTGGCGGTCGCCTCGCCGCTGATCGTCCTGATCGCGCTGGGCGGGCTCGTTGAGCGGCGGAGGGGGCAGGGTGCGGCGGTGTCCCGACCGGAGGACATTGTCCGAGGTAGGCGGCGCACGCGCCGCCGTAGGCGAGGACGGTCGAGCAGGGCGGGATGCCGTCGCCCCTCTAGCTGCGCTGGCGCGTCCGTGCTGCGCCGGGCGTGCTGCTTCGAGCTTCCTCGTGCTGAGGCAAGCGCCCGTCGGGCCGGAGGACCACATGGACGAGCTCGCGGAGTTCCGCCCGATCGTCGAGGGCGAGCCGGTGCTGTTCCTCGGCCGGGACAACTTCGCCCTGTACTCGCTGCGCGGCTCGCGCCCGTTCACGCACGTGCGGAACTTCTACGACCCCTACTTCGTCAAACCGAACTTCGAGATCGAGCAGGTGGCGTCGAAGTTCGACTTCGACTCGGTGACGGCGGACACCCTGGCGCGGTTCCCCTACGTGATCACGACCCGGGCCGCCTACGCGAGCGGCCCGCCACAGTCCTACCGCTTCGTGGCGGAGACGGACTCGTACGTGCTCTGGCAGGCTGGGCCTGTCGGGCCGCGCGTGCCCGCGGAGACCGGGCCGGAGCCCACCGGCCCGCTCGACTGTCGTCCGGGACGGCCGTTCACCGGAGGCGTGGAGGCACCGCGGAGCACGGTTCGTGCCGAGACCTTCTCGTGGGCGCCGTCGGCCACGATCGAGGGCGACTCGCCTGCGAGCATCGAGCTGAGCTTGCGCGCTGGCCGGCACCACCTCTCGCTGCAGTACGACGCGACCAGGCCGGTCACGCTCAGCGCTCCGGGCTTCCACGCGACGCTCCCGGGGAACCTCGACTACCGGGGGACGGCGCCTTTCTGGCCGGCAGGAACGATCCGGCCTGGCCGAGCCGGGCACCGTTGCGCATCGAGGCGGGGGTGGAGGATCCGCCCGCCGTCGGCCGCTTCCTGGGGGCGGACTCCGTGGCCCATCTCGGCGCGCTCGTCGCGACGTCCACCACCGGAGGGGACGTTCACTCCGCGGCCCCATATCCCGGCGCCGGCCAAGAGCAGCGGCCTCGTTCGTTGCGGGGACGACGGCCGACTGGGCCACTCAGCCCCTAGCTGCTCTATAAGGGCTGGATGGAGATCGGGTTCGGCGAGGCGCTGCTGATCATCGGCGCGCTGCTGACGGTCTCGGCGGCGCTGTCGGGGGTGATGCGCGGGACGGTGCTCTCGAGCGCGGTCCTCTCGGTGACGCTGGGCATCGTGCTGGCGCTCACGGGCGTGGTCGACGTCGAGGTCGCCGACGCCGGCGTGCTGGAGCTGATCGAGCTGGCCCTCATCCTCACCCTGATCTCAGACGGCCTCGTGGTCGAGCGCGAGCTCCTGAGCAAGCACTGGGGCCCGCCCGCCCGGGCGCTCGTGATCGCGATGCCGGTGACGCTGACCCTGCTGGCGCTCGGCGCGAAGGTGCTGTTCCCGGCCCTGAGCTGGGCGGAGGCGTTCCTGCTCGGCGCCGTCCTGGCGCCCACCGACCCCGTCGTCACCTCGACCGTGGTCACCGCGCAGCGCGTTCCCGAGCGGATCCGGCACACCCTCAACCTCGAATCGGGCCTCAACGACGGCCTCGCGCTGCCCTTCGTGCTGTTCTTCCTCGTCCTCGCCAGCCCCGGAGGCGACGCGGGCTCCGAGGCCCTGGAGCTGGCAGGGGAGGCGGCGTTTGGCGCCCTGCTCGGACTTGGGCTTGGGCTCCTGGGCGGGCGTCTGCACCACGTCGTGCCCGGTGGCATCACGCACCACTACGAGGGCATCTACGCGGTCGGCATCGGCCTGGCGGCGTTTGGTCTGGCGGACGTTACGTTTGGCAACGGCCTGGTCGCCGCGTTCGTGGCTGCGATCGCGCTCGGCGCCTCCGAGCACGAGATCACCGACCGCTTCGCGGACTTCTCGGAGAACGTGAGCACGATCTTCGCGGTGCTCACGTTCTTCGTCTTCGGGGCGATCATCGTGGCGACGGGCTACGACCGGTCGGTCTGGGCGCTCGCCGCCTTCATCCCCTTCGCGCTGCTCGTCGCGCGGCCCGTGGCGGTGATGGGGGCGCTCGCTGGAACGGGGCTCCCCAGGCCGCACAAGCTCTTCATCGCCTGGTTCGGCCCCAAGGGCGTGGCCTCGATGCTGTTCGCGCTACTTGTCCTCGACGGCAACGTCGCCAACGGGTCGACGGTCTTCGACGTCGCAGCGTTCGTGATCCTCGCCTCGATCCTGGCCCACGGCCTGACCGACACGGTCGGCGCGAGCTGGATCGAGCGGCGCATGGGCCGCCGCGAGCCCGAGCCGGATGGCGACGTGCCCGGCAGTTCGCTCGGCTGACCTCTACCCGGCCTACTCGGCCAGGTGGGCGACGACCGCGTGGGCCGTCTCCTCGTCGACGTCGGTGAACTTGACGTACAGGTTCACGGCGTCCTTGGTGTTGCCCAGCATCGCCGCCTGCTCCACCTCGGGCGGCACGGGCGGCACCTGGGTCATGTCGATCTGCTCGCTCATGAGCGCGGAGAGGATAGCGGCGGCGGTCTCTAGGCTGGCACGGTGCCGGCCAGGCGGTCCGCGACCCAGTCGGTGGAGGCGATGTGCTTGGGCATGCCGAGCTCCTTGGGCTCGAAGCCGAGCGCCAGGCCAACGAGCTGCGGCAGGTGAAGCACGGCGATCCCGAGGTCGCGGCCGACGACCTTCGCCGCCTCGGGCTGCTGCAGCGTCAAGGTTGAGATGGCAGAGCGGGCACGGGGTCACGAGGCAGTCGGCTCCCGAGTCGAGCGCGTCGCCGAGGTGGGTGCCGGCCTGGCGCAGCGAGGTCTCGCGGTTCATGGTGATGATCGGGAAGCCGCAGCACTTGCGCGCGCCGTCGTACTCCACGACCTCGCCGCCGAGGGCGTCGATCACCCGCTCGAGGTAGAGGTCGCGGTCGGGGTGCTCCTCGTAGCCGAGGCGGTGCTTGGGCCGGATGATGTAGCAGCCGTAGAAGGGGCCGACGCGCAGGCCCGTGAGCGGGCGCTGCACGCGCGACTTCAGCGTCTCGAGGCCGATGTCCTCCACCAGGACCCAGAGGAGGTTCTTGTTGGTGAAGCCGGCCTTGTCCCTCTCGTAGGAGATCCCCTCGGCCGAGAGCACCTCGTTGATGTGGGCGCGGTAGGCGGAGTCGGCGTCCAGGCGCTCCTTGCACTCCGACTGCGCGCCCTGGCAGGTCGAGCAGATGTTCATCATCGCCAGGCCGGTCGATTGGGCCAAGGCGAACGTGCGGGCGTTGAGGGTGTCCGCCAGCTCCTGGTTGTGCTCCGCGATCACCCCGGCGCCGCAGCAGTTCGCGCGGTCGAGCGTGACCAGCTCGATGTCGAGGCGCTCGGCAACGAGCGCCATCGAGCCGTGGAGCTCCGGGGTGAACCCGCGCGACACGCAGCCCGGCCAGTACGCCAGCTTCACGCCGGAACCTCCGGATCGCTTGGTAGGTCGGGCGGCGACATCTCGTCCTCCTCCTCGCCGGCGATGTACAGGTTCAGCTCGGCGCGGTGCTCCTCCGCGTGCGCGTAGATCCGCTGCACGTTGTCCTGGGCGTCGCCGGGCAGCTTCGGGTGGACGCCGGGGATGAGCTTCGATAGCGATCGCATCTTGCCCGTGCGGATGCCGCGGATCGCCGTCGGCAGCGAGACCAGGAGCTCCTTGATCGCCTTCGGCTTCAGCTTCCCGACGAAACCGGGGGCGTAGGACTCCTGGAGGAGCAGCGACTCGTCGAGCGTTCCCTTCTTCTCGATGATCTTCACGAACGCGTGCTCGTGGTTGGCGCCGTTGTTGTGGTCGACGATCCCCTCGCCGTCTGCCGCCGCCCGGCGCAGGCGCATGATCTGGTCCATCGGCGCCACGCCCTTGGGGCAGGCGTCGATGCATGCGAAGCAGTGGGTGCAGTCGTAGATCCCGTGCGGGTCCTGGGAGAGGTCCCAGAGGCGCTCGCGGGTCTGGGCGTCGCGCGGGTCGCCGACGAAGCGGTAGGCCTTCGCGAGGGCGGCCGGGCCGATGAACTCGGGGTCGGCCTCCAACGCGAGGCAGGCGGAGACGCAGGCGCCGCACTGGATGCACGCCATCGTCTGGGTGATGTCGATCATCGACTCGGGGGGCACGACGTGCTCGCGCTCCAGCTCGGCCTCCTCGTCGGGATCGGGCAGGAGCCATGGCGTCACGCGGCGGACCTTGGTCCAGTGGGTCGACTCCATGTCCGTCACCAGGTCCTTGATCACCGGCATGTTCCCCATCGGCTCGACCACGATCGGCTTGGGGCCTTCGGCATCGCCCTGCTTGGCACGGTCCGCGTCGTCCTGCGCGTGCTGGAGCTGGGTCTTGCAGGCGAGGGCCGACTGCCCGTTGATCTTCACCCCGCAGGAGCCGCAGATCGCTGCCCGGCACGAGCAGCGCACGGCGAGCGATCCGTCCTCGTCGGAGCGGGCGTGAAGCAGCCCGTCGAGCACCGAGAGCGACTCCTCCAGCTCGACAGCGAAGTCCTGCCAGAAGGAGCCCTGCGGCTCGCCCTCGTCGGTGAGGGCCTCTGGTTGGTACCTGCGAACTCTGAGCGTGTATTCCGCCATAGGTAGCTCCCCGCCCGACCCTAGTAGGTCCGCTCCGCGGGCTGCCACCGCGTGATCGTTACCGGTGCGTAGTCGATCTCCGGCCCGTCGCCGTTGGCCGTGAGGACGATGTGCTTGAGCCACTCCTCGTCGTTTCGCTCGGGGAAGTCGGTGTGGGTGTGCGCGCCGCGGCTCTCGGTGCGGTGCAGCGCCGCGACGCAGGTGCACTCAGCGTTGTCGAGCATGAACTCCAGCTCGAGCGCCCCCAGCAGGTCCTGGTTGAACACCGCGGAATGGTCGTCGATGTAGACGCTCTGCGCCTCCTCCTTGAGGCGGCGGATCACGTCCAGCGCGGTCTGGATCCCCTCCGCGTCGCGGAACACGCCCAGGTAGCGGTCCATCGTGACGCTCATCTCGTGGCGGATCTCGGCCACCCGGTGCCCGCCGTCGCCCGCCGGGCGCGCCAGGATCGCGCCGATCCGCGCCGCCTCGTCGGCGAGCCTTCCCTTCGGCGCCATCGGTGGCCTCAGGGTCTTGGCGCGCGCCGCCGCGTGCTCGCCCGAGCGCCGGCCGAAGATCAGGGTGTCCAGCAGCGAATTGGCGCCGAGGCGGTTGCCGCCGTGGACCGAGACGCAGGCGACCTCGCCCGCCGCGTATAGGCCGGGTATCGAGGTCGCACCGTTGATGTCCGTGCGGACGCCGCCCATCATGTAGTGGTTACCGGGCTTGATGTGGATCGGCTCGCGGGTGATGTCGACGCCGGCGAAGTCTCTGCCCACCAGCACGATCTCGCGCAGCGCCTCGTGGATCCGCTTGCGCGGCACCACCGTGACGTCAAGGGCCACGGTGCCGTCGGGGAAGCCACGGCCCTCGGCGATCTCGGTCTGCTCGGCACGGGAGACCACGTCGCGCGAGGCGAGCTCCATCTTGTTCGGCGCGTAGCGCTCCATGAAACGCTCGCCCTTCGCGTTCAGCAGGTGCGCGCCCTCGCCCCGCGCACCCTCGGTGATCAGGAACCCCTTGCGGGCGAGGGTGGTGGGGTGGTACTGGACCATCTCCATGTCCATCAGCTCCGCCCCGACCCGGTAGGCCATCCCGATCCCGTCGCCGGTGCAGATCAGGGCGTTCGTCGTCGGCCGCCAGATCTGGCCGTTTCCGCCGCTGGCGAGGATCACGTTCTTGGCCTCGAACAGCTCCAGCGAGCCGTCGCGGATGTTCCGCAGCACCGCGCCCACGCAATTGCCGTCGGCGTCGAGCGCGAGCGCGGTCGTGAACCACTCCTCGTAGCGGTCGACCGCGTCGGAGAAGCGCATCAGCTGCTCGTACAGCACGTGCATGATCGCCTGGCCGGTGATGTCCGCGACGTAGAAGGTGCGCGCCTGCGAGGCGCCGCCGAAGGCGCGGGTCCCGAGCTTGCCCTCCTCGTTGCGGTGGAACGGGACTCCGAGGCGCTCGAGGTGAACGACCTCCTCCGGCGCCTCACGGGTCATGACCTCGATCGCGTCCTGGTCGCCCAGGTAGTCCGAGCCCTTGACCGTGTCGAACGCATGGCTTTCCCACGAGTCCCCCGGGTCGAGCGCGGCGTTGATCCCGCCCTGTGCTGCATTGGAGTGCGAGCGCACGGGGTGGACCTTGGAGACGATCCCCACGGACACCCCGGCCCCCGCCGCGGCGAGGGCCGCGCGCTGGCCGGCGAGGCCGGCGCCAATCACAAGTACATCGTGGCGAGGCATTGGGGCGCGAGTCTATGAGACCCCGCTCCGCCGCCGGTGGCGCTACACCGCCTCTTGCGGCCCGCCTCGCTCGCGCAGCTTGTGGATCATCGCCTTGCGGTATTCGCGGTTCAGCTCGCCGATCACCGTGATCGAGATGTTCTGGGGGCAGACCTGCTGGCACTCGCCGGTGTTGGTGCAGCCGCCGAAGCCCTCGGCGTCGTGCTGGCGGACCATGCTGCGGGCGCGGTGGTGGCGCTCCGGCTCTCCCTGGGGGAGGAGGTTGAGGTGGGTCACCTTGGCGCCGGTGAAGAGCATCCCGGACCCGTTCGGGCAGGCGGCGACGCATGCGCCGCAGCCGATGCAGATGGCCGCGTCCATCGAGGCCTCCTGGGTTTCGGGGTGAACCGGGTTGGCGTTCGGCTCGGGCTTGGGGCCGGCGTTGACCGAGATGTAGCCGCCCGCCTCGATCACGCGGTCGAGTGCGGAGCGATCGACGATCAGGTCGCGCAGGACCGGGAAGGCGCTGGAGCGGAAGGGCTCGACGGTCAGCTCGGCGCCGTCCTCGAAGTCGCGGAGGTAGACCTGGCAGCTGGTCACCTGCTTCGGCCCGTGGGGGATGCCGTCGATCTGGAGGGAGCACGTTCCGCAGATGCCTTCGCGGCAGTCGTGGTCGAACGCGATCGGGCGTTTGCCCTCGGTGACCAGCCGGTCGTTCAGGACGTCGAGCATCTCGAGGAACGAGGCATCGGCGTCGATCTCGTCGATCTTGTGGCGCTCGAAGCCGCCCTCCGCCTCGGCGTTCTCCTGGCGCCAGACGTTGAGGGTGAGCCTCACTTGTAGCTCCTCGTCACGGGGGTGAACGCGTCGAACTCGAGTTGCTCGCGGTGGGAGCCATGGGCCGCCTCATCGCCCTTCCACTCCCAGACCTGGGCGTGAGCGAAGCGCTTGTCGTCGCGGATCGCCTCGCCGTCCTCGGTCTGGTGCTCCTCGCGCAGGTGGCAGCCGCAGGACTCGTCGCGCTCGAGCGCGTCGCGGCACATCAGCTCCGCCAGCTCGAGGAAGTCCGAGATCCGGCCCGCGTACTCGAGCGTCTGGTTGATGCCGGCGTCGCCCGGCTCGATCCGCAGATCGCTCCAGAACGCCTCGCGAAGCTCCCGCACCCGGCCGATCGCCCGGTTGAGTCCCTCGGCGTCGCGGGTGATCCCGCAGTGGTCGAGCATGACCTCGCCCAGCTCGCGGTGGAAGACCGTCTGCGGGGTGGTGCCGCCGACGGCGAGCAGGCGATCGATCCGCTCGCGGACGTCGCGCTCGGCAGACTCGAACGCCGGGTGGGACGTGTCCACCTGGCCGGACACTTCGCTGAGCCAGTTCGTGACGGTGTGGGGGACGATGAAGTAGCCGTCGGCCAGGCACTGCATCATCGCGCTGGCCCCGAGCCGGTTGGCCCCGTGGTCCGAGAAGTTGGCCTCCCCGATCGCGAACAGGCCCGGGATCGTCGTCTGCAGCTCGTAGTCGACCCACAGTCCGCCCATCGAGTAGTGCGGGGCGGGGTAGATCATCATCGGCGTCTCCCACGGCGAGTCGCCGGTGATCCGCTCGTACATCTCGAACAGGTTCCCGTAGCGCTCCTCGATGACGTGGGCGCCGCGGTCCGCGATCGCGTCCCGGAAGTCGAGGTACACCGCCCGGCCGGTGGAGCCGACGCCGAGCCCCTCGTCGCAGACGATCTTGGCGGCGCGCGAGGCAACGTCGCGCGGGACCAGGTTGCCGAAGCGGGGATAGCGCTCCTCCAGGTAGTAGTAGCGGTCGGGCTCGGGGATCGCTCCCGGCTCGCGTGCCTCGTCCGGGTCGCGCGGGACCCAGACGCGGCCGTCGTTGCGAAGCGACTCCGACATCAGGGTCAGCTTCGACTGGTAGGAGCCCGTGGCCGGGATCGACGTGGGATGGATCTGGGTGAAGCAGGGGTTCGCCATCGCCGCGCCGCGGCGGTGCGCGCGCCATGCCGCCGTGACGTTGCATCCCATCGCGTTGGTGGAGAGGAAGTAGACGTTGCAATAGCCGCCTGTCGCGAGGACCACGGCGTCGGCGGCGTGGCGCTCGATCTCCCCGGTTACCAGGTCGCGGGCGATGATCCCCCGCGCCTGCCCGTCGGCCACGACGACGTCCAGCAGCTCGTGGCGGTTGTGGACGTGTGCGCGCCCCTCGGCAACCTGCCGCTGGAGGGCCGAGTAGGCGCCGAGCAACAGCTGCTGCCCGGTCTGCCCGCGGCAGTAGAACGTGCGCTCGACCAGGACTCCGCCGAACGACCGCGTGGCGAGCATGCCTCCGTACTCGCGGTTGAAGGGGACGCCCTGAGCGACCGCCTGATCGATGATGTTGGTGGAGGTCTCGGCCAGGCGCCAGACGTTGGCCTCGCGGGCGCGGAAGTCGCCGCCCTTCATCGTGTCGACGAAGAGGCGCCGGATGGAGTCGCCCTCGTTGGCGTAGTCCTTGGTGGCGTTGATTCCGCCCTGGGCCGCGATCGAGTGGGCGCGCCGCGCCGAATCCTGGAAGCAGAACGACTCGACCCGGTAGCCCTGGCCCGCGAGCGTGGCGGCGGCGCTGGCGCCCGCCAGACCGGTGCCGACGACGATCACGGTGTGGTCGCCGCGCTGGCGTGGGCCGACGAGCCGGTGGTCGTCGAGCCAGTTGTGCCACTTGTCCTCGATCGGGCCGTCGGGGATCCGGGGGTCGAGCGCGACGCTCATGGCGGCGCCTCCAAGATGCCGGTCCAAAACGCGATCGGCACAGCGGCGAAGCCGATTGCCACCGCCGCCGCGACGAAGTTCGACGTGCGGCGGATCGTGGGGTTGCGATTGGGGCTGTCCCAGCCGGCGGTCTGGGTCGAGCTCCAGATCGCGTGGCGCAGGTGGAGGCCGAGGATGATCGATGCCGCGACGTAGATCGCGACGAAGAGCGGGTTCTGGAAGGCCTCGTAGAGGTTTCGGTAGACGGCGCCCTCGATGTAGTCGTCCGAGTTGATCGTCCCCGTCGTGAACTGGAGGATGTGGAAGACCACGAAGGCGAGAAGGACGAGGCCGCCCAAGAGCATCGTCCGCGACGAGAGCGAGCGCTGGATGCGCTTGGCGGGATGCCCCGCGGGCCGGGCTTCGCGGTTGCGCAGGGCGAGTTGGATCACCCCGGTCACGTGCAGCACGAGCGCCGCGATCAGCACGACGCGCACGGCCCAGAGCAGGCCATCCTCGGGGATGACCGGGTCGCCGACCGTGCGGAGGAACCTCGCGTAACTGTCGATCGCGGCGCCGTCCGGGCCCACCCCTTGGAACGCCTTCAGGTTGCCGAGGACGTGCAGCACCACGTAGGCGGCCAGGATCCCGCCCGTGATGGCGACGATCACCTTCTTTCCGATCGACGAGCGCCACACCTCCCGGAGCCAGACGCCCCGGCTCGGGGCATCGCCGCGGGTGGCGGGCATCGTCGCCGGAGCGCTCATCCGCGCGCGATTCTATGCGGCGTCCGCGGCGGCCATGAGCCGTGCAGCGCCCGGGCGAAGGACGGTCAGCCGTCCGCGAGGGCGTTGCGCAGCGCGCGCCCGACCTGCTCCGCCGTGATCACTCCGCGCAGGTGGCCCTCCGAATCGACCGCGGCGAGCCCGCCCAGACGCCTGAGGTTCTCGTTGGCCAGGAGCGACTCGATCGGGGCGTCGAGCCCCACTCGAAGGGCGCCCTCATTGTCGGCCGTCAGGAACTCGGTTACGAACGCCGTCGCGCGCCGGCTCTCCGGGACGGCGTCGGCGGCTCCCCGCTGGAGCAGGCCCAGGAAGCGATGCGCCGTATCCACCACCGGGAACCACGGCCAGCGGTAGCGCAGGAAGAACTCGTCGAGCGCCCGCTCGACGCTCGTGTCCTCGGGGATCGCGACCGGCTCGGCATCCATCACGTCGGCCACCGTGAGGCCCTCGATCCGGCTCGAGAGCTCGGTCTGGACCACGGCGCCCCGCGCGGCGGAGCCGAGGATGAATCCGACGAGCCCCAGCCAGATCCCCCCGATCAGGTCGCCCTGGATCACGAGGTAGAGGCCGATCCCGATGAACACGTAGGAGAAGCCCTGCCCGAGGGTCGCGGCGAATTTGGTCGCGCGGGCACGGTCGCCGTTGATCCGCCATGCGATCGCGCGCGCGATGCGCCCGCCGTCGAGCGGAAACGCCGGGACCAGGTTGAAGACCAGGACGAAGACGTTCACCGTCGCCACCCAGCCCAGCACGGCCAGGGCCGCCGACGCCCCCGTCGTCTCGTCGAAGCGCATGGCCTCCCAGAACTCGCCGCCGCCGATGGCGAGCCCGGCCGCCAAGCAGGCCAGCGCGATGAGGAGGGTTACGACCGGTCCGGCCACGGCGATCCGGAACTCAGCCCCGGGCGAGTCAGTGTCGCGGCTCATGCGGGCGACGCCCCCGAACAGCCAGAGGGTGATGTCCGTGATCCCGATCCCCTCGCGGAGCGCGACCACGGCGTGCCCCATCTCGTGCAGCAGGATCGAGCCGAAAAAGGCCAGGGCGCTGATGACGGCCAGCACGTATGGCCCAACCTCCCCCTCGTCGGCCCCGAGGACGTCCTCGTAGAAGCCGGACAGCGACAGGATCACCAGGAAAAGGACGAAGAACCACGAGTAGTCGACCCCCACCCGGATCCCCCGGAAGCTGAAGAGCTTGATCGCGCTGCGCGCAGGCATGCCGGTGGATGGTAGGGCGGTTAGGCTCTCGCGCTGCGATGGCAGCGACGAAGGAGACCCCCGCCGCTTCCCACCTCGACCAGGGGTGGCTCCGCGAGCTGGTGGTCGAACTGAGTGCGATCGAGCGCGAGAGCGGCTCGCCCGGCGAGCGCGAGGCGGCGGACTGGGTCGTCGCGAGCCTGGCCGAGCACGGCGCCGAGGCGCTTGTCGAGACCGAGCGTCTCCACAACACCTTCTGGTGGCCGCTCGGGCTCGCGGGCGCCGCCGGTGCGCTCGGCGGCATCGCTGCGCTGCGTGGCCACCGGATCACCGGCGCCGCGCTCGGGGCCGCCGCGGCGTTTGCCGCGACGACGGACATGCCCCCCGGGCGAAGGCGCCTGCGGGAGCTGTTGCCCAAGCGCGACACGTCCAACGTCGTCGCGGCTGTCGGGCCGGCAGCCGCCGAGCGGACCGTTGTCCTGGTCGCCCACCACGACGCCGCCCATTCGGGCCTCGTCTTCCACCCCGCGATCCCGGAGCTGGCCGAGCGCGCCGGGCTCATCGAGAACGCGAACACGAGCCCGCCGCTGATGTGGCCGATCATCGCCGGGCCGGCCGCCGTCGCCGCGGGCTCCGTGCTGGGGAGCCGGACGCTCGCCCGGGCCGGGGCCCTGGTGTCGGCCGCCTTCGCCGCGGGGATGGCCGACATCGGCCTGCGCCGCGTGGTTCCCGGCGCGAACGACAACGCGACCGGCGTCGCGGTGCTGGTCGCCATCGCGAGGGCGCTGGCGGAGCGGCCCGCCGAGCGCACCCGGGTGCTGCTGGTCTCCACCTCGGAGGAGGGGCTGTGCGAGGGGATGGAGACGTTCGGCCAGCGGCACTTCGGCGAGCTTCCGCGCGAGTCCACGTTCATCCTCAGCATCGACACGGTCGGCTCGCCACACCTGTGCGTTCTGCGCGGCGAGGGGATGCGGGGGATGCGCGAGTACCCGCGGCGCTCGCTCGAGCTGATGGACGGGCTCGCCGAGGAACTGGGGATCCACCTGTTCCCCAGCCTGCGCCTTCGCAACGCCACCGACGGCTCGATCGCCCTCGCCGGCGGGTACGAATGCGCGTCGCTCGCGTCCTGCACGGAGCTGAAGCAGCCGGCCAACTACCACTGGCCGACGGACGTACCCGAGAACGTCGACTACGCGACGGTCGCCGACGCGGTTCGCCTTACCGAGGCCGTCGTGCGCCGCCTCGACGAGCGCTGGCTCGACTGAGCCAATCGGCGACTCCGGGCGATTCCAGGTTTAGGTCCGGGCCCGGTGGTGTACTTCACCGCGCAATGTATGAACGTTTGCTCATACTTGAGCCGGACCGGGCGCAGGTGAAGCGACTCGGCGAGGCATGGGTGACGATCGCCAACGTCGTCGGCCTGACGGTCGGCCTCGTCATCGCGATCGCCCTGATCGTGGCGCTCGGGGCCTAGTCGGCTTCGCGATCGCCCAGGCGATCTGCAAGGCCTGACCCTCCGGTCTCAGGCTGGCTGCGGCGCGTGCCGGGCGATGATGCGCTCGAAATCCACGCCCTTCGGCAGGGTGCCGAAGGCGCGGCCGCCGTCGCCCTCGAGGCGGGAGGCGCAGAACGCGTCGGCCACGGCCGGGTCGCCGTAGCGGACGAGCAGCGAGCCCTGGAGCGCAAGCGCCATCCACTCGACAACCCGCCGGGCGCGGCTCTCGATCGCGTCGAGGTCGCCGAGCTCCTCGCGCAACTCGGCGGCGAAGCGGTCCAGGCGGGGCTCGGCGCCGGCCGCCTCGTCGACCTCGGCGAAGAACGCCTCGAGCGCCCGAGGCGTGCGCGCCATCGCGCGCAGCACGTCCAGCGATTGGACGTTGCCCGAGCCCTCCCAGATCGAGGCCAGTGGGCTCTCGCGGTACATCCGGGGCATCCCGGACTCCTCCACGTAGCCGTTGCCGCCGAAGCATTCGAGCGCCTCGACCGCGTGCGAGGGCCCGCGCTTGCAGATCCAGTACTTGAGGACCGCGTTGGCGACCCGCTTGAACTCCGTCTCCTGCTCGTCGCCCGCGATCGAGTCGTCGTAGGCGCGGGCGAGGCGCATCGAGGCGATCGTCGCGGCCTCGGACTCGACCGCCAGGTCGGCCAGCACGTTCTGCATCAAGGGCTGTTCGACCAGCGTCTTCCCGAACGCCGAGCGGTGGGTGCAGTGGTTGATCGCGGCTGCGGTGCCGAAGCGCATCCCCGCCGACGATCCGGCCGCACAGTCGAGGCGGGTGTGGTTGACCATCTCGATGATGGTGCGGACGCCGCGCCCCTCCTCGCCGACGAGCCGTGCCCAGGCGCCGGCGAACTCGACCTCGGATGAGGCATTCGAACGGTTGCCCAGCTTGTCCTTCAGGCGCTGGAGCTGGATCCGGTTGCGCTCGCCGTCGGGCAGGAAGCGGGGCATGAAGAGGCATGAGACGCCGGCCTCGGTCTGGGCGAGGACCAGGAACGCATCGCACATCGGGGCCGAGAGGAACCACTTGTGGCCGGTCACCTCATACTCGGCGCCGGGACCGCCGCCGTTGAGCGGCCGCGCGGTCGTGGTGTTGGCCCGTACGTCCGAGCCGCCCTGCTTCTCGGTCATCCCCATCCCGCACAGCGCGCCCTTCTTGTCGATCGCGGGAACGAGGCGCTCGTCGTACTCCAGCGAGCCGAAGCGGGGCTCCCACTCCTCGGCCAGCTCGGGCTGCATCCGCAGCGCCGGGATGACCGAGTAGGTCATCGAAATCGGGCACATCACCCCGGCCTCGGCCTGGGTAAGAAGCATCGCGGCAGCGGTGCGCGCGGCGTGGGCGCCCGGACCCGGCTCGAGCCACGGCGACGCGTGGACCCCGTGCGAGATCCCGATTCGCATCAGCTCGTGCCAGGCAGGGTGGAACTCGACCTCGTCGATCCGGTTGCCGTAGCGGTCGTGGGTGCGAAGCCGCGGCGGGTTCACGTTGGCCAGCCGGCCCAGCTCGATCACGTCAGGCCGGCCGGCGATCGCGCCGAGGCCGCGAAGGCGCTCGTCCGCCCAACCGGCACCCTCTCGGGCCACGGCCTGGGTCAGCACCCGGTCGGCCTCGAAGACGTTGTAGCCCTCGAGAGGAGGCGACTGGTTGAAGACCTGGTGCGTGGCGGCGGTGGGCGCGGAGGGATCGACGGTTGCCATGGCGCCGGATGGTACGCGAGCCCCGATAGCATCGCCGCCCCTTGGACAAGGTCGAGGCCAAGAACCCCATCGTCGAGCTCGACGGCGATGAGATGACCCGGATCATCTGGGCATTCATCAAGGAGCAGCTGATCCTGCCCTACCTCGACGTAGAGCTCATCTACTTCGATCTGGGGATCGAGAGCCGGGACGCGACCGACGACCAGATCACCGTCGACGCCGCGAACGCGATCAAGGAGCACGGCGTGGGGGTGAAGTGCGCCACGATCACCCCCGACGAGGCCCGGGTGAAGGAGTTCGGGCTGAAGCGCATGTACCGCTCGCCCAACGGGACGATCCGGAACATCCTCGGCGGCGTGATCTTCCGCGAGCCGATCGTGATCTCCAACATCCCACGCCTGGTTCCCGGCTGGACGAAGCCGATCATCATCGGCCGCCACGCCTTCGGCGACCAGTACCGCGCGACCGACACGGTGATCCCGGGCGACGGGAAGCTGATGCTCTCGTTCACCCCGAACGACGGCGGCGACCCGATCGAGCTGGAGGTCTTCGACTTCCCGGAGGGCGGGGGCGTGGCGATGGCGATGTACAACCTGGACGACTCGATCCGCGACTTCGCCCGCGCCTCCTTCCGCTATGGGCTCGAGCGGCACATGCCGGTCTACATGTCGACCAAGAACACGATCCTGAAGACCTACGACGGGCGCTTCAAGGACCTCTTCCAGGAGGTGTTCGCCTCCGAGTTCAAGGCCGAGTTCGACGCCGCCGGGCTCACCTACGAGCATCGCCTCATCGACGACATGGTGGCCGCCGCGCTGAAGTGGGAGGGGGGGTACTTGTGGGCGTGCAAGAACTACGACGGCGACGTCCAGTCCGACACCGTCGCCCAGGGGTTTGGCTCGCTGGGCTTGATGACGAGCGTCCTGATGACGCCCGACGGCAAGACGGTGGAGGCGGAGGCCGCCCACGGCACGGTCACCCGCCACTACCGCGAGCACCAGAAGGGCAACCCCACCTCCACCAACCCGATCGCCTCGATCTTCGCCTGGACCCGCGCGCTCGCCGCGCGGGGCAGGATGGATGAGACGCCCGAGGTGATCGAGTTCGCCGAGACCCTCGAGCGCGTGTGCGTCGAGACGGTGGAGAGCGGGAAGATGACCAAGGACCTCGCCCTTCTGGTGGGCGAGGGCCAGGACTACCTGACGACGCAGGAGTTCCTCGCCGCGATCGACGAGAACCTCCGGGCCGCGATGGCCTGAGCCGGCCCGGGCCCGGCGCCTCAATAGGATGGCGCCGATGAGCGACCCACCCGTCAAGGTCACCGTCACCGGCGCCGCCGGGCAGATCGGCTACGCGCTGCTGTTCCGGATCGCCGCGGGCGAGATGCTGGGCTCCGACACGAAGGTCCACCTCGACCTGCTCGAGATCCCCGACGCGGTCAAGGCCGCCGAGGGCACCGCGATGGAGTTGCAGGACTGCGCCTTCCCGCTGCTGGCCGGGATCGACATCCACGACGACCCAGGGCCCGCCTTCGACGGGTGCAACGTCGGCCTGCTGGTCGGCGCGCGCCCGCGCGGGCCGGGGATGGAGCGCTCCGACCTCTTGGAGGCCAACGGCGGCATCTTCAAGCCCCAGGGCGAGGCGATCAACGCCGGCGCGGCCGACGACGTCAAGGTGCTCGTCGTCGGGAACCCCGCCAACACCAACGCGTTGATCGCCATGGCCAACGCGCCCGACGTCCCCAACCAGCGGTTCACGGCGATGGTGCGCCTCGATCACAACCGCGCAATCGCCCAGCTCGCGGCGAAGACGGGCGCCGAGGTCTCGGAGATCACCAGCATGACCATCTGGGGCAACCACTCGACGACGCAGTACCCGGACCTCGTGAACGCGAAGGTGCGGGGCGAGGGGGCCTGGGACGTGGTCGGCGACGAGGCCTGGATCGCCGACGAGTTCATCCCCACGGTCGCCAAGCGCGGCGCGGCGATCATCGACGCGCGCGGCGCATCGAGCGCGGCCAGCGCGGCGAACGCCGCGATCGACCACGTCCACGACTGGGTGTTCGGCACCTCCGACGGCGACTGGGTCTCGATGGGCGTGCCGGCGGACGGGTCCTGGACCCCGAGGTGCATCGTCGCCGGCGTGATCCGTGCACCTGGGTCCCTGAACGTGACGGTCGCGCCGTCGTTAGAGACGGTCGGTCGTTCTCCGGGCGTCGTAGAGCATCCGTACTCCTCGCCCGCCGCGAACGACGCTCACCTCCGACGCGGCCGCCGCGGCGGGGAACGCGATCGTCGTTGCCAGCGCCAACCCCAGCGCAGCGCCTCCCTGCATGACGACCCAAGTGTAGGCGTGGTCGGGAGCCTCGTCCGGGGCCCACTCGTGAATAGGATGCGCCGCGATGAGCACCCCGGTGAAGGTCACAGTCACCGGCGCCGCCGGCCAGATCGGATATGCGCTGCTGTTCCGGATCGCCGCCGGCGAGATGCTGGGCTCCGACACGAAGGTCCACCTCGACCTGCTCGAGATCCCCGACGCGGTCAAGGCCGCCGAGGGCACCGCGATGGAGTTGCAGGATTGCGCCTTCCCGCTGCTGGCCGGGATCGACATCCACGACGACCCAGGGCCCGCCTTCGATGGGTGCAACGTCGGCCTGCTGGTCGGCGCGCGCCCGCGCGGGCCCGGGATGGAGCGCTCCGACCTGCTCGGAGGCCAACGGCGGCATCTTCAAGCCCCAGGGCGAGGCGATCAACGCCGGCGCCGCCGATGACGTCAAGGTCCTCGTGGTCGGGAACCCCGCCAACACGAACGCCCTGATCGCGATGGCCAACGCGCCCGACGTGCCGAACGAGCGGTTCACCGCGATGGTGCGCCTCGACCACAACCGGGCGATCGCCCAGCTGGCGGCGAAGACCGGCGCGGAGGTGTCCGAGATCACGAACATGACGATCTGGGGCAACCACTCGACGACGCAGTACCCGGACCTCGTGAACGCGAAGGTGAAGGGCGCGAGCGCCTGGGAGGCCGTCGGCGACGAGGCCTGGATCGCCGATGAGTTCATCCCCACGGTTGCCAAGCGCGGCGCGGCGATCATCGACGCGCGCGGCGCATCCAGCGCGGCCAGCGCGGCGAACGCCGCGATCGACCACGTCCACGACTGGGTGCTCGGCACCTCCGACGGCGACTGGGTCTCGATGGGCGTGCCGGCGGACGGGTCCTACGACGTCCCCGAGGGGATCATCTCCGGCTACCCGTGCACCTGCGCTGGCGGTGAGTACTCGATCGTCGAGGGCCTCGAGATCACCGACTTCTCGCGCGAGCGAATCGACGCGAGCGTCGCCGAGCTGAACGAGGAGCGCGAGGCGGTCGCGGGCCTGGGCCTCGTCTGAGGCTCCGGCACCATGAACGTCCCTAATACCCCCCCTATAGGGACCACTGCGGGACGTTCATGTGGGGTGGGGGTCGCTGAACTCGGCCACCGCTGCCGCCACCGCGACCGCGGGCCCGTAGCGAATCCTTTCCCGGGCCAATTTCTCCTCCTGCCGTTGGTTGCCAGGCGAACCTACCCCGCCACGGCCCCCGTGTCCAGTGCCGCATTAAGGCGGAGTAGGAGCGCCCGTCCTTCTTCACCCGGCCCTCCTTCTGGAGGTCGCCGAGGACGCGGTACATGTAGTTCGGCTTGATCTTCAGCCGCTTGGCGATCTCGGACGCCGAGATTCCCGGGTTCTCCTGGATCAGCTTCACGGCCTGGTCGGAGCGAGTGTTGCGCCGTCGCCCGCGCTTGCGGCCGCGGGAGGCCGTGGCGCCGGAGCCGCGAGGACGCCCGGGGCCGCGCCGGCCCTCGCGACCGCGGGTAAGGCTGGAGAGTGTCCGCTCGAGGTGTGCGACCTCGGCTTTCAGCTCCTTGATTCGGTCACGTATGAGCGCGGCGGCGGCGTCTACCGTGTCGGAAGTCATCTAGTCGTTCCTCTCTTCGTCCGTGACGAAGAAACGCTTACGTCAGGGAATGACTGTGTGTAGTGAGAGTAACAGTGTGGGTGTGTTAGCCCGGAGTCAGTCGCCGCGCTCGGCGGGGCGACGACGCGGGAGGGTGCCGAAGACCGCGTCCCACAACGGGGTCGAGACGCCGAACCCGTAGCGGTGGTCCTGGAAGTGGTGGCGCATGTGCTGCTCCCGCAGGCGCTTGGCGAACTCGCTCTTCGGCACGAAATGGTGCACGTAGTAGTGCGTGTAGTCGTAGACGAGGTAGCCGGCGATGAACCCCGCGAAGATCCCGAACACGGTCGGCGTGCCGAAGATCAGCCAGAACGCGCCGAAGAAGAGGGCGGCGAGCGGGATGCTGGCGCCGGGCGGCATCACCAGCCGCATCTTGTCGTTCGGATGGTCGTGGTGGACGCCGTGGATGATGAAGTGCATCCGCCGGCCGAACGCGTTGTCGGGCTCCCAGTGGAAGAACTTGCGGTGGAGCCAGTACTCGGTGAGGGTCCAGATCGCCACCCCCGCGACGAACAGGAGGGCGATCTCGCCGGCGCCCTGGCCGCGGTCCGCGCCGAGCACGATCATCCCCGCGATGACGGGGATGAAGATCACGGCGGGCACCGCCGGATGGATCCTCGAGAAGAAGTCGAGGAAGCGGTTCTTGAACAGCGGCGGGGAGGCGCTGAGCCGGGCTGTGCGCTCGGTTGACACCGCCCGCGATCTTAGCGCGACCGGCCGTCAAGCCGACCCCTGAGGTCGGGATTCCGTAAGGGCCTCGGCTCCGCTCGCGCCGATCCCCGCAAAGCCCGCGAAACCGCGTGAACGGCTTGTGAAGAAGTCCGGGCGATTTGCGCGAAAGCGCCTCACGCCAAAGGGCCGGGAGTGCTTAAGTCGGAACCGTGCTCCAGGTCGAACAGCCCCCAGCCGAGGTAGCCGCCGCCATCGGCGTCGCCCCGGCGAAGGGGAAGCGCCGGCGCAAGAACGGCCGCAGCTGCGAGGACTGCTTCTTCCACCGGCGGATGCTCTGCGCGCTGGCGCTGGACGAGCCCTGCTCGACGTTCCGGGCGGACACGCCGGGAGGCCTCGTGCCGCCGCGCCAGCCGGCATTGCTCTTGCGCCAGGCCGAGCCGGAGCCGCTCGCAGACTCGCCCTGACTTAGAGTCCATCGTCACGATGCGGGTGACGGTCCTTGGCAAGTCGCCCTCCTGGCAGGACGCGGGAGGAGCGTGCAGCGGCTATCTGATCGAGAGCGGGAAGACGGTGCTGCTCCTGGACTGCGGGAACGGCGTCTTCGGCAAGCTGCGCCAGCGCCGCGACTACACCGAGGTCGACGCGGTCGCGATCTCACACCTCCACGCCGACCATTTCCTCGACCTGGTCCCCTACGCCTACGCGCTGACCTATGCGCCGCGCCAGCAGCCGGTTCCCGTCCCGCCCTGGCCCGGCACCGACGACCCCGCGCGTCCGCGCCTGATCGCTCCGCCGGGAGCCGGCCGAGACGTTCCGCCGGGTGGTGGGCGCCTGGGGGAACGACGACCTGATCGACAACGCCTTCTCGCTCGAGGAGTACGACTCGGACTCCCGCGTGGAGGTCGGCGGCCTGCTGCTCCGCTTCGGAGAGGTCGTGCACTACACCCAGACCTTCGCGGTGGAGGTCGCCGAGGCCAACGGCGGCGCCCGCTTCACCTTCGGCGCCGACTGCCGCCCGGGCCCCGAGCTGGTCGAATTCGCCCGCGACACGGACCTGCTGCTGGTGGAGGCGACGCTGCCGCGGCCTGAGCGGACCGGGATCCGCGGCCACCTGACGCCGCAGGAGGCCGGCGAGCACGCTCGGTCCGCGGGCGCAAGGCGGGTGGTCCTGACGCACATCTCCGACGAGCTGGATCAGGTGTGGGCCCGCAAGCAGGGCTCCGAGGCTTTCGGCGCGCCCGTCGAGGTCGCCCGCGAGGGCGCGGTGTACGAGCTTTGAGCCGGCCGGGCGCGCCCGCGGACACCTCCGGCTACCCTTGCGTTGAATGGCCCGCCAGCGCGACCTACTGGTGAATTTCGAGCGCATGCGACGCGAGATGGACGAGCTGTTCGGCGACGTCCTGGGCGAGGGCTGGTGGCCAGGACGCAGGGCCTCGGGGTTCTCTCCCCGGGTGGACGTCTACTACTGCTCAGATGGCGCCCCCAAGGCGATCGTCAAGGTGGAGCTGCCCGGCGTCCGCCTCGAGGAGATCTCGCTGGAGATCTCGGGGCGGGAGCTGGTGATCAGCGGCGAGCGCGCCCCGCGTGAGACCGAGGGCCGGGTGTATCAGCAGCTCGAGATCGAGGCCGGCCCCTTCCGGCGCGTGGTCGAGCTGAACGCCGACGTCGTCGCCGAGCAGGCTCGAGGCCACCTACGACGAGGGGATCCTGCGGGTCGAGCTGCCGCTGGCGCCCGCGCCCGGATCTCGCACGCCGGGTCCCGATCTCCTCGAAGGAGTAGCCGCCGTGGGCTCAGACGGCGACGGCGGCGGCATCGAGGTCGTCGAGACCGACGACATCGAGCAGGCCGTCCGGGAGACCAGGCCCAGCCTCTTCCCGGGGCGCTCCCCGTGCTGCCGCTCAAGGACATGGTGGCCTTCCCGGACACGCTCACCCCACTGGCGGTCGGCCGGCCGCGGTCGATCAAGTTGGTCAACGACGTCCTCTCGGGCGAGCGGACGATCGCGATGGTCGCGTCCCGCGACCCGGAGCTGGAGGAGCCGGGCCCCGAGGAGGTGTACGACGTGGGCGTCGCAGGCGTGGTCGCCCGGATGCTGAGGGTGCCCGACGGCACGATCCGCATCCTGGTCCAGGCCACCGAGCGGATCCGCCTGGGCGACTTCGTGGCCTCCGAGCCGTACCTGATCGCGCGCATCGAGCCGTTGCCCGACGCCCTCGAGCCCTCCCCCGAGCTGGAGGCACTCACCCGCAACGTCCAGGCCACGTTCAGCGAGATCATCGAGCAGATCCCCTACCTGCCCGAGGAGCTGCAGCTCGCGGTCACCAACATCGACGACCCCTCGGCCCTCTCGCACCTCATCGCGGGCTCGCTGCGGATCTCCACCCAGGAGAAGCAGGAGCTGTTGGAGGAGGTCGACGTCGAGCGCCGCCTGCGCCGCCTCTCGGAGGTCCTCGCGCGAGAGCTCGAGGTGATCCAGCTCGGCTCGCGGATCCAGTCGCAGGTGCAGTCGGAGATCGACAAGGGCCAGCGCGAGTACTACCTGCGCGAGCAGCTGAAGGCGATCCAGCAGGAGTTGGGGGAGGGGGATCCCCAGCAGGCGGAGATCACCGACCTGCGCGAGCGGATCGAGGCGGCGGGTCTTCCCGAGGTCGCATTCAAGGCCGCCGAGCGCGAGCTGGCGCGGCTCGAGCGCCTGCCCCCGGCAGCGGCCGAGTACGGCGTGATCCGGACCTATCTCGAGTGGCTCGTCGAGCTGCCGTGGACCGTGGCCACCACCGACAACCTCGACCTCGGCCACGCCCGCGAGGTCCTCGACGCCGACCACTACGACCTCGAGAAGGTGAAGGACCGCATCCTCGAGTACCTGGCCGTGCGCTCGCTGAACCCCGAGTCGCATGGCCCGATCCTCTGCTTCATCGGCCCGCCGGGGGTTGGCAAGACCAGCCTGGGCAAGTCGATCGCGCGGGCGCTGGGCCGCGAGTTCGAGCGCATCTCGGTGGGCGGCGTTCGCGACGAGGCAGAGATTCGCGGCCACCGGCGCACCTACATCGGCGCCATGCCGGGGACGATCATCCGCGCGTTGCGCGACGCCGGCTCGCGGAATCCCGTGTTCATGATCGACGAGATCGACAAGATGGGCGCGGACTTCCGCGGCGACCCGTCGAGCGCGATGCTCGAGGTGCTCGACCCGGCGCAGAACTCCTCCTTCCGCGATCACTACCTCGACCTGCCGTTCGACCTCTCCGACGTGGTCTTCATAGCCACGGCGAACACCCCCTACACGATCCCCCCGCCGCTGTTCGACCGGATGGAGGTGATCGACCTCTCCGGCTACACGACCGACGAGAAGCTCCACATCGCGAAGCGCTACCTCGTGCCCAGGCAGATCGCCGAGAACGGCCTGCGGCGCAGCCAGATCGCGTTCTCGGACCCGGCGGTGCGGGCCCTGATCGAGGAGTACACGCGAGAGGCCGGCGTGCGCAACCTGGAGCGGGAGATCGGCACCGTCTGCCGCAAGGTCGCCCGTGAGATCGCCGAGGGGGTCGTCAAGGCGAAGGTGAACGTGTCGGCCACGCGGGCGCGGAAGCTGCTCGGGCGCCGGCGCTTCTTCGCCGAGCAGCGGCGGCGCACCAAGGACCCTGGGGTGGCGACCGGCCTCGCCTGGACCCCGGTCGGCGGCGAGGTGTTGTTCGTGGAGGCGACCGCGATGCCGGGCTCGGGGAGGCTGACGATCACGGGCCAGCTCGGCGAGGTGATGCGCGAGTCGGCCCAGGCGGCCCTCTCCTACGTCCGCGGCCACCAGAAGCCACTGGCGCCGGACCTCCCCGAGGACTGGTTCGCGAAGAACGACGTCCACGTGCACGTGCCCGCCGGCGCGGTTCCGAAGGACGGCCCCTCGGCCGGCGTCGCGATGACCACGGCGCTGACTTCGCTCGTCAAGGGCAAGGCGGTGCGCGGCGACGTCGCGATGACCGGCGAGATCACGCTCACCGGCCAGGTGCTGCCCGTGGGCGGGCTGAAGGAGAAGGCGCTGGCGGCGGAGCGCGCGGGCATCAAGCGGGTGATCGTCCCGGCTCGCAACGAGGGCGAGATCATGGAGATCCCCGAGCACGAGCGCCGCGACCTCGAGTTCGTGTACGTGGAGCGGATCGAGCAGGCCCTCGAGGCCGCGCTGTAGCCGGGCACTAGCGCCCCCCGCAGCGGGTATATGCTCAGCACCCGCACCGACCGAGCTTGGAATCCGCAGGAGGAGAGGCAGATGGCAAAGGGAACGAAGTCCCAGAAGGCCGAGAAGGCCTGGCAGGCCGGCCGCTCGGCCGCCGACAACGAATACGTCAGGCGGCTGATCGAGGACGAGGAGCTTCGCGAGAACCTCCAGGACGCCTACTCCTCGGCGAGGAAGGCGTACGCACGCGTCAACAACGGCCACCCCGCGAAGCGGCTGATGGACGACAAGAAGGTCCACAAGGAGCTGAAGGCCGCCGCCGAGTCGCTGCGCGAGGCGTCCGACCAGATTCGCGGCAAGCGCGAGAGCCACACCTTCCGCAACCTGGTGTTGCTGACGATCATCGGGGCGGTGCTCGCCATCGCCCTCAGCGAGGATCTGCGGAAGGCGGTGCTCGACCGCCTCTTCGGCGCCGAGGAGGAGTTCGAGTACACCTCGAACCACCGCCCCGACCGCGGCCAGCTGAGCGCGACTACTTCGGGTGAGCGCGGGGGCGCCGCTACCGACGCGGGAACGCCCTGGTGAAGGCGTAGAGGCCGCGGGGGCGGCCCCTCATCCGCAGGCGTCGGCTCAGCATCGCCCGGCTGGGCTTGATCGCGCCCTTCGAGATGTTGATCCAGTCCGCCCAGCTCGCCTGGAGCGTCACGTCGGCGTCGGTCACGCGGCCGCGCTCGGCGCGGGTCGCGCCGTTGGCGACCACGACGTGCCAGGGGTCGGCGTCGGTGAAGTCCCACTGGACGGTGAGCGGGTTGCCGTTGATGACGCTGGTGTCGGCCGAGTTGGCGACGACGCTGAAGTAGATCTCCTGGATCTCGGGGTCGGACTGGGGGTGGCCGTTGGGCTCGCCCATGACGCCGGCCTCGAGCAGCCTGATCTGACGCGCGGCGATCTCATGCTCGGACAGATCGGGATCGACCGGGAGCACACCGGGCATCTCCTCCATCGGGTAGCCGATCGCCTTCCACTTCGTGCGGACCGACTTCAGGCCGAACGCGAAGATGTCCTCCATCTCGAAGCCGTAGGCGCGGGTGTACTCGCGGTTGAGGCCGCTCGGCGGGACGAACACGGCGAGCGAGTAGGGCATGATCTCGAGCAGGATCTCGCGGACCGCGGCCTTGCACTCGTCCGACTCGGCCAGGAGCTCCGACAGCACCTTCACCCCGAAGCCGATGTGGCGCTGCTCGTCGCGCGAGACGTTCGCCATCCCGGCGCTGAAGCCGGGCATCGTCTGCGACTTGGCGAAGTAGTCCTCGATGAAGTGCTGGCCCGGCTGCGCCAGCGTCGCCTCGACGACCAGGTGGTAGAGGGTGATCGCCTGCGCGAACTTCGGCAGCGAGCGGTCGCGCCGCAGTTCGTCCGCCATCCGGTCGAGTCGCTCGAACACGTTCCGGTAGCCCCAGCCGAGCTGCGTCTCGGTGAAGGCGAGCGTCGACCCGATGTCGTCGCCCGCCTCGATCACCTCCTTGAAGAAGCGGTGGAAGAACACGGCGTGGCGCGCCTCGTCGACCTGCTGCGTCGCGAGGAAGTACTTCTGCTCCTCCTTCGGCGCGGCGTCGATGAAGGGGGAGAGGTTGTCGGTGACGGAGTCCTCGCCGAAGAAGAACATCGAGTAGATCCACAGCGCTGACTCGCGCTGGAGTTCGGTGAGCGCATCCCACCCCTCACGGTCGCCGGAGAAGTCGAGGTCGTAGGCACTCCAGTTGCCCTGCTCCCAGCGCTTGTAGAGGTCCTCGTAGCTGATCTGGTTTGCGTAGGACCGCTCGATCCCGTCCTTCTGCGCAACGCTCATGGATGACCTCCGGATTCGCCGCTACTCGCTCGGCCGAACTATAACTGACCGGCTGGTCAGTTTGGCCGGGATCAGGCGCCCCTTGAGGCGCAGGGCGCGCGCCTCCACGAGATGCCAGCTGAGGTAGGCGAGCGGCAGCGTCGTCGCCAGCGTCAGCGCCGCGATCGCCCATGGCGAGCCCGGCCCGATCGCGGAAACCCAGAGCTGCGCAACCGGGAAGGCGAAGAGGTAGGTGCCGTAGGAGAGGTCGCCCCGCTTCGAGAGGTCCGGCAGTCGGGGCCGCTGCGTGAAGCCCAGCCACAGCACCGCGTAGGAGAAGGCGGCGGCGAAGAGGAGCGGGTAGGCCGGAGTCCAGCTCAAGGCCGCCGCGACGGCGGCGAGTACCACCACGCCGGCCCCCCGCAGCGGGATCACGTCGCGGTTCACGAAGAGCGCCGTGCCGGCGAGGAAGAAGGTCGCGATCTCCTGGTGATCGGTGTTCGCGAGCAGCGGGAAGCCGTCCGGCCATACGAGGGCCGCCACCACGAGAGCGACCGCGGCCACGTTGAACAGCAGCCGGCGCCCCAGGAGGCCGGCGATCCCGGCGACCGCCACGAAGACGTACATCTTGAGCTCCACCGGCAGTGTCCACAGCGAACCGTTCACCGAGTCGCTCGGGTTGCTGTCGAACACGCCGGGCAGTACGTACTGGAGGTCCAGCAGGCTGGCGCCCCCGACCGCGTAGGTGATCGTGCGCTCGCTCGAAAGGAAGTCGTCCGGCGCGAACGTCGAGACGACGGCCCCGACCACGATCGTCAGGGAGACCGCCAGCCACAGGGCCGGGTAGATGCGCAGCAGGCGCGCCTCGACGTAGGCCGGCGCGTTGCCTCGGCGCTGGTAGCTCTGAGCCACGAGGAAGCCGGAGATCGCGAAGAACATCGCGACTCCGATCCCGGGGAGGCCCAGGTTGAACGCCGCCACGTCGGCGATTCCCTCGGAGACCTCGTCGCGCGTGCGGCCGTCGGCGCTGGAGAGGACGAAGGCGTGCCCGAGCAGCACGACGAGCGCGCCGACCATGCGGAGCGTGCCGATGTTGTTACGGCGCGAGGGCGCCGCCGGATCCGTGGGCGCGGACGGCATCGAAGGCGGAAGTGTGACGTACGCTGCCGCGGATGGCCACCCCCCGGGAGGGCTCCACCAAGCGCAGGCTCTCGGCCGCGGACCGCCGCTCGGCGATCCTGGCGGCGGCGCTCGAGGTCTTCTCCGAGCAGGGGTTCCACGGGGCGTCCCTCGAGGACGTTGCGGCCCGCGGCGGCGTCTCCAAGGCCCTGATCTACGAGCACTTCGACTCCAAGCGCGAGCTGGAGCGGGCGCTCCTGGAGATGCACGTCCACGAGCTGTTGGGCCGCGTGACGGCGGCCATCACCGCCGCCGAAAGCGAGGAGAGAGCGGCTGCGCCAGGGCGTCGATGCGTTCCTCTCCTTCGTCGAGGAGCGCCCGGTGGCCTGGCGCCTGCTGTTCCGCAACGTCGGCGACCCGGACATCGCCGAGGCTTTCGACCGCGCTGCGCGAGGAGGTCAGCCGGACGATCGCGGCGCTGATGGTCGCCAACGCACCGCGCCGCTTCCGCGAGGCCGAGCCCGACTTCGAGCAGGCCACCGAGATGATGGCCCAGCAGCTCACCGGCGCCGTGCAGTCGCTTGGCGAACTGGTGGGACGACCACCGCGCGCGTCCCCGCGAGCGCGTGCTGGAGATGGCGATGGACTTCGCCTGGGTCGGCCTCGAGCGGCTGGGCCGAGGCGAGCGCTGGAGCCCGGGCACCTAGCCGGCGAGCAGCTGGCGAAGAGTCCTCGCGACCAACGGTCCCTCGCGGGTGACCTGACGCCAGGTGAAGCGCACGACCCGGTAGCCCTGGGCGGTGAGCCAGGCGTCGCGCGCCCGGTCGTCCTCGAACGCCGTCCTGGTTCCGTGGGTCTCCCAGCCGTCGACCTCGACGATCAGCCGATGCGCGGGCCACAGGAAGTCGACGGTGTACGGGCCGATCACCTGCTCGGGCAGCGGGGCGGGAAGCCCGTGGCGCCGGATGACGGCAATGAATCGGCGCGCGAGCTTCGCTGCGGTCGACGGGCGGCGGCAGCTCGCCTGGGATGGGCCCGACGTCGAGCTGACGGATCTGCGCCTTGCGGATCAGGGACTTGAGGCGGGCGGGAGGAAGCCGGCGACGGAGGTCGGCCAGGGTCCTCGCAGGGCTCGTGACCGGGATGCCGTACTCGATCGTGGTTTGGCTGGGTAGGAGGGTGCTCGAGCGGTGGATGGTGATCCCGGGACGCTGCCGGCGCCCGGAGGTGGTCGGGACCGTCACATGGATTGGGCCTGAGGGTGCCCCACACAGGTCCCAGAGCGCGGCCGCATGCGCGTGGCTGAGGACGGCGCCACGGCCGCACGCCAGCACGGCAGCAAGCCACCGCCCCCTGACACTCAGCAGCGATGGAGGGATCACCGAGTACACACAGTGGTGTAGGCGGTACAGCCGGCCCGCCCTGCGCTGTCGGAGAATCCAGGACGGGTTCGCCCCCAGGTCGCTCAGCTGGTCGAACGCGATGACCCCGAAGGTACGCTCGGCAACGCCGACCGCCCTCGCAAACAGACCCGTGCGTGTCGCCTCGATGCCCTATCACGACATCGAGGCGCCAGGCCCGATTGCTTCTCCCCCCAAAGCACTCCCGTATGGCGCCTCGATTGCGAATACCGGCACCGACGCGCCAGGCGCGACGTCATCGTCGCCCTACCCAGCCAACCCGGTGGCACGGGTGCGCGACCCGTGAGCGGCCCGCCGCCCCGGCGCTACGCGAGCTTCGGGCTGGTCCAGGGCTCGCTGAGCTTGGCGGTGAGCAGGTCGGCCAGCTCGTCCGCCGGCACGCGCTCCTGCTCGAGCGAATCGCGGTCGCGCAGGGTGACGGTGCCGTCCTCCAGGGTCTGGCCGTCGATGGTCACCCCCCAGGGCGTGCCGATCTCGTCCTGGCGGCGGTAGCGCTTGCCGATCGAGCCGCCCTCGTCGAACTCGGCCGGGATCCGCCCGCGCAGGTCGTCGAAGATCTCGCGCGCCCGCTCCGGCATCCCCTCCTTCGAGACCAGCGGCAGCACCGCGACCTTCACCGGGGCGAGGCGAGGGTGCAGCCGCAGCACGGTGCGCTGGCGGCCCTCGACCTCCTCGGTGTCGTAGGCGTCGACGAGGAAGGCGAGCGCTGCGCGGTCGGCGCCGGCGGCGGGCTCGATCACGTGCGGGACGTAGCGCTCGCCGGTGGACTGGTCGAAGTACTCGAGCTTCTCGCCGGAGAACTCCGCGTGCTGCTTGAGGTCGAAGTCGCCGCGGTTGGCGATCCCCTCCAGCTCCGACCACCCGATCGGGAACAGGTACTCGACGTCCGAGGTCCCCGACGAGTAGTGGGAGAGCTCGTCGGAGTCGTGCGGGCGCAGGCGCAGCAGGTCGGGGCGGATCCCGAGCCGCACGTACCAGTCGAATCGCTCGGTGCACCAGTGCTCGAACCACTTCGGCGCCTCGTCGGGCGGGACGAAGTACTCCATCTCCATCTGCTCGAACTCGCGCGTGCGGAAGATGAAGTTGCCCGGCGTGATCTCGTTGCGAAACGACTTGCCGATCTGCGCGATCCCGAACGGCGGCTTCTTGCGGGCGAACTGGAGCACGTTCTTGAAGTTGATGAAGATGCCCTGCGCGGTCTCGGGGCGCAGGTAGGCGACCGAGGCCGTGTCGCGCACCGGCCCGACGTTGGTCTCGAACATCAGGTTGAACTCGCGCGCGTCGGTGAGGTCGCAGTCGGGCCCCTCGCCCGGGAGCTTCGAAGGCTTCTGCGGGCAGCGCGCGTCCTCGAGCTTGTCGGCCCGGAAGCGCTGCTTGCAGGTCTTGCAGTCCACCAGTGGGTCGGTGAAGCCCGCCAGGTGCCCGCTCGCCTCCCAGACGCGGGGGTGCTGGAGGATCGCCGAGTCCAGGGCGACGATGTCGTCGCGCTCGACCAGCATCGCCCGCCACCACTCCGCCTTGACGTTGTTCTTCAGCAGCACCCCGTAGTGGCCGTAGTCGTAGGTCGAGCCGAGCCCGCCGTAGATCTCCGACGAGGGGAAGATGAAGCCGCGGCGCTTGCACAGCGCGACGATCTCGTCGAGGGTGACGTCGGGCGCAGGGGTCTCGGCCGTTTCGGGCACGACGTGGAACCTAGTGGACGGGTGGCCGGCGCGGCGAGGAGCGGTCAGCCGGTGAGGTCAGTGACCCCGCGATCGCAGCGAGCCCTGCGGCCGCTATCGCGTTGGTCGCCTCATGGGCTCAGACCGCTCTCGGGGCTCGTGGCCGCGTCCGGGGTGACGAATAGCTCGCTGACCTTGAGCTCGCCGTCTTCCTCGACGAGAAAGCTCTTGACGCCCTCGATCGGCCCTTCCAGGGACACCTCGGCGGCGAAGTCGGCCGCGCCGGGGACCGTCGCCGGGCCGACCTCGTAGTCGCCGAGCTGGTCGACGAAGTCGTCGAACGGCTTGCCGGCGACGCCCCCAAAAGCGCGCTGGCGGCTGAACAGCTCCTCGTAGCCCTCGGCGCAGGTGTCCTGCTTCGAGATCGTGATGATCGACTCGTTGCCGCGCTCGTCCAGCGTCTCGCACACCAGCTCGAAGTCACCGTCCTGGAACGCCGCGATGTGCGTCGCGACGACATCCTGCGCCTCCTGCTCGGTGGCGGAGGAGTCGGCTTCATCATCGCCGCCGCAGCCTGAGATCAGGATCGCAGCCGCCGCCAGCCCCAGGAGTCCCTTCCGTCGCATCGGGGCGAAACTAGCAGGGGCCGCACCAGACAATCCCCGGTTGGTGCCCTGCCATAATCGCCCGCCCTGATGCCGACGTACGAGTATCGCTGCGCCAATGGCCACGTCTTCGAGGTCTCCCAATCCATGGCCGACGACCCGATCTCGGAGTGCGAGGTGTGCGGGGCGCCGGTCGAGCGCGTCTATCACCCGCCCGCCGTCCACTACAAGGGCTCAGGCTTCTACACGACCGACTACGCGAAGGAGAACGGCGCCAAGTCCGACTCGGACTCGGACAAGAAGAGCGGCGACTCGGACACCGCGAAGAAGTCCGAAGAAGTCCGAGAAGAAAAAGAGCGACAGCAGCAAGTCCTCGGACTAGTTCGCCCCCCGGCGCTACCCCTGCGGGCAGTTTGGGTCGCGCGGCGGATCCCCGCCGAGAAGCTTCCTCGCGGCGGATAGGCACTCCTCGGGCGAGATGACCAGGTTGCCGGCTGGGGTCGTCCCCGAGGGCTCCAGAACGTCGCTCTCGCCGCCGCCTATGCCCGCCGAGATCACCAGCTGGGGCATGGTGATCGCGCCCATGCTCGAGACCATCGCCCTCGGCGCGTTCCAGCCGATGATCGGGCCCTTGATGAAGTTGTAGGGAAGGCGGGTGATGCTGGTCAGGCGGCCCTTGATGCCCTCGATGACCAGCTGCTGGAACTGCGCCCGCTCGACGTCGGTGCCGGTGAACTCGCCCTCGCCGCAGGTGTTCGACCGGGTCCGCGCCAGGGTGATCGCCTGGAACCCGTTCAGCGTGTGGGTTCCCTCCTTCAGGTCCAGTCCGAAGGCGCCGCCCGAGATGCTCGAGCAGACGTCCGTGGGAAGGTCGACCTCGATCCCGCCGATCGTGTCGATGAAGCGGCGGAACCCGTCGAAGTCGATGATCGCGACCTGGTTGACGTCAAGGCCGAGGAGGCCCTCGACCGTCTCGATCGTGAGCGCCGCGCCGCCCGAGGCGTAGGCGGAGTTGATCTTCTGCGGCCCCTGGCCGGGGATCTCGGCGAGCGTGTCGCGCGGGATCGAGAGCCGCCTGAAGGCCCCGCCGCCGGCGCGGATCAGCATGATCGTGTCGGAGCGGAACGGGGCGTTCTTGCAACCGGTCCCGTTCGGCTCGCCGCTGCCGACGTCCTCGATGCAGGCTTTGCTCTCGGCCTCCTCGGGCCCGGCGAACGCGCCCGAGCGGATGTCGGTGCCCAACACGAGGATCGTCTGCGGGGAGGCGACCATGAACGGGTTCGCACCCTCCAGCGCGTCCTTGGCGCTGTCGGAGAGCTTGGACTTCTGGATCTGGGCCGAGATCGCGAACGCGAGGAAGCTGAGCAGGAGCCAGACGCCCGCCGCTATCGCCACCCATTTGAGGACTCGCCGCGCGGTCGAGCGCTCGGGCTTCACCCCCGGCGGCTGCTCCGCACCCCCATCCTTCGGCTTGCGCCCCTTCGGCTTCGCCTTCTCCCGCAGGCCGGCGAGGTCGGGCTTGCTGAACTTGGGTCCGCGCCTCGAGCGGTAGACCTTGTAGTCGGGCCGCTCGGGCGGGCCCCCCTCGTCTGCAGGCGACATGGAGTTCAATACTGCCGGATGAGCAGCGCAGTCGGTGTCGACCTCGGAGGTACGAAGATGCTGGTCGGGGTCGTGGCCCCCGGCCCGCGCGTGCTCTACCGCGCGAACGAGACGGGCTTCGGCGTTAACGCCGAGGAGATCCTGGCCACGCTCGAGGACGAGGTCCGGCAGGCGCTGGCGGCCGACCCCGGGGTCGACGCGATCGGCCTCGGGATCCCGTGCACGATCGACCGCGAGCGGGGGGTCGCGATCTCGGCGGTCAACCTCCCGATCATCGACGTGCCCATCCGGGACCTGATGCGCGAGCGGATCGGGATGCCGGTGTTTCTGGACAACGACGCCAACCTCGCGACGCTGGCGGAGCACCGCTACGGCGCCGCGCGCGGCGCCCGCAACGTGGTGGGGCTGACGATCGGAACCGGGATCGGCGGCGGGCTGATCGTCGCCGGGAAGCTCTACCGCGGCTCGACCGGAGCCGCCGGAGAGCTGGGCCACGTCGTCGTCGACGCCGAGGGGCCGCCGTGCCAGGGCAACTGCCCGAACCGCGGCTGCGTCGAGACGTTCGCGTCCGGCACGGCGCTCGCCCGCGACGGCCTTGCCGCCGCCGAGCGCGAACCCGGTTCGGCGCTGGGGCGGATGCTCGCCGCCGGCGAGACCATCGTTGGACGCGCCGTGACCGACGCCGCGCTGGGCGGGGACGAGACCGCCCGCTTGGTCGTGGAGCGGGCGGGCTATCACCTCGGGGTGGCGCTCTCGAGCCTCGCCAACGCGTTCGACCCGGACGTGATCGTCATCGGCGGCGGCGTGATGGCCGTCGGCGACCTGCTCCTGGGGCCGGCTCGCGCCGAGCTCGAGGCGCGCGCGCTGCCCCCGCAGAACCGGACACCGGTGGTGGCCGCCGAGCTCGGCCCGGACGCGGGCATGATCGGGGCCGCGACGATGGCCCTCGACGAGCTGGAGGCAGGCTGATGGCGGGACGGCTGACCGTGTGCCCGACCCCGATCGGCAACCTCGCCGACATCTCGGAGCGCGCCAGGCAGGCGCTGGCCGACGCCGACCTCGTCGCCTGCGAGGACACGAGGCGGACGGGGCTGCTCTACGAGCGGCTCGAGATCCCGCGGCCCAAGCTGGTCTCCAACCACGAGGGCAACGAGGCGGAGCGCGCCGCTCAGATCCCGCAGCAGATCGAGCGAGGCGCCCGCGTCGTGCTGATCACGGACGCCGGGACGCCCGTGATCTCGGACCCCGGCTACCGGCTGCTCCGTGCCTGCATCGACCGGGGCCTCGAGGTGGAGGTGCTACCCGGCCCATCGGCGGTCACGACGGCCCTGGTGGCGTCCGGCCTCCCCCCGGACCGCTGGCGCTTCGAGGGCTTCCTTCCCAGGCGGGCCGGCGAGCTGGAGCGGGTCCTCGCCTCGGCCGAGACGGTCGTCGCCTTCGAGTCGCCGCGGCGCCTGCCCGATTCGCTCGCCGCGCTGGCGGCGCTCGCGCCCGAGCGCCCGGCCGCGGTGTGCCGCGAGCTGACGAAGCTGCACGAGGAGGTCGCCCGTGGGTCGCTCTCGGAGCTCGCCCGGCGCTTTCGCGAGGACGTGAAGGGGGAGATCGTGGTCGTGATCGCGCCTCCGAGCAGAGGCCGGCGCGTCGAACCCCGACACCGCCTTCGCCGTCGACGCCCTGCGGCGCCTGGTCCAGGCGGGGGCCCGCCCGCGCGCCGCGGCCGGCGTGGTCGCTGCCCTGACCGGCACCCGGGCGAACGACCTTTACACCGGTCTGACGGGCCGCGAGCCGCGCCAGTAGGCGTGTGACGCCCGCGGATCGCGCTTAACGCGCGCCTAATCGGCCAAACGCCAAAGCGCTGGGGGCAGCGGTTAGGATCGCAGCCGAGATATGTGCAAGTTACCGGGGAGTAGCTCCCGGTCGGGACGGGGAAAGGAACTCCCCTTCGTATGGGCAGGACGCCCGCCATCAACAAGGCAAGGAGCCGCCAGAGGCCCGCTTTGAGGCCACCGCAGAAGAAGCCGCTGAACCCGGGGGCCCGATGAAGCTGGCCCGCGCGGTCGTGGTCGTGGCGCTCGTGGCCGCGACGGTCGTCGTGATCGGCATGGTCCTGTTCGGCGGCGACGGCGGCCACTCCTACAAGCTGCTGTTCCAGACCGGCGGCCAGCTCGTGCCCGGCAACGAGGTCCTGGTCGGCGGCCAGGCGATCGGCACCGTCGACGACATCACGCTCACCGACGACGCCCAGGCGGAGGTCGAGATCACCGTCGACGAGCCCCTTCACGAGGGCACCACCGCGGTGATCCGCTCGACCTCGCTTTCGGGCATCGCCAACCGTTACGTCTCGGTCTCGCCGGGGGCCAACAGCAACCCGGAGCTCGCGGGCGGCGCGACGCTGAGCCAGGGGGAGACCACCACGCCCGTGGACCTCGACCAGCTCTTCAACACCCTGGACGAGGAGACGCGCACCAGCCTCCAGAAGGTGGTCCAGGGCTCCGCCGTTTGGTACTCGGGCAACTCCGAGGAGGCGCGCGAGGCCATCAAGTACTTCGCGCCTGCCCTGCAGTCGACCGAGCGGCTACTCGCCGAGGTGAACCGCGACCAGCGAACGTTCTCGGAGTTCCTCGTCTCCGGTGCCAGCGTGCTCGGTGCCGTCGCGGAGCGCCGTGACGATCTCTCGGCTCTGACCGAGAACGCGAACATCGCGCTCGGCGCGATCGCCGCCGAGAACGAGGCGCTCGATCGCTCGCTCGCGGCCCTGCCCCCGTTCCTGCGCCAGGCCGACACGACCTTCGTCAACCTTCGTGCCGCGCTCGACGACCTCGATCCCCTCGTGGCCACCTCCAAGCGCGCGACCAAGGACCTGCCGGAGTTCCTGCGCGAGCTGCGGCCGGTGGCGGAGCAGGCGGTGCCCGTCGTGAGCGACCTGCGCACCGCGATCGCAACCCCTGGAGACGACAACGACCTCACCGACGTCCTCCAGCTGCTTCCGCGCGTCCAGTCCGCCGGCGCTAACGCCTCACGCGAGCAGATCCAGGCCATGAACGCGACGCAGGACGACGTGGAGTTCGTGGTCCCGTACACGCCGGAGCTCCTGTCGTTCGTCGGCAAGCTGGGCCAGGTCGCGGGCTACTACGACTCCAACGGCCACTACCTGCGCGTCGCTGCCCGGGGCGATGGGGACGTTCAACTACAACAGCGGCACCGAGGAGCTGGACCCGATCTTCGGCAGCCCGGGCCAGATGTTCGACTTCTTCACCGGCTACCCGGGCCCCGGTGACGCGTTCGACTCCTCCGGCTTCCTGAAGTGTCCTGGTGGCGCCTCCCAGGACGCGCAGGACGGCTCGGCACCGTTCGTCCCACCCTCGGTCGGCGCCGACTGTGACCCGGCCGACATGCTGATCCCGGTGACCGCGCCATGAGGCGGATCGGCGCCATCCTCGCCCTGGCCCTCACCGCGGGCGTGCTGGTCCTCTTCGGATCCGCCGCGGGCGGCGACGAGGGCACCTACGAGGTACGTGCGATCTTCGACAACGGGGCCTTCCTGGTGCCCGGCGAGGAGGTCCGCGTCGCCGGGGCAAAGGTCGGTTCGATCAGCGAGGTCGAGGTGACCACCGAGGACGAGGCGGCCACGGCCGACGGCTCGCCGGCGCCCGGCAAGGCCGTGGTCGTCCTTCGCATCGACGACCCGGCCTTCCAGGACTTCCGCGACGACGCCTCGTGCTTTATCCGGCCCCAGTCGCTCCTCGGCGAGAAGTTCGTGGAGTGCAGGCTCACCGAGCCGCGGGCGCCGGGAACGGACCCACCGCCGGAGCTTGCGCAGGTTCCCGAGGGGGAACCGGGAGCCGGCCAGTACCTGCTGCCGCTGGAGAACAACGGCAAGGCAATCGACATCGACCTCGTCAACAACATCATGCGCGAGCCCTATCCGGATCGCTTCCGCCTGATCCTCAACGACCTCGGGGCCACTCTCGCAGCGCGTGGCGACGACCTCGAGTCGGTGATCGAGCGCTCGAACCCCGCCCTGCGGCGAACCGACCAGGTGCTTGCGATCCTCGCCAAGCAAAACAAGCAACTCGAGCGACTCGCGCGCGACGGCGACGAGTCGCTCCAGCCCCTCGCCGCGAAGCGCGACAGCCTGGGCCGGTTCATCAACGCCGCCGCGACCACGGCGGCGGCCACCGCCGAGCGCCGCGCCGACCTGGAGGCGGGCTTCCAGAAGCTGCCCGGGTTCCTGCGCGAGCTTCGCGCGACGATGATCGAGCTCGATCGGTTCAACGAGAGCTCGACGCCGGTGCTCTCCGACCTCTCGGACGCCGCGCCGGACCTGACCCGGATCAACACGGCGCTTGGCCCGTTCGCCGACGCGGCCACGGTGTCGCTCAAGTCGCTGGGCAAGGCGGCGGAGGCGTCCGGCCCCGATCTCGTGGCGTCGCAGCCCGTGCTGAGGGACGTCGAGAGCCTCGCCAAGGCGGTTGGCCCCGTCGCCAAGACGCTCGACAGGCTGCTGGGCAGCCTGCGCTCGCGCGGCGGCTACCGATCCCTCACTCAGCTCATCTACAACCTCGGTGGAGCGATCAACAGCTTTGACTCCCTCGGCCACTTCCTGCGGGCCGAGCTGCCGCTGTTCAACTGCGTGGACTACGAGGGCACCGGGTTCCCCGAGGCTGGCTGCGATGCGAACTTCAACCGCACCATCGCCAAGGCGCTCACCGAGATCGAGCCGGAGCGATCCCGGCCGCTGAGCGGCGCCGAGCTTCGCCGGGAGGCCCGTGAGCTGGCGATCGAGGATGTGACGGGCGAGCTGGGTGTCCCGTTCCTGACGCCCGAACCCGAACCCGAGCCCGAGCCCGAGCCGGAGCCAGAGCGACGGAGCCGGCGGCGGCGCCCGGCGCCACCGTGGACACGAAGGCGACCAAGCTCCTCCTCGACTACCTGATCGGGTCGCAGGCGCCGGAGCGTGGGAAGGCAAGCCGATGAGGCGTGGCGTGGGCGCGAGGATCGCAGCCAGCCCGGTGATGGTCGGCGCCGTCACCGTGCTGATCGCCATCCTGGCGGTATTCCTCGCGTACAACGCGAACCAGGGGCTGCCGTTCGTCCCGACCTACCGCATCTCGGCGAGCGTCCCCGACGCCAACACGCTGCTTCCGGGCAACGAGGTCCGGATCGGCGGTGTCCGGGTCGGAGTGGTCGAGGACGTCGCGCCGGTCCAGGACGACGAGGGCAACCTCTCGGCCAAGCTCGACCTGGCTCTCGACGCCGACGTCGAGCCGCTCCCGGTCGACTCGACCATCGCCGTCCGCGCCCGCTCGGCGCTGGGCCTGAAGTACCTGGAGATCAACCGCGGTACCTCGTCCGAGGGCTTCAGCGCCGGCGCGATCATGCCGCCCGAGGCCGCGGTCGTCGAGCCGGTCGACATCGACCAGGTCCTCAACACCTTCGACGATCCCACCCGCGACGCGATCCAGGACAACCTGGTCGAGTTCGGCAACGCGCTGGCCGGGAGGGGGCCTGAGCTGAACTCCGCCATCGGCCGGCTCGAGCCGCTGCTCCCGCGGCTGGAGCGTGTGATGAAGACGCTGGCCGAGCCGAGCACGCAGCTGGGCCGGTTCTTCTCCGCCCTCAGCGATACCGCTGCCGAGGTGGCGCCCGTCGCCGCCCAGCAGGCGAACGCGATCGTGGGCCTCGACACCACGTTCACGGCGCTGGCGTCCGTCTCGCGCCCGTTCATCCAGGAGACGATCTCGGAGAGCCCGCCGACGCTCGACGTCGGCACCGAGGTCCTGCCGCGGATCCGGCCGTTCCTCAGCCACAGCGCCGCGCTGTTCACCGAGCTGCAGCCCGGCATCGAGTCGCTGCGGGCGAACTCCGACGCGATCGCCTCGTCGCTCGAGGTCGGGGCCCCCGTCCTGCGGCGCTCGCCCGAGCTGAACGACCAGCTCGCGCCAACGGCCGCCGCCCTGCTCAGGCTGAACGACGACGAGGACGCCCGTGCCGGCATCGACCGCCTCGGCGAGACGGTGCGGACGCTCAAGCCGACGCTGTCGTTCCTGACGCCGTCGCAGACGGTCTGCAACTACCCGGCGCTGTTCCTGCGGAACGCACAGGACATCCTCCAGCAGGGCAACAGCCAGGGCACCTGGCAGCGGTTCATCGTCTTCGACCCGCCCGACGGCCCCAACAACGAGGGCGCGCCCGCGAGCGCGCCCGCCAACGGCGGCGAGCCGACGCCTCCGGGAGGCATCGACCGCAACTTCCTGCACTACAACCCCTATCCCAACACCGCGTCGCCTGGCCAGGAGTTCGAGTGCGAGGCGGGCAACGAGCCGTTCTTGCCGCTGCAGCAGGTGATCGGCAATGTCCCCGGCAATCAGGGGACGGTCACGGACGGGCAGGGATGACGCGCTCGGTGCGACACCAGCCGCGGGTCAGCAACTGGGTCTGGGGCCTGATCCTGGTCACGGTCCTCACGGTCGGCAGCTACATCGCCTACACGAAGGAGCTCCCCTTCAGCGGCAGCGGGTACACGCTCAACGCGACGTTCGAGAACGCGGCCACGCTGCGCTCATCCTCCCCGGTGCGGATCGCGGGGGTCAACGTCGGCGAGGTGACGTCGGTGGAAGGCGAGGGGGACGCGGCGAAGGTCACGTTCACCGTCGACGAGGAGGGGCGCCCGATCCATGAGGACGCCCAGCTCACGGTCCGGCCACGCCTGTTCCTGGAGGGCAACTTCTTCCTCGACCTGGAGCCGGGCAGTCCCAGCGCACCCGAGCTTCCCGACGGCGGGGACATCAGCGTCGTCCAGACATCGACCGCCGTTCAGCTCGACGAGGTGCTGACCGCGCTGCAGTCGGACTCACGCGAGGATCTCCAGCTTCTGCTCGAGGGCTACGGGACCGCGCTCACCTATGAGCCGACGGCGGCAGACGACAAGACGCAGGACCCCGACGTCCACGGTGAGACCGCGGCGCGAGCGCTCAACGACTCGTTCGAGTACGGAGGGCCCGCGGGACGCGACACGGCGATCGTGAACGAGGCGCTGCTGGGCACCGAGCCACACGACCTCTCGCGGTTGATCCGCGCTCAGCGCGACACCCTGAACAAGCTCACCGGCAGTGAGGCAGCGCTTCAGGGCCTGATCACCAACTTCAACGTGACCGCCGGCGCGCTGGCGCAGGAGCAGCAGAACGTCTCGGCCTCGATCGCCGAGCTGGCGCCCACGCTCGAGCAGGGAGAGCCAACGCTGCGCAATCTGAGCAACGCGCTGCCGCCACTGCGAGCGCTCGCCCGTGCCCTCGAGCCGAGCGTGCGCGAGCTGCCGGGCACGATCCGCGCAGCGGGCCCATGGCTCGACCAGACGAGCCTGCTGCTGCGCGAGGAGGAGCTGGGCGGGCTGGCGAAGCTGCTCGGGAGGTCGGCGGCGCCGCTCGCGCGTACGGCGAGGACCTCGCTGAACCTGTTCCCGCAGCTCACCAACCTCGGGCGCTGCACCTCGGAGGTGCTGGAGCCCACCGGCAACATCGTCGTCAACGACGGCTTCTCCACGGGCCAGTCGAACTTCCACGAGCTCTTCTACGGGCTCACGAGCCTGTCTGGGGAGATGGCCGGCTTCGACGGCAACGGCCCGTTCCTGCGTCTGCAGACCGGCGGCGGGCCGGAACTGGTGGTTGCGCCGGACCCGGACTTCCCGGTCGAGGGGCACGATCTGCTCTTCGGTAACGCAGCCGAGCTTCCCGACGGTGTGCAGCCGGTCGTCCCAGCGCGCGACTACCCGCCCTTCAAGCTCAACGCTCCGTGCCACGAGAACGCCGTCCCGAACGTCAACGGTCCCGCCGGCGCTGTCCAGCCGGCCGACCTGACCTCACCATGATCAAGGCGATCCGAGACAGGCTCTCCGACGTCGTCGCCATCGTGGCGCTGGTCGTGTTCGCGCTCGGCGTGACGGTGTACGTCCTCTCCAGCCAGCAACAGCCGTACCCCTCGTGGATCCCGATCCTCGGCGACGACACATTCGAGCTGAAGGGGGAGTTCGAGTCGGCGCAGGCGATCACGCCGGGCCAGGGCCAGACCGTGAACATCGCCGGGATCAAGGTCGGCGACATCACGGACGTGTCGCTCGAGGGTGGCAAGGCCGTGGTCACGATGCTGATCGAGGACGAGTACGGCCCCCTGGTGAAGGAGGACGCGACGATGCTCCTCCGGCCGCGGACCGGATTGCAGGACATGTCGGTCGAGCTCGACCCGGGCACGCCGGACGCGGAGCCGCTCGAGGATGGCGCCACCGTTTCCTTGGCGAGCACCGAGGGGAACACGCAGCCCGAGCGCCTGCTGTCCTCGCTCGACGCCGACACGCGCGACTACCTGGTCCTGCTGCTCGAGGGAGGCGCCACCGGGCTTGGGGACAGCGGCGAGGAGCTGTCGGCGACGCTCCGGCGGTTCGAGCCGACCGCGCGTGACCTGGCGAAGATCAACGGGGGACTCGCCAAGCGCCGCGCCAACATCGCACGAGCGATCAACAGCTTCCGCAAGGTCAGTGAGGAGCTTGGTGCCAGGGACACCCAGCTCACCGAATTCGTGGAGAGCTCGAACGCCGCCCTGGAGGGGTTCGCGAACCAGGAGGCCGCGCTTCGCGAGTCGTTCCAAGAGCTTCCATCGACGCTGCAGGCGACCCAGGACGCGCTGGTCAGCGGCGACGCCTTCGCGCTGGAGCTGGGACCGGCGTCGGAGCGGCTGATCCCGTCGTCGAAGGCACTGGGCCCGGCCCTCCGCGAGGTGCGGCCGTTCCTCCGCCAGACGGTGGGACCGATCCGCGACCAGATTCGTCCGTTCACCAGGCAGGTACGGGCGCCGATCAAGACGTCGGTCGACGCCGCCAATGCCCTCAGCGAGAACACGCCGCCCCTGACCAGCGCCCTCGGCAACCTCAACCGGCTGTTCAACGCGCTGGGCTACAACCCGCCCGGCCCGGAGGAGGGCTACCTCTTCTACACCGCCTGGCTCAACCACAATCAGAACGGCATCTTCCAGTTCCAGGACGCCGGTACGCCCCTGCGACGGGGTCTCGTGATCCAGTCCTGCCTGACGGCGGTCCAGGCCGAGGGATTCGCCGCCACCCGGCCTTACATCCGCACTCTCCAGCAGCTGAGCCGCGTGCCCGAGAGCGCGACGATCTGCCCCCTGGCGCGCTGATGCAGAAGCAAGGCCCGACAGCCACCCGCATCCTGATCGCAGTCGGCTTCGCGATCTCCTGCTTCGGCCTGGCGCTGTTCCTCTGGATCGCGTTCGGCGGTCCGGTTCCACTGAAGCCGGAGAGCTACCGGATCACGGTCCCGTTCGACGAGGCGACGACCCTCGCGACCGAATCCGACGTGCGTATCTCGGGTGTATCTGTTGGAAAGGTGAAGACGATCGAGCTCGGGGACGACGGCAAGGCGGAAGCCGAGCTCGAGATCCAGGCGGCGTACGCACCCATTCCCATGGACACCCAGGCCATCCTCAGGCAGAAGACACTCCTTGGCGAGACCTACGTCGAGCTGACCCCGGGCTTGGACGAGTCGCTCTCCGCCGCGGACCCCGACACGCCGCCGCCGTCGGGGACCCTTCCCGAGGGCGGCAGCCTCCCGGAGGCCCAGGTGTCCGACGCGGTCCAGCTCGACGAGATCTTCCGCGCCTTCGACGAGCGCACGCGTGACTCGTTCCAGGTCTGGATGCAGGGCCAGGCCGCGGCGCTGCGCGGCCGGGGCGACGATCTCTCGCTCGCCATCGCAAGCCTTGACCCGTTCGCCGAGGAGCTCGACGACACGCTGCGCGTGCTCGACAGCCAGAAGCTGGCCGTGAAGCGGCTGGTTCGCGACGGCGGCGAGGTGTTCGAGGCCCTGTCCGAGCGGCGCGGCCAGCTTCGGGGCCTGATCGAGAACTCTGATGAGGTGTTCACCACCACGGCCAACCGCGACGCCGAGCTCGCCGAGACGTTCGAGATCTTCCCCACTTTCCTGCGCGAGTCCCGCGCCACTCTGACGCGCCTCGACGAGTTCGCCGGGGATACCGACCCGCTCGTCCAGCAGCTGCGGCCGGCAGCGAAGGAGCTGAGCCCCACCCTGATCGCCCTGGGCGAGCTCGCACCTGAGCTCGAGGCCTTCTTCGTGGGACTGCGCTCCACGATCGCGGCCGCCGACCCCGGGTTCCCGGCCCTGCGTCGCCTGCTCGACGACGACCTGAGGCCGCTGCTCACCCGCCTCGACCCGTTCTTCGCGCAGTTCAACTCGATCCTCGAGGGGATCCGCCTGTACCGCCGCGAGATCACCGCCACGCTCGCGAACGTTGCAGCGGCGACCAACGCGAACACCGCAGAGGGCGGTCAGACCTGGCGCTATGCGCGTACGCTCGCGCCGCTCGGCCCGCAGTCGGTCGCCGCGTACCCGAACCGTCTCCAGATCGAGCGCTCGAACCCGTACTTCGCCCCCGGGGGCCTCGATCCCGCGAACGTGCTCTCCGGCCTCGACTCGTACGAAACGCGCCAGTGCGCGACCGGTATCCGGGCGCTGCTCGACGTGGGCGACGCCGGCGCCTTCCCGGGCGACCTCTTCGATCGCATTCGCACCTTCGCCTTCAACGGCGAGCTGGACTCGAACGACGTCTACGGCCCCGGGGGCCCGGGCACGCTCCCATGCACGCAGCAGCCCGACTTCGACTCGATCGGCGAGCCCAGCGAGCAGACCCAGTACCTCCATACGTATGGGCAGGGGGCGCCGTGATCGCTAGTCTTTCGGAACTTCCTTCGTGTAACCCGAAGGAGACAGAGGGGTTCATCTCGATGCGCGCCGTGTTGGAACGCTCCGACATGGCGTGCGTCCGTTTGAATGGACTCGACACACCCGCGCGCGCCAGGATGGCGCGCGCACAACGCATTCCAGGAGGAAGATGTGATTCGCATCCCGCGTAAGAGCCTCGCGCTCTCGCTCGCGACTGCGCTGACCCTAGGGCTCAGCGCCACCGCGTTCGGAGACGGGGTAACAGACAACACGTCGCAGGTCTCGTCGGGCATCAACCCGACGCTGCTGCCGGACACCGGCGACACTGCCAAGAAGGCCGGCCTGTACACGCAGGTCGTGACCCTCGACAACGACAACGCCCCGGTGATCCCGGCTGAGGCGGCGGAGGTCGTGGAGATCGACTTCCCGGCCGAGATGAGGTACTTGGCGAACAACAAGCTCGACCAGTGCGATCCCGCGGTCATCACGCCGCTGGAGACCGACGGCGCCGCTGCGGCGTGCTCGGATGCGATCGTCGGGTCGGGCCACGCGTTCGCGCGCATCCCGGGGTTCCCGACGACGAACAACGAGTCGGAGCTGACGGTGATCGCCTTCAACGGCCTCACCTCGACGGCCGGCGGTGGGTTCGACGGTGGCAATCCCACCATCCTGCTCCACGCCGACAACGCCGCTCTCCCCGGCCCGACAGTGGTCGGTGAGATCCGCAACTCCAACGGTGGAGCGGACTACGGCAAGGAGCTGAACGTGCCTGATGCCCCGGACGTCGCTGGTGACGCCGGCGCGCTGGTTCAGTTCGGCGCCCAGGTCGCGAAGACCTACAACAACGGCAAGACGGGCAACAAGAAGAAGACGTACCAGCTCATCTCGTCGAACTGTGACGGAGGCGACCTCGACTTCCAGGCGAGGTGGGTGTACGACGACGCCACGGTCGACACCGACACGTACAGCCAGGACTGCACGATCGGTTAGTTCCAGTTCCAGGTACCTGTTCGAGAGGGGCGGCCTGCGGGCCGCCCTTCTCTTTGCCTGGGCGCCCGCACGCTGGCCACGGCCGCCTGGCGACCGCCGCGGCGGATAGGTTTCCTCGAATGAAGCGCGCGGGGTTGCTTGCCGGGATCCTCGGCCTGTTCGCGCTCGCGGGCTGCGGGGGCGAGGAGCGGTTCTCCGAGAGCAAGATCCTCGAGGCGGCGAAGGTCAAGGAGGGCGACGGAGGGGAGCTTGGCGCCGTCGAGGGCGATCCGTTCTGTGGGGTCGACGAGACGCTCAACAGCGCGACGGCGATCGAGGAGGCCCCGAAGCGAGATCCGGTCATCACCTCGAAGCAGGGCAACGTGGGCGTGGTCGTCGTGCCGCCGTTCCCCGACGACTGCGAGGAGACCGTGCGCAACGGCCTCAACAAGCTGGACCCCCAGGAGGAGAAGCAGCAGGAGTAGCCCATGAACGTCCCTCAGTGGTTCCTATAGGGGGGGTTCCGGGACGTTCATGTGGTGGCCGGCGGTACGCTTGTGGCGATGGCCACCAAACGTGACGCCAGGCTCGTCTCGCTCGGGTACGGGCGGTTCGTGAAGGCCGACCGGGTCTTCGCCCTCGTCCCGCTCGACGCCTCCGAGCGCGGCGACGGCCGCCGCACCTATGTGCACGTCGATGGGCTCGCCGAGCCGATCGTCGCCTCGCGCTCGGAGCGGGCGATCCTCGCCGACGTGGAGGCCGCGCTCACCGAGGCCGCGGGCATGCCCCGCCGCGCCCGCGTCGCCAAGGGCCAGGACAGCCTGATCTAGGCGACCCAACGCCGACCCCTTGGGCATCGAGGAGAGGGAGCGGGCGGGGATCCGTCGCCGTTTCCGGCCGACTTTGTCGAGTTGTGCCGCTATACGCGGCATAACTCCGCAAAGTCAGCTGGGGTCCGGGCGGCGATCCCACCGGCCGCCGGCGCTGAGGCCAGGCCGGCCGCGATCACAGCGGCCAGCACGACTCTGTGGCGGCCACCCATCGGCGCCGAGTATGCAGGCGCCGCCGCAGGTGCGCAACCGACAACCTCGCTCCGCCGGGTAGCCTCACCCGCTCGTGCCCTTCTACATCACCACGCCGATCTACTACGTGAACGCCGAGCCCCATCTCGGCCATGCGTACACGACGATCGCGGCCGACATCGTTGCCCGCCATATGCGCCAGCGCGGCGAGGACGTGTTCTTCCTCACCGGCACCGACGAGCACGGCGAGCCCGTGGTCCAGGCGGCGGAGAAGGCCGGCATCACCCCGCGCGAGCTGGGGGACCGAAACGCGCCCCGGTTCCAGGCGATGGGCGAGCTGGTGGGCGCGACCAACGACTTCTTCATCCGCACCACCGACCCGCGCCACATGAAGCGGGTCCAGGAGGTGGTCCAGCGGGTCTACGACAACGGCCACGTCTACGAGGGGACCTACGAGGGCTGGTACTGCCCGCGCTGCGCCGACTTCAAGACCGAGTCCGAGCTAGGCCCCGACAACACCTGCCCGATCCACAAGATCCCGCTCGAGCGCGAGAAGGAGGACAACTGGTTCTTCCGGCTCTCGACCTTCCAGGAGCCGCTCGAGAAGCTCTACGCCGAGCGGCAGGAGTGGGTGATCCCGGACTTCCGCGCCAACGAGGCGCTGGCGTTCATCCGCGGCGGCCTCCACGACGTCTCGCTCTCACGGCCCAGGCTGAAGTGGGGGGTGCCCCTGCCGTGGGACCCGGACCAGGTCATGTACGTGTGGTTCGACGCGCTCCTCAACTACTACACCGCGCTCTCGTTCGCGCGCGAGGGCGAGGACCTGACCGAGCGGTTCTGGCCGGTCAACTGGCACTTCATCGCCAAGGACATCCTCAAGTTCCACGCGGTCTACTGGCCCGCGTTCCTGATGGCCGCCGGAATCGAGGTCCCGAGACGCGAGTTCATCCACGGCTACCTGCTGATGGAGGGCCACAAGATGTCGAAGTCGCTCGGCAACGTGCTCGACCCGGTCCAGGTCGTCGAGCGCTTCGGGGCGGACGCGCTGCGGTTCTACTGCTTCCGCGAGGTGTCGTTCGGCCAGGACGGAGCGGTCTCGACCGAGGGGTTCGAGCAGCGGTACGAGACGGAGCTGGCGAACGACTGGGGAAACCTCGCCAGCCGCACGCTGGCGATGATCGAGCGCTACCGCGACGGCGTCGTGCCCGACGCCGGGCTCGACCCGGCGCTCGCCGAGGGCCCGGACGCCCTCGCCGGGCTCGACGGGCGGGTGCGCGACCTGCTCGACGAGGTCGCGCTGACCGCGGCGCTGGAGGAGATCTGGTCGCGCGTGCGGCGGCTCAACCGCTACGTCGAGGAGGCTCGCCCGTGGGACCTGGCGAAGGACCCCTCCGAGGCCGACCGCCTCGACGTCGTCCTCTACTCGCTCGCCGAGGGGATCCGCTTCCTGGCGCTGCTGCTCCTGCCCTACCTGCCCGCGTCGAGCGGCGACCTGCTGGAGGCCCTCGCCGAGGGCGATCGTGAGCTGAGCGCATTCGGCTCGCGCGGCGGCGGCCAGACGATCGACCGGATCCCGGCGCTGTTCCCGAAGATCGAGGCCTAGCTCGTTGGGCTAGGCGCCGCCCACCCCGCTCCTAGACTGCGGACGTGGTCGATACGCATGCGCATCTCGGGCTGTGCGAGCCGGATGACGCCGCGCTGGCGGCGGCGGCCCGGGCGGCGGGGGTGCGGCGGATCCTCACGGTGGGCCTCGACGAGGAGACGAACCGGGACGCGATCGCGGCGGCGGAGGCGACGGAGGGCTTGTTCGCTTGCGTCGGGCGACACCCGAGCTCCGCGGCCGGCTTCGACGACGCGGCGGCGGATGACCTGGCCGAGCTCGCCGCGCACCCGGCGGTCGCGGCGGTGGGGGAGACCGGGCTCGACTTCTTCCGCGACCGCGCGCCGCGCGACGAGCAGCGCCGCGCGTTCGAGGCGCAGATCGAGATCGCCCGCACCGTGGCCAAGCCGCTCGTTATCCACATGCGAAGCGGGGCCGGTGAAGGAGACGACGCCGTGGGCGAGGCGTTCGGGACGCTGGCCGAGCGCGCGGATGGCGTCGAGGTGGTGCTGCACTGCTTCTCCGCCCCGCCCGAGCGGGTCGCCGATGCGGCGGAGCGCGGCTGGTCCTGCTCGTTCGCCGGCAACGTCACCTATCCGAAGGCGGAGGGGCTGCGCGAGGCCGCTCGCCGCGTGCCCGACGAGCTGCTGCTGGTGGAGACCGACTCGCCGTTCCTGGCGCCGCAGCCGGTGCGCGGCAAGCCGAACGAGCCGGCCAACGTCGTCGCCACGGCCGAGGCAGTGGCCGAGGCCCGCGGGGTTTCCTACGGCGAGCTGGAGCGCCTCGTCGACGAGAACGCGACGCGCGTCTTCCGTTGGTGAGGCTCGGCCAGAACTTCCTCGCCGACACCAACCTCCTGGAGGCGATCGCTCGAGGCGCGGATCTGTCCGGCGATGACGTCGTGCTCGAGGTCGGCGGCGGGGAGGGGGTGCTCACCAGGCGCCTCGCCGAGCGCGCCGGGCGCGTCTGGGTCGTGGAGCTCGACCGCCGCCTCGAGCAAGCGCTGGAGGCGGTCGCAGCGGAGGCCGGGAACGTGGAGCTGGTCTGGGGCGATGCGATGAAGGTGGATCTGGGGGGGCTCGACCCGGCGCCGACGCGGATGGTGGCCAACCTTCCCTACTCGATCGCCACGCCGCTGCTGCTCCGCACGATCGCCGAGCTGCCGGGCCTGTCGGCATGGACCGTGATGGTGCAGCGCGAGATCGCCGACCGCCTGCGCTCGGCCCCCGGCTCGCGGACCTACGGGTCGCCGAGCGTCCTGGTCCAGCTCGCGTGCGAGGTCGAGCTGCTGCGAGCGGTCGACCGGGCCGTGTTCACCCCACGCCCGCGGGTGGACTCGGCCCTGCTCGGGCTGAGGCGAATGGCCGCGGCGCCGGGGCCCGAGCTGACCGCGCTGGTGCGGGCAGCGTTCGCGCACAGGCGCAAGACGCTGGCCGCGTCGGTCGAGCTGGCAGGGGTGGCGACGCGCGACCGGGCGCGCGCGGCGCTCGACGGCGGCGGGCCTGGATCCGGGCGCGCGGGCGGAGGCGCTTGCGCCCGCGGACTTCGTCCGCCTCGCCGACCGGTTGGATTCCCTGTAGCGAATGCTGCGAGCACCCGCCAAGCTCAACCTCTGCCTGCGCCTGGGCCCTGTGCGCGGTGACGGGCTGCACGAGCTGCGCTCGCTCTTCTGCAACCTCGCCCTGGCGGACCGCATCGTGATCTCCGAGCCGGAGGAGGGCGCCGACGAGGTCCTGTGCCCCGGGGTCGAGGGCCCGAACCTGGTGGCGACGGCGCTAGAGGCCCTGCGGGCGCGCGGGTGGGACGGCCCACCGGTGCGGGTCGAGATCGACAAGCGGATCCCCGTCGCGGCGGGCCTCGGCGGCGGCAGCGCCGACGCCGCGGCGGTCCTGAGGCACCTGGCGCCAGAGCGGGACGACCTTGCCGAGATCGCGGCTGCGCTGGGCGCCGACGTGCCGTCGCAGCTCCAGCCCGGGCTGTCCCTCGTCTCGGGGGCCGGGGAGGGGGTGGAGCCGCTGCCCCGGCCAGGCGAGTTCGCGGTGGTGCTGATCCCGTTCGAGCCGGGGCTGACCGCGCGCGAGGTGTACGCCGAGGCGGATCGCCTCGGTCTGGGGCGCGACATGTTGGAGCTGGAAGCCGAGGAGGCGCGGATGCGGGAGGCCGTCATGTCCGGGGCATCGCCGCTCGACTACCCGGAGCTGCTGGTCAACGACCTTCAGGGGGCGGCGCTGTCGCTGCGCCCCGAGATCGCGGAGGCGCTGGCGGCGCTCGAGGAGGTGGGCGCTTCGGCGGCGCTGGTCACCGGCTCGGGGCCGACGGCCTTCGGGCTCTTTGCAGACATCGCCGCCGCCGACCGCGCCGCCGCGTCGCTGCCGCCACGGTTCGCCGGGGCGATCGTGAGCGCGCCGCAGGTGTTCCTGTAGGAGGGTTCTGGGCTTGGAGCTGCCGAAGTCGAACACGGAGAGGGCCCGCCTCGCTGGTGATCGTGCTGGTGGCGGGCGCCGCGTTCTGGTTCATCTCGCACCAGTTCGAGTCGCTGGACCTCGAGGAGCTGCTGCAGGACGTCTCCGACACCCTCGGTGACTGGACCTACCTGCTGGCAGGGCTCCTCGCCTTCCTCGAGACGGGCGCGTTCGTCGGTCTGGTCGTCCCGGGCGAGACGTTCGTGATCCTCGCCGGGGCGGTCGCGGGGCAGGGCGCGACGGACATCTACATCACGATCGCGATCGTCTGGTTCAGCGCCTGGGCAGGCGATACGACGAGCTTCTTCATCGGCCGGCGCCTGGGGCGCGGGTTCATCCTCCGACATGGGCCGAAGGTGCGGATCAGCGAGGAGCGCTTCGAGCAGGTCGAGGGGTACTTCAAGCGCCACGGCGGCAAGACGATCCTGATCGGCCGCTTCATCGGACTGGTGCGGGCGCTCGCCCCGTTCGTGGCGGGCTCCTCGGGGATGGAGTACCGGGCCTTCGTGCCCTACAGCGTGCTTGGCACCGGGCTGTGGGCGGCGACGTTCTCCGTTCTGGGGTATCTCGGCTCGCGGAGCATCGAGCGGATCGCCGACGTCGCCGGCCAGGGGGTGTTCCTGTTCGGCGTCACGGCCGCGGTCGTCGTGGTGATCGTCGCCGCCGTTCGCTTCCTGCGCGAGCCCGAGAACCGCAGCCGCGCGGTCGAGTGGATGGATCGCCGGGCGTTGCTGCGCCCGCTGGTGGCGCTGGGGCGGCGAGTCAAGCCGCAGGCGCGATTCCTGTGGAACCGGATCACGCCAGGCGGCCTGGGCCTGGAGCTGACCGCGATGCTCGCGGTGCTCTCGGTGTCGGTCTTCATCGTCGATCGGGTTCGCGAGCATCGTCTCCGGTGACCCCGGACCTACCCCGGGCGACAGGGCGGCGCTGGACGTGGCCGCGGACACCACGACCGGCTGGCTGACCGACCTCGCAAAGGGGGTCACGGCGCTGGGCTCCGCCGGGTGCGACGCTCGTCGTCGGCCTGGTCGCGGCCGGCGTGCTGGCCGCCCGGCGGCGATGGGCCGAGCTTGCGGTGCTCGTGGTCGCGATGACTGCCCTCTACATCGCGGTGCCGGTGATGAAGGAGGCGATCGACCGCCCGCGCCCCGAGGGCGGGTTGGTGAATGCGAGCGGCGCCTCGTACCCCAGCGGGCACGCCGCCTACGCGGTGCTGTACGCGTGGCTGGGGCTGACGGCGGCGGTGCTGTGGCGCCCGCGGCGCACGGTGGCGACGGCGCTGATCGTCGCGGGCGTGGTCGTCGCGGCGGCGGTGGGGCTCTCGCGGGTCTACCTGCGCGTCCACTATCTCTCCGATGTCTCGGGGGGCTGGGCGCTCGGCGTCTCGGCCTTTACGATCTGCGCGATCGTCGCCCTCGTCGTCACCCATCTACGCGACAATCCGCCACCTTGAACCTCGCAGAGATCACCTTGGACCTGGGAGAGATCGGCACCGAGTACCTGCTGTTCGGAGGCGCCGCCGTGATCAGCGTGCTCGCCTTCGCGGCGCTCATCCTGGTGCCGGCGCTCGGCTCCTACGGCCGCACCTGGGAGAAGGCGACGGCCGCCATGCTGTCGGTGTTCGTCCTCGCGGCGCTGATCCTGTTGGGAGTGGGCCTCGGCGTGCTCATCGTCTACTTCTGGGACGACATCTACGGACTGTTCACGTAGCGGCGGGCACCCTGAGAATCCCGGGGTGCCCCCCAAGCCCAAGGTCGCAAAAAGCCCTGCAAATGGGGCAGATGAGCAGCTGCTGGAGCGGCTCTCCGAGGCGATCGAGTCGGGCGCCGGCCTGCCCGCGGTCTCGCGCGCCGCGGGCAAGGCTCTGGGCGCCAGCGTCGCTCTGATCGATCGCTCGAGCGCGGTGCTCGCGGTGGCGGCCACGTCCTCGGCGGAGGAGGGCAAGCTGCTGGCGGGAGCGGGCGACGTGCAATCGGCCGAGCTGCGCGTGGCCGACGCCGTGGTGGGCGAGCTGCGCTACCGGCCCCGCGAGGGGGCGCCGGCGCCGATGCTTCTGCGGATGGTGACGACGCTCGTCGCGCTCGAGCTGGAGCGGTCGCGCTCGCCCGACTGGGCCTCCGACGAGGCGGCCGGCGCGTTCGTCCGAGCGGTGCTCTCGCGCGACGTGACCGACCGCGGCGACATCCTCGCGCGCGCCGCAGAGCTCGGCGCCGAGATCGACGCCGGGGCGGGCGCCGTGCTGGCTCGCGCGACGCCGCACGCGGCCCAGTCCGGCGAGTGGCGGGCGCGGGTGATGACGGTGGCGCTGCGCGCGCTGCGGGCGGTCAGCTCGACGTCGCTGGCCGCGCTGACCGAGGAGGCCGAGCGGGCCGAGGTGGTCGCCGTGGTGCCCTGCCCCGACGCCGCCCACCTCGCGCGCGCGGCGGAGGCGGTGGAGGTGGAGCTCGCGGACTCGCTGTCGGGCTTCTCGGTCACGGTCGCGTCGAGCCGCTGGACCCAGGACCCCGTGGACCTCTACCGGGCGGGCAAGGAGGCGCTGCTTGCGGCGAACGTCGCGGAGGCGGAGGGGATGGCGACGCTGGCGTTCGAGGACACGGGCTCCTACCGGCTGCTTCTGCCCGCGATGAGCGAGGACCCCGGCGAGCTCGAGCGCTTCTACGAGGAGACGGTCGCGCCGCTGGCCGCCTACGACGAGCAGTACGAGACCGAGCTGGTCAACACGATCGAGGCGTACCTCGACAACGACGGCAACGTGACGCCGACGGCGGAACAGCTGTTTACCCACCGCCACACGATCCGCTACCGGATGGAGCGGGTGAAGGAGCTCTGCGGCCACGACATGACCTCGACCGAGGGCCGCGAGAAGCTCGGCCTGGGACTCAAGGCGATGCGCGTGCTCGGGATCGCGCCGCCCCGCGGCCCGGCGATGGAACCGGGCGCCGCCGCAGGCCGGGTGCGTAAGCCCAAGAAGGACGACTAGGCGGGGTCGTGTCGGCGATCGAGGCGAGCATCTCGGTGGCGGCCGAACCCGAGGCGCTGTTCGAGCGCCTCGCGAAGCTCGAGAACCACTGGGACCTGGCCGACCGCTGGGTCGAGGTCGTGAGCGTCAACGGCAGCGGCGACGGCGGTGAGGTGCGACTGCACGGCCCCCTCGGCCTCAGCCGCACCGCGCGCACCACGGTCGACCGGGTCGAGGAGCCGCGGCTGATCGAGGGGACGGCACATATCGGCGACCACACCGTAGGCCGCGTGAGTTGGACCTTCACCGGTGAGGGGAGCGGGACCATGGTGACGCTCCGCGCCGAGCTCGTGGAGGCGAGCGCGGCGGATCGCGCCGTGTGGGATCTCGGCGGTCGGAGATGGCTCGAAGGTCGCCTACGCGTCACGCTGGAGCGCCTGCGGGACGAGTACCGCTAGCCGGCGTCTCAACTCCGGGGGAGGGAATCGAACCCAACTCGCCTCCTGGACCAAAACCAGACGTGCTGCCACTACACCACCCCGGACTCGGCCAAGTCTAGGCCCGGAACCGCCCGTACCTGCGGGCGTGGCGCGTTTCTGGGCCATATGACTAGAAAGGCGCCCCGGCCGGGGTTGACGGCCGTCACTCGGCGAGCTTTGAGGCTGAAACCCAGCTCGCAGCGGATGCCGTTGGCGGCGCGCATCGGCCAGTCCGCTCTACGATTCGCCCCGTGGCCGGCCCCACCGTCCTGATCATGGCGGCGGGCGAGGGAACACGGATGCGCTCCTCGCTGCCGAAGGTGATGCACCCCGTTTGCGGGAGGCCGATGGTCGCGTGGCCGGTCGAGGCCGCGCGGGAGGCCGGTGCCGACCGGGTCGCGGTGATCGTCTCGCCCCAGCGCGACCTCTCGCCGGCGCTGCCCGACGGCACCGAGACCGTCGTCCAGCCCGAGCCCGACGGCACCGGCGGCGCGGTGCGCGCCGCCCTCGACCTGGTGCGCGCCGCCGACGAGGTGGTCGTCCTCAACGGCGACCATCCGCTCATCTCGGCCGCGGTCATCACCGAGCTGCTCGACGCCCACCGCCAGGCCGGCGCCGCCGCGAGCGTGATGTCGGTCGAGCGCGACGACGCCGACGAGCTGGGCCGCATCGTCCGCGACGCCGACGGCGAGTTCGACCGCATCGTCGAGACCAAGCATCCCGAGGACGTCCCCGCCGAGATCCTCGCGATCCGCGAGATCAACACCAACCAGTTCGCCTTCGCCGGCGCCAGCACTCGCCGACGCGCTCGAGCGCCTCTCCAACGACAACCCCGCCGGCGAGTACTACCTCGGCGACGTTCTGCCGCTGATCCGTGAGGCCGGCCATCGCGTGATCGCGCACACCACTGACGACCTCGCGGTGAACATCGGCGTCAACAACCGCGCCGACCTGGCGCTGGCGGAGGGGATCGCGCGCGAGCGCATCGCCCGTCGCCACATGCTCGCCGGCGTCACGATCACCGACCCCGCCGCGACCTGGATCGAGGCCGAGGTCGAGATCGGCGCCGACGCCACGATCGAGCCCGGCTGCGTGCTCCGCGGCGCCACCCGGATCGGCTCGGGATCGGAGCTCCGCGCGAATTCGTACGTCATCGACGCCGAGGTCGGCGAAGACTGCACGATCGGCCCGTTCGCATACCTGCGGCCCGGCACCCGGCTCGCCGCCGGCGCCAAGGCCGGCACCTTCGTCGAGATCAAGAACTCGGAGATCGGCGAGGGCGCGAAGGTCCCGCACCTCTCCTACGTCGGCGACGCCGACGTAGGCGCCGGCTCCAACCTCGGGGCCGGGACCACCATTGCCAACTACGACGGCTTCACCAAGAGCCGGACGAAGATCGGGGAACGTGCGCGAATCGGGGTGGACACGGCGCTGGTCGCGCCGGTCGAGGTCGGCGATGACGCATACACTGGCGCCGGCGCCGTGATCCGCGAGAATGTCCCGCCGGGCGCGCTCGGGGTTTCACAGGGCGAACAGCGAAACATCGAGGGTTTCGCGGAGCGCAAGAGGGCAGACCAGGAAGCGGAAGAGGACCACCGGGGAGGATCCAGAATGAGCGTCGTCGAGGAGTCCCCGCACTTGGTCAGCTCGATCCCCCAGGACTACACGAAGCGGCTGATGGTCTTCGGCGGCCGCGCCTCGATGGAGCTGGCCGCCCGCATCGCCGGCCAGCTGGATGTCGACCTCGGCACCGCCGACCTGCGCACCTTCGCCGACGGCGAGGTCTACGCGCGCTACGAGGAGTCGATCCGAGGCGCCGACGTCTTCCTCGTCCAGTCGACCGCCGCGAACGAGGCGCACGGGATGACCCCGAACGACGCGCTGATGGAGCTCCTGGTGATGATCGACGCCGCCCAGGGGGCCTCCGCCCACCGGATCATCGCCGTCATGCCCTGGTACGGCTACGCGCGCCAGGACAAGAAGTCCCAGCCGCGCGAGCCGATCTCCGCCCGGGTAGTCGCCAAGGCGCTCGAGGCGGTTGGCGTCGACCGCGTGCTCACCATGGACCTCCACTCCGGCCAGGTCCAGGGCTTCTTCGAGGTGCCCGTCGACCACATGACCGCGATGCCCAACCTCACCCAGTACTTCCTCGACCAGGACTTCGACCATGAGCTGGTGATCGTCTCGCCCGACGCCGGCCGGGTGAAGGTGGCGCGAAACTTCGCCCGCAAGCTCGGCGTGCACTGGGCCGTGATGGAGAAGGAGCGCCCCGCGCAGCAGGTGGCCGAGATCGGCTACGTGGTCGGCGACGTGAAGGGCAAGACCGCCGTCCTCGTCGACGACATGATCGACACCGCGGGCACCCTGACCGCAGCCGCGGAGACGGTGCGCGAGGAGGGCGCTGCGCGGGTGATCGCCTGCGCCACCCACGGTGTCTTCTCGGGGCCCGCCTTCGAGCGGCTCGCCTTCGAGAACTCCGGGATCGAGCGGATCGTCGTCACCGACACGATCCCGCTCCGCCCCGGCGCGCCCGACAACATCACCGTGCTTTCGACCGCGCAGACCCTGGCCGACTCGATCCGCCGCATCTTCGGCGACGAGTCCGTCTCGGAGATCTTCGCCGGCGAGAACCAGCTGTTCTAGGCTTCGGCCCGTGAGGAGAGCAGGGACTCTGGCCGTCGCACTTGCGGCCACAGGTTCGTTGACCCTTGCCGCAGATCGCGACGTGGCTCGCCGCGACGCCGCCGTCACGCGCTTCGGCGCAGCTCGCGCCACGGCGACTCCCACGGTTGCCATCACGGTGAGGATGGAGCGGGCCCACGGGCTCCGCGCCTGGCGGACATGCCCACCGCGAACGCGGGCGTATCGACTCGCCTGGAGCATTCCCACAGTTCAGGCGATGAGCCCGGCCGCGCTCGCTCTACCTCGCGCGGCGGGCGACGACGCCGTCGCCCTCTTCAGCCGTGACGCAGCCGCCTACCCGAGCCGGCTCGTAGATCAGCACTCGCCGTCGCGGCGACTGTCAGCAGCACCGGCGCGATCGCGCCCGGCCCGGCGCTCGAGCCTCGGCTCGGCCTCGACGCGGTGCGCAGTGCCGCTGACGCTCGAGCGCCCGCGATCGGCGAGACTCGCTCCACGGCTCGAGCCGCTCGCCTGCTCAGCGGTCGCAGGACCGCGGCCGGCATCGCGGAGCGCGCCCTCGGCGGCGGCATCGCTGCGGCCGGCGTGCTGGCGGGCCTCGGGGCGATCCTGCGCCTGCTCCTGGCCGAGCCGCCGCGACCGTGGCTGAGAAGCGCCTGCTCCGCATCGGCCACAAGGGCGCCGATGCCATCGTCCCGGGCAATACCGTCGCCAGCTTCGAGGCCGCCGCCGAGGCCGGGGTGGACGTGATCGAGTTCGACGTCCTGCGCCCGCGCGGCGACTTCGCCGAGCCGGACGAATGGCAACGCGCGCCGGGTGGCCCGGCAGCAGCCAGCGGGCCGCTGCTCGTCGCCCACGACTGGGGCGCCGCCGCCCGCGGCGATCCGCCGACGCTCGCGGAAGCGCTGGACGCCTTCACCCGCCCCCCGCTGGACCGGGTCCGGATCGACCTCGACCTGAAGGTCGCCGGGCGCGAGGACGAGGTGGTCGCCGCCCTCGGCGACCGCGGGCTGCTTCCGCGGGCCATGGTCTCCGGCATGGAGGTTCCGGGCCTGCGCTGGCTGGCGCAGAACGCGCCCGAGGTGAAGCTGGGGTGGACCGTTCCACGACTCACCAGGGACTGGCGCAAGAGGCCGGGCGTGGCGCTGGTCCTGCCCGCCTGGAGGGCGTTCATGCAGTGGCGGCTGCCTGGAGTGGTGGAGCGCGACGCCCCAGCGCTGGGCGCATGGGCCGTCTGGGTGTTCCACCCCCTCATCACCAGGAGGCTGATCGAGGCTGCCGAGCGGTCGGACCTGGCCGTGATCGCCTGGACCGTCGACGAGCCCTCACGGATGCGCGAGCTGGCGGACCTCGGGGTGGACGGGATCGTCGCGAACGACCCGCGGCTGTTCGCCGAGCTCAGCCCGCCGGGTGAATAGAGTCGGGTCCGATGCCGTCCGAGGACGGACGCTCGAAGGGCTCCGGCATGGCCCTGTTCGCCATGGGCCTTGGCGTCCTCGTGATCGCCAACGACTTCACGGCGCTCAACGTCGCCCTTCCCGCGATCGAGCAGGACTTCGACGTCGACGTCGGCACCATCCAGTGGACGGTCAACGCCTACGCCCTGACCTTCGGCATGGTGTTGGTGACCGGAGGGCGCCTCGCCGACATGTTCGGGCGGCGGCGGGTGTTCTTCATCGGCACCGCGATCTTCGCCTTCTTCTCCCTGCTCGGGGGCCTCGCGCAGAGCGCCGAGCAGCTGATCGCGATGCGGGTGGGCATGGGGGTTGGCGGCGGCCTGATGTGGCCCGCGATCCTGGGGATGACCTTCGCCGCCGTCCCGGCGTCGCGGGCCGCCTTCGCCGGCGGCCTGATCCTCGGCGTGGCGGGGCTTGGAAACGCGCTCGGGCCGCTGCTCGGAGGGGTGCTCACGGATGAGCTGAGCTGGCGCGCGATCTTCTTCCTCAACATCCCGGTGGCCGCGTTCGCGGTCGCCGTCACGTGGGCGAAGATCCACCAGCCCGTCGACGAGACCGCGCGGGAGCGGATCGACTACGCGGGCATCATCACCCTCTCGCTGGGCTTGGTGCTGCTCCTCCTCGCGCTGGACCAGTCCGCCGACTGGGGCTGGGGCGACGCCCGAGTGCTGGCGATGATCGCCGCCGCGATCGCCTCGTTCGCAGCCTTCGCCGCGATCGAGCCACGGATGGGCGAGGGGGCCCTCGTGCCCGCTTCGGTCATGCGCAACCGCGGTTTCACCGCCGCCTGTCTGACGATCCTGTGCCTGTCGGCGGTCTTCTTCAGCGCGATCCTCTACGTGCCGCAGCTGATGGAGAAGATCCTCGGCTACAGCGCGCTGAAGGCGGGCGTCGGGATGCTGCCGATGCTCGGGACCTTCGGGCTCGTGGCCTTCCTCTCGGGCCGTCTCACCGACAGGGTCGGCATGCGCCGCGTGATCCTGGCCGGGACGACCCTGCTGGCCGCGGGGCCGCTGTTGCTCTCGTTCTTCGACGCCGACTCCGAGTACTGGCAGCTGCTGCCGGGTCTGGTCGCTACCGGCGTGGGGGCGGGCCTGTTCTACCCGACCGTGACCACGGCGGCCGTGGGCATGCTCGACGAGGCGCAGTCGAGCCTCGCCGGCGGCATCGCCTACATGTTCCAGGTGGCGGGCGGGGCGGTGGGCCTCGGGCTCTGCACCACCCTGTTCACGATCCGCTCCGAGGATGAGGTCGTCGCGGCCGCGAGCGACGCCGGGCTCTCGATGAGCGACCAGCAGGCGGCGGTCATCCACGGCGTCCTCGCCGGGACCGATCCGGGCGAGGCGGCGTTCTCCGACTTCTCCACCTCCGTCGCCGACCGCGTCCTGGAGGTGGTGAACGAGTCCTTCGTCGCCGGCGCCCAGTTCAGCTTCCGGGTGGTGGGCGTGATCGCGCTGGTGGGACTCGTCGTCGCGATCCTCGGCGTACGGCCGGATGATTCGCCGGATGGATGAGGCGCTCCTGGCCGCTCGCCTGGTCCTGGCCGCCGTCTTCACCGTCGCGGGCGTGACCAAGCTCGCCGATCCGGGTGGCACCCGCGCCGCCGCCGTCGAGTTCGGCGCCCCCGTCGCCGTCGCGCCGGCCGTGGCGGTCGTGCTCCCGGTGACCGAGCTGGCGACCGCCGCGCTCCTGGTTCCAGCGGCGACGGCGCAGGCGGGTGCGACGCTCGCCCTCGGCCTCCTGCTCGCGGTCTCGGCCGCCGTCGCCGCGGCCGCAGCCCGCGGCCGCACCCCCGACTGCCGCTGCTTCGGGAACCTTCGACCCCGGCCGGCGGGCCCGGCGACGCTGGGCCGCAACTTCGCCCTCGCGCTGCTGGCCGGGTTCGTCGTGGTCGCCGAGGGCTAGACGGGCCGCCCGGCGTACCCGGGCACCCGGCGCTGGCCGCGTGACTCGAAGTAGTCCCACTCCTGGCGGCCGAGCTCGGTCTCGGGCTCGTCGGCGTAGACCCACTCGCGCATGATCCGGTGCCAGTTGCGCTTGGCGCCGAGCTGCGCCAGCACGGCCAGCACGCCCGTCTCCATCCGCCGGCCCATCAGCTCCTCGGCGGGCACGCTCTCGCTTGCGCATCAGGTCGTAGTACTCCGAGCGCGGGTCGGAGGTCGACTCGATCACCTTCATCACCCGCCGCTTGGAGACGGCGTACTCCTTGTCCTCGAGGTACCAGCCGCCGACCAGCATCACGTGGTCCATCAGGCGCTCGGCGTCGAGCTTCGAGGGGTTCTTGACGAAGCCGAGGTCGTGGAGCGCCTGGCGCAGCGCCTCCGGGTCCTTGCGCGACGCGGCGTCGACGGCGGCCTGCTCGAGCTCGATCTGCTCGATGTCGAGCTTCTTCGTCATCCCGAAGTCGAGGAAGGCGACGCGCCCGTCCTCCATGAGGATGTAGTTGCCGGGGTGGGGGTCGGCGTTGAAGTGCTGGAGGTGGTAGATCGAGCCGAAGCAGAAGCGGAAGACGATCTCGCCGAAGCGGCTGCGCTCCTCCTCGTCGAGCTCCTTGACCTCCTCGAACCCCGGCCCTCGACGAACTCGGTCACCAGCACCCGCCGGTGGGAGAGGCGGGTGAGGACGTCGGGGACGTAGATGAACGGGTGGCCGCGGTAGGCGCGCGCGAACGAGCGCTGGTTCTGGGCCTCGTACTCGTAGTCCAGCTCCTCGAGCACGCGCTCGCGCAGCTCCTCGGCCACCGCCTTCGCGTCCAGCCCGGGCGCCAGCGCCTTGGCGAGGCGGACCATCATGCCCGGTGTTGCGCGAGGTCGGCCTCGAGCGCCTCGGCGACGCCCGGGTACTGGATCTTCACCGCGACCTCGCGGCCGTCGATCAGCTTCGCGCGATGGACCTGGCCGATCGAGGCCGCCGCGAACGCGGTGTGGTCGAACTCGGCGAAGGTGTCGTCGAAGCTCTCGTCGCGATACTCCTCGTCCAGGACCGTGCGGACCTTCTCCCACGGCATCGGCGGAGCCGACGTGCGCAGCTTCGCGAGCTGCTCGTGGTAGATCTCGGCGTACTCGGGCGGCAGGAACTCGGTGTCGATGAACGACGCGAGCTGGCCCAGCTTCATCGCCGCCCCCTTCATCTCGCCCAGGACACCGACCATCTTCAGCGCGGTCTCGAGGTGGCGGGCCTCGAGCTTCTCCTGCGGCTCCCTCCTCGGAGCGCGCCAGGCTGGCCGCCCTCGTGCCCGCGTACTTGGTCGCCTGCCCGCCGAGGACCGTGCCCAGCTTGGCCGAGCGGCGCACGCGGCCCTTCGGGATCTTGTGGTCGTCGCCCATCGGCGGCAGGGTATCCGGCGGCGGGCGGGCCGAATCGGCGTTCTCTATCCTCAGCCGTCGCCATGGCCTCCGACCGCGCCACCCTCAAGGTCACGGAGCGCACCGAGTTCGGGTCGCGCTCCACCCGCCGCCTGCGCCGCTCCGGGCTGGTGCCGGGCATCGTCTACGGCGGCGGCTCCGACACCCGCCACTTCCAGGTCGACGAGCGCGAGCTTCGCAACGTGCTCGTCCACGGCGGCGCCCTGATCGACGTCGAGCTCGACGGCAAGGCCACACCGGTGGTGATCAAGGACCAGCAGCACCACCCGGTCAAGGGCCAGGTGATCCACCTCGACCTGCTCGAGGTGAAGCTGGACGAGGCCATCGAGGCCGACGTGGCGATCGAGCTGCTCGGCACCGAGGACGCGCCTGGCGTCAAGGAGGGCGGCGTGCTCGAGCACGTAACCCACCAGATCACGATCACCGCGCTGCCTGCCGCGATCCCCGAGAGCATCCCCGCCGACGTCTCCGGGATGGAGATCGGTGACACGCTTCAGCTCGCGATGGTGCCGCCCCCGAGGGCGTGGAGTACGCCCTGGGCGAGGACGCCGACCCCGAGGAGATCACCATCGCCACCCTCTCGCCTCCGCGCGTGGAGGAGGAGCCGGAGGAGCTCGAGGAAGAGGCAGTGCTGATCGGCGAGGACGGGGAGCCGATCGAGCCCCCCGAGGGCGAGGAGGCCCCCGAGGGCGAGGCTGCCGAGGGCGACGAGGGCCCGCAGGAGCCCGAGCGGATCGGCGAAGACTCCGGCGACGGGGAGTAGCCCTGCGCCTCTTCGGACGGCATCGCGAGGACGATGCCGGCGACTCCGGCGACCGCTACCTGGTCGTGGGGTTGGGGAACCCGGGAGCGAATTACGCCGCGACCCGTCACAACCTCGGCTTCGAGGTCGGCGGCGGAGCTGTCGCGCCGCTGGGACCTGCCGCGCGCCAAGGAGAAGTTCAGGGGGCTTATCGCTGAGGGCCGCACGGGCCCCGGAGGCCCGCGCGTGGCCGTCCTGCTTCCGCAGACCTACATGAACGAGTCCGGCGACTCGGTGGGCCCGGCGCGAGGGAGCCTGCGGGTGCCGCTCGACCACGTGATCGCGATCCACGACGAGATCGACCTCCCGTTCGGCGAGGTGCGCTCCAAGCTCGGCGGCGGCGTCGCCGGCCACAACGGCCTGAAGAGCCTCAAACGCGGGCTCGGCACCGCCGACTTCTGGCGCGTCCGCGGCGGGGTCGGCAGGCCGGACTCGACCGACCCCGAGATCGTCTCGGCCCACGTGCTCGGGCGATTTCGGGAGCCCGACGACGAGGTCAGCGCCCTGATCGCGGCGACGGCCGACGAGGCCGAGGCCCTGATCGGCAGAATCGCGGCCGGCGGCCGATGAGTGAGGTGACGAGCTACGAGGTGGGCGGCGAGGGCGCGGCCCTGGCTCCCGAGGGGGTGGCGCTGCTTCGCCTCGACCGCCCCGACGCCCGCAACGCGATGAACGCGGCCATGCTGGAAGAGCTCCTGGCGCACCTCGCCGCGGCGCGCGAGGACCAGGCCGTCCGCGTCCTCGTCGTCTCCTCGTCCGACCACATGGCCCTGTCCGCCGGGGCCGACGTGCGCGAGGAGCTGGACGACGAGGGCAAGGTGCGGCGGATGCAGCTCTTCGCCGACCTCTACGACGAGCTCACCTCCTTCCCGAAGCCCACGGTCGCCGTCTGCCACGGCGCCTGCGTGGGCGGCGGCGCCGAGGTCGCGGTCGCCTGCGACCTGCGGGTCGGAGGCTCGAACCTGCGCCTGCGCTTTCCCGGCGGCGCCCTCGGCGTCCCAGTCGGGCCGGCCCGACTGGTCACGCTCTGCGGGCTCTCGGTCGCCAAGTACATGCTGCTGACCGGCAAGGAGGCCGACGCCGACATGGCGCTGCGCTGGGGCCTGGTCCACAAGGTCGCGCCCGCCGCCAAGGCGGAGGGAGCGGCGCTGACCCTGGCCTCGCAGGTCGCGGCCAACCCGCCCGAGGCGGTCGCGCGGCTGAAGGCCATGCTCCACGAGTGGGACGGCGTGGTCGAGCGCTCGGTCGCCGAGGGCAGGGGCCAGGTGGAGTTCCAGCGCTCCGGCCCAGGCCTCCCCTATGCGCCGTAGCTAGAGCTCGCGCTCGTAGTAGACCATCGAGGGACCGTCCGGCCCGCCCTCGCGGTTGGTGAATCCGCTGGTCTCGTAGAGGCCGATCGCGGCGGTGTCGTCGAGGCTCGTGTTCAGGTCGATGTGCGTCGCCCCGCGCTCGCGCGCGGCGTCCATCGCTGCGCTGAGGAGCGCCCGACCGATTCCGCGGCCCCGGAGCGCGGGCGCCACGTAGAGCTCCTCGAGGTGCGCATCGGTCTCGAGCGTCCAGACCGAGCGGCGGAAGCGGAGCTCGGCGAGCGCGTCGGGACCGTCGCCGGCGAGCAGCACCGTCATGTCGCCGTCGGTGAGCATTCGCCGGGCGTTGCGGGTCAGCGCCTCCACGCCCGGCGTGTCGTCGTCGAACTCGGTGTTGAAGTCGTCGAGGAGGCGGGCGACGTCGGCCGCGTCCGACGGCTCCGCCACTCGGATCCTGACCTCCGCCTTCGTGCTCATGCCGGTTGGACCGCCTTCGGCCGCTCTCGTTTCGCGGCGAGCTGGCCGCAGGCCGCGTCGATGTCCCGCCCGCGGGTGAGCCGCACGGTGGCTCGCAGCCCGCGATCCTCCAGCGTGGCGCGGAAGGCATCGGTGGCGCTGCGGCTGGAGCCCTCGTACTCCGAGCCCGTCGGGTTGAACGGGATCAGGTTGACCTTGTAGATCCGCGGGTCGAGCAGGTCGGCGAGCGCGACGGCGTGCTCGCGCAGGTCGTTCACGCCGCCGAGCATCACGTACTCCACGAACACCCGGCGGCGCTTGCGCTCGTGGTGGCGCTCGCAGGCGGCCAGCACCTCCGCGATCGGGTAGCGGTCGTTCACGGGCATGATCCGGGAGCGCAGCTCGTCGTCCGGCGCGTGCAGCGAGAGGGCGAGGCGGACGGGCATGTCCGTCTCGGCCAGGCGCTCGATCCCCGGCACCCAGCCGACCGTGGAGATCGCCGTCCGGCGGTTGGTGATGCCCAGGTCGGGCAGTCGCTCGCAGGCGGCGAGCACCGCGTCGAGGTTCATCATCGGCTCGCCCATGCCCATGAACACGCAGTGGTCGACCGGGCCGATGCGCCGGAAATGGAGCGCCTGGTCGATGATCTCGGCGGCGGTCAGGTTGCGGCCGAAGGCCATCTGGCCGGTGGCGCAGAAGGTGCAGGTGAGCGGGCAGCCCGACTGCGAGGAGACGCAGATCGAGCGCCGGCCGTCGCGGTAGGTCATCAGCACCGCCTCCAACGGGCGCCCGTCCGCGGTGTCGAACAGCGCCTTCACCGTCCCGTCGGCGGAGCGTGCCTCGTGGCGCAGGGCCAGGGTGGAGAACGGCACCTCCGCGGCGAGGTCCTCCCGCAGCGAGGTCGGCAGGTTGGTCATCTCGTTGTAGCCCTTGGCGCCGCGGGCGGCCCACTCCCACACCTGGCTGGCGCGGTACGACGGCTCGCGGTGGGCTCCCAGCGCATCGTTGAGCCTGGCGAAGTCCATGGCGGGAGGGTAACCCCGCCCGCTCGTAAGATCAGGCACCCGCCCGGACCGCGCGATCCGGGCGCGGAGCATGCCATGAGCCTGAGACCGCTACTGGAGATAGCCCACGACGACGAGCGCTTCGGTGCGCTCGCCGCCGCTGCGCGCGCCGGTGCCGAGCCGGGGGCGAACGGGGCTGAGGTCCTCATCTCGGGCGCCATCCGCCCCTACGCGATCGCCGCGCTGCTCGATGCCGAGGATGCCCTGGCCGGCCGCCCGGCGCTTGTCGTCGCCCCCGACGACATCGGCGCCCGCGACCTCGCGCGCGAGCTGAGCGCGTACCTGGCGCCCCGGCGGGTTCGGTTCTACCCCTCGCGTGGGATGGGCTACGAGTCGCACCTGGCGCCGCCACCCCACCTCGTCGGCCTGCGGATCGCGGCTCTCGATGCGCTGACCGGCACGGAGGAGGCGCCCGTGGTCGTGGCCAGCGCCATCGCGCTCGCCGAGGCCGTCCCCGAGACCTCGCTTCGACCCGAGGGCTTCGCGCTGGCAGTCGGCGAGGAGGTCGACCTGGACGTCGTGTCCGAGCTGCTCGTCGAGGCCGGCTACGAGCGGGTGGACCAGGTGGAGGACCGCGGCCAGTTCGCCATCCGCGGCGACATCCTCGACGTCTTCGGAGCGACCGAGGAGCAGGCGGCCCGCCTGGAGCTGTTCGGCGACGAGATCGAGTCGATTCGCTGGTTCTCGACCTTCACCCAACGCTCGCTCGGGGATGCCGAGCGCCTCGAGCTGGCGCCGGCCGCCGAGCTGGCGCTGGAGCATCGGGAGCTGGCGGAGATCGTCGCCGAGGACGACGCCGACGCGCCCCGCCCCGACCTGGCCGAGCTGCTCCCCCTGGACTCGCTGCGTGCGCCGCTGGATCTCCTCGACGGCCGCACCGCGGTGCTCATCGCGGGAGCCGACGAGATCGGCCCCGCCCTCCGCGACCGTTGGGAGGACGTCACGACGGCGATGCCCGACTCCGACGCCCGCCGCCTCTACGTGGACGTCGCCGACCCGCTGGCCGAGCGCGCCGCGCTGACGATCACCGGCACCGACTCCGGCCAGGACTTTCAGCTTCGTGCCCAGGCGCCAACGTCCCCCGCCCGGTCGGTGGCCGAGGCCGAGGGGCAGCTCGAGAAGGAGGTTCGCTCCGGATACCGCGTCGTCGTCGCCTTCGACCACCACGGCGAGGCCGAGCGCACCCGCTACAACCTGTCCCGCCTGGACGCGGAGATGCTGGGCAGCCGGCCTCCGGAGGCGTTGGCGTTTGCGGAGGCTCGGATCGCCGACGGCTTCGTCTCTCCGGACCTCAAGCTCGCCGTGTTCCCGTTTCGCCGCCTGGTCCACGGGCGCCGCGCCGCGGCCGCGCCGATCGTGCGCGGGCGCTTCGCCGCCGCCGTCGACCTGCGGGTGGGCGACCACGTCGTTCACGAGGACCACGGGATCGCCCGCTTCGCCGGGTTCGAGACGAAGACCGTCGCCGGCGTCACCCGCGACTACCTCGAGCTGGAGTACCGCGGCGACGACCGGGTCTTCGCCCCCACCGACCAGCTCGCCAAGATCACCCGCTATGTCGGCGCCGGCGCCGAGGCGCCCCAGCTCTCGGCGCTCGGCTCGAAGCGCTGGGACGCGGTCAAGTCCAAGGCGAAGCGTGCAGCGCGCGAGCTGGCCGGGGAGCTCCTGAGCCTCTACGCCGAGCGCAAGGCCCGGCGCGGCCACGCCTTCGGCGCCGACTCGGAGTGGGAGCTGGAGGTTCAGCGGTCCTTTCCCTACCGCGAGACGCCGGACCAGCTCGAGGCGATCGAGGCGGTCTCGGCCGACATGGAGGCCGCGCGCCCGATGGACCGCCTGATCTGCGGCGACGTCGGCTACGGCAAGACCGAGGTCGCGCTGCGCGCGGCGCTGAAGGCGGTGGCGGGCTCGAAGCAGGTGATGATGCTGGTGCCCACCACCATCCTCGCCCAGCAACACCTCGGCACCTTCCGCGAGCGCCTCCGCGAGCTTCCCGTTGAGGTCGAGATGGTCTCGAGGCTCCGCAAGCCCGCGGAGGTGCGCGACGTCGTGCGGCGCTTCTCCGAGGGGAAGGTGGACATCCTGATCGGTACCCACCGGCTGCTCTCGCGCGACGTGCGGGCGCCCGACCTGGGCCTCATGATCGTTGACGAGGAGCAGCGCTTCGGGGTGAAGCAGAAGGAGTTGCTCCGCCAGCTCAAGCTGAAGGTCGACGTGCTGAGCATGTCGGCGACGCCGATCCCGCGGACCCTCCAGATGAGCCTCGCGGGGCTGCGCGACATCTCGGTGATCGAGACCCCGCCGGAGGGAAGGCGGCCGATCCGTACCTACGTGGGGCCGTTCGAGGACGAGCTGGTTGCGCGGGCGATCAGGCGCGAGGCGGAGCGCGACGGTCAGGTCTTCTTCCTGCACAACCGCGTCGACACCGTTCATGAGACCGCCGAGCGGCTGCGAGCGCTCTGTCCCGGCGTCAGCTTCGGCGAGGCGCACGGGCAGATGGAGGAGGGCCAGCTGGAGGCAGCGATGCTCGGCTTCCTGCGCGGCGATCAGGACTGCCTGGTGGCGACGACGATCATCGAGTCGGGCCTCGACATCCCCCAGGCGAACACGCTGATCGTGGAGCGCGCCGACCAGCTCGGGCTCGCCCAGGCCTACCAGATCCGCGGCCGGGTGGGCCGCGCCACGGAGCGTGCCTACGCGTACCTGCTCTACCCCTCGGAGGCGGGCCTTCAGCCCGAGGCGGCCGCCCGGCTGGCGACGCTCTCCGACTACACCGAGCTGGGCTCGGGCTTCGCGATCGCGATGCGCGACCTCGAGCTGCGGGGCGCGGGCGACCTCCTGGGCGACGAGCAGTCCGGGCACGTGGCGGCTATCGGCTTCGAGCTCTACGTGGCGATGCTGGACGAGGCGGTGGAGGCCCTGCGAGCGGAGGGCGAGGGGCTGGAGGTCGAGTCGCGGGTGCGCTTCGACGTCAACGTCGACGCGTACCTCCCGCCTGAGTACATCCCCTTCGAGGCGGCGAAGATCGACGTCCACCGCCGCGTCGCAGGCGCCCGCGAGCCCGGCGAGCTCCGCGCCTTGCGCGACGAGCTTCGCGACCGGTTCGGGACGCCGCCGGACCCGGTGGAGAACCTGCTCGAGCTGCAGCGGGTGCGCATCGAGCTGGGGCGGCTGGGCGCCAAGGCTGTGGAGTTCCGGGGTGGCCGCCTCTCGATCACCCCGCTCGAGCTGGACGCGGCCGCCGTCGGGCGCCTGCGCGAACAGGTGAACGAGGCGGTCTTCGAGTCGCGCACCAAGACCCTGGGCCTGCGGGTCGACGACGATCCGGCGGCGCGCCTCACGGCGGTCCGCGAGCTGGCGGCCGCCCTGGCGAGCGCCGTCGAGCCGGTCGCCGGCGGGGAGTTAACCGCCGCTTGAACTCTTTCGTCTAGGCTTCCGCGCTCGTGCGACCGAGTGGAAAGAGGAAGCTCGTAGCGCTGGTCCTCGGGCTGGCGCTCGTCATCGCGTTCGGGGCGTTCCTGTTCAGCGACCCCGGCGACCCGTCGGTGCCCGAAGGCGCCGTGGCGATCGTCGAGGACGCGCCCGACGGCGAGATCACCGACGAGGAGTTCCAGCAGAACCTGCTCCAGGCCGCCTTCAACCTCCAGCTGCGCGAGCTGCCGGCAGAGGATGATCCGCAGTTCGAGCAGGTCGAGCAGTCGGCGCTCTCGAACTCGATCCAGTCGCGCTGGGTCAGGGGCGAGGCGGAGGAGCGCGGGATCACGGTCGACGAGCGCGAGGTGGATCAGGCCTTCCAGCAGATCATCGACGAGCAGCTCGGCGGCCAGAAGGGGTACGAGCAATTCCTCAGGACCTCCGAGGTCGACGGCGAGCCCGCCTTCGACGAGGAGGCCGTTCGCGCCGTCGCCGAGCTGACGGCGATCAGCGACAAGCTCCAGACCGAGGCGATCCCCGACGAGACGCCGGACGTGCCGGAGGAGGACGTCGAGCTGTTCTACGAGGCGAACGCCGAGCAGTTCGAGACCCCCGAGACGCGGGACGTGCGCGTCGTCCTGAACCCCGACGTCGCCGAGATCGACGCCGCGATCGAGGAGCTGGGCACCGACCCGACCCCCGAGGACTGGGACGCGGTGGCCGAGCAGTACTCGACCGACGAGGCGACCAAGAGCCAGGGTGGACTGCGCCGCGACGTGGCCGAGGGCCAGAACGAGCCGGCGCTCGACGAGGCCATCTTCAGCGCGGAGCCGGGCGAGGTCGTGGGGCCGATCGAGGGCGAGAGCGGCAGTTACGTGATCCAGGTCGAGGAGGTCACCGAGGCGGCGACGACGCCGCTCGAGGACGTCCGCGACCAGATCGTGCAGACGCTCCAGCAGGGGATCTCCCAGCAGGCCATCACGGACTTCCGCGACAACTTCATCGCCAAGTGGACCGCTCGCACGTTCTGCCGCGACGACGTCCTGGTGGACCTCTGCGCCAACGCCGCGCCGCCCCCCGACCCGTGCCCGGCCGACGATGAGGGCGAACGCGAGGCCGCCGACCCGGCGGTTCTCGATCAGGGCTGCCCGGCGCCCGCGCTGCCGCGCAGCGTCGTCAACCCCGGCACCGGGGCCGTGTTCCCCGGCGAGCAGCTGGCCGTGCTGCCGCAGGGACCCGCGAAGCCCGCCGGCAGCGACCCCGCCGGGCGTGCCGCCGGGCGTGTCGCCGCTGGGCCCGGGCGGCGCCCCGCCCCCGACCGGCGCGCCGCCGGCGCAGCCATAGCCTCGACCCAGGCCGAGACCCAGCGGGCGCTGGCCCGCCTCGACGAGATCACCCGCCGCCTGCGGCGCGAGTGCCCCTGGGACCGCGAGCAGGACGAGCGCTCGATCGTGCCGCACACCGTCGAGGAGGCGGGCGAGTTGTTCGAGGCGGCGCAGCGCGGCGACCACGGCGCGATGGCGGAGGAGCTGGGCGACGTGCTCTTCCAGGTGGTGTTCCTGGCACTACTGCTCGAGGAGCGTGGCGAGGCCGACCTGGCGAGCGTGATCCAGGGGCTGAACGAGAAGCTGATCCGCCGCCACCCGCACGTCTTCGGCGATGCCCACGCCGAGACCGTGGCCGACGTGCGCGCGATCTGGAAGCGGGTGAAGGCCGAGGAGCGTGCGGCGGGACGTGGCACCGAGAAAGGGCGGCCGAGCTGATCGCGTGTGGAGTTCGGCGCTATGGGCGGCCGAAACCACACCGTTGTCGGATTCCTCCCACCACGTGGGCATGAACTCGACAACGCTCCGCGGGCACCCTCCTTCGCCAGCCCCAACGCGGCCCCACGGACGACCGACCACGCGGCGTGCCCCCGCGAGCGCCCTCGAAGACGCACCGCCCGTAGAATCCCCCGCTCGCGCGGGCGCCCCAGGCGCGCTCGCGCTTCGCACGTCAAATGGGCGCGATCGAACGCATACACGGCCGCCAGATCCTCGATTCGCGCGGGAACCCGACGGTCGAGGTCGAGGTGAGGCTCGACTCCGGCGCGACCGGCCGCGCCGCGGTGCCGTCGGGCGCCTCGACGGGCGAGTTCGAGGCCACCGAGCTTCGCGATGGCGGGGAGGCGTGGGGCGGCAAGGGCGTCTCCAGGGCCGTCGCCCACGTCAACGAGGACATCGCGGCAGCACTCGTCGGCGCCCGCGCGAGCGAGCAGGGCGCCATCGACCGGACGCTCATCGACCTCGACGGGACCCCGAACAAGTCGCGGCTCGGGGCGAACGCGATCCTCGGCGTCTCCCTCGCCGTGGCGCGGGCCGCCGCAGCGGAGGCCGGGGAGCCGCTCTACCGCTACCTCGGCGGGGCGGACGCGACCGTACTGCCCGTGCCGATGATGAACGTGCTGAACGGCGGCGCGCACGCGGACAACTCGGTCGACTTCCAGGAGTTCATGGTCATGCCGGCCGGGGCCGGCTCGTTCTCCGAGGCGCTGCGGATGGGCACCGACGTGTTCCATGCGCTGAAGCGGACGCTGTCCGAGCGCGGGCTCGCGACGACCGTGGGGGACGAGGGCGGCTTCGCCCCCGACCTCGCCTCGAACGAGGCGGCCCTCGAGCTCCTGGTGACCGGGATCGAGGCGGCCGGGTACGAGCCCGGTGCCGACGTCCACATCGCTCTCGATCCGGCGACCAGCGAGCTCTTCGAGTCGGGCTCCTACGTGCTCGAGCACGAGGGGAGGACCCTCGGCTCGGAGGAGATGGTGGAGCTCTGGGCGGGGGTCTGCGACCGCTATCCGGTGGTCTCGATCGAGGACGGCATGGACGAGGAGGACTGGGAGGGCTGGGCGCTCCTGACCCAGCGGCTGGGCGAGCGCTGCCAGCTCGTCGGCGACGACCTGTTCGTGACCAACCCCGAGCGCCTCCGACGGGGGATCGAGGCCGGCGTGGCCAACTCGATCCTGATCAAGGTGAACCAGATCGGCACGCTCACCGAGACGCTGGAGGCGATCTCGATCGCGCGGGAGGCCGGCTACACGGCGGTCATGTCGCACCGCTCGGGCGAGACCGAGGACACGACGATCGCCGACCTCGCGGTGGCGACCGGTGTCGGGCAGATCAAGACCGGGGCTCCCTCGAGGTCGGACCGGGTGGCCAAGTACAACCAGCTCCTGAGGATCGAGGAGGAGCTGGGCGATGCCGCGGTGTACCCGGGGCTGGACGCGCTCCGGCGTGGCTAGCGCGGGGGCGCGCCGGCAGGATCCATCCCGCCGGCAGGACGCCTGGGCCAGGCGTCGAACGGCATGGCATGAGCGCCCGAGCCCATGCCGCCCGCGGCTACCGTGCCCGTCCCGCCCCGCGGCGGAGCGCTCGCAACCCCAGCCGGATCCGGTGGGACAAGCTCGGGCGGGTGGCGCTCGTCCTGGTGCTGATGGCCATCCTCGCCTCCTACGTCAACCCCGTGGTGGACTTCTTCGATGCCTGGAGCGACTCCCGCGCCGAGCGGGCTCAGCTCCAACAGCTCCAGCAGCAGAACCAGGACCTTCGCGCGCGGGCCGCGGCCCTCAACGGCCCCGATGCCGCCGAGCGCGAGGCGCGCCGCCTCGGCATGGTCGCCTCAGGCGAACGCAGCTACGTGATCGAGTAACCACTCCCCCGGCTGCTCCGCTCCCGCCCCGAACACCGCCTTGCCCGCCAGCCTCCGGCTCGCGGCTACGCGGGACGGGGCTCCCGCGTCCGCGGCCGGGGGCCCGCGCATGATTCCCGCCGGGTTCACGACGGCTTCTCCGGACGAGCGGGTCCTGGGCCTTGGCGCCTACCTCGCGGGATTCGCCGAGCTGGCCGTGCTGGCGCTCCTCTACGGCTACGCTGCCCGGCGGTTGCGCCGCGCCCTCCTCGGCGGCTGGAGCGGCGCCCCTGCGCTGCTGTGCGACGTGGTGGTCGCGGTCACGTCGCTGATCGTGGTCTCCGAGCTGCTCGGCACGTTCGGGGCGTTTGGCGAGGCGGAGCTGATCGTCGCCTCCGCCGCGTTCGCGGCGTTGACCGTGGCGGTCGCGGGCCTGCTGGAGGCCCGCGCCGGGCCATCCACGGGGCCTCCGGCGCCCGCCCAGGGCTCCCTTGCCACGACGATCGCCATCGTCGGCTGCGCCGCCGTCGTGGCCGCATGGATGGTGCCCACCCTGGGCAGCCTCGCCGGCGGCATGGACCGTGCGGACACGCTCTGGTACCACATGCCGCTCTCGGCCAAGTTCGTCCAGACCGGCGAGCTGGGCGAGATCTTCTTCTTCGACCCGATCTTCTTCGCCTCGTTCTACCCGGCGAACTCCGAGGTCCTGCACGCGGTGCCGCTGCTGGCGTTCGACCGCGACATCGTCTCCCCGGTGCTCAACCTCGGGCTGCTCGCCACCGGCCTGCTGGCGAGCTGGTGCATCGGGCGGCCCTACGGCGTCGCACCGCAGGCGCTGATCGGCGGCTCGATCGCGCTCGGGGCACAGATGCTGGTGGAGTTCCAGGCCGGTGAGGCGCTCAATGACATCTCAGGCGTCGTCTTCATCCTCGCGGCGGTGGCGATCCTGGTCAATGGGTACGCGGCCGGGGGGCGGTCGATCGCCGCCGGGGCGCTGGTCGTCGCTGGGCTTGCCGCGGGCTTGGCGGCCGGCATGAAGCTGTCGTTCCTGGCCCCGGTGGCAGCTCTGACGGTCGGCGTGGTCGTGCTGGCCGGCCGGGGCCGGCGGCTTCGCACGGGGGTGCTATGGACCCTGCCGCTCCTGATCGCCGGCGCCTACTGGTACGCGAGAAACGCGATCGCGACCGGCAACCCGATCCCCTACGTCAGCTCGGTCGGACCGATCGAGCTGCCCGCCCCGGAGCGGGTCTTCGAGCTTCGCCCCGGGTTCTCGGTATCGCACTACACGACCGACCTCGACGTGTGGTGGGACTGGTTCATCCCGGGCCTCAACGAATCGCTCGGGGACCTATGGCCGCTCACCATGGCGCTGATGCTCGGGGCCGGGGTGCTGGCCGTGTGGCGCGGCGCCGAGCCGCCGCTGCGGATGCTTGGGGCCACGGTCCTGTTCACGGCGCTGGCCTACCTGTTCACGCCGCTCACCGCGGCAGGCGAGGAGGGGCACCCGATCGCCTTCGTCTGGAACGTCCGCTACATCGCGCCGGCCGTGGCGATCGCGCTCGCGATCCTTCCCTGCCTGCCGGCGGCTCGACGGACCGAGCGGAGCCGGCTGCTGGTCACCGCTGTCCTGTCGGGGCTGCTCGCGGTCACCATCGCCTCGCTCGTCCAGTGGCACCAGGGGCACGTGAAGGGGGCGATCGCCGCCGCCGCAGCCGTGCTCGCCGGGGCCGGCCTGATCCAGTGGCTGCGCTCGCGAGGCTGGCTCGGTGCCGCCGCAACCCGTCGCTCGGTGGCGGTCGTCGCCGGCGCCGCCCTGGCCCTAACCGCCGTTGTCGGCTGGCTCGGCCAGCGCCACTACCTCGAACGGCGCTACGAGAACACCAGCCCCCGGCTCCAGCTCGCCTCGACGCTCCGTTGGGCGCGCGATATCCAGGACGCCCGGATCGCGGTCGCGGGCATCCGGGGCGTCTTCAACCAGTATCCGCTCTACGGCACCGACCTCTCGAACCACGTCCAGTGGCTTGGCATGCGCGGCGAGCATGACGCCTGGCTTCGGATCCCTTCGTGCGAGCGCTGGCGCCAGGAGCTGAACGAGGGGGGCTACACGCACGTGGTCACCACCTACGACCCGTTCCACCCCGGGCGCCTGACCGACACGACCGAGGCGCTGTGGACGCGTGAGGACCCGGCCGCCCGCCAGATCCTGCGCGACGGGCCGGTCCGCGTCTTCGAGATCACCGGCGAGATGGACCCGGCGGCGTGCGCGGGGCTTCCCGCGCTGAGCGCACCCGAGTTGAACGGCGACTCGGTCAACATCGAGCCGCTGGCGAACCAGCCGCCCGGGACGGGGCCACGGGCGACCGAGCTGCAGCAGGCGCTCGAGAACTAGCCATGCCCGCGGCGCTCCTCCTCGCCATCCTGATCGTCGCGCTCTCGATGCTGGCCGGGAGTGTCCTGCTCCACGCGCTGGGCGCGAAGCGGCCGATATGGGCCGAGGGAGCGCTGGGGCTGGCCGCGCTCACCGTCGTCGCCGGGCTGGCGGTCCGCCTGCCAGGGAGGGCCGTCACGGCGGCGGTCGTGATCCTTGTCCTGCTCGCCGCCGGCTCGTTCGCCGCGCGCAAGGGGTTCGGGCCGCGCAGCGGCGAGAAGGGTGCTGGCTTCCGGGAGGACCTGGTGGGCCTCGCAGTGCTGCTGATCACGCTCGCCGCTGCGAGCGTCCCGTTCCTGCTGGAGGGCCGCGCCGGAGTCCTCGGCGAGGGCATCTACACGAACGACCACGCGGCGCAGCTCTTCTGGACGGACTGGCTCCAGAAGGGCTTCGGGCCCGAGCCGAGCGCCGTCGCGTGGGGGTACCCCGTGGGCCCCCAGTCGCTCGTGGCTGCGATCGCGGAGGTCACCGGCGCCTCGCTCATCGACGTCTTCAACGGTCTGCTGCTGGCGATCCCGGCCCTCACCGGACTCGCGGCGCTGTCGCTGCTGTGGCGCCTGCCGCCCGGCCCCCGGATCGCCGCCGCCTCCCTCGCGGCCCTGCCGTTCCTCGTGGCCTCGTTCCTGGCGCAGAGCGCGTTCAAGGAGACGGTGATGGCCCTGTTCGTCGTCGGATTCACCGCCGTGCTGGCGCTGGCATCCGAGCCCGGGGAAGACGGGGAGCCCGCGTTGGCCCGCCGCCCCGCCGTCGCCGCGGGCCTGGTGCTGGCGCTTGGCGGCGATCTTCGCCTACAGCGTCCCCGCGCTCGCGTGGTTCGCACTCATCCTCGCGGTGTGGCTGGCGCTCGTCATCGGCACGGGCGAGCGCCGGATCGACTGGGGTGCGCTCCGCGACGCGATCCGGCGACGGTGGGTGCCGCTGGTGATGGGTGCGGTCGTCCTGGTCGGCATCGCGGCGGTGAGCGCCGGGCGCCTGGGCGGCTTCATCGAGCGCATCGGCGACATCTCCGCTTCGACCGGCCGACTCAGCTCGCCGATCTTCCCCGGCGAGGCACTCGGGGTCTGGCCCGAGGGCGACTTCCGGGTGGTTCGGGGCGAGGTGAGCGGGGCGCTGGTCGCCACCGCGATCGGGTTCCTCGCCGTGGTCGCGGGGGCCGCGGTCCTCTGGCGCCGGCGCAGCTTCGCGGTTCTGGCCGCCCTCGGCGCGGCGCTGGTCGTCTACGCCGGGGCGCGCGTCTTCTCGAGCATCTACGTCGAGTCGAAGGCGCTTGCGGTCATGGCGCCGCTCGTCGTGGTCGTGGCGCTGGGCGGCCTGTTCGCGGCGCCGCGCGGCGGGCCGGGCCGGGCCCTGCGCGTGCTGGGGGTGGCCTTCGCGATCGGCGCCGGCGTCTCCACCTTCCTGGCGCTGCGCGAGGCGCCCGTGGGCTTCTCCGACCGCGGCGAGGAGCTCGAGCAGCTCGCCGAGCGGATCGAGGGCGACTCCGTCGTCTTCCTCGGGGTCGACCGCTTCGCCGGCTACTGGCTGCGGGGGACGCTGATCCGGAGCCCTGGCGGCTACGTCCCAGCCGAGGTCAGCGCGCGCCCGCAGAAGGTCTGGCAGCAGGGCCGCGCGATGGACCTCGACACGCTCTCGGCCACGCACCTTGACGAGTTCGAGTACGCGATCACCACGACCGCCCCATACCAGAGCTCGCCCCCTCCGAACATGGCGGAGGTGGCCCGCACCGACTCCTACGTGCTCTGGGAGCGGACGGCGCGGACGCCGCGCACGCAGGTTCTCGCCGAGGGCGGGGCACCGGGCGCGGTGCTCGCGGCGGGGGAGTCGGCGTTGGTCTCGCTCGCCTGCCGCCGGGGCCCGCAGGCGCCGGGCGGGGGCGAGGCGACCCTGCTTCCCGAGCCCGTCGTCGGCGGCCCGGGTGGCTGGAGCCGCCCCGTGCCGTTCGACGCGCCGGGCACCGCGCGCCAGCGGCTGGACCTGGCGCCGGGGCGCTGGCAGCTCTCCCTCCAGTACCACAGCCAGGTCGACCTCGACGATCGGCGCCGGCGCGCTCCAGGCGGAGTTGCCCGCGTCCCTCGTCGGCATGTACCTGACGCACCAGGGGCAGAGCGCGTTCTGGCCGGTCGGGGAGGTCGAGGTGCCGGCGGGGGGCCTGGAGGTCACCGTCGACGCGGCCGAGCCGGCTGCGCTGGCACGGGCCGCGGGCGCCACCCGCCGGGTGTGGCTGGGCGAGATCGCGGCGACGCGGCTCGACCCGCTCGCCGAGGAGCCAGAGATCGTGCCGCTGGGGGCCGCCTGCAACCGCTACCTGGACCGCTACGACCCCCGGTGAGCCACCCCTCCTCTCGCTAACTTCACCCCCCGCCATGTACAAGCGAACCCCTGAGAAGCGCCCACCGCGCCGGCGTGAAGCAGCGCCACAAGCGAACCGGCGCCCCCAAGGCCGGCAAGCGCGCGGTGCCTCCCGTCACCTTCGTCGGCGGCACCGGCCGCAGCGGCACCCACGTCGTCTCGCGCCTGCTTACGAGCCACGGGAAGCTCCAGCTGATCCCGGTCGAGTGCCGCTTTCACGTCGAGGAGCGAGGCTTCCCGGGCCTCCTGGCGGGCACCACCACGAAGCGCGGGTTCCTGCGCCGGCTGCGCGGTTTCTGGTGGCGGGGCTTTCAGACCAACCGGATCCGGGGCATGTACCGGTTCGTGCCGCGGGAGCGTTTCGAGCAGGCCGTGGAGGCGTTCGACGAGCGCTTCGACGACGACCCGGTACGTGCCTGTCGCTTCCTCTTCTGGGACCTGCTCTGGCCAGCCGACGCCGAGGGTGAGGTGAGCGGCATCGTCGAGCAGAGCTGTGACACGATCGCGCAGGCGGCCACGCTTCACGAGCTGTTCCCCGAGGCGGCCTTCGTCCACGTGGTCCGTGACGGTCGCGATGCGTCTGCGTCCCGGGTCTCGCAGACCAAGGGCCTGATCCGCCCGCGCACGAGGGCGCAGGGGCTCGAGTGGTGGGAGGCCCGGCTGCGATCAATGGACGCCGGCGCGCGCTCCGTCCCCGACGGCCGGCTGGCCGAGATCAGCCTCGACGAGCTCCTCACCGGATCCGGCGAGGAGATGCTGGAGCGTCTCTTCGAAGTGGTCAACCTCTCGCCCGGGCGCAGGGTCCGCGGCTTCTTCGACAACCGCATGAGCCTCTCGGACGCCAACGCCGAGCGCTGGCGGGAGGGCATCTCCGCCTCCAAGCGCGATCAGCTGGACGAGCGGTATCGCGAGGCGCTGGACCGGCTCGAGGCGGAGGGCGTCGGCGCCGTGCCGCTCCTGCGCCGCACCTACGAGCGGCGGGAATCGGCATGAGCTCCGAGGGTCCGCGGGCTCCGGCCGAGCTCGTCTTCGTCGGCGGCACCGGCCGCAGCGGCACCCATGTGGTCGCCAGCCTGCTGGGCGAGCACTCGCGGTTCGCCGCGATACCGATCGAGTGCCGCTTCCACTGCAACCCCAACGGGCTTGCCGATCTGGTGACGGGCCGCACGACCCCGGAGGAGTTCGTGCGCAAGCTGCGGACGTTCTGGTGGCACCGGACACGGGTTCGCGGGCGCGGCACGGTACGCCTGCGCCGCCTTGCGCGCCTGCGGCGCGGTGAGGCGAAGATCCGGGGGCTGCACAAGATCACCACTCGCGAGACCCTCGAGGGAGCGATCGCGGCGTTCGAGGCCACCGCGCCCGACGACGTCGTGAAGGCCTCGCGCGACCTCTTCTTCTCGCTGCTCGGGCCGCTCGCCGCCGAGGAGGGGAAGCCCGCCCTGGTGGAGATGAGCTGCTTCACCATCGCCGCCGCCCCCGGCCTGGGCCTGATCTTCCCCGAGGCCCGCTTCGTGCACTCGGTGCGCGACGGGCGCGACGCGGGGTCTTCGAAGGTCTCCAAGCGCCAGAAGCGCCACCACCCGACGGACGCGGCCTCGGGCATCGATTGGTGGGAGGGCCGACTGCGTTTGGCCGAGGAGGGGGTGCGCGGCCTCGACGGGGCGGACGGGCGCCTCCACGCCGTCTGCCTGGATGAGCTGGTCTGGGGGGACCGCGATGCCTCGTACGACGGCCTGCGCCGGTTCCTGGGGGTCGAGGACGAACGCGGTATGCGCCACTTCTTCGAGCACAGCATGAGCGCCGAGGCCGCCCATCGCGAGCGCTGGCGCGAGGGCCTGGACGAGGCGGGGCAGGGAGCGACCATCGCCGCCTACGAGGCGGCGCTCGACCGGATCGATCGCGACGGCTTGCACTGCGCCGCGCTGCTGCGCCGCTCCTACGAACGGGGCGCGATCGCGGGGCGAACGTGAGTCGCGCCAGCTCATGGGGTCAGACCCCATGAGTGGGGGCGACTCAAGGGGTCTGACCCCCCTGGAGGGCTCGGAGCCGGCCGAGCTGGTCTTCGTGGGCGGCACGGGTCGCAGCGGCACCCACATCGTCGGGCGGCTGTTGGGCACGCACGCCCACTTCGCCGACGTGCCCATCGAGTCCCGGTTTCACTGCAACAAGCGCGGCATGCCCGATCTGCTCTCCGGGAGGGTGACCCTGAGCGGGTTCCTCGAGAAGCTGCGCGGGTTCTGGTGGCATCGCGTGCGCGTCGACGACCAGCCCCGCGGCCTCTACAACCTGATGGCCCGCCGCGCGTTCGACCACGCCGCCGAGCGCTTCGAGCGGAGCTACCACGACGAGCCGGTGACGGCGTGCCGGGACCTGTTTCGCGACCTCCTCTGGCCGGTGGCCGAGCTCGAGGGCAAGCCCGGGCTGGTGGAGATGAGCTCACACAACGTGAAGGAGGCTCAGACGCTGCGGCGGCTGTTCGGCGGGGCGCGCTTCGTCCACACCGTCCGCGACGGCCGCGACGCCGCCTCCTCGGTGACCACCAAGACCTGGGGCCCGGAGCGCATCGTCCCGGCGATCGACTGGTGGGCGGATCGACTCCGCGCGATCGACGCCGGTATCCGCGGGGAGGAGGACGGCGGGTCGTTCTCCATGGGCCCGGACCAGCTTCACACGGTGGTCCTGGACGACCTCGTGGGCGGCGACCGCGAGGCGGCGCTCGCGGGCCTGCTGGACTTCTGCGGCGTCTCGGGCGACGCCGCAACGCGCGCCTTCTTCGAGCGGGAGATGGGGCCCGACGCCGCCCACGCCGGCCGTTGGAGCCGCGGTCTTGGCCCGGTCGGCAAGGCGCGTGTGCGCCGCAAGTACGAGCGCACCCTGGGCGCCCTCGCCGACGAGGGCAACCACGTCGCGCTCCCGCTGCTGGAAGCCTACGAGCGCCTCGGATGAGCCGAGGTACGGGATCAGGGCCCGGGCTCAGGGCGCATCCTCTTCGTCTCCTCCAACGGGACCGGCCTGGGCCACCTGACCCGCTCGATGGCCATCGCGCGCCGGCTCGAGCGTCTGGAGCCGCTGTTCCTGACCCTCTCCGGCGCCGCGCCGGTGGTGCGCGAGCAGGGCTTCCCGGTCGAGTACGTGGCGTCGTATTCCACCCCCGGCGCCGGCAGCGACTGGCGCTGGTCGCGCCGCCTTCGCGGCAGGCTGCGGGCGGCGTTCGCCGAGGCCGAGCCCGAGGTGCTGGTGTTCGACGGCGCCCACCCCTACCAGGGCCTGATCGACGCGCTGCCGGCGGCGCGCGGCGCGAAGCGGGTGTGGTGCAGGCGCCCGATGTGGAAGCCGGGCTCGAACCGGGGCGCGCTCGGGAGGGAGGGGTTCTTCGACCGGGTGCTGGAGCCGGGGGAGTTCGCGGCGAGCGAGGACCGGGGGCCAACGGTCGAGCGCCGCGAACGGGCGCGGGTGGTCGAGCCGATCGTCTTCTGCGACGACTCCGACCTGCTCGAGCGCGATGCAGGCGGCGCGCGAGCTGGGACTCGACCCCGCCGCGACCTGCGTCCTGGTCAACCTCGGCCAGGGCGCGGAGGTCCGCGACCTCGCCGAGAGGTGCGTGGCGGCCCTCGCCGGCCGCGACGGCGTGCAGGTGGCGGTGCTCTCGTCGGCCATCGCCGCCGGCCTCGACGTCCCCGACGGGGTCGTCCACCTGCGCTCCACCTACCCGATCTCGCGCCACTTCCGGGCGATCGACGCCGCGGTCTCGGCCGCGGGCTACAACGCCTACCACGAGCTGATCCGCTTCGGCGTTCCCACCCTGTTCGCCCCGATGCGCCGTCAGACCGACGACCAGGCCGCCAGAGCGCGCTTCGCCGCCGGCCAGGGGGTCGGGCTGGCGCTGGACGCGGGTGCCGGCCCGGAGCCCGCACTCGAGCAGCTCCTCGACCCGGCTCGCAGGGAGGCGATGCGAGGTCGTCTCGCGGAGCATCGCCCCGCCAACGGCGCGGCCGACGCAGCGGCCTGGCTGGAGGAGCTGGCCCGGGCCGAGTCCGGGCCACGGACCCCGGTCGGCCGCTGGCGCAAGTACCTGCGCAGCCCCGCGCGGTCGGCCCGGGCGGCCGCGCCGTTCGTCGCCCGGATGCCGGTTCACGCGGCGGCGCTGGTCAAGCAGACGATCCAACGCCCGCCGCCGCGCACCGTGGCACTGGCCCTGGACGTAGGGCCCGGGGATGCGGGCGCGATGGTCGCCGAGGCGCTCACGCGCACCCCGGACCCGCCCGAGCGGGTCCTGATCGTGACCGACTCACTGGAGCTGGCGCCGCTGAGGCGCGCCGGGGTGGGGCACGAGCACGTCCCCGGCCGGGACGAGGCGCAGGCGCAGCTCACCGGAGGGGACTACGAGGCGTTCGTCCGCGAACGGCTCGAGCTGATCCTGGCCGAGCGCCGGCGCCCGCGGCGCCTGATCGCGGTCGGGGGCCAGGCGGAAAAGGTCCTGTCCTCCGGTACCCTGGGCCGCTGAGCACGAGCCTGCGCGGCGCCCGGAGCGCCCCTGGCGCTGCGACCCCCATGGAGGCTTCGACCACCCCCAGCATCGAACGCGGCGGGGCGGAAGCTCCGGCGCCCGCCGGAGCGTCCGCGGCCACCAACGGCACCCGCCGTCGCGGCGCGCTGCCCAACCTGGTCGTGATCGGGGCCCAGAAGTGCGGGACCAGCGGCCTCCACTACCACCTCGGGCTACACCCCGAGATCTCGATGTCCAAGCCGAAGGAGCTCAACTTCTTCATCGAGGAGCGCAACTGGCCGCGGGGCCCCGACTGGTACCGCCGCCACTTCGACCCGGAGGCCCGGGTGCGCGGCGAGTCCTCGCCCAACTACACCGCGTACCCCCATCACCTGGGGGTGCCCGAGCGGATGCACTCGCTGATCCCCGATGCGAAGCTGATCTACGTCGTTCGCGACCCGCTGCTGCGGATCGCATCGCACTGGGTCCACAACTACGCGAAGCGCCGCGAGAAGGGTGACCTGGCGACGACGCTGGCCCACCCCAACACCTCCTATCTGATCCGCAGCCAGTACCACATGCAGCTCCAGCAGTTCCTGCGCTTCTACGACCGCGAGCAGATCCTCGTCTTCCAGCAGAGCGACTTCCGTCGCCAGCGCGCCGACAGCCTGCGGACGATCTTCGAGTTCCTCGGGGTCGACCCCGACTTCACACACCCGAGCTTCGAGCGCGAGCGCCACGCGACCGCGCGCAAGACGCGGGCCACCCGCCTCGCCGCGAGCCTGGAGCGGATGAGCAAGAGCCGGCGCGGGCGGCTGCTGCCGCCGAAGTTCTGGTTTGCGCTGGACGAGCGCCTGCCGCTGCGGCGCCCGATCGAGCGCCCGGACGTTCGCGAGGCGCTCGATGACGAGGCGCTGCGGGTGCTGCGCGAGGACGCCGAGCGCCTGGGCGAGCTGGTCGGCCGCGACTTCTCTGGCTGGTCGATCTTCCAGACATGAGCGCCGGGTCCGCTTCGGGACAGCGCCCGGGAGGCTCCGGCGCCGTCCTCGGGTTCAGGCTGATCTCGCTCTCAGGCGTCCAGGGGGTCGCCCTGGTGGCCAGCAACCTGCTCCAGCTCGGCACGATCGCCGCGGTCGCGGGGTTCCTGGGGGCGGCCGCCCTCGGGTCCTACAGCCTGCTGCTGTTCCTCGGAGGGCTGCTGACGATGGTCTTCAGCCTGGCGGCGAAGCCGGGCACGATTCGCCGGACCTTCGGCGGCGGCGACGACGACGACGATGACGACGAGGACGAAGAGGCGATCGTCTCGGCCCACCCCAAGCGCTCGCTCGGAGCGGGGCTGCTCTGGGCCGCGGCCCTCGGCCTCATCGCCTCGGCCCTGGTGGTCGTCTTCCGCCAGCCGATCGCCGACGTCCTGCTGGGCGACGACGCGGACGCCGACCTCGTGCTGTGGGCGGGCGTTCTCGGTGGGTCCGGCGTGCTGTTCAAGACCGCCTCGATCTCGCTCTGGTTCGAGCGCAGGCCCTCGGCTTTCCTGATCGCCGAGATCGCGCGCCCGCTGATCGCCCTCGCCGTGATGATCCCGCTGCTCGCCGCCGGCGGCGAGCTGACCGACGCGATCGCGGGAGCCGCCGCCGGCAACGTGGTCGCGGCGCTGTTGGCGATGGCGCTCCTGCGAGGGAGCTTCGAGCCCAACCTCGAGCCGGCCGAGGTGCTGGCGATCATCAAGGGAGGGGGGCGGAGGGTGCCGATCGTGAGCTCGATCTGGATCGTCCAGAACGCCGACGTCTTCCTGCTCTCGCGGTTCGTCGACTCCACCGACCTGGGGATCTACGCCCTCGCCGCGAAGGTTGGCCTGGTGGTCTCCTTCTTCCCTCAGGGCTTCCGGGTGGCGATGCGCCCGCTGCGGAAGAGCCCCGCGTTCAAGGCGGTGCGCTCGCAGTACGGGCGCTCGGTCGCCGACGGGCAGATCCTCGGCTACTTCGTGCTCGTATGCATCAGCTCGGTGCTGGTGATGGTGCTGCTGGGCCAGTTCCTGGTCGACCTGGCGCCGCCCGAGTTCGCCGACGCGGCGCCGCTCATCCCGCTGACCGCGGCCGGGCTGACGATGCCGGCGCTGTGGCGGACCATGCACGGCCAGACGGCGTGGCCCGGCAAGTCGCGAGCGACGTTCGTGATCGCGACGATGCTGGCCGCCGCGACCTTCGTCGGCATCTGCCTGTTGCTCGCGCCCGAGATCGGTATCTACGCGGCCCCCGTGGCGATGCTGGTCGGCTTCAGCATCCCCATCACGTACTTCTTCGTCCGCTGCCAGCTCTCCGAGAACCGGCTCGACTTCCCCTACCAGGAGGTCGGCCGGGCGACGGGGGTGGCGCTCTTGATCGGCGGCGGCTTCCACCTGCTGCCCGAGCTTCCGGCCGTCGCCGAGGCGCTGGTGATCGCCCTGCTGCTGGGCCTCTACGGCGCTGCCCTGTTCGTGTTGCGGGTGATCCCCGAGAGCCACTGGCCGGCGCTGACCGAGATGGCCACGTCGATGCTCACCGGCCGGCCTGACCGCGTCAACCCGCGCCGGGGCCTGCGCGCGCTCCAGCCGACCGATCGCGAGCTCCTGCGGGTTGCCGTATGCGAGCGGATGCCGCCGGAGGCGTTTTCGGAGCCGGCGGCGGTCCCGATTACCATGCTGCGCCCGGCCCGCAAGATCCGTCACGAGGACGAGGGGACGCGTGGGCGCCCGGCTGGTCTGGGCGCTGCGCGGCGCCGGGCGCGAGGGCGGCTCACCGGTCCGGCGCCGCGCCGAGTGGGACGGCGACAGCCTCGCCGAGTTCCTCTTCGCCGACGAGCCCCCGGCGGTTCGCAACGCGACGATGCGCGGGCTACTTGCCGTGGGCGCCGACCCGGCAGACCTGCGGGCCCTCGAGGACCTGGTCGAGCACCTGGCCAGGATCCCGCCCGACGCCTGGGAGGGCGCCGGTGCCGCGGAGAGCCCGTTTGCCCGTCGGCGCCGGGCCGCGGGCAGACGCGGCAGGGGCGCGCTGTCCCGAGCCGCCCGCGCGATCGGCAGGCGCATCTAGGCGGCCGTTCCAGCCGGACCGTCGTGCTAGTCCGTGCGGCGGATGATGATCTGGTCGGGCTCGATCGTGACCTCGAGCTTGCGGTGGCCCTTCCAGTGCTCGGTGTAAACCGGGTCGGTATCGACGACCGGGTCGAGCCAGAGCCCGAACCCCTCGTCCTCGCCGTGATCGAAGGTCGCCTCGAGGCCGGCGCCCGCGCGCTTCGGGCCTCGGCGCCTGCGCCTGCGACGCCGCCTGCCGCCGCCGGCACCCTCGCCCGCGTCGCCATCGCCATCCCCGCCGTCCTCGCGGGCGTCCTGGCCGCCTTCGCCCTCGCCCTCCTGGTCCTCCGCCTCGTCCTCTTCCTCTTCCTCCTCGTCCTCCTCTTCCTCTTCCTCTTCCTCTTCCTCCTCTTCCTCCTCGGCCTCCATCGTCGCTTCGATCTCGGCCTCGATCTCATCGCGGAGGTCGACGTCGTCGGAGGCGTCCTCGTCGGCGGAGAGGTCGTTGCGGCGGATGAAGTCGCGGAGCTCCGAGGCCGAGACGTCCAGTTGGTGGGCGATCCAGGCGTCGGTGCGGCCCTGCCGGACCCAGGCACGGACCTGGTTGAGCTGCGATCTCATGGGTTTGCGGGCCATTCGCGGCGGCGAGTCTATTGAACGCCGCAGGTTTCACGCCCGCAGGAGCGGGTTGTCGGTGGCGCTCGGCGGATGCAGCGGCTACCCTGCCGGGACCACGCCGCGATGGGGGAACGTCCGGCGTCGACTCGAACGGAAGCGAGATGCTGGTCCTCACCCGCAAGACGAACCAGAGCATCATGATCGGCGACGACATCGAGGTCTCGGTGCTCGCCGTCTCGCGGGACAAGATCCGACTCGGAATCACGGCGCCTCGTGACGTGCCCGTGTTCCGCAAGGAGGTCTACCTCTCGATCAAGGGCGAGGAGGCCGAGAAGCTCGGCGAGGACGCCCGCGAGAAGACCGACGCCGCGCTGGACGCGTTGAAGGGTGACGGCTGAAGCGAGGGCGACGGGCGTTAGCCCATCAGCCACGCGAGGGTCTCGAACATCACGATGGTCACGGTGACCACCGTGACCGACAGCGCGATCAGCAACGTTCCGAAGGCGACCTTGCCGCGCGACTCGGCGCTGGCGATCCGCCGGGCCTTGGAGCGGTTGACGGCACGCTGACGCAGCTGCTGGCGCCGGCGCCGCTCGAGCGCGGCCTCCTGCGCGAACGCCGTCTCGTAGTCCGAGGTGGTCTGCTGCATCCGCATGACGGCGCGAAAACTAGCAGATGCTCACACACGTACAAACCACTGCTCACAAAATGCGATTCGTCACGTGAGCTGCCCGCCGAGGGCCCTGCGGCTTCAGGGCTCGCACGCGCCCCAGAGCCCGCGACCCGCGTTCGCGGCCTCCTGCTCGAGGCGGTTGAGCAGCGGCGCCCGGCCGGTGTTCGGCTCGATCTCGAGCGTGCGCGCGTAGCCGCCGCGCACGATCTCGGCGTTGACGAACCGCTCGCCCACGTAGACGTACGCGAGCAGGCGCCCGTACCGGTCCCGGCGCTCGGCGCCGAAGACCAGGCGGACCCGCTCGCCCGTCACCAGCTCGCGGTTGCGCCGGCTGGCCTGCTCGCCGAAGCACTCGACCCCTATCGAGGGGTCGACCTCGGGCGTGTCGATCCCGATGTAGCGGATGCTCTCGTCCTCGCCGTCGACCAGGGCGTGGATGGTGTCGCCGTCGACGACCTCGGTGACCTCGCCCGTGGCCGTCCCGGGGTCGCCGTCCCCACGACCGCCGCCCCCGCCGTCACCGGCGTCTTCGCCGCCGCCGTAGAGGAGGACGATGACCGCCAGGACGAGAAAGGCGACGGCGCCGATGCCGGGGGCCCTTGAGCCGAACACGCCGTGAATCTGCCACACGCCCCGGCCAACCCCGGGAGCCCGTCAGGCGCCCCCGGGCGCGCCCGAGCGGCGCCGCGCTGCGTGGTCGGTCGTCCGCGCTGCGCCGTTGGGCAGTGAGGGAGACAGGCCCGGCGGGGATGGCGCCTTCAGGGGACCTGTCCCCCGAAACGCGCCCGGGCATCGCGATACCTGTCCGCGTGGCGCCTTTCTGGTCCATATGACTAGGAAGGCGCCCCGCGGCCGAGTTATCGGCCTCCCTCGCCAGCCCAACCAACGCAGGCGGACGACCGACAACGCCCGAGCCCCCGGGCCGGAGGACGACCGGCCGTCTCGCCCCTAGGGAATGCGCGCGACGCTCGAGAGCATGATCTCCTTGATCTGCTCGATGATGTCCAGGGCCTTGCTCCACTCGCGCTGCCAGACGTTGCGGCCGTAGATCACGCCCGAGCCGCCCGCCTCCATGATGTAGCGCGTCTGCTGCAGGAGCTGCTCGTCGTCGACCTTCGACCCGCCCGAGAGCACGACGAGCGAGCGGCCGGCGGACTCGACGATCTGGCGCACCGCCTCCTCCTGGGTGAGCTCCATCTCGTTGTACGGGGCCGGGGTGAGCTTGTCCTTCTCGGGGTCGATCTTCGGCATGTTGAGCTTGACGACGTCGGCGCCCATCTCCATCGCGAGGCGGGCGGCGTAGTCGATGGCGTAGAAGGTGCTCTGGCCGCCCTTCTTGTCCAGCGCGCCACCGCGCGGATAAGCCCAGATAACGAGCGGCATCCCGTAGCGGTCACAGTCCTCGCGGACGGTGCGGAGCTGGGCGAGGTCCTCGTCCTGGCGCGGCGAGCCCACGTAGAGCGTGTAGCCGACGGCGTCGGCGCCGAGGCGCACCGCGTCCTCGACCGAGGCGTTGCAGGTGGAAAGGGCCTCGTCGGAGGGCGGGACGTCGGTCTTCCCGTTCACCTTCAGGAGCAGCGGCACCTGGCCGGCGTAGTCGGGGTAGTACTTGGTCGCGAGCCCGATCTGGCACGCGATCGCGGAGTAGCCGGCCTCGGCGGCGAGGCGGAACTGGTACTCCGGGTCCTTCGAGGCGGGGTTGGGGAAGAAGTCGCGCGGGCCGTGCTCGATGCCCTGGTCGATCGGCAGCAGCAACAGCGTGCCGTTGCCGGGTCCGAACTCGAACAGCAAACGACGCAGGCGCGTTCGCTTGCCGGGGGACAGGGTTGCCAACAGGGACTTCTGCTCGGTTGCGCTCTTGATCTCCATGTGGCTCAGATTAGCGCCCGCGCGCGGGGTAGCATCGGCTCCGCCCCACGCCCCCTGAGAGGCCTGAGCCGTGCTCGAACACAACTTCACGGGCCCCCCCTTCACCGTCGGCGTGGAGGAAGAGCTGATGCTGATCTCAAGCGAGGATCTCGGCCTCGCCCAGGGCATCGAGCAGATCCTGCCGAACGTGCCCGAAGAGTTCGAGGGGCAGGTGAAGCCGGAGCTCATGCAGTCCTTCCTGGAGATCGCCACCAAGCCTCACCCGAACGTGCCGAGCGCCGGGGAGGAGCTGCGGGCGCTGCGACGGGCGCTGACCGGCGTCGCGGAGGAGCAGGGCATGCGCGTCGCCGCCGCCGGCACCCACCCGTTCGCCCGCTGGGAGGACCAAGAGATCGTCGACGACCCGCGCTACCACGGGCTCATCGAGCAGCTCCAGTACGTCGTCCGCCAGTTCGTGATCTTCGGGACCCACGTCCACGTCGGGATCGACGGCGCCGATCGTGCCATCTACGTCGCCGACGGGCTCCGCCGCTACCTGCCGCTGATGCTCGCGCTCTCCACGAACTCCCCGTTCCTGCGCGGCGAGCGGACGGGGATGATGTCCTCGCGCATTCCCGTCTACCGCGCGCTGCCCCGTGCCGGCATCCCTCCGCACTTCGGCTCCTGGGAGGCGTACGAGGACCGGGTCGAGGTGATGATGAGGGCGGGCGCGATCGACGACTACACCTACCTGTGGTGGGACGTGCGCCCGCACCCCAACCTGGGCACGGTCGAGGTGAGGGTGTTCGACCAGCAGACCCGGGTCGACCTGACCGTGTCGCTGGCGGCGTTCACCGTGGCGCTGGCGCACCGGCTGAGCGCCTTCTACGACGACGGCGCCGCGCTGGTCGACTACCCGACAGAGCTGGTCGACGACAACAAGGTCCGGGCAGCGATCAAGGGGATGGACGGCCCGCTGATCGACTTCTGGGCCGCCGAGCAGGTCCCCGCCGAGCGTTTCGCGATGCGGCTTCTGGGAATCCTCTCCGAGCACGCCGAGGAGCTGGGCTGCGAGCGCGAGCTGGCGGGGGTGGGGGAGCTGCTCGCAGGCAACACCGGGGCGCACCGGCAGCTGCGGATCTGGGAGGAGCGCCCCGACCTCGATGCCCTCGTCGCCGACCTCGTCGAGGCGAGCCGCGCCTAGGCCGGGTGTTCGGCCGCCTGCCCGGACGTCCCACGGGTTTATCCTCGACCGTGTGATGACGGGCCTCGAGCCGCTCGGAAGGGAGACCCAGGACGCTGATGTCCACGCCTGAGCTCAGCGTCGTCTGCAAGAAGTGCGGCTCCGAGGTGAGCCCGTACGTGACCGAGTGCCCGTACTGCGGCACCCGCCTGCGTAAGCGCGCCCCGAAGCTCGAGCGCCACGGCGACGAGCTGACCCCGCGGGAGGGCCTGCGGGAGCGGCGCCGCCGCCGCGCCGCGGAGCGAAAGCCCCGGCGGGAGGCCACCGTCTACGACGTCGACCGGCCGTGGGTCACGATCGCTGCGCTGGCGATCCCGGCGATCGTGCTCATCGTCGAGCGGGCGTCGAACCTGACGGTCTTCGACCTGGGCGCGATCGTCGGCCCAGTCGGCGACGAGTACTGGCGCTTCTCCGCGGCCCCGTTCGTGTACGACGACCTCGGCTACCTGTTCTGCATCGGGCTGGCGCTCGCGATCTTCCTGCCCGAGGTCGAGCGCCGCCTGGGGACGATCCCGTCGGCGCTTCTGATCGTCGCCTGCGGCTCACTGGGGATGCTGTTCGCGGTCGCCCTCGAGGACGCCCTCGGCGACGGGATCCCGGTGGCGGCCGGCGGCAACGGGATCGCGCTCGGGGTGCTGGGCGCATGGATAGTGATGCGCGACGCCGACCGCCGGCGCGACCCGACCGAGGAATACGACCAGATCGCGATCGCGGTATGCGCCGGGGTGCTCCTGCTGCTGCCGCTGGTCGAGGACTTCGCTTCGCCCTGGGCCGGCCTCGGCGGGGCCCTCGTCGGCCTCGCCTGCGGCCTGGCCGCCGCCCTCGGGCGCGGGAGAACGCCCGTCCGGTGACGGGGCGACCATTCCGGTGAGCAAGTTCACCCCGATCAACGACGACCTGCACGCCTACATGGTCGACAACGGCGCCCGCCAGGACGAGGCGCTGCGCCGCGTCCAGGCCGAGACCGAGGCGATGGGCGACATCGCGGTGATGCAGATCGCCCCGGACCAGGGCGCCTTCATGACCCTGCTGGCCAAGGCCATCGGCGCCCGCCAGGCGCTCGAGCTGGGCACGTTCACCGGCTATTCGGCGATCTGCCTCGCCCGTGGGCTCGAGCCGGGCGGGCGTCTGATCTGCTGCGAGCTGAGCGAGGAGTACGCGGTGACCGCCGCGCGCAACTTCGAGGCGGCGGGCGTCGCCGACCGGATCGAGATCCGCGTCGGCCCGGCTCTCGACACCGTCAGGGCCATGCCAACCGACGAGGCGTTCGACATCGCCTTCATCGACGCCGACAAGACCGGCTACCCCGACTACTACGAGGAGGCCCTGACCCGCCTTCGCCCGGGCGGCCTCGTCCTGCTGGACAACGTGCTCAGCGCCGGGCGCGTGCTGAGCCCGGATGGCCTCGACTCGGAGGCGGCGGCCTCGGTCGGGGCGATCCGTGCCGTGAACGAGCGGATCCGCGACGACGAGCGAGTCGACGTGGCGATGGTTGGGATCGCGGACGGCCTGACCATCGCCCGCAAGCGCTGAGCCGATGGAGCGCGAGCGGGCACTGCGCCTCCAGCGCCAGGGAATGGAAGGCTGGATCCGCGGGCTCGCGGCGATCGCCGAGGGGGGCGAGCTGATCGAGCGGGACGGGGTGGTCGCTGCCATCGTGCCGAAGCGCGCCGCAGCGCTCGATCGTCAACAGCGCCGTGTACCGCGACGTCGAGGGGCTCGAGCGGGCGCTGCCGGCGCTCGCCGATGCCTACGACCGCGCCGGCGTGGCGGCGGTGATGTGGACGATCGAGCCCGACCCGGAGGTCGAGCGGATCCTCGCGGGGGCCGGGTACGCCTTCGACGGCGAGCCGGCCGCGATGGTCGCCGAGCTCTCGGAGATGCCCCCGGCGGACTTGGGCGACCTCGACTGGGACGCCGAGGCGACCCCGGAGGAGGTCGGGCGGATCAACGACGTCGCCTACGGCTATCCGCGCGATCAGGGGCTATCCACCGCGATCGGCGAGCCGCCGGCCGAGTTCGCCACGCGCTCCTACAGGGCGCGGGTCGGGGGAGAGGTGGCGGCTGTGCTGCAGACCGCTGATATCGGCTCGGACTGTGTGGTCATGTGGGTCGCGACGCTGCCCGAGCATCGCGGCAAGGGCCTGGCATCGCGCCTGATCCAGGCGGCGCTGACCGGCGCGCGCGGGCGCGGCCTCGAGACGACCTCGCTACAGGCCAGCATGCTCGGCCGCGGGGTCTACGAGCGGATCGGCTACGAGCTGGTCGCGCCGCTCCGGATCCACGAGCGGCGGAAGTAGGGTTCCCCGGCGTGAGCGCGGTCCACTCAGACGACGAGGTGCGGGCGGCGGTCGAGGCGCTGGCCGACCCGGAGCGCTTTCGCCGCGCCGAGTCGATCGTGGCCGCCGCCGCACCGCAGCTGCAACACGTGCTGGCGCAGGCGCTCGAGGCCGGCGGCTGGTTCGGCGAGGCGCACGAGGCCGAGGTGCGAAAGGCTGCCGGCGACGAGGACCCCGAGCAGCGACTCATGGCGACCAGGACGCTCCTGGCCGAGGAGGCGCGGATGGGGATGATGGTGGGCGTGGCCGTGGGCTGGGCCCTCGCGGAGGAACTCAACCGAGACAACGAGGAGACCTGAGGAGACGCCGATGGAGATTCGCTACCACGGACACTCGTGCTTCGAGCTGAGCGACGGCTCGGCGCGAGTCCTGATCGACCCGTTCCTGAAGCCGAACAACCCCACCGCGGTGGCGACCGCCGACGAGGTCGAGCCGACGCAGATCCTGATCAGCCACGGTCACGTGGACCACATGGCGGATGCCGTCCCCATCGCAAAGCGCACGGGTGCAGCCGTCGCCGCCCACGTGGAGGTGGCCAACTGGCTCCAGCAGCGCGAGGTGGAGAACGTCTCCGACCCCAACCTGGGCGGCACGGTCGAGATCGACGGCGGCTGGGCGAAGCTCGTGCAGGCCTTCCACAGCAACACGCTCCCGGGCTCCGAGGAGGCTCCGTTCAGCGCCGAGCACGGCACCCCGGTCGGCCAGGCGGCCGGCTGGGTGGTGAACCTGGGCGGGGTCACCGTGTACCACGCCGGCGATACCTGCCTGTTCGGCGACATGAAGCTGATCGCCCAGGTAACCCCGATCGACGTCGCGCTGCTGCCGATCGGCGGCCACTACACGATGGACCGCCATGACGCCGTCATCGCGACCGAGCTGACGGGTGCCGGCACGGTGATCCCGATGCACTACAACACGTTTCCGCCGATCGAGACCGACGCCGAGGCGTTCAAGGCCGACGTCGACTCGAAGACCCAGGCGACGACGGTCGTGCTGGCCCCGGGGGAGACCCACGAGACGTCCTAGCCGCAACCGCGCGTTGTCGGGTTTATCCCACGTCGTGGAACGAACCCGACAACGCTTGCCGTCCCGGGTGAGATCCGCCATGTAGGCTGCCGCCATGGAGGCGAAGGTCGAGACGCTGTCCACCCTCGCAGGCCGAAGCGACCTGCTGGCCACCTCCGACCCGGCCCTGCAGGAGGCGGCGGACCGCGGGGAGGCGAAGCTCCTCTCCTACGGCGAGCTCTACAACCTGTGGGAGCGGCAGCAGTGGGCGGTTCAGGACCTCGACTTCTCACGCGACCGCTCGGACTGGTGGGAGCGGATCGACCCCGAGGAGCGGTTCGCGCGCATGTACGGCCTCTCGGCCTTCTTCATCGGTGAGCAGAAGGTGGCCGACGAGCTGGGGCCGATCATGCGGGCGTGCCCGACCGAGGAGCAGCGGATCTTCCTCTGCACGCAGATCGCCGACGAGGCGCGGCACGTGCGCTTCTTCGATCGCTTCTACGGCGAGGTCGGCGTGCTCGAGGGGGCGGACGATCTGCCGGAGCGCCTGCGCGCGACCGAGCAGCACCTGAACAAGGCGTTCGATGAGCTGTTCGACGACCTACTCAAGCCGCGCGTGGACAAGCTCGCCGCGGACCCGTCCGACGCCGAGACGCTGGTCGAGACGATCACGCTCTACCACATGGTCATCGAGGGGGTGCTGGCGCTGACCGGCCAGCACTTCATCATCGACTACAACACCGAGCAGGGCACGCTGCCCGCCTTCGTCGAGGGGTTCAGCAAGGTCGCGCGCGACGAACACCGTCACATCGCCTTCGGGGTTCGCTTCCTCACGGACATGGCGAAGGAGGACGACCGCTATCGCGCGGCCATCCAGCGGACCCTCACCGAGTCGCTGCCGGTCGCCGACGGCGTGCTCGAGCCGCCGTGGGCCACGAGCGACGAGGACTGGGAGATCTTCGGCGCCTCCCGGGAGGAGACGCACGCCTTCGCCGCCCAGGCCCTGACCCGGCGGCTCAAGGTCATCGGCCTGGCGTAGGCACGGATCCAGTCGGCCAATGCCCATCCTCCGATCGGAGGATCGACAACTAATCGTGCGTTCCCCCGACCGGAGGATGAGGCCGTGCCTGGCGACGGTCAGCATGGCTGTCCCCCCATCAACGCCACCGCGTTGGGGCACGGAGCAGGCCGTGGTACAGATCGCAGATCCACATCCACGACTCAACCTCGAGACCGGATCCGGGCATGATGCCCGGTCATCCCTCGGGGACGTTCTCGATCTCCAACGCGGTGAGCTGGACGCCGCGGCCCTTCGGGGCCGTAATGGCGCCCTGTCCCGTACCCGGTTGTCTCAGCTCGAGGTCAGGGATGGCCTCGGGCTGAGCATCTGGGTCTCTCCGAGCATCTGAGCCCTCCCCGGCCCCGTCTAGACTCGCCGTGATGGCCTCCAAGCAGGCACGCGTGCGGGTGCTGGTCGCCGACGACCACCCCATCTACCGCGAGGGCATCGTCCGCGCGGTGAAGGAACGGCCGGACCTCGAGCTGGTCGGCGAGGCCGAGGACGGGCGAACCGCGCTCGACGAGATCAAGCGAGTCGACCCGGACGTGGCGCTGCTCGACATCCGCATGCCCGGGTTGGAGGGCCCGCAGGTCCTGAACGCGCTCCAGCGCGACGGGGTCAAGACGAGCGTCATCTTCCTCTCGGCGTTCATGGAGGGCGAGCTCGCCTACGAGACCGTGGCGGCGGGCGCCCGTGGGTATCTGTCGAAGGAGTCGGCGCGCGAGGAGATCTGCGACGCGATCGTCGCGGTCGCCCGCGGCGGGACCGCCCTCGCGCCCGAGGTTCAGGCCGGGCTGGCCCAGCAGGTGCAGGAACGCGAGCGCTCCGACCGGCCGCCCCGGCTGACCCCCCGCGAGCAGGAGGTGCTCCAGCTCATCTCCGAGGGCCTCTCGGCGCCCGAGATCGGCCGCCGGATCCACCTCAGCCCGACGACCGTGAAGTCCCACCTGCACAAGCTCTACGAGAAGCTCGGCGTGTCCGACCGCGCCGCCGCCGTGGCCGAGGCGATGCGCCGCGGCCTACTCGAGTGACCGCAGACGATCGCCCGGATCCGGGAGCTCGAGGCGAGGATCGAGATGCTCGAGCGCGAGCGGGCGACGCTCGTCGCACAGGTCCTGGGGGCCGAGGAGCGCGAGCGCGCCCGCGTCGCGCAGGCGCTTCACGACGATGCCCTCCAGAGCCTCCTTGCCGCCCACCAGGACCTGATCGAGGCCGCGCCGGGGCGCGCCCAGGTGACACGCGCGCACGAGATCATGGGCGTTGCCATCGACCGCGTCCGCGACGCGGTCACCGCGCTTCACCCCGTGATCCTCGAGCAGCGAGGCCTGGAGGCCGCGCTCGAGGCCGTCTGCGCCCAGGCCGAGCACCAGGGTGGCTTCAGCTCGGACCTGCGGGTCGAGCCCGAGGCGGTGGGGGCGACGGATGGGCTGGTGTACTCCATCGCGCGGGAACTGGTCAACAACGCCGCGAGGCATTCGGGGGCGACGCGACTGGAGGTGAGCGTGGAGGGCGGCGACGGCGAGGTTGTGCTCGGCGTGCGAGACGACGGGCGAGGAATCGAGCCCGGCAGGCCGGAGGCGGCGCTCGGCGAGGGGCATGTGGGCCTGGCGTCGATCGTCCAGCGCCTCGAGGCGATCGGCGGCGAGCTCGAGCTGGAGGCTGGTGCCGGCGGCCGGGGCACGACCGCGACCGCGCGCATCCCCACCGCGTAAGCCGCTCCATGCCCGGGGCGGGACTCGAACCCGCAATGCTCCGAAGAGCCGCAGCTTTTAAGGCCGCTGCCTGTACCAGTTCGGCTACCCGGGCCCGGCGAGGATACGCGGCGTGCGCAGCCCTTAGGGCGCGGGCTCCGGCTCGGGCTGGGATCCAGGATCGGGCTCCGGGTTCGGGCTCCGGCTCCGGCTGGGGTTCGGGCTCCGGCTCCGGCTGGGGCTCGGGGGGCGGCGGGCCAGGCGGGTCGTCCGGCGGGGCCGAGGGGGGCGGAGGCGGGCGCCACGGAGGTGATGCTCCGGTGCCGCCGCCCGCGAACCCCTGCTCGTCGCGCAGCTCGCGCCACCAGGCGCGGGCCGCATCGCGATCGCGCTCGAAGAGCCGGTCGAGGCGGGCGAGCTGAGCGTCCGTCAGCCCCAGCGGGGTATCCGCGAGCACCGGCTCGGCACTCTCCGCGGGGGCGGTGACCCCCGTCGCTCGGCTCGGGCTCGGGCGCCGCGGGCGCGGCCGGGGGGTCGGGGCCCGCGGCCCGCGGCGCCTCTGCCCTCGGGGGTTCTCCCGCCAGGCCGGCGTCGGCCGCGCCGGGCGCGGGGGCGACGATCGGGTCCGGGGAGGAGAGCGGGACTCCGGCGGAGATCGCACCGCCGGCGCCGAGCGCGGCGGCGACGACCGCCCCGGCGGCCAGCTTCGAGCCGGCGAGCCCCGCCCCGCCGGCGACGGCGGCGCCGCTCGCGATCGCGCCCGCCGCGGCCGAGCCGCCCGCGCCCGCCGCCCCGGCGCCGCCCGCTGCTCCCAGGCCGGCCCCTCCCGGGCCCGTCCCGCCGGCGAGCCCGGCGCCGCCGCCCGAGCCGCCCGAGCCGGCCAACTTCGTTGTGATCAGTCGCTTGATCAGGAGGATCGGCCCCAGTGGCGTCAGCGCCGCGAGCCCACGGGTCGTCGAGCGCAGGTGCTTGCGGTACGCCGTGCACTCGGGGCAGCGCCGGGTGTGGTGGCGCACCGGGCCGGAGGCCTTGCCGAACCCCTCCGCGGCGGCGGCGAGCTCGAAGCGCACCTCCTCGCAGGTCAGGTCGCCCGCCTGGCTCGCCTCGGCCAGCGTCACCCGCGCACGAACCAGCAGGGACTTCACCGCGGGGACGGTGGTCTCCAGCGAGGCCGCGATCTCGCCGTAGGAGAGCGCCTCGAGCTCGCGCATCAACAGGGCGCTTCGCTGTGCCTCGGGCAGGTCGCGGATGTTCGAGACGAGGTGGCGCAGGTCCTCGCGACGCTCGGCGTGCTCCTCGGTGCTCGCCCCGTTGGCGTGGGGGCGGTCATCCAGCGTCTCCCGGCACTCGGGCTGGCGCCTGCGCATGTGGTTCAGGCAGCGGTTCCGGGCGATCCGGTAGAGCCAGGGGCGGACCTCGATCTCCCGCTCGTCGGAGAGGATCGCGGCGTGCGCGGCCGTGAAGACCTCCTGGAGCACGTCCTCGGCATCCTCCTGCGAGCGCAGCATCCCGCGGCAGAAGGCCAGGAGCCGGGGGCGGTAGCGGTCGAACAGCACCTCGAAGGCGTGCTCGTTCCCGGCGCGGAGCTGGGTGACGAGCCGCTCGTCGCGGTGGGCGCGCAGCAGAGAGCGCGGGCGGATCAAGCCGTCGCGTCCGGAGAGGGTTGTGGCGTGGGACATGCCCCCCAAGTCAGGACCTCACCTGTGCCAACACACCGTATTCGCAGAAGTTGCGGCACTACGAACCGGAGGCGCCTGGGCGCCCCCGGTTCGTAGGTGGGTCCTGTCCTGGGGGTGGACAGCTAGTCGACCACCGGGTCGATCTCCTCCTCGTCGTCATCGGGGGCGGGGGCCGCGCGCGCGACCCTCTCGCAGGAGCCGTTGGGGTTCTCCTCGGTGGCGTCGGTGATCACGTCCACCTCGTCCAGCAGCGCCTTGTCGTCGCCCTCGCCGCAGGTGACCTCGTCGGCCTCGCCGTCGCGGGTGCGGATCGTGTCGTCGCCGGGCCCACCGTCGAGCCGATCGACGCCGGGCAGCGGTACATCGGCCTTGATCAGCGCCCACAGGACGTCGTCGCCCTCGTGGCCTGCGAGCCGGTCAACGCCCTGCTGGGCGAACACCGTGTCGTTTCCGGTGCCGGCGCGAACGCCGTCGTCGCCGGGGCCGGCGCCCACGCGGTCGAACCCGTCGCCCGCGCCGATGCCGTCGTTGCCGTCGCCGCCGCGGATGGCGTCGCCGTCGTCGCCGCCGTGGACCTTGTCGTCGCCGGGGCCGGCGGCGAAGTAATCGTGGCCGCCGCTGCCTCCGAGCTTGTCGTTGCCCTCCTCGCCCTTGACGACGTCATGGCCGACGCCCGCGCCAACGCGGTCGTCGCCCTCGCCGGCACGGATGCCGTCGTTGCCGGCCAGGGCGCGCACGCTGTCGTTCCCGGCCTTGGCCAGGATCCGGTCGTTGTCGCGCGAGCCGATGATCGTGTCATCGCCGTCGGTGCCGATGATCGTCAGTGCCGCGGCGCTCGAGGCGACTGCCAGCGACATGACGATCGTCGCCGCGCTGACGCCCCTCCTCAGTCCCTTTGCCTTCATCCCAACCTCCGGTTGCTTGGTGGATTGCGTTCCGGAGAACACGTCCCACCGCCGCAAAGTTGCGGTCAGGAGCGAGCCGGCGTCCTAGAGCTGGGTCCAGACCGTCTTCGTCTCGAGGTAGGCGTCGAGGTTGGCGTGACCCCTTCTCGCGCCCGATCCCCGACGCCTTGTAGCCGCCGAACGGGGCGGCCGGGTCGCCGCCGCCCCAGTTGTTGATGTAAACGACGCCCGCCTGGAGCATCCCGGCCAGCTTGTGGGCGTTCGAGATGTCGCGCGTCCACAGGCCGGCCGCCAGCCCGTACTCGGTGTCGTTGGCCCGCGCCGCGACCTCCTCGAGGCTGTCGAAGGGCATGGCCGCCAGAACCGGGCCGAAGATCTCCTCGCGGGCGATCCTCATCTCGTCGGAGACGCCGGTGAAGAGGGTGGGCTCGACGAACCAGCCGCCTCCGTCCCCGTTCGGGGAGCCGCCGGCCGCCACCTCGGCGCCGTCGGCGATGCCGGAGTCGATGTAGCCGGTGACGCGGTCGTACTGCTCCTCGGAGACGAGCGGGCCGAACTGGGACGCGGGGTCGAGGCCGGGGCCGACGGTCGCCTCGCGGGCGAACTCGGAGAGGCCGGATACCACCTCGTCGAACAGGTCGCGGTGGACGAACAGCCGGGAGCCGGCGTTGCAGGCCTGGCCGGAGTTGAAGTAGATGCCCTGGAAGGACCCCTGGATCGCCTGCTCGAGGTCGGCGTCGGGCAGGATGATGTTCGGGCTCTTCCCGCCCAGCTCGAGCGTGACCCGCTTGAGCGCCTGTCCGCACTTGGCGCCGATCTCGCGCCCGACGGCGGTCGAGCCGGTGAAGGCGACCTTCTGCACGCCGGGACTGTCGACCAGCGCCGCGCCCGTCCCCCCATCGCCGGTGAGGACGTTGACGGACCCCTCCGGGAGCCCCGCCTCCAGCGCCAGCTCCCCGAGGCGCAGCGCGGTGAGCGGCGTCTGCTCGGCGGGCTTCAGCACGACGGCGCAGCCGGCGGCGAGCGCAGGCGCGATCTTCCACACGGCCATCAGGAGCGGGAAGTTCCAGGGCACGATCTGCGCGCACACGCCGACCGGCTCGCGCAGCGTGTAACAGAGCACGTCGCGCGCGGACACCGGGATCGTCTCGCCCTCGATCTTCGTCGGCCAGCCCGCGTAGTAGCGCAGGTGGTTCACGGCGGCGGCGACGTCGCCGCCCGCCATCTTCACCGGCTTGCCGTTGTCGAGCGACTCGATCTCTGCCAGCTGCTCGCCGTTCGCCTTGATCAGCTCGGCGAGCGTGTTCATCAGCGCCGAGCGCTTCGCCGGGTTCAGCTTCCGAAGGGGCCCGTCGAGGGCGCCGCGGGCGGCGGCGACCGCCCGCTCGACGTCCTCCGGGCCCGCGTGCGCCACCTCGCAGATGGTGTTGCCGGTGGCGGGGTCGAGCGTCTCGAAGGTGCGGCCGTCGGCGGCCGGCACCCGCTCACCGCCGATCAGGAGCGGCTGGGGGCTTCGCCGGATGAAGTCGAGGGTCGGCTCGGAGAGCGCGTCGAGGAGGGTCTCGGCCACCCCGGGAGCGTACCCGGGCTACCCGCCCACGGGAGCCTCGGCGGGCACATCCGGGCACTCGACGGTCTCGGGCAGCTCGGCGCTGTCGCTGAGGGCGGACGTCGCCTCGGCGGACAGCCCGGTGACCTGGCCGCCGTTGCCGTCGCCCGGTGCGACCGGGTCCTCCGGTGCGGGCGGCTCCGGGGGTGCGGGCGGCACGGCGGGCTCGTCCTCGCAGCTCGGCTCCTCGGGCTCGGGCGCCGGGTCGGGGCCGGGAACGGGGACCTCGCTCGCGTCCCCGGGCTCGAGATCCCGGCCGGCGGGGCCAGGGGCATCGGCGCCGGGGCCAGGGGGTCCGGGGGCATTCGAGCCCGTGGCCGACGACTCACGGGCCACCACCTTCGCGCTCTCCGATCCCGGCGGGGTGCCATAGGCGGAGACGGTGACGGTGTAGGTGCCGTTGCCCACGTAGGGGACCCAGAAGCTCGATCCGCCGGCTCCGACGTCGCCGAAGTCCACCACGGACCCGTCGGCGCGCGTCACGCTGGCCGTGTAGCGGTCCGCCCCCTCGACCTGGTTCCAGGTGGCGTCGATCTTGCAGACGATCGTGTCGGCGGCGGTCCCGCAGGTGTCGAGCGAGGCCGAGACCGAGAGGCTGGTCTCGCCCGGCGGGTCCCCTGGCCGGTCAGCGCCAGCGCCGGGAGCGGGATGGCGAGGGCCAGGGCGGCGTAGATGATCGCCCGGCGGCGCATCAGCTACCGCCTCCCTCGTCGGCCTTGGCGCCTGCGGGCACGAACGAGCCGTGGATCAGCTTGGCGCCCGTCGACGCCCGCGTCACCGGCGTCGGGCTGCACCGTCGTCGCCAGGTAGTAGAGGTAGGGGCCGGATGCGCGAAGGGTCACCTCGTAGGCCGGGGAGCCCGCGGGTGCGTCCGCGGCGAGGCGCACCACCGTGGCCTCGGGGGTCGGCGCGGCGACGCGCTCGACCACCCGGGCGCTCCCGGCCAGGGCCTCGAGCTGGTCCATCGAGCGGGCCTCGAAGGCGGCGAAGTCCAGGTTGGGGTCCTGCTCGACCCAGAGGGTCGCGTCGGCGTCGCCCTCGGCGGACGCGGCGGCGAAGGTCGCTCCACCGGCGGGGTCGGTCCGCTCCCACCCGGCGGGAAGGGCCAGGGAGAAGCTCGACTCACGGATGAAGCTCGCCTCGTCGGAGGCGCCGCCGCCCGCGCCACCGGCCTGCCCGCCGCCCTGTTCGACGGCGCGCTCGGAACCGGCCTGGACGGCGTCGGCGAACGGGGTCTTGGACTCGTCGGATCCGCCCTGGATCAACAGCAGCGCGCCGATCACGGCTGCCGCGGCCAGCGGGATCGAGGCCAGGCGCCAGGTGCGGCTGTCCGGGTTGTGCAGCCAGTGGGGGAGCGAGGGGCGCCAGCTCGGCAGCGAGAGCGCCGGAAGCGCGGGTCGGGGAAGGCTGAGACGCGGGCGTCGCGGCGGCGCTGCCGGTTCGGGTGCGACCGGCGCGAGCCAGCTACCCGGGCGAGCCCTGGCGGCATCCGGCTCCGGCGCTGCGAGCTCGACCTCGCGGACGTTCGGCGCCTCGAAGGCCTCGCCGCAGCTTCCGCAGACCACGTGCCTGACCGCGGCGGCGGACAGGTGCGCAGGGAGACGCACCTTCGTCTCCTGTCCGCAGGCATGGTGCTCGACCGCGACAACGCGAACGAGGGCCCCTTGGGGGGGCTCTGGAAAGCCGCCGTTCGGATGGCCGCCGCGTCGGTCCCGTTCGAGCGTCGCGGCTCCCGCGGCAGCGCTGTATTGCGAGCTATCGCGCTCCACGTAAACCCCATCGGAGCCTTCGGCGCCTGCCTTGAGCGTGGAGGACTCCTGTCACGCACCGCAAGCACGGTCCCGGCGGGCGCGTCACACACCACTGCACGCCTGGCTGCGACAATCCACGCATGGCCCTGGGGGCGCGGCAGGAGTAGCGCGCCAGGCCAGGACTCGGGCGTGGCCCGTCGTCGGCGGACCGGGCATGAGCTGGGTAGGGGGCTGACCCTGCGCGGGACCGGTGGTGCATGGTCCGGATTTGACCCCTCTATACGAGGTCTGATCCCGCACACCTTTCGCCGGCAAGCCCGCACGCCCCCTCGCCGGCCCCAACCCGGCCCCGCAGAGACGACCACGCCCGAGCCCCTACCGCGACTACTCTTCGCCCATGGCGACCACGGAGGAGAGCCCTCGCGGCACGCAGGCCGCGACCGGGCCGCAGCACGGCGGGCGTCTTGCCGCCCGCGCGCTCAAGGCGCGTGGGGTGAGCCACCTGTTCACCCTCTCGGGCGGCCATTTGTTCTCGCTGTACGACGGCTGCAAGGAGGAGGGCATCGCGATCGTCGACGTGCGCCACGAGCAGTCGGCGGCGTTCGCGGCCGAGGGCTGGGCCAAGGCCACGCGCGAGGCGGGCGTGTGCGCGCTCACGGCCGGCCCGGGCGTGACGAACGGGATGAGCGCGATAGCCGCGGCCAGGTTCAACCGCAGCCCGCTGGTGACGCTCGGGGGGCGCGCGGCCGAGGGTAGGTGGGGGACGGGCTCGCTCCAGGAGATCGACCACCTGCCCTTCGTCTCACCGCTGGTGAAGTCGGCGGAGACCGTGAAGGAGACCGCCGCCATCCCGGAGGCCACCTGCGCGGCGATCGACGCCGCGCTCGCCCAGCCCACCGGGCCCACCTTCCTCGACTATCCCCTCGACGTCGTCTTCATGGAGGCCGAGGCACAGCCGCCGCCCGCTCCCAACATCGCGTCCGGGGAGTCGGCCGAGGGCGCCGACCGGGCCGCCGAGCTCCTGGCCGGGGCTGAGCGTCCCGCGATCATGGCCGGCACTGGCCTCTACTGGGCCCACGGCGAGGACGAGCTTCGTGCGACCTGTGAGGCGCTGGGAGCGCCCACGTTCCTCAACGGGATGGGACGGGGCTGCCTGCCGGCCGATCACGACCTCTGCTTCTCACGCGCGCGCGGCAAGGGCCTCAAGGAGGCCGACGTGGTGCTGGTCGTGGGCGTGCCGCTCGACTTCCGTCTCGGGTTCGGCGGCTCGATTGGCGAGGACGCGAAGCTCATCTGGCTCGACTCCGCGCCCAACTCCTTGACGGCTAACCGCGCCCCGGACATCGAGCTGGTGGGGGCGATCACGCCCACCCTGGCGGCCATCCGCGAGGTCGCGACGTCCGCCGGGGCCGACCCGGCCCGCACGCGCTCGTGGGTCCAGGCGGTGGCCGCGGTCGAGGACGAAAAGCGCGAGGCGGAGCGCGACGAGCTCACCGACGACCGCGCCCCGCTTCACCCGATGCGCGTGTACGGCGAGCTCAACCAGGTGCTCGACCGCGACGCGATCGTGATCGGCGACGGCGGCGACTTCGTCTCCTACGCCGGTCGCGTGATCGAGACCCACGAGCCGGGATGCTGGATGGACCCCGGCCCGTTCGGTTGCCTGGGCGCCGGCCCGGGCCAGGCGATCGCCGCGTCGCTGGCGCGGCCCGGGCGCCAGGTCTGCCTGCTCCTGGGCGATGGCGCCTTCGGCTTCGCCGGCATGGAGTTCGACACGATGGCCCGCCACGGGCTGCCGGTGGTGGGCGTGGTCGGCAACAACGGGATCTGGGCGCTCGAGCACCACCCGATGAAGTTCCTCTACGGGTACTCGGTGGCCGCCGAGCTGCGCCAGGGCACCCGCTACGACCTGATCGCCGAAGCGCTGGGCTGCCACTCCGAGCTGGTGGGCGAGCCCGCCGGGCTGCGTCCCGCGCTCGAGCGCGCGTTCGCCTCCGGCCGCCCGGCGCTGGTGAACGTCCTCACCGATCCCGAGGTCGTCTACCCGCGGAAGGCCGTCCTCGCCTGAGCCGGCCGCCAGCGGCCCCCCCGGAGACTGGTGGCGCGACGCGGTCGTCTACCAGATCTACCCGCGCTCCTTCAAGGATTCGGACGGCGACGGGGTGGGTGACCTGCGCGGGATCACCTCCCGGCTCGGGCACCTGGAGCGGCTCGGGGTCGACGCCCTCTGGCTCTCGCCCTTCTACCCATCGCCCGGCGCCGACTGCGGGTACGACATCTCCGACTTCACCGGCGTCGATGAGGCGCTGGGGACGCTGGACGACGTCGATGAGCTGATCGCCCAGGCGCACCGCCTGGGCCTGCGGGTGCTGTTCGACCTCGTGCCCAGCCACACCTCGATCGAGCATCCCTGGTTTCGCGAGCACCCCGAGCGGTACGTCTGGGCCGACGGCGGGCCGCCCAACAACTGGGTGGCGGCCTTCGGCGGGCCCGCCTGGTCGCGCGACGAGCGCAGCGGGCGCTGGTACCTGCACTCCCACTATCCCGAGCAGCCCGACCTCGACTGGAGCCGCGCCGACGTGCGGCAGGCGTTCGGCGAGGTGATCCGCTTCTGGCGCGCCCGCGGCGTGGACGGGTTCCGGGTCGACGCCGTCCAGGGGCTCGCGAAGGACCCGGAGCTCCGCGACGACCCGCCGGCGACGGAGCCCTTCCCGCTGCCACTTGACGACGAGCACGCTCGGCTCGAGCACGCCCACTCGCGCGACGGCCCCGGGATGGAGGAGGCGCTGGGCGCCATCCGCGAGGCCGCCGGCGACTGCTTCCTGGTCGGCGAGGTCTACCTGCCGACCGAACGCCTCGGCGGCTACCTCCGGCATCTCGACCTCGTCTTCGCCTTCGAGTTCCTGCACGCCCCGCGCGACGCCGGGCGGATCGCCGAGGTCATCCGCGCCTCCGAAGCGCTCCCAGGCCTCGCGTGGGCCCTCTCCAACCACGACTTCCCCCGCCTCATCGGTCGCTTCGGGCCCGACCACGCGCGGGCGGCTGCACTGCTGCTGCTCACCCTCCCCGGCGCCGCCTTCGTCTACCAGGGCGACGAGATCGGGATGGGGGACGGGCCCGGAGCCTCGCCGCCGCTCGACCGCGCCGGGCGCGACCCGTACCGGCATCCCATGCAGTGGGACGGGACGCCTTCCGGCGGCTTCACCGACGGCACGCCCTGGCTTCCCGCAACCGACCCAGACGTTCGCAACGTCGCCGCCCAGGAGGGGGCGGAGGGCTCGATGCTCGAGCTGTACCGCGCGCTGATCGCGCTGCGGCGCGAGCTCGGCCCGGGCATCTCGGGGATCGAGGCCGCAGGGGACGTGTTGCGCTACCGCCGGGGCGGGCACCTGGTGGCGCTCAACCTGGGAGACCGGGAGGTGGCCTTCGAGGCCCCGGGCGAGCTGGTCCTCTCGACCCGGGCCGACCACGCCCCGGGAACCCTGGCGGCGGGGGAGGGGATGCTCGTCCACCTGAAGGTTTGAGCGTCGTGCCAATGGATACACGGCCAGGTGGAGAGGATGAGCCGCCTGAAGGGGAGACTCGTTGGCGCTGCCGCAGCCTTGCTGCTGGGGATTGGGGTGCTCTCGGGCTGCACCGGCTCCGACTCGGCTGAGGGCTCGGGTACCGAGCTCTCCTTCTTCATCTTCAACGAGCCCTCGGGCGCCTACCAGGAGGCCGCGACGGCGTGCTCGGAGGCCTCGAACGGCCAGTACACGATCTCATTCGAGTTCCTGCCCGCCCAGGCCGACGCCCAGCGCGAGCAGCTCGTGCGCCGGCTGGGCGCCGAGGACGACTCGATCGACATCATCGGCATGGACGTGATCTGGACCGCCGAGTTCGCGAACGCGGGCTGGCTCGAGCCCTGGGAGGGGGCCGACGCCCAGGCCGTCACCGACGGCGTCTTCGACAGCGTCGTCGAGTCGGCGTCCTTCGAAGGGCAGCTCTACGCGGCACCCTTCACCTCCAACACCCAGCTGCTGTGGTACCGCAAGGACCGGGTCTCGAAGCCCCCCGAGACCTGGGACGACATGATCGCCGAGGCCGAGCAGATCGGGCCCGACGGCCTGGTCCAGGTCCAGGGCAACCGCTATGAGGGGTTCACGGTGTGGGCGACGGCGATGATCGAGTCGGCCGGCGCCCAGATCCTCGACGGGCCGACCGAGGTCGGCCTGGAGCAGGCGCCGACGGAGCGCGCGCTCGAGGTGATGGGCGAGTTCGCCCGCTCGCCCGCCGCCCCCTCGGACATCGACACCTCCACCGAGGACTCGGCTCGCCTCTCGTTCGAGTCCGGCGGCTCGACCTTCATGATCAACTACCCGTTCGTCTTCCCGAGCGCGAAGGAGAACGCGCCCGACGTCTTCAAGCAGCTCGGCGCGGCGCTCTACCCGGCGGTCGACGAGGGCCGGCCCAGCCGGCCGCCGCTTGGCGGCATCAACCTCGGCGTCAGCGCCTACTCCGCGCACAAGGACCTCACCTTCGACGCGGTCGAGTGCCTGGTGCAGCCCGACAACCAGATCACGGCGGCGACCCTGGGTGGCCTGCCGCCGACGAACGAGGCCGTCTACAAGACGAAGGAGATCGAGGACGCATATCCCGGCTTCTCGGACCTGATCAAGGAGTCGATCGACAACGCCGCCCCGCGTCCGATCACCCCCGCCTACACCGACCTGTCGCTGGCGATCCAGCGGGCGCTGCACCCGGTTGGCGACATCGACCCCGCCGACGTCCAGGCGACCTACGACGAGCTGGTCGACAAGGTGAACCAGGCCGTCAAGAGGGAGGGCCTCCTGTAATGGCCCGAGGCGGCGCGATCGCGACCACCGACCGCACCCGTTCCGAGCGGCGCCTCGGGTGGATGCTCTGCGCGCCGGCCGTGGCCGCGATGCTGCTGGTGACGGCCTACCCGATCGGCTACGCGCTGGTGCTGTCGCTCCAGGAGATCGACCTGCGCTTCCCCGATGAGGGCGGCTTCGTCGGGCTCTCAAACTACGAGGCGGTCCTGACCTCGGAGCTGTGGTGGACGGATGTCTTCAACACGCTGTTCGTGACCGTGATCTCGGTCGCGATCGAGCTGGCGCTGGGGATGATCATCGCCCTGATCATGTACCGGGCGATCTTCGGCCGCGGCCTCGTCCGGGTCTCCGTCCTGATCCCCTACGGGATCGTCACCGTGGTCGCCGCCTTCTCCTGGTTCTACGCCTTCAACCCCGACACCGGCTTCATCAACCAGCTGCCGTTCGTGGCCGACGACAAGGCCTGGTTCGGCGAGCGGTTCAGCTCGCTGGCGGTGATCATCATGGCGGAGGTCTGGAAGACGACGCCGTTCATGGCGCTGCTGCTGCTGGCTGGCCTGGTGACGATCGACGAGGGTCTCAACGAGGCGGCGAAGGTCGACGGGGCGAGCGCCTGGCAGCGCTTCTGGAAGATCACGGTGCCGCTGATGAAGCCGGCGATCCTGGTCGCGCTCCTGTTCCGCACGCTCGACGCCTTCCGGATCTTCGACTCGATCTTCATCATGACCGGGGGCGCGCAGGACACCGAGTCGGTCTCGATCCTGGGCTACAACCAGCTGATCGAGCGCCTCAACCTGGGGCTGGGGTCGGCGGTCTCGGTGCTGATCTTCTTCTGCGTCCTGATCATCGCGTACGTCTTCGTCAAGGGGTTCGGCGTGCGAATGGCCGAGGGGAGGCCCGGTAGCTGATGGAGAAGGGCACCCGCGAGTACGCGCTCTGGAGCATCGGCATCCTCATCGTCCTCTTCTTCGCGCTGATGCCGGTGCTGTGGATCGTCTCGCTGTCGCTGAAGACGCCGGCGACGATCACCGAGGGCACGACGTTCTGGGAGCGGTTCGTGCCGCAGGACATCACGTTCGAGAACTACGAGACGCTGTTCACCGGCGGCATCTCGGAGAGCCCGTTCATCGCGCCTCTGATCAACTCGATCCTGATCGCGATCATCGCGACGACGATCGCCATCGTCCTCGCAGCCTTCTGCCGCCTACGCGATCGCGCGCCTGCAGCTTCCCCGGCAAGGCGCTGATCCTCGCGGGCGCCCTCGCGATCGCGATGTTCCCGGCGATCTCGACCGTGGGGCCGCTGTTCGACATGTGGACGACGCTCGGCCTCTACGACACCTATCCCGGGCTGATCATCCCCTACCTCACCTTCTCGCTGCCGCTCGCGATCTACTGCCTCGTCGCCTTCTTCCGGGAGATCCCCTGGGACCTCGAGCAGGCTGCGCAGGTCGACGGTGCCACGCCCTACCAGGCGTTCCGAAAGGTGATCATCCCGCTGGCGGCGCCCGGGGTGTTCACGGCGGCGATCCTGGTCTTCATCTTCTGCTGGAACGACTTCCTGTTCGCGATCTCGCTGACCTCGTCGGACGCATCGCGGACCGTGCCGGCCGCGCTCGCGTTCTTCACCGGCGAGTCCCAGTTCACCCAGCCGACCGGCAACATCGCCGCCGCCGCCGTGATCGTGACGATCCCAATCATCATCTTCGTCCTCATCTTCCAGCGCCGGATCGTTGCCGGGCTGACGGCGGGGGCCGTGAAGGGCTAGAAATCCAAGGAGGACCCTGAGCAAATGTCCGAGATCACCCTCAGCGGAATCACCAAGCGCTACGGCGACGGCTTCGAGGCCGTCCGCGACATGGACCTCGAGATCCAGGACGGCGAGTTCATGATCCTGGTCGGCCCGTCGGGCTGCGGCAAGTCGACGGCGCTGCGGATGATCGCCGGGCTGGAGGACATCACCGAGGGCGAGCTTCGGATCGGCGACGACGTCGTCAACCAGATGGCGCCGAAGGACCGCGACATCGCGATGGTGTTCCAGAACTACGCGCTGTACCCGCACATGTCGGTGCGCGACAACATGGCGTTCCCGCTGAAGCTGGCGGGCGTCGAGAAGTCGACGATCGACTCGAAGATCTCCGAGGTGGCGAAGGTGCTCGACCTCGAGGCGCACCTCGACCGGAAGCCCGCCAACCTCTCGGGCGGTCAGCGGCAGCGGGTGGCGATGGGGAGGGCGATCGTCCGCGACCCGAAGGCGTTCCTGATGGACGAGCCGCTCTCCAACCTCGACGCGAAGCTGCGGGTGCAGATGCGCACCGAGGTCGCGCGGCTCCAGGCCGAGCTCGGGACCACGACCGTCTACGTCACCCACGACCAGACCGAGGCGATGACGCTCGGCGACCGGGTCGCCGTGATGCGGGCCGGCCTGCTCCAGCAGGTGGGCTCGCCGACCGACCTCTACGAGACCCCCGCCAACCTGTTCGTGGCCGGGTTCATCGGCTCGCCGGCGATGAACTTCATGCCGGGCGATGTCCAGGGAGGCAAAGTCAGCCTGCCGTTCGGCCAGGTTCCACTGCCGGAGTCGGCCAGTGGCGCCTCCGGTCGAGTGATCGCCGGCCTTCGCCCGGAGAGCTTCGAGGACGCCTCGCTGGTCGGCGACGCGCTTGAGCACGGCATCACCTTCCGGGCCAAGATCGACCTCGTCGAGTCGATGGGCTCCGAGAAGTACGCCTATTTCTCGGTCGGCTCGGAAGGGGTCGAGTCGGCGGAGCTCGACGAGCTGGCGCGCGATGCGGGCCTCGAGGACGTGCCGGGCGGCGGCGACCAGGTGGTGGCCCGCCTCGACGCCGCCAGCGAGGCCGAGCGCGGGGCGGAGGCCGAGCTCTGGGTCGATTCGACGAAGCTGCACCTGTTCGAGCCCGAGTCGGGCGCGAGCCTGACCAAGGGCTGAGCCGGAGCCCCGATCAGGCCTCGGGGAGCCCGCCGCGCATCAGGTGGGTGAGCGTGTCCTCGTCGCGGGGCGCGCGCCCGCGGAGCTCCTCGCGCAGGCGCTCCAGCACCGCCTCGTCCCACTCATGGGTGCGAAGCAGCAGGTAGCGGAGGCTGACGATCCGCGCGTAGGCCTCGGCCTCGGTCTGCTCGCCGATCAGCCCCGCGTCGGCGAGCATGCCGACGACGGGCTCGAACTCCTGCTCGAACCACGCCCGGGCCACCTGCTCCCGCGTCATGAACTCGCCGCTGCATTGCATCGCCCGGAAGCCCCACGCCTCGACGCCCTCGGCGAGGCCGGCGTACGAGGAGCCGGTGGACAGCGAGATCCTGCCGCGGTACTCCGCGGGCAGCGGCACGCGCTCGAAGAAGAGGCGCTCGTGGCTCTTGAGCGCCAGGTCGTGAAGCTTGACGTCGGCCTCGGCCCCGACCTCGGTGATGATCTCGGTCACGTGCGCCTCGATCACCTCAAGCCCCATGGCACGGGCCACCGAGACCCGGTGGTGCCCGTCGCGGACGAAGTGCAGCGAGCCGATCCGGTAGACGTCGATCGGCGGCATCGCCTCGCCCTTCCGCATGGCCCTCGCGATCCGCTGCCACCGCTGTTTGGCCCGGCGCGAGGTGGGGCGGAAGTAGCGGTCGAACTCACGGGTGCGGTCGACCGTGCCCACGATCGAGTCGAGCTCGATCGTCTCCAGGCCCAGGCGCCGCTCGCCCCGGCGTCCGAGCGCCGCCACGACCTCGTCGAATGGGAGGATCTGGTTGACGTCGTCGGGCTCACGCCGCAGCCGGCGCGCGAGGTTGGCCGTAACCTGCCGGCGGCGGGCACGGGAGAAGTCGGCCTGCGCGTCGGAGTCGGGAAAGCCCGTGTCCATCGCCATGCAGAGTAGGACTACCCAGCCGAGCCCAAATGCGCACGTCGTCTGCCTGGGCGAGGCGGTGGTGGACATGGTCGGCTCGCTCCCCGCGCCGGCGCTCCCCGACGCGGGCCCGTTCGCCCCCGCACCCGGCGGCTCGCTCGCCAACATCGCCGTCGCGGCCTCCCGGTTCGGCGCCCGTGTCGAGTTCCTCGGCGGAGCCGGCGACGACGACTGGGGCCGGTGGCTTCGGGACCGCCTGGAGGCCGAGGGGGTCGGCGTTTCGCGCTTCGCCCTGGCCCCCGGCGGCCGGACCTCGATCGCCTTCGTCTCCCACGCGCCGGGCGGCGAGCCCCGCTTCCACTTCCACGAGTGCCCCGATCGCCCGCCCGCCCACGCCGGGCCGCACCTGGACGAGGCGATCGGCCCAGATCCCGGCGTGCTGGTATTGGGCAGCGACTCGCTGCTGACGCCCGCCGAGCGCGAGGTGACGATGAGGGCCGCCGGCCTGGCGTCCGAGCGTGGGTGGACGGTGCTGGTCGACCCGAACCTGCGCCCGGCGCGCTGGATCGGGCGCGACCCGATGCTGGAGACGGTGGGCCAGCTGGTCGCTGCCGCGAGCGTCGTCAAGTGCAACGAGGCCGAGGCGCGGGAGCTGACCGGCGAACGCGAGGACGAGGCGGCCGCCCTCGCCCTGCCAGGGCGGCGGCCTCGACGCCGCGGTGGTCACGCGCACCGAGCGTGGGGCGCTGCTCGCCCGCAGGGGTGGAGTGGTGGCGGCGCCCGCAGCGGACCCCGGCGAGGTCGTCGACGCCACAGGCGCCGGCGACTCGGTGACGGGCGTCCTCGCCGCGGCGCTCGCCGCGGGCGGGCCGGCGGCCCTCGAGCCGGCGCTGGCCGTGGCGATGCGGACCGCGGCAGGCGTCGTGGCCTCGAGCGGGGCGATCGCCGGGCTACCCCCGGCGGCACACGCGCGCGCGGCACTGGCGGCCGCGCTCCGCCCGCCGGGGAAGGCGGTGGCTACCGGATGACGGTGTGCGCGGACTCCAGCGCGGCGCCGTACAGGATGTCGTGGTCGGAGACCTCGATCTCCGAGAGGCCGAAGGCGCGCATCACCTGGATCAGGATCACGATGCCGGCGACGATCGTCGGCGCCCGGTCCGGGTGGAGGCCGGTGACCTCCAGGCGCTCGGCGAGCGGCATCGCCGACAGCCGCGAGCACATCTTCTGGATGGTTTCGAGGCTGAGCTGGTGGCCCTCGACGGCGTCGGGGTCGTAGGGGTCGAGCGCCAGGTCGATCGCCGCCAGCGACGTGGGGGTGCCGGCGACCGCGATCCCGTCACGGGCGCGAACCATCGCCTCCCCTCCCAACTCGGCGTCGATCAAGGAGCGGACGTCGTCGGCGAGAGTCTCCAGCTCGGCAGCGGTCGGCGGGTCGTGGGGGAGGTGGCGTTCCGAGTGGCGCACGGTGCCGGCCTGAAGCGACGTGTGGAAGCCGAGCTCCCTGCCGGAGCCGACGACCAGCTCGGTCGAGCCCCCGCCGATGTCGATCACCAAGGTCTGGTCCGTGTGCCCACGCCCGGCGGCGGCACCCAGATAGGTGAGGCGCGCCTCCTCCTCGCCCTCCAGCACGCGGGCGTCCATCGCGAAGCGCTCGCGGAGCTCCGCTACGAACGCCGAGCCGTTGGAGGCGTCGCGTACAGCGCTGGTGGCGAGCGCGGTGACCCGCTCGGGCGCGAGCTCCTCGTAGAGGGCGATGTAGTCCGCGATGGTCTCGCACACGCCCTCGATGGCCTCGGCCGCCAGCTGGCCCGAGGTGTCCACCCCGCGACCCAGCCGCGTCACCGTGGACCGCCGCTCGAGCACATCAATGCGGCCGTCGGCGATGTCGGCAACCAGCAGGCGGGTCGAGTTCGTCCCGGTGTCGATCACCGCCACCCTCATCGGCTCGGGCTCGGCATCCTTCCGGCGAGTGGGGCGGGGGTCGCGGTCGTGGCGGCTGCCGTCATCGCCGCAGACTACTCCGGCGTGAGCGGAGTGCCCCTCTGCGGCTGCCATAGGCTGCGGCCGATGCGACTCCCCGCCCTCGCCGGCCTCGCCCTGTGCTGCCTCGCCCTCGCCGCGTGCGGGGAGGACGACGAGGGCACCACCACGCCGGACTCGACCGCCGCGGACGCGCCCGCCGAGGCGTGCCCCGGCGCGGACTCCCCTCCGAACATCACGAACGTGACCGCATATGGCACGAGCTGCGAGGCGGTCGAGGACGCGATGGCCGAGATCGGTTCGGTCTCAGAGGAGTTCGTCCTGGGCGACTTCGACTGCGGGCGGATCAAGGGCAATGAGCTCGCCGGCACCTGGGAATGCCGCGGCGAGGCGAACTACTTCACGTTCGAGTT
>CAWCRN010000030.1:0-265340 GCA_963797835.1 uncultured Solirubrobacterales bacterium
GAGCAGGTTTCCGGAGCAGCCCTAGCAGGGCTAGTGCGCCTCGTCGGCGGCGTGCGCCGGCGGTCGCGACTCCTCCGCGAGCGAGGTCAGCTCGAGGATCCCCCGCGAAGCCACCTCGAGCACCTCGGTCGCCTCCTGTGAGTCGCGGGCGTAGAGCTCCACCAGCAGGTGGATCACGATGCGCTCCTCCTCGTGCTTGTGGAAGCGCACATGGGTGAAGAACTCACGAGTGCCCTGCTCCCCGAAGGCGGCGTAGGTCAGGGCGTCGGCGGCCTCGGGGCCGGAGCAGGTCTCGACGAGGTCCTGATCGACGTTCACGGTGCACGAGGCCACCCAGGGGGTTCCGGCCACCATCCGCTCCCAGCGGTCCTCGATCGGAACGACCCTGCCCTCGTCGATCGTCAGGTGTGGCTGGTCGTGCATGCAGTCCATGCACTGCACGACGGCCTCCTGGATCTCCTCGAGGCGGTCGGCGGCCTCGCCGGAGTCGGGGTCGAGCTTGAGGATCGCGTCGTAGTGAACCTGCGCCTCGAGGCGCTGCGACCAGCACCGGTAGCAGCGAAGCCAGGCGCTTCGATCACCGTTCATGCCGTCCGTCACGACACAGAGCGTAGCCTCTGGCCGGCGGGGTCCCGGCTACGCCGTGGTCGCGGCCGGGGCCTCGACGCCGTTGCGCTCCGCCACGAGGTCGGCGATCTCACGCATGATCCGGCTCAGGTCGAAGTCCTTCGGCGTGTACACGCCGGCCACGCCCGCCTTGCGCAGGTGCTCGGCATCGGCCGGCGGGATGATGCCGCCCACCACGACCGGCACGTCGGCGCCCTGTTCGGCCAGGAGGCGGACCACCTCGGGCACCAGCTCGCGGTGCGAGCCCGAGAGGATCGAGAGCCCGACGACGTCGACGTCCTCCTGGATCGCTGAGGCGGCGATCTGCTCGGGGGTCAGGCGGATGCCCTGGTAGATCACCTCCATGCCGACGTCGCGGGCGCGGACGGCGATCTGCTCGGCGCCGTTCGAGTGTCCGTCGAGGCCCGGCTTGCCCACCAGGATCCGCAGGCGGTGGCCCAGCGCCTGGGAGACCGCGTCGACGCGCTCGCGTGTGGCGGCCAGCACGTCCCCGTTGCCGGCGGCGGCGGCTTCCGGAGACGCCCGTGGGGGCCCGGTAGTCGCCGAACACGTCGCGCAGCGCCTGCGCCCACTCGCCCGTTGTGGCGCCGGCCTTGGCGGCCGCGATCGTGGCCGGCATCACGTTTGCGGACTCGTCGGCCGCGGTCTCCGCCAGCTCCGACAGGGCTCGCTCGACGGCGGCCTCATCGCGCTCGGCACGCCAGGCCTCGAGCGCCTCGACGCGCTCGCGCTCGACCTCCGGGTCGGGCGTCAGGATGCCCCCGTCCGCGCCCGCCGTGAGCGGAGAGTCCTCGGTCTCGGTGAAGCGGTTCTGCCCGACGACCGTCATCTCCTCGCGCTCGATCCGCCCCACCCGCTCGCGGTGGGACTCGACCAGGCGCGCCTTCATGTAGGGGACCGCCTCGACGGCGCCGCCCTGGTCGGCCACGACCTTCATCTCCTCGCGCGCCCCCTCCGCCAGCTCGGCCACGAGCCCGTCCATGACCTTGGAGCCCTCGAAGATGTCCGGGTATTCGAGGAGGTCGGTCTCGAACGCCAGCACCTGCTGGATGCGCAGGCTCCACTGCTGGTCCCAGGGCCTGGGCAGGCCGAGGGCCTCGTTCCAGGCGGGTAGCTGGATCGCTCGCGCCCGGGCGTTGCGCCCCATCGTCACCGCCAGCGCCTCCAGCACGATCCGCTGCACGTTGTTCTCGGGCTGCGCCTCCGTCAGCCCGAGCGAGTTGACCTGCACGCCGTAGCGCATGCGCAGGAACTTCGGGTCGGTCACGCCGTAGCGGTCGCGGCCGATCTCCTCCCACAGCTCGGCCATGGCGCGCAGCTTCGCGTGCTCCTCGACGAAGCGCACGCCGGCGTTGACGAAGAACGAGATCCGCCCGAAGACCTTCGGGAAGTCCTCGTCGGCAACCTGGCCGCGGGCCTTGACCTCGTCCAGCACCGCGATGCCCGTGGAGAGGGCGTAGGCGATCTCCTGGACCGGCGTTGCCCCGGCCTCCTGCAGGTGGTAGGAGCAGATGTTCGTGGGGTTCCAGCTCGGCATCTCATTGACGGAGAAGGCGACCGTGTCGGCGATCAGCCGCATCGAGGGGCCGGGCGGGAACGCATAGGTCCCCCGCGACAGGTACTCCTTGATGATGTCGTTCTGGGTCGTCCCCTTCAGCGCGGCGCGCTGGACCCCGTTCTCCTCGGCGACGGTGACGTAGAGGCCAAGCAGCCAGGCGGCGGTGGCGTTGATGGTCATCGAGGTGTTCATCTCGTCGAGCGGGATGCCGTCGAGGAGTGCGTGCATGTCGCCCTTGTTCACGATCGACACGCCGACCTTGCCGACCTCGCCCCGTGCGAGCACGTGGTCGGGGTCGTAACCCGTCTGGGTGGGGAGGTCGAAGGCGATCGAAAGGCCCGTCTGGCCCTTGGCGAGGTTGCGCCTGTAGAGCTCGTTCGAGCGCCGGGCGTCCGAGTGCCCCGCGTAGGTGCGCATGACCCAGGGGCGGTCGGGCTCGGGCAGGCGGTGCTCGGAGGCAGCGTCGGCCATGTGGGAGATTCTAGGGCGCGGGATGGCGCCCCACGACGGCTCCGACGGCACTCTCGCCGGTTTAAGCGGTTACCCTGAGCAGCCCATGAGTCCTCGCAGGGAGCGCCCACGGTTGCTTTGGCTTGCCGGTCTCGGCGCCGTCGCCGCATGCGCGGCGGCCGCGACCGCGTTCGGCTACGTGAGCATCTACAACAACACGTTCGGAAACAAGCCGAAGTACCGCGAGGTGAAGAACATCGGCAAATCCAACAAGTGCGAGCGCGAGTACCGGGAGAAGCGCGAGGTGATGCAGATCAAGGTGAAGGGCTCACACCTCTGCAACTACCAGCCTCCCGTGCAGGGGGTCTCGCCGCTGCCCGACCAGCGTTTCGACGCGTCGGGCCGGATCGTCAAGAAGACGCCGAGCGGGCTTCGCAACGACGCCTTCCTCGACATCCGGATCCGTGTGGGTGGGGGCACGCACTACGAGCTTCGCGTGTTCGCGAAGGAGCGCCGGTTCCAGCTCCGCCGGGACCCGGATGGCGCGGCCTTCCCCGTGAACGCCGACAACAACGCCGTGGTCGGGATCGGCAAGCAGAACAAGATGTCGCTGATCGCCGAAGGCGCACGGATCCGGGCGATCGTCAACGGCACCGAGGTCGCGGACGTCAACGACCCGAACCACGGCCAGATCGAGGGCCGGAGGCTGGAGTTCGGCCTTGGGAACCTGAAGAACTCCAAGAACCACACGGTCGGCACCTACGACCGCCTCAAGGTCTCCGTCCCAGACCCCTGATCCGGGCCGCGTGATGGCGACCGAGACGATCGAGCGCCCGCGCACGTCCGGCCCCGGGTCGGGAACCGGGGGCAGCTGGCAGGTGATCGTGCTGAACGACGATCACAACACCTTCGATCACGTCGCCAAGACCCTGGCCCGGGTAGTGCCCGGCGTCACCGTCGACGCCGGCTACGGGTTCGCCGACAGGATCCACAGCAGCGGGCAGGCGATCGTCTGGTCGGGCGAGCGCGAGCCTGCCGAGCTCTACTGGGAGCAGCTCGAGGCGGCAGGCCTGACGATGGCCCCGCTCGAGCAGCACTGAGCCTTACGACGCCCGGAAGTGGAGCGCCGCGAGCCGGCCCGCGTGAGCCGGCGCCGCCGGCTTCCTGTTCCATCGGGTGCGACCGGTCACCCGGGGGCGCCGCTCGCGAAGCTGCGCGGCCCGCAGCTCCAGCAGCGCTCGCAGCTCGGCCGTCCGGCTGAACGGGTCGGCGACGACCTCGCCGGTCGCGATCGAGACGGCGGCCAGCAGCCGGCCCTCGACCTCGGCGCCGAGCAACGGCGCCTCGGGCGCCCGCCGCCCCTCCAGGGCGGAGAGGCGGTCCACCGCGGCCGCGTCGTCGGGGTCGAGCTGGCGGAGCGTGAGCGTTGAATCGGTCGTTGTCGTCATCGTTGTTCCTCCAGCCTTGAAACGGGGCCGCAGCCTTCGTTGTGAGGTTCGACTTCCATGGAAGCGTGCCCCATGGTGGGGATAAGCGCAACATGGATGCCTGCTGAGGTTGATAAGGTGGACTTATGCTCGACGTGAAGCGGTTGCGGATCCTGCGGGAGGTGGCCGCGCGCGGGTCCTTCTCGGCGGCGGCCGAGGAGCTCTACCTATCGCAGTCGGCCGTGAGCCAGCAGGTCGCGACGCTCGAGCGCGAGGTGGGGATGAGCCTCCTCGAGCGAACCAGCGGCGGCCCGAAGCTGACGGACGCCGGGCAGGCCCTGGTCGCCCACGCCGACGCGGTGATCTGCCGGCTGGAGGAGGCCGAGCGCGAGCTCGCGGCGATCGCCGGCCTGGAGGGCGGGCGCCTGCGCCTCGTCAGCTTCCCAACGGCGAGCGCGACGCTCGTGACGCGTGCCGTGTCGAACTTCCGCGACCGCTACCCCGGGGTGGAGCTGCAGCTGGGCGAGGCGGAGCCCGAGGACTCGGTCCCGGCGCTCAAGCGAGGCGAGTTCGACCTGGCGCTCACCTACGACTACGCCTTCAACCCCGACGAGCCCGACCGTGACATCGAGAGCGCGCTGCTCCTGGAGGAGGAGATGCAGGTGGCGCTGCCGCCGGGACACCCGCTCGCCAAGCGCAGCGTCGTCAAGCTCGACGACCTCGCCGGCGACGACTGGCTGACGGGGGTCTCGATCGGCTCGTGTCGAGCCCACGTCATCCTGCTCTGCCAGGCGGCCGGGTTCGAGCCCAAGATCTCGTTCGAGAGCGACGACTACCAGGTGCTTCAGGGGCTGGTGGCGGCCGGCGTCGGCGTGACGTTGCTGCCCGAGCTGGCGCTCGCCGGGCGCCACCCCGAGATCGAGACGCGGCCGATCGCCCCGAAGTCCCCGACTCGGCGCGTGTGGGCGACTGCCCTCGCCGAGGGCTCACGCGCCCCGGCGACCGACGCGATGCTCGAGGTTCTGCGCGAGGTGGCCGAGCGCTTCCGCGCCGAAGACCTGCGCGCCGTCGCCTAGGGGGCCTCCGCCGGCGAGCGTGATCGCTCCGAGCCAGATCAGGTCGCGCCGCTCCACGATGGCTACTCGCAGTCCGCCGGCGCGCCGGCCGACGGGAAGCGCGCCTCGACGCTCCCGCGGCAGGCGGCGAGGCGGTCCAGGCGGCCGTCCAGCTTCGCGGCAACCGACCGTGCCTCCGCGTGGTCCGTTCGCCACAGGTTCTCCAGCTCGAACGGATCGCGCTCGAGGTCGTACAGCTCGACCGCCGGGCGCGGCAACTCGCCGGCGCGGTCGCGCCGCAGGATCGAGTAGAGGTAGCGGCGGGTGCGCATCGCCTCGTAGGCGTACTCGTCGTCCAGCTCCAGCAGCACACCCCGGTCCCCGGGCCAGGCCCGCTTCCGCCTCGAGGAGCGGCCGCAGCGAGCGGCCGTCGACCGCCCGGCAGCCCTCACGACGGAGGCACGGCCGTGCGTCCGCGTAGTCCAGCAGGGTGGGGGCGAGGTCTACGTTCGACACCACCTCGCCGATCTCGCCCGGCGGCGACCGGCCCGACGGATTCGCCGACCCGGATCGCCAGCGGCACATCGGCGCTCTGGCGGTAGGGCAGCCGCTTGTCGTCGTCGATCCCATGGGAGCCGAAGAAGTAGCCGTTGTCCGAGGTGAAGACGAGGACGGTGTTCTCGAGCTCGCCCTCCTCGGCGAGTGCGCCGACGAGGCGCTCGATCGCTTCGTCCAGGGCCCGGAGCGCGGCCTGGCTGCAGCGCCACCTGAGGGTGAGCTCGGCGATGGCCCGATCGCTCAGCGGCGAGCGCCCGGCGACGGCCCGTGGCTTGTCGCTGCGGTCGGCCTCGTCGAAGCTGGGGTCCCGTGGGAGCGGGGCGTCGGCGAACGGCGCGTAGGCCTCGGGGCTCCCCGGCTCGGGCATGTAGCCGTCGCACGGCTCCACGGCGGAGGGGGCGCGGTGGGGCGCGTTGTAGCCGAGCCACATGAACAGGGGGTCCCGGCTCGCGTCGCGGCGTATCTCGCGCACGGCGCGGTCGGTGAACTGCACGGTCGAGTAGTCACGTGGCCGAGAGCCGTAGCGGGTCAGCTCGCCCCCGTCGTTCATCACGTAGTCGAAGTACGCCGGGTAGCCCTGGAGGCACGTGCCAGGCGTCCCAGCCCGGCGCTGCGCGCTCGCCGTCCACCAGCTCGTAGCCGTTCAGGTACTTGCCCACGAACGCCGTGCGGTAGCCGGCGCGGCCGAGCCAGGCCGGCAGGACGTTGTCCTTCTCCACCAGGTCGGCGTAGCCGGGGACGTTGCCCAGGACGCCGTGGTTGTGGGGGTACTGGCCGGTGATGAAGCCGGCGCGCGCCGGGCAGCAGAGCGGAGGGGAGGCGACGGCGCGGGTGAAGACGGCCCCGCGCTCGCCGTTGAACAGCTCCCATGAGTAGGGCATCGCCTCGGGCCCGAAGCTCTCGAGCGTCTGGTCGTCCGTCATGACGACGATCAGGTGCGGCGGCCCGGCGGGCTCCCGCTCCTCGTCACCGCCGCCACATCCCGCCAGCGATCCTGCGGCCAGGACCACGGCTGCGGCCTTTGCTCCCAGCCGTGCGGCCGGGCCGGGGCGTGTGAGCCTCAGTCCGCGCCCTCGGCCGCGACGACCTCGGCCGCACCCGGCACCGCCTCGGCGGTGAGCGAGTGCCAGACCCAGAGCACGGGCTTGTTGTAGTAGCCCATCGCGACCTCGCGCAGCTCGGCGATCTCGTCGGACGCCCAGTAGCGGTCGAAGTCGGCGGTGTCCGACCAGATCGAGACCTGGCGGAAGTGGAGGGGATCGTCGATGTTGCGGGTCAGGTAGCAGGCGCTGGCGCCGAACGCCGCCGCCCGCTCGACCGCCGGCTGCCAGGCTTCCAGCCACCGTGGCGCCCGGAACGGGTGGACACGCCACTCGATGTAGTTCACGTGCATCGGGGCGGCATGCTACCGCCAGCGGTTACGTCGGCCGCGCGTCTGCAAGGCTGCCGCGCCGTGTCCCGGTTGATCGACTGCATGCACCTCGGCCGCGACCGGGTGATCGGCGCCTGGGAGGCGGCGCCAGGGGTCATCGCCGACCCCGGCCCGGCCTCGACGGTCGAGACGCTGCTCGCGGGCGTAGAGGCGGAGCCCAGGGCCCTGCTCCTGACCCACATCCACCTCGACCACGCCGGGGCGGCTGGCGTCCTGGCGCGGCGCTTTTCCGGCCTGCGCGTGTACGTGCATGAGGCCGGGGCGCCGCACCTGATCGACCCGGCCCGGCTGGTGCAGTCGGCCGGACGCCTCTACGGGGACGAGATGGAGCGGCTTTGGGGCGAGGTGGCGCCGGTCCCGGCCGAGCGCGTGACCGCACTGCGAGGCGGCGAGGAGGTCCACGGCTGCCGCGTCCACCACATGCCGGGACACGCGGGCACCCACGTGGTCTACGCGCACGGTGCGAGCGGAGACGTCTTCACGGGTGACGTGGCCGGGGTCCGGATCCCGCCGTCCGAGCTGGTGATGGCGCCGACGCCGCCGCCCGAGATCGACGTAGAGGCCTGGCTTGCCTCGATCGCGTCGCTGCGTGAGCTGGCCCCCGCACGCCTGTGCATGACGCATTTCGGCGCCGGTGAGGACCCGGCGGTGCAACTCGATGCGGTCGAGGCCTACCTCCGGCAGGCCGCCGAGGTCAGCTCGGGTGGGGACCGCGACGAGTTCGCACGATGGCTGAGCGCCGTCCTCGACGCCGAAAGCGAGGAGGTGACGGCTCGCCTGCGCCAGGCCATGCCGCCCGGCCACCAGTGGCTGGGCCTGGAGCGCTATTGGCGTAGGCGCCGGGAAAGCTGACGCTCGCCTGCCCGCCCATGGACTGTCCTGGATAGCCCACACGGTGTGTAGGCAGGGCAGGACAGCCCGAGGGATTGGCAAGCTCGATTCGAAGCCCTAGGCGCTACGCGCCCACCTCGGCCCAGATCGCGCCCGGGCCGTCCTCGTGCTTGCCCTCGCCGTCGGAGGTGGCGCCGACGCGGATCGCGATCTTGCCGGCGTGCTTGTTCTCGTGCAGGAGCTGGTGGGCGTCGGGGACCCCGTCGAAGTCCATCGCCTTCCACAGCACCGGCCGGATCTTGCCCTCCGCCATCAGCTGGTTCGCGCGCATGCACTCGTAGGCGTTGGCGAAGTGCGAGCCGAGGATCTCCTTCTGCTTCATCCACAGGTAGCGGACGTCGAAGTCGAGGTTGTAGCCGGACGTGGCGCCGCAGATCACGACCTTTCCGAACGGCTTGACCGTGAACACGGACGTCGGGAAGGTCGCCTGGCCGACGTGCTCGAACACGATGTCGGGCGCGTCGCCCAGGATCTCCTTGACTCGCTTGGCGAACGCGCGGGAGGCCTTGAAGCGCTCCTTGTCGGCGGCGGGGTCGGCGGCGGGGTGGTTGGCGTCGGTTCGCATCATCTCGCCGAACTCGCTGCGGTTGATGTAGTCGACCGCGCCCAGCTCCTTCACCAGCGCGCCCTTCTCGTCGGAGGAGACGACGCCGACGGCGTTCGCCCCGGCCGCCTTGGCGAGCTGCATGGCGAACACGCCCAGGCCGCCGGCGGCGCCCCAGATCAGGACGTTATGGCCGGCCTGGATGTGGCAGCGGTCGAGCAGCATCCGGTAGGCGGTGAAGTAGGTGAGCCCGTAGGCGGATGACTCGACCCAGGAGAGGTTCCGCGGCTTCGGCAGGAGCTGCTGGGCCTGGACCTTCGTGAACTGGGCGAAGGAGCCCCAGGTGGTCTCGTACCCCCAGATCATCTGGCTGGGAGCGGCCAGGGGGTCGAGCCCGTGGACCTCGACGTCCTCGTAAGACGCCTGGTTGCAGTGGACGACGACCTCGTCGCCCGGCTTCCAGCGGGTGACGCCCTCGCCGACCTTCCAGACGATGCCCGAGGCGTCGGAGCCGCCGATGTGGTGGCCGTACTCGGGGTGATCGCCGTAGTTGAAGACGGAGACGGGCTTACCGAGCGCCGCCCAGACGTTGTTGAAGTTGACGCCGGCGGCCATCACCCGCACGATCACCTCGAACGCGCCGGGCTCGGGGACCTCGATCTGCTCGATCTGGAAGGCGTCCTTGGGCTCGCCCTCGCGCTCCTGGCGGATCACCCAGGCCGCCATCGTCTCGGGCAGGCTGCCGGGCTCGACGTCGAGCTGGGTCACATCGGATACGTCTACGGCCACGTGTGCGTCAACTCCTGGTTCGTTGGAACGAGCGGCGGGATCGTAGCGGCGGGGGCGTTGACTCGGGCGCAGGGCGAGCCGCTCAGGGAGTCTGCGCGATCCAGCCGAAGGCGGCATGGCTCCCGCCTACGACGACGGTGTGGTGCTCGACCATCCCGATGACGTCGCCCTTCTCGAACCGAAGCCGCCTGTTCGATCTGCAGCCAGTCTTGGTCCCGCTGACCGAGCACCGCAGCACGGTCTCCTCGCCGTTCCGCAGGAACACGAACCTCCGCTCCCCTCCGGACAAGTTACCGCCCTCGAACTCGACCCGGAAACCGGTCGCGATGAGCTCGCGCGGGGCCAGCAGCGTATTGGCGTCCTGGGCGGGCTCCTCCGTGGGCCCGATCGGAGAGACGAACTGACTTCCGGTGCCGACGCCGAGGGTCGCCTCGCCTCCGATGACGCCGGTGCCGATCCCGCTGAGCGTGGACTCCTTGACGTCCGCCCCGCGGGCGGCGTCCGGGGCGATGTGCTGCGAGCGGACGCCGTTGGACTCGAGCGCCCACGCTACGCCGCCCAACGCGACGAACAGCGACCCGGTCGCCACGACGTTGGCGTAGCTCAGCCGATCTCGAACCCTGCGCCTGCTCATTCCCCTGCCAGCCGACGACTCTACCGCTTGGCCCGCAGGCGAACAAGCGTCAGGTTCCCGTCCGCCGCTGCGACTACTTTCGTGAGTCCACATGGAAGCCAGCGAACACCCACAGCTACCGATCGACGAGGGCCCCGGCGGCGCGGGCGGCGTCGTGCGTGCGATCGGCGACCGCCTGGTCGTCGAGGCGCTGACCGTGAACGACGAGCGCGCCGCGCGCGTCGTTCGCGAGCGAGCGGAGTCCGGCCAGCCCGGCCCCGAGACGGTCGCGAAGGCCATCGAGATCGGCGCCCGCGTGCTCGATTCCGAGGAGACGGCGGTGAACGTCGACTACGTGCGCGCCGAGCTCGAGCGCCAGAGCACGGCGCTGGCCGAACGGCTCACCAGGACGCTCGAGGCCGGCGACCAGCAGCTCGCAGAGCGCATCGGCGAGAGCTTCGACGGCGAGCGCGACGGCTCCGTCCAGAAGGACATCGAAGAGGGGATGCGCGAGGCGCTCGACGCGCAGCGCGAGGCCCTGCTCAAGCTCTTCTCCGCCGAGGACGGGCACAACCCGCTGTTCGACTTCAAGGACGCGATGGTCAAGGTGTACAAGGACCTGGGCGCCCGCCAGCAGGCCGAGGGCGAGGCCAACCGCAAGCGCATCGAGGGGCTGACGCAGCAGATCATCGAGCTGCGCGAGGGCGAGGACGCCGACCGGCGCGTCGCCGAGGAGGCGGAGCGGGGGACCGCCAAGGGCCGCACCTTCGAGGAGCGCGTACACGAGGCCCTCGAGCGGATCGCCGCGCCGCGCGGCGACTGCGCCACCCACACCGGCGGCGAGCAGGCCGAGGGTGGGGGGAAGAAGGGCGACACCCTTATCGAGCTCGGTGCCGCCGACGGCCCTGCCAGCGGCAGGATCGTCTTCGAGGCCAAGGACAAGAAGCTCTCGAAGAACGAGGCCTGGGCCGAGCTGAACGACGGGATGGCCGCCCGCGCGGCCTCCTTCGGCGTCCTCGTCGTCGCCGGCGAGGAGCGGATCCCCTCCGGCCGCGAGCAGCTGCACGAATACGAGGGGAACAAGCTCATCGTCGCGGTCGATCGCGAGGAGCCCGATGGGCTGGCCCTGGCCCTCGCCTACAGGCTGGCGGCCGCCCGGGTCCTGCTCTCGCGCGACGCGGACCTGGAGGTCGACGCGGTCGCCGTGCGCGACGCCGCGGCCGAGGCGGTGTCGGTCCTCAAGCAGGCCCAGGCCATCCGCTCGACGCTGACCGGCATCAAGACCTCGTCCGACCGCGCCCGCGACGGGCTAAACGCGATGGTTGAGTCCCTCGAGGAGAAGCTGCGGCGGATCGATTCGCTGGTCGCCGAGGCCGAAGCCCCGGCCGAGTAGCTACGGCAGCAGCAGCTCGTCGCTGGAGCTGGGGCGCGGCGGGCCGACCGCGACCGTGGCGGGCTTCGCGTCGGAGCGCTCGCCGCCGTTCACCTCGTACTGGCCCTCGACGACGTCCGCCTTCAGATTGCCGACGCCCGCCGGGGGGATCTCGCCCGACTCCTCGTTGTCCTCGGGCGCGGGCCCGACGAGGGTGAGGTTCACGGGGTCGTCGGACTGGTTGGTGACGGTGATGTTCACCAGGCCGGCGCCGAACTCGCGGGGCGAGACGACCACCTCCTCGTCGTCGACCTTGGCGGTGACCACGATCGGCGCAGCGGGGCGCGGCTCGTTGGCGAAGTCGTCGTCTCCCCCGCAGCCCGCCAGGACGACGGCCCCGGCGAGCGCGACCACGCACACGACCTCGCGGGTGCGCTGCCCGGTAGAGCGGAACTCCTCCCTCGCGCCCATCTGCGCCGCAACCCTAAACGACGAGGGTGCCCGATGCGGCAACTCGACACGGCCGGGCTGGCGGTCAGAAGGGCAGCTCGACGACCTCGGCGCTCGCGCCGTCGCCGACGGCCACGGTGGCGCCCGGCTCGGCCTCGCGGCGGACGATCGCCAGCGCCACCGGGCCCAGGGCGGGAGAGATCACGGTGGTCCCGACGCGGCCGACCACCTTGTCGCCCACCCGGATCTCGTCGCCGACGGCGAGCGGCGCCTCGGAGCGCAGCCCGCGCAGGTGGCGGTTGGGCTTGCCCTTGTAGTGGAGGCGGGCGACCGTCTCCTGGCCGATGTAGCAGCCCTTCTCGAACGAGACGGCACGCTCGTTGATGCCGGCCTCCTGCGGGATCGTCTCGTTCGTCATCTCACGCCCGAAGCGGGGGCGCCCGCTCTCGACCCGGACGATCTCGGCGGCCTCCTCCGCCACCTCGGCCACTCCGGCCCGGACGAGGCCCTCGCGAAGGGCCTCGGCATCGGCGGCCGCGCAGAGGAGGTCGAGCCCCAGGTCCGTGGCGACCGCGCGGCACGAGACACCGGCGATCTCGACCTCGGCGTGGGCGCCCTCGGCGCCGAGCGGGGGCGCGCCGGTCAGGCGGGCCGCGCCGGGCCCGATCACGGAGAGCAGAGCGCGGTCGGGGCTGCGGTCTGTGACCTCGACGTCGCGGCCGACCTTGTACATGGAGAGGTGGCGGAGCACGGCGGGGAGGGCCTCCGGCTCGAGGTCGAGCCAGATCGTGCCGCCGTCCAGGCGAAGCACCCGCATGTCGCCCTGCATGCGGCCCTTGCGGTCGAGCAGCGCCGCGTAACAGCCTGAGCCCGGCTGGAGCGCCTCGATCTCGTTGGTGATCTGGCCCTGCAGGTACTCGGCCGCGTCGGGCCCGGTGACGTCGAGGTGGGCGCGCCCCGTGCGCTCGAGGAAGCCGGCCTCCTCGCGCAACGCCCGGTACTGCCCGTCGAGCTCGATCGTGCCGCTGGCCTCCACGACACCGATTGTAGGAAGCGACAACGCTTTTTGATATGTCAAAATCTCTCTTGAGATGGGTAGAAAGCTCACCAGGCGGGGGTTGATCGTCTCCGGCGCCGCGGCGGCACCGGCGCTCGCGGCGCTTCACGAAACCGTGCCGCATCAGGGCCTCCACGCGGCGCTGGGCGACGACCAGCATGCGACCGCGAGCGCCGCGGAGACCCCGCACGCGGGGCACGCCGGCAGCGGGGTGGCGATGCACGACGGGTTCGGCGAGGGGACCGTCGATCACGCTGCCAACGGCTTCGACCCGAGCGAGATCGTTCGCGACTTCGATTACGGGCGGACCAGCAGGCTCCCGGATGGCCGCACGCTGCGCGAGTGGACCGTGCTGGCCGAGGACAAGGAGATCGAGGTCGCCCCCGGGATCACGTACCCCGCCTGGACCTACAACGGGCGGATCCCCGGCCCCACGTTCCGCGCCACCGAGGGCGACCTGATGCGGATCCGCTTCATCAACGGCTCGCAGCATCCGCACACGATCCACTTCCACGGCTTCCACCCCGACTTCATGGACGGCATGCCCGGGATCGGAGAGGGCCGCGGCGGCGGCACGATCGACACCAGCGAGCAGTTCGACTACGAGTTCGAGGCCGAGCCGTTCGGCCTTCACCTCTACCACTGCCACGTGATGCCGCTGGCGGCGCACATCGCGAAGGGCCTCTACGGGGCGATGATCATCGATCCCAAGGAGCCGCGTGAGCCCGCCGACGAGCTGGTCATGGTGATGAACGGCTTCGACACCAACTTCGACGGCGCCAACGAGATCTACGCGGTCAACACGATCCCCTTCCATTACGTGGAGGAGCCGATCCGGGTCAAGCGCGGCGAGCTGGTGCGGATCTACCTGGTGAACCTGCTCGAGTTCGACCAGATCAACTCGTTCCACATCCACGCGAACTTCTTCGACTACTACCCGACCGGCACTCGCCTTCAGCCGATGGACTTCACCGACACCGTGGTCCAGGGCCAGGGCCAGCGCGGGGTCCTCGAGCTTCGGTTCCCCTACCCGGGCAAGTTCATGTTCCACGCCCACAAGACCGAGTTCGCCGAGCTGGGCTGGCTCGGCTTCTTCGAGGTCGAGGAGTGATGGAAGCCGCCGACGCCACAGAGCGAGCTCCCTCCGGCACCCCGACCTGGCTGCTGGGCGCGGTCCCCCTGGCGCTGATCGCCGGTGCGATCGGCTTGTTCGCGCTGCTCGGGGGCCCCGGGCTGGGCGACCGGACGGGCCCGCCGGTGGAGGAGCTCGCGGTTGAGCAGACGGTGCTTCGCCCCGGCGAGATCGAGTTGACGATCCGAAACGACGGGCCCGACGCGTTCGGGATCGCGCAGGTGACCGTGAACGAGGCGTTCGTGCCGTTCGAGGCGGAGGCCAACGACGTCGGCCGCCTCGCATCGACGACGCTCACGATCCCCTACCCGTGGATCGAGGGCGAGGCCTACGGCGTCGGCGTTTTCACCTCGACGGGCGGGACGCTCGAGCACGAGATCCCGGTCGCGGTCGAGACGCCCGCCGCCGACCTCGACTTCTACGGGCTGATGGCGCTCCTGGGGATCTACGTGGGAGTGATCCCGGTGACGCTCGGGATGCTGTGGCTGCCGTTCGTCCGCCGCATCTCCGCCGACTGGCTGCGGGTGCTGATCGCGTTCACGGTTGGCCTGCTGGCCTTCCTGGCGATCGACGCCGGGCTTGAGGGCCTCGAGATCGCCGAGGCGGGACCTGGCGCATTCGGCGGCACCGCGCTCGTCTACCTGGGAGCGCTGGTCGCCTACGCGGTGCTGGCCGGGATCGACGTCTATCTCTCGCGGCGGCGGCAGCGCGCAAGCGAGTCCAGCGGCGCCTCGGCCGGTCCCTACCTCGCGCTCCTGGTCGCGATCGGGATCGGCCTGCACAACCTCGGCGAGGGACTCGCGATCGGCTCGGCGTACGCGGTCGGCGCCCTGGCGCTGGGGACCTTCCTGGTCGTCGGCTTCGCGATCCACAACACCACCGAGGGCCTCGCGATCGTCGCGCCGCTCGCGAGCGCCCGCCCGACGCTCGGGCGTCTTGTCACGCTGGGCCTGATCGCGGGCGCCCCCGCGATCCTCGGCGCCTGGATCGGGGCGTCGGCGTTCAATCCCAGCGCGGCCGCGTTCCTGTTCGGCGTCGGCGTGGGCGCGATCGCGCAGGTGATCGTGCAGCTGGCGCCGTCGATGCGCGACTCGGCCGGGCGCCTGCTTCATCCCGCGGCGGTGGGCGGCCTCCTGGCCGGGATCGGCGTGATGTACCTCACGGGCCTCCTGGTGGCCGGGTGACGCCATGACGCCGACGGCACACTCCGGGTTCCGCCGCGACCCCACCGCGGCCAACACCGAGGCCGTGGAGGACTACGCGAAGGCGATCCACGCGCTCCGCGAGCGCGAGTCCGGCGCCGTCACGAACTCGGCCCTCGCCGAGCGCCTGGGGGTGTCGCCGGGCTCGGTGACGGCGATGCTCAAGCGGATGGGCGATCTCGGGCTGGTCGAGCACGAGCCCTACCAGGGGGTCACGCTCACGGATACGGGAGAGCGGGTTGCCCTCGAGGTGATCCGCCACCACCGCCTGCTCGAGGCCTACCTCTCCGAGGCGCTGGGCATGCCCTGGGACCGCGTGCACGACGAGGCCGAGGTACTGGAGCACTACATCTCCGAGGAGCTGGAGGAGCGGATGGCCGCCGCGCTGGGCGACCCGACGCTCGACCCGCACGGCGACCCGATCCCGGACCGCGAGCTCTCCGTGGCGGCCTCGGAGGGGACGCCGCTGGCGACGCTCGAACCGGGCGCGGAGGGTCTGTTCACACGGGTCTCGGACTCCGATCCGGCGATGCTCCGATATCTGGCCGAGCGCGGCATCAGGCCCGGCGCCGCGCTGGAGGTGGTCGAACGCCAGCCGTTCGGCGGACCGCTGACGGTTTCGATCGCCGGCGACCGGCACGCGATCGGTGGCGAGCTGGCCCAGCGGATGATCGTCTCCAACGGCGCGCCCCGGTAGGCCGGGTAGGCTTCGGCTCGGTGTTCGCCGGCGACTTCCAGCAGGTGCTCGACTCACTACCGGCCGACTGGACCGACATGGTCTTCGACCTGCGCCTGCGCGACGAGGAGCGCTACGTCGACGCCGCCGTCCTGCTCAGCCAGGTGAACGCGCAGCCCTTCTCCAGGGCCGACTGGCACTGGCGCATCAACGTCGCCCACAGCTTCGGCCACGCGGCCGCGCCGGAGACCGTCCTCGGCACGCTGCGGATGCTCGACGAGGAGGGGATCGAGGGCGAGCTGATCGTCCGCGACTACAGCGAGGGCCGGGCCGAGGTCGTGCAGATGTGGGGCCGCCCCGAGTCGGTCCGCCGCGAGTTCCGGGACCGCCGCTCGCTCTAGCGGCGAACATACCCTCTCGCGACTCCAAGCTGACGAGTTCCCGCTCCAGGGCCCACTTGAGCCACTCGACGGCGGAGGCGACCGGCGGACCGAACGCGTCCACGTTCGAGCAGCGCCTCGAGCTGAGCCGCCTGCGTCTCGCGGTCCAGTTCGTCCGCTCCGTCAAGGAGCGCGGCGAGCCCCGCCTCCGCGTCGGCGGCCGCGGCAGCGTACCCGTCCGCGGTGGCGGCCTCGAAGTCCTCGATCAGGTCGCGGTTGTCGGAGCGAAAGCGCGAGGTCGTGGTCAGCATCAGCTCCGGATAGCGGGGCGCGCCGTAGTCGTCGACCCGGAATTCGCGGGTCGGCAAGCCCAGCTCGCGAAGCATCACCCCTTCCGCGTTCCAGAACGCGGTGGCGGCGTCGACACGGCCCGCTGAGAGCGCGGCGACCGAGTCGAAGCCGATCGTGATCCGCTTCACGGCTCCGGGGTCGGCACCATCGGCCTCGAGCACCGTGTCCAGCACGGCGTCGTCGGAGGGCAGCCCGGTCACCCCGACGATCCCTCCCTCCAGGTCGCGCGGCCGGCGCACCTCCTCGCGGTTGGCAGCGATCACCGACGCAAGCGGACGCTGGACGATCGGGGCCAGCCCGACGACGTCGAGGCCCCGTTCGCGAGCGATCCCGAGGTCGTTGATGTCGAGGATCGCGAAGTCCGCCTGCCCGGCCTCGAGCAGCTTCGGTGCGTCGGTCGAGGCCGAGGGCTCGCGGATCTCCAGGTCGATGCCCTTGTCGGCGTAATAGCCCTCGGCGTAGCGCCGAGGTAGATGCCCGCGTGGACCGCGTTCGGGACGAAGTCGAGCACGAGGGTCGCCTCGCGAGAGGCGCCCGGTTCAGCACCATCGCCGCCGCAGGCCGCGAGGCCGAGAGCGAGGGCGACGGCCGCCAGCGACGCTGCGACCCATGACATCTGCGCGCGCAGGATAGCCTTGGCTCCGTGGCGGATCACGGCCTCGACCACGAACTGCTCGCGCTCATCGAGATCCCCAAGGGGAGCCGTAACAAGTACGAGTACGACGAGGGCATCGACCGGGTGATCCTCGACCGCTTCCTCTCGTCCTCGACCGTCTATCCGACCGACTACGGCTACCTGATCGACCACCGGGGCCGCGACGGCGACCCCCTCGACGTGCTGGTCTGCGTCTCGGAGCCCACGTTCCCGGGCTGCGTGATCCCGGTCAAGCCGATCGCGCTGTTCGACATGGAGGACGAGAAGGGCCAGGACGACAAGATCATCTGCGTGCCGCTCCACGACCCCGGCTGGAACAAGCTGGAGGACCTCGACGACCTGACCGAGCAGTTCCAGCTCGAGGTGGCCCACTTCTTCTCCGTCTACAAGCAGCTCGACAACAAGCCGGTCGAGATCAAGGGCTGGCACCCGCGCGAGCGGGCGCTGGAGGTGATCGCCGACGCCCGCCGCCTCCACGAGGAGGAGCAGGCCGGGCAGGCTTGAGGCCAGCCGGTTACACTGCCGCGCCGTAATCGAGCGCAAGCTTCCCGAGGAGGGTTCTCAGTGCAGGATCGAGGTCTAGCGGCCTACATCGCCGAGTTGCTCGGCACGCTGTTCCTGGTGTTCACGGTGTGCACCGTGGTGACGCTGTTCGTCGCCACCACGCCGGACGCGCAGCAGGGCTCCGACTTCGCCGTGGTCGGCCTCGTGCACGCCTTCGTCCTCTTCGGCCTGATCGTTGCTTTCGGCGCCGCCAGCGGGGGGCATTTCAACCCCGTGGTGACGATCGCCGCCGCCGTGATGAGGCGGATCGACCCGCTCGACGCGGTCGTCTACATCCTCGCCCAGCTCTCGGGCGGCGTCCTCGGCGCCCTGCTCGTGAAGGGGCTGCTGCTCGACGAGGGCCGGCTCTCGAACTACGGCGCCGTCAACATCAGCCCGCTGCTCGGCGGCGACTTCGCCGGGCATGATCGTCGAGGCCCTCGGCACCTTCCTGCTCGTGCTCGTGATCTGCGCGGTCGCGTTCAACCCGCGCGCGCGACAGGAGTGGGCGCCGCTCGTGATCGGCACCACCCTGGGCTTCGCGGTCATGATCTTCGGCCCGCTCACGGGCGGTTCGTTCAACCCCGCCCGCTGGTTCGGCCCGGCGCTGATCAGCGACGACTTCGGCGGCACCTGGCCGTACCTGCTCGGGCCGCTCCTCGGCGCCCTGCTGGCCGTCGTCGTCTACCGCTTCGTGATCGCCGGCCCGCAGTACGCGCTCGGAGCCGAGCCGCCGACCTCCGACGCCCGCGCGGCCGCGCAGGTGGTCAAGGACGCGGATACCAGGGCGAAGGAGGGCTAGGGCCCCAGCTACGCGCGGGGCCGCGCTGCGGCGGCCGCGCCACCGTCGGTAGCGTGGCGGCAGATGCGTCGCGTCACTTTCTCGCGCAACTACACGCTCTCGCTCTCGCGGACCTGCCGGTGCTATTGCAAGTACTGCGCGTTCGCCACCCACCGCGCGCACCTCTACTCGCCCGAGGAGGTGGAGGAGCGGCTCGAGCAGGCGGTCCGGCGAAACGCCAAGGAGCTGCTGGTTCTGACGGGCGAGCGACCCGAGGTGAACGCGGAGGTCGCCGAGCGCCTCCGCTCCTACGGGCACGACGACTTCGTCTCCTACGTCGCCTGGGCGTGCGAGCGAGCGCTCGAGCGGGGGCTGCTGCCGCACACGAACCTGGGGGTGCTCTCGCCTGCGGACCTCGTGAGGCTGCGCGAGGTGACCGCCTCGCAGGGCCTGATGCTGGAGTCGGTCTCCGAGCGGCTGATGGAGACGGTCCACGCCGGCTCGCCGACGAAGCATCCGGCACGCCGGCTGGAGACGATCGAGGCGGCGGGGGAGCTTCGGATCCCGTTCACCAGCGGCATCCTGGTCGGGATCGGGGAGACCGAGGACGAGCGCGTCGCCTCGCTCGAGGCGATCGCCGGCGTCCATGAGCGACACGGCCACATCCAGGAGGTGATCCTCCAGAACTTCGTCCCGCACCCCCGCTACTACGGGCGCGAGGTGGCGGAGATCGCCGACGAGGCGGCGAGGGCGCGGTGGGAGGGGGACGGGTCCCCTCTGGGCAACGAGGAGGCGATGCCGCAGTGGGCCTCCGAGGTGACGCTCGACGATATGAAGCGCCTGGTGGTTGAGGCGCGGCGGCTGATGCCGAACGTCGGCATCCAGATCCCGCCGAACCTCGCCGACTGGTGGGACGAGCTGGTGGCGGCGGGGGCCACCGACCTGGGCGGCCTCTCCGCCAACGGCGACCACATCTCGCCCGAGCACGCGTTTCCCAGTCCGCACCAGGTCCGAAAGCGCCTCGCGCCTCAGGGCTTCGCGCTCACCGAGCGCCTCTGCGCCTACCCGCAGTATCTCGACCCCGACTGGATCGAGCAGGGCGTGCTGGACGTGGTGAAGCTCAAGTACTGGAGCTTCATCCCGCGGCGGGGCTCGGGGCGGCGCTCGGATCGGATCATCGACCGCGCGCTGGCACCCCGCGCGATCGAGCGCGGACGCGAGGGCGAGGCGCTTTCCGAGGACGAGTTGGAGGCCCTGTTCGCCGAGACCCGCCCCGAGGTGATCGAGGACATGCGAGCGGCGGCCGACGGGCTGCGTGCCGAGTTGGCCGGCGACACCACGACGTTCGTCGTCAACCGCAACATCAACTTCACCAACGTCTGCGTCGTCGGCTGCGCCTTCTGCGGCTTCGGGCAGGGAAAGCGCTCGCCCGACGCCTACACGGTCACGGAGGAGGACTTCGCCGAGCGGGTGCGCGAGGCGGTCGAGTTCGGCGCGACCGAGATCTGCATGCAGGGCGGCATCCACCCCGACTACACGCTCGAGCACTACGGCCGCTGGCTGCGGCTGGCGAAGGAGGTGGCGCCCCAGCTTCACCTGCACGCCTACTCGCCGATGGAGATCCACTTCATGTGCGAGCGGTCGGGGCGCGTGCCCGAGGCCGTCTTCGAGTACCTCCTCGACTGCGGCCTGGGCTCGACGCCCGGCACGGCGGCCGAGGTGCTCCACGACGGGGTCCGCCAGCGGATCTCGCCCAACAAGCTGCCGGCCGCGCGCTGGGTGGAGATCATCGAGGCGGCGCACCGCTCCGGCCTGCGCTCGACCTCGACGGTGATGTTCGGCCACATCGAGGAGCCCCGCGAGCTGGCGCGCCACATGCGGGTCGTGCGAGAGCTCCAGGAGCGCACCGGCGGCATCACCGAGTTCGTGCCGCTCAGCTTCATCCCCTACCAGACGCTCCTCGGGCGCACTCACGGGATCGAGGAGATCGGGGCCGCCGAGAACCTGAAGCACACCGCCGCGTTCCGGCTCGCGCTCGGGCGGACGATCCCGAACCTCCAGGCGAGCTGGGTGAAGATGGGCCTCGACGCCGCCACCGAGAGCCTGCGCTGGGGCGTGAACGACCTGGGCGGGACGCTGATGGAGGAGAACATCTCGCGCATGGCGGGCTCGCGCCACGGCACGCGCCTCGATCCCCAGGACCTGATCGCCGCCGCCCGCGCCGCCGGGCGCACCCCTGCACAGCGCACGACGCTGTACGAGATCGTCGAGACGTACTAGTCCCCCCGGCCGCGCCCGCGGTCTGACCGCCACACGCCGGCGCCGCTGAGCGGATCGGGGCAGTGAGGGGGCAGTTGCGATGAGTGTGGGGTTGACCACCATATGCGTGGCAAATCGCCCACTCAATTGACGGAGCGCGTCATCTCCGGTCTCGCTGACGCTCAGGAAGGCGTCTGGCGCGTGGCACTCCTGAAGCGGCTCCCCCAGCCACCGCAGCGCTACCCACCTCTGGAAGCTCCTCCCTTACCCGCCTACAGCTCCGGTCTGGATCACGATCCCGCCTGAACGGAGCGCGGGACGGCCACGGATCAAAGCGATCCGCACCCGCCTCGATGAGCGGGACATCCGCCGCCGCGGCCGGCTGATCCTCACAAGCCCACCGCGCACAATCCTCGACATGGCAGCGATCCTTGACGCGTACGAGCTCGAGGCGCTCGTCGCCGAGGCGAGCTACCGGCGCCTGGCGAGCGACGCCGAGCTGGCCGAGCAGGTGAAGCGCAACCGGCACAAGCGCGGCGTCGTGGCCCTGCGCCACGTGCTCGACCTGCCGGGTGGCCCACGGCGCACCCGGCTCCCCGGCGGAGCGGTGGATGCTCCGCCTGCTGCGGGACAAGGGGATCGACGGCTACGAGGTGAACGAGGACGTCTTCGGCTATGAGGTCGACTTCGTCTGGCGGGACCAGCGGTTCGTTGTGGAGGTCGACGGCTACGACGGCCACGCGGGCCGGGTCGCCTTCGAGCGTGACCGGCTGAAGTGGGCCCACCTCGAGGCCGCCGGGATCGCGGTGATGCCGATCACCGGCCGCCAGGTCCGCGCCGACCCCGGCGGGGTGGCTGCCCGCTTGCTGGAGGCGCTGCGCCACCGCTCGGGGTAGCCGCGGTGAGATCATCGGGGCGTGCGTGCGATGGTGCTCGATCGCCTCGGGTCGCCGCTCTCGGAGCGGCAGGTACCCGAGCCCGAGCCGGGGCCCGGGCAGGTGCTGGTCCGCGTTCACGCCTGCGGGGTCTGTCGGACCGACCTGCACATCCTCGACGGCGACCTTCCCGATCCCAAGCTGCCGCTGGTGCTCGGGCACCAGGTGGCCGGCGAGGTCGTGGGCGCGGGGGAGGGGGCGGAGCGCTTCGAGGTGGGCGCTCGTGTGGGCGTCCCGTGGCTGGGGTGGGCCTGCGGCGAATGCCGATACTGCACGACCGGCCGGGAGAACCTGTGTGTTCGCGCCCGGTTCACCGGCTACACCCTCGACGGCGGCTACGCCGAACTGGCCGTCGCGGACGAGCGCTTCTGTCTGCCCCTGCCCGGCGGTTACGGCGACGCCGACGTGGCGCCGCTCCTGTGCGCGGGTCTGATCGGCTACCGCGCACTTCGGGCGTGTGGAGACCCCGGGACGCTGGGCCTGTACGGGTTCGGCGCGTCCGCCCACATCGTCTGCCAGGTCGCGCTTCACGAGGGCAGACGCGTCTTCGCGCTGACCCGGCCCGGCGACGCCGAGGGCCAGGCCTTCGCCCGCGAGCTCGGAGCCGAGTGGGCGGGCGATTCCGAGGAGGGTCCGCCCGAGCCGCTCGAGGCGGCGATCGTGTTCGCGCCCGTCGGAGCCCTGGTGCCGGTCGCCCTGCGCGCGACGGCGCCGGGCGGGGCCGTGGTCTGCGCCGGGATCCACATGACAGACATCCCCGCGTTCGCCTACCGGGACCTCTGGGGGGAGCGCTCGATCCGCTCGGTCGCCAACCTCACCCGTGCCGACGGGCACGAGTTCCTGGAACTGGCCCCGAAGGCCGGCGTGAAGGCCACCGTCGAGCGCTTCCCGCTGGCGGACGCGGGCGCCGCACTCGACCGGTTGCGCGCGGGTAGCCTGCACGGCGCCGCCGTGTTGGATATCGACTGAGGGGAGCCCCGTGCCCGATGTGACCGTGAAGAGCGAGGACGAGTTCGAGACCTACTTCCTCGGCGCGATGAGCAGGGTCCGCGCCGGGCTGGGCGTCAGCTCCTTCGGCATGCAGCTGATGCGGCTGGGACCGAACGAGGACCGCTACCCCGAGCACGAGCATTCGCACGACGGCCAGGAGGAGGTCTACGTGGTGCTCGAGGGCGCCGCGACGCTGCTCGCCGGCGGCGAGGAGCACCGCCTCGAGCCCGGCGTGTTCGCCCGGGTGGGCCCTGGCGAGAAGCGGAAGATCGTGACCGGCGGCGAGGGCGCAAAGATCCTCGCCCTGGGCGGGATGCCGGGCAAGGCCTTCGAGGCGGTCGGCTTCACGAACGAGGGCGAGCCCGACCCGCTCGCCCCCACCTAAGAACGTCCCGCAGTGGTTCCTATACGGGGGTGCGGGACGTTCGTCTAGCGGAAGAGGTCCTCGGACCGCTCCCGTCGCAGCAGGGTGGCGCCCGGGCCATCCTCCTCGATGACGTAGCGCCCCAGGCCACGCACCACAGCCGCCGGCACGCCCGCATCCTTCCCACGGACCAGGTCGGCCGCCGCCGCGACCTCATCCGCGACCGCGACCATGGTCGCGGTCAGCTCCCGTCCCTCGGCATCCCTCCTGCCGCGCCAGTCGTCCAGCACCACGAGCCCCGCACACCCGATGGCCACGTCCGTCTGGCCGACCCTCCACGGCCGCCCGAAGCTGTCGGCCACCACGACGGCCGGAGCCACACCGCAAGCGGCTCGGATCTCACCGCGGATCCGCCGCGCCGAGGCGTCGGCGTCCTCCGGCAGCAGGACCACGGACTCGTCACCCGGGCACGTTGGAGGCGTCGATGCCCGCGTTCGCGCAGATCCAGCCGCTCGTCGTCTCGGTGATAAGGATGCCTCGTTCCGCCCTGAGCACGACGCGTGCTCTCGTCGATGACGAGCTGAACCAGGCGCGGATCCTTCTCGAGTGCGACCGCAAGCTCGGTGGCTTGCGGACCGACCTCGACCTCGCTCAGTGAGCGCACGCGGCCCTCCGCCTTCGACACGACCTTCTGGGACACCACGACCACGTCGCCCTCCCCGAGCGACCCAGCGGCCCCGACGACCGCGGCCCCGACGTCATCCCCCTCCGCGACCTCACCGACGCCGGTGACCGGCACCACCTCGATCCCCACGCTCACGCCCGTGCACTCCACTCGAGGCCCGCGATGGCCTTCGCGGTCTCGGGCGCCCGCCCCGGCTCCGCCTCGAGCGTCGCCGCCAGCATCGCGAGATCGTCCGGCGTGTCGAGGTCGAGCGCCAGCGACGGGACCTCCTCCACCCACGTCTCGAGGCCCCGCCGACCGGCCCGCTCGAGATGGCGCTCGCAGCTCCCAGGGCCGAAGGCAGGCCCGATCGCGTCCGCCGGGCGCATGATGAGGGCGTTGGTCCCCGTCGCGTGCCGGTCGGGGACCACGGCGACGGAGTCGGTGTTCACGCGGGCGATCGCGGCGTCGAGCTCGCCGGGATCCACGAGCGGACAGTCGCCTGGGAGCAGGACGACGGACTTGGCGCCCAGCGCGAGCGCGCGGACGATCCCCAGCGTGGCGGCCTCGGAGTGGCCGCGATCGTCGGGGTCGCGCAGGACCTCGATGGGCGTCTTCGCGCGCTGGGCGCGGTGAAGCGCGATCTTCTCGGCTCGTCCCTCGCCGGTGACGACGATCACGAGCTCGACCAGCCGCGCTTCGGTGATCGCCGCCAGCGCGTCGGTGAGCATGGCCCTCAGCAGTGCTGCGCGTCCAGGCGGCCCGACCGCCTCGACAAGTCGCTGCTTCGCGACCCGATAGCGCTTGACCGGCAGGATCGCGGTGGCGGTCAAAGCTCGCGGGCCAGCTCGAGGACGCGCTCGGCGAGGGCCCGGCGCCCGGTCGCGCCCTCCATCAGGGTGGGGCACGCGAGCGCGCGAAGGCCGGTGGGGGGAGGCTCAGGATCGCCCTCGTCGACGACGATCGCGTCCAGCAGGCCCTCGTAGAGCGACGCGACGCCCGCCGCGCTCACCGGTCGGCCGATCGCCTCCATGAACGCCTCGGTTGGCCCCTTGATCGCCCGTCCGGCGACGAACGGGCTGACCGAGATCACGGGCGCAGGCGCCGTCGCGATCGACTCGCGCATGCCGGGCAGCGACAGGATCGGGCCGATCGAGATCACCGGGTTCGAGGGGCCGATCACGATCGCATCGGCGGCGGCGATCGCCCCGAGCACCTCGCGCGTGGGCGCCGCCCGCTCCAGCCCCTCGACCTCGACCGCCTCGATGGGCGCCTCGCCACGGTCGAGGATCAGGAACTCCTGGAGGCCGCGCCACCCGGCCGGGGTCAGGATGCGGGTGCGGACCCGATCCTCGCTCATGGGCAGGACGTGCGCCGCGACCCCGAGCGCGTCGGCGACCTGCCCCTGCGCGGCCGTCAGCGTGCCGCCATCCGCCATGAAACGTGTCCGGTAGAGACAGGTGGCGAGGTCGCGGTCGGTCAGCTCGAACCAGCCGGGCGCGCCGAGTTGCTCCAGGCGCTCCGAGACGACCGAGGTGTCGCCCCTGATCCCCCAGCCGCGCTCCTCGTCGATCTCGCCCGCGAGCCAGTACGTGACGAGGTCGGGGTCCGGCGAGACGTGTAGGCCGTGAACCTCGACGTCGTCGGCCGTGTTGGCGATCACGGAGAGGTCGGGGCCCACGATCTCCTGCACGCCCGCCGCCAGCTTGGCGCCGCCGGTGCCGCCAGCGAGGACTACGACTCTCACTGCCAGTGGTCGGCGTCCGGCAGGCCGGTGAGACGGATTCCGGCGTGGGACTTGTACCGGGTGTTGACCGAGATCAGCATCGGGGTCAGCTGCTCGACGATGCGAGCCATCTCCAGGGCGCCGGCGTTGACCGCCCGCAGGCCCTCGATCCGCTCGATCAGGCGTGCCACCCTCGCCTTGTCGGCCTTGCGGTCGCCGCACACCAGGACGTCCTCGCCGAGCTCGGCCTCCGGGTCGCCGAGGACCGGGGCGCTGACCGTGTGCAGGGCCGCGATCACGGTGACTCCCTCGGGCACCATCTCCTGCGCCTGTTGCGCCGCCGACCCCTGCCACACCCCGAGCGAGCGCGTCGCCTTACCGCTCACCGCCGCCGCAAGCGGGACCGTGCAGTCCACGAGGATCTGTCCGGGCTCGAGCGCCTCCCGCAGGTTGGTCAGGTTCTCCGACTGGTTGCGGAAGGGCACCGTGAGGAACACGACCGGGCCGCGCCCGGCCGCCTCGGAGTTCTCCAGCCCCTCGGCGGCTGCGCCCGGCGCGGCCTCCAGCACCCGCGCCGCCGCCTCGCCCGCGCGCTCGGCGCTCCGGGAGCCGATCACCACGGGCTGGCCGGCCCGGGCCCAGCGCATCGCGAGGCCCCAGCCCAGGGCCCCGGTGCCGCCGATGATGGGGATCGGCTCAGCGTCGGCCACGGCGGCGGATTCTATGAGCCGCCGCGAATAGACTCTCGGCCGCCCATGAGGCTCGAGGGACGAAAGGCGCTGGTCACGGGCGGCGCCCAGGGGATCGGCGCGGCCATCTCGCGGCGCCTCGCGGCCGAGGGGGCCGAGGTCGTGATCGGCGACGTGAACACGGAGGGCGCCGCCGCGGTCGCATCGGAGATCGGCGCGGAGGCGGTCGCGCTCGACGTCACCGACCCCGAGGCGGCGGCCGGCGTGGCCGCCGAGCACGGGCCGTTCGCGATCCTGGTCAACAACGCCGGCACCGACGACTTCGCGTTCTTCACGGACATGACCCCCGAGCGCTGGCAACGCCTCGTCGCCATCAACCTCGAGGGCGTCTTCGCCTGCACCCAGGCGGTGCTGCCCGCGATGCAGGAGGCGGGCTACGGGCGGATCGTCAGCATCGCCTCGGAGGCTGGCCGGGTCGGGTCGAAGGGCTCGGCCGTCTACTCGGCGGCCAAGGGCGGAGTGATCGCGTTCACGAAGGTGATCGCCCGCGAGAACGGGCGCTACGCGATCACCGCCAACGCGATCGCTCCCGGGCCGATCGAGACGCCGCTCCTGATGAAGGCGAGGGAGTTCGGCGACATGGGCGACCGGATCATCGAGACGATGAAGGCGAGCACCCAGCTTCGCCGCCTCGGCCAGCCCGAGGAGGTGGCCGCCGCGGTTGCGTTCCTCGCCTCCGACGATGCCTCATACGTGACGGGCGAGACCCTGGGCGTTTCCGGCGGCCTTGGAATGGTGTGATCGAGTCGGGCGCACGGCGGGAGGACGAGTTCGTCGTCGAGGGCCGCCTGATCACCGACGTCGGCGGGACGATCGGCTCCAGCGTCCTGTCGACGCCGGGCATGATCGGATGATGGAGCGGGCTAGGCCGGACCGTGCCTGCGTGCCCGAGAGGTCGGCCCGCGCGACGGGTTCCAGAACGAGCCGGAGGTGATCCCTACGGCCGACAAGGTGCGCCTGATCGGGATGCTCGCCGACGCCGGCCTGCGGCGGATGGAGGTCACCTCGTTCGTGCGGCCCGACGTGATCCCCCAGCTGGCCGACGCCGCAGACGTGCTGGCCGCCTACGACAAGCGCGACGGCGTGGCCTACTCGGTGCTGATCCCCAACGAGCGCGGCCTCGAGCTGGCGCTGGCCCAGCGCGAGCGCTTCGACGAGGTGAACCTCTTCCTGTCCGCGTCGGAGACGCACAACCAGAAGAACGTGAACCGCTCGATCGACGAGTCGCTCGTCGGGCTGGAGGCCGTGATCGCCGCGCGCGAGGGGGGAGGGGCTGCGCTGCGAGGGCGTCATCTCCACCAGCTTCGGATGCCCGTACGAGGGCGAGGTGCCGCCGGAGCGCGTGTTCGAGATCGCCGGGCGGCTGGCCGACGCCGGCTGCGAGGAGGTCGCGTTCGGCGACACCACCGGGATGGCGAACCCGCGCCAGGTGGGCGAGTTCTTCTCCGCCGCCCGTGACCGCCTGAGCGGGGTGGAGCTGACGGCCCACTTCCACAACACCCGCGGCCAGGGCCTCGCGAACATCCTCGCGGCGCTCGAGCAGGGGGTCGACTCGTTCGAGTCGGCCTTCGGCGAGCTTGGCGGCTGTCCGGTGCCCCCCGGCTCGACCGGCAACGTGTCCACCGAGGACGTCGCCTCGATGCTCGAGGAGATGGGGGTGGCCACGGGCGTCGACCTCCCGCGCCTGATCGAGGCGTCGCGCTCGGTCCAGGACCTCCTCGGACGCCCGCTGGGCGCGCACGTTCTGAGGGCGGGCCCCGTGGATTGGGATCCCGCGTAGGCTTCGCCGATGCGCAGCGACGCGTTCCGCCGGGCCGCCGAGGACAAGGACTTCTCCGCCGTCGATGGGCTGTTCACCGACGACGTGGTCTTCCGCAGCCCGGTCGTCTACAAGCCCTACGAGGGCCGCGACGCGCTGCGCGTGGTCCTGTCCGCAGTCGTCGAGGTGTTCGAGGGCTTCCGCTACACGGACCGGATCGAGGAGGGCGACACCGCGATCCTGCTGTTCAAGGCGGAGGTCGCCGGGCGGGAGCTGGACGGCATCGACGTCCTGCGCTTCGACGAGGACGGACGCGTGCGCGAGCTGATGGTCATGGTGCGCCCGATGAGCGGGATGCTCGCGCTGGCGGAGGCCATGCGCGAGCGCCTCGAAGGCGTTACCGGCTGAGCTCCGATGCGCGTCCGTCGGGCGCCAGCGCGAAGACCCGACATTCTCGCCCGTCCATCGCCTGTCTCTCCAAGCGCATGCGGAAGCCCGCGTAGCTGAGGCCCGGGGCAGAGTACCTTCGCGCGACCTTCTCGGTAGGTGCCCCGCACGTGGAGTACCCGACGTAGAGACCGTCGACGAACGCGACGACCGTCTCACCGGCACGGCGGTCGGCCTCGCCCGCCCAGCCTCGCAGGAGCAGCTTGCCCCGCCGGGACCTGACCGTGCGCACCCGCCCCTGCATCGCGCCCGCCTCGATCTTGAACGAGGCCCCATCACCGTTACGGATCTCCTCGCCGCCTGGCAGGCTCTCGAGGCTGTACGTGCGGTCGAAGACGTCGGAGGGATCCCGGCTCGGCGGCGGCTCGCCCGCCAGGCATGCCCACAGGGCGTCGCGGAGTACCGCGAACTGAGGCTCGCGGTCGAAGTTCGCGTGCAGCCCCGGCAGCGCCAGCAGCCGGAAGCCGCGGGCGCTCGCCTCGGCCCACAGCGCCCTGCGGTCGCCACCAGCCACCACGCCCTCCCCGGCGCACTGGAAGAGGGTGATCTCGGCCCGGGTGCGGTCCGTGATCTCGTAGGAGTCTCTGGCCGCCACGTGGGCGGCGGCCACGCGGGTGCCTGCGGCGGGGATCGAGTCGGGCCCGAGATCGGGCCGCTCGGGCGCCGGGTCGAGGTCCTCGAGGGCGTGCGGGAGATCGTCGGCATCGGGACGCCAGCGCAGATTCGCCGGCTCGGTGTCGATCAGGCCAAGGAAGTCGACCTCCTCGCCCGCGCGCTCGAGCTGTAGCGCGAGCTCGAACGCGATGAGCCCGCCGAAGCTGCTCCCGAGCAGCCGGTACGGACCGCGTGGCTGCACCTCCTTCACCCTCGTCAGGTAGTGGGCGGCCATCTCGGGGATAGTGGTGCGGCCCGCCGCCTGCCAGTCCATGCCGGGCGGCTGCAGCCCGTACACCGGCAAGTCGTCCGCGACCTCCCGTGCCATCACGAGGGTCCTCAGCGCGTACCCGGGCCGTCCGCCGATTACGAACAGAGGCGTTTGGCCGCCCTCGACGTTGACGCCGATGAGGTCGCGAGCGGACCGGGTGGCGTGCTGGTCGAGGTACGAGCCCCGCAACATGGCCCGTCCCAAAAGCCGCGGCGTGGGCGCCTCGACCAGGGCCTCGAGGTCGAGTTCGACGCGCAGGTCGTCCGCGATCGCGGCGAGAAGCTCGACGGCGGCAAGGGAGTCGCCGCCGTGCTCGAAGAAGTCGTCGTCGAGCCCCACCTCCGGCCGCTCCAGGACCGCGCTCCAGAGCACGGCGAGCCTGGCCTCGAGCGGCCGCGCCGGATCCCCTTCGACGGGCGTGTTCGGCGGGCCTTCGACGGGCCTGTCCGACGGGCCCGTGCCCAGCCCCAGGCGCTCGGCCATGCCGGCGCGCAGGGGTTTGCCCGTCGGGCCCACGGGCAGCTCCGGGAGGACGACGAGGCGTCGCGGGACCTTGAACGGCGCGACCCTCCCGCCGAGATAGCCGCGCAGTTCGGACTCCTCGGCCTCGCTACCGGGATGGAGCGTGATCGCCGCCGCGACCTCCTCCTGGAGCGTCCTGTGGGGCATCGCGAAGACCACAGCCGCAGCCACCGACGAGTGGTCGAGGAGCGCCGCCTCCACCTCCGCGGGAGAGACCTTCTCGCCACCGCGGTTGATGAGGTCGTCCAGCCGGCCGGCGACCGTGAGGAAGCCGTCCTCGTCCATGGATCCTCTGTCACCGGTTCGGAACCAGCCGTCGATGAACGACCGCTCGGTGAGCTCCGGCTGCCCCTCGTACCCCGAGAAGACACTCGCACCCCGCACCACGATCTCTCCGGTGGCGCCCGGCGGCAGGGCCGACCCGTCCTCGTCGAACACGGCGATCTCCATCCCGGCCGCCGTCCCCACGGTCCCGCTCCTGCGCCGTCCATCCGGGGACGGGCTGGCGATCATGCCGGTCTCGCTCGTGCCGTAGCTCTGGAGGACGGGCGCGCCCAGGACGTCCTCGAGCCCCTCGCTCACGTCCTCGGGCAGGGCCCCGTTGGCGCTGCGCGCGAACCGCAGGCGATGGCCGGCTATCTCGTCCCGCCCCTCCCGCAGCCAGCCCAGGATCGCCTGCTGCTGGGTCGGGCCGGCCGTGTACCAGGTGGGGGAGAGGGAGCGAAGGCAATGCAGGAACGTCTCCCGGTCGAACCGATCCGGGAGGATCGTGCTCCCCCCGGTCAGCAGCGGGATGAGCAGGCCGGTGTAAAGGCCGTGGCCGTAGCAGAGCGGCATAGGCCCGAGGCAGCGGTCGTCCGGCCTCAGGTCCATCAGGCGGCGGGCCGCGTCGGCGCGCGCCATGAGCTGGCGGTGCGTCGCGGGCACAAGCTTGGCACTGCTGGTCGTACCGGACGTGCGCAGCACGAGCGCGACGTCGTCGGGCGTGGCCGGGACGGGGCTGGGGGCGGATGGCGTTGCGTCGTGGGAGGCCGGCTCGGAGCCGAAGCCGTCGATGAGCGGGATGCCCCGTCGCTCGCCGGCCTCCCGCTCGGCGACCGTGGCCCCCTCCGGAGCGAACAGTGCCCGGGCGTTCGTTTCCTCGAGCAGGTCGTCGAGCTCGGCGGGCGCCAGCCGGTTGACGGGGACGCACGTCGCGTAGCTCGCCACGCCGAGCGCGGCCACGCCGGACTCGGGGCCGAGCCCGGCGACGACCGCGACGCGAGCGCCCGGTCCGAGCCCCAGCTCGTCCAACCGGCCGCCGATAGCTGTCACGGAGCGCATCAGGGCGGCAGCCGAGAGGGCGTCGCGGCCCGGCGACAGGATCGCGGGCGCCTCCGGTTCCAGCTTGGCCCGTACTGCGAGCGCGTCGTGCACTGTGGCGGAGCCTCCTGCCCTCACGCCGCGCGAGTGTAGAAGGGGGAGCTGGACAGTAGGCGCCAGGCAGCAGGCAGTAGGGTGCGCGGCCGCGTTCGAGATACACGGAGGACGACGATGGAGATCGAGAAGGTTGGGGTCCTGGGTTGCGGCCTGATGGGACACGGGATCGCGCAGATCTGCGCGCAGGCCGGGTGGACCGTGGTCGTCCGCGAGGTGGACCAGGACAGGCTGGACGCCGGGCTCGCGAAGATCGACAAACAGCTCGGCCGTGCCGTCGAGAAGGGCAAGCTCGAGCAGGCAGACGCCGACGCCATCCGTGAGCGGCTCCAGGGCACCCTCGACTACGCCGACCTGGCCGACTGCGACCTGGTGATCGAGGCGATCACGGAGGACCTGGACGCGAAGCTCGAGATGTGGCGTGAGGTGGACGGGATCGCCAAGGACGACGCGGTCTTCGCCACCAACACGTCGTCGCTCTCGGTCGCCGAGCAGGCCGGGGCGACGTCGCGGCCGGAGCGCTTCCTGGGCCTGCACTTCTTCAACCCCGCCCAGGTTATGCCGCTGCTCGAGGTGGTCCGCGCCGAGTCCTCCGCGGACGATGCCGTCCAGCTCGGCTTCGACCTCGGCGAGACCCTGGGCAAGACAACGGTCGCGGCGGGCGACAACCGCGGCTTCATCGTCAACCGGCTGCTGGTGCCGTACATGCTGGACGCGATCCGCGCCTACGAGGACGGGGTCGGCTCGGTGGCGGACATCGACACCGGGATGAAGGCCGGCGCCAGTCATCCGATGGGCCCGCTGACGCTGGCCGACTTCGTGGGGCTCGACACCCTTGCCTCGATCGCCGGCGTCATGCACGACGCCTACGGGGAGGGGCGCTTCGCCGCGCCGGACACGCTCACGAAGCTCGTCGCCGCCGGCAACTACGGGCGCAAGTCGGGCCGCGGGTTCTACGACTACTCGGGCGAGAAGCCGGAGCCGGCCAATCCTTGACGAACGTCCCGCGATACCCCGCATGGGGGCCCGCGCGGGACGTTCGGCAGGCGGGGCGGGCGAGACCGCCCGGCCCCGCGGCGGCGGATTCGCTAAACCATCCCGGGGGGCCGACAAGGAGGCATAGGCCGAACATGGACCGAGACTCGATCGAGCGCATCAGGACAGCCACCTTCAAGGTGGGCCGGCGCGGCTACGACAAGCGCGAGGTCGATCGCTTCCTGGAGAAGCTGGCCGACTGGCTCGAGACCGGGGGCGGCGACGACGCCCGCAGCGAGGTCGTGCGGGCGGAGCTCGAGCGGATCGGCGAGCAGACGGGCAGGATCCTCACCGCGGCCCAAGAGGCCTCCGAGGCCCTTCGCGCCGAGGCCGACGCGGCCCTGGAGAACGAGCGCGAGGAGGCGCAGCGCTACTCCAGCGGCTTGCGCGCCGAGGCGGACGCCTACTCCGAGCGCACCCACATCGAGGCCGACGAGTACGCGACCGAGACGCGGGGCGAAGCCGACGCCTACGCGGCGCGGATGCGAAACGAGGCCAGCGCCGATGCGGCGACGATCCGCGAGGACGCCGAGGCCTACGCCGAGACGACGGGCAGCGAGGCCGACGAGCGGGCCGCGGAGGCGATCCGGGCGGCGGAGTCACAGGCGGGCCAGACCGTGGAAGATGCGACGCGGCGCCGTGGCGAGATCGAGAGGGTGATCGACGACCTAGCCGATCGCCGCAAGACCGTGATCGAGGACATGCAACGACTGTCGAGCGAGTTGGTCGGCACGGCGAGCGAGCACGAGGGCCTGGAGAGCGCCTTGGAGGAGGAGCCCGGGGAGGACACCCGCGAGTTCTCGGCGGTCGACGGTGACGGGACCGGGGAGCCCGAGGACGCGGAGCTGAGCGACGCCGAGCAGCGCTGAGGGCGGGTCACGTCCGGGCGATGAGCGAGACGACCGCGAAAGCCGGGATCCAGCCTGCGCTCGAGGCCGCGCTCGCCGGCGGCCCGGAGCGCCATCACGTGAAGACCGCCGAGCAGGGCAAGCTCCCCGTGCGCGAGCGCGTGGCGCGCCTCGTCGAGCCCGAGTCCTTCGCGGAGGAGGCGCTGCTCGCCAACTGGGAGCAGGAGGGGCTGGGAGCGGACGGCGTCGTCACCGGGCTGGCGCTGGTTGGAGGGCGCAAGGTCGCGCTGATGGCGAACGACCCGACCGTCAAGGCGGGCTCGTGGGGCCCCAAGACCGTCGAGAAGATCGTTCGGATCCAGGAGCGCGCGCTTCAGCTCGAGATCCCGATGATCTACATGGTCGACTCCGCGGGGGCACGGATCACCGATCAGGTGCGGATGTTCCCCGGCCGGCGCGGCGCCGGGCGGATCTTCCACAACGAGGTGCGGCTGTCCGGGCGGGTCCCGCAGGTGTGCCTGCTGTTCGGGCCCTCGGCCGCCGGCGGCGCCTACATCCCGGCGTTCTGTGACGTCGTGATCATGCGCGAGGGCAACGCCTCGATGTATCTGGGGTCGCCGCGGATGGCCGAGATGGTGATCGGGGAGAAGGTGAGCCTGGAGGAGATGGGCGGGGCGAAGATGCACACCGGCGTCTCCGGGTGCGGGCACTTCCTCGCCTCGAGCGACGAGGACGCGATCGACGTCGCCCGACGCTACCTGTCGTACATGCCGGGCAGCTGGCGCGAGCAGCCGCCCGCCGCGCCGCCGGCCGAGCCGGCGGCCGACCGCACGCCGTCCGCGATCATCCCCGCGGACGAGAAGACCCCATTCGACGTCAAGGAGCTGATCGACGCCCTCACGGACGCCGGCTCGTTCTGCGAGGTGCACGCGCGCTGGGCGAAGGAGCTGGTGGTGGGGTACGCGCGGATCGACGGCCGGGCGGTGGGCGTCGTCGCCAACCAGCCGAAGTTCAAGGGCGGCGTGCTGTTCGTCGACTCGGCCGACAAGGCGGCGCGGTTCATCCTCACCTGCAACGCGTTCAACATCCCGCTCCTGTTCCTCGCCGACGTGCCGGGGTTCATGATCGGAACGGACGTCGAGCGCCAGGGCATCATCCGCCATGGGGCGAAGATGATCTCGGCCGTCTCCGAGGCCACGGTGCCGAAGCTCTCGGTGATCGTGCGCAAGGCCTACGGCGCGGGGCTGTACGCGATGGCGGGGCCGGCGTTCGACCCGGACTGCTGCATCGCCCTGCCCACGGCCTCGATCGCGGTGATGGGGCCGGAGGCGGCGATCAACGCTGTCTTCCTGAATCAGATCCAGGCGATCGACGACGAGGCCGAGCGCGAGCGCTTCGTCGCGGACAAGCGGGAGGAGTACGCCGCCGACATCGACGTCCTGCACCTCGCGTCGGAGCTTGTGGTCGACGCGGTGATCGAGCCGGACGACCTGCGGGCGGAGCTGATCCGGCGGTTCGCCTTCGCCGAGGGCAAGGACAGGCACTTCACCGAGCGCCGCAACCCGGTGACGCCCGCGTAGCGGCCATGGCGGGTCTCGGCGTCGTCGGCGGCAACGCGACCCGGGGCATCGACCTGGACGCGGGGGACTGGGTGGCGATCGATCGCCACGGCGACGACGGGTACACGCTCCCGCACCAGATCGACCATGCCGCCAACGTTGCGCGGCTGCGCGACGCAGGTTGCGACCGCATCCTCGCCATCGCGTCGGTGGGCGGCCTCCAGCCCCAGTACGGGCCGGGGACGTTTCTGTGTCCCGACGACTTCATCTCGCTGGACTCGCCGGTGACGACCCGTGCCGGACTCGACGCGCACACGGTCGTCGGCTTCGACGCCGACTGGCGCGGGACGCTGGTGGAGAAATGGAGGAGCGAGGCCGCCGAGCCGCTCGTGGACGGCGGCGTCTACTGGCAGGCGGTGGGCCCGAGGCTCGAGACGCAGGCGGAGATCCGCCACATCGCACGCGACGCGGACGTGATCGGGATGACGATCGGCTCCGAGTGCGTGGTGGCCGCGGAGCTCGGGCTGGCCTACGCCGCCATCTGCGCGGTAGTCAACTACGCGAACGGCGTCGGCGACACCGAGCTGAGCGTCGAGGAGCTTCGCGAGGGTGAGCGTGCCACGCGCGAGCGGCTCGCGGCCGGGCTGGCCGCCGTACTGCCGGGCCTGGCCTGATGGCGCTTGCGGTCACCAACGCCCGGCTCGGCGCCGAGACCGTGGGGTTGCGCTGCGAGGACGGGCGGATCTCCGAGCTCGGCACCGGCGTGGCGGCGCGGGAGGGGGATGAGGTGATCGACGCCACGGGCCTGGCCCTCGTCCCGGGCCTGGTCAACGGCCATACCCACGCCGCGATGACGCTCTTTCGCGGATACGCCGACGACCTGCCGCTGATGGAGTGGCTCGAGCAGCACATCTGGCCTGTGGAGAAACGCATGGAGGACGAGGACGTCTACTGGGGGACGCGGCTCGCCTGCGTGGAGATGATCCGCAGCGGCACGATCCGCTTCTGGGACATGTACTGGCACGCCCACGCGGCGGCCCGCGCCGTGGAGGACGCCGGCCTGCGGGCGGTGACCGCCGCGCCCCTGATCGACGACGCCGACCCCGCCAAGTCGGAGCGGGCCTGCTCGGATGCCGAGCGCAGCCTGGAGCGGATTACCGAGGCGGGCGGGGAGCGCGCGAGGCCGGGCTTCGCCCCGCACGCGATCTACTCCGTGAGCGAGCGCAGCCTGCGCTGGGTGGCGGAGCGGGCGGCCGAGCTGAAGATCCCCATCCAGATCCACCTCTCCGAGACGCGCGAGGAGGTGGAGGGGTGCGTGCGCGACCACGGGATGCGCCCTGCGGCGTGGCTCGACCGCTGCGGGCTGCTCGGCCCCGAGACGGTCCTCGCCCACGGCGTCTGGCTCGACGACGAGGAGCTGGAGCTGATCGCCGAGCGCGGGGCGACGGTCGTGACGAACCCGGTGGCGAATATGAAGCTGGCGGTCGGCGGGGTCTTCCCCTACGTCGCCGCCCGCGACCGCGGTGTGGCCATCGGACTCGGCACGGACGGACCGGGGTCCAACAACTCGCTCGACCTCCTGGCCGACGCGAAGGCGTTCGCCCTGATGCAGAAGCACGTGGCCTCCGACCCGGCGCAGGTGACCGCCGCCGAGGCCTGGGAGATCGCCACGGGCTCGCGCTCGCCCCTGGTCGGCGGCGTTGCGCTCGAGGCGGGGGAGAGGGCGGACTTCCTGCTGGTCCGGGCCGGCGCTCCCGAGCTGACCCCCGGCGATCTGGTGGCGAACCTGGTCTACGCGGCGTCGGGCTCGGTGGTGGACGCGACCGTCGTCGCCGGACGGGCGCTGATGCGGGGCGGGGTGGTCGAGGGCGCCGACGAGGTCGTCGCCCGCGCGCGCGAACGTGCGACGGGGCTGGGGCTCAGCTCGCGCTGATGCCGGCGGCCTCGGCGCGCACGGCGAGCGCGATCTCGAGCCGCCGCTGCGGGTCGTCCAGCGCATCCCCGAACAGCTCGCGAAGCTGCCCCAGCCGGTAGCGGACCGTCTGCACGTGCACGTGCAGACGATCGGCCGCGGGCCGCGCCTCGCCGTGCGCGTCGAGCCAGGCCGCGAGCGTCTCGAGCAGGCGCGCCCGCCGGTTCGGCGCGAGCCCCTCGAGCGGGGCCAGCGCGTGCTGGGTGAGATCGGCGGTGAGGCGCTCGTCGCGGGAGAGCAGGACGTCCAGCAGGTGGTCGGAGGAGACGACGAGCCCGGCGCTGGGGCCGGTCGTGAGGGCGAGGGCCAGCCGCGCCCGGCGCGCCGAGCGCGGCGCGCCCGCCCACTCCACTGCGTGGCCGAGGCCGCCGCGGTCGCCGGCGACCGCCTGCTCCACCGACCGGCGGCGCCGGGGGCCATCGGGATCGGGAACGATCGCGACCGGGAGTCCCTCGGAGTCGCCGACGAGGGAGCCGACGGGCAGCTTCGAGGCGACGCGCTGCGGCCGGTCGGACTCGAACGCGAGCACCGCGAGCTTCGGCGGCAGCTTCCACTCCGCGTCGCGGGCCGCCTGCTCGATCGCCTCAGGCGACGCGGCGGGCTCGCGCAGCAGCAGGTCGACCAGCCGATGCCGGCGCGCCTGTAGCTCGGAGATGACCCGGGACTGCTCCCGCGCGAAGCCCTCGGCGGAGGCCGCGGAGATCTCGTCGATGTACGCGAAGATCGCCTCGGCCAGCGTGTACAGCGCGCGCGGGTCGATACCGGCCCGGTCCCCCGCGTCGGCGAGGCCACGCCACGCGACCTGGGCGCCGGCGCGGTAGGCCCGCAGCAACGCGTCGAGGGTGCGGCCGACCCGGTACTCGCCGGCCCCGAACCGGACGTAGATCTCGCGCTCGGGCAGGCCGGCATCGGACCCGGTCAGCACCAGCTCGACGAAGCCGTCGAGCGCCTGGCGCACGCCCAGCCGGACGTTCTCCTCGACGCCGGCGCTGTAGTCGGGCACGGCGGCCTCGACCGCGGCGATCACCTCGTCGACAAGGCCGGGGAGTGCGGGCTGGAGCGCCTCGGCAAGCGCCGGCTCGAGCTCTCGCCATGCCGGTCTCAGGCGTTCTTTGTGCGATTGCTCAATTTCTGGCATGGAAGTCGTGGCTTGCAAGCATAGACGCCGAGCCGGGCTGTCCGTAGCTTCAAGTCTGTGCACGAGATGACCACGGCCGAGAAGACCGCGAACCTGCTCGCGGTCGTCATTCCCTTCCTGGCGACGATCGCCGCGATCCCCCTGCTCTGGAACCAGCTCGTCGACCCCACCGACCTGGTGATCATGGCCGTCATGTACCTGCTGACCGCGTTCGGGATCACGATCGGCTACCACCGCCTGCTCACCCACCGCGCGTTCGAGACGATCCCGCCCCTTCGCTACGGGCTCGCGATCCTCGGCTCGATGGCCGTGCAGGGCTCGGTGATCGCCTGGGTGGCGGATCACCGGAAGCACCACGCCTTCTCCGACGATGACGGCGACCCGCACTCCCCCCACGGCCACGGGGGCGGCGCATCCGGCGTCCTCAAGGGCCTCTGGCACGCGCACGTCGGCTGGCTGCTCGAGGGGCACGGGCGCGCCGACTGGTACCGCTACGCGCCGGACCTCATGGAGGACCCGACGATGCGGCGGATCAACCGCGCCTTCCCGGCCCTGGTCGGCCTCGGCCTCGCTCTCCCGTTCGCCGCCGGCTTCGTGCTGAGCGGCACGCTCGGCGGGGCACTCACCGCGCTCTTGTGGGGCGGGTTCGTGCGGATCTTCTTCGGCCACCACGTCACCTGGAGCATCAACTCGGTCTGCCACTTCATAGGCACCCGGCGGTTCGTCACGCCCGACGAGTCACGAAACGTCTTCTGGCTGGCCCTGCCCTCGCTCGGCGAGTCCTGGCACCACAACCACCATGCCTTCCCACGCGCGGCCGTACAGGGTCTGCGCTGGTGGGAGGTGGACATCTCGGGCGCGGTGATCTCCGGCCTCGAGCGGGTGGGCCTCGCCAAGAACGTTGTCCGGATCAGCCCCGAGCGCCAGGAGCAGCGCCGCACGCCAGGGCGTGCGCCGCGTGCAGGTCGCGCAGGACTAGGGCCAGGCACCGCGTTCGCCCGGCCGACCGCCCGGGCGTAGACTCCGGGGCGTGGGGGAGCAGGGAGCAGAGTCGAAAAGACACCGGGGCTCGAGGGTGCGCCGCGGCGGCCGGTCGGCCGTGGCGCTGGCGATCGGCGTTGCCGCGGCCTTCGTCGCGGCCCCCGCCTCGGCCGCGACCACGTGCTCGTTCGACGCGGGGGCACACGTGCTCACCGTGGACGGCGATCCGGACGTGGGAAGCAACGTTCGCGCCAGCCCGACTGAGATCGTCGTCAATCACATCACCGGCACGGGCCTCCGCCGCACTGATTCCTACCGATGCCGTGATGACGCGGATGTCCTCGAAGCCGCCGCTGTTCACCTGCCCGCCCCCGTAGAGGAACCGCTTGGGCGCCTCGCACGTCATCACCGTCCCGTTCTGCGTGTTGCCCAAGACCTGGGCGGACTCCGTGGCGTAGCGCGGCATCCGTTTACCGCAGGCAACTGTGATCCTGATCCTGACCCGCTCGCTGCCGGAGTTGTCCACGAAGACGGCCCACCCGTCGTCTGGAGCCTGATCGGGATCGCCGCGGTCCACGGGGAACGACGAGTTCATCACCGAGTCGGTCTCGGTCGCTCCCTGCGAGCCGCCGGAGTAGGCGTGGAGATGGCCCGGGCAGCGGGCAACGTCGGAATCCTGGGCACCGGGCTCCACCCGGAACCGTTCCTTGGCGTACGTGGGCTGCGTCTCGTCACATATCGCCGTGCCGTAAAGGGTGGGCCCGCCGACGCCGTGGGGTTGCCGAAGCTGTACCCCCAGGCGACCCCGGCTGACCCGAGCCGGTACGTCTCCTGCATGTAGACGGTGTCGAAGCCCGCGGTGTTGAACAGGCCGCCCCCGATCGCGTGGGTGTGCTTGGGGCAGAAGGTGTTCGTTAGGCCGCCGGTAATGCCAACCGGGAGGACCTCCTTCGTCACCCTGTATTTGATCCCGCCAGCTTCCACGAGGAGGGCCCCGGCGGGCGCAGCCAGCCCGATGCCCGCAAACATGGCCGTGAGTGCCACCTGAGCGCTGCCGCTCGGCCTGTGCTGCTCGACAAGGTCCCCTCCTTGGTCTGGCTGCCGGACCTTCGGGTCGATGATACGGGCGGCGGCGACGCCTCGGGCACCGCGCTCGGGTGTCCGTCGATTCACCCCTTGGTGGGATGCCGCGGGCGGCTTCGCGGGGAGTACCGTCGGCGGCATGCCAAGCCTCCGTGAGAACCACGATCCCGGTGCTCGTCGTGGCGCTGGCGCTCGGCCTCCCGGCGCTCGCCGAGGCCGAGACGTTCGAGGTGAACGAGCGGGGACCCTGCGCCCGGTCCGTGCACAAACGCGGACTGCACGCTGCGCGAGGCGGTCATCGAGGCGAACGGCCAGCCCGGCGACGACCGCGTCAAGCTCCCAGCAGAAGCCGTACAAGCTCACCCGCGAGCTCGGAGCCGGGCCCGGCGAGGCCGAGGAAAGTGATCTCGACATCGATTCCGGGTTGGGCAACCTGATCACGCTCGCCCATCCCGGGAAGGGCCTGGCTACGATCGACGCCACGGGCGCAGAGGATCGGGTGCTCGAGGTCGAAGGAGCGGCCACGACTCACGAAGCGTCGAGCTCTGCACCAGCAAGAAGCCGTACAAGCTCACCCGTGAGATCGGGGCCGGGCCTGGGGAGGCCGAGGAGGGGGATCTGGACATCGATTCCGGGCTCGGCAACCTGATCACGCTCGCCCATCCCGGGAAGGGGCTGGCCACGATCGACGCAACGGTCGCCGAGGACCGGGTGATCGAGCTCGAAGGGGCAGCGACGCTCAAGAAGCTCAAGCTTCAGGACGGCGTGGCGAACTCGACGGGCCAGGCGGGCGGCGCGCTCTCCGTCGACGGCAACGTGACGCTCATCCGCTCGCGCATCAAGGGCAGCCACGCGGCGGACGTCGGTGGCGGGATCTTCATCACGGACGGCCGGCTGACCATGCGCCGGTCGACGGTCCGCGGCAACGACGCGAGCGGCGAGGGCGGTGGGATCTTCGTGAACGAGGAGGCTACGTTCGAGCTGACGAAGAGCACGCTGGCTGGCAACGAGGCCGACGAGGGCGGCGGCATGATCACCACAATCCACCCAGTCGCCGAGCACGCTCGTCGCCTCGACGGTTTCCGGCAACACGGTGTCCGAGGAGGGCGGTGGGATCTGGAACGGCGGGCCGGCGCTCTTCGTCGGCAACTCCACGATCGCCGACAACACCGCGGGCGGCTCCGGCGGCGGCCTCTACGCCGCTCCCGACTCGGGCGCAGCGATCCAGTTCGCCACGATCACGCGCAACCGCGCCGACGCCGATGACACCGGGCCGCACGGGGGCGGCGGGATCTTCGCCGACGGAGGGGACGACGTGGTCGTCACGCTGGGCACCCTGCTGGCTCGCAACCGGGCCACCGGCGGGGCATTCGAGGACTGCGACGCGCCGGCGCCGGTCGGGATCGTCAGCTTCGGCGACAACCTGATCACCACCGAGCAGGACTGCCCGTTCTTCGACCACGACGAGGACATCGTCGACGACGACCCGCGCATCGGCGTGCTCGACGACAACGGCGGCCCCACGAAGACGGTCAAGCTGAAGCAGGGCAGCCCGGCGATCGACGCGGCCGGCCAAGGCCCGGACACCGACCAGCGCGGGTTCGAGCGCGACGTGGCCGCCGACATCGGGGCCTTCGAGCGCCAGTAGGCGGCTAGGTCCGAGCGTCCGCCTGTACGTCCCGCGCGAACTCCACGAACCAGTCGAGCGCGGCGGGGTTCGCGAGCGAGTCGCGGCTCGCGGCCTGCTCGGCGCGGCGTGCCGGTGAGGATGCGCTTCACCGGGACCTCCAGGACCTTGCCCGACAGCGTCCGCGGCACCTCGGCGATCGCGAAGACCTCGTTCGGGCACGTGGCGGGGCGAGCAGGTCTCGCGGACCTGCCGCTTGATTCGGGCGATCAGATCGTCGCTCAGCTCCTCGCCCTCGCGCAGGACCACGAACAGTGGCATCCACCCCTCGGTACCTGGGCGGGGGACGTCGACGACCAGCGCGTCGAGCACCTCGGGGACGGCCAGCGACCGCGCGGTAGATCTCGCTCGTCCCCATCCGCACGCCCTGGCGGTTGATGGTCGAGTCCGAGCGCCCGTAGATGATCGCGGTGCCGCGCTCGGTGATCTCGATCCAGTCGCCGTGGCGCCAGACGCCCGGGTAGTGCTCGAAGTAGGCCTCGCGGAGCTTCGAGCCGTCGTCGTCGCCCCAGAAGGAGACCGGCATCGAGGGCATCGGCTCGGTCAGGACCAGCTCGCCGACCTCGCCGATCAGCGGGTGCCCCTCCTCGTCCCAGGACTCGACGGCCGCGCCGAGCGCGCGGCCCTGCAGCTCGCCGCGGTAGACGGGCAGGAGCGGTACCCCGCCGACGAAGGCGGTGCAGACGTCGGTGCCGCCCGAGGTCGAGAACAGCCAGGTGTCCTCGCCGACGTGCTCGTAGATCCATTCGAAGCCCTCGGGCGCGAGCGGGGACCCGGTCGAGCCGATCGCGCCGAGCCGGGAGAGGTCGCGACCCGTCGCCCGGCTCGATCCCGGCCTTCATGCACGCGGCCACGTAGCTGGCCGAGGTCCCGAAGCAGGTGACGCCGGCGCGCTCGGCGAGGTCCCACAGCACGCCCATGTCCGGGTGTCCGGGGTTGCCGTCGTAGAGCACGATCGAGGCAGGCGTGAGGAGCGCCGAGACGAGGAAGTTCCACATCATCCAGCCGGTCGTCGTGAACCAGAAGATGCGGTCGCCCTCCTGGGCATCGACGTGGAGGTTGAGCTTCTTCAGGTGCTCGAGGAGGATCCCGCCCTGGCCCTGGACGATCGCCTTGGGAAGGCCGGTGGTGCCCGACGAGTAGAGCACCCAGAGCGGGTGGTCGAACGGGACCCGCTCGAAGGTGAGGGCGTGGTCGCCGCCCGAGGTCAGCAGGTCGTCCCACCTCGTGGCACCATCGAGTGCGGTGAGGTCCGCCTCGGGGTCGAGGTAGGGGATCACCACGGTCGCCTCGAGGGTGGGCATCTGAGCCTGGAGGCCGGCCACCGTCTCCAGCCGGTCGAAGTCCTTGCCGCCGTAGCGGTAGCCGTCGACGCAGATGAGCACCTTCGGCTCGATCTGGGCGAAGCGGTCGACCACGGAGCTCGCGCCGAAGTCGGGGGAGCAGCTCGACCAGACCGCGCCGATCGACGCGGTGGCAAGGAACGCGACCAGCGCCTCGGGAGTGTTCGGCACGTAGGCGACGACGCGGTCGCCCCGCTCGACCCCCCGCTCGCGAAGCCCGGCGGCGACGGCGGCGACCTGGCGCTCGAGCTCGCCCCAGGTCAGCTCGGCCAGCTCGCGCAGCTCGGAGGCGTGGTGGACGGCGACGGCGTCCGGGTCGCGGTCGCGGAAGATGTGCTCGGCGTAGTTCAGCTCGGCGCCCTCGAACCAGCGCGCCCCGGGCATCACGCGCTCGGCGAGGACCTGCTCGGGGGATCCGGAGGAGCGCACGTCGAAGAACTCCCAGATCGACCGCCAGAAGTCCTCGAGCTCGTCGACCGACCAGCGCCACAGCCCCTCGTAGGAGCCGAACTCGAGCCCGCGCTCGTGCTCGAGCCAGCGCATGTAGCGGGTCATCGTCGCCCGCTCGATCCGCTCGGGGCTGGGCTCCCAGAGCTTCTCGGCGCTCGAGCTCATCCGGCGCCAGCGTATTCGGTGGCCTGCTCGCTGCGGCGCCGCCCGAGGTCCCGGTCGAGCTGGCGGACCAGCTCGAGGGCGAAGCCGTGGGCACGCTCGAGCGCGTCGGGGTCGACGTTCTCGGGCAGGTCGCTGGGGAGGTGATAGCCGGGGACGTACCCGTCCTCGTCGGTGCACGCGATCGCGATCGACGGGAAGCCCGCGAGGCGCGGCGGCATCTCGTCACCGGCGAGCGCCAGCGCGACCGGCATTGCTCGGTAGCGGTTCTCGCCCTCGGAGTCGGCCTCGGCGATCGCGTAGGCAAGCTCGAACAGGCGGCGGTCGGCGGGATACGTGACGGCCCATCCGCCCGAGCCGTGGAAGCGGACCTCGCCGTGGCCGACGGTGTCGATGTTGAGGAAGTAGGTGGGCTTCTCGGCCAGGAGCTTTCGGTGGCTGCGCACGAACGAGCGCATCCCCTCCTGCAGGCACTCCTCGGCGCCCGGCAGCACGACCCAGACGTCGAGGTGCTCGGGCGGCTCCTGGTCGAGGTCTCGTGCGAGCGCGAGCGAGGTCGCCACGCCCGAGGCGTTGTCGTTGGCGCCCGGGACCACGTCGGAGAGCTGGATGTCGATGAGCGCGAAGAGCCCGATCAGGAGCATCAGCGTGGGGGGCAGCTGGAGCACGGAGATGAGGTCGGAGTCGACGCCGGCCATGCGCGCGCCCAGCGGTAGCAGGAGGAGGGCAAGCGACCAGAACAGCAGGCGGAACGGGCCGAACCAGGAGTGGCGGAGCGCGAGCCGGGCGTTGCGGCGCGCGCGCTTCGGCGCGAACACCGCTCCGGTCTTGGCCGCGTCGAGGTGGGCGGTGATGATCAGCCGCGCCGGGAGGCCCGGGCGCTTGCCGGGCGAGACGACGTTCTGCGAGGCGCGGCGGAAGAAGAGGCGGCGCAGCAGGTAGAAGCGGTAGTCGAGGTCGAGGTACATCGAGGTGGCCGCGAGGAGGACCAGGCCGAACCCGAGCGCCGGGACCGCCACCGCGACGAGGCTTCCGGCGATTCCCAGCAGACAGTGCGCGGCGTGGACCAGCGCATACTGTGGGTGGACGTAGGTCGGCTCGACCTCGGCGCGACGCCCGCCTTCCCTGAGACGCTCGGCCATCCGGTTCGCCGCACGCCGCTCGGCGTCGGTCCCGGTCAGCCTGCCCTCGAACGAGCAGAGCTCCTCGACCACCTCCATGCCCGCCGCGCGATCCATCGGCGGCGCATTATCGGCCTTGGCGCGGGCTATGGTTGCTCCGCCGGCCGGAGTGATGGAACGGCAGACATGCGGCACTCAAAATGCCGTGCCCCTCGGGGCGTGTGGGTTCGAATCCCACCTCCGGCATCTCCATGTGCGGGCGATACAGCCTCTCGAGCCCCGACGCGGATCTCTTGACGCGTCGCTTCGAGCTGCGCGAGCGGGCGGAGGTGGACGACGAGCCCCGCTACAACATCGCGCCCACGGACCCGGTGCTGGCGGTCAGGCGCGGCCCCGAGGGCGGCAACGAGCTGGGGCGCCTTCGCTGGGGGCTCGTGCCCGGGAGGTGGGCCGAGAAGGGGGGAGGCCGGCCGCTGATCAACGCCCGCGCTGAGACGCTCGAGCGCCAGCCCGCCTTTCGGGAGTCGTTCGCCGAGCGGCGCTGCCTGATCCCCGCCGACGGCTTCTACGAGTGGCTCACCGACGAGAGCGGCAAGCGGCCGGTCTGGTTCAGCCTGCCCGACGGCGGCCTGTTCGCCTTCGCGGGAATCTGGGCGGGCCTGCCGGAGCGCTCCGGGGAGGGCGTGCTGCACTCGTGCGCGATCGTCACCACGGAGCCGAACGGGCTGATCCGCCCGATCCACGACCGGATGCCGGTCGTCCTCGCTCCCGAGGCCGAGGCCGGCTGGCTCGACCCGGACGCCGAGCCGGGCGATCTGCGAGAGCTGCTCGGGCCGGCGCCGGACGAGATGCTCGTGGGCCGCGAGGTCGGCGACTTCGTCAACGACGTGCGCGAGGACGGCCCGCACCTGATCGAGCCCCGCGAGGAGCAGAAGAGCCTGTTCTAACGCCGCCGTGACGGGCCGTAACGCCCCGTACCGTCTTTATCCGTGAGAGCAGGGGTAAGTGGGGGAGACGCCGATCCCTCGTGACGTCCCGTATCGGCCCGTTATGAACTTTCTGTGCCCATTCTGTGCCCATTCTCGGACCACGCCAGGTTCAGATCGTCCGCCGCGTCGATGAAGCAGCCGGGGTGGCATTTTTGTGCGGCGCGCTAGACGGGGATTGCGGGTCGGCGTGGATTAGAAACCGTCGGGGGGCACCGGTATACAGAGCAAGCGGGAGGGCGGCTCGGTCGTTAGCTAAACGGAAGGACCGCGGCCGGGGCCAATGGGTGCCTCGGGCCGGTTCTTCCGCCCTCCTAGGTACCCCCTAACTAGGAGGCGATTCGGACGGAGGACCGGCCGGGGCCGATGGTGGCCTCGGGCCGGTTCCTCTTAGCGGGCCGGTCTCGCCGGGGTCGAGTCGGTCGCAGAGGGCCACGACCGCGGTGACGCGGGGATCCCCAAGCTCCTCAAGCTCGTCTCGAAGCATCGAGATCAGTTCGATGTCCTCGGCCTCGATGCCGAACTGCTTCGCCCGTCCTCGCAGTGCTTCCACGAGACGGTCTGCGGCCAGCTGCTCGCGCTCGACGCTCACAGCGCAGATCGCCGCCAGTCGTGTCGTTGGGCGGAAGACCCGGCCGGGGCTCCTCCCTGTAGCCGGGACCCGGCCGGTCTTCCGCTTGCATTAACGACCCGGCCGCTCTTCCGCTTGCGTACGAAGCCGTAAGACAGCCCCGCCAAGAGGTGGTCTGCGGCGCGCTGCTCGACGGAGACGCTCACGCCGTAGTCAGGGCGACGGCAGCGGTCCCGACCTTCGCGGGCCGAAGTTTGGGTTCCCGAAGTGGCACACCAGCTCCAGAGCAACGAACCCGTACACCTCCGTCCTCTCGGCGATCTCCAAGACCTCGTCCCACGCCAAACGGTCGTCTCGGTCTCCCATCGTGTCGACGGCGTCCTCCAAGAGCTCGACCGTCTCCTCGTCGCCCGACTCGCGCAGAGTCTTGGCGACCAGCCGAAGCTCGCGGTCGCTCGGCGCCGAGCCGAGGGCGCGGAAGGCTCCCTCGAGCAGTTCGGTCATTACTGGCGACGCTCCTCGGCCATACGCTCCAGAGCTTCCAGCGCCGACTCGCGTGGGTCCCTCTCACGCTCGATCGCGAGCAGCTCCTTGACGGCGCTGACGTTGCCGGCTGCGGCCCGCTCGTGCAGGACGTCGATCAACTCCTCCTCGGACAGGTGGCGCGGCGGCCTCGGCGTGGCGTCGACATCGGCTTCGGCGATCAACTGACGGACGGCATGGGCGGCGCTGACGCCTCGGGACTCGGCCAGCGCCTGGACCTTGTGACGGGCGTCGGGGGTGAGCCGGACGGTGAGCCTGGGGTGGGCCGTGGCGGGCGTGGCAGCCATCTCAGTTCTCCGGCTTTTCTTCACAGGGAGCCGACTGGCGCTTTTCTGTTCGCGGCATCATCGGGTTTGGACCCTCCCCCCGGTAGCGGGATACTGCGGGGCGATGTCGCAGGAGAACGTCGAGTTCGTGAAGGGGTTCCTCACTGGGGTGCCCGATATGGACAAGGACCAGCTCCTTGCCTTGTTGCCAGAGCTGATCAGGCAAGGATGTGACCCGGAGATCGAATGGATCGAGGATCCGCAGCGTGCCGATGGGCGCACCTATCAGGGCCACGAGGGGGTCCTCGAATCGTGGACCCAGTGGCTCGAAGGCTTCGAGGAGTGGGGGTGGAAGCTTGAGGACATCCGCGATTGCGGCGACCGTGTCTTGGCCACGGTGCGGGAGGAGGGCCGAGGCCAGGTCAGCGGCGCAAGCGTCTCGGCGCGTCTCTACATGGTCATGACCTTCCGGGAGGGGAAGGTTCTCCGCTACGAAGAGTTCTACGACGAGGCCGCCGCCCTCGAAGCCGCCGGGCTGCGGGAGTAACGCTCTGGACGTGTAGGACCAGCTCCTCAGCTAGGTCACGGCTAGAGCGAGATACTGGGCGGGCGATGTCGAAGGAAAACGTCGAGCTGATGCGACTGGGATACGAGGCGTGGAACCGGGGCGATCTCGAGTGGCAGCTGGACCACATCGCTCCCGACCACGAGTTCCAAACCGCGCAGCTCTTCCCCGATACCGACGCGGTCTATCGGGGCCGGGAGGGGTGGAAGCAGTTCTGGAACACGTTCCGCGAGCCGTGGGAAACCCTTCGGGTGGAAGTCGAGCGCATCGAGCCAATTGCGGACGATCGGGTGCTTGCCCTGTACCGATTCCACGGGCGGGGGCGGGACGGAGTTGAGGTGACGCTGAAATACGCGAACCTGGTCACGATCGAGAACGGCCTCGCGACGCGGAACATTGCCTTCGCCGACTGGGACCAGGCCCTCGAAGCCGCCGGGCTGCGGGAGTAGCGATGGCGCAGCGGCGCTCCGGTTGACAGGCCCAGGTTCGCATGAGAGGGTCGCGGCAGTGAACCACGAGACCGACGAGCTAAAGGGGCAGGGATGACATCGACGCGACGCAGGTTTGCCGTTTTGGCGTGCATCGTTGGCGTGGCGGCGCTGTTCCCAGGGGCCGCGAGCGCCGGGCAGCCGACCATCGTGCGCCACCCGGTCTACGGTGGCGCCCTGTCCATCTTCGGCGGTTGCCCCGACACTGAGGAGCCACCGGCCGGGACGGTCTGCGTCGAAGACTCCGTGCTCGTATACCGCGGGTACACCGTGATCGGAGGTGGCTCCATCGCCCCGCCGAAAGCGCCGTGGATTGTCTGCGCCGATACGGTACGACTGGAGTTCACCGGCGCCGACGAGCCAGTCGTGACCGTTCTGCGCTTCGGCTGCGGTGAGCTGGACGGAGAGGCATCCGTCGAGACTGTGCACCTGGGGGTCGCCTCTGCCGCGTTCCGGCTTCCGATGAGCGATGGCAGCACCTTCGAGTTCGCTGGCACCTGGGGCGCGACCGGCGATCGGTTTGTGTTCGGCAACGACGGGCCCGACACGGGCACCCCCCGCCATTTCGTCGACCGGTGCACGACGTTCAACGGGCTCGGCCACCAGAAGTACCGGCCCGCGTCGATGACGGGCACCCTGAACGGCGAGCCCGTCCACTCGTATACGTCCTTTCCTGCGGCCATCTTCAACAACCGCTTCCTCTACATCGACGTCCCACATGGGGGCTGCGGTTAAGGCCTGGCCAGGCCCGCCGCCCTCCGTAGCCGCTTTTCGTCCAAAGCGTTACGCCGACAGCCCGGCGGCTTCGAGGGCATCGGCGTGGTCGTAGTACTCCTGATGGTGGACGACCCTGCCGTCTTCGATCGTCGATACAAGCCCAAACGCCTCGACGAGCGGGACACCGCTGACCCGGGCGCGCATCCGCCCGTCTGCGAGTAGAACGATCCGCTCCCCCAGATCGATCAGTTCAGTCGGCCTCAGGTAGTTCTCTCCGCCCCAAACCTCGTCTCCGGCGGCTACGTACTTGCGATAGCCATCGAGGCTGCGGTAGCACGCCTCCATAAGCCCCGCCTTGACCCAGTCGCCGTCTGGGTGGTACTCGAACTCGTTGTCCCAGCCGATTACGACCGCATCCAGATCGCGGCGGTTGTACGCCTCTACTGAAAGCCGCACGCCTCGCCAGAGGGCCGCCTGACGAAGACGAGAGCTGGGTGGCAGTTTGAAGATCCGGCGGAACAAGGCGGTTGCCACCCTCGGAAAGCGCAAAGAAAGCCGCTCATCGAGCGTGCGGTGCGACCGCTCACGTGCGCGGAGCGGCTTGCGCACGATCTCCACGTTCTCCTGCGACATCGCCTGCGCAGTATCCCGCGGGCCGGAGTTATGCGCTTTCCATGCAAAGCGAAATGAAAATTGATGCCCGATTGATGCCCGCTCCGGGTCGCGCACTCAGAGTCAGAACGCCGAAAGGCCCGCCGTAGCGGGCCCTTCGTGAGTAGCGGGGGCCCGATTCGTCTCTCGGTACGACGCACGGATTGTCGAGCGAATGCACCTGGCGCGTGACCAGGCACGCTCGTCCAAGTGCGCGCTCGGGGCCGGGCGGGCATGCCGCTGCGTTCGGAAGCCGGGCGAATCTGCCTCGGGCTAGCCGCTCGCCAGCCCGACCGGCGCCGGTGACCGCCGCATCGCGCCGAGCAGTGCCGACGCTGCGAACCAGAGCGCTGCCACGGCCGCGGTCGCGGTCAGGAGCGCGCCAGCCGCCGCGGCGGCTCCGGTGTCGGCTCCGAACACGATCACGGCAGATGCCGCGCCGATGCTGGGGCCGACCGGAAGCACGCCGAGCATTGACATCGCGATCAGCAGCGCGACCGAGTCGAGCACGGAAGCGTCGACGCCGACGCCGTTGAGCACGAACCAGTTGCGCGCGATCTGCAGGCAGACCGCGAGCACGACCAAGCCGATGATGCGGTTGCGACCGCTCACACCACGCAGGACCGCCAACCCCCTCCAGACCCCATCCCGGCGCTCGCGCGCGAGTTGCCGCAGGCCGACCATCGCCGCGACGGTGACCGCGAGCCCCAACGGCGGAATCCACCAATCGAGACCGAGCGGGCCGACCAGCGTGAAGGACATCAGCGCCGCGAGGGCTGCCTCGACTACGACGATCGGGACCTCTGTGGCAGCGAGCACGGAAGCCCGGGGGCTGCCCTGGGGCGCTGAGCGGCGAAGCGCGGCGATCCGCACCGCGAGTCCGAACTGACCGTTTAGGAGGTTGCCCAGGTAGCCGATGCTGGCTGCCGGGTACAGGCGTCGCCGGGTGACCCTCCCGCCGGCGCCACTGACGCAGAGGCCCCACGTCTCACTGCGAACGGCGAGCCAGAGGATTTGCAGGACCGTGGCGACGATCAGGATCCACACCGAAGCGGCACCCAGGGCGGTTGTGAACTCGGCGCGTTCTCCGGCAAGCGCCACGATCAAAGCGGCCGCTACCACGATGGAACCTGCGACGGTCACCGCCGCCGGGTGGCGACGCCACGCCGAGCTCAGCTTGGCCGCGGGGGATCCCGCCTGCGGCGACGGGGGCGCTCTCGCCAAGCCTCCCTCATCGTCCCAGCGCTCCAGCGCCAGCGCGTCCTCGAGGGCCCGGTCCCTCTCCGTGCCTGCTTCCCGTCCGCTCAGGGCTCCAGGGGGATCAGCGGAGAGGTCAGCCATGACTGCCACGTGCGCCGGCCACTGGCTGCGTCGAGCCGATCAAGACCTCGAGCAGATCGCCTACCTCGCGCTCCTGGACAAGGGGGTGACGAAGGGGAAGCTCCGCGACGACCTCATAGCGGTTTCGTCGGCCCTGCCGCTCCCGCAGCACGTAGCCCTCTTCTACCAACTCGGACAGGATCCGGTGGGCGGCGCGCTCGGTGATCCCAACCGCCGCGGCGATGTCGCGCAGGCGGATGCCCGGGTCATCGGCCACGCACATGAGGACATGGGCGTGGTTGGTCAGGAAGTCCCAGCCGGATCCAGCCGGGGACGACCTTTGCTGCTGATCTCCGGATAGTGAATTCATGAATTCATGATACCCTGTTTTGAGGCAGCGTTCTCGGCCGCGTCATCGGTCTCGGCGGGATCGCTGGGAAGAGAAGGACGCGAAATGACCAAGTTCAGAGCCCTGCGTGATCGACTTTCTGCGCCTGGCACCTCGGAAGATCCCCCGAAACCGCCTGGCGATACACCCGCGGGCTCGGCCAAGGAAGCCCGGCTTCCGTTCGCCGGTTACGACGGCCTTGACCATAGACAGGTGATGAACGGGCTATCCGACCACTCGCAGGTCGAACTCGAGGCGGTCGAGAGGTATGAGCGGTCCCACAAGGACCGGGAGCGCGTGTTGGACAAGCTGCGCTATATGCGTGGAAGCGAGCCGCTCCCGGGGTACGACGCTCTCGGCGTCGAGGAGATCCTGGCTGTGCTCGGGGAGGCCGACCTGGCCACGATCAAGAAGGTCCGCGCATACGAGCGGAAGTTCGCCAACCGCCCCGGCGTCCTGGAGGAGGTCGTCCGCGTCCTCCACCGGTGGCGGGAGACCCACCCCGCGACCGCCTCGCCCGCTTACCAGCCGCTGAGCGCCACGTCCCCGTGAGCACAACGTCCGCCGCCAGCGGCCGTGGAGTGCGGACGCCGAGCATCGGTCGACCGATGCCCGACTCCACCACAGCGCGGCTGCCCAACGGATTGCCGGCCGAACTCACGAGGGCGCTCGTCTCGCTTTGGACGCAGTACGCGGGCAAGCGGCCGGCCACCGCCCGGACCGACGTCCGAGGCAACGTCGTCACCTGCGAGCTCGTGGACGCGGTCGGGGATTACGACAAGCGCATGATCGCTCCGCAGAGCCGGGACACCGTCCGCGGCGTCGGGAAGCTCACCGCGGCGGCGTACAGGCGGGAGGCCGTCGCAGCGGTGGTGAGGCTGACGCGCCAGCGCGTAGCCTCGTTCGTGAGCAACCACGACCGAGAGACCGATGTCGCCACCGAGGTATTCACCCTGGAGCCATCCCTCTCGCGAGGAGCGCCACGCGCGGAGAGGCGGTTCCGACACGCCTCCTGGCCGTCCCTACGGCGCCCGCCGCGCGCCCGAGCGGAGACCTAGACCCTCCTAGGGGACACTCTCCGGCATGCTCGTCGGACTCGCCCTCGCCCTCGCCTGCGCCGTGGCGACGAGCGTCGCCTTTCTGTTCAAGCACCGTGGCGCGGTTCTCGCGCCCGATGTGCAGATCCGGCACCCGCTGCGAAGCGCCGCCGACCTCTTTCGCTCGAAGTGGTTCGCGATCGGCTGGGGGGTGGCGGTTGGCGCCTGGGTCCTGCACGTCGGCGCGCTAGCCGTGGCGCCTTTGTCGATCGTGCAGGCCGTCCTCTCGGGCGGGCTGGTGTTCCTCGCCGTCTTCGCCGAGCGTTTCTTCGGCTTTCGGCTCGGACGCCGCCAGTGGGTCGGCGTGATCGTCACGGTCGCGGGGCTTGCGGTCATCGGGCTGACCTCGGGGGCGGACGGCGGCGATCCGCCCGAGTACGCCCCGGCCGCGTTGATCGTGGTCGAGTGCGGCATCCTCGTCGCGAGCGGGGCGGTCGCCGCGATCTCGACCCACCGCCACGTCTCGCCCGCGGCGCAGGGTCTGCTCCTCGGCGCTACAGCCGGGGCGCTTTTCGGCGTCTCGGACATCGCGATCAAGTTCTTGGCCGATGACATTGCAAGCGGGGTGCTCGAGCTGATCAGCCCGTGGACGGCGGCGGCCGTGATCGCCTCGGTCGGTGCCTTCTACGCCTCGGCCCGGGGACTGCAGCTGGGGCCGGGCGTCGAGGTGATCGCCCTCACCTCGGTTGCGGCCAACCTCACCGCGATCGTCGGCGGCATTCTGGTCTTCCGTGACCCGGTCGGCACGGGCGCGCTGGAGGTCACCGGGCGGATGCTCGCGTTCTGTCTCGTCGTCGGAGGGGCCGCCCTGATCCCCGCCCCGGTCCGAGCCACCAAGGCGCCGTCTGATCCCTCCGCGGGACCAAGGACGGTAACGCCGGGGTCGAACCCTTTCTCCTGAGCACCTTGCGCGGAGCGCGATTTGAGGCCGGAGCGGAAGCCCCACGTACGCCTCTGCCCACCGCCCTCGAAGTGGATGGTCGCCACCTCCGTCACCTCGGAAGCATCTTCCCCCATGATTGGAGACTGCCCAATCAATGCGCTTTCCATGCAAAGCGGCTATTTCGGGGTTAAGACCCGCTCGTGCCCATTCTGTGCCCGTAAGGGCCGAAAACCCGCACCAGGGCTAGAGATGGCTAGAAGAGCCTGTTCTAGCCGGCTCTGCTGGTATTGCCTGCCGAGTTCAGGCCCAGCCGCGGGCTCAGGGCCTCTGCGCCACCCACGCCAAGGTGCCGGTCTTGCAGGTGCTCTGCGGCGGACCGAGGTCGACCCGCTGGTTGTAGGTCCCGGCCGCCCCGCCACCGCGCTTCAGCTTGCCGACGAGGTGAGTGAAGAAGCCCGGGTCGACGGTGCGGACGTCGAACGCGCCGCGCCGCACGCGGTTCCCGGAGGAGTACCTATTGAAGCCGTTGTGAGCACCTGGCCCGTTTTCGCAGGTGAACGGCACGTCGTCGTAGTCGAGCCGCTTGACGACCCGCTTGCCGGCCTTCGTCCCGACCGTGAGGTCAAACCGGGTCTCCGGGAGTCCCTTGATGTGGCCCTCGTAAACGGCGGCATCGGCCACTACGCTCGCCGTAAGCAGCCAGGAGGCGGCGAGGAGAAGGCAGAGCGTCGAACTCACCTTCGAGTAGGTGGGGTGGGCACGGAGCCTGGCAACCACGGTTTCGCCGTTCTCCTCAGACATCGCCCCCCAGTATCCCGATAGCGGAGGGGGAGGGTTTAGATCCGCCTTCTCGATGATGTTGCGTAACGGCCGTCACGGCCGGAACAGAAGAGCCTGTTCGAGGGCCCGATCAGGCGGGCTGCGGGGGCGGGGGCTGCTGCGGTGCCGGCGGCGGTGGCGCCTCGCCCTCGCCCGCGAGGGGGACGCCGCCGATCGGCCGTTCCTCCTCGACGTGCCACTCCTGGTTGAACGCGATGAGTGCGACCACGATGAGCAGAAGCTGCACCGGCACGAGGACCAACGTCAGCAGGCCGAGTAGGTCCTCGGGCAGCGCCGGCGAGTCGAGCCCGTCCTTGGAGCGCTCGAACCAGGCCGGGGCCGCGATCGCGGCGAAGATGGCGAGGATGATGGCGAGCGACGCGGCCACGGGCAGGAGCCCGCGGTTCCAGCCCATGATCAGGATCGCGAAGACGATGTAGAGGCCCGCGTAGATCAGCGACATGAAGGCGACGCTGGAGCTCTGCAATCGCTCCCAGCCGCCGAGGGTGACGATGATCACGAGGGCCGCCGAGACGAGTAGAACCAGGGCCACAACTGCCTTCATCGACTTCGACGAGGCCTTCTCCCTGTTCGGCCGCCAGACCTCATACCCGGGCCGGACGCTCGCTACTTCCATCGATTCCGAAGTCTATGCGCTGCCGCACCAGGGCGCAGCAGTTCAGCCCACGGCCCATGTTGCGCCTAAGATCGGCGGCGTGCGGGCGTGGTGGAACTGGAATACACACCGGCTTTAGGTGCCGGTGCTCGCGAGAGCTTGGGGGTTCGAATCCCTCCGCCCGCATCAGACCTTTGGACCGATAAACCAGTCGAGGATCGCAACCGAATCACGGTGCGAGATCGAGATGTTCGTGGGATTCGACCGTGTCCATCGCACGCCAAGGAGCTCGCAGTGGTCGCAGAAGATCCGGCGGATGTCCTCGGAGTGGTTCGTGAAGAAGTAACGCGGATACGAGTAGTGGGCGAGCCGCCCGTCACTCAGCTCCGTTGAGAACGAGTTCGTGACGCGCGAGCCGTTCGAGTGGACGAGCAGCTGCTTGACGCTTGCGAAGTCTGCCTGGGGCCGGGCGTTGGACACAAACATATGTTCGCCTGAGGGTCGGACGCACACCGCCACGGGGCGGCCGAGTGACCGACTACCATTGGCCGCCGCTCCCGGGGGAGTGAGTTAGTGGTCCATTCGCTCGGTCTCCAAAACCGAGAACCCGGGTTCGAATCCCGGCTCCCCCGCTTCAACCGGAACCTATGGGGGGATCCGGTGTTAGAAAGGATCCGCATGAACATCAGTCGCACATCCGAAACTCCAAGCGCGCGCCGTTGGGCGACCTGGCTTGCAGCCGCGCTCCTCGCCGGGGTGGCGCTGGTGGCCGCCGGCCCCGGCGCCGGACAGGCCTTCGCGGGCTCCAGCTGCAACCACGCCGACTCCGGCATCGACGAGGCGACCGCGAAGCAGCTCGCCAAGGCCATCCGCTGCCTCATCAACGAGGACCGGGCGGACCGGGATCTTCACCGCCTCGATTCCGACTCTCGCCTGCAGGAGGTCGCCGGCAAGCACAACCGAACGATGCTGCGGAAGAACTGCTGGAACCCGCAGTGCCCGGACGAGCCGGGGCTGGCCAAGCGCATCAAGCGGTCCGGCTACACGGACGGAGCCACCAAGTGGCGCTACGCCCAGATCTTCGGCTGCCACACGACGCCCGCGTTGATGTTCGACATCTGGCTCAACCAACAGTTCCCGCGCGCCCAACTCCGGGATGGTGCCTATCGCGACATCGGGGTCGTGGCCGCCCGCGACCAGGTCGGGCAGTCGGAATGCGACGACGGCAACGAGGCCACCTACACCGTGGTCCTCGGAGTCCGCAAGTCGTAACCCTGACCCTCGGATTCCGTACGTAAGGGGGGTGACGGCGTTAGCGATTGCTTACGTCATGAGCGAACGATAAGCTCCTGCTTAGTTCTACCCCTGGCGGGTACTCAGATCTTCCGATGTCTCTTTCCTCGCCCCGACTTCCGCATGTTCTCCGCCTCAGCCCGCTCGCGGCCGTGGTCGCGTTGGTGCTGGCCGCCGTCGCCCTCGCCGTCCTGGTTCCCGCCCCGGCGAGCGCCGACGGCGGCGGATTCGCCTGCGTGCATCACGGCGACAAGCGGCCCAAGCACCTTCGGACCAAGCAGGCGCGCAACGCCGTCATCTGTCTGATCAACAAGCAGCGCAGGGACAACGGGCGCGGCGGGCTGGATTGGGACTCAAGGCTCAACGAGTCGGCGCGGAAGCACTCGAAGCGAATGGCCGACCGTGGCTGCTTCGCACACCAGTGCCCGGGGGAGAGCGGCCTCGAGAGTCGTCTCAGGGCGGTCGGGTATCTGCACGGCGGGCTCAACCGCTGGGCCTACTCCGAGAACATCGCCTACGGCACGGGAGGCCGGGCGACCCCGCGTGAGACCGTCAAGCGCTGGATGCGCTCGAGCGGCCACCGCGCGAACATCCTCAGCCGCACCTACGAGGACGTCGGAGCCGGCTTTGCCGCGAAGGGCAACACGGGCTTCTACACCGCCGACTTCGGCATGCGCTCGGGCTAGCCCCGGGGCTGGGACTCCCTCGCGCAGCGCTGAAGGTCGGCGATCCGTCCAGGGTGGGGTGGCACTCCTAACGCATGGATCGGCGGCGCCGATCTGCCAGGGCAGATGCATCGTTTCGTTGCCAGCGTCCGCCTGCCGTTCGTGTGCGCCATCGTGGCGGCCACGGTTGCGCTGATCGCCGCCGCCCCGGCGAGTGCCGACGGCGGCGGCTACGCCTGCGTCCACCATGGCGACAAGCGGCCCGGCAACATCGAGACCAAGCAGGCGCGCAACGCCGTCATCTGCCTGATCAACAAGGCGCGGCGCGACAACGGGCGCGGAGGGCTGGACGGGGACTCGAGGCTCAACGAGTCGGCGCGGAAGCACTCGAAGCGGATGGCGGGGGGCTGCTTCTCGCACGAGTGCCCGGGCGAGAACGGCCTCGAAGGGCGGCTCAAGTCCGTCGGGTACCTGGTCGGCGGGCTGACGCGCTGGGCTTACGGCGAGAACATCGCCTACGGCACCGGTGGCCACGGCACCCCGCGCGAGATCGTCAAGGCTTGGATGCACTCGAGCGGTCACCGCGCCAACATCCTCAGCCGCACGTTCGAGGACGTCGGCGTCGGCTTCGCCAGGAACGGCGACCGGGGCTACTACACCGCCGACTTCGGCCTGCGCCAGGGCTAGCGCACCGGCCGCTTGCTCAGCCGTCGCGGTCGGCGTGGGCGGTGCCGTGGACGATCGCCTTGCCGCAGTGCACCTTGCGGATGCTGCGCAAGAGCCGCTCGGCGACGCCTTCGATCGTCTCGGTGCCGTACTCGTGGTTGGGGCTGAACTCGGTCATAACCGACAGCGAGGCCGCGCAGCGGCCGCTCTCGTACAGGGCGCTCTGGTGGTTCACCCGCCCGGTGCCGACGCCCCACCCGCCCTTGAAGAACAGGTTCCAGCCGGCGGGCCGGGCGTCCGCCACCCCCCAGCGCTGCGACGGGACGATGTGGGAGAGGAGATACCGCGCGTAGCCCTCGTGCCGGCCGGGGATCCAGCGGTCCCAGTTCAGGAAGAAGCGGGCTTGGTCGCGCGGGCTGGTGCGGCTCAGGCCCCAGACCGAGTCGTAGGAGAAGTCCCGCATGCCGGCGCGCCTGGCCATCGCCGTGATCGGCCCCGCGCCGAGCATGTCGCGCAGCCGGGTCGCCGCCTCGTTGTCGGAGCGGCGGATCATCGGCCCCAGGAGGTCGCGCTCCCAGCCCTGGAGCGAGCGGTCGCGCACGCCCGGCCGGCTGAGGTAGGTGGCCAGCAGCAGAGGCTTGAACAGGCTGGCCATCGGCGACGATGCGCCCGGGCTCAGCGAGTGCCTCCGCCCGTAGGGGTCGATGAAGGTGAAGCGAACGCTTCCTGCCCGCCCCCTCGCGTAGCGTTTCGCGGCACTCACGTCGGGCTTCCACCCGCCCCGGACGGTGTCCGTCTCATGGAGCGGGGGAGAGCGGTCCGCCCCCGCCGTCGCGACGCCGACCGCAGCGCTCACGATCAGGGCCAGCAGGGCAATGCTCATCCGGGCCACGAGGTGAAACCTATAATCGGCCGCCACGCGGGCGAAGTGTTACTGGTTGCACACAAGCCTTCCAAGCTTGAAGAGTCGGTTCGAGCCCGATCGCCCGCTTGGATCTGAGCTACTCCTCGGCGAGGATCTTCTTCCAGCTGTAGCGGGTCAGGGCTTGCGAGATGGCGAACGACTTGTCGCGCAGGTGATCGAACTCTAGGACCACCGGGTCCGCTTCACCGCAGTCGACGCACGGATGCTCCCTGAAGTATTCGATCAGCAGCTCCGTCTGCCTTCGTCTGGTCTCGCGCTTCCAGTGAGCGGCTTGGTCGATGTAGCGCTGCTTGTTGGCGAGGTAGTGCTCGCGGTGGTAGGCGGCGCGGCAGGGTCTGCAGTAGTTGTGGCGTTGACCTTTCGCCCGTCGGCGCCACGCAAATTCAGCGACAGGCTTTGTCTCTCTACATCGACCGCACTGCCGGGACTGTCCCGTGCTCTCCATACGAACATATGTTCGCGAACCGCTCAGACGGAATCGCTCTAGAATCGGTCGCCAGCGCCGGGGCGTGGCGCAGTCTGGTAGCGCACTCGGCTGGGGGCCGAGCGGTCGCTGGTTCAAATCCAGTCGCCCCGACTCCGCGGGAGCCCGCTCGGGAAGCGGGCTTTCGGCATCTCAGGGCCCTACGGGGCTGGGGCGAGGCGGACGTCGTGGTACCAGCCGTGGTACCGAATGCGGGGGGTTCGCTGGCGACAGTCTCGCCGCTCCGCCCCGCGGCTTAGAAATCGAGCGCCGGCGCGCGACCTCGAGCAGGAGTCCTACATGCCCGCGCTCGGCAAGGCGCCGCGCTGAGCTCAGCCGGCGGCGACGGTTTCCGGATCCGGCTCCTCGCCCTTGAGGGAAGGCGCATCGTCGATGCCCGAAGGGAGGACGCGCAGCGCCTCCACGGGTAGGTGGAGCTGCACCGGGATGCCCTGCTGGTAGGGGATTCCGCCGCCGGTGTTCTGAACGAGCGCCTGGAGCGCTTCCCCGGTGGCGGTCCGGACGATCACCTGGATCGCCGAGCCCACGTAGACGACGCGCTCCACCATGGCCGGGATGCGGTTCGGCCCCGACGGAGACCCGTGCTCCTCGAGCTCGATGCGCTCCGGTCGGATGACGATCTTCGCCTCCCCCGTGACGTCGCGGTCCGTTCCGCGCGTCTCGAGCTCGTAGCCGTCCAGCGCGACGCGGCAGGCGCTCGTGCCGGCACTGACGATGGTGGCCTGCATGAGGTTCGACACGCCGAGGAAGTCGGCGACGAAGAGCGTCTCGGGATCCTCGTAGACGTCCTGAGGCGCCCCGACCTGCTCGATGTGCCCGCCGTTCATGACCGCGAGGCGGTCGCTCATCGTGAGCGCCTCCTCCTGGTCGTGGGTGACATAGAGGAACGTGATGCCGACCTCCTGCTGGAGCGACTTGAGCTCGATCTGGAGGGCCTTGCGGAGCTTCGCATCGAGGGCGCCGAGCGGCTCGTCCAGAAGGAGCACGGCCGGGTTGAGGACGAGAGCGCGCGCTAAGGCAACGCGCTGCTGCTGCCCGCCCGAGAGCTCGGACGACTTGCGCCTCTCGTACCCCGAAAGCTGGACGAGCTCAAGCGCCTCGCCGACGCGCTCGCGGATCTCGGCTTTCGGCCGCTTCGCCTCCTTCAGCCCGAAGGCGATGTTGTCGTAGACGTTCAGGTGCGGGAAGAGCGCGTAGTTCTGGAACACGGTGTTGACGTTGCGGTGGTGAGGCGGTGTGTAGGCAACGTCTGTGCCGTCCAGCAGGATCTCACCGGAAGTGGGTTGCTCGAAGCCGGCGATCATTCGCAGAGTGGTCGTCTTCCCGCAGCCGGAAGGCCCGAGGAGCGAGAAGAACTCACCACCCGGGATGTGGAGATCGATGCCGTCCACCGCGGTCAACTCGGCGAACTGCTTGGTCAGCTTGCTCAATTCGATTTCGCCGTGTGCCATTGGTCTCCCGAAACTAGGTGAGGTCGAAGGCGCGGCCGAAGTCCTCCGCCGCTTTGCCCGCCCGACGCTCGCCGCGCGTGAAGAAGCGCCAGGTGAGGAAGCCAGCCGTGACGATGAGGAGGGTTGACACCATCATGATCGTTGCGATCGCGTTCACGGACGGTAACGGCGCGGCGCGCGTCGCTGCGTAGATCTGGACCGGGACGGTGTCCGTGGGTCCGCCGCTTGACAGCCACTGGCTGATGACGAAGTCGTCGGCCGAGACGGCGAACACCACGGCGGCCGAAGCGACGATCGCCGGGGTGAGCAAGGGCAGGAGGACGCGCGTCAGCGCGCGGAACGGCGAAGCCCCGAGGTCGGCGGCGGCCTCCTCGTACTGCCTGCCGATCGAGAACAGCCGAGCGCGCACAATCACGACCACGAAGGAGATCGAGAAGGTCACGTGGCCGAGGATCTGGGCGGTGGTTCCCGTGTCAATGAATGTGAAGACGTGGCTGAAGACGAGGAGGAGCGACACTCCCATCACGATCTCGGGCGTGACCAACGGAAAAAGCATGATGAAGTTGGACGTGCCGGAGCCGCGACCGCGCCAGCGGGCGAGACCGAGGGCCAGCAAGACCCCGATCGGGACAGCGATGAGAACGTCCGCTATCGCCAGCTTGAAGCTCTGAACAAGAGCATGCGAAAGGGTCGGGTCATGCCAGACCGAGTCCACTGGATCCCCCCAGTACCAACGGTCCGAGAAGGAGTCCCAGACCGTGCGCGAGCGGGTCGCATTGAAGGAGAACTGCACCGCGATCAGCACCGGCACGATCGACCACAGGATGTAGGCCCAGGTGAAGACCCTCAGGAAGCGCGGCTTTCCCCATGGGTTGCGGAACCAGCCGCGCAAGCGGGTCAAGGTCGAGGGCTGCGGCCTCGCTCGCGGCTCGGCAACGGCCGTCACAGCGCCCCCACCGTCCCGGCCTCGCGTTGGGCGCGATGGATGCTCCGCAGGTAGTAGAGCATGAGGATCGTCAGGAAGGCGGCAAGTACGATCGTGAGCGCGGCGCCGATCGTGGGCTGCGGCCCGCCGTGGAAGTAGAGGTCGATCTGGTTGCCGATCATCGAGGTGCTCGGCGCGCCGGAGACGATGTTCGGCGTGTAGTAGTCGCCGAACATCGGCAGCGTGATGAGGACGGCGCCGCCGAGAATGCCGATCTTCGAGAGCGGGAGCGTCACCCTGCGAAACGCGGACCAGGGGCTCGCACCGAGATCACGTGCCGCTTCGAGGTGGCTGCGGTCGATGCGGTCGAGGGAGGCGAAGAGCGGCAGGATCAGGTACGGGATGTAGCCGTAGACGAGGGCGAAGATGACGGTCGAGGCGCTCCCGCCGAGCCAGTCCCGCGGCTCGCTGAGCACGTGGGTGAACATCAGGAACTCGTTCACCCAGCCGTCCTCCTGCAGCAGATTCACCCAGGCGAGCATCCGCATCATGTAGCTGATCCAGAGGGGCAGGATGATCAGGATGAGAATGAGGGCTTTCCACCGCCCCGCGTGCCGGGCCGTGAAGTAGGCGACCGGATACCCGATCAGCAGGCAGAGGACCAGGGCGATGACGACGTAAACGATCGTCCTGACCCCGACGTCGAACCAGATTCCTCCCGGCGCGAGGCGGCCGAGGACCTCGCTGAGCCAGCCGACGTTCCACTCGAGCGGGTTCCAGATCGGGACCGGCTGGAAGAGGATCGGGTCGACCGTTCCCAGCGCGACCGCGAGGACCGCATAGAACGGAACGACGAAGAGGAGAACGAGCCAGAGAACGCCCGGGAACGCAAAGCTGGGCCACAACCAGCGCCGGTACACGACGCCCTACCGCTCGTGCCCCGGACCCGTCAACTCCCTCCTCCGGCGAGGAAGTTCGAGTATCCGTCCTGCCACAGCTGCTGTCCCTGAGACGTGAGGGTCCCATACTGGAGCGAGTCCGTTCCGAGTTCCTCGTTCGTCAGGACGCTGTTCTCCAGGTGCTCGGGCACGACTCCCTTCTGCACCAGGGTGCCCGGGTCGATCTCGTTCAGCGGCGGCTGATACCCGTTGAAGTCGACGAAGTTCTCATAGGCGACGCCGTTGTCGAGCAGGTAGTTGAGGAAGAGATGCGAGAGCACCGGCTTCTCCGTCGTCGAGCAGATCGCGAAGCAGTCGTTCTGGACAGGCACCTTTCCGTGCGGCGCTTTCCAATATGCAAGCGCCGAGGCCGGGGTGTCCTTCGGGAGGTAGTAGATGTAGCCCGCGATCATGTCCCCCGACCACGCCTGGTGGAGCCAACTCGACCCCTCCGGGACCGTCTGGTACTGGAGGTCGTCCACCTTGACGTTGCAGATGTCGTAGAGCTCCTGGAGATCGGACACTGCCTGGTCCACGAGCTCGGGATCCTCGGTGTTGATGTCCGTGATCCCCTTGCGCAGGAGCGCCATGCCGATCGTCTCCCGGTTCTCGGAGAGGAGCCCCACCTTACCCTTGTACGCCTCGGACTCCCAGAAGATGTCCCACGGCTGGTCCATGCCAGCGATGTCCTCCGTGATCTTGTCCGTCCGCCATGCGATGCCGGTGGCGTAGCAGGTGTAGGGAACGGTGTAGCGTGACTCGCCGTCGTAGAACGGGTCGACGAGCTGCGGCCAGATGTTCTTCTGGAGGTTCGGGATGTAGTCGAGGTTGAGCGGCTTGATCAGCTCGCCGGCGACGCCGATATCGAGCGTGTCCGGCGTGATCTCCATCACGTCGGGCGTGACCCCTCCGGAGGCAAGCCGCTGGAGTCCGGAGTTGATGTTGTCGAACGGCGTGACCTGGACTTCGACGCCGTACTTGTCCCCGAACTCCGCGAGGAGCTTCTTGTAGAAGTAGGCGGGATAGTTGAAGACGGTGAACGTGCCGCCTGTCTCCGGCTCGAGCCCCGACTCGATGGGATCCTCCCAACGCGGCAGGGTCACGCGCTTGTCGGGCCTCGCGAGTGGCAGGCCTCCCGGCCCGGCGAGCTCGTCGCCGTTGTCGGTGCTGTCCGTCGTGTTGCCGCAGGCGGCGAGCAGGCCGCCAGCACCGTAGAAGGCCCCGGCGGCACCTGCGCTTCGTAGCAGGAAACTACGCCTGCTCAGGGAGTTCGGCCGTTCCTTCGGGTGGTGCGTCATTCGAGTCCTTTCGTGAGTTCGGTATCCGCGAGGCGGGGAACGGCCTCACGGACGGCGTATTTTGTTCCCCCCGATCCATCCCCCGCCGCGGTCTCGTAGGCCGCCGCCCCCAACTCACAGTCGAGGAGCGATTCGGCCATCTCGAGCGCACAGCGAAGCATTCGCTTGCGAGATACATCGGGGTCGTGCAGCGTGGCCTGGACGGCGAGCCCGTCGAGGAGCGAGCCGAGCAGCAGAGCCACCTCGTCGGCATCGGCGTCACCGAACTCACCGGCCCCCTGCCCGGCACGGATCACGGCCGCGATCTCCTCGCGGAAGCGGTTGTCCAGTCGCTGACGAGCTTGTCGCGACGCGGGATCACGAAGTGCGCGGACCCAAAGCTCGATCCACAGCGTCCAGTCGTACTCCTCGGCTGAAGCCTCGATCATGAACCGCAACTGGTCGCGCGGGCGCTCCAACAGGTGAATGCGCTCGCGCATCTCGACGTAGAAGCGCTCCTCGTCGACCGTCAGCGCCTCGGCGAGCAACTCGTCCTTCGAACGAAACCAATAGAGCACCGCCGGTGGGCTGGTGCCCGCTCGTTCGGCGACGTCCGCGATCCGCGTCGACGCAAGGCCGCGTTCGACGATCACGTCTGCTGCGGCCCTGAGCAGCTGCGGCCTACGGATATGGTCGATATGCCGACCCGGGCTCACACCGGTCTCTCCTCGCCCGAACGCTGAATGGCGGTTCAAACTATCACCGCTCGGGCTGAGATGCGAGCAAGCCGGACGCCACACCAGCTCGCGGGCAAGCACGAGGGCGCGCGCTCGATCGAGCTCCATCGCCGGGTCGTGGATCAGCATCCGCACCGGTCCCGTCGAGCAGCGCCATCGCCGTGTCGGCGACGGTCTCGACGGTACCGCTTTGGTACCCCGAGATCCCGTCGGGACTCTCCACGCTGTGGGGGGAAAGCATCCACAAGGACTACCGCGGCGAGTGGGATTTCCGGCTCGACTGGAAGCCGATCGAAGCGCCCCCGGTGAAAGCGGGCCTCGTCCGCGCGATCACGACGGGGCAGGCAAAGCTGCAGAAGGGGCTTCAGATCGAAGTTCCAGTGCTCGTTATGTTCTCGACCGAATCGAGCTGGCCGAAGCAGTGGAGCGACGTCCTGTATCGAACCGACTCGGTGCTCGACGTCGCGGACATCGACCGCTACTCGGACGGCATCGGCAGCGACGTCACCAAGGTCAGGATCGCGGACGGCGTCCACGACCTGGTTCTCTCCGCCAAGCCGGTGCGGGAGAACGTCTATCGGGAGCTGTTCGACTGGATTCGCGCGAGAGGCTTCTGAGCCGGCCACGGCTTCAGATCCAATGACGTGAGCTCACCCGACTGCGGTTTGAAGCCGGTGCCAATCGCCGGCCCGGACCACGATTTCTAGGGCTCCGCGCGGGACTCGCCAAAGCCTAGAATGGCCGCGCGTTGCCAGCGACGTTGGGTCGAGAGGCGCCCAGCGCTTCGGTGACCCGGTCCGCGTCGCGCCGCGCGACTCGCGCAGCTCCGGGAGCGTAATCGACGTTGTTGCTGATCCAAGACCCCCGGGTGTACGCTCGCGCCCAAGTCCCCTAAACACGGAGGTCCGCATGACGACCACCAGCCCGCTCCCTGACGTCGGGATCGAACTTCGGGAGGGCTATGCCGAGCTCGACGATCAGAGCTTGCATTACGTCGAGGCCGGTGAGGGGCCGCTGGTCGTTCTGCTGCACGGCTTCCCTGAGTTCTGGTTCGGTTGGCGGCTGCAGATCGAGCCGCTCGTGGCGGCCGGTTTTCGGGTGGTCGCGCCCGACACGCGTGGCTACAACCTGTCATCGAAGCCAGAGGACTTCGAGGCCTACGCCGTCGACCTGCTCGCCGCCGACATCCGCGGACTCATCGAAGAACTCGGTGCCGATTCCGCGCTGATAGTCGGTCACGACTGGGGCGGTTCCATCGCCTGGACCACCGCGATGAACCACCCCGAGGTGGTCGAGCGACTCGCCATCCTCAATGCGGCCCATCCGCGGCGGCTCTCGGAGGGACTCCACAACCCGAACCAGCTCAGGAAGTCCTGGTACTTCTTCTTCTTTGCAACACCGGGACTGCCCGAGCACGTGGTGCACGCCAGAAACTGGCATTTCTTCCGACACTTCCTGAGTGACGCGAACCCGCCTTACACGCCGGAGGAAATCGAACACTACGTCGAGGCGTGGTCGCAGCCAGGGGCAGCAGCCGCGATGATCAACTACTACCGCGCCTCGGTAAGGCAGTCCCAGAAGGAGGCCGCAGCAAAGTTGCGCCCGATTTCGGCGCCGACGCTGGTCATCTGGGGAGAGCGCGATTCCTACCTCGGCTCCGACCTCGCCGAGCCGCACGGCGACGACGTGCCCAACCTCGACCGCGTGGAGCGCCTGGCCGACGCGTCGCATTGGGTGCACCACGACGAGGCTGATCGCGTCAACCAATTGCTCATCGACTTCTTTGCCGCCAAGGCCGCGGCATAGGCGCTTTAGACTTAGAGGCTGAGCCAGCGTCGGACGAGCAGGGGAAGTCCGCGGGCATCTGGCGGAGAGTGCCGCCTTCGCGTGGCAGCAATCAAGCGGCTCAGCCGTCTCCCGAGCGCCTCGTAGCCTCGTCGTCCCAGAGCGACGGCAGATTGCGGGGGACCATGGATCAGGCCGAGCACGTAGACGCTCTCCTCGCCAACCTCGTAGATGAGTTCGGTAGCTCCCCGCGACCATGGGCCCCAGGGCCAATTTGTGCGCAAGGCCGTCGCGCTCCGACTGACTTCATCGACGCATAGATTCGGATCTACCCCGACGCAGCGCAGGCTTCCTGTTCCAGTACCCGACCGAGGTCGCGGCCGAAGTCAACGCGTTCCTTGTGGCTGATGGCGGTTCACACTAGGCGGCCGGTTCAGGGCTAGCGTCGTAGCAGCTCCCGGAAACGCCTGCGCAATTCCCCTGGAGGAGTAGGGTATTTCTCGGAAACGTTGCCGGACGGGCTGACGAGCCGATCCCGACGCGCCATCCCGTTCGCTACCGGTCCAGAAGCCAACGAGGACGCTCCCCGTTGGGAAATCAGAGGGGGCACGGCCCCTGATCAAGGAGCGGCTTCATGGGGGCGGATCACCCGATCGAAACGCGACCACGATCACCGAGCTTGCGGGGGCGGGCCGCCGAGTGCAGGCAACTCGATGGGTTGGTGGCGGCGCTCCGCCGGGGCGAGAGCCGATCACTGGTGCTGCGCGGCGAGGCGGGAATCGGTAAGACGGCACTGCTTGGGTACCTGGTGGACTCCGCCACCGATTCGACGGTTGTGCGCGCGGGCGGGGTGGAGCCGGAGATGGAGCTGGCCTTCGCGACCGTCCATCAGCTCTGCGGTCCACTGCTCGATCGGCTCGAGGCGCTTCCCGCTCCCCAGCGCGAGGCGCTTGAGACCGTGTTCGGGCAGCGCGCAGGTGACCCCCCGGACCGGTTCCTCGTCGGATTGGCGGTCCTCACCCTGTTCTCCGATGCGGCGGAGGAGCGCCCGCTCCTGTGTCTCGTCGATGACGCGCAATGGGTGGACCAGGCGTCGGCGTTAACGCTCGCGTTCGTGGCCCGGCGCCTGCTGGCAGAACCCGTCGCGATCGTGTTCGCGGCGCGTGAGCCGGGACAGGAGCTGTCGCACCTGTCGCAGCTTGAGGTCCAGGGCCTGCGCAACGGCGATGCCCGCGCGCTGCTCGCATCGGAGGTCCCGTCGATGCTCGATGAGCCGGTGCGTGACCGGATCATCGCCGAGACGCGCGGCAATCCGCTTGCCTTGATCGACCTGCCCAGAGGGATGACGCCGACGCAGCTGGCCGGTGGGTTCGGGATGCCGGAGGCACCTGCGCTCTCCGGTCGAATCGAGGAGAGTTATGTCCGGCGGCTCGAGGCGCTGCCCGAAGACGCACGGCGTCAGCTGCTGGTGGCGGCGGCCGAACCGATCGGGGATCCGCTGCTCCTGCTGCGCGCGTCCGAGCGACTCGGGATCGCGGTTTCGGCGGTCGATGCGGCCGACGGGCTGCTCGAACTCGGAGAGCGTGTGACGTTCCGTCATCCGCTGGTGCGCTCGGCGGTCTACCGGTCGGCCGACGCCTCGGAGCGCCGGGCCGTCCATTTGGCGTTGGCCGAGGCGACGAATCGAGACGCCGACCCCGATCGTCGTGCGTGGCATCTGGCTTCAGCGGCGGCCGGTCCGGACGAGGAGGTTGCGCTGGAGCTGGAGCGTTCAGCGGGCCGGGCGCAGGCGCGCGGCGGCCTGGCTGCCGCGGCGGCGTTTCTGCAGCGTGCGGTGGCGCTCACCGGCGATCCGGCGTGCCGAGCCGACAGAGCGCTCGCCGCCGCCGAGGCAAGCCTGGGAGTGGGGGCCTTCGATGCGGCGCGCGCGCTGCTCGCGTCGGCGGAGGCCGGGCCGCTCGACGACCTCCAGCACGCCCGCCTCGAGCTGCTGCGCGCCGAGGCCGCCTACTCCGAGAGCCGTGGTAGCGAGGCTCCGGCTCTGCTCCTTCGCGCCGCCAAGGCACTGGAGCCTCTCGATCTGCGCCTCGCACGTGAGACGTATCTCGACGCGTGGAGCTCGGCACTGTTCGCCGGGGGGCTGGCCAGGATCACGAGCCTGCACGACGTCTCGCGCGAGGCGGGGGACGCTCCGCGGCCCGGCGGTCGAGCCCCGACCGTCCGATCTGCTGCTCGACGGCTTTGCGCTTGCGTTCACCGACGGCCGCTCTTCGGCCGCGCCCATGCTGGCCGGGGCGGCGACCGCCTTTGCGGGGGACGACGTCTCGGTCGAGGAGGTGCTCCGCTGGGGGTGGTTGGCGACCGCCGCGGCGGTGATGGTCTGGGATTACGAGACCTGCGTTGCGGTGGCGAGCCGCGGCGCGCAGCTCGCCCGCGACTCGGGTGCGCTGACCGTGCTCGCGGTCAGCGTCAACGTGCTCGGCCAGGCCGTCGCGCTGGGCGGAGACTTTCGCAGCGTGGCGATGCTGGTCGCCGAGGCCGACGGCGTGATTGAGGCTACGGGCACCCACGTCGCGCCCTACGGCGCGCTCGTGCTCGCCGGCCTTCAGGGACGCGAGGCCGAGGCCTCCAGGCTGATCGACGCCACCATCAAGGCTGCCACCGCCGGAGGCCAGGGGACCGCGGTCCAATACGCGCACTGGGCGAACGCGCTACTTCTCAACGGCCTCGGCCGGTATCGGGAGGCTCTGACGGCCGCCAAGGAGGCGAGCGACGACACCCCGGAGCTGTTCGTTTCTGCCTGGGCGGCCTCGGAGATGACCGAGGCAGCGACCAGGGCCGGCGACAGGGAACTCGCGGACTCCGCGCTGGAGCGGATACTTGCGGCGACCGCGGTGGCCGACGACGACTGGGCGCTCGGGATCCGGGCACGCTCACGCGCGCTGCTGAGCGAAGGCGAGGACGCCGACCGCCTGTATCGGGAGGCGATCGAGCGCCTGGGCCGGACGCGGCTGCGGCCGGAGCTCGCCCGGGCGCACCTGCTCTACGGCGAGTGGTTACGGCGCGAGAATCGTCGCGTCGACGCCCGTGCCCAGCTTCGAGCCGCCCACGAGCAGTGCCTCGCGATCGGCATGGAGGCGTTCGCCGAGCGCGCTCGTGGCGAGCTGCTCGCGACCGGCGAGAAGGTGCGCATGCGGACGGTCGAGACGCGCGACGAGCTGACTCCGCAGGAGCGCCAGATCGCGGGGCTCGCGCGCGACGGGCTCTCGAATCCGGAGATCGGCGCTCGGCTGTTCCTCAGCCCGCGCACCGTGGAGTGGCATCTGCACAAAGTGTTCGCGAAGCTCGAAATCCGCTCCCGCCGCGACCTTGTCAACGCGCTGCCCGGCTCGGACTCCGAGCTGGTCCCCTCCTGACCTCAGGGGTCGGGGACGGCCTCGACGACGCGCCGACCGAGAGACCGTTCGAGGTCGCTGTCGGTGTTGAGCCCAAGCGCCTGCAGCCGAGCGAACCGCGCCTGCTGCTCCGGGCGCCCGAGCATTTCGAAGAAATCGGACAGGGCGGGCGGGAACTCGTTGTCCTCGGGCAGCGTCACGTGGTCGACGTAGGACTTCGTGCGCGCGATCGCGTCGTGATCGAAGCCCGCGAGTCGGGCGGCGATCGCGTCGACCTCGTCGTCGAGTTGGCCATCGGCGATTGCGCGGTTGACGTATCCGTACAGCTCGGCCCGGAGTCCGTCGAGATCGTCGGCGACGAGGAGGATCTCGAGCGCCCGGCCACGGCCAACCAAGCGGGAGAGCCTGGCCATCGGACCGCCGCCGGGGACTACACCCGTACCAACCTCGAACTGGCCCAGCAGCGTGTTCTCCCGCGAGGCGAACCGCAGATCGCATGCGAGCGCGAACTCGCTGCCCGCGCCCCGGCAGCGGCCCCGGATCGAGGCGATGCTGACCGCCGGCGCGCGCGACAGCCGGACGAGGAGATCGAGCCACGCATGCATTCCGGTCGGGCCCACTCCGAGCGCCGCCGTCCTGCCAGGATCGTTCTCCACGTCGTAGTGCGCAAGGTAGAACTCGGGATTGGCGCTGTCGAAGACGACAACGTTGAGGTCCGCATCCGCCTCGATCAGGTCGACGAGCTCGGCGAGCTCCGCGACGGTCGTTGCGGTGATCGTGTTGATCGGAGGATGGTCGAATGTCACCCGGCAGTACGCGGGGCTATGGCGGTCGACGCTCAGATGCGTCCAGGGCCGAGACCACGCGTCCGAACCGAGGCCGTTGTTGGCCGGGCTGCCGTCAGCGATGGTCATCGCGACGCCACGACTCCCTTGACCTCCGCCATGTACCGGTCCGCGGCTGCGGTGGCCTGTTCCGATCCGCTACCGCCCTGGCGGGCGTCCATGTATGCCGCGTACCAGTCCCACCAGTCGTGCGGGGGGGAGGCCTTCTCGAACGCGTCGTGATGCTCCGCCGTTTCGCGCATGAGGTCTGCGAGCTCCGCAACCTCCACCTCAGTCCTCCCACACCCGGCCTGGGAGGCGGTCCGTGACCTCCTGCAGGATGTACCCGTTGCCATCCGGATCGCTGAATGTGGCGTAGCTGTTGTACGACGTGCGCTCCGGGTCCAGACCGGGCTCGAATCCGGACTCGCCGCGGTGGAAGAAGTCGCTGACCTCGACGCCGCGGCTGGTGAGGAACTCACGTGCCGCCTCAATGTCGGAGACGACCATTTCCAAGCGCTCGATGGAGCCCGGCTCGGCCTTGACGATGCCCTTGCCGAACGCGATCGAGCAGCCGGAGTGGGGGGGCGTGAACTGGACCGCCCGGACGCTTTCGCCGAGCTCGAAGTCGGCGTCAAGCCGCCAATCGAGGTTCTGGTAGAAGCTCTTGGCTCGATCGACGTCGGAAACCGGGATCGTCACGACCTCGAGCTTCATGTCGATCGTTCCGACCTCCTGCGCCTCGGGCGAGGCTTCAGCGCTCACGTCAGTGCTGCTCATCTTGTCCTCCGTAGGTGGATTGCCGGCTCCAGCCTCGCGCTCGCGCGACTCCGTCGCGCCCGTGAGGTCCCTGGTCGATGCCCTGGTGGGCGTGGGACCAGGGGCGTGACCAGGGATCACACGGGCGCGACCCGGCACCGCGCGCGCGAGCCTGTCGCAACTACTGACACACGGATGGGCAACAGCCACTACGACGCGATCTTCCTCGACACCCGTCGCGTGAACATGAACTGCCTGTCCTTTCCTTTCGACCGTTAGGAGCAGCGATGGAACGCACAGCCTCAGCACAGACCACCAATCTCTTCCTGCTCGAGGATCTCGAGGACGTCGGAAGGACGAGGACGCTCGCGGAAGGCGATCTAGATGCGCTTCACGCCGTCGCGGACTGGATCAAGACTTACGTGGTCAAGCCTCACAAGGATCTCGGTCGCGCTGGGCCCGTCTGCCCCTTCGTGCCTGGGGCGTTGGAACGTAAGACGTTTTGGCTGGCTCCAGAGCGGATCGCCGACCGGGACGTGCCGGCTGTCGTCGAGCTCATGAACGGCTACCAGAGACTGTTCCTGGACACTCAACCAACTGACGGCGGCGATGTTGACTACAAGGTAATCGTCGTTGTCTTCACCGACTTGTCGGCTGATCGTGCGCAAGGCGTCTTTGACGACGTCCTAGAGCATGTTGCGGTTCCGTCGTATGCGGAAGAGGGAATCGTGTTCGGGCCGTTCCACGAAAACCATGAGGGGACTGCGATCTACAACTCAAGCTTCCGAGCATTTAGATCGCCCGTGCCGTTTCTGTTCGTGAGGTATGGGGTCATCAGCGACTGGAAGTTCTTCTTGGACGACGAGGACTGGCTCAACCGCTGGGCTCATCGATATGGAGAGTCCGGAGCCCAGGCTCTAGCGGAGGAACTGCGCCCCTTGCCGTGGCGCGCGAGGCGTGACTAATTCGAACGACGAGCACCGAGGGCCGTCCGGAAAGCGTCACGCCTCGGCAGTCCGGAGATGTTCCAGCGAGAGCTCACGCAAAGCCAGGGTCCCATTCGAGGGTTCAATCAACGCGACCTGCTCGTGCCCACGAACCGTGGACTGCGTGCGGCCGCCGGTTGCTCGTCCCGATCGGAAGGATGCGGGATCCTGAGCGCCCCGGCGAGACACGGCCGTACTCGTCCCCAAGCGGAGGGTTAGTCGCCGACGTAGTCAATAGTGGCGTGCGCGTGGAACTCCGTCATCCGCCGCGGCGAAGAACCAGGCGAAGATCACCAGATCGAACAGGACCCATGCCGCGGCTGCGATCTCCCATCCCATGCCGAAGTACAGTGCGAAGACCAGCAGATCTGACACGACCCAAACTCCGGCGGCGATTGTCCATCCACGGCGCGTCATCGGCTCGGGGCGTGCGTCGGGTCGGCGCGGCGGACGGGCGATTCGGGGAGGTCAGACATGTCGTCTTCGGGCGTCCCCACCTCGGCTTCGTCCGCCGAGATATCGGTGCTCGCACAGGTGTCGCTCATGCTGGCCTCCGTCGGTGGTTGCTCGTGGCGACATCGTGTCGCTGCGAGCCAGCCGTCGCGCCCGTGGAATCACTGGTCTGGACCCTGGGCAGTCCCGAGGAGCTTGCCGTCGCCACGGGTTGGACAGTGGCAAGTCCCGAGGAGCTTGCCGTCGCCACGGGTTGCACGGTGGCAACTCTCGCCCGCTGGCGCCAGCGTCCGATGGCGAAGACCGGCGCTCTAGGGGCCGATTCGAGGGCCCAATCTGTAGGCAACTCAGCCGAACTCGAGGGCACTGAGGCCGCCTGAACAAGTGCTACCGCGACTCCACGGCCTCCCCATCCACGGGTAGCGCACTCGGCTGGGGGCAGAGCGGTCGCTGGTTCAAAACCAGTCGCCCCGACTGAAACGACGCGTCCCAGCGTCCCGCGGCCCATGAGGGTCGCTTCTCGTTGTTGAGGTCGCAATGCATAGGGGAATGTTTGGGCTGGGGCATCGTGGTACCGCTTTGGTACCGACTGATACGTCCGATGCGTCCAGATCGTCCACGACGGTGGACAGATGGGACGCGAGGGACGCTCTGAGACACATCTACACCAACCGTCTACCGGCTGGGGGCCGAGCGGTCGCTGTTCAAATCCAGTCGCCCCGATTGCACGGGAGCCCGCTGGGAAGCGGGCTTTCGGCATCTCAGGCCGGCACGGGCGGGGGGAGACGGGCGTCGTGTACCAGCCGGGTACCAACCGAAGCGTCGGGATAGTGTTCAAGGCTGGCACGGCCACCCGGAGGAGGGCTAGACATGGGCGAGCACGTCCGCGCTGGTGAGCTCGACATCTGGACCGAGCAGGTCGGCGGTGGACCGGACGTCCTGCTGATCGGCGGTGCGGGCGACACGGTCGAGTCGTGGCAGTTCCAGTTCGATGGGCTCGCCGACCGCTACCGCCTCACCGCCTTCGACAACCGCGGAACGGGTCGCACGGCGATGCCCGACGAGCCGGTCTCGATAGAGGTCATGGCCGACGACGCGGCCCATGTCCTCCGCGCACTCGATGTCCGCTCAGCCCACGTGGCCGGCTTCTCGGGCGGCAGCATCGTCTCCCAAGAGCTGGCGCTCCGCCACCCCGAGCTCGTGCTCAGCCTCGTGCTGCAGAGCACCTGGCCGGCGATGGACCCCTACTACCGCGCGTGGGTTCGCTTCGTCCAATGGCTGGTCGAGTACGCACCCAGCGAGCGCGAGTTCCTCGAGGGGTTCTTCCTCGACATCTACACCCCGCGGGCATACAACGACGGGACCGTCGACCAGCTCATCGAGGAGGTGCTCGCGTTTCCCCACAAGCAGAAGGCAGTGGACCTGCAGCGCTACCTCGACCCCCTCATCGACCACGACACGACCGACCGCCTGCCCGAGATCACGATCCCGACGCTCGTGCTCGCCGGCGGCCGTGACCCGGGCGCGCGCCCCGAGCTCGGCCGCCGCGTGGCCGAGCTGATCCCACGAGCCCAGTTCGAGGTGATGGAAGAGGAGTCCCACCAGCCCTTCCAGGAGATTCCGGACGAGTGGAACGCCCGCGTCGACGCGTTCTGGAGCGAGGTCGAGGGGCGGGGCTGATGCGAAGTGGCTGGCGGCGTTCGGGCCGGATCAGGCCCTTACCGTGATTGGGCCGCCAGCTTGAGCAGCGCCTCGAGGCGACAGCCCGCGTCATGCCGCCAGGCGTACTCGCTCGACGATCGGTGCGTCGCAGCGAGAAACGAATCGGGCCATGTATCGGATTCAGGGGACGCATGATTCGATGACCAACGTCGGCTAGGGCCTGCGCGGGGCGGTGGGCAGGTGAACCAAGTCGTTGATGCCGTGAACCAAGGCGGCGATCGAATCCTCGTCTTCGCCAAGTCGGGATGGCTTTCGGTGTGACTCCGTCTCGCGAAGCCCGTAGGGCATCGCCAAGCTGCGCAGCAACCGGGCGACATACGCGAGCCTCCACTCGGGCGTCAGTGCGTCCACGTCCTCCGGCTCCAAGGCGAACTCGTCGTGCATGCCGCAGTCATCGGCCTGTTCCTGCCAAAGCCGGAAGTCCTCCGAGGTTGCTTCGACCGCTCGAACGAGCGCGTCCTCGACGGTTCGAATGTGCGCGTCCATGTCGCCCCACGAGATGGACTCCACCAGTGCGATGAGCTCGCGGCGCTGATCCGGACTTAAAGCGATCCCTGATCATGCTTCTTCTATAGCGCCGAGGACTTCAGATCTCTAGGTCTCTAGCTGGGTAGGCGTACTCGCTCGACGATCCGTGCGTCGTACCGAGAAACGAATCGGGCCGGGTATACGTCTGCCGCTGCGACGCACGACCCAAGCGTGCCCGAGATGTGTGCTTTGCATGGAGAGCAGAACTTCCGCGAGTCACTCGTTAGCGGTCAATGGAAGCTTGGAGACTGGAAAGCCTGTGAGAAGCTGTTCGCGAGCGGTTCGTTTCCGGGCCTGACACGTATCCACGCCCTCGACCAAAGGAGACCCGATGTCCGCACAATCCGACGAGACCCCGATCCTCGATCTGCTTGCGAGGATGACCGCCGATTCCCTGGAGGCGTCGAGCCTCGACGACCGCACGACGATGCTGGTGCGAGTCGCCGCCCTGGTCGCGGTCGACGCACCTCCCGCGTCGTACCTGCTGAACCTCGGCGTGGCCGGCGAAGCCGGCGTCGATGAGGAGGAGGTCCGCAACGTCCTCGCTGTCGTCGCCCCGATCGTGGGCACGGCTCGCGTCGCCGCGGCGGCCGGGAACATCGCGCGTGCCCTCGGCTTCGCGCTCGAGCTCGCCGAGCTGGAGGCCGAGGCCGAGGGATAAGGGACGCCGACGGCCTGGCTACCGCCCCGGCCGCCGCATAGCCGACAGCGGCAGATCGCCGACCGCGCAGGGTCGAGTGCGGCGACCATCTCCCGGCTCGAGAACTCCGTAGCTTGGCCGTCAGACCGGGCCGCTGACGCGATCCTCGACGCCTACTCCGTGTTCACCGGCGTTCCTCGGCTGGAGTTAATGGAACCCACCACGGCCGAGTGGCAGCGCGAGGAGTACGGCGGGGCGAGGGGGCGGGCCGGGCACAGCAGTACCTAGCGTTCCGCCGTGGCGCTACGGATCGTCATAGCGCGTGCTGCGCTCGGACTCCGCCCATCGAGTTAGGCGCTTTGGACGAGAAGCGACTATCTCGCTAAGGCAGCCAGGCGTACTCGGTCGACTATCCGTGCGTCGTACCGAGAAACGAATCGGGCCCCCGCTATGTCTGCCCGATTTTCCGGCTGATCCGGGAATCCCCGACGACGGCCGAGCCTCACCGCGGCAGCGGGCGCGAGCCGGCGAGGCGCGGCCTTCGTTGAGATGCACGAAGGGCTTGACACGGCGCGGGCGAGGTGTTATGCATACGCCTTAGGCAAACGCCTAAGTCACTGATCCAGCGCTCAACGGAGGGCGACCTCGATGAATCCGACAACCGCGAAGCTCGATGAGGCTCGGCGGTAGTGCCGCCGGGAACCGCCACCAAGGAGGGCGGAGATGTCCGTGCCCGGAACACCGAGGCCTTCCTGGACGCCGCCGAGCGCCTGCTGGTCGAGGTCGGCCATGCGGGGATCACCACCCGGCGGCTGGCGACGGAGGCCGGCCTCAACCCGGGCCTCGTCCACTACTACTTCGGCTCGATGGAGGAGGTGCTGGTGCAGGTGCTCGAGCGGTTCACCGAGCGGCTCGTCGCTCGCCAGAGGGAGATGTACGCGCGCGAGCTGCCATTCCTCGAGAAGTGGCGGACGGCGATGGGCTATCTGGAGGAGGACCTTCGCGCCGGCTATCCGAGGGTCTGGTACGAGCTGCAGGCGATGGCCTGGGCCCGCCCGGAGCTGCACGGACGGGTCGTGCATGTGGCCGATGAGTGGCGAAGCGTGCTCACCGACGCCTTCTCGCAGGCGATCGATGAGTACGGAGTCGACCGTGGGCGGTATCCGGTCGAGGCGCTCGTGTCCCTGGTGATGACCTTCAACGAGGGGATCATGCTGGAGCGACTATCGGGGATCGACCGGGGGCACCGGGAGCTGCTGGCATGGATCGACGGATGGCTCTCCTCGCTGGAGCAGGAGCCGAAGCGGTGAGCGCGGTGCCCGAGACTAGCGCCGAGAGGACCGGCCCGCCCAGGACGTCGGCTCGGCCGGAGCAGAGCCGCGCGCGCTACCCAGACGAGAGCGGCTACGTCGAGCGCGAGGGCGTAAGCCTCTACTACGAGGTCTACGGCTCGGGCGGGCCGACGGTGTTCCTGCTGCCCACCTGGTCGATCATCCACTCGCGCCACTGGAAGATGCAGATCCCCTACCTCGCTCGCCACTGCCGGGTGCTCACCTTCGATGGTCGCGGCAACGGCCGCTCGGACCGCCCTGAGGCCGGTTACGACGAGCGCGAGTTCGCCGCCGACGCGCTGGCGGTGATGGACGCGACCGAGACGGAGCGGGCCGTGCTTGTCTCGCTCTCCCTCGGCGCGCAGCGGGCGCTGCTGCTCGCGGCCGAGCAGCCGGAGCGCGTCGAGGGGGCTGTCTTCATCTGCCCCGCCGTCCCGTTCGGCGGGCCCGTCACCGGCCGCGGGATCCACGAGTGGAGCGAGCAGCTCGATACGGACGAGGGCTGGGCGAAGTACAACCGCTACTACTGGCTGCGGGACTACCGCGGCTTCCTGGAGTTCTTCTTCTCGCAGATGTTCGGCGAGCCGCACTCGACGAAGCCGATCGAGGACTGCGTCGGCTGGGGGCTCGAGACGACGCCGGAGACCCTGATCGCGACGCAGCTCGGCGAGAGCCTCGACGAGGAGGCGGCGCGCGAGCTGTCCGGCCGCCTGAGCTGCCCTGTGCTCGTGATCCAGGGGACGGAGGACGCGATCACCGGGCAGCATCGCGGGATCGCGCTGGCCGAGGCCACCGGCGGCGAGCTCGCTCTACTGGAGGGCTCGGGGCACGGCCCGCACGCGCGCGATCCCGTAAAGGTCAACCTGCTCCTGCGCGAGTTCGTCTCGCCACCGGCCCCGCCGAAACGCTGGGTGCGCGGCAAGTCGCGTCGCAAGCGCGCGCTGTATATCTCCTCGCCGATCGGCCTCGGCCACGCCCAGCGCGACGCCGCGATCGCGGACGAGCTTCGCAAGCTGCACCCCGACCTCCAGATCGACTGGCTCGCCCAGAACCCGGTCACGAAGGTTCTGAAGGCGCGCGGCGAGCGCGTCCATCCGGCGAGTGCGCAGCTGGCGAACGAGTCCGGCCACATCGAGTCGGAGTCGGCCGAGCACGATCTCCACTGCTTCCAGGCGATCCGGCGGATGGACGAGATCCTGTGCGCCAACTTCATGGTCCTCCACGACCTCGTGCGGAGCGAGGACTACGACGTCTGGATCGGCGACGAGGCGTGGGAGCTCGACTACTACCTGCATGAGAACCCCGAGCAGAAGCGGGCCTCGTACGTCTGGCTGACGGACTTCGTCGGCTGGCTGCCGATGGAAGACGGCGGTGAGCACGAGGCGTTCCTGACCGCCGACTACAACGCGGAGATGATCGAGCACATCGATCGCTTCCCGCGGGTGCGTGATCGCGCCGTGTTCGTCGGCGATCCGGACGACATCGTCCCGGATGCATTCGGCCCCGACCTGCCGATGATCCGCGACTGGACGCGCGAGCACTACTCCTTCGCCGGCTACGTCACCGGCTTCGACCCCACCGGGTTCGCCGACCGCACGGCGCTCCGCGACGAGCTCGGCTACCTCGACAACGAGCAGGTCTGCATCGTCACAGTGGGCGGCTCGGGAGTCGGAGGCGCCCTGCTGCGGCGCGTGATCGCCGCGTACCCGGAGGCGAAGGAGCGCGTGCAGGACCTGCGGATGATCGTGGTCGCCGGCCCGCGCATCGATCCCGCCACCCTCCCTCAGCACGACGGGCTCGAGGTCCGCGCGTACGTCCATGACCTCTACCGGCACCTTGCCGCTTGCGATCTGGCGGTCGTCCAGGGCGGGCTGACCACGGCGATGGAGCTGACCGCCAACCGCCGGCCGTTCCTCTACTTCCCGCTCCGCCACCACTTCGAGCAGAACTTCCACGTACGCCACCGGCTCGAGCGCTACGGCGCGGGGCGTTGCATGGACTTCGAGTGGGATGGGCCGGGTGAGATCGCCGCCGCGATCGCGCAGGAGATCGGGCGCGAGGTCGACTACAGCCCGGTCGACGCCGACGGGGCCGCGCGTGCGGCCGCGCTGATCGCGGAAGTCCTATGAGCCACGCGCCGGACGGCGTCAAGCGCCGTTCTGAGTGCGACTCAGGCGCCTACGAGATACGCCGCTACCAGCCGACGCGGGGCCGGCGCGCCGTTGGATCGGTAGAGGCGGCGGTAGCAGCGCCGGTGTAGGTGGCTTGAGTAAGCCGTCTGGCGCGGATTCTTGAACGTTCGCCCCGATACCGATAAACCGCTTGAAATACAGACTTAGCCGGGTCAGACCTTCAGTTGCGTTCGACTCGCTGACGCTCCCGACGGACGCCAGGGCCCAAATGGGGTCCCGGTGCCGAGGGGAAATGCAACTCGCGAACGCACGCGCCTGGCGGCTCGTTTGAGGGGTGGTTGACACGGAGCGCCAGTGGGTAGGAGGCCCCCGAACGTTCAGCGAGGCGGGAGGGAGAGGAACAAATGGAAACACTGAGCAGGAGGCTCTCGGTCGCAGTGGCGGCGGCGGCGTGTATCGCCGGGATCGCGCTCCCGGGAGGCGTGAGCGCGGCGCCGACAACCAACTCGCAAGCTCTGCGCGACGCCGTCAACGTCCCTGGTATGCAGGACCACATGGCGGCTCTGCAGGCGATCGCCGACGCCAACGGCGGCACCCGCGCCTCGGGGACGCCGGGCTACGACGCGTCCCTCGAGTACGTGAAGGACCAACTCGAGGAGACCGGCTACTACGACGTGACGGTCCAGGAGTTCCTGTACGACGTGTTCCGGGACGTGCCGCCGGCCGACGAGATGGAGCGCGTCTCGCCCGAGCCGCGCGTCTACGCGCAGAACGTGGAGTTCGTGACGATGGACTACTCGGGGAACGGCGACGTCACCGGCGAGCTGGTGCCGACGAACGACATCGTCATCCCGCCGGGCGCCGAGGCCAGCACCTCCAACTCCGGTTGTGAGCCGGGCGACTTCACTCCGGCCTCCGAGACCGAGGATCAGATCGCCCTGATCCAGCGCGGAACCTGCGACTTCTTCGTCAAGGCGCAGAACGCGGAGGCCGCCGGCTATGACGCGGCGATCATCTTCAACGAGGGCCAGGAGGGGCGCCAGGAGACGCTGCTCGGGACCCTGACCGCGGACGACACCTCGACGATCCCCGTCGTCGGGACGAGCTTCGCGGACGGGGAGGAGCTGTACAACATGCTCACCGACGCAGACCCGGATCCCGTGATCATGCGGGTGGCGACCTCGGGCGAGATCCGGCTCGACCAGCCGACCGCGAACCTGATCGCCGACACGAAGACCGGCCGCACCGACCGCACCGTGGTCGTCGGCGCGCACCTCGACTCCGTGTTCGAGGGGCCGGGGATCAACGACAACGGCTCCGGCTCGGCTCAGGACCTTGAGATCGCGCTGCGGATGGCCGAGCTCGGGATCGAGCCGCGCAACAGGGTCCGCTTCGCCTGGTGGGGCGCCGAGGAGTCGGGGCTGATCGGCTCGCAGTTCTACGTCGACAGCCTCACGAAGCGCCAGATCAAGGACATCGCCGTCAACCTGAACTTCGACATGGTCGGCTCGCCGAACTACGTCAGGTTCGTCTACGACGGTGACGCCTCGGACACCGAGTCGCTGGGCTCGACCGGGTCGGGCGTGGTGGAGGATGTCTTCAACGACTACTTCGCCTCCCAGGGCCTGGAGACCGAGCCGACCGCGTTCGACGGGCGCTCGGACTACGACGCCTTCATCAGCGTCGGCATCCCCGCCGGTGGCCTCTTCACCGGGGCCGAGGGCGAGAAGACCGCAGCGGAGGCGGCGATCTACGGTGGCGTCGCCGGTGAGCAGTACGACCCGTGCTATCACGAGGCGTGTGACACCTTCGGTTCCGTGTTCGGGTTCCCGCCCGGAGTCCCTGGGGCCGACCTCGGAGACCAGGCGCTCGACGAGATGAGCGACAGCGCCGCCCACGCGACTCTCACCTTCGCCGAGACCACCTCGGCGGTGCAGGGGACCGACAAGGGCGAGGCAAACGGGCGGTACAAGCCCGAGTTCGAGGGGTCGAAGCTGGGCCGCTGAGGGGCTCGACACCAGCCGCGAATCGAGAGGGGCGCTTCGGCGCCCTCTCTCGTTCCCGATGCGCTCCGCTTCCTCAAGGTACCGCTTTGGTACCGACTGATACGTCTAATTCCAGATCGTCCAGACCTGGGGACGATGGGGACGTGGGGGACGCTCCGGGACGCATCTACACCTACCGTCTGCCGGCTGGGGGCCGAGCGGTCGCTGGTTCAAATCCAGTCGCCCCGATTTAGCCCGCTAATCGCAGCTTTTTTGCGGGCTGACGCATTCGCGGCCGGTCTGGGCTGGGGGTGAGGGGTCAGGCACGAAACCCCCAGCCGAGTGCACCCCAGCAATTTTCCCGAGGGCCCAATTCTTCCGGGATCGGCGCTGGTCGGAACGTGCGATCCGCCTGTTACACGCCTCGCGCTTTCTTCGGCCTTCTAGATCGTTGAGAGTGTCGACGTCCCACGCTTGCGGCCGGCCTGCGCCGACGCCCTGTACCCGATACCCACCAGATCGGGTTGGATGCAGGCTCGCCGGTCGGCCAACTCAGCCGGGGTTCCCACGGCTACCAGCCCGGAGGCACATCAGGCCGACTGTGCCGCGACCGCCGGCGCACAAGAGGCCAGCTCGTAGGAGCCGGGCATGTCGCGACGGAGCGAGGCAAACGCGATCCCACCGAGCAGCAGCGGCAACCAAAAGAGGATGACTCGGTAGCCGAGGACAGCCGCTGCTGTCCCGGCCACCGGCGCGCCGTAGACGATCAGGGTTCCGATCAACCCCCCGTCTATTCCGCCGATCCCACCGGGGATCGGCAGCAGCCCACCGAGCTGCCCGATCAGATAGCCCATGAGGACTACGGTCAGCGGGGGCGAGAGGCCGAAGGCATGGAAGGTCGCCCAGAGCACCGCGTTGTCGAAGGCCCAATAGCCGATCGATCCGGCCAGTACCCGGAGCTCCCCCGAGCGCAAGAGCTGCAGCGCCTCTGCCGTGCCGTCGATCAGCGCAACCCGTGCCAGGCTGAGCCAACGGCGAAGTCGAGGGGCGTCGGGCCCTGGGGCCCTACCAGGTCCGAAACGGGGGATCGCGACCACTGCCGCCAGCGTCAGCGCCGCAAGCGTCGCCGGAACGGCGGTCAGCCACAGCGAGAGCTGCGGCCCGACACCGAACGCCATCGCCGTTCCGACGACGACGACCGCGACGAAGTTGACCCCGCTCTTGATCAGGAAGAAGGCGACCGAACGGCGGGCGATTCGCTCCCCGTCCATTCCGCCGCGGTGCAGGATCCAGGCGCCGAGAGCGAGGCCCCCTGCGCCGCTGGCAGGCACCAGAGAGCCCATCGCCAGCTCCGAGCCGGCGATCTGCCAGCTTCGTCGCCGGCTGAGCCCGGTACAGAAGATCGGCCCGAACATGAGCACGTAGGAGGCGAATGACAGAGCCTCGAACAGTGTGGCGAGCGCAAGCCAGCCGGGATCAGCGTGCGAAAGACGCTCACGGACCTCGCCGAGCCCCGGGGCGAGCACGACGATGGCAAGCAGCACGCAGAGCGCCGCGATCGCCTGCAGGGTTCGCCGGCGCAGGGACCTGGTCTGAAACTCGTTGGGGAGATCGTCGGGCGACGGCGTCACGATTCTCGCTTTCAGCGCCGGCGCCATCTGGACATGTTGGCGGCGAAGACGCGGGGGCCCCGGCCGCCGTCTGAACGGCAGGCGGCGAGATGCCTTCCTTGACACGGCCTTCCACCCTCAAGCGTCTCGGGGCCGCCCGTGCCCGGTGGTTTGCGCGATGGTCCGATTAGCCGGACACTGACGAATGAAGCGCGCCGACCGAGAGCAAGAGGCCCACGACCGAGCTCGACCTGGCGCTGCAGCGCAGCCGCGATTAGTTTCCCGGCGCGGACCGGTCACAGGCAATGAGAACGCGCGGCCGCAGCGGCCGCCTACTGAGGAGGCGCGATGAGCAAGCTTAGGTGTCATATCTCGATCTCGCTGGACGGTTTCGTCGCCGGCCCGAACCAGAGCGAGGAGAACCCGCTCGGCGAGGGCGGCGAGCGGCTCCACGACTGGGTGGTTCCGCTGGCCGCCTGGCGCCAATCCCACGGCGAGCAGGGCGGCGAGGTGAACGAGAGCACACGGATAGTCGAGGGATCGCGCGAGAATCTCGGGGCCGGCGTGATGGGCCGAAACATGTTCGGCCCGGTGGGCGGTGGTGCCTGGGGCGACGAGCAGTGGACGGGGTGGTGGGGCGACGACCCTCCTTACCGCTACCCCGTGTTCATTCTCACCCATCACCGGCGTGATCCCGTGGAGATGGAGGGAGGGACCACGTTCCACTTCGTCACCGACGGAATCGAGTCCGCGCTCGAACAGGCAAAGGAGGCCGCCGGCGGCAAAGACGTCATGCTTTGGGGCGGCGCCCAGGTCGCTCAGCAGTACCTGGCAGCGGGGCTGCTAGACGAACTTGAGCTCCACGTCGTTCCGGTGCTGCTCGGCGATGGTGCTCGCCTTTTCGACAACCTCGGGGACGCAGAGGTGCAGCTCGAACAGGTCCGGGCCGTCGAGGCGCCCGGCGTCACCCACCTCAAGTACAGCGTGCTGACCTGAACGGGTCGCCTGTTACTTGTCGGGTGTGGGACCGGACGCGGCTTTCTTGGAAGCGCCTTCCCCGGTCACCCTGGTCGGGATCATCCTCGCCGCCGCCGTCATTGCAGAAGAAACCACTGCGGCGGCACGTCTTCGGATGCGCCCGGCACGGCCCGGCGCGACACGCTCGCCGACGGGCCGGGTTCGGTGCAGCGTGTCAATGCAGTCGGCGAAGAGATGGACGAGGAGGCTGGGGCGCTCTCGCCCTGGTGAGGCTCGCTGTTTGAAGCGGTCAGGCTGGTGGCAGGCGGTGCTCCGACTACGCACGATCACGAAGGTGTGGCCCCTGGGTGCGTCGTCGGGCCGCCCCGGTTCTTCATCACGGCAGCCGCGATGGCGAGGACTATCACAACGCCGATGATCGCGCCGATGATCCCTCCGAAGTCGAAGACGTCGGTGTCGCCGATGCCGAGCCCGACGGTGAAGATCAGGTAGCCGAGCGCGGCCCCGGCGAGGCCAATGAGCACCGAGACGCCCCAGGACTTCGGGCCGCTCATCCCATGGAACGGATCGCCCGGCATTAGCACGCGGCCAATCACACCGGCCAGGAATCCCACGATTGCGGCACCGATCATCGACTTCTCCCTCGCTCGCTCCGTGCCAAGTCACCTGGACTCTACGCCGGTCGGCGAGTACGAGCAGGCGGCGTCGCAGCCGCGACGCCGCCTAGGTCGGCTTGACGGTCACCTTCGTCTGGCGGGCCACGGTCTCCACCCCGGCGCCGCGGGCGGTGAAGTTGAGCGTGAACTTCTCGCCGGCGGCCTCGGGCAGCGCCTCGAGCTTGAAGTTCTTTGTCGCCCGCGCATCCGGGGCCAGCTCGCCGACGGTCTTGCACTGATTTGTCGGCTCAAGCGCCCCCCCGGCCCCCGCGATGCAGACCTCGACGTCGCTGGCGGGCAGGAAGCCGACGTTTCGGACCTTGGCCTCGAACTTGGCCTTCTCACCGACCTCGATCTTCCTCTTCCCCGGCTCCACCCCAAGCGCCAGGTCGGCGGCGGCTTGGTAGATGTAGCGGGTGTAGTCCTCGCTGAAGTTGAGCTCGTCTACCGCGCCCGCTCGGTAGCCTCCCGATAGGAAACCGCCGCCGCCGAACGTATGCCAGCAGAGGCGCAGGTCCGGATGCGGGGCGGCGAAGCCGTCGCACTGATTGCGATTTATCGGATCGCCCTGCTTAGCGAACCCCCAGGACCAGTTGTCGTTGTAATACCAACCGCTGCCGTTGGCGTTGTGGGGGTCGTTGGATTGGCCGGTGTCGAAGATCACGTCGGCCCTCCGCGCCGCCGCGAGGACGGTGAGCGTCGAGCTGCCGGTCGGGCCGCCGGCCAACAGCAGCGGATCGCCGTCGCATTGGGTGAGGACGGTGTCGAGGCTCTCGCTGCCGTTGTAGAGCCCCGTGAAGCAGAGCTCCCAGCCGTCGAGCTTGCCCTCGTCGACGAACGCCCGTGGCCCCGACGGATAGTAGGCGTCGTCATTGGCCGGGAACTCGCCCTCGCCCGTGAGTGAGACGGCCACGTTGGATTCGTCCGGGTCATTGCTGGGGATGTTGAGCGTCGCGCTGCGCGCTCCGATCGCCGCCGGCTGGAAGGTCACCTCGAGGGTGCAAGTCTCGCCGCCGTGCAAGGCGCGGGGGTACGGGGCACAGCCATCGGAGGTGATCGAATAGTCGTCCGGGGTTGCGCCGGTGATGCTGGGCGTCGACACCGTGAGGTCCTGCACGCCCGGGGGTCCATTCTCGACCTCCACGTTCAGGGGATCGTCCGGGGCTCCCACCGGCGCGGCGCCGAAGCTCAGGTCCTCGGGCGTTACCGAGATATCCTGAAACGCCCCGCCGAGCGCCTGTGCGGGAAGCATCGAGAGGAAGCCGGCGGCGAGCGCAACGAAGAGGGCGATGCTCGCCGCGACGTTGGCATGGGTCAAGCGACTGCGAATCCCTGCGAGCAAGAGTGTCCCTTCGTGGCGGTTCCCCGGTCTGCCCACCGTCTCACGCCAGGCGGGGCGAGTCAAGGGTTCGGCGCTCGGGGCGCAGATCGTTCCTGGGAGCTGCCGCTGGGTCTCAATTCCATGCGGGACTCGAGTGGTCGCTCGGACCGGCTGGCAGCGGCCGCTGCTCGCTGAACAGGCGCTTCGCTGGGACTGTCGAATACGCTATGCGAAGTCGTGCCGGCCGGGCAAGGAGTGGCCGGCTCGGGCGCCGCGCGAGCGGCACCGATTCCACAGTGAATGAGAGAGGAGGTTCTCGCCATGGCGGTTTCCGTGGATCCGCGGAGCGCGAGAAACCCGCCGGTAGCCACCGCCGCCGAGCGGGCGGTCGCCGACCAACTGCCGATCGGAGCCCCGCTCGAGGTGGCGCGAGCCGCTGTCGATCGGGTTCCGCTCTGGTTCCACACCTTCAGCCTGGATGGGGGCGAGGTCTACACGCCCGGAGTCGCCCGCGATCACCGCTACCGATTGCCGTTCTTGCCGGACGACCTGACCGGGCGCAGCGTCCTCGACGTCGGGACCTTCGATGGCTTCTACGCGTTCCTCGCGGAGGCGCGGGGCGCTCGACGCGTTGTCGCGGTCGACAACGAGCAATACAGGACCTGGGTCCGCACTCGCTGGGGCGTGGAGCTGGAGGGCGGCGAGGGCTTTCGGACCATTGCCGAGCTTCTCGACTCCGAGGTCGAGTATCGCCGCATGGATGCGTTCGCGCTCGACGCGTTGGGCGAGCATTTCGACCTCATCCTGTGCTTCGGGATCCTGCATAGGGTCGACAACCCCCTCGGCCTGCTCTCGGTCCTGCGCCGGCGGCTCGAGCCGGCGGGGGAGGTCCTTCTGGAGACCTACGGGGTCAGCGATCCACGTCTGAACAGCGACGCTGCGATCCAGGTCTACGAGCCCGGCGAGGTCTACGCCCGCGACGACTACGTCTACTGGGGGTTCACCGGCGCGAGTCTCGACCGGCTCGCCCGCCACGCTGGCTTCGATGGGGCGACGGTGTCCGACGCGTCGATGATCGACGGTCACCCCCGGATCATCTGCCGCCTGCACGCAGGGAGACCCGCGCCGTAGGCGCGGTTCCCGCGGGCACCGTTTACGCGAACATCACACGGCGGTGACGGCCGCGTAACAACACGGCCGGGGCGGCGCAGTGCCATTCGGGACATGGCCACCGCGCCCCTCTACGCGCACCGGCTCGGGCGAGCGTACGGTCCGGACTCCTCGGCGCGGGCGCTTGAGGGCGCCCTCCGCGCTGGTGTCGACGGGCTCGAGACGGACGTTTGCCTGACCGCCGACGACGAGTTGGTCCTCCTCCACGACCCGCTGCTCGAGCTCGGAACGACGCTCAGCGGGTGGGCCCACGAGCGGCGAGCCCGCGAGGTCGCCGGAAGCTTCCTGCGCGACCGTAACGGTCGGCCTACGACCGAGCGCCCACTCCTTCTTGACGAGCTCATCGACGCGACGCCCGGAGACCTTCCATTGCAGGTCGAGGTGAAGGCCCACGCCGATCAGGCTCTTGCCCGGCGTACCGCCGAGCGACTCTGCCAGCGCTACCGCCGCTCCGCCGAGCGCGGCCGGCTCGAGGTGATCAGCTTCCACTCGGTGGCCTGCGCCGTGGCTGCTGCGCACGGATTCAGCGCCCGCCTCGTGATCTGGGCTGACTACGCGCCCGAGGCGCTGGCCACCTGGGCCGTCGGCCGCGGCGTGAGCGGGATCGCGGTCGAGCACTTTCTCCTCACTGAGCGGCTCGCCGCGATCATCAGGCTCGCCGGCCTCAGCCTCAGCACCGGCACCGTCAACCAGCCCGAGCTCCTGCGCCGGGTGATGGAGACCGCGGCTCCGGACGCCGTCTGCACGGACCGGCCGGGCGAGCTGCGAGCCGAGGCCACCGCGGAGAGCGAGCGTCGGATATGGCGCGCGGCAGGAGTCTGATCGGCACGAAATCGGGCAGCCTCTCCTTCCGGATGATGCGGTTACCCGATCCAGCACCCCCAAACTGCCGCACAGGCTGCGGCAGTTAGCTGAGTTCCGAAAATTCGCCTCTGCGCGCCTCCAGCAGGTCGGGCCCGCGGAGGAGGCCGATCCGGGACGACGTACAGTTGCCCGCGGAGCCATCGACGATTCACGCGAGGTGAGCGAGCGCACGGGAGCAGACGCCGGTCCGCCCATGACCCTACGGGCGGGGCTTCGTCGTTGGTTTCTGCGGCCGCCGCGGCCTCACGGCGAGGTGATCGAGGACCGCACGGTCGGCTTCCTAGAGCTGTTCTACGACCTTGTCTATGTCGTGCTCGTCGGCCAGATTGCGCAGACGCTGGCCCATGACATCTCGTGGTCAGGCGTACTTGAGTTCGCAGTCCTCTTTGGGCTGATCTGGATCGGCTGGTTCAACGGCACCCAGTTCCACGAGCTGCACGGCCGCGAGGACGGTCGCAATCGCTCGTTCATCTTCTTGCAGATGGGGATCCTCACCGTGCTGGCAGTCTTCACCGCGGACGCGGCGAGCACCGACGGGGAACAGTTCGCCATTACCTACGCCGTGCTGCTTGCGGTCCTCGTCTGGCAGTGGGCCTCCGTGTACCGGACCGACGCACCCGGGTACCGTCCGGGGGCGCTCCGTTACCTTGCTGGCTTGGTGGTGTCGATCGGGGCGTTGCTCGCCAGCTCGGGCATGGGGGATACCGCGCGGCTGGCCGTCTGGGCCGGGGTCGTCATCGGCTCGATCGCGCTCGTGGTCGTGTACCTGCTGCGATCGCCCGACGACTCGCTTGGGATCCGGGCCACCGGCTCGATGGCCGAGCGCTACGGGCTGTTCATCATCATCGTCCTCGGCGAGGTCGTCATCGGCGTGGTCGACGGGCTGCACGGGGTCGAGGATCTCGACTTCCGCACGGTCGCGACGGGCGTTCTCGCGCTCTGCATCGCCTTCGGCTTCTGGTGGACCTACTTCGACTTCGTTGGGCGGCGACTGCCGCGCCAGGACAGGGGCTCGCTCGTGTTGTGGCTCTACAGCCAACTCCCCGTGGCGCTCGCGGTGGCGGCGGCGGGCGCCGGCATGGTGAGCGTGATAGAGCACGCCGCCGACGCCCGCACGCCGGAGCCCTCGAGCTGGCTGCTGGCCGGCTCGGTCTCGGCTCTGATGATCGCGCTCGTGGCGAGGATCGTCGCACTCGCCGACTACAGGAGGCTGGCTGCGCTCTACCGTCCGCTCTTGGTCGCGTTGCTGCTCGGTGCGGCGGCCGCGGTGGCGATCGGGTGGGCCCGCCCCGCGCCTTGGCTGCTCGCGACGCTACTGAACCTGGTCCTGATCGGGCTCTGGTCATTCGCCTTCGTCCGGACCGTGCGGACGACGCGGACGGCACCCGAACCCGGTTAGGGCACTCCCGCGGCCGCGGCTGCGCATCTCGTGCCTGGCGGTCGGGCGGACTCCAAGGCTGCGATGAGTTATCCCGCTGTCTCCAGTCTCAGCTATTGATCCGATCGTAGTCTTCGACAGGAGCAGAAGATGCCCGAGCACCAGACCGGCACCCACGAGGAATGGCAGGCGGCACGGGACGAGCTCGCGAAGCTCGAGTCCGAACAGGCGGAGCGGAACGAGGAGATCAAGAAGAAACGGCGGGAGCTTCCCTGGGTCCCGGTCGAGAAGGAGTACGTGTTCCAGACTCAGGACGGCGCGAAGACCCTCGAGGAGCTCTTCGACGGTCGCTCGCAGCTACTGGCGTACAACGTCATGTACGGGCCCGATTACATGGTCGGCGCCTGCCCCGGCTGCACGAGCGTGGCCGACGGGCTCGACGGCTCGCTGATCCATCTCAACCACCGCGACGTGACGTTGATCTGCTTCTCACGAGCGCCGATCGACCGGCTGAACGCCTACAAGGAGCGGATGGGTTGGGGGTTCCCCTACGTGTCGACGTATGAAACGGACTTCCCCTGGGACTTCGGGCTGGCGATGACCGAGGAGCAGGCGCAGCAGATCCCCGAGGTGAAGGAGATGGTCGAGAACCCGCCCGAGTGGCTCCAGGAGTGGTCGGAGCAGGTCGGCGCCGAGCTCGAGGACGGCCTTCGGGAGGCCCCGAGCTGGATCGCGTTCGCGCGCGAGAACGGGACCGTGTACCACACCTACACTGTCGTGGCGCCTGACCCCTTCGTGGCTCCCTACTTCAACTTCCTGCTCGACCGGACCCCGAAACCCCAGCCCGAGGAACCTCGGGCGTGGCGCAAGGACGAGTACCCGGACTCTTAGGTCGGTGGGCACGCCTGCCGGCTGGGGGCCGAGCGGTCGCTGCCCCTCCCCAGGCCGGTAGAAAACAGGACAGCCCCAACGATTCACCGCTCCCGTCCAGTCGGCCGACCTCGCAGGGCTCGGGCATACTGAGGGCATGCCGGCGTGCGCCACCTGCGGCGGGCCGAGTGCAGCAGGACGATACTGCTCGCAGTGCGGTGCTCCGCTCGAGGAGGGGGCACCCTCTGGGGCCCGGACGCGGAAGGTCATCACGGCCCTCTTCACCGACGTCAGCGGTTTCACGGCGCTTGGCGAGCAACTCGATCCGGAATCGCTGCGCGAGGTCGTGGAACGCTGGTTCGAGTGTGCCGATCGAGCGATCGAGCGTCACGGTGGCGCGGTCGAAAGGCACATCGGGGATGGGGTCATGGCGATCTTCGGGGCTCCAGTCGCGCATGAGGACGATGTCCTTCGCGCGGCCCGAGCGGCGCTGGAGATAGGTGAGACGCTCGCCGAGCTCAACCAGAAGCTCAAGCAGCGCCACGGCGTGGAGCTGAGCGTCAGCACAGGCCTCGACACCGGGGAGGCCGTGGTTGGCGATGACCCGACCGGACGCTCGTCCACGCTCGGCGACGCCGTCAGCGTCGCGCAGCGACTGGAGGCGGCCGCCGAGCCAGGGGAGGTCCTGGTCGGGGAACAGACGGCCCAACTCCTGCGGGGGGCCGCGACTCTCGGCCGCGCGGCTCCGCTCGGGCTGGAGGGGAAGGCTGCGCCCACGACCTCCTGGCGGCTCATCGCGGTGGCGCCGGAGACAGCGGAGCTACCCCGATCGGCCGCGATGCCTTTCGTTGGGCGCGCCGACGAGCTCGGGCGCCTTCGCGAGGCCTTCGACGAGGTCCTCGCCCGCCGCACGCCCAGGCTCGTGACGGTGCTCGGCCCGGCCGGCATCGGCAAGTCGCGCTTGGCGCGGGCGTTCCTGGACGACGTCTCCTCCGAGGCCAGGGCTGCGGTGGGGCGCTGTCTGCCCTATGGCGAGGCGATCACCTACTGGCCGCTGGCCGAGATCGTTCGAGGGCTTGCGGGAGCCGCCGACGAGGCGGCGATCACCTCCCTCGTCGACGATGGGGCGACGGGGGCGCGGGCGGCGAGCCTGATCGCAAACCGGGTGGCACGGGCGGTGGGTCCAGAACGTGGAGGCGTCCCGGTCGAGGAGATCCAGTGGGGCGTAAGGAGGCTGCTCGAGGCCGTCGCGCGCGCTGAGCCGCTCGTGGTGGTGGTCGAGGACATCCACTGGGCCGCGCCGACGCTGCTCGACCTGCTCGAGCACGTCGCGACCCTCGCAACCGATGCTCCGCTCCTCGTCGTCTGCCTCGCCCGCCCCGACGTGCTCGAGGAGCGCCCTGGCTGGGCGTCGGTCGGCGGGGAGCGTGCTTCACTACTGCGGCTGGATCCGTTCTCCACCGCGGAGTCGAGCGAGCTCCTGGAGGAGCTCGGGCGGGATCTCGACCTCACGCCCGGCGACCAAGCCGCCCTGCTCACAGCCGCCGAGGGCAATCCGTTCTTCCTCCATCAGCTGGTTGCGATGCGAAGCGAGGCAGGAGAGGGACCGCCGGGTATTCCACCGACGATCCAGTCGGTGTTGACGGCCCGCATAGATCGCCTCGATCCGGGAGCGCGCGCGGTGCTGGAGGTCGCCTCGATCGAGGGGCGGACGTTCCATCGCGGGGCTGTCGCGGACGCGCTTGGCGATGCCCTGCCAGACGATCTCGAGGTCCACCTCTCGGCGCTGATCCGTCGCGAGCTGATCGGTCCCGTGCGCGCGGATGTCCATGGCGAGGAGGGTCTCCGCTTCAGCCACATCCTGATCCGAGACGCGGCGTACGCCCTGATTCCGAAGCAGCGCCGAGCGGACCTGCACGAGCGACATGCGCGCTGGCTCGAGCGCTTGGCGAGCCGCCCAGACGCGGAGAACCCGGAGGTGGCCGGCTACCACCTCGAGCAGGCATTCGGCTACCACCTGGAGGTCGAGCCGGCGGCGCGACACAGGTACCTCGAGCTCGCGAGGGGCGGCGCTCGCCACCTGGGTGCTGCCGGTCGCGCGGCGCTCACGCGTGACGACCTGCCCGCCGGAATCAATCTGCTGGAGCGCGCGACCGGGCTACTGCCTGAAACCGAACCCCAGCGGGGGCCTCTCCTGCCCGAGCTCGGCATGGCTCTGACCGAGTCAGGACGGCTTCGCGATGCGGAGGCGCTGCTGGACGGCGCCATCGAAGAGGCCATCGCGCGTTCCGACGAAAGCGCCGAGGCCCACGCCATCGTCGCCCGGCTCTTCGCGCGATTGCAGGTCGACACCGAGGCGAGCGCACGCGAGATCCGTGAGCAATTCGATGCTCTCCTCAGCACATTCGAAGACGAGGCGGACGACCTCGGGTTGAGCAGACTCTGGCGACTGCGAGCGCTGGTGCATTGGATCGCGGCACGATCCGCCGACGCCGACGCCGCTTGGGAGCGTGCTGGGCAGCACGCCCGACGGTGCGGCGACGAAAAGGGGCTGGCCGACGCGCTGGTGTGGTTGGCCTCATCCGCCTACTTCGGGCCGACGCCGGTGGAGGTTGGCATCGCTCGCTGCGAGGCCATCCGCGCACAGCTGGGCGGTGACCGCCGAACGCAGGCGGGCGTCCTCGACTCGCTCGCGGGCCTCTGGGCGATGCAGGGGAAGTTCGAGACGGCGCGCCGCCTTCTCGATGAGCGCAGCGCGATCCTCGCGGAACTCGGGAGAACCATGCAGAGCGCCGTCTCGCACCCGCAGGCCTTCGTAGCGCTTGCCAGCGGCGATCCCTCGGCTGCCGAAGCGGTGCTGCGCGACGGCTACGAGCGCCTCACGCACATGGGCGAGAAAGCGCTGCTTGCCGACACAGCGATAATGCTCGCCCGGGCGGTTCATGAACAGGGACGTCACGATGAAGCCTGGGAGCTGACCCGAGTGGCCGAGGAGGCCGCGGCGGCCGACGACCTCGCGGTGCAGATCACCTGGCGGACTCAGCGGGCCCTACTGCTCGCGGAACGCGGGATCCCAAGCGAGGCAAAGCGCCTCAGTGCGAAGGCGGTGCGCCTGGCGGCGGGGACTGACTGGTTGAGCGACCGGGGGGACGCGCTGCTCTCGCATGCGAAGGTCTTGACGGCGGCAGGAGAGGCCCAGGCGGCCCGAGCGGCCCTGCGAGAGGCCGCCGCGCTCTACGAGGAGAAGGGCAACATCATCGGAATCCAACGGACCAGATCTCTGCCGGCCGCCAAAGCGCCGGCATGAAGGTCCAACGACCTAGAGGAGGTCAACCATGCGCTCTAGATTCGATACACCCCTGCAGGTTGTCGGCGACGCAGTCAGTGCCGGCGGCCCGCTCGAATGGGATCCGGGCGAGACCTGGGCGATCGTCATGGTCACGATCACGCAGAAGGACGAGAAGATCGCGGGCACGGCCAAGTCGCGCTTCGCGTCAGGGCAGGCACAGTGGTCGCTCTTCGTGAATCCGGAGACGGAGAAGAAGTTCAAGAACGGCACCGCCCAAGTCGCCGGCATGGTCTGCGCGTACGGCGACACGGTTTCCATCTTCACGTGGGAGGGTGAGATCGAACTGCAGAAGGTCAACTGACTGCCCGCCACGAGGACGGTCAGGATGCCACCGACGCCAACCGACACATAGAGGCCCACGGGGCGGCTTTCAGCGGGTTTAGACTAGGCCCATGCCTCATCGGGGGCTTGACTTCGCAGGCCCGGTGTTGCGAGCGGCCCGTGAGGGCGCCGGCGTCACGCAGCGGGAGATCGCCGACCGCGCAGGCTCGAGCACGGCGACCATCTCCCGCCTCGAGAACTCCCTAGCGTGGCCGTCAGACGGGCTCATCGACACGATCCTCGACGCCTACTCCGTACTCACCGGCGTTCCTCGGCTGGAGTTACTGGAACGCACCACGGCCAAGTGGCAGCGGGAGGAGTACGGCGAGGTGGGGGCCTAGTCACGGAGGCCCCATACTCCTCGCTGCGCCAGTCGGTAAGAACCCCCTCAGGACGTGCCGCTACTCGCCGCGTCCGCCTCGCACGCGTGGATGGCCCGGGTGGGCTCCTCAAACGAGCCTCCGGCCTCAACCTCAAGGATCGCTCGGCCAAGCGCCTCCTGGCAGTCAGGGCCCACCCTCGCTCGCACCGCCTCGAGCGCAGCGGCCAGCTTCGCCTCCGCTTCCTCGAAGAGCGGCTCGACGACCGGCACGAAGCAGTAGTCGCGATAATCGTTGCCAAGCCGATTCGCCTCGCGCTCGCAGCTCGTCGCTTCCTGCGCCGCAGCGTCGGAGGCCACGCGGAAGCCACTCTGGGCATCGTGCAGGAGGGTGAGGTCATCCTCGTCGGTGTGATCCCCTTCGGGCGTCGTCTCCGATGCGGCTCCATCGCCAGCGGAGTCGCCGGCCACGGTGACCGCGCCGGCACCGATCGCCGCCCCCAGCAACAAGATCGAGCCGACCACCGCCCACTTCGGAATGGTCACGGTCATCGCGGGGCGAGCCTAGTTCAATCCGTGCGTCGTAGCGAGAAACGCACGCCCCGGCGCCAGTCGCTTGAGAACGCGGATACGATGCTCCGAGCCCACGGCTGCGTGGGACCACGAGAAGGGGAGGTCTTAGACATGCGAGGACACCGCTCACACGTGATCGCTGCGGTGACCACGCTGTTCGTCTGCGCCCTGATCGCAGCCGGATGCGGCGATGACGACGAGACGACAACGACCACGTCCGCAGGGGGCGGCGCCGAGGAGACGATCGACACGGCCGTCAAGTCCTGCAACGACGAGGCTCAGCAACTCGGCGGCGCGGCGGGCACGGCGCTGGGAAGCGCCTGCACCTCCGTCGGCAACACCGCGAAGCAGGCCATCAGCAGTGGGAGCTCGGATGTGAAACAGGCGCTCTCGCAGGCCGAGAGCTCGTGTAGGAGCGCGGTCGGCAGCCTCCCGTCGGGCCAGGCCCAGGACTCGCTCTCGAAGCTTTGCGACGCGATCTCGAGCGCGGAGTAGCTGCTCGAGCATCCGCGTGTCCGATGGAGACGGTCAGCTTCACCAGGATGGCCGACGGAACGGCCGAGGACTACGAGCTGCTCGCCCGGCGCGAGGAGGAGTACACGGCCGCGTTGCCGGACCGGCTGCTGGCCGCGGTTCGGGCGCTTGAGAACTCGTTCGCCGGCTATCAGGTGTCCCGCTTGGAGCACTCGCTGCAGTCGGCCACGCGGGCGCTTCGAGACGGCCGGTCGGACGAGTACGTGGTCGCAGCCCTCCTCCACGACGTCGGCGACGAGCTGGCCCCCTACACGCACGGCCAGATGGTGGCCGCGATCCTGCGTCCCTACGTCGAGCCGCGGATCTGCTGGATCGTCGAGCACCACGGGATCTTCCAGCAGCACCACTACGGACGCCAGACCGGGGAGGTCCCCGACGCTCGCGACCGCTATCGGACACATGAGTGGTTCGACGACGCCGCCGAGTTCTGCGAGCTCTACGACCAGAACTGCTTCGACCCCGCCTACGACTCGCTTCCGATCGAGACGTTCGAACCCCTCGTCAGGGCGGTGTTCTCCGAGCCGCGCCACCTCGAGCGGTAGGCCCGACGTGAGTGGCCGCGAAGACCAGGACGGTTGCGCCTAGGAGCCGAGCGCCTCGGCCGCTGCGGCGCGCCCCGTTCGGACGGCCCCCTCCATGTAGCCGCAGACCCACTGGTCGGAGCCGCACACGTAGAAGGGCGGCTCGTGGGTGCCGTGCAGAGGGCCGACCGCCATCACGTCCCCGGGCCGCCAGGAGGTGATGTAGCCCAGGGTCCAGGGGTCCACGCCCCAGCGGCGGATGTGGACGGCGAGCGGATCGCTTGCCTCGGGACCAAACGCGGCGACCATCTCCTCGGTCAGCTCCTGCTCGAGGAGGCGGGGCGAGGTCGTCAGGAAGGCCGCCAGGCGCTCGGGAGGAACCAGCGTCGACATGATCCCCGTCCGCTGAGGCCAGGTGCCGCCGATCATCTTCTCCTCGAGGTAAGCCTCGCCGCTGAGGCCGTCTCGCGCCCAGAACGAGTCCGGGTACGAGAAGACGGCCTTGGCCGCCAGCGCATGACGCTGGCGGTCGAGCGACCCCAGCCGCTCGGCCGAGACCCCGGAGATCGCGATCTGGCGCAGCGGCCCAACCGGGACGGCGCTCACGACGGCGTCGCAATGGAGATGCTCGCCGGTGGCCGTCTCGACGGTGCAGCCACGGCCCGCCACCTGGATGCGGGTCACCGGGGTCGTGTAATGGATCCGCCCCTCGAGCTCAGCCGCCATCCGCAGCGCCACGGTGGCCGATCCCTCTTCCACGATCGCGGACTCCCAGACCATGTAGTCGTAGAAGCTCTTGGCCCCGGCTGCAGCCTCCTTGCGCAGGTCCGAAAGCAGGGAGGTCCGCTCCACCGACTCGGCCGACAGCGAGAGCATGGCCAGCTTGCGAGCGCGAACCGCGTTCGGCGTCGCGCCGACCGAGCGCAGCCAGGCAGCGACGGAGATGCGATCGAGCCGGTCGGCGTCCGGGTGGGACCAGGGGTCGTCGGGGTCCACGGTGGCGGCGAGCTTGGTGAATTCCGTACGGGCGGCGTCGTAGCTGGCATGGTCGGCTTCGTTCAGCCACGGCCACTCCAAACCGACGACCCGCTCCTCGGCGAGCAGGTAGACGTCCTCGCCCGCCCTGTGCTCGCCGAACCCGGGGACGATCGTGAGCCCGAGTTCGTCCACCAGACCGCGATACGCGGTATGGAATTCACCGACCAGCTCGCCGCCGAGTTGCACCAGACGTCCATCCGGCAGCCGCGTCTGCTCCACGCGGCCGCCCGGTCGGCCTCGGGCCTCGAGCACCTTCACGTCCGTACCCGCCGCCGCCAGGTCCCTCGCGGCGGAGAGCCCGGCCAGGCCGGCGCCGACGACGGCTACGTCACATCGCATTTGGTGCAGCTCCTGAGTAGATCCCCGCGGTGGCGGCCGCCCGGATCGTATCCAGTGGGTTCGAGTCCGCTCGCCCGACTACGGGATCTCAACGGTCGGGCGCCGAGTTGTGCGCTGAGCCGACGGCGATCAGCTCGGCTGCCTCGGCCTCGAAGTCGTCGGCGAGCGCACTCAGGTCCTCGACGACCCCTGGGTCGCCGCAGAGCCCGAAGCAGAGCGCGCCTGCATAGGACAGGACCGCGACCCGAAGGGCGTGGTGCTCACCGATCTCGGCGATCGTGTGAATCTCGGTGACCGGCGCCCCGCGGACGCCGACCGCCCGCGCGGGACCGGGCACGTTCGACACGTTGAGGGCGAAACGTCTCGGGCTCTGCTCGAGCCTCTCGCCGAATCGTGCGAGCCGGGGTGAGACGCCGCGCAGTCCGCGGAAAAGCTCGTCGAGCTCCTTGGCGTCATGCTCGGCCTTCCGTTCGGCCGCCTGGGCGTGGATCATCCGAATCCGGACGACGGGGTCGGGCTCGGTCAAGGGCAGGCCGAGCGCGAAGAAGGAGTCGCGGTTGCCGGCGTCATCGCCCTCGTGGTGGAGGCTCACCGGCACCTTGACACGCAGCTCTCCGAGCGAGCCGTGCCGGCGCTCGATCCAGCGCCGCAGCCCGCCGGCGACCGACGCCAGGACGGCGTCGTTGACCGTGGCGCCGGCCAGGCGCTTGGCGGCGTCGTGGAGGCCTCGCAGCGGCACCGCGGCGAAGGCGATCTCGCGCCGGGTGCCGATCGCCCCGTCGAACGGCGAGCGCTCGCGGCTGCGAGCGAACTCCCGGCGCAGGAAGCCCGCGAGGTGCCCCCGGCGGCGCTCGTCGTCCGCGGAGGCGTAACGGTGCGCGGCCGCGCCGCCGCCGGGCGTTCCGGCTGACGCGGGCTCCGGGTCCCAGAGCAGCTCCCGCGCCAGCCGCATCACGGTGGTCCCGTCGGCCACGGCGTGATGAAGGCGCCAGACGAGGGCGGCGCCACCGCTCGCGAGCGGCAGGCGGTCGAGCCGCCACAGCGGCCGGTCCCGCTCCAGGCGCTGCGAGAACAGCTCGGCCACGGCCGCCCGTAGGGCCCCCTCATCGAGTGAGGTCTCGCTGTCGTAGGCGACCACGTGTTTGTCGAGGTCGAACCCCGCGTCGGGCACCCACGCCGGGGCCTGCGAGGTGCCGCCGAGACGGCGCGTTAGCTCCGGCGCGCGGTCGATGCGCCCGGCGACCAGCGCCCGCAGGGCGCCGAGCTCGGGAGCGCCTGCGCCGACCACGACCACCTTGGCGGTGTGGCCGGCGATCGTCCCGCACTCCAGGTCGAGGATCGCCCGGTCCTCGGCCGAGAGCGGGAGCGCATCGTTGCTCACCGCACGGTTCTACCACCCTGCTAGCCCGCGCCGTAGAGCTCGGCGACGATGAACGCCAGGTCGAGGGACTGGCCCCGGTTGAGGCGCGGGTCGCAGAGGGTCTCGTAGCGGTGGTGTAGCTCGTCCTCGGCGATCTCATCGCCACCCCCCACGCACTCGGTGACGTCGTCGCCGGTGAACTCGACGTGGATGCCGCCGGGGTGCGTCCCGAGCGCGCGGTGGACCTCGAAGAACCCCGACACCTCGTCGAGGACATGGTCGAGCCGGCGGGTCTTGTGGCCGCTTGGCGCCTCGAAGGTATTCCCGTGCATCGGGTCGCAGATCCAGGCGACCGGCGAGCCCACCCGGGTTACCTCGTCGACCAGCGGCGGCAGTAGCTCGCGCACGCTCTCGGCGCCCATACGGGTGATGAACGTGAGCCGCCCCGGCTCGTGCTCCGGGTTGAGCCGCTCGATCAGCGCGCGGGCGTCCTCGGGCCCTGCCGTCGGGCCGAGCTTGACGCCGATCGGGTTTCGGAGGTGGCGGAAGAACTCGACGTGCGCGCCCCCCAGATCACGCGTGCGGTCCCCGATCCAGACCAGGTGGGCGGAAACGTCGTAGGGGAGCCCGGTGCGGCTGTCGATGCGCGTCAGCGCCCGCTCGTACTCCAGCAGGAGGCCCTCGTGGCTCGCGTAGAACTCGACGCCGCGCAGCTCGTCGGGATCGGCCCCGCAGGCCTTCATGAACGCCAGCGCACGGTCGATCTCGCCCGCCAGCTGCTCATAGCGCTGGCCGGCCGGGCTCTGCGCCACGAAGTCCTGGTTCCAGGCATGCACCTCGTGCAGGTCGGCGTAGCCGCCGCTCGTGAACGCCCGGCAAAGGTTCAGGGTGCCGGCGGCGGAGTGGTAGGCGCGGAGCATCCGGGTGGGGTCCGGGCGCCGCGCGTCGTCGGTGAAGTCGAACCCGTTCACGGCCTCGCCGCGATAGGCGGGCAACTCGACGCCGTCGCGTGACTCGGTGGGACGCGACCGGGGCTTTGCGAACTGCCCCGCCATCCGGCCGATCTTGACGACCGGGACGCTCCCCGCGTAGGTGAGCACGACCGCCATCTGCAGCAGCGTCCTGAGCCTGCCGCGGACCGCGTCCGCGGTGGACTCCGAGAAGGTCTCGGCGCAGTCGCCGCCCTGGAGCACGAAGGCCTCGCCGCGCGCCACCGCCGCGAGCCGCTCCCTCAGCTGGTCGCACTCGCCGGCGAAGACCAGCGGCGGCTGCTCCGCCAACTCGGCCGTGACGGTCCGAACGTGCGCGGGATCCGGCCAATCCGGCTGCTGGAGGACGGGAAGCTCGCGCCAGGCGTCGAGATCGCCCGCACCGATGGGTCGGCCGTTCATGCACCCCAGGCTAGTGCGGCTACTTCGGTTCGAGTGGCTGACCCGGTGCAGTCTGGTCGTCGAGCCCGCGCACCGCCCGCAGCCCCGGGGACGCGAACCACACCCAGGCCAGGACCGCGAGCACGGCGCCTGCGACCGCGGCGGCGGTCGTGCTGAACACAACGACGAGCATCGGAACGGGTACCCCGCGGGGACGCCCGCTAAGCTCAGGGCAGCTGCCCGCTGGGTCCTTTTCGCCCCTTCCGCCCGCCGAGCATCCATCCGCAGGGGGCGAGGAGAGCGAGGTCCGCGTGACCGATCAGCCCGAAGCGCCCACCGGGGCGCCCATCTCACCTCATGCAGCCCTGACCGATGAGCTGAGCTCATCGCTGTCGTCTGTCTGGGCCCGCTACGCGGGAAGCCGCCCGACCGACGCCAGAGTCGTGGTCGACTCAGACGTCGTTCGCTGGACGCTGCCCGGCGGGAAGGCCGAGCTGGAGACCGGTATGACCGCAGCGAACGAGGCGCGCGACCCGGGCCAACCGGCCCGGACCGTTCGAAGCTACGAGCGCGAGACGTCGGCTGCCGTATCGAGGACCACCCGCTGCGCCGTGCGCGCCCGGATCTCCAAGCTCGACAAGGCCACCGGGGCCGCCACCGAGACATTCATCCTCGAGGCGCCGACGCGAAAGTACTGAGAGGCGCAGCCGGGGTGAGGGGGTCAGGCGACTAGCGCTCGCACGAGGAACGACTTCTCGCCGCCGGGCGTCGAGATCGTCACGCTCTCGCCGACCTTGCGGTTCCGCAGCGCCCGGCCCACAGGGGACTCGGCGGACAGACGGCCCTCGGAAAGGTTGGCCTCGGTCGACCCCACCAGGGTCCACGTGTTGACGTTGCCGCTCGATTCGTCCACGACCTCGGCGGTCCGGCCGAAGGCGAAGGCCTCGGCCTCGGCGTCGACCTCGACGACGACGGCGTTCCGGAGGCGCGCCCGCAGGCGCTTGATCCGGGTCTCCAGGTGGGCCTGGTCCTCCTTGGCGATGTGGTAGTCGGCGTTCTCGCTCAGGTCGCCGAGCTCGCGGGCGGACTTGATCCGGGCGGCCATGGCGGCCCGGCCCGGCCCCTCCAGCTCGTCGATCTCCGCGCGCAGCGCCTCGATTCCGTCGGGGGTGATCGACTCGCGGTCCGCGTCATTTGCGCTCACCACCCCAGCCTGCCACGATTGCGCGCGCCGTGAATCCCGAACAGAGGGCGGCGGCTGGCCGCAAGCTGCGTCGCCGGGTGCCCCGCGCTGTGCTGGCGGCGGCCGCCGACGACGGCCGCATCGAGGCTCGAACTGGCGTCTGAGGCCCGGCCCTCCTCAGTCCACCAGCCCGGCATGGCGGGCGCCCTCGACCGTCTCGGCCAGGGTCGCCTGAGCGTCGAACTTCGGGCGCCAGCGCTGCTCGCGGCGTGCCTTCCGTGTGTCCATCACGACCGGGATGCGGAGCGCGTGCAGCCACTCGGCCCGTGCCGGGGCGAGCGGCAGCCGGTTCATGAGCTGGGCGGTCGCGTCGATCGCCGCCTTCGGGACGCGGACGCTGCGCCAGCCCAGCGCCGCCGCGATGTCGCGTATCGAGACCTCGCCGTTGCCGGCCAGGTTGTACACACCCGGCTCGCCACGCCCGACGACGCCGGCCCGCAGCGCCGTCGCCACGTCCTCGGCGTGTACGAGCTGAAGTGGGACGCCGAAGTCGGGGAGGACCGGCGCGGGCGTGGGGAGGGCGGCAAGCGCCCGCTGGAGCGGCGCCGGCATCGCGTCCACCGCCTGCAGGTAGGGCATGTTCGCCACCAGCGCGGGCGACTCCGGCCCGCCGACGATGGACGGCCGGTAGACGTAGGCCTGCGTGTCGCTGCCCGAGAGCGTCTCCGCGAGCATCCGCTCGAGCTCCGCCTTCTGCGCCGAGTAGTAGAAGCCCTCGGTCCCACGCGGCTCGGCGCCCTCGGTGAGCGGCTGCGGGTTGTCGGCGTGGAAGCCGTAGGCCGAGACCGACGAGGTGTAGACCAGGCGCCTGCACCCGGAGGCGACCGTCGCCTCGAACACGTTGCGCGAGCCCTCCAGGTTGATCGCGCGGGTCTCCTCGTGGTCGCCGAAGATGATGAACGCGAGGTGGACGACCACGTCGGCGCCCGCGATGAAGCTCTGGACGTTGTGTGCGTCGAGGATGTCGCCCTGCACGTAGTCGGCCTTGCGCCAGCCGTAATGCGCCGGGTCGAAGGGGCTTCGCGCCATGCCGCGGATCTCGCCGACGTCGCGCGAGCGCTCCAGGGCGCGGACGAAGGCCCGCCCGATCTCGCCGGTGGGTCCGGTGACGGCGACGCTCAGCTTTCGCTCCGCGGCCATGTGCCTCAGGCCTTGTACCCGGGCACGAGCGACGGGTCGTCCTCGTGCTCGCGGAAGAACCGCACCATCGGCGCCGCGTAGTCGCCGAAGTTGGGCGGGCGCAGGCCCAGCGGCTCCAGCACCTCGACGGCGCGGCGGGCGTCGAAGCGAACCGGGTGGTTGAGGTAGGCGAGCGACTCGGGCGGGGTGCCGCCAAGGCGCCTGCGGACCGCATGGCAGCCGAAGCGACGCCTCCGCGAGACGGGGCGACACGCGGCCCTAGGGGGCGGCCCGCCGTAGGCGACCGACAGCGTCTCGGTCAGCTCGTGGGCGCTGAGCGGCTCGGGGTCGACGAGGTGGAGGGTCTCGCCCTCTGCCGCCTCCGAGGCCGCAGCGGCGGCGATCGAGTCGACGACGAAGTCCACCGGCACGACGTTGAAAGGCGCGTCGGCGCGGCCGAACTGGACCACGGCGCGGCCCGCCCGCTCCGCCGCGGCGATCGTGCGCAGGATGAAGTACGGCCCGTCGAACTTCTGGGTCTCGCCCGTCTGGCTGTCGCCGACCACGATCGCCGGGCGCAGGATCGTCGTAGGCACCCGGCCCATCGCCTCGCGCACCCAGACCTCGGCCTGGAACTTGGTCGACTCGTAGTGGTTCTTGAACTCCTGGCCCATCGACCAGCTCGTGCTCGTAGACCACGCCGGTCCGCATCCCCGCCACATACGCGGTCGAGATGTAGACGAGGCGCTCGAGCGACTCGCAGGCCTCGCAGAACTCGACGACGTTGCCGGTGCCGTCGACGTTCACGAGCTGAGCGACCTCGAGCGGCACGGCGAGGTCGTAGATCGCGGCCAGGTGGAAGACGTGGCCGACCTCGGAGCGCAGCCGCTCGTGGTCCCCTTCGGCGAGGCCAAGTCGGCGCTCGCCGATGTCGCCCGCCAGCACCTCCAGTCGGTCGCCGTGCGCCTCCGCGGCCTCGGTGGCGGCGTCCACCATACGCGGCTCGACCACCGCCACGATCCTTGTCTCGGGGCTAGAGTCGAGCAGCCGGGCAGCCAGCCTCTTTCCGATGAAGCCTGGGAACCCGGTGAGGAGCATCGTCGCCACGATTGGAGGCTATTGCGCTCGCCCTAGAAGGCGAACGTCTCCGGGTCGGCCTTCGGCGTCTCGTTCGTGATCCGCTGCATCAGGCCGAGGAAGCGGGTCATCTCGGGATAGACGATCGGCTTGCCGTTGGTGATCACGGCCACCGCGGTGGCTCGCTCGGGATCCGCCCACGAGAGGATGTTGGTGAAGCCGAGGTGACCGAACGCATGCTGGGTGTCGGTCCCGAAAAGGCTGATGCGCGCGGCGCCCAGCATCAGCCCGTAGGAGAAGCGCGTCGGGAAGCCCAGTGAGAAGTCGAACTCGAGGTGAGACTGCTCGGTCAGGGCATGGCGGATCGTCTCGGGCCTCATCACCCGGACCCCGTCCAGCTCGCCTCCGCGGCGCATCAGCTCGTAGAAGCGGGACAGCTCGTTCGCCGTGGTCACCGTGTTGGCGGCGGGCACGATCCCGGTGATGAAGCGAGCATCGTTGGTGGTCGCCACCAGGTCGTCGAGCGGCTTGCCCAACGCTCGGGTCAGCAGGGTCGAGAGCGGTGGCAGCGTCGGCGGCCCGGTGACGTAGTTGACCCCCACCGCCTCAACGTCCTCGGGCGCCACCCCGTAGTTGGTCCAGCGGAAGCCGAGCGGGTCGAGGATCTCCTCGGCCAGGACCTCGCGGATCGTCTTGCCGGTGATGCGGTGGGCGATCTCGCCGAGGATGAAGCCGCCCGAGACCGCGTGGTAGGCCAGAAGCTGTCCCGGCTTGGCGAACGGCTTCGCGTCGCAGAGGAGTTCGACCAGGCGCTCGCGGTCGTCCATGCGGTCGAGGTCGATCGCCTCGCGAGGGATGTTCGGGACGCCCGCCCGGTGAGAGAGGACGTGGGCGATCGTGATCTCGCCCTTGCCGTGGCGCTCGTAGCCCGGGATGTACTCGGCCACCGGCAGCTCGATATCCAGGAGCCCGCGCTCGTGCAGGATGTGCGTGACGAAGGCCGTGATCGCCTTGGCGCCCGAGTAGATCGTGAATGGCGTCCCGGGGGTCGCCTGCTCACGCTCGGCGTCCTCGGGGTCCTTCGGCCCGTTGCCGCGGGCGTGGCCGATCGCGCGGTCCAGCACCACCTTGCCCTCGCGCCGCACGCATACCTGGAGCGCGGGATGGACGCCGCTGCGATACCAGGACAGGGCGGACTCCCAGATGCGCTCCACCGCGTCCGCGCCCATCCCCGCCTCGCCGGGATCGGCCTCCTCATCCACGGCCGTGGCCGATTCGAGGTCGTCCGGGACCCTGATCCGGCGCAGGGGATCGGGGACGAGCGGCAGGCGCGGCAGCGAGGGCGAGATGCCGAAACGCTAACTGTTCAGCTGACCGGCGAAGTACTCGAGCGCGGTGCGGGTCTTGGTGGTCTGCTCGCCCGAGAGGTCGATCCCGCGCTCGATCAGGTAGCCGCGGGACTCGGCCGCGACCTGGAAGGCCTCCGACGGCTCGCACTTGGTCGACAGCTCGAGGATGCGCGTCCCGTCGGGGTAGTTCCAGAGCTCGATGACGAGTCGCCGACCCAGCTGGCTGGGCGGTCGCTTGAGCTTGAAGACGATCACCGGGCCCAGCACGACGAGGTCGTCCAGCTCGATGCCGCCGGGCGCATGCTCGGCGTAGAACGCCCGCTGCCCCTTCGAAAACAGCTTCGCGATGGGTGCGTCGCCCGCCGCGGCCGCCTTGACATGCGGCTTGGAGAGCTTTCCCTTGAACGAGGCCGAGCAGACGAACCCGTCGGGCATGGCGTCGATCTCGACACCGAAGCCCTCTTCCTCCCGCTGCTGCGCGTCGAGCTTCGCCGGGTCCACCGGGCGGAGCTTCACCACCGAGTCGTCAGGCCTCTCCTGCGTTCGCCGTCCCCGCACGACGACGCCGGCGGCGTCCAGGTCCAGGCCGGGCGTATCGAAGAAGAAGACCTGGCGGATGTGCGCCTCGAGCGGATCGACGTCGAGGGCGGCGAGCGTCGCGAAGCGGTGCCCCTCGGGCACCGTCAGCTTGAGCTCGAACGTGTCCGCCTCGCGCGAGAGGGCGAGTACCTCCTCGAGCTGCTCGTCGTTGAGCTGGAAAGCCGAGCTCCGATCCGTCGCGCTCATCGGCTCACGATAACGCGCATCACGCCGATCGTGCCCACGCCGAGCAGGACTCCACCGCTGGGTCTGGGTCGCGAAGCTCTGGCGCGAATCTGGCCGACGCCGACCGCCACCGCCAGCGCCGTAAGGCCGGCGGACCCAGGTGAGTTCGAGCGCGTCACATAGGATCGAGTTCGTCGCCCAGTCACCGGGGAAAGCCGAGGAGTAAGGGATCTGGATGGAGTGGTCGCTGACGGTAGTCGCGCTGGCATTGATCGCCGTCGCCGCCGTCTCGAAGCGACTGTCCGGATCGCCGATCACGCCGGCGATCCTGTTCGTATCGATCGGGCTCCTGGTTGGCCCCGAGGTCCTCGACGCGGTCGACATCTCGAGCACCGCGGACACCGTGCGAGCGCTGGCCGCGGCAACGCTGGCGCTCGTGCTGTTCTCCGACGCGGCAAGCATCGATTTCAGAAGCCTGCGGCGCGAGATCTCGGTGCCGCTGCGCCTGCTCGGCATCGGCCTGCCGCTCACGATCGGCCTCGGCGCGGTTGCGGCTGCGCTGGTCTTCGATCAGATCACGGCAGGCGAGGCGCTCATCCTGGCGGTGATCCTGGCACCGACCGACGCCGCCCTCGGCCAGGCGGTCGTTACCGAGCCTCGTGTCCCGGGCCGGATCCGCCAAAGCCTCAATGTCGAGAGCGGGCTCAACGACGGGATCTGCGTGCCGCTGCTGTTCGCCGCGGTTGCGGTGGCCGACGTCGAGTCCGAGATCGCGGAGGGCCGAGGCGCCGGGACGCTGCTGCTCGAGGAGATCGGCTTCGGGGTCATCGCTGGAGTGGCCGCCGGCCTTCTCGTGGCGGCTGTGCTTGTGTACGCCGGACGCCGGGATCTGATCGCGGACACCTGGCGCAAGGTGATCCCGGCGGCCGGCGCCGCGCTCGCCTACGGCACCGCCGACGCGCTCGGGGGATCTGGTTTCATCGCGGCGTTCGTGGCCGGCCTGGCGTTCCGGCTGGCTCTGCAACGCGACCCCGAGGGCGACACCCAGCTCATCGAGGAGGTCGGGGGCGTGCTGAGCGGTGTCACCTTCATCCTCTTCGGGGCCATCTTGCTCGGGCCCGCCCTCGGAGAGCTGACCTGGGAGCTCGCCCTGTACGCGGTCCTGAGCCTGACCGCCGTGCGCATGGTGCCCGTCGCGATCGCGATGCTGGGCTCGCACGCCCGGGTGCCGACGCTCGGCTTCCTGGGCTGGTTCGGGCCCCGCGGCCTCGCCTCGATCGTCTTCGCCGTGATCCTGATCGAGGAGTCCCAGCTTCCCCACGAAGAACTCATCGTCCTCGCGACCTACATCACCGTCGGGCTGTCGGTCTTCGCCCATGGCCTCACCGCCGCCCCCCTTGCCGACCGCTACGCGCGCTGGTTCGAGCGCCACCCCCGTGACACGGTGCCGCCGATGGAAGGCGCCCCGGCCAACGTGACTCGCGCCCGCGCCTGGCTGAAGCGCGGTTAGCGTCCGGCTCTACGGCGTCCCGTCGTCCTCGGCGGGTTCTCCGCCCCCTCTACGGGCGCGCAGCCGGGCGCGCACGCGCCCACTTTCGCCCTTCATCGCGATGTATTTCTCCGCGACCGACGTCAACAGCGCGACGAGCACGCCGAATCCGGTGAGGATGTAGAAGATCGCGAAGATCTGGGTTTCGGTGGTCGATGGGGTGAGGTCTCCGTAGCCGACCGTCGTCAGGGTGACGATGCAGAAGTAGAGGGCCTCGATGACGGTCCAGTCCTCGAAGCGCCAGAAGAAGAGCGTCCCGGTGAGCACCAGGGCGCCCGCGACCATGGGCAACGCCTTGGTCTCGGGATCGCGCCAGACGGCGGCGAGGGCCCGCGCCAGTTCCCTGGCCGCAAGGGCGAGAGGAATCATCGGCTTGGTCTTCGCCGGATCCCGGCGCTCTCCTGTCGAGCCGGCGCGGGCATGCAGCCCCCGAAGGCGTTGCGTAGAGTCGCCTCTTGCAAGCGCCTGGATTCACGTCTCCACTCCGAAGGGAACCCCATGTCCGATCGACCAGTCTTCCTCTATGCGGCCATCTACGACGACATCGCCGATGCCGAGGCCGACTACGAGGCCGTGTTCGACCTGCACGCTGCTGGCGCCATCGGGACCTATGACTCCGCGGTGATCCGCCGGGAGGAGGACGGCAAGGTTCGGGTGACCAAGACCGAGAAGCCCACGCAGCACGGCACCTGGACCGGCGCGGCGGTAGGAGCCGTGGCGGGGATCCTGTTCCCGCCCGCGATCCTCGGCAGCGCGATCGTCGGCGCCGGCGCCGGCGGGTTGATCGGGCACCTGCGGGGTGGGGTCTCCCGCGGCGATCTCAAGGATCTCGGCGAGGAGCTCGAACCGGGCAACGCCGCGCTGATCGTGTTCGGCGAGTCGAAGATCGAGGAACAGCTCGAGAAGGCGATCACGCGCGCCAACAAGCTGATCGAGCAGGAGATCGACGCCGACGCCGACGAGCTCGAGCGCGAGATCGAGGCCGCGGCCCGGGAGGACGCAGCCTAGCCCGGTTCCGATGCGACGGCGATGCGACCGTCCTCGGCCGCCTGCTTGAGGGCCCGGTAGTCGTCCTCGTTCTGATTCGCGTACACGTCGGCGAAGTCCGCCATCGCCGCGTCAAAACGGCTCCCGCCGCCGAGATACGCGGCGATCGCGATTCGGTCGCCGGTGCGCGCGTGGGCGCGCGCGAGGATCGCCCCGCAGATCTGCGCGTAGGCGTTCATTCCCGCGGGCGACATCAGCTCGACCAGGGCCGAGGCTTTCTGGTCCCAGAGCTGGCGGACGTAGAAATCTCGCTTCTTGTCGTCCGGTCCCGGCGCGCTCAGCCAGCCGAGGAAGATGTCGCTGGCGGCCTGGGTTAGTCGCTGGCCCTCGACCACGCGCTGGCCCTGCTCGGCGTACTCGCTCGGCGCCGTGTAGGGCTCGAGCACCGATGGCTGCGCCTCCTTGATCTGAAGGAACAGCGGGTCGTTCTCGTCGCGCCCGAGCAGGAGCGCGATCCACGCCCGGGTCCCGACGCTGCCGACGCCGACGACCTTTCGCGCCGTGTGGACCAGCCGGTAACCGTCCAACAGATGCCGGCGGTCGGGGATAAGGCTGTCGCGATACCCCTCGACGATGGAGCCGAGCCTGCTTACGGCCGTGTCGAGCGCCTTACCCGAGCCCATCTCTTCCATCGGGACGAGCACGGGAGGATCACTTCGGATCCGCAGCTCGCCGTCGACCCGCTCGGTGAGCTTCGTCAACGCGCGCAGCCGATCCTTGCGACGGGCCTTGGCGATGTTGCGGTCGAAACGCTTGAGATCCTTGCTGCTGACGTCTGCCGCGAAGTGCTCGCGGATCTGCGAAACGTCCACGCGCCGGTACCACAAGTCGAGATTGCTGTACGCGGCGAAGAGACGCATGTTCTCGCGATAAGCCTCGACGAGGGTGAGCACGATCTTGCGCCGCACGGCGCCGGAGAAACCGCGGTCGCGGCCCGCGATCTCGAAGCTGGCGGCGAGTCGCTTGACGTCCCACTCCCATGGACCGGGGAGGGTCTCGTCGAAGTCATTGATGTCGACGACCAGGCCACGATCGGGCGACGCATAGCCGCCGATGTTCGAGAGATGCGCGTCTCCGCACGCCTGAACCCAGAGGCCCGAGGTCGGCGTGGCCGCCAGGTCGGCGGCCATGATCGCCGCGGCGCCCCGGTAGAAGGTGAACGCGGAGACGAGCATGCGGCCGTACCGCAGGGGGACGAGCTCGGCGACCCGATCGGCCGCCTGGCCCTCCAGCACATCGACCGGGTCGGGGCGATCGGTAGCCGGCGTCCATTCACCGTGACTGGAGCGTGGCGTCCGCTCTCGTGCCGCCTTGCCGGCCGCTGCGCGCTCGCTCGGCGACAGGTCCCTTGCCAGGTCGGCGGCCGGTGGCGTGGTCGCGGTCGCCATCACCACTTCATTTCGATCTCGAGCTCGCGCTCGTCGGAGTCCACCTCGAGCTCCACCTTGAGCTCGACCTCGTCCGGGACGTGGACCGTCATCGACATCCCGCCCTGCTCGAACTTGACGTCGTTGCCCTTGGCGAGCATGGTCGCCAGCTTTCGCAGCCTGCTCACGACCTCCGCGCGGCTGACCTTTTCCTTCTGCTCGATCTCGACGATGTCCATCAGGTCTCCTTCGTTGGTGTGATGTTTGAGGCCGGACCGCGCCCGGCAGCTATCCGCGCGAGTTCGCGCAGGCCGTCGACGAAGCCCTCGGGCAGATATGCCGACGGGGAGGCACCGGGATGCTGCGGCGCGATTCGCACGCGCAGCACCCCTGGGCGAATTGTGAAGCGCAGCGGTGGTTCGAGCTTCACGGCCTCGCCGTCGATCCCAGCCGGCACGGCGTCGTCGGCATCGACCTCGAAGGTCTGCGCGCTCCACGCCCGCACCGGTCGCTGCGGCAGTCGCCCGCTCCCGCCACGGCCCGTGGGTGCTCCGGCGATCGTGATCCCGAGCAGGCCGTCGTCGATCTTCGGTCGGGTTCCGGAGCCGACCTGCCGCCCGAGGCGGTAGCGGTTGTTCGAGACCAGGATCATGGCGCCCGAGTGATGCTCCTGGCCCTCAGGGCCCGACCAGCGCAGGTCGAGCCCCGGGCCGTCGGGCCCGAGGGCGTCAGGCACCGTGTCGAGCAGCGTGCGGATCTTCGCGTCACGGTACCCCTCGCGCTGAACCGCCTCGGCGTAGAGGCCGAGCGAGACGTTGTTGACGAACACCTGCCCGTTCACCTCGGCAAGGTCGACGCGACGCTCGCCGCCGCCGACGAACGCGTCCAGCGCGCCGACGACGTCGTCGCGATCCACCCCCAGGTCCAGGGCGAAGTGGTTCCGGGTCCCGGCCGGGATGCACGCGTAGGGAAGGTCGAGCTCTGCGGCGATCGCGGCGACGATCGCCTGCGACCCGTCGCCGCCGGCCATCGCGAGGCCGTCCGCGCCGCGGGCGACGGCATCCCTGACGATCGCTTCGAGGTCATTGCCGGGGGTCAGCTCGATCGCCTCGATGCCGCGCGCCCGCGCCTCGTCTGCAAGAGCGAACTTCTCGGCCTTGCCACCGCCGGACTTCGGATTGAAGATCAGGACCGCGTGTTCGGGCGCCGACGCGGACATCAGCTGTGCACGCTGGCTCACCGCGGCTCGTGCGCATGCTCCGGCGGCCAGGACACCGCCGACGATCAGCGCGACCTCGACCGCGCGGTCGCCTACGAGCAGGAGGAGTGCCGCCACGAGCGCGACCGCGCCCAGCGAGAGGCCGGCGACGCGGGCTACGCCGCGCCGCAGGATCCCATACCAGCCGACCAGCACCGCGACGCAGACCAGGCCGAGGACGGCCAGGCCTTCCGGGAACTCCCGGACGGCGACGATCACTGCCAGGGCCAGGGCGGCGAGGAGCAACAACAGCGCTCCGGCTGCCGCGAGCCGTCTGCCGGTCATAGCATCATCAGCCCCCCATGAGCTCCGTCGACGCCGAGTCCGAACCACCCCAGGGACCCACCTGGCTCCGCGATGCCGAGCGCGTCGACCTCGCCGTCTACGCGGCGATCGCACAGACGCCGACGCCCGCGCTCGACACGGCGATGTCCCGGCTCACGGCCGCGGCGGACTACTCGAAACTGTCGCTCGTGGCGGCCGCGCTCATCGCCACGTTCGGCGGGAGCCGCGGTCGGCGTGCTGCGAGGGACGGCCTCGTCTCGGTCGGGGTCACCGCGGCCGTGGCAAACCTCGCGCTGAAGCCGCTGGGGGGCCGCCGGCGCCCGGACCGCATCGCCGACCACGTCCCGCTCGCACGACAGACGAGGATGCCGGGCTCGACCTCGTTTCCCTCCGGGCACACCGCCGCCGCCTTTGCCTTCGCGACCGGAGTCGGTCACGCTCTGCCGGTGGTCTCGATCCCCCTCCAGGGACTCGCCGCGCTCGTCGGGTACTCGCGCGTGCACACGGGGGTGCACTACCCCGGTGATGTCCTCATCGGCGCCCTCGCTGGGACCGTGCTGGCCCGACTCACAGCACACGCGCTCGACCGCCGCTGAACGCCGCCCACACCCCTCGGCGCCCAGGCGGGTCGGATTCCTCCGAGTGCTCGGGGAAAGCGTGCATTCCATCGCTCCCAGCCTAAGCCACCAGCCCTGCTTGGTCATCGCTCGATAGGTGCGAAACGGAGATATAGGCTGAGCAGGGAATGGCACGTGTGCACCGACGCGACGGGCCGCCGGGCGGGCCCCGCGTTTCGGTCGGCGATCGGGTCGAGCGTGCGATCGCCGACCATGCCGACGCCGAGCGCGAGATCGAGCGGGCCGAGGCCGAGGCCCGGTCGGGGCCGAGCCTGCGCCGGACGGTCGTCTGGCTCGCGATCACCGGCGTCTCGCTCTACCTGGTCGCGCCCAGCCTGATCGACGTCCTGGGCTCGGCCGATGACCTCGACCGGCTCGAGCCGGCGTGGTTCGGGGCGATGGCCGTGCTTCAGATCCTGTCGCTCGCGTGCCTGTGGGTCGTCCAGCGCGCGGCGCTCGGCGACCCCGAGTGGCCGCCGGTCATCCTCTCCCAGCTGGCCGGCAACGCCCTCGCCAAGATCGCCCCCGGCGGCGGGGCGCTGGGGGCGGCGCTCCAGTACCGGCTGCTGGTGGAGGCGGGCATCGAGCGCGGGCGCGCCGTCGCCGGGATCACCGCCGTGAATCTGCTCACCTTCGCGGTCGTGCTGGCGCTGCCCGTCCTCGCGATCCCGGCGTTCATCCGCGGGGCCGTCGACCGGGGCCTGGTCGAGGCGACGGTGATCGGGCTGGTCGTGTTCGCCGTGCTGCTGGGGCTGGGCGTGCTGATGCTGGCCTGGGACGGGCCGCTGGAGTGGGTGGGCCGCCGGGTGCAGGGCGTCCGCAACCGCCTGCGGCGCGGCGCCGAGCCCCTTCGCGGACTGCCCGCGCGGCTCCGGCGCGAGCGCGACCGGCTCCTGGCGACGCTCGGCCCGCGGTGGAAGCTGGCGGTGGCGGCCAGCGTCGGGCGCTGGGCGTTCGACTACGCGACGCTGCTGGCGGCGCTGGCGGCCCTCGGCTCGACCCCGCGCCCGGCGCTCGTGCTGTTGGCCTTCTGCGCTGCGCAGGTGCTGGCGCAGATCCCGATCACCCCTGGAGGGGTGGGCTTCGTGGAGGCCGGGCTGACGGCCACCCTCGCGCTGGCCGGGGTCGGCGCTGCCGACGCGGTGCTGGCGACGCTCGCCTACCGGCTCTTCTCCTACTGGCTGCCGCTGCCCGTGGGGCTGGCCGCCTTCACGCTCCACCGCCGGCGGCTCGCGCGGGGGACGTAGCCGGCAGGCCCGGCGTGGCTTCGTCCAGCTCGATCGCCAGCTCCACCGTGACGACGGCGGAGAACGGCTTCACGATCACGCCTGCGATCAGGGCGGCGATCGCGTACTCCACCTGGCTTGCCCACGGCAGAATCGCGCCCACTACCGTCTCCAGCGGGTAGGCGAGGCCGGTGACGAGCGCAAGCGTCCCCGCGAGCAGGGTGAACACGATCCAGAATCGCCCGCGGACGAGCTCGCGGCTGCGCTCGAGGGCCGCGCGGGGGCCGAGGTGGCGGGTCTCGACGAGGACGGCCGCGAGGCCGAACCAGGTCGCGAAGACGAGGCCCGGGACGACCAGGAGCTGCAGCCCGATGGCCGTCCCGCTCGACACGATCAGGTCGACCACGATCAGGAGGTTTCGCCAGGGAAAGTCTCGCGCCACCTCGCGGAGCGTGGGCGGCTCGCCGCCGCGACGCCGGGCGACCGCGATCTGCGCGATCACGCCGCTGAGGAAGAAGTAGCCCAAGCGCGCCTGCGGCAACGGCCTCGACCGTGATCACCACGAACGAGCAACCGGGTGGTCGTCCTGTGAGACGGCCTCGCGCTCGAGCAGGCCCTGGAGCATCGCCGCCGGCACCAGCGCGAACAGGGCGGCGAGGGCGATCAGCCCCCATGCGCCGCGGTGGGTCGCCAGCGCGCGGCGGACGCCCGGACAGGGACAAGCACCCTTGCCTCTGGATTGCGCCGCGGGATAGGCGGCGCTCGGCTCAGCCCAGGATCTTCGCCTTCTGCGCCGCGAACTCCTCCTCCGTGAGCACGCCGCTGTCGCGCAGCTCCGCCAGCTCCTTCAGCTGGGCGATGGGATCCGCCGCGGGGGCCGCCGGCGGTGCCTCGGCGTATTCCTCCTGCTGCGGTTCCTGCTCCGCCCACTTGCGCTGTTGGCGGCGGGAGACGTTGTTGCTGACGTGGGTCGCGGTCCCGGCTATCACTGCCGTGCGTGCGACCCCTCGGATCAAACCTGGCATGAGCTTCTCCTCTCTGAGTTCAGGACGCCGGGCTGGCGGCCTCGGGTTCCTCGGCCGCCTCCAGAGCGGCGAGCAGAGCCTGGACGGGGATGCGGCCGGAGGCGACGAGCTGGCCGCCGGAGCGGCGTACGGCGGAGGCGAACGGGGCCGCCCAGCTGTTCTCGAAGACCAGCAGGGCCGCCGAGGTGCCGGGCTCGAGCGCGGTTGCGGCCTCCTCGATGTCGTCGTCTCCGAGCAGGCCTGAAGAGGCGCCCTCGAAGAGCTTCAGCTCCGCCACCTGCTCCCCGAGGTCGGCGATCTCGAGGCCGGCGACCGTGCCGTCCTCGTCCTTGGCGATGAAGGCCAGGTCGAGGACGCGGATGATCCCGCGCTCGGCAAGGTCGGCGACGATGGGAGCCGCCTCGCCCGTTCGGCTGGCGACCGGGCCACTCGATCAACAGGTAGTCGATCGGGCCCATCTCTTCAAGTTCGTCCGTGCTCATACGCGATCCTTCCCGGGAATTTGGTGCCGCAGCCGATCCTAGTCGGATCCGACCGGGGCAGGGGGTAACGTCGGCTCAACCTACGGAAAGGAAGGGTCCATGAGAGGTGCTGGTCGAGTCGTGTTCGCAGCGATCCTGCTGATGCTCATCGGCTTCGTCAACATCATCTACGGCATTGGTGCACTCGACGACGCGAACTACTTCGTCGGGGACACCAGGTTCATCTTCACGAACCTCAACACGCTCGGCTGGGTCTTGATCATCCTTGGGGTGATCCAGCTCACCGGAGGGTTCTCGCTGATGGCCGGCAACACCTACGGACGGGTGCTCGGCATCATCGGCGGCAGCCTCGGAGCGATCGGGGCCCTGTTCTCGATAGGCGGGAACAACCCGTGGTGGTCGCTCATCGTGTTCGCGCTGTGCATATACGTGGTCCACGGCATCATCGTCTTCGGCGAGGACGAGGCCGTAGAAGAGACCCGAGGAGTCTGAGCACGTCACCGGAGCCCGCCTGGAGGCGGGCTCCGGTGATCATCGCCTCGCTCGTGCGGGCGACACAGGAGAGCGGCTCGCCAAGCTTCGCGAATCAAACGTCCGGAGCGAGGAGGAGTTCGCGGCCGAGAAGCAGCGCATCCTTGGCTCTTGAAGAACCGATGAGATGCGATCGACGCCCGGTCGGTCGACGATTTTCACCCTCATCGGGGGATGCGCAGGGGGGACGGCGTTGGTGGACTGGGGGCCACGATGAGTGCCGAGAGTGAGTGGCGGCCGGAAACCGAGACCGGGGGCGAGGGGGTTGAGCGTCCGGGGTACGAGGAGGCGGAGCCGTATCCGGCCGAGGCTCAGGTGCGGATGTCGAGGGCTCGGGGGCGGATGTCGAGGGCTCACAGGAGCCTGTCGGATCCGGCGGCCAAGGCGGCCGAGGAAACGGGAGTAGCGAGCAGGACCAGTGGCGGCGCTTCGGTTGGGTCGCGCTGGCCATCCTAACCACCGGCGTTGCCTGGGCCCTGGTCCTGTCCACGATCCTGATCAACCGCAGCGGGGACCGCACGGCCGAGTTGATCGCGCTGCTCGAGGAGGGCCAGCAGCAGCGGGGCGCCGCCCTCGGCCAGGTCCCGCAGAGTCAGGAGCAAAGGCAGGCAGCGCTCGAATCCCAGCTCGCGCAGACGCGCGCGTTCAAGGCCGAGGCGGGGGCTGCCCGGGCGAGCCAGGCCAAGGACGAGGCAGCCGCCCGCCAGGCCCTGGCCGACGCCGGCCTGGCCCAAGCCCGCGCCCGCCAGGCAGATGCACAGGCGATCTTGGCCGAGGCGCAGGCGAATCGGGCGAACGCCGAGCAGCCGTCCCTGACCATCTCGCTGGAGCGACAGCAGATAGAACTGCAGGAGCAGCTCAAGAAAGCCATCAACGACCTGCGGGACGCGATCGAGGACCTCCGGCCCGGTAGGCCCGGGCCCTGATGACGCTCTGAGGCGGCCCCGCAGGTGGCGGACCTAGACCGGGAATCACCCTTCCGGCCCGCGGCCAAGCGGTCGATCCTGGCGCGCGCGATCCCGGTGTCGGAGCGGCTCAAGGGGTATCGCCCGAGCGCGGGTCGCCGTGACCTGGTCGCGGGCCTCACCGTCGCCGCGCTGGCGCTGCCGTCGGGAATGGCCTACGCCGAGGTTGCGGGACTTTCGCCCGTGCAGGGCCTCTACGCGCTGCTCCTGCCGAGCGTCGCCTACATGCTCCTCGGTTCCTCGCGGACGGTGATCATCGGCCCCGAGGGGGCGCTCGCAGCGCTGGTCGCCGCTGCCATCCTGCCCCTTGCGGCCGCCGGAAGCCCCTCGGCGGCGAGCATGGCCGCGACGCTCGGCCTGATGGTCGCAGGGCTGTTTCTGCTGGCACGGCTTGCGCGGCTGAGCTGGATCGCCGACTACCTCTCGCGCCCGGTGCTCATCGGCTACATCCACGGTGTGGTCGGGGTCCTGATCATCGGTCAGCTCGGCAAGATGCTGGGCCTCGACATCGATGCGACCGAGCCGATCGAACAGTTGGTCGAGGTGGTACGCGAGCTCGACGAGACGAGCCTCGCGACGGTGGCGGTCGCCGCATGCGCGCTCGCGGTGCTGCTCGTCCTCCGCGCACGGTCTCCGCGCTTTCCCGGCGCCCTGGTGGTGGTCGTCGCAGCCATCGCCCTCTCAGCCGTCCTCGACCTCCAGGCGGACGGCGTGGCGGTCGTCGGCGACGTCCCGGCCGGCCTCCCCGAGATCTCGCTGCCGTCGACGTCGCTTGACGATTTCGCCGAGCTCCTGCCGGCGGCGATCGGGCTGTTCCTGGTGACGTTGGCCGACGGCATCCTGACGGCGCGTGCGTTCGCGGGCCGCAGGGGCGAAGACGTTGACGCCGGCCAGGAGCTGCTCGCGCTCGGCGCCGCCAATGCGGCGGCCGGGATCAGCCAGGGGATGCCGGTCGGGGCGAGCGGGTCACGCACCACGGTGAACGACAGCATGGGCGCCAGCAGTCAGCTGGCTGGCCTGATGGCGGCGGCGGTGGTCGCAGGGATCCTGCTGTTCCTGACGGCCCCGATCGCCGATCTGCCGAAGGCCGTGCTCGGGGCGGTGATCGTATCCGCCGTTATCGGCTTGATCGATCTGCCTGGATGGCGTGCCCTGCAGGAGACCGACCAGGTGGAGTTGGCGATAGCCGGGGTAACGACGGCGCTGGTCCTCGTGACCGGCGTCCTGGAGGCGATCGCATTCGCGGTCGGGCTTTCGGTCGTGGACGTCGTGCGTCGCAGCGCGCGGCCGCACGACGCCGTGCTGGGTTGGGTACCCGAGCTCGGGCGTTACGGGGATGTGGCGATCCATCGGAGGGCGAGAACGGTGCCCGGAGTCGTCGTGTACCGGCTGGACGACCGGCTCTTCTTCGCCAACGCCGACTACGTGAAGGGGCGCATTGGGGAGGCCATTCGCGGCGCCGAGACGCCGACGCACGCGGTCGTGATCGACGCCGAGGCGCTGACGCACATCGACACCACCGGTTTCAAGGCGCTCAAGGACCTCTCCCGCGCGCTCGACCGTGATGGGGTGTCATTGGTCACGGCTCGGATGAGGACGCACGTGGAGGAACGCCTGGTCGACGCGGCCGGCGATGAGTTTCCGCCCGAGCGCCGCTACCCGACGGTGCGCGCGGCGGTGGATGCCCGGTCGCGGGCTGGAGGCGGGCAACCCGGTTAGCTGCGGCCGGGCCAAGATCATCCCATTCGGATGAGGATCGGGTCCGACGAGGCCTGGGCCGCTCGATCGGGAGCCTCGAACCGCGGGGCTGAGGTCGGGTAGGGTTCTGGCCTGTTGCTCGGTCTACCCAGGCACGGATGTCGACCCAGCTCAAACCCTCGGGCCCGCGCCGGCGAAAGTCCGCACGGAAGCCGCGGGCAACGCCCAGGAGGTGACGTCCACACAGACCTCGGCGCCGCCGTTCGAGCTGCTCGAGTCGAAGCTGCTTCCACCGCAGGGTCACGGCGGAGCCGTGTTGCGCGAAGAGGTGATCAGCGCACTCGAAGGATCGCGCGGGACTCCGGTCGTTTGCGTGTCCGCCGGCCCGGGCTGGGGGAAGACCACGCTCCTGGCTCAGTGGGCCACGCAGTCGCAGCGACCGTTCGCATGGGTGTCCGTCGACGATCACGACAACGACCCAATCGTTCTCTTGACCTATGTCGCCACCGCGCTCGACCGCGTCTCGCCGCTCGACCCGGGCGTGTTCGATGCGCTGGCATCACCCGGCGTTTCGGTCGAGGCGACGGTGGTGCCGCGCCTGGGAGCGGCGCTGACCGAGGTGAGCGAGCCGGTCGTCGTGGTCCTGGACGACCTCCATCTGCTCGATAGCCGGGCGTCCCTCGACGCCATCGAAGCACTCACGCGACACGTCCCGAACGGTTCGCAGATGGCCCTCTCGGCGCGAGGCGGACCGGTGCTTCCGCTCGCGGCATCCCGGGCGCGGGGCTTGGCGCTCGAGATCGGGCCGGACGACCTCCGCATGGACGAGGCGGAGGCGGGCCAGCTCCTGAGCGCCGCCGGGCTGGACCTGCCGGACGACCGGGTCGCCGAGCTCACCGACCAGACGGAGGGCTGGTCCGCAGGCCTCTACCTTGCCGCGCTGTCGCTCAGGGCCCGCGGGCACAGGGCCAAGGGCGTCGACGGAGTTTTCAGGGAGCGACCGGCTCGTGTCCGAATACCTGCGGTCGGAGCTGCTCGAACACCTCTCCGCCGACGATCGTCGCTTCCTCAGGCGCACCGCCGTGCTGGAGCGGATGTCGGGGCCGCTCTGCGACGCGGTTCTCGAGGAGACTGGCTCCGCGGCAGCTCTCGAGTCACTCGCGGGCTCCAACCACTTTCTGGTGCCGCTGGACGCCAGCGGCGAGTGGTACCGATACCACCATCTCTTCCAGGACGTGCTCCGTGTGGAGCTGGCCAGCGCCGAGCCGGATCTCGCCCCTTCGCTTCTCACTCGTGCGAGCGCATGGTGCGAGGCGAACGGGCAGCCCGAGGCGGCCGTCGCGTACGCACAGGGGGCCGGCGACGTCGAGCCGGATGGCACGGCTGGTCGGAGCGTTACGCTGTTGCTGTCTACCAGACCGGTCGTGGCGCGACCGCCGAGCGCTGGCTCGACTGGCTGGAGGCGCAGGGCGCGCTCGGACCGGAACGCGGCGATCGCGCGTGCTCGGCGCGCTTCTCGCTACGCTGCGCGGCCGGCCTGCGCGGGCGGAGCGTTGGGCCGAGGCGGCCGAAAGGGCCGAGTACGACGGCACGCTGCCTGACGGCACGCCCTCGATCGACTGCCTGGCTGGCCTTCATGCGTGCCCATGCGCTGTCAGAAGGGGGTGGCAGGGATGCGCGAGGATGCGGAACTCGCGCTCCGGACGCTCTCCCGCGCGAGCCCCCTCCGACCGGACGCCGTGCTGCTCCTCGCGGTCTCGCGCCTGCTGGCAGGCGAGATCGACCAGGCCGACGACCTGTTCGCCAACGTCGCCGAGGAGGGCGTCGAGCGGGGAGCGCCCGAAGCGGCGGCGGTGGCGCTCGGCGAGCGCGCCGCCGTCGCGATCGCTCGAGGAGGATGGGTCGAGGCCGAGGAATTCGCCGGGCGAGCCCTTGGGGTCGCCCGCCGGGCGCGACATGGAGGAGTACCCCACCAGCGCACTCGTATGCGCGCTGGCAGCCCGCGTCGCGCTTCATCGCGGGGAAGCCGAGCGCGCCGACGAGCTCCTCGCTCGAGCGCAACGCCTTCGCCCGCGAACCACGTACGCGCGCCGTACTTCGCGGTCCAGACACGCCTGGAGCTCGCGCGCGCCTACCTGACGATCGCCGACGCAGGCGGTGCCGACGACGATGCTGCGCGAGATCCGGGCGCTGTTGCGCCGACAGCCGGACCTGGGCACGCTCGTCCCTCGAGGTGGAGGAAGCTGCGCTCGAGCCATGGAGACGATGCGCGCCAACGCGCCCGGGGCCTCGACCCTGACCGAGGCGGAGCTGAGGCTCCTTCCCTACCTCGCCACGCACCTGTCCTTCCGCGAGATCGGTGAGCGCCTTTACGTATCGCGCCATACGGTGAAGTCACACGCGATGGCCGTCTACCGCAAGCTCAACGTCAACTCGCGCAACGGCGCGGTCGAACGCGCCGGCGAGCTCGGACTTCTCTAGGCGACACCGCCGCTCGGCGAATTTCGTTCGATTCGGATGATGACAATGCACCCGCCGCTGGTGTGTAGTGCGAGCCACCGCACGCGGGTCCGCGCACCGCGGATGCGCCGAGGAGGAAATTGGCCACCTACAAGGAGACGCTGCGGAGCCTGGCGCTGAGCGATGAGGCCTTCATGGACTCGGTGCTCGGCATGGGCCAGGACACGGTGGAGGTCTCGCAGCTGGATCAGAAGACGCACGCCCTCGTCCGGCTCGGGGCCGCGTTCGCCATCGACGCCGCGCCGAGCTCCTACCAGTCGACCATCGAGCTGGCGCTCGCCGCCGGCGCGAGCGTGGACGAGATCGTCGGGACCCTGATCGCGGTGGCCCCGACCGTCGGCACGGCGCGCGTGGTTTCGGCCGCGCCCGAGCTGGCGCTGGCGCTCGGCTACGACATCGACGCCGCGTTCGAGGGGTCGGAGGGCGAGGACCGATGACCTCGCCGCCGGGAGCTCGGCCGCCACACCGGGTGGGTCGGCGCAGCCTGCGGCGATTGGTCGAGCAGCGCAGGACCAAAAAGGCGTCCCAGGCGCCCGCTTCGATCGTCCGCGACATCGCGCTCGCGCGATCCAGGCCGTGAGCGAACGGAGTAGCGACGTGTCTGCTCGGGAATCGCGCGAGCCGGCGTGCTGCGCTCCGGAGCGACCGGGATCACTCGATCTCAGGCGGGATGACCGTTTCCACCGTGCGCGGTTGCAGAGACCTCGCGGGCGTCCGCCCTCGTCGAGCTCGACGGCGGCAGCTTTTCGATGGGCGCCGAGCACGAGGACGGATTCGCGGAGGACGGAGAGGGACCCGTACGGGAGGTGGAGGTCAGCCCGTTCGCGATCGAGGCCGAAGCCGTGACCAATCGCCGCTTCGCGGACTTCGCCGAGGCCACGGGTTACGAGACGGACGCCGAGCGCTACGGCTGGTCGTTCGTGTTCGCGGGCCTGCTGCCGGACAGCTTTCCCGACACGCGGGGGGTGGCCGACGCCCCGTGGTGGCGGCAGGTCTTCGGTGCCACCTGGCGCTGTCCGGAGGGCCCGCAGTCGGCGATCGACGACAGACTCGATCATCCCGTCGTACACGTGTCGTGGCGAGATGCCGAGGCGTTCTGCACCTGGGCGCAACTGCGGCTTCCGACCGAGGCCGAGTGGGAGTACGCCGCGCGTGGGGGGCTGGTTCAGAAGCGCTTTCCGTGGGGCGACGAGCGGGAGCCCGGCGGCGAGCACCGGATGAATGTCTGGCAGGGCCGGTTCCCAGCCCACAACTCAGGGGAGGACGGCTACTACGGGACCTGCCCGGTCGGTGAGTTCCCAGCTAACGGCTACGGGCTGCACAACACCTCCGGAAACGTCTGGGAATGGTGCTCGGACTGGTTTCACCCGACCTATCACCGCGGGGCGTCGGAGCGGCGCGACCCGACGGGGCCGCCGAGCGGGGAGGCGAAGGTCACCCGGGGCGGCTCCTACCTGTGCCATCGCTCCTATTGCAACCGCTACCGGGTAGCGGCGCGCGGTCGCAACACGCCGGACAGCTCAACCGGCAACGTCGGCTTTCGCTGCGCGCGATCGATCCAGTGAGCGAGGCGCTGGGTCCTGGGCCAGCGCTCAGCCGGATGCGCCCTGGTTTGCGGCGGCCAGCGACCGGATCGCCGCCGCGGATGCCGTGGGGTGCGCCCACTGCTCCATGACCTCCGCCATCGCCATGCCCACCGCCGCCTGGACGGCCTCCCTGTCCGTCTGCTCGGCGTCCCCGTCGCCCTCCTCGACCGGAACCAGCGCGCGGCCCCGCGCACGCGCAAGTGCCTCGAAGGCTTCGGTCTCGATGTCGGGATCGATCACCCCGACGATCACCGCGTTCCCGGGAGCGAGCCGGCCCTTGAGACCGCGCCCGGCCCCGACCTCGACCAGCTTCCCGACCGGGCCGCCGCCGACGTGTTCGACGTTGACCTCGTTCGGGGCGTCGCTGGTGGCGAGCACGATCACCTTCGACCTGTCCATCAGGCGGCCGACCTTCGGGAGGTCCTCCTTGAGCCCCTCGAAGTCGCCCGCGGCCTCCTCGTCGTCGCTGTAGGCGGCGGCCAGAACGCTCATTTCCCGTCTCATGACTCTTCTCCTTCGCTGCGGCCTCTGGCTACGCGGTTGCCCCGTGCGCCGCAGCCATCTCGTGATGCTCCTTGTGTAGCTGCAGCTCGACCTCCTCGTGCTCCTCGCCCGTCGTGGTGAGGTGCGGCTTGAGGTCGAAGGTCACCTTCTTGATCTCCCCGGTGAATGGGAAGGGGGAGCGATCCGCGTAACTGCGGTCCACGGGCAGGCCGTTGTCGCGGCCGATGTCCATGCCCGAGTAGGCGTTGAAGCGGAGCGAAACCGTGCGCTCCATTCGCCCGCCGCCCACCTCTGAGTCGTTGACGAACAGCGTCGCCTGACCGGCGGTTCCCGGCTTCGCCTCGTCGGCGGCGAACTCCATGCGGACGTTCACCTCGCCGGCGGGCAGCGGCTCCGATGCCTCCTGGGTGTAGACGTAGACGCCCATCGTCGAGTAGGTGTGCTTCAGCACCCCGTCGTCGACGAACAGCGCGAACCCGCCGAGGTGGTCGGCCTCCGCGACGATCACGCCCTCCACGCCGTCGTCGGGCACCACCAGATCGGCGCTGATCGAGTACGAGTGCCCGTAGACCCTCGGGATCATCCCCGAGGCGATGTTCTGCACGCCGGAGCGGTAGTTGAACTTCGTCCGGCCGACCATCGGCGGCAGGATGCCGAAGAACACGGAGTACCCGCCGAGCATCGGCAGCACGTTGTATCGCTCGGCGTCCTCCCAGAAGGCCGCCTTGAGCTCCTCGAGCTTCTCCGGGTTCTCCGCGGCGATGTCCCGGGCCTGCGAGAAGTCGTCAGGCAGGTAGTAGAGCTCCCACTCCTCCGTGTCCGGGTCGTAGAGGCCGGGGGCGAACTTGCTCAGCGTCTCGTGCGTGATGTCCCAGGGGAGCTTGAACGGCTTGCAGCTCGCCCACCAGCCGTCCTTGTACATCCCGTGGTAGCCGAAGCTCTCGAAGTACTGCCGCGTGTGGCGCTCCTCGGCCTCGGCGTCGGTGAACGTGTGGGCGAAGCTGGTGCCCTCGATCGGCTTCTGCTCGATCCCGTTCACGCGCACCGGCTCGGGGATCCCCGCGACCTCGAGGATCGTCGGGGCGATGTCGATGCAGTGGGTGAACTGCTCCCGCAACCCGCCCCTGTCCTTGATCCGCCTCGGCCACGAGATCACCATCGGGTCGCGGGCGCCGCCGAGGTAGCAGGACATCTGCTTGCCCCACTGGAACGGGGCGTTGCCGGCCCAGCCCCAGCAGGAGGAGTAGTGCGGCGAGGTCAGCGGGCCGCCCCATGCGTCGAGGCCACCGTACTCCTCGATCTTCTCGAGCTGCTCCTCCTCGGTGAGCGTGATCCCGTTGTGGACGATGAGCTCGTTGAATCCGCCGGTAGGCGTGCCCTCCATGCTGGCGCCGTTGTCGCCCCAGATGTAGAACACGAGCGTGTCGTCGAGCTCGCCCAGCTCCTCCAGCGCGTCGAGCAGCCGGCCGACGTTGTGGTCCGCGTTCTCCTGGTAGCCCGCGTACACCTCCATCTGGCGGGCGTAGAGCTTCCTCTGCTCGTCCGTCAGCGAGTCCCAGGCCGGCATCGCGTCGGGCCGGGGCGTGAGCTCGGTGTCCTCGGGGACCACGCCGAGCTTCTTCTGGCGCTCCAGCGTCTCCTCGCGGTAGCGGTCCCAGCCCTCGTCGAAGCGGCCCGCGTACTTGTCGGCCCAGTGCTTGGGGACGTGATGAGGCGCATGAGCGCACCCGGTCGAGAAGTACATGAAGAACGGCTTCTGCTCGTCCTGCGCCCGCACCCCGTGCAGCCACTCGATCGCCTTGTCGGCCATCGCGTCCGGGAAGTAGTAGTCCTCGTCCTCGGGCACGCCGATCGTCGTGTTGTTCTCCGTGATCATGGGATCGAACTGGCCCGCCTCGCCGCCGAGGAAGCCCCAGAAGTAGTCGAAGCCCCAGGCGTTCGGCCAGCGGTCGAACGGGCCCGCCGGGCCCTGCACGTGGTCGGGCGTCAGGTGCCACTTGCCGAAGGCCGAGGTGACGTAGCCGTTCATCTGCAGGGTCTTCGCGACCGGAGCGCAGCTCTTCGGCAGCGCGGCCGAGTATCCGGGGAACGGGCCCGGGAGCTCGCCGAGTGAGCCGAACCCGACCGTGTGGTGGTTACGGCCGGTCAGCGTCGCCGCCCGGGTGGGCGAGCAGACGGCCGTGACGTGGAAGCGGTTGTAGCGCAGGCCGGCGTCAGCGGTCCGCGTCAGGTTCGGGGTCGCGACCGGGCCGCCGAAGGTCTCCGGGTTGCCGAAGCCTGCGTCGTCGATCAGCACGAGCAGGACGTTGGGCGCCCCCAGCGGCGGACGCACCGGAGCCTGCATCGACCAGTCGGCCTTCGAGGCGTCAATCGTGCGACCGGCCTTCCCCTTGAACTCCGGGTCGGGCATCGGCAGCACGGTGCGATCGATCGGGTCCATGCAGCTCTCCTTCGGCTCGTGATCGAACTGAGTCGATCGAACCACCGCGGCCGGTTTGGCGCATCATCCGATGAGGATGAAAGTCGCTACGGGAGCCGCTCGTCTCCCGGCGTCAAGTTAGGCTCGCGTAGTTGCGAGTCCCGCGAGGTCGAAGGAGCATGGATCGGCGCGGTTCGACCGCGAGCGGGCCATCCGAACCCTGACGTTCTGGCTGCGGCCTGCCTTCCTATTGCGGGCGGTCCAGCGATTCCAGAGGATCGCGGGGTTCGATCGCGCTCTGGCGCTGGCCTCCATCTCGCTCAGCGCACTGGTCCCGCTCGTGATCGTCACCGGCGCCGTCCTGGCGCAGATCGGGGTTGAGGACGCCGCGGACCGGGTCATCGAGCGCTACAAGCTCACGGGCGGAGGGGCCGAGGCGGTCGAGGACCTCCTCTCACCGGCCGGCGGCTCGAGCACGAGCGTGGACGTCTTCAGCGCGCTGTTCGTGGTGATCGCGATGCTGAGCTTCACGCGAGCAGTGCAGCGGTTGGTCGAGGGGACCTGGGAGCTGGATGGGCTCGGCGTGCGCAATACGGTCAACGGTCTGTGGTGGGCGGGCGGCTTCATCGCGTATCTCGTGGCAACGGGTTGGATCCACGCTCTCGTGGGCCGGGGGCGCCTCGAGCTGGGCGCGTCCCTGCTGGTGCTCCCTCTGACCGCGGTCTTCCTCGTCTGGGGGGGTTGGATCCTCAGCGCGAAGCGGATCGACTGGCGGGACCTGCTGCCGTTCGGCGTGATCGGATCGGCGCTGATGGCGGCGTACTCGGTGGGTGCGACCGTCTATGTGCCCCACCTGTTCAGCTCCTATGCCACCGACTATGGCGTCATCGGTGCGGTCCTGGCGATCATCTCGACGCTGTTTTGCGTGATGCTCGTCGTCGTCGTCTCGGCGGTGCTTGGGCGCGAGGTCGGCGACGAGCTCGATCGTATTCGCCGGGGCGAGCGACCACCTGATCACGAGGTCCGCAGCCAGTGGGACAACGTGGTCCGTGAGGCGCGGTCGCGCTGGCAGGTCGCTCGCGAGCGGGCCGACCGTCGCCGTCGCAAGGGGCCACCGGTGACTACGATCCACCGATGACAGCGGGCGGCAGGTCGGCTGGACGCGCGGGGGGGTTGTCCACGGTCCTGAGGGTGGTCGTCGTCTGGCTGCTCACCGCCGGCGCCCTGCACCTGATGAGCGCCATCCTGCCGGGCTTCGTGATCGAGGGGGAGGGGAGCGCGCTCGTCGCGGCGGCCGCGATCGGCCTCGTGAACGCGCTCGTCTGGCCGCTCGCTGATCCGCGTCGCGCTGCCGTTCACGGTGCTCACGCTCGGGCTGGGGGTCCTCGCCCTCAACGGCCTCGTCGTCTACGGGATCTCGCAGATCGAGCCGGGGATGCACGTGAGCAGCGTCGGGGCGGGGATCGCGGTGGCGATCGGCGATCACGGTCGTCAACACGCTGGCGACGTCGCTGCTGGCGATCGACGACGACGACTTCTACTACCGCAACGTCCTCAAGCGCCAAGCGCGCCGCCACGGGGCGCCGCGGCGGGCGAGACCGACGTGCCCGGCGTCTACTTCCTCGAGATCGACGGGCTCGCCCACGCGGTGGTGCAGCGCGCCATCCGCGACGGGCACCTGCCGACGCTCGCGAGCTGGATCCGGGACGGCGGGCACACGCTGCTGCCCTGGGAGACCGACTGGTCGTCGCAGACCGGGGCCTGCCAGGCGGGCCTGCTGCACGGGTCGAACGAGGACATGCCCGCGTTCCGCTGGTGGGAGAAGGACCACGGGCAAGCCGATCGTCACGAACCACCCCAAGGACGCCGCCGAGATCGAGCGCCGCCACTCCGACGGCAAGGGGCTGCTGCACGAGGACGGCGCCAGCCGCGCGAACATCCTCTCCGGCGACGCGCCGCACACCCTGCTGACGATGAGCACCGTGCTCGACCGCGACCGGCCCGGGCGCCTCGGCGAGGACTACTACGCGTACTTCTCGAACCCCTACAGCGTCACCCGCACGATCGCCCTGATGATCGGCGACATCGCCCAGGAGCTCTACTTCGCCGCGCAGCAGCGCCGGCGCGACATCCGGCCGCGGATCAAGCGGACGTTCTCCTACGCCCTGGTGCGCGCCTGGGGGACGGTGATCCAGCGCGACCTCCAGGTGGCCGCGGTGATCGGCGACCTCTACGCCGGCCGCCCGGTGGGGTACACGACGTTCCTCGCCTACGACGAGGTCGCGCACCACTCCGGCGTCGAGCGCGTCGACGCGCTGGCGACGCTGCGCCGCGTCGACCGCCAGATCGCGCGGATCGCGGCGGCCGCCGCGGACGCGCCGCGCCCGTACCACCTGGTCGTCCTGTCCGACCACGGCCAGTCCCAGGGGGCGACCTTCCTCGACCGCTACGGGATCACGCCTCGAGGACCTCGTCTCGGAGGCCTGCAGCGCGGAGCACGGTCGAGGCCGAGGACGCCCACAGCGACGAGTCGCTCAGCTACCTCGGCGCCGGGCTGACCGAGGCCGGCGGGTCCGAGGGTGCGCTGGGGCGCGGGGTTCGCGCCGTGACCCGCGCGCAAGCGCGTGGACGGCGAGGTCCACCTGGGCGACGAGGGGCCGCAGCCGGAGGACGACGGCGGACGAGGCGCCGCCGGAGCTCTCGGTGATGGCCTCGGGCTGCCTCGGCCTGATCACGTTCCCGCGCGAGCCGGGCCGCGTGAGCCTGGAGCGGATCGAGGAGCTCTACCCGGCGCTCCTGCCGGCGCTGCGCGAGCACCCGGGCATCGGCTTCGCGATGGTCCGCTCCGAGCGCGACGGCGCGGTGGCGCTGGGCCCGCGCGGGCGCATGCGGCTATCCGACGAGGACGTCGAGGGCGAGAACCCGCTCGCGCCGTTCGGCGCCGAACGCGGCCCGGCACCTGCGCCGCACCGACGGCTTCGAGCACTGCCCCGACATCGTCGTCAACAGCACCTACTGGGAGGACACCGACGAGGTCGCGGCCTTCGAGGAGCTGGTGGGCTCGCACGGCGGCATGGGCGGCGAGCAGTCGTTCCCGTTCGCGCTGGCGCCGTCGGACTGGGCGATGCCGGACGAGCCGGTCGTCGGCGCCGAGGCGATGCACCGGTACCTGCGCCGCTGGCTCGCCGACCTCGGGCACGATTCCTACCGGGAGTAAGCGGCTCCTCGCCGCCGGAGGATCCGTCGCATGATCTTCGCTCGAAGCTGTCATGCTCCCGATGGCGTTCGTGATGATCGCCGGGCCGCAGATCCTGAGCGCGATCTTCCTCGCCACGACCGAGGACTGGAAGCGCAACTCGATCGCCTACGTGGCGGGTGCCGCGCTCTCGATCACGGCGATCGTCACGGTCGCGTACTTCTTCATCGACGGCGTCAGCTCGGAACGGCGGCGACGATGGGTCTACGTCGTCGATCCTCGTTCTGCTGGTGCTGGCCGCGATCCAGACCTACCGCAAGCGCGAGGAGTCCGAGCCGCCGAAGTGGATGGGCAAGCTCCAGGAGGCGACGCCCGCGGTTCTCGTTCAAGCTCGGGCTTCCTGCTGCTCGGGCGTGTTCCCGACCGACATCCTCACCTCGGTGGCGGTCGGCTCCTTCCTGGGCAACCACGGCGACCCGTGGTGGCACCTGCTGCCGTTCCTCGGGCTTGACGCTGTTCCTCCTCGCGCTGCCGATGCTGCTGATCTTCGCCTTCGGCGATCGCGCCCAGGCGTTCCTGCCCAAGGCCCGCGACTGGATGAACAACAACTCGTGGATCGTCAGCGAGATCGTGATCGGGCTGTTCATCGCGATCACGCTGAACAGCCTGCTGCCTGACGGTCAGTCCGGCTTCGGATCCTCCGGCGTCTCGGCGGGGGCGCCCGAGTCCTCGACCTTGCTCTCGCGCGCCTCGCTCATCCTGCCGGCCATCGCCTGCGCCGCCCCGGCGGGCGAGCCGGGCGTGACGTGGTCGGGAAACTCCCGGATCACCTGGCGCCGCAGCGCCTCGACGCCGATCGCGAGGAAGACGATCAGCAGCAGCGAGGGGACGAGGCGATGGGTTGCGATGACCGGGTCCCACCAGAACAGCAGCAGCAGCAGGACCGCGAGGCCTCCGTAGGCGTACGCGGGCTGGCGCAGGTACGGGGTGAGCGCGTGCCGGATCGATGTGGCCCACGAGCTCGGTCCGGCGAGCCATGCGGCGAGGACGATGACGATGCCGTACGCGACCAGCGACTGACCGGTCTCCTTGAGGAGCGAGGTCCCGATCTCCCACGTGTTCTCGATCGGTGGCTCCGCCGCGGCCGTGCTCGCCAGCGCGCTGGTGATGGCGCTGCCGCCGGCGTTGCGGGCCAGGAGCGCGACGAGCCCGACCACCAGGAACGAGAACCCGACCGCTCGCAGGGTCTCGCGGCGACGGTTGCGGGCGAGGAAGATCGCGAGCGCGTAGAGGATGAGGGCGAGCGCCGTCAGGACGTACGCGATCGTTCGCAGGGCCTTGACGCCTGTCTGAGCCGCGTCGAGCTCGTCGGACTTCATGATCTCGATGCTCGCCGCCTCCGGCGGCAGCTTGTCGGCGAGGCCGGAGGGGAGCCCGATGTTGCTGGCCAGCTGGGTGACGAGCCCCTTCAGGTCGAGGGTGACGGTGCCCCCGGCGGTCGAGGCGAACTCCCCCTCGTCGTCGAGGAGCGCCAAGAGCCGCTCGTGGGCGGCGCGGTTCGCGTCCTCCCAGATCGCCTGCGCCTGTGCGCTCTGAAGCGCCTGGTCCGCGGCCCGGTCCGCGAGCTGCCGCAGCCCGCCCGCCACGGGTCCGGCCAGCGCCTCGGCCTCAGGCGGGAGCTGCGCGGCGATCCTGGCCTCGACGTCGACGTTGTCGAACAGGGCGGAGACCAGGAAGTCTCCGACGGCGTCGCTGATCGTCTCGTCCTCGAGCAGCTCGGCGCTGGTGTCGACCCAGGTGTCCGTCTCGAGCGCCTGGCGCTTCGCCCAGAGCGCGAGCACGGACACGATCCCGATCAGGGTCGCGAGCAGGATGAGGACGATCGGGAGGACGCGCCTCGTGCGCGGGGTGCCGTCGTCAGGGGTCGTCGCCATCGTTCTCCTTCTCCTCGGTCGGGGATCGCTCGGCCTCCACCCCCTGGTCGCTGTTCGCGCGCTCGCGCGAGATCATCTGAGATTCGCACAATCGCCGACGTCAGGGGTGCCGCGAGGATCAGGCCCACCGTCCCGAACAGCGCTCCGCCCGCGATCGTGACGATCAGGACGGCGAGGGGATGGATGCCGAGCGCGGCCCCCATCGCGAACGGCTGGACCATCTGCTGGAGGACGCCGTTGGCGAGGAGCTGGACGACGATCATGCCGCCGGCCGCATCGGGCCCGGCTCCGCCGAGGGCGAGCAGGACCGAGAAGGCGCCGGCGGTCCACGCCCCGAGATACGGGATGTACGCGCCGATGAAGCGTGACGACCGCGATCGTCCCCACGAGCGGCACGCCGAGTATCAGCGCGCCCAGGGTGACGACCACCGCGTTGAACCCGGCCGACGATCGTGACGCCCAGGAAGTAGCCGCGCAGGGCGCCCAGCGTGCGCTCGCCGATGACGTGCCCGACGTCGGGCGGGACGCCCATGTGGCGCTCGGCCCAGGCCCGGATCTTGGGTCCGTCCGATGAGCAGGAAGAACAGGCTGAGGGCGGTCAGCGCGAGGAAGAAGGCGAGGCCCGGACAGGGCGCTGATGCCGTGGCCGAGCCCCGTCAGCAGCGCCGAGGCGGCGTCGTTGACGGACCTGCTCGCCTCGTCCTTCGCGTTCGTTGCCGTGCTCGGATCGACGCCGATGTCCTGGAGCCAGCCGGCGATCGTGTCCTTGGCGTCGGCGAGCTGGCCGTGATCGAGCTGGTCTCGCTGGTGATGCCGGCCAGGATCAGCCACGAACATCCCGACCCCCGCCGCGACGATGCCGAGCAGGACGAGGACGGCGCCGATCGGCCCGGGGGATCCCGTGGCGCTTCATGATCGCCACGAGCGGCGAGGCGACGGCCGCGACGACCGACGGCGGCGATCACCGGCATCACGATGGTCTGCGTGAGCGCCAGCAGCGAGATGACTCCGCCACGAGGAAAGCGCGACGCCCACGAGAAGCCACGCGGTGACGCCCAGGTCGCGGAGCCAATTGGGCACGGCGAAGACGTTGCTCAGCTCGCGCGGGTCGATCTCCAGGTACTCGGCGGCTGCCGGCGCGGGGGTCTCGCCGCCATCCGGCGCCGGCGTCTCGCCGCCATCGCTGCGCCTAAGCCGTCCCCGGATGCGCCTTCGCATGATGGCGAGCCTAAACGCGGCCGAGGACGGCTCGCATCATCCAGCAAGGATGAAAGCCGCAGCAAGCGGGAGAATCCGGTGGGTGGGAAACGCGGTCACCTTCGTTGGTCACGCCACCGTGCTGATCGAGCTCGGCGGCAAGCGCATCCTCACCGACCCCCTGCTGCGCCCCCGCTTCATGCATGCGCGGAGGGTGGCTCCCCCGCCGCCCGCAGATCTGCTCGAGGGGCTCGACGCGTTGCTCGTCTCGCACCTCCACATGGACCACCTCGACTTCAAGTCCATCAAGGGCCTCGACCGCCAGACCCCCGTCGTCGTGACCGCCGGCGGCGGGCGCGTGCTCCGCAGGCGTGGCTTCCGCGACATCACCGAGGTCGAGCCCGGGGATGAGACCGCGCTGGGTCCCGTCGAACCTGCGAGGTCACCGACGCCAGGCACGATGGCCGTCGCTGGCCCGTCGGTCCGCACGTCGAGGCGCTGGGCTTTCTCCTGCGGGGCTCCGGCTGCCAGCGTCTATTTCGCGGGGGACACCGACCTGTACGACGGCATGGCCGACCTCGCCGGGCGCGTAGACGTGGCTCTCCTGCCCGTCGGGGGGTGGGGCCCGAGGGTGGGGCCGGGCCATCTCGACGGCAGGCGGGCGGCGGAGGCCGCGGCGATGATCCGGCCTCGGATCGTCGTCCCGATCCACTGGGGGACGTATCAGCGGGCCGACCTGGTCGGGCGCCGGCCCGACCTGCTCACCGAGCCGCCCCGGAAGCTGGTCGCCGAGGCGGCGGCGCTGGCGCCCGACGTCGAGGTGCGCGTGCTCCAGCCTGGCCAGACGCTCGCATTGCGTTGACAGGATTCGACCGGCCGGCGTCGTAGTCTGGCGGCGGTGGCGCGGGCCGCGCCTCCGTCGACCGAAAGGGGAGCGACATGGAGAGCTCAGCGCAGGAGCCGGGCAGCCAAGCCCTTGAGGGCCTTTCGAGACTTTGGTGGCTGTGGATCGTCTTCGGCATCGCCTGGATGCTCATCGGCTTGGTGATCCTCCAGTTCGACCAGGCGTCGATCACGACGGTCGGAGTCCTCGTCGGGATCATGTTCCTGGCCTCCGGGTTCCAGCAGTTCATGATCGGGGCCCTCGTCGAGACGGGCTCGTGGCTCTTCTACCTGTTCGGGGTGCTGTTCATCATCGCGGGCGTGATCTCCCTGATCAGCCCGGAGAACACGTTCGCTGCCCTCGCCGACGTGCTCGGCTTCCTGTTCCTGATCGTCGGCGTCTTCTGGGTGATCCAGGCGTTCGGGGAGCGGGGGGCGAACGAGCTGTGGTGGGTGCAGCTGATCGCTGGGATCCTGATGGTGATCCTCGCCTTCTGGACCGCCGGGCAGTTCTTCATCGAGAAGACGTACGTGCTGCTCGTGTTCGCCGGGATCTGGGCGCTGATGCACGGCGTCACCGACATCGTCCGGGCGTTCGCGATCCGCAAGCTCGGCGAGATGGTCTGAGCGTGCGGGGCGCCTAAGGCGCCACCCGCACCTCGACCGCTTCGATCTGAAGCTGGCCGCGGGAGCCCCGGTACACGGGCCCCGCGGCCGCGAGCTCCTCGCCGGTCCCCGGCAGCGGGTGCGGCCGCAGGTCGCGGCGAACGTCGACGATCGTGATGCCAGGGGCGGTGATGCTCTCCCCGCTCAGCAGCACGAAGTGGGCGTCGCCGTCGCCGTCCGGATCCACGCGCTCCACGTAGGCGATCGTGCCGGAGGCGCGCTGGCAGTTCGAGAGGTCTGGGGGGCAGGGGGGTGGTGCAAGGTCCGGCGGGCTCGGGTGCGGGCTGCTCGGCGGCGGCTCTCGCTGAGTGGTCGTCTCAGGCTGGTGAGGGGGGCGTGTGGCGGTGGTGGTCGGGTCCGGATCGTCTCCGCAGGACGCCAGGGCTCCGGCCGCGAGCGCCGCGAGCGCCGCCACCGCCGGGCGTTGTCGCTTTTCTTCCAGCAGGTGGAACAAAAGCGCCATTCGGCCGACGGTAGCGCCTCGCTAGCCTCGTTCGGGTGAGCGAACGGGCGAAGCTGATCGGCATCAACCACGTGGCGCTCGAGGTCGGCGACCTCGACGAGGCCCTCGAGCTGTACGGGCGCCTGTTCGAGTTCGAGCTGCGCGGACGCTCGACGCGGATGGCCTTCATCGACATGGGCGATCAGTTCCTCGCGCTCGCCGAGCGCGACGAGCCCCGAGCCCGACGCGTCTCGCCACTTCGGCCTCGTGGTCGACGACATCGAGGTCGCGCGCGCCGCGGTCGAGCGCGAGGGCCTCGAGATCGTCGGCAGCCGGGGGCTGACGTTCCTGCGATCCCTGGGGCAACCAGGTCCAGGTCGTGGATTACCGGCGTATTCAGTTCGAGCGCGCGGCTGGTGTCAAGCGCAAGCTTGGGATCCAGGAGCTCGAGAAGGACGAGTCCGCGCTCGCCGAGATCTCGGAGCGAGGGCTGGCCGGCTGACCCTAGGCTGCCCCCTGCGGCGGCGGCGCCGCGGTAGCCGGCTCTTCCTCGGCGTCGCGGCTGCGGAAGTACTCGTCGCCCTCGATGCCCAGTCGAGGGAGATGGCGCTCGATCGGCCCCGGCAGCCACCAGCACGCCCTGCCGACCAGCAGCATCAGCGCCGGTAGGACAAGGCAGACGATCACGGCGTCCACCGCCACCGCCGCAGCCAGCCCGACCCCGAACTGCTTCACCGTCGGGTCCCCGCTGATGATGAAGCTGGAGAAGACGAGGACCATGATCCCGGCCGCGGCGACGATCACCCGCAGCGCCCGCGCCAGCCCGTCGACGATCGCCTGGCGGTGGTCGCCGTGGAGCTCGAACTCCTCCGAGATGCGGGTCAGCAGGAACACGGTGTAGTCGGTCGAGAGCCCGAACAGGATCGCGAACATCATCAGCGGCACGAAGCTCACGATCGGGATCGCATGGTCGAGGCCGATCAGCTCGACCCCCCAGCCCTTCTGGAAGATCGCAACGAGGATCCCGTAGGCGGCGGCGACGGCCAGCAGGTTCATCGCAGCAGCCAGAGCCGGGACCACCGCGGTGCGGAAGGCGACGGTCAGCAGCAGGAAGCTGAGGGCGACGATGATCAGGATCACCAGCGGGAGCACCTCGCCGATCTTGTCGGCGAGGTCGATGTTGGCGGCGGTGTCGCCGCCGATGAACGCCTTCACCTCGGTGCCCTTCAGGGCCTTGGGGATGACGTCGTCGCGGAGCGTGTTGACGAGGTTGCGGGTCCGCTCGGCCGAGGGCGCCGAGTCGGGCACGACGGTGAACACGGCGGCGCTGCCGGACTTGTTCAGCGTGGCGGGGGAGACGTCGTCAACGTCGTCCGCCTTCGAGATCTGGTTCTCGAGCTTGACCAGGCGCGGGTCGCTGGCCGGCGACTTGTAGAAGTCCTCCTCCTGCTGAAGCTGGTCCTGCTGCTTCTGGCTCGGCCCCTGCGCCTCGACCTGCTGGGTCGCCTCCTGCTGCGCCTCGTCGGGGGGAACGCCCTCCTCCTCGAGCTGGAGCGTCGTGTTCTCGATCGCCTGCTGCTCCTGCTGCTCCTGCTGTTGCTGCTGGGCCTCGAGCTGATTCAGCTTCTTCGTGTCCGGCTTCGCCGGCGGCCTCATGTCGACCGCCACCAGGAGCGGCCCGTTGGCGCCCACTCCGAACCCCCTGGCGAGCGCGTCGTACGACTGGCGAATCGTGGTCGACTCGGGCATCTGCCCGTCGTCCTCGGCGCCAAGGCTGATGTCGAGGACGGGGAGAGCGAGGACCACCAGGACCAAGGCCCCGGCCAGGGCCGCGATCAGCGGGTGGCGCCCGACGCCCGCAGCCCACCGCGCCCAGCCGCTCGGCTGGCCGGCGTCCTGCTCCCGCTCGGAGACGTGCGGCCGCACGCGGAGGGCGTTGATCCGGGTGCCCAGCAGCGCGAGGCCGGCGGGGAGGAGGGTGAGGGCGGCGACGATGACGACCGCCACCGCGATCGCCGCCGAGTAGCCGATGTCCCTGACCTGCGGGATGTCGCCGAAGAAGAGGCAGAGCAGGGAGAGGATCACGGTCCCGCCGGCGAAGACGACGGCGCCGCCGGAGGTGGCGACGGCGCGGGCCACAGCCTCCGGCACCGGCTGGCCGTCGTCCAGCAATCGCATGTGGCGGGTGACGATGAACAGCGAGTAGTCGATCCCGACGCCCAGGCCGAGCATGATCCCCAGCGTCGGGGCGATCGACGGAACGACGATGACGGTGCCCGCGACCCCGACCACGGCGAGGCCGGAGAAGACGCCGATCAGCGCCGTGGTGATCGGCATCACCATCGCCATCACGGTGCCGAGGACGAGCACGAGCACCACCATGGCCGCGACGATGCCCACGATCTCGCTCAGCCTCGTGCTGGGCGAGGAGAGCTGATCGCCCAGATAGCCGCCCGCGGAGACCTCGAGTCCGGCGTCGCGCGCCGGGTCCGCGGCGTCGAACACCGAGTCCGCCTCCTCGTCCGTGATGTCGGCACTCCCGACGGTCAGGTACAGGGAGATGAAGCCGATCGTGTCCTTGGCGCCGAGCTCGCTCGACCCCTCGTCGGACAGCGGGCTGATCAGGTCGCGCACGTACTCGTTGGCCTTCAGCGACTTGACCGTGTCCTGGACCGCGGTGCGGTTCGCGCCCTCGGTGAGCTTCCCGGTTCGCGTCTCCAGCACGATCGGGACGCTCCCGTTGGCCTGCTTGGGCAGCTTCTGCTCGAGCAGGTCGGTGGCGCGGGTGGCGTCCGACCCCGGGATGGTGGTGTCGTCGCTCGTCGGGCGCCCGGTGGCGTTGGCGATCAGGATGATCGCGACGGTGAAGACGAGCCAGGCGGCGAACACCCATCTCGCGTGGCGCGCGCACAACCCTCCGAGCCGGTAGAGGGCTCCGGTCACGATTCCGTCCGTCCTGGAGCGACGATCAAGGCAACGCGGCCGACGCTAGCAGAGGCGGCGGTGGCCTAGCGGCCGTGCACGCGGGCTCAGCCGGGCTCGGCGGCGACGCGGTGCCAGGCGTCTGCCAGGCGGCGGAGGTCCGCCTCGGAGAAGTGGCGCAGGAAGAGGCGTCTCACGCCGTCGAGGTGGGTGCGGCGAGCGGCCGCGAACCGCTCCAGGCCCGTGTGCGTGAGGGCGGCGAACGAGCCGCGCGCATCGTCGTCGCAGGGGATCCGCTCGACCAGGCCCTCGCGCGCAGAGACGATCGACCAGGCGGGTCAGACCACTGGGGGTGAGCAGCACCGAGTCGGCCAACTCCGACATCCGCAGCCGCCGCTCCGGTGAGTGGGCGAGCTGGACCAGTACGTCGTAGGCGGAGAGGGAGAGCGAGTGCTCGTTGGTCAGCTCGGCGTCCAGCTCGCGCACGAGGTGGGCGTGGGCCCGCTAGGAACCCGCGCCAGGCCGCCAGCTCGTCGTCGGAGAGCTCAGCCCCGCCGATGCCCGTCGGCTGCGTTTGTGCGTGCCCCAAACTCATTGCGCGTACAACAATTCTAGAGGTCTTCGGCAGCCGTCCTGCCCTGCTGTTGTGGAGCAACACTGGGCAGGACAGTTCGGAGAGGTTCGCTACGCCGGTGCGGGCGTCCGCAGCTGGCGGGCGCCCGCGGCGGCCAGCGCCACGCCCACCAAGAACGGGGCGAGCGCCAGCGCCCAGCTCAATGCGTTCGCGGTGAAGTCCCAGTAGGGGTCGCTGACGAAGTCCCACCACCGGGGCATCAGGTGGATGGCCACGATCCCGAGCGCGGTGGCGCCGCCTGCAAGGACTGCCGCGCCAGGGGCGAGTGGGCTCCGGCGTACCGCAAGGACCGTGGACGTGGCAACGAGCACGAATCCCGCCAGCCCGATCGCGGTGCCGGACGCGGGTCCATCGCGCATGGGCTGGTTCAGGCCGTGGTCGAGGAGGTGCGCCACGAGTAGCGCGAACAGCAGCAGGTTGAGGCGGGCGAGGTGTGTCATTCGCCCTCGCCGCCCGTCGCCTCGGCAAGCTCCGCGCGCGTCCGCCCCTCGAGCAGCAGACTCGCGCGGGGCGGGCCCTCGTCCTCGACCTCGACCACCGTCCCGGGCCAATAGGGGCTCTCGGCTGCCGCTGACTTCCCGATCATCCCGGGCATCCAGGTCCAGCTGCCGCTGTTCACGAGGTTGGTCCCGGACGGGGTGGCCCAACCGGGCTCACCGCCCAGCGGCCCCCGGCGATGGGTGTGGCCGAAGACGACGTGCTCGGCGTCGATCCCGAGGCGGCCGATGACCTCGCCCATCGCGGCAAGCCCCGCGCGGCTGATGGCGCCCGGGGAGAGGTCGGGCTTCACGGGCCCCAGCCCGAACCGGTTGGCCATCCCGACCGCCCCGGGCAGCGCCACTGAGCCGAGGAGCCAGCCGCGGAGCTTCTGCGCGCGGGTGGCGCCCCCGCTCATCGCCGCCCAGATCCGCGCCGAGGGGCCCGGCCCCCGACGGTCCGGGCTGGCGCTCTGCGCGAGCGCGAACAGGAACGCGTAGACGGGGGTGAGCGCCCGCTCGTACTCGTCGGGGTCGGTCGGGCCCTCCGGCGCGTCGAGCGGATCGGTCGCCTCGCCGGGCGGTGGGCCGAGTGCTCGCTCGACCGCGGCCAGGGCGAGCCGCTCGAACGTGGGGATCGTGAGGTGGCGGTCGAGGTAGTGACCGTGGGTCGCGTAGACGTCGTCGCGCACCCAAACCCCGGGGTAGGCGAGCTCGACGCGTTGGTGCCCGGCGCGCCTGGCGAGCTCCACCAGCGGTCCGCCGCAGCCCTCGGGGGCCCGCTCCTCGAGCGCCATGCTCACCGTTCGGTTCAGGCGGCGCAGCGCCAGCCACTCCTCGAGCAGGTGGTGGTCGTGGTTGCCGGGGACGATGACCAGCTGGGCGCCCGAAGCCGCCTCGGCGAGCACCTCGAAGAACGGGGCCGAGAGCTCGAGCACCTCCGCCAGCGGCCGCTCGCGCAGCTCGACCACGTCGCCGAGCAGGATGATCCGGTCCGCCTCCGCCGCGGCGGCGAGAAGCGGCTCTCGCAGGTCCTCGCGGCGGGCGAGGTCGACGTCGGTCCCGGCCCCGAGGTGAAGGTCGGAGGCGATCAGGGTGCGCACCGGCCCCATCCTCGCAGGGAGCCGGGCGGGGATAGACTCGCAGCGAAGTGACGGAGGCGATCGGAGTCGAGAACCCGGCCACCGGCGAGACGCTGGCCGAAGTCCCGGAACTCACCGCCGACGAGATCGCCGGGATCGTCGGGGTCGCGCGCGCGGCGCAGCTCGGCTGGGAGGAGGCCGGGTTCGAGCGCCGGGCCGACGTGCTGCTCGCCGCCCGCGCCTGGATGGTCGCCAACGCCGAGCGGGTCGTGAGCACCATCTGCGCCGAGACGGGACGTCCCGCCGACGAGACGCAGTTCGCCGAGTTCGCGTACGGGCTCTCGGCGCTCGAGTTCTGGGCCAAGCAGGCGCCGTCGTACCTGGCCGACGAGGAGATCGAGTCGGCGTCGCCGTTCGTGCGGGGCCGGCGGATGCTCGTGCGCTACCGCCCGGTCGGGGTGGTCGGGGTGATCGGGCCCTGGAACTACCCGCTCAACAACTCCTTCGGCGACTGCATTCCCGCCCTCGCCGCGGGCAACGCGGTTGTGCTCAAGCCGTCGGAGGTGACGCCGCTGACGTCGCTCCTGATGGCCGAGATGCTGACCGAGTCGGGCATGCCCGAGGGTGTCTTCCAGGTCGCGACCGGGCGCGGCGACGCCGGCGCGGCGCTGGTCGATGAGGTCGACTTCGTGATGTTCACCGGCTCGGTCGAGACCGGCAAGAAGGTGATGGCGCGCGCCGCCGAGACGCTCACCCCCGTGAGCCTCGAGCTGGGCGGCAAGGACCCGATGATCGTCCTCGCCGACGCCGACCTCGAGCGCGCCACGAACGCCGCCGCCAGCTACGGCCTCTCGAACTCCGGGCAGGTCTGCATCTCGGTCGAGCGGATCTACGTCGAGGACGAGATCCACGATGAGTTCCTCCAGCGTCTGCAGGCGAAGGTCGAGGCCCTGCGCCAGGGGCCGCCCGGGGACCCCGGCACCGTGGATGTGGGTGCGATCATCTTCCCGCCGCAGATCGACCTGATCGAGGCGCACGTGAACGACGCGGTCGAGCGCGGGGCAAGGGTGGTCACAGGCGGCAGGCGCGGCGAGGGGCCCGGCCGCTTCTTCCAGCCGACGGTGCTGGCCGAGGTCGACCACTCGATGCGCTGCATGACCGAGGAGACGTTCGGGCCCGACCCTGCCCGTGATGCGCGTGCGCGACGCGGACGAGGCGGTCAGCCTCGCCAACGAGGGGCCCTATGGCCTCCAGGCCTCGGTCTGGACCCGCGACGAGGTCCGGGGCGAGGAGATCGCCCGCCGGATCGAGGCCGGCGTCGCCTGCGTCAACGACGCCCAGGTCAACTACCTGGCGCTCGAGCTGCCGATGGGCGGCTGGAAGGAGTCCGGCCTGGGCTCACGCCACGGTCCCGACGGGATCCGCAAGTACACGCGGCGCCAGTCGCTGCTGGTCACCCCGGGCGACGCCCCGGCGCGCGACGCGCACCACTTCCCCTACAGCGCGGTGGTCAGCCAGACGATCGGGGAGACCTTTGCCGCCCTGGCGACGAGCGACCTGTTCGACGATGCGCAGCGCGCGACGCTGCTGGCGCTTTGCGACACGTTCATCCCCTCGCTGGAGCCGCCCGATGGGCGACGAGGCGAACCGCGGCTTCTGGCGCCGGGCCGCCTCGCACATGGCGGTCCCGGAGGGCGTCGAGGTGGCGCTGCTCCAGGCCGAGCTCGCCGACGAGCAGATCGCCGGGCTGCGCCACCTCCTCGACTCGCTGGCCGGTAACGGGATGGCGGCCACGACGCCGCAGGAGGCGCGCGAGCAGATCGTGAACGGCTTCTGCGAGGCGAGACCCGGAGGCGCTCGCCGGGATCGCCACGCTGCGCGGGATCGTCGGCTCGATCTTCTACGGGCTGCCCGGACCTGGGCACGGGCCGCAACCCCAACTGGGACGCCATCGGGTTCCCGGGGCCGATCGCGCCGCCGCCCGCCGACCGCGAGCGGCCGCTCCGCGTGCGCCGGCCGACGCCAGGCCGAGGAGACCCTCGCCGCCGACGTCTGCGTGGTCGGCTCGGGCGCCGGCGGCGGCGTGATCGCAGGCGAGCTCGCCAAGGCCGGCAAGTCGGTCGTTGTGCTGGAGGCGGGCGACTACAACGACGACGCCGACTTCGACGGCCTCGAGCTGTCCGCCTACCAGCGCATGTACCTGAACGGCGGCCCGTTCCCGACGGCCGAGGGCCAGGTCTCGATCGTCGCCGGCAGGGGCGTCGGCGGCGGCACCGTGATCAACTGGACGAACTGCCTGCGCACGCACGACCACGTCCGCGCCGAGTGGGCGTCCGAGCACGGCCTCTCCGACCTCGCGGAGTCGGAGTTCGACGGCCACCTGGACGCCGTCTTCGAGCGCCTCAACGTGAACGCCGACTGCTGCGACCTGAACGGCCCTCACCTGCGCCTGAAGGAGGCGTGCGAGGAGCTCGGGCTACGACTTCCGCCCGATCACCCGCAACGCGGATCCGGCCACGTACTACGCCCCAGAGTCGGCCGCCTACATGGGCTTCGGCGACCAGTCCGGCTCGAAGCAGTCAACGGCGAAGACGTATCTCGTGGACGCGCAGGAGCACGGCGCCGAGATTCTCGCCGGTGCCAGGGCTCTTCGAGTGCTGACCGAGGGCGGCCGGGCGGCCGGGGTCGAGGCGGAGTGGCGCGCCCGGGGTCAGACCCCACAGGTCTGACCCCGCGTTCGCCGCCAACGGGCAGCCGGCCAAGCTGACCGTGCGGGCGCCGCTGGTCGTGGTCGCCTGCGGCGCGATCGAGTCCCCCGCCCTGCTGCTGCGTTCCGGCATCGGGGGGCCGGCGGTCGGCGAGTACCTACGTCTGCACCCGACCGTCGCCGTCACCGCGCTACTACGACGAGCCCCAGAACTGGATGTGGGGCCCGCCGCAGGCCGCCCTCTCGCACCAGTTCGCCGACCTCGGCGAGGGCTACGGCTTCCTGCTGGAGGCGGCGCAGGCCACCACCGGGCTGTTCGGCGGCGCCGTGCCCTGGCGCTCGGGCGCCGACCACAAGCGCCGGATGCGCGAGTGGGCGCACGCAGCGGTGCTGATCGCGCTGGTCCGCGAGCGGGGCCACGGCCGTGTCGAGATCGATGCCGCCGGCAACGCGGTGCCCCACTACCCGCTCGAGGACGAGCTCGACCGCGCGAACCTGAAGCTCGGTGTCGAGCAGCTGGTACGGATCCATGCAACGGCGGGCGCGCGCGAGATCGTCGGCAGCGGCATGCGGGTCGGCGACTGGACCAGGGGCCAGGACCTCGAGGAGTTCATCGCCACGCTGAACGCTCAGGAGATCGTGCCGCGGGAGTTCGTGACGTTCTCGGCTCACCAGATGGGCACGTGCCGGATGGGCCGCGACCCGGCCACCTCGGTCGCCAACCCGTGGGGCGAGCTGCACGACACGCCCGGCGTGTGGATCGGCGACGCGTCGGCGTTCCCGAGCGCCTCGGGGACGAACCCAATGGCGACGATCATGGCGCTGGCGCGGCGGACCGCGCTGGCGATCGCGAGCGCCTAAGCGACCCGGCGGGCGGCTACGCTCTGCGGCCGTGGCCGTCGCAGCCACACAGAGGGAGGCGCCAGGGACGAGCCGAGCTCGAGCCAAAGGAGCAGTTCGCCAGCGTCGGCGACGTCGAGCTCTGCTACGAGGACCTGGGCGACCGCGACGGCGAGCCGATGCTGTTGGTGATGGGCCTTGGCACCCAGCTCATCCACTGGCATCCCGCCTTCTGCAACATGCTGATCGACCGGGGCTTCCGGGTGATCCGCTTCGACAACCGCGACGCGGGGCGCTCCACCATGAGCGACTCGCCACCTCCCACCACCGTCCCGATGCTGTTCGGCCTGCGCCGCGGCCGCGCGTACCACCTCAACGACATGGCGGGCGACGCGGTCGGGCTGCTGGACGTCCTCGGGATCGACTCCGCCCATCTCACCGGCGTCTCGATGGGCGGCATGATCGCGCAGGCGGCCGGCTACCGCCACCCCGACCGCGTGCGCTCGCTGGCGCTGCTGATGACGGGAAGCGGGAGCCGGGCCTCGGCCATGCCGCGCCCGCGGGCGCTGAGGACGCTGTTGGCGAAGCCCGCCACAGGCCGCGAGGCCTTCGTCGACTCGGCGATGAGGACGTTCGCCGTGATCGGCTCGCCCGCCTACCCGATGGACGGCGCCCGCGAGGCCGAGTTCCGCCGCAGCCTGGAGCTGGGCTGGGACCGGGGCCATAGCGCGGCGGGGTTCGCCCGCCAGCTGCACGCGATCAACGCCACGGGCGACCGGCGCAAGCTGCTCCGTGGGGTGCGTGCTCCAACCGTCGTGATCCACGGCGACAGCGACCCCCTGGTGAGGCCCGCCGCGGGCCGCTCGCTGGCGCGGGCGATCCCCGGCGCCTACTTCAGGCTGATCCCGGGGATGGGCCACGACATGCCACCTGAGCTCTTCGAGCGGTTCGTCGAGGAGATCGCGCGTAACGCCGAGCGGGCGACGCCGGATGTCCGCCTCGCGTAACCCGGGACGGAACGGCGCCAGCATCGCGCTGGCGGCGCTAGGCGGGATCCTCATCTTCATCGGCGCGGTCCTCCTCTACGCCCGTGCCGAGATCATCGATGCCGACGGCTTCGCCGACAACGCCGCGGCGGCCCTCGAGGACGACGCCACGCGGGAGGTCGTGGCCACGGAGATCGTCGTCGGCCTGATCGAGAACGGCTCCCCCAACCTGGTGGCCGCGCGGCCGGTGCTCGAATCGGTCGTGGACACCGTGATCGACTCGCGGGCGTTCCGCGGCGTCTTCCGCGAGGCGGCTCGCCAGACGAACCTGCTGCTGTTCGAGCGGGAGAAGCAGAGCGTCGCGTTCGACCTCGCCGATGCCGGCCAGGTGGTCCGGTTCGGGCTCGAGTCCGTCGCCCCCGACCTCGCCCGCGAGCTGCCCAAGAGCGTCGATCTCGCTCTCCTGAAGTTGAAGGACCGCGAGTTCGCCGGCCGTACGCTCGAGGTCGCCGACACGATTCGCTGGCTCGGGCTTGTCGCACCGATCCTCGCGATCGTCGTCCTTGCGGCGTCGGTGGTGGTCGCGACCGACCGGCGCCTCGGGGTGCTCCGCGCGGCGGTGGCGGTTGCGGGCGCCGGGATCGCCCTGGCGGTCGTGCTGCTGATCGCGCGCGCCCGGTTCCTCGCCGGGGTGATCGGCGCGGACGAGGTGACCGACGAGCAGGCACGCGGTGCCGTGGCCGGCATCCTCGACGCCTTCCTCGGCGGGCTGTTCAGCTGGGGGCTCATCCTCGCCGTAACCGGGCTCGTCGTGGCCGGGGCGGCCGCCGTCCTCGATCCCGAACGCTCGGAGAGCCCCGCCGCGCGCCTATGGGAGCGGATCTCGCGGCGCCCTGCCCATCCCGTGGGCCGCGCCCTGCGCGCGATCGCGGCGATCGCGGCCGGCTTCCTGGTCGCCCTCGAGCCCAGCGTCGCGTTGACGGTCGCGGCCCTGCTGCTCGGCGCCTTCCTCGTCTACTTCGGGGCCGGAGAACTGCTCCTGATGCTTCAGCCCGAGGGCGAGCAGGCGGCGGGGGAGGAGGCCCGGCGCAGGGCACTGACCCGTGGCGCGATCGGGGCTGCGGCCGCGATCGCCGCGGTGGCGCTGGTGGTCGTGCTGGTGACGCGCGGCGACGACGAGCGCGTGGCGTCGGCGGCCGCGCGCGAGGGCTGCAACGGCTCCGTCGAGCTCTGCGACCGACGCCTGAACGAGGTCGTGTTCGCCGGCACGCACAACTCGTTCTCGGCGGCGGACAGCCCCGGCTGGTTCATCGCCAACCAGAAGCGCACGATCCCGCGGCAGCTCGAGGACGGGATCCGCCTGTTCCTGCTCGACGCGCATTGGGGCATCGAGACCTCCAACGGCACGGTCAACACCGACTTCGAGGCCGAGGGGCGCGACCGCAACAAGGTCGTGAAGGCCCTTCCGCCCGAGGTGTTCGCGGCCGCCACGCGGCTCGCCGGAAGCGTCGGCATCCGCGGGGAGGAGGGCGGGGAGCGAGACGTCTGGCTGTGCCACACGGCCTGCGAGCTCGGCGCCACCCCGATGGTGGACGGGCTCACCGACATCCGCGAGTTCCTCGACGCGAACCCGGGAGAGGTGGTGGTCATCTTCATCGAGCCCTACGTCGAGCCGGCCGAGATCGAGCGGGTGTTTCAGGAGGCGGGGCTCGAGGACCACACCGTCACGCTCGACCGCTCGGAGCCCCTGCCCACGCTCGGCGAGCTCGTGCGCACGGACCGCCGGGTCGTGGTGTTCGCCGAGAAGGACGCCGACGGCACGGTGCCCTGGTACCTGGACGGGTTCTCGTTCGTCCAGGACACCCCGCTCGGGGCGAAGAAGGTGAAGCAGCTGAGCTGCGACCTCAACCGGGGCGAGGCCGACAGCCCGATCCTGATGTTCAACCACTGGGCCGACCTGTTCCCGCCCCAGCGCGCCGCGAACGCACCCTTCCTGACCAAGGAGGTGCTGCTGGACCGCGCGCGCCGCTGCGGCCGCGAGCGAGGGCTCGACGTCTCGCTCATCGCCACCGACCACTACGACCAGGGCGAGCTGATCGAGGCCGTCGACGCGCTTAACGCGAAGCGCTAGCGGCGGGGTGAGCCCGCGCCGGAGGCGCCCCCGAGATCAGGTGGTGGGCCGAGACCACGACAGCGAGCGCGAACAGGGGTGCCGTCACGACGTCGGCCAGTGCACTTCCCAGCGCGTCGCCCCAGATCGTGTCGCCCAATATCTCCGGTCCGCTGGCGACCAGCGACTCCGAGAGCAGGCCCCCGACGATCGCCACCGGCCCCAGCAGGGCGAGCACCCGCCAGAAGTTCCCCCGCACGAGCTCGCGGCTGCGGCGGAACGCGCCGCGCACGCCGGCCCCCTCGATCTCGACGATGGCCGGGGCGAGGGCGAACCAGGTGAAGGCGATGACGCCCGGCACGATCAGCAGCACGAACCCCACGCCGACCGCGAGGGCGAAAAGGAGGTCCACGGCGATCAGCGTCAGGTACGGAAGGTGGCCCGCGAGCTCGGCGAGCTCGCGCCTGACCCCGCCCCGGCGCATCCCGACGACGGCCGCGACGACGCCTGTGTAGAAGACGTCGCCGAGCATCGCGGTCAGCCCGATGCCGAGCCCGGCGGCCACGGCCTCCGCGATCGCCAGGCCGTCGCCGCTCTCGACCTCGTGCAGGTCGGCGGTCAGCGCCTCGAGCAGGCCGAGCGGGACGAACAGGGCGAGCGCGATCACGAGCAGCACGCGCCAGTAGTCGCGGTAGGCGCCCACGGCCTCGCGGACGGCCTCGCGGAGCGAGAGCTTGGCGGGAGTCAAAGCCGCACGACGATCGCGGCGGTGATGAACTGGGCCAGCGGGCCCGTCGGGTAGCCCGCCACGGTGCCGGTCCCCGAGGTGACCTGGATCCGTCCGTCCTCGGATTCCATCTCCATCTCGACGTCGATCGGGATCTGCCGGTTCCCGAGCGGTGCGCGCCCCGCGAAGAACTCGAGCAGGGGGCCGCCCGCCAGGCCCAGCGCCCCGGCGCCATAGCCGACCAGCTCGGCCGCGGTGGTCGAGCTGGTGGAGCGGACGGTGTAGGGGCCGTCACCGTCGCGCGACATCACGAAGCGCGATACCTCGAACGGCCCGGCCCGGAAGTCCACCAGGTCGACGTCCACCTCGCCGAACCCGTCCAGGCGGTCCAGGACCTGCGGGTCCTCGGTCTCGATGTCCAGCTCGAGGTTCGACCCGCGCACCTCGATCCGGTCGCCGTCCCCGATCAGGAGGCGGGCGGCCGGGGTGGCGGCCAGGGTGACGTCGGCCTCCCCGCCTCCCTCGGTCAGGCGGTCCTCGATCTGCTTCTCGCCGAGCCCGGGCACGACCAGCTGCGCCGCGACGAGCAGGCCCGGTGAGGACGAGGATGGTGACGCCGATCAGCATGCGGGCACTCACGGGGGGAGCTTGCCAGGGAGGGGTTGTGGCGTGTGTGACCGGGCCGATGAGTTCCGGCGCCGCAAGGCGTCCCAAGTACCGTGTTCGACATCGTGGATAGGCGTTCCAATGCGATCGAGTTGCGGGGGGTCGTGAAGCGCTTCGGCGAGATCACGGCGGTCGACGGCCTCGACCTCGACGTCCCCGAAGGCATCTGCCTCGGCCTGCTCGGGCCCAACGGCGCCGGCAAGTCGACGACGATGCGGATGCTCACGGGGCAGGCCATCGCCGACGAGGGCGAGCTGCGCGTCCTGGGCTACGAGCTGCCGCGCCAGTCGAAGGAGGCCCGGATCCGGATGGGCGTGGTGCCGCAGCTCGACAACCTCGATATCGACGTGACGGTGGAGGACAACCTGGCGGTCTTCGCGCGCCTCTACCGGGTCAAGGACGTGCCCGCGGCGGTCGATCGCACGCTTCAGCTGGCGCGGCTCACCGAGCGGCGCAAGGACGCCGTCGACAAGCTCTCGGGCGGGATGCGCCGGCGCCTGCTGCTGGCGCGCGGCCTCGTCCACGAGCCGCGGCTGATGCTGCTCGACGAGCCGACCGTCGGCCTGGACCCGCAGATACGTACCGAGATGTGGACGCTGATCGACGGCCTGCGCACGCGTGGCGCCACGATCCTGATGTCCACGCACTACATCGAGGAGGCGGAGCGGCTCGCCGACGAGGTCGCCCTGATGACTCACGGCAAGATCATCGCGCGCGGCCGCCCGGCCGACCTCGTCCGCGAGCACGCGGGCGTGCAGACCGCCGAGATCTACGGACCGCCCGACCGCCTCGCCGAGGCCCGGGCGAAGGCCGAGTCGCAGGGGCTGCGGGTGCGGCCCGCCGGGCCGGCGATCGCGGTGGTGGGGGCCGAGCGGGCGACCGACGGCGCCGTCCCCGACGATGCCGTGCGGCGCGCCGCCTCGCTCGAGGACGTGTTCGTGCTGCTCACCGGGGAGGAGGCGGAATGAGCAACGGCGCCGCGGACATGAGGGTCCGCCGCCTGGACCCGGCGGCGATCGGCGGGATCATGAGCCGCGAGGTCGCGAACTTCCGGACCTTCTGGAAGTCGACGACCTTCTCGAGCGTCCTCGAGCCCGTTATCTACCTGCTCGCGTTCGGGCTGGGCCTCGGCGCCACGCTTGTCGACGGCGTCGACGGCCTCGAGTACGTCGAGTTCGTGGGCACCGGGATGGTGGCGACGGCGGTCATCTTCGCCAGCGTCTTCCCGGCGATGTTCGGGACCTTCGTCAAGCACCGGTTCCAGAACACCTACGACGCGATCCTCGCAGCGCCCGTCTCGGTCGAGGAGCTGGTCACCGCCGAGACGCTCTGGATCGGCCTGCGGGCCGGTTTCTACGGCTGCTTCCCGCTGATCGTCGCGATGCTCTTCGGCCTCGATCCGGCCCTGGGGATGCTCCTGGTCCCGATCTTCTGCTTCCTCACGGCGCTCGGCTTCGCGGGCTTCGGGATCGCGGTGGCCGGCACGGTCGACAAGATCGACCAGTTCAGCTACGTCACGACCCTGGTGGTCACGCCGCTCTTCCTGGTCGCCGGGACGTTCTTCCCCATCGACCAGCTCCCGGAGGGGATTCAGGTGCTGGCGAACCTCAACCCGCTCTACCAGCTGGTCGAGCTCGTGCGGGGCGCGGCCTTCGGCTTCGAGGCGACCGACCTGCTGCGCGTGGGGGCGCTGGTCGGCTTCGCCCTGGTGATGTGGCGCCTGGCGATCCGCCAGATGACCAAGACGCTGATCGACTAGCGTCGCCAACCGGCCCGGGCCGCGGCTAGCGGCCCGTCTCGGAGAAGTGCTGGTAGTCCCGCGCCGGGCTCCAGTCGCCGCCCCATTCCCAGCCCACCCGGGCGAACGCCCGGAACGCGGCGTCGCCGCGATGGACCATCCCGGGCGCCCGGCGTGATCGGTTCGCGTAGGGGCGCCCGGCGGGGGGCGAGACGTGGTCGCCGCTGACGTACGGGTTCTCGACCGGGTTGACGTCGATCGCGCGGCCGAACGCGTGCTCGGACCAGCGGGTGGTGCCGGCGACGAACCGGCAGTTGAATGCCGAGGTGTTGTCGGCGTCCATCGAGCGGTGATCGTCGCCGCCGTAGCGGTCGATCAGCTCCATGCGGCGGATCTCGAAGCGGGCGGCGAGCAGCGCTCGCATGGCCTTCAGCACGTCGCCGTCGACCTCCCGGTGGACCACCAGCCGCCCGCGGTGCACGTCGCGGTCGCCCATCGTCCAGTGCGGCAGCTCCAGCAGCCGCAGCCGGTCGAGCCCGACCGGGCAGCCCGGGTGCCAGGAGCGTCCGGTCATCCGCTCGCGCTGCTGGGCGTCGAGTGGCTCCGAGCTGGCGTCGAACGGGCGGCATGCAGCTGAGCAGGGCGTCCGTGCGAGCGCCGCCGTCGCAGCGGTCGTCGCCGCCTCCGCCGTCGATGCGGTCGCGCGCCCGGCCGCCCTCGAGGAGGTCGGGGCCATCGCCCCCGGCCAGGCGCAGCGGTCGCTTCCATCCGTCCGTACGCACCTGGTCGGCGCCACCGCCGCCGGCGACGGCGATCAGGTCGATCCCGCGGAGCTCGGCGCGGGAGGAGCCGGCGCCGCCGTCGGGCAGCAGGGAGGAGCGCTCGACGCGGAGGAGCTGCGTGTCGGCGGTGCCGGCCACGGCGAGCGTGTCCGCGGCGCCGCCCAGGTTGGCCTCGATCGGGATGTCGCCGAACCCGGCGCCCGCGAGGTCGAGGGTGAGGCGCTGGCGGCCCGGGCCGCCGTCGGCCCTGATCAGGGTGGTTTCCGCCGCCGGTGCGCACGGCTCGCCGTCGGCGATGATGGCCCCGTTCGTTGGCCACCCGCACCCGGGTTGCCGCCTGCCCGCGCAGGGTCACGGTCGCCTCGCCGGCCTCGAACGAGCAGGCGGCAGGCGCCGACCGGCCCGGCGAGGCGATGCTCAAGAGCAGCGCCGCCGCGAGCGCTCCCGCCCCCGCGAGTGCGGTCCGTCTCACCCGGGGGAGACTACGCGGGCTCGCGCCACATCAGCCACAGCGGCGGGCTGTCGGGGAGCGCGACCTCCGTCGTCAGCTCGAACCCGAAGCGCCGGTAGTAGGGGAGGTTCGACTCGCGGTTCGTCTCGAGATAGGCGGGCACGCGATCGCGGTCGCAGCGCGCTAGCACCGGGGCGAGCAGCGCGGACCCGTGCCCGCGCCGCTGATGCTCGGGCGCGATCGAGAGCACCTCCAGGTACCAGTGCGGCTCGCGCGGGTGATGCTCCTCCATCAGGCGGCCGATCCGGTAGCCGCGGCGGGCGCCGCCCAGGCCGATCCCCGGGAGGACGGAGATCACCTCGGCCAGGTCGTCCCTCAGGCGGCGCTTCGGCTGGCCGGGCGGGATCCAGAAGGCGCCACCGGCCGCGTCCGGCGTGGTCCAGGCCTCGCCACGGACGAGGTAGAGATGGCGGAGGCGGGCCCGGTAGGCGCGGCCCATCAGGCGCAGGCGGCGGTCGCGGTCGGGGATGACCCAGGACCAGATCTCGTTGTCGTGGAAGCCGCGCGTGACGGCGTCGGCCACGGCGGCGATCTGCTCGCGGGCCACCGGCTGGACGGGCACGCTCATCACGGGCAGCCGAGGGCGCTCCGCCGCCCACGGGGACGGCGGCGCAACTCCCGGTAGTTGGTGAAGCGGCGCTCGGCCGCCCCGGAGGCTCTAAGCGGGCGAGACGTTGACGGCCTTGGGGCCGCGATCCGAATCCTCGGCGTCGTACGACACCTTCGCGCCCTCCTCGAGGGTGCTGCCCTGAGCGATGCCGCTCTGGTGAACGAAGAGGTCCTTGCCGCCCTCATCGGGCGTGATGAAGCCGTACCGCTTCTCGTCGTTGAACCACTTCACCGTTCCGGTTGCCATTGAGTACTCCTGACTGGTGGTGCTATGGGCGTTCGCCACCCTACACGGGTGGGGCGCGTGTCGGCCGCTGCCTATCCGAGGCCTCCGGCGAGCTCGAGGAGGCCCGGCCAGTCGGACGGTGGAGCGTCCGGGCGGCTGATCTTCTCGGCGCGGCCCGGGGGTAGCGAGGAGAGCAACTCGCGGTTGGCGGGCTCGCGAAGCTGCGCCGCAACCGTTCGCTGAGCGACCTCGATCGTGCGGTGGCGGTTGCGGCGGCTCATCAGGTTCGGGCCCATCGCGTCGAGGTCGTCCTGCGTCGGCTGGACGAGGACGACGTCGGTCCCGCGGTCGCGGAGCTTCCGCGCCTCGCTGCCGAGGCGGCGGCCGGTGTCGTTGCGAACCGCCTTCGCGAGCCACTCGGCCGGATTCCAGGCGCGGGCGGGGTGGAGCGAGGAGGTGGGGTTGAGGCTGATCACCAGGTCGAGCGACTCGTGGCGAACGATGTCCAGGTTCGACGTGGAGTAGATGCCGCCGTCCACGTAGCGCCGCCCCGCGATCTCGACCGGGTGGTAGACGCCGGGGATCGCGCAGGATGCGGCCACCGCGTCGGCCAGGTCGGCGGGCACCGAGCCCGGGCGGCCGAACGCGATGCGCCGCCCGGTCGCGTAGTCGCAGGCGACGACCCAGAGGCCCGGGTGCGGCGCCCAGCCCGAGGGGACGACCCGGCGGATGATGTCCTTGAGCGGCTCGGTCGAGAGCACGCCGCGCGGCAGCCAGCCCGCAAGCGCCGCGGCGGGGGTGTGGCGGCGCGGGGCGGTGAGGGCGCGGAACGCCAGGCTCCAGGAGCCGGGCCCGATCGGCGGCCATGCCCGCTCGAGGCGGAAGACGGCGCCGGCGGCCCGGTCGGCCTCCGCGGCCGGCCGCCCGTTGGCGTCGACGACATCGTCGAAGACCTCGCCCGCCGAGTGGGCGACCATGAACCAGGGCGGCAGCCCCGAGGCCACGAGCGACCCGATCATCGCCCCGGCCGACGTGCCGACGATGACGTCCGCCGAGGCCGGGTCCCAGCCGGTCTCGCGCGCGAGCGCGTCGAGCCCGCCGGTGAGCCACGCCCCGCCCTGGATCCCGCCGGCGCCGAGCACGAGGCCGACCCTCATGCGGCTGCTTCCCTGCGCTGCATCGCCATGGGAGTGTTATCGACCGCGCGGCGGGAGGGCGCAAGGCGGGCGTCGCACACTTGGCACACCCACGGCACGCAATCGCTACATCCCGCGCACCACGCGTGCACCGGGTGCATCGATCTCGGATCGATGCACCCGCCCGAGACCAAGCAGCAAGCGCTCGACCTGATCGCCCGGGCCACAACGACTGCGAGGTCTCCCGGCGCCTGGGCATTCCGAGCGCGAACGGTCAATGACTGGCACCGCGCGCCCTACGTGCGCGAGGCCTTGGTCGAGACCTGTCCTCGCTGCTGGCGCGCAGCGAGGCCGATGCGGTTCACCCCGGGCGACTATGCGGAGCTCTTGGCGCACTACCTGGGAGATGGGACGATCTCAAGCGGGGCACGGAGCTTCCGCTTGCGCATCGCGCTCGACGCCAAGTATCCAGGGATCATCGACGACGCCCGGGCGCTGCTCGAGCGCTGCTTTCCACGCAATCCCACTGGCCTGGTTCAGGCCCACGGCGGCACGATGTACTTCGTCTCTCTCTACTCCACTCACCTGCCGTGCCTCTTCCCTCAACACGGGCCCGGCCTGAAGCACCTGCGGAAGCTCCGATTCGAGACGTGGCAATGGAGCCAGATCGAGTCGGCCCCCTGGCGCTTCATCCGCGGCTGCATCCGCACTGATGGCTGCTGCTTCGTGAACCGGACCGGGCCCTACGAGTACCTCAGCTACGACTTCTCGAACATGTCAGAGGAGATCACCCGGCTCTTCACCGCAGCCTGCGATCTCGTCGGCGTCGAGTATCGCGTTGCGAACGGCAACGCGCGCGGCATGTGGGACGTGCGTATCAATCGTCGTGCAAGCGTGGCCGCGAATGCTGGAGCACGTGGGGCGAAAGACGTGAGGACGCGCTATTTTGAACTACCCCCCGCGGCCGTGGCGGAACTGGTATACGCGCATGGTTCAGGACCATGTGGCCGAAAGCCCGTGGAGGTTCGAATCCTCTCGGCCGCACTTTTCAGGCCCCGAATCGCGGGGTACCCGTTGCTAAGATCGCGCCTCGCACGCCGCTATCGTCTAGGGGACTAGGACGCCGGATTCTCAGTCCGGAAACCGGGGTTCGAATCCCCGTAGCGGTGCCTCTGGAACCTCGCTCCTGGAGCGGGGTTTCGCGCTTTCAGGACTCCGGCGCGTGGAGAACGTGTCCCGAATGTGTCCCGAGAAGGCGAAACCGCGAGGCCTTCCTTCTCAACCCCCAGCGCACCAAGCGCTATTCCTGTGAGCGCTGCCAGCGAATAGCCGAAAGTCGCCGCTACCGCGAGCGGCATACCGAGCTGGCCTCCTGCGGACCATGACGACGGAGCGCAGGCAGGTCTATTGCTCGTCCCTCTGCCTGCGAATTGACCGCAGCCAGGACTACAAGGCCCGCGGCATCCAACCCCCTCGCGCTCAATCTGAGAACGCCGGGGAGGCTGGCCATTGCCTGCCCCGATCAGTCCGGCGGGTGCCAGCCAAAGCGCTCGTTCTGGCCCTGCCGCTTGACGCAGTGCGCGCCCGAGTTGTAGTTGCTCCCCGAGCTGCACTTGAACTTCGGCGGCCACCAGTTGCCATTCGACTCGTAGACGTGATGCGCGTATCGCTTGGCCCGCTCGCAGGACATGTTCTGCTTGAAGAAGACGTAGGTGTGGCCGCCCATGCGGATCACGCTCGAGTCGCATGCCCGCTTCTGATCGGCCGCCGTCGCGGCGTGGCTCGTCGGGCTTGGTGCCAGACCGAAAAGCAGCAAAAGACCGACCGCGCACAGAAGAGCAAGGCCAGCGCGGGCCGGCAGGGACTGAGTAGTCAAGGGCTACCTCCGAAACTCTGTGCCCGCTCGTTGCGGGCGGACTTTCCCCGTCGGGTCGAGTCTACGGCCACCGATCTGACGCGTCAACCGCGCTTTTCCGTAGACCGGCTGCGGACTTCTGCTGACCCGCCCATTGGACGCGGCCACGCGGAGGTTCCTCTCCGATGGTCTCTGATCTGTGATGCGGGGCCCCTGCGGGAGCCCTGGGCTGGCCGAGAAGCGAGGCGAACGATTGACGTCTTCTCGCCCGAGGAGGTCTGGGCGCTCGTCCGAGCGGCGGAGGCGGAGCAGGACTCAACCCTGTTCCTGACGGCCTCGTTTACCGGCCTGCGGATGGGCGAGTTGCTTGCGCTCCGGTGGCGCTGTGTGGACTTCGCCCGCCGCTCTATCCGCGTCGAGCGCGGGTTCACGCTGGGTACCGAGGACACGCCCAAGAGCAATCGGGAGAGGGTCGTGCCGATGGCCCCCGAGGTCGAGCAGGCGCTGGCGCGCCTAGGGCAGCGGGAGGATTGGACTGAGGACGAGGACCTCGTTTTCTGTGGGAGCCATGGAGGACACTTAAGCCCGTCGAAGCTTCGCGTCCGCTACCGGACTGCGCTAGACGCCGCCGGCCTACGGAGGCTGAGGTTTCACGACCTCCGCCATACGTTCGGGTCCATCGCAATCAACCGTGGGAGCCTCGTTCAGGTCAACGCCTGGATGGGCCATGCGGACATTCGCACCACGCAGCGGTATCTGCACTTCAAGGAACACGGGGACGAGGCGGAACTGCTGGCGGGAGCGTTCGCCACAACCGCCGATCCAGTGCTTTCGCCCACTTAGCCGCTTTTCGTCCGAAGCGATACAGGCGGCGGCGATGCGTGGCCGTGTCGGTCGCCATGGCTACGCCTCCCATTCATGCGCCAGCAGCCCGAGCACGACGGAGTCGGTGCGCTCGCCCCCAACTATCCAGCGCTCGCGCTGCAGGCCCTCGATCCGAAACCCAAGGCGCTCGAGCGATCGCACGGCGGCCACGTTGCGCGGGTCGGTGTCGCCCTCGAGGCGATGCAGGTGAAGGTCGCGAAAGGCGAAGTCCACGACCCGTCGCTGGGCCTCGTTCGCGTAGCCCTGGCCCCAGTGCTGCCGCCCGAGGATGAAGCCCAACTCCGCTCGTGGCTGCTCGCCCTCGGGCAACAGCGTGACCGTCCCGAGCACACGACCGTCCTTGTCGCGCTCGATGCCCCACTGCAGCACAGAGCGGTCGTCGAACCCGTCTCGGATCCGCGTGATCAGCGCCGCCGTCTCCTCCCGGCTCGGATGAGGCGGGGTGGCCCAGTGGCGCATCGCCTCGGGATCAGAGAAGGTGGCGAACAGGTCCTCGACATCGTCATCGGTGAGCGAGCGCAGCGTCAAGCGGTCGGTGGTGAGGGTCGGCAGGGAGGTGAGTGCGGCCAGCTCGATGAGCACTCACGCGATGGTATGGCTACCGCGGAGGTCTTAAGCCGAATCCCAGGACGGGACTCAGGTTTTATCGCATTCCATGCAAAGCGGATACCTCGAAGGGCCCGGGCTGTCACCTATCCACAGATAAACCGGAGGGACTTGCTCTGCCGGTGATCGAGGTCGCAGCGTGACTGACCGCTCTACTCCGACAGCCCGGCGGCTTCGAGGGCTTCTGCCCTGGTGGGGTAGTCCCGCATGGTCACGGTCTTGCCATCACGCATCCGATAGAGCGAAGCAGACGTCATATCCATCTCGATCCCGCTGCTTTGGCCCCTGCCCGTATAGCGGACCATGACCAGGACGTATTCCCCGCCGAGGTCTTCGATGGAGAGCGGCTCGGCCCGGAACTGATCGAAGCCCTCCTCGAACAGATCGCGGGTCAGGAATCGGCGCATGGCTTCCCGCCCATGCACCGTCTCCACACCGAGTATCGGAGCGATCGCCGCGCTCCATTCCACGTCCGGGTCCAAGCGGTCGAGCACGGAGTCGATGTCTCCACGGGCGAACGCGTCAAAGCCCCCGCGCAGTATCTCCACGTTCTCCTGCGACATCGCCCCCGCAGTATCTCGCGGAACGTTGCGCTTTCCATGCAAAGCGCAATGACCAAAGCGTGTCCCGAAACGTGTCCCGAACTGCCGTAGTTTTGGGGGAGCCGAGCGCAACTGAGAGCAACCGACCACGCCTAGCGGACGCAGGAGGGACCCGTTCCAGTGGATTCTCAGTCCGGAAACCGGGGTTCGAATCCCCGTAGCGGTGCCTCAGAAAAGCCTCGCGTTTGCGGGCTTTCGCGCTTCCGGGGGGCAGCTCAGAATTTGTGTGCCGCACGGGCGCTTAGGCGGGGCTGATTGCGGGCCAACGCGAGGAGCGCCAGTCAGCCAGGCGCGGTATTCTGGCTTGGGGCGTGCCGGGAAGTCTGGTCGGCGTCGTAGCGACGTTCGACGAAAGGCCCTCGATGCTTTCCTCCGGCCCACTTGCAGAGCGACTCGGACTCGGAATCAGCGCCCGGTGGCTTGCCTTTGTGCACGCTCAGCGCCTAGACGCCGAGCTCGCCGACGGGGTTCGACCAGCGGCCAGTCCCGCTCATCAGCTGCGGGCTGATCACCTCCACCGGGCGCGAGTCCGTCGTCGCATTGCCTGCGCCCTCAACCGGGCCGTGGCGGACGCCAGTCGCCCTGTCCGTCGCGGAACCCCGCAAGCGCCTTTGAACCGCATGGACATTCGTTGCTGCCGCGAACAGCTACTCGCTCTGGCGACGTCGGTTGCCACCCTTGAGAACCCCCGAACGCAGGGGCTAGCCATCGCGTCTCAACTGGCGTTCGACGGGCGCGGAGCGCTGTTCTTCCAGCCCGAGACACGTGGCGAGCTTGAACGCCTTGCGAACACCATCCAAGCCGCAGATGCTGCCCTCCGGGTCTCCGCGGACTTCGACGAGCCGGTCTCGGCCCTCGGTTCCGCCGATCGGGTCGCCGCCTTCTTGCCGTAGCCCTCGGGCAGAGGTACCCTTTCTCTCTGTGATCGGGTTGGAAGACCCGGCCGCGCGGTCGCCAGGCCCGGTTAGCGGTCGGCAGCGAGCCGCGCTACAGCCTGGTCGACGGTCGGATACGCGTAGTCGAGGATCGAGTCGCCTGGGGCGGCATCGAGGACGTCGCGAACCTGACCGACGTCGCGGGCGATCACCAGCCGGACGCCGTTGGCCCCCAGCTCTCGCGCCACCTGGTCGAGCACCTGTGCGGCGGTCACATCGATGAACGGCATCGTCTCGGCGTCGATGACGATTGCGTGAACCTGATCGCTTCTGGCCGCGCTTCGGATGTCGGCGGCGATCGCGCCGGCATTGGCGAAGAACAGCCCGCCCTCGATCCTCAACACCGTGATGCCCTCGACACGCCGATTCTCCGGGTGTCGATCCAGATCCGAGAAGTGACCGCTGATCCCGGGAACCCTGCCGAGCTCGGCTATCGGTGGCCGCGAAGCACGGTAGAGAAGGAGCAGGAGCGAGATCAGCACTCCGACGAACAGCCCGGCGAGCGTGCCCAGGATCATCACCCCGAGCATCGCCGCGATCGCTGCAATGAAGTCCGCCCGGGCCGCGAAGCCATACGCGCGCCCGAGCCTGCTGCTGTAGACGCGGTAGAAATCGCGCAGCGCCGCGAGGTCGATCAGCGCGATCAGGGCGGCGATCACGATCGCCGCCAAAGTCGCCACGGGCAGGCTCTCGAAATAGCCGGTGAGAAACAGCAGGGTGAAGACCGTCAGCACGGCGACGATCAGACCGACGAGCTGGGTCCGCCCGCCGGCGCTGCTGTTGACCGCCGTCTTCGAGAGGCTCCCGTTGACCGCGAAGCCGCCGGAGATCCCGGCGCCGAGGTTCGCTGCGCCGAGGCCGATCAGCTCCCGGTTCGGGTTGATCTCGCGCTGTTCCCGCTGGGCGTAGGTCTTCGCGGTCCCGAGGCTCTCCGCAAAACCGACGAGCATTACTCCCAAGGCCGCAGCCATCAGAGTCCCGAAGCGGTCGAGGCTGACGTCAGGGAGACCCAGCGAAGGCAAACCCGGGTCGATCGAGCCGACGATCGTCACTCCGTGGCCGCCGAGGTCGAATAGCTCAACTGCGCCGATTCCCAGGACCACGGCCGCCAGCGGCCCCGGGATCGCCGGCGCCACTCGAGGAAGCCCGAACACCACCGCGAGGGAGCCCACCCCGACCAGAAGGGTGAGGCCGTCGGTCTCATCGATGCTGATCAGGAAGTCCCAGGCCCTCTCGAAGAAGTCGCCGCTGCCGGACTCGACTCCGAACAGCTTCGGTATCTGGCCGACGATGATCGTCAGCGACAGGCCGACGATGAAACCCTTGAGCACTGGCTCGGAGATGAAGTTCGCGACGAACCCGAGCCGCAGGAGCCCGGAGATCAACGCGGCGAGCCCGACGCAGATCGCGAGCGCGGCCGTCGTCGCGACGAACTGGTCTCCGTTGCCCGCGACGGCATTCCCGACAACCGCGGCCGAAAGGGCCGCGGCGGCTGCGGATGGCCCGGTGATCAGCTGGCGAGAACTGCCGAGAGCCGCGTAGAGAACCAACGCGGCCGGCACCGCGTAAAGACCGACGACGGGTGAGACTCCGGCGATCGTCGCGTAGGCCAGAGCGGAGGGCACGACAACGGCCCAGACGGTCAGCCCGGCGACCACGTCCCCGCGAGCCCAGTCGCGCTGGTAAGCCCTCAGCGATGGAAACACGCGCTCACGAAGCTTTCACCGGCGGGAAGTCAACCTACCTGCCAGTTTCTGCAAGATCCGTTGCGGCCCCGTGATTCCGTCCGACCGCGTCACGAACATCCGTTCGATGAATGACGAAGCCACATACACGGACGCGGAGACGATCCGCGTCGCCGCCCCTGTCCACGAGCTCGACATCCCGATCTGCAGCGAGGTGATGCACGCGCTGCCCGACCCGGCCGATCCCGACCAGGCCATGCTCGCCAACGTGCCCTTCCTGGTCGACGAGCTGAACTACGGAGACATCGTGCGCCTCGGCGAGGAGGACGAGTGCGGGGTCCGCCGGATCCTCGAGGTCGTCGTCGCCAGCGGGCACGTCCACCTGCTCGCCGCGACCGAGCCGGGTGAGGGATTCGAGCTGGTCGCCGAGCTCCACCGGCGGTTCCCGGCATATGCGCTGCGAGTCACCGAGGCCAACGACCACCTCCTCTCGGTGAGCGTCCACCCCGACGTCGATCCGGGTGAGGTGACGGCGGTGATCGAGGCCTGGCTGGGCGCCGACGCCGAAGACCCGGAGGAGGAGCTCGCGATCGGGCCGCCCTGCGAGAGCGAGATCGGACCGCTGGTCTGGACCGGCGCGCGCTGAATCGCCGCCGGCGCGCAGGTCGGCGGGCGGCCCGGCGAGCGGGCCCGCTGCTACCGTGGGCCCCGTAATCCAACTGGGCAAAGAGCCCAGCGAATCGTGCCCGCGCTTCCTCGTTCTCGGTTATCGACCTCCGTGGTTCGCAAGCACATCGCATCACAGGAGGAAATAGATGCCAACCGGAACCGTCAAGTGGTTCAACCCTGACAAGGGATTCGGCTTCATCACGCCCGATGACGGCGGCAAGGACCTGTTCGTCCACCAGAGCGCCATCAACGGCGAGGGCTTTCGCACCCTCGACGAGGGCGACAAGATCAGCTTCGACACCGAAGACAGCGACAAGGGCCCGCGCGCCGCGAACGTGACGAAGGTCTGAGCACCTAGGCCCTCAAGCCCGATGGCCACCTGCGGGCACCTCGATCACGTTCACGTGGTCGAGCTGCCCGAGGCGGTCGAGGGCTGCGAGGAGTGCCTTAAGACCGGCGATCCGTGGCTTCACCTGCGGATCTGCCTCGAGTGCGGGAAGGTCGGCTGCTGCGACAGCTCGCCCAACCGCCACGCCTCCGCCCACGCCCGGGAGGCCGGCCATCCCCTGATCCGTTCCCTGCAGCCAGGGGAGGACTGGTCGTTCTGCTTCGTGGACGACATCGGCATGGTGATCGAGGGGGTCCGCGGCCAGACGCGAATCCCGCCGTCCCCGCTGGGCGGATGAAGGCTGTGTGAAAACGGACCCTCTAGTTCACGAACCTTTCATCCCATGAGGCCAGCGTGGCTCCCGTCAATCACGAAAGGGAGCCATGTCCACCACCACGACCAAGACACCGATGGCGCTCGCCGCCGCAGCGGCCGCGCTGATCGCGACCGCGACGGTCGCGGCCTGCGGATCGGGCGAGCGTGGGGCAGAGCCGACCGCGACCGCGGCTGACGTCCCCGGCCAGTCCACGGCGACCAAGAGCGTCTTCGCCGAGGCCAACGCGAGCGGCGCGAAGCTGCCGGACGGCAGCGAGGCCGTTCAACTCGACCCGGCGGATTTCACGACCAGGATCGACAACCCCTACTGGCCGATGGCGGTGGGCAACACCTGGACGTATCGCGAGTCGGACACGACCGGACACCGCGAGAAGGCCGTCGTCGAGGTCACCGACGAGACCAAGACCATCGCCAACGGAGTCGAGGCCCGCGTGATCCGCGACACCGTCTCCGAGCACGGCGTTCCGGTCGAGGTCACCGACGATTGGTACGCCCAGGACAGCCAGGGGAACATCTGGTACCTCGGCGAGCACGTCACCAACTACGAGAACGGCAAGGTGCTCGACCACGCCGGGTCGTTCGAGGCCGGGGTGGACGGAGCGCAGGCCGGCATCGCCCTGCCGGCGCATCCCGAGCCCGGCATGGACTATCGCCAGGAGTACTACAAGGGCGAGGCCGAGGACACCGGCGGCGTCATCACGGTCGGCTCAGAACAGGTCCAGGTCCCGTTTGGGCACTTCGACCGCGCCGTCCTCATGACCCGTGACCTGGTCCCGACGGAGCCGAAGGTCCAGGAGCTGAAGTTCTACGCGCCTGGCGTCGGCCCGCTGCTGAGCGTCCACACGGACGGCGCCGGCGGCCGAGCGGAGCTGGTCAGCTACGAGCCCGGGCGGTAGTCCGAGCGTCGGCTGGCTCCTCGGGGCCCCGCTCCTTCGGGATCGGGGCCCCGGGGCCGTTCCATGAAACGACCGTGAACGCCTGCGCCGACTTCACGCGCCTTTCATGGTGCGAGGCGAAGGTGCTGGGAGATCCAACCAAGGGAGTCCATCATGAAGCTCGATCCCAGGCACGCCGGCATCCCCGTCCTCGCCGTTGGCGGAGCGCTCGCGCTCGGCGCATGTGGCGGAGACGACGGCTCCGGCGGACGCCTCCGCCGCGTCCGACCTGCCGCAGGGCAGCGAGCACGTCGAGATCGACCCGGCCGAGTTCACGACGGAGATCGACAACCCCTACTGGCCGATGGCGGTCGGCAGCGAGTGGGTCTACCGCGAGACCGACCAGGAGGGAGCGGAGCAGAAGGTGGTGGTGACCGTCACCCCGAAGACGAAGCAGATCGCCAACGGCGTCGAGGCCGTGGTCGTCCATGACGTCGTGACCGAGGACGGCGAGCCGACCGAGGTCACCGACGACTGGTACGCGCAGGACTCCGAGGGCAACATCTGGTACATGGGCGAGGACACCGCCGAGTACGAGAACGGCAAGATCTCGAGCCGGTCAGGGTCGTTCGAGGCGGGCGTCGACGGCGCCGAGCCCGGGATCATCATGCCGGCCGACCCACAGCCGGGGATGACGTACCGCCAGGAGTACTACAAGGGCGAGGCCGAGGACATCGGCGCCATCGTCGACACCGACACCCAGGCCGAGGTCCCGGCGGGCCACTACAGGCCGACCCTCATGACCGAGGACACCAACCCGCTCGAGCCGAAGGTCCTCGAGTTCAAGTTCTACGCCGAGGGCGTTGGGCCGGTGCTGGCGGTCTCGGTCTCGGGCGGCAGCGACCGGGAGGAGCTGCTCAGCTACACGCCCGGGAAGTAGCCCCGGCGCCAACGACGGGGGCGGCCGGCCGCGTGCCGGCCGACCTGCGTCGCCGCGCCTCAGTCGATGATGTCTCTCGCAGTTCTTGAACGTGTCGTTGCCGCCGGCGCCGAAGCACTTGTCGTTGCCGGCATTGCCGTTGAGGGTGTCGTTGCCGCCGCCGCCGAAGAGCTTGTCGTTCTCGGTGCCGCCCCGGAGATCGTCCTCGCCGCCCTTGCCGCAGACGACGTCGTTCTTCTCCCCGCCTCGGGCCGTGTCGTCGCCTGCGAGCGCCTGGATCACGTCCTTGAACTCGAAGCCGGTGAGGCTGTCGTCGTTCGCCGTCCCGATGATCGAGGCCGAGACCTGGTCGCAGTTCTCCTGCTTGCGGGCGTAGTCCGGGTTGCCGTCGAAGTGGCTGGCGGTGTCGTCGACGAGCTCGGACGGGGTCGTGACCGCGTCAGGGTAGGGCTCGTGGACCAGCACGCCGCTCGTCGTGACTCCCGAGCACCCACCCGATCTCGGTCCCGTCGTTCGACCAGGCGCAGTTGTAGGCGGCGGACGCGGCGTCCGAGAAGTCGGTGCCGGACGTCGCCGGCCGACCCGGGCGCGGACGACCTCACGTAGACATCGGCGGCGTTGTTGAAGAACGGTCCGCGCGTGTAGCAGAGCTGCGTCCCGTCGGGTGAGAGCGCGGTCTGGTACTCGGCCTCGGCGGTGACGACGATGTCCGTCGGCGGGGGATTGATCCCGATCTGATCCGACGGCTGGCGGACGATGTCCTCGTTCGGGCTCGCGAGGCCGCGGTTGTAGTAGATGAAGTTGCCGTTGGGCGACCACACGGGCTTGCCCTCGTGCAGGGCGTCGCTGTTGGTCAGGTTGACCGGGGTGGCGCTCGACGGCTTCTTGGTGTCGAAGATCCTGATGTCGTACTCCCCGTCCGGTGCCCTCGCTCTCGAACGCGACGTGGCGGTTGTCGGGGGACCACGAGGGCCGGTCGTCGTCGATGTTGTCCGAGTCCCACATCACCGCGCTCGAGCCATCGGTGCGGTCGTGGATGTAGATGTTCCCGTCGGCCCCGGGTCTTGACCGCGAACGCGATCTTCGTCCCGTCGGGCGAGATGCTCGGATGGCGGCGCTGGCCGGTAAGGAATGGCGCCAGCGCCTCGCTCTCGGCGAAGGTGAGGTCGCCGAGCTGGTTGACGAACAGGTCGGCGTCGCTGTCGTCGTTCGCCGCCTGGCCGATGCCGCTGACGAAGACGATCTCGTTGTTCTCGCCCGGGAAGACGGCCATCGCCGCCGCCGGAGCCGCCAGCAGCGCGCCCGCGATCGCCACGCTCAATCCCCATCGTGCGCGCCTGCTCATACGGCCACCCTCCTCGTCGAGTTCGGCATCCCTGCCGCTGAGCGCACCCTACACCCGATCCGGGCTAGCGCGGGCGCGCGGCGTAATCGGCAGGGCTTGGTCGATCAGGGGCCGCGACGACCTCGACTCCGTCCGGGGGCTCGTCCGCCCACGGCGCCGCCCGGCGCGGCGGCAGGTAGCGCACCTCGGTCTCGGCGAAGCGGTCGCCCCACGCCTGGCGCCGTTCGTTGAACAGGATGGGTACGAGGCCGAGGCCGAACGGGAGCACCGACAGCGCCATGCCGATGAGCCGCTTGACCGCCCGGCGCGGGCCGAGTCGGGGGCCGTCGGGGCCCTGGAGGCGCAGGTCGAGGAAGCGCATTCCCGGCGTCTCGCCCGAGAGGCTCCAGAACGTGATCAGGTACAGGCTGGAGGCGGTGATCCAAACGAAGCTGCCGGCCAGGATTCCGGCAGTGCCCACCTCCCCCTGCGGGTCGAACAGCGCGTTGATCACGAAGGCCGAGCAGCGGCAGAGGTGACGAGCAGGACCCCGTTGACGATGAGCGCGTCGAGTGCGAGCGCCAGCCCCCTTGTCACGAGCCCCGCATTGCGGGCCTCGCCGTCCCGCTCGGGCCTCCTGAAGATGCGCCGGGCCACCCGCTCAAGGGCGGCGTCCAGCCGGCGCGCGAACCGCCCGATCTGGGAGCCGATGTCGGCGATCAGGCCCACGCCCTGGTAGGCGATCGCGTCCCGGATCTCCGGCGCCTGGGCGATGCGCTCGATCAGCTTCTGGACCTCGTCGCTTGCCAGGAGGCGCTCCCATACCCGATCGACCATGTCGCTGTCGATCGCGCGCACGATCGAACGCTCGACCACCGCGCTCTCCAGCGCCCGCGCGATCGCGCGCTCTGCGGCCGGGCTCTCGAGCGCTCGTACCACCGCCTCCTCGGCGACCTCTTCGATCGCCACGTCGAGCCCGGTGGCCTCGGCCACGCGTGCCCCGCTCCTGGCACCGGCCCCCACGAGGCGTGCGAGCAGCGGCTCGCGGGTGGGGCCGGGCGGCAGCTCTGGCTCCTGCGGCGTCTCGGCCATTGTGGCCACGATACGCGTGGGCGTGGACGCCTTCTGCCGGCTAGAACGAACGTCCATCAGGTAGGTTCTCCGAGCCCACGGGAGCATGCGGAGGATCCAAGTGGATGTCAGCCAGCTGAAAGCAGTACCCCTGTTCGCCGATGTGCCGGACGAGAGCCTGGCCAAGATCGCGCCGTTCACGAATGTGGACGAGTTCGCCTCCGGCCGCGAGGTGATCAAGGAGGGCGGCTTCTCGAACGACTTCTACGTGATCACGGAGGGGACCGCGAAGGTCGAGCGCGAAGGCGAACACCTCGCCGACCTTGGCCCAGGGGAGGTCTTCGGCGAGCAGGGCCTGCTTGAGAAGCAGCAGCGCTCGGCGACCGTCACCGCCACCGACACGCTTCGGGTGATCAAGATCGAGCACTGGGAGCTGAGCCGGATGAAGAAGTCCATGCCCGAGGTCGTCGACCAGCTCGTGAAGCAGGTCGAGGAGCGCTCCTAGCGCTCCGCGGCCGGGCGCTTGCCCGGCTCCGCCGGCGCGGATAGACTGCGCCGCGACATACGGCCGGTGGTCAAGGGAAGTTCGGTGAGAAACCGGCGCGGTCCCGCCACTGTGACCGGGCGATGAGACGTCGCTGATGCCACTGCGGGCGCCCAAGCGCCCTCGGGAAGGCGCGGCGTAGAGCCCGGAAGCCAGGAGACCTGTCCCCGGCCAGCCAATCGCCCGCCAAGGCGGGCACTACTCCTTCGAGGAAAGGGTGGCTCACATGGGAATCACCGTTCGCCGTGCTCACGCGGGCAAGGCACTGGCAGCGCTGCTGGCGCTGAGCGCGATCGCGGCCGGGGTCACCGCCGAATCAGGACGGGCGGCGAGGGGCATCGCCGCTTTCACGTCGGAGCTCCGCATCGAGGGGCCCAAGGGCAACATCCTGCCGGGCGCCTGGTACGTCACGGGCGACGAGAGCATCCGCCGGTCGCGTGGGCTGAAGTGCAGGCACACGGACGGGCGTGAGGAGGTGACCGGTGCCAACGCCCTCGGCATCGCCGAGACCGCGTCCCGCCAGGATCCGAGCCTCCCGCCGGTCCGCGTGCGCGAGGACGACTTCGGGCTCTTCGTCTGCGAGCTGGGCGGCCTGATCGGCCGGCCCTTCGACCACCCGGACGGCTTCTCCGGGTGGACGTACTGGGTGGACTTCGCCGGAGGAACCCAGGCGGCGGAGAACGAGGTGCTGGGCGGTGACGATCGCGTTCTGTGGGCGTTCTCCGACTTCGGCGACGCCAACCTCAACACGGGCAACGCGCTCGAGCTCGGCGAGGTGCCCGCGTACGACGCGGACGGAACGTTCGAGGTCCAGGTGTTGAGCCACACGTTCGGCGGCACGCCCTCCGGGTCTCGCCGGGGCGAAGATCAAGGGCGCCGAGTCGGTAACGGACCTGGGCGGCGGGGACTACGAGGTGACGGTCGGCAACGGCTTCACGACGCTGTTCGCGAAGCACAAGCCCGACATCGCGTCGAACCAGCTCACGGTCTGCGTCAAGGGGAACCCGGCGAACTGCCCGGTCGAGCACGGCCGCGTGATCTTCGGGAGCGCCGACGGCGAGCTCATTCACGGGACCGACGGGCTGGGACGAGATCCGCTTGGGCGCTGGCGATGACGTCGCCGATTTGGCCGATGGCGGCCGCGACACGGTGAACTGCGGCGGCGGAGCGGACGAGGTCCTCATCGAGGATGGCGACACAGACAACGAGATCGCCACCAACTGCGAGGAGATCACCCCGGTCTCGTGAGGCCGCGCACCGCAGCGGCGCTCGCCGCGACGGCGCTGGCCGTCGCGGCGGGCGGCTGCGGGCTGGGCTCCGGCGACGCCGGGGATGGCGAGGCCTCCCTGCGGGTCACCCGCGACTACGGCACCGAGCTGATCGCCGAGGCGACCATCGAAGACCCGTCCGAGTCGGAGACCGTGATCCGCGCGCTGGACCGCGAGGCCGACCTCGAGACCCGCTACGGCGGCGGCTTCGTCCAGTCGATCGACGGCCTGGCTGGCGGGGTGGAGCGGGGCCGCAGCCTGGACTGGTTCTTCTACGTGAACGGAATCGAATCGTCGGTCGGGGCGGCCGAGGTCCCGGTTCGGGGCGGCGACCGGATCTGGTGGGACCGCCGGGACTGGACCGACGTCATGCGGGTGCCGGCGGTCGTGGGCTCGTTCCCGGAACCGCTCGTCCAGGCCTCGGCGTCCGACCGCGAGACGGTCAGCCTCGAGTGCGCCGGGGTGGAGGGTGCATGCGCCGCCGCGGGCGAGCGATTGACCGAGGCTGGGATCGATTTCACCAACGAGCGCCTCGGCGCGGGCGAGGGGGCGCCCCGCGTCCTGGTCGGCGCCTGGGAGAACCTGCGCAAGGACGAGACGGCCTCGCTCCTCGAGGCCGGGCCCAGGGAGAGCGGCGTCTTCGCAAGCCCGGTCAAGCTCGGCCCGGGCTGGTCCCTTCGTACCTTCGACGCGTCCGCGTCCCCGGACGACGTGCTCAGCGACGGCGGCCTCGTCGCCGCGCTCCGGCCGGCCGAGGACCCGCCGACGTGGGTGGTGACGGGCACCGACGCGGCGGGGCTCGACGCGGCGGTCGCCGCGTTGGAGGAGGAATCGCTGGCCCGCCGCTACGCCCTCGCGCTGATCCTCGGGAAGGCCGTGGCGCTGCCCATCGCGGAGGCCGGCTCGGGATGAGGTCGGCGCTCGCCTACACGCCGCGCCCGGGCCCCCTGCGTGACGCCGGGGCCGGCGCGGCCGCCCTCTACTTCGGGTCGTTCGCCCTGGTCGCCTTCTGCTTCACCAACCCGATCGTGCTCGCGGGGGCGGCCGCCGGGACGGTCGTGGCCGGCCTCGCGGCCGGGGCTGGCCGTGCGCTCGCGGTTGCCGCCCGCTACGGGTTGGCGCTGGCGGCGGTGTTCGTGGCGGTCAACGCCATCGCGTCCCAGCGCGGCGAAACGATCCTCGTCCGCGGGTACGACCTGCCGGTGCTCGGGCGCGTCGACGTCAGCGCCGAGGCGCTCGTGGAGGGAGCGGTGCTGGCCGGGAGGGTCGTGATCGTGATGCTGGCCTTCGCGGTGCTGTCGGCCAGCGTCGACCCTGACCGCCTGCTCCGCGCGCTGCGGCCCGTGGCCCGGCGCTCGGCCCTGACGGCGACGCTGATCGCCCGCATGGCGCCGCATAGCCGCGCGCGACCACGCCCGCCTGCGAGAGGCCGCGCTGCTGCGGGGCCCGGCCGCGGCGCCGGTTGGCCGGGCGGCGATGCTGCGGCGCCTCGTCGCCGGAGCGCTGGATCGTGCCGTCGACGTCGCGGCGACGCTCGAGCTCCGCGGCTATGCGCACGGCGCCCCCCGGTGCTGCCTCCCAACGGCCGCCCGGGCGGGGCTCGGCCCGCTTCGCGTTCGCGGGGCTCGCGGTGACTGCGATCGCGCTCGCCGGGCTCCTCGGCGGCGCCGGCGACATGCAGAGCTATCCGGTCGTCTCGATCGACGCCGGCGGCGCGACGCTGGCCCTGGCCCTGGCGATCCCGTTGATCGCGGCGCTCCCGTTCGCCCCCTCGCGGCGAGGGCTGCCCGCCACCAGGAGGGTGGCCCGTGCCTGAGCCGATCGCCAAGGCGGCCGGGCTTCGCTACCGGTATCCGGGCGCCGGGCGCGACTGCCTGGCCGGGATCGAGCTGAGCCTTGAGCCGGGGGAGTTCGTGGTCCTGGCCGGCCGCTCGGGGTCCGGCAAGTCGACGCTGCTGCACGCGCTCTGCGGCCTCGTGCCCCACTACCACGGAGGAGAGGTCTCGGGAAGGCTCGAGGTTGTGGGCCACGACGTGGCCGAGCACGGCCCCGCCGATCTCGGCGGGCACGTCGGCCTGGTGGCCCAGGACCCGGAGTCGCAGGTCGTGGGCGCGACCGCCCGCGGGGAGATCGAGCTCCCGCTCGAGATCCGTGGTGAGCCCGCGAGCTCCCGGGCGCGGGCGGTGGAGGAGGTGGCGCTCGCGCTCGCGATCCCCGACCTCCTCGACCGCGCCACCGACACCCTGTCGGGCGGCGAACTGCAGCGGGTGGCGCTTGCGGCGGCGCTGGTCGGGCGCCCGCGGCTGGTCCTGCTGGACGAGCCCACCTCCCAGCTCGACCCGGTCGCGGGGGACGAGCTGATCGGGCTCCTGCGCCGCCTGAACGAGGAGTGGGGGACGACGGTCGTGCTCGCGGAGCACCGGCTCGAGCGCTGCCTGGCGGCCGCCGACCGCGTGGTCGCGCTCGATGCGGGGAGGATCGGCTTCGACGGCGATCCGGAGGGCTTCCTCGCGTGGGCCCTGGAAGCCGACCGCGCGCTCGCGACCCCCGGCGCGCACCTGTTCGACTCGGCGGGCCTCGCGCCGCCGCCCGCGAGCGTCAAACGGGCGCGCGCCCGGCTCGCGGCGTTGGGCGTGGAGCCCGTCGAGCGAGAGCCCCGCCCGGTGTCAGGCCCCGCCCCCATCCGGTCGCGGGCGCTCGGCCGCCGCCGACCGCAGGCGGCGCTGGAGGCCGCCGACCTCTGGGTCGAGCTCGACGACGGGGTCGCCGCGGCCGACGTGCTGCGGGGCGTCGAGCTTCGGGTCGAGCCGGGGGAGCGGGTTGCGCTGATGGGCCGAAACGGTGCCGGCAAGAGCACCCTGATGCGGTCCGCGGCCGGCCTGCTCGACGCCGCCCGCGGGCGGGTCGTGGCGCCGGGCGGCTGCTCCCTCCTCTCCCAGAGTCCCGCCGACTTCATCAGCCGCGAACGGGTGGAAGACGAGCTGCCGGGTCCGGCGGGCGAGGCGGCCCTGCGTGCGGTCGGCCTCTCATGGGCCGCGGATCGCGACCCGCGTGACCTCTCGGGCGGGGAACGCCAACGCCTGGCCCTGGCGATCGTCATGGCCGGCCGCGGGATCGGAGGCTCGCCGCCCGGGCTGGTCTGCCTCGACGAGCCGACCCGCGGGATGGACCGCTCCCGCAAGGACGAGCTTGGGGAGCGAGCGGCCTCGCTGGCCGGCGCGGGCTCGGCGGTGCTGATCGCTACTCACGACGTCGAGTTCGCGGCGGCCTTCGCCGAGCGGGTCGTGTTGCTGGGGGACGGCCGGGTCATCGCCGATGGGCCCGCGGGCGAGGTCCTCGCGGGCGGCTGGTACTTCGCCACCGAGGTCGCGCGCATCCTGGGGGCGGGCGCGCCGATCGCCCCCGATGCGGGCGCCGAGATGGTCCGGCGCACCCTGGCGGAGCGAGGAGCCGAGGTCGGCGAGCGATGACCTGGCAGGTGGCCTCCTTCTCGTTGCTGGCGCTCGTGATCGTCGGCGGCTTCGCCTGGTACGAGCGCTCGCGGCCGAGCTCGCGGACCGTCGCCCTCGTCGCGGGCCTGGCGGCGCTCGCCGTCGCCGGGCGGCTGGTGCTGGCCCCGGTCCCGAACGTCGTCGCCACCACCGACATCGCGTTGATCACCGGCTTCGCGCTCGGCGGCGCCCCGGGGTTCGCCGTCGGCGCGCTCGCCGCGCCGGTCTCGAACCTGTGGCTTGGCCAGGGACCCTGGACGCCATGGCAGATGGCGGGATGGGGGCTGTGCGGGCTGGCGGGAGCGGCCCTCGCCCGGCTGACCGGGCGCCGGCTCGGCCGCCTTGGTTTGGCCAGCGCGTGCGCGCTCGCGGGCCTCGCCTACGGCGCCCTGCTGGACCTGTCCGTGATGGTCACCTACGGAGGCGAGCAGTCGCTCGACCGCTACCTGGCTCTGTCCGTGCGGGGCATCCCGTTCAACCTGGCACACGCCGCGGGCAACTTCGTGATCGCGCTCGCGGCGGGACCCGCGCTGGTGCGGATGATCTCCCGCTTCCGCGATCGCCTCGAGTTCACCTGGCGACGTCCGGCCCATGCCGTCGGGGCCGCGCTGGTGGCGCTGGTCCTGGTGGCGGCGAGCGGCGAGCCGCCGCCGGCCGCGGCGCAGGCGGCCGAGGCCGCGGGGAGCCCGGCCTCGGCCAGGGCCTGGCTCGAACGCGCCCAGAACCGCGACGGCGGCTTCGGAACATCGCCCGGGAGCGGCTCGAACCCGGCGATGACGGGCTGGGCGATGCTCGGGCTGGAGGCCGCGGGGCGCAACCCGCTCGACCTCCGCCGCGCGGGAGGCTCGCCGGTCGACTACCTGCGCTCGCGAGCATCTGCCGTGCGCTCGGCGGCCGACCTCGAGCGAACGGTGCTGGCGCTCGCCGGGGCCGGCGTCAGCCCGTACGACTTCGCGGGACGCAACCTGGTCGCCGAGCTGCGGTCCAAGCGCGACGGCGACGGCTCGTTCGACGGCAACGTGAACGGCACGGCGTTCGCGATCTTCGCGCTCCGGGCCGTGAGCGCGCCCGCCTCGGAGCTGGAGCGTTCGGCCGCTTGGATCCGGCGGGCCCAGAACCGCGACGGCGGCTGGGGCTTTCGCCCCGGCACCCCGAGCGACGCCGACTCCACGGGCGCTGCGCTCCAGGCGCTGGCCGCGGCCGGGGGCGGCGGCTCCGGGGTCTCCAGGGGGGTCCGGCACCTGCGCGCGGCGCAGCTCGCCGACGGCGGCTTCCCGCTGGCCAGCGGCGGCGCCTCCAACTCCCAGTCGACGTCGTGGGCCGCCCAGGGGCTCGTCGCCTCCGGGGTGAACCCGGCCTCGGTCACCAGCGATGGGAGGGATCCGCTTGAGTACCTCGCCTCCCAGCAGGCGCCGGACGGCCACTACCGCTATTCGCAGGCGACGGACCAGACCCCGGTCTGGGTCACCTCCCAGGCCCTGCTGGCGCTGAACCGCCGCGCGTTCCCGCTCGGGCGGGTGCCTCGGGCCTCTGAGCCCGGAGGCCTCCCGCCGCCCGCGGGTGCGAGCCCGGGTTCGGACGGGCCCGGCAGCTCGGCGTCGGGGGCCGGCGCGGAGGGCGGCGCGCGCGGCGACCGGGGCGGGCGCGACGGCGGCGGACCGCGGGGGGGAGATTCGGCGGCACACGAACCCTCCCCAGGGCGGGCGGGGGCTCGGGCGGCGGACGGAAGCCGAGTTGGCGGCCGCCTCCCTGCCCGGAGAGGGCGGGGCGGGAGCCGGCGGGGACGATTCCGGCGACGACGTTCGCCCCTGGGCGCTCGGTGGGCTGGGCGCGCTGGCAGCCGGGCTCGGCGCCGGGTTCGTCTGGTACCGCCGCCGCCTCCCGTAGCCGCGACAAGAGGGGAGTGTCCTGTCCTACCTACACGGTGTGCGGGCTAGCCAGGACGGTCCGGGGTAGAGCGGCGAGGCCCGCCACGTGACTAACGTTTCGGGCGATGGAAGTCGACGAGGCGATCCGGGGGCGCCGCACCCACAAGGCGTTCAAGCCCGTGCCGGTCGAGCGCGAGCTCCTGGACGAGCTGTTCGACCTCGCGCGCTGGGCGCCCAACCACCACCTCACGAACCCCTGGCGGTTCCGGGCCCTGGGGCCGGTGGCGCTCGAGCGGCTGAAGGAGGCGGCCGGGCCCGAGGCGGCGCCCAAGCTCGACCGAGCCCCGACGCTCGTCGTCTGCTCCGCGGTGCTCTCGGGTGACGAGGTCTCCGACCAGGAGGACCTGCTGGCCACCGGCGTGGCCGCCTTCATCGTCCTGATCGCGGCCCACTCCCGCGGGCTCGCCGGCTACTGGCGGACGCCGGAGGTTCTGCGCCAGGCCGAGGGGCAGGCGGCCGTCGGTATGGGCCCGGACGAGAGGTTCGTCGGGCTGATCCACCTCGGCCACCCGGTCCAGGAGCAGTCCGCTCCCGCTCGCGAGCCGACCGCCTCCGTGGTCGAGTACCTGGAGTAGTCGGATGCTGGCGCGCGACAGGGCATTGGAGGCGATCACGGCCGAGCGGTTCGATCTCGCGGTCATCGGCGGCGGAGTGACCGGAGCCGGCGTCGCGCTCGACGCCGCGTCGCGCGGGTATTCGGTGGCGATCGTCGAGCGCGAGGATTGGGCGATCGGGACCTCCAGCCGTTCGTCCAAGATGGTCCACGGCGGCCTTCGCTACCTCGAGAGCTTCGACCTCGGCCTCGTCCGCGAGGCGCTCCTGGAGCGCCAGCTGATGGTCCAGCTCGCGCCGCACCTCGTCTATCCGACGCCCTTCCTGGTCCCGGCCTTCGGCGAGGACCGCCTCTCGCGGTCGCTCGGGATCGGGCTCAACATGTACGACGTGATGGCCTCGACCCGGGTTGGCCAGGCGCGGCGCGACCGCGACGCCCGGGCGGCCGCCGGCGACTACTGGGCGCCGGACCGCCACCGCGTGGTGCCCGGGGACGAGGCGGTGGAGCTGGTGCCCGCCCTCGGCCCGCTGGAGCCCACGGAGGCGTACCTGTTCTACGACTGCCAGACCGATGACGTGCGGCTCGTTCTGACGATTCTGGGCGAGGCGGAGCGCTTCGGGGCGCTCTGCCTGAACCGCGCCGAGGTGACCGGGCTACGAGAGGAGGGCGGGCTCGCGCGCGGGGTGCTGTGCACCGACCTGGAGTCCGGCAACGAGTTCGCGGTGGAGGCCGACAGCGTGGTCAACGCCACCGGGGTCTGGGCCGACCGCATCCGTCCCGACGAGATCCACGACGAGGCGGAGGTGCCCCGTATCTCGCCCAGCCGCGGCACGCACGTGACCCTGCCCGCCGGCAAGCTCGACCTCGCGAAGGCGGCTGTGATCGTCCCGGCCGGCTCCGAGCGCCGGATCTTCGCCCTGCCCTGGTACGGCCAGGCCCTCATCGGGACCACCGACAACGACTTCGACGGCGACATCACCCACCCCGAGCCCGGTGCGGAGGACATCGACTACCTGCTGAGCGCGGTCAACGAGTTCTTCGGGCTCGACCTCGGCGTCGGCGACCTCATCGGCGCCTACGCGGGGGTGCGGCCACTGATCTCCACCGGCGACCCGCGCAAGTCGGTGGACATCTCGCGCAAGGCCGAGTTGTATGAGACCTCGTCGGGCCTGCTCACCATCACCGGGGGCAAGCTCACGACGTGGCGGCGGATGGCGAAGCAGGTGGTTGACCGGATGGTGGAACGCACCGGCCGCGTGGCCCCGTGCCGCACGGCCGACATCCCGCTTGGGATGGCGGCCGGCGAGGGTGAGCTGGACCCACCGGAGGGCATGGCGGAGGACGACCTCCCGGCTGGCTATCGCGAGTTGCTGGGCTTTCGCTACGGGCACGCGGCTCGCCGCGTCCTCCAGATCGTGGGCTCAGACCCGTCTCTCGCTGCGCCGATCGTCGCCGGCCATCCGGACATGCTGGCCGAAGCCGTCGTGGCGGCCCGGCTCGAGCAGGCCCGTTCGGTCGCCGACGTCATCCTGCGCCGCACCCGTCTCGGGCTGCTCGCGGCGCCGGAGCTTCGGACCGCCGATTCGGTCACCCCGGTGGCCCGGGCGATGGGTGGCGAGCTGGGCTGGGACGAGGCGCGGATCGCCGCCGAAGCGGAGCGCTGGCTGGGCGACGCGGCCGCCGAGGGGATCGATCCGGCAAACGGCGTAACCTCGTCGGCATGAGGCTCTTCATCGACACCGGAAGCGTCGCCGAGGTGGAGGAGATCGCCGCCTGGGGCATCCTCGCCGGCGCCACCACCAACCCGTCGCTGCTCGCCAAGGAGGAGGGGGACCCGGGCGAGATCATCCGCCGTATCTGCGAGTTCGTGGGCGGCCCGGTCTCGGCCGAGGTCGTCTCCGAAGACCCAGCCGGGATGGTCGCCGAGGGCCGCGCCCTGCGCGAGCTGCACGAGCACGTCACCGTCAAGGTCCCGTTCTGCAAGGAGGGCCTGGCCGCCACCCACGAGCTCACCGCCGACGGCATCCCGGTCAACATGACGCTCGTCTTCTCCGCCAACCAGGCCTTGCTCGCGGCCGGCGCCGGGGCCACCTACGTGTCCTGCTTCATGGGCCGGCTCGACGACATCTCGGTCGATTCGGGCCAGGTGCTCTCGGAGATCGTCGAGTGCTTCCGGGCCGGCGGCGTCACCTCGCAGATCATCTCCGCCTCGATTCGCCATCCCGAGCACGTGATCACCTCGGCGCAGCTCGGCTGCGAGATCGCGACGGTCCCGGCCAAGGTGCTCCGCCAGATGCTCGACCACCCGCTCACCACCGCGGGCGCCGCCAAGTTCCAGGCCGATTGGGAGACCCGGCCCGAGTTCGCCGAGTGGCTTGCGGGATTGGTCGCCGCGCGCGCAGCCGCGCGCTAACGGGCGTTCTCGCAGTCGAAGCTCTGGTCGTTGGCGCCGGCCATCAGCGTGTCGTTGCCGGGGCCGCAGTCGGCGAGGTCGGCGCCACCGCCCCTGACATCGATGAGGTCACGCCCTGCTTGGGCGAACAGCTCGTCGCGCCCGGGGTGACCGAACATCTCGTCGGGCCCGCCGCCTCCGTAGGCGGTCACCTCGACCGAGCTCGGAACGCCCCCGGCTACGCCGGGCACCTGTGGCTTCTTTGCGTCCTGACGCAGGCGGTCCCCCTCGTCGCCGAGCTCCACGGTGACGTACAGCCATGCCGACCCACCGCAGGTGCCCCCGGCTATCCCCGGCTCGCCCCCGGAGTCCGTGTACTTGTGCGTGTACCCGATCGTGTCGTTCGGCGGGGCGGAGGTATGCCCCAGGGAAGCCTTCGAGGCGTAACCCGGAACATCGAGGCCAAACTGGGCCATATCGGCCACCGCGTTGCACGACGTGCCGGTCCCCGCGGGGCTTCGCTCGGCGAGGACGAAGGCGATGGCCATCACCGCCATCCCCCCGAGGATCGGGATCCGCGCCCGACCGATTGCAGCGGGCCTATCCGCCATGTGGCGCAGTCTAGGCCCGGGGGATTCCCGGGGCCAGGGGCGCCCCGGGTATTGTCCGCGCCCGATGGCAGAGGCGACACACATCGCGGACCTCCACGCGAAGGCGGCGGAGCTCGGGATCGAGGGCTACCGCAAGCTCTCCCGTGAGGACTTGATTCGGGAGATCGAGAAGGCCGAGCCCGAGCCCGAGCCCGGCGAGGTCGTCGTCGAGGCGACGGTGATTACCGATGACGGCGGGCCCGCCGTGGAGGTGGACGCCGAGGGCCCCCGCGACTCGGACCAGCCGACCGAGGAGGTCGTCGGCGTCCTCGACATCCTTCCCCAGCGCTACGGGTTCCTGCGGCTGGCCGGTCTCGAGGCCGACCCCGGCGACGTGTACGTGTCGGCTTCCCAGGTTCGCCGCTGCGAGCTCCGCACCGGTGACGAGGTGGCGGGTCCCGCGCGCGAGCCGCGACGGGGCGAGCGCCACCGGGCGCTGGTGCACGTGGACCTGGTGAACGGGGAGGAGCCGCTCTCCTCGGTGCGCCCAGAGTTCGACGACCTGCCCCCGGTCACAGCCGAACGGCGCGTCCCCCTCGACGGCAACTCAGCCGACGTTCTGGCCCGATCGGTCGACCTGCTGGCGCCGCTGGCGCTGGGGCACCGGGTGCTGGTCCGCGCCGCGCCCCGCTCGGGCCGCACGACCCTGCTCAGGGGCATCGCCAACACGCTCGCCGGGACCCCCGGGGTCGAGCTCACCGTCCTGCTCGTCGACGAGCGCCCGGAGGAGGCGACCGCCTGGCGCGAGGCCGTCCCGGATGCCCAGTTCGCGATCGCCACCGCGGACATGCCGCCGGCCGACCAGCTGCGCCTCGCGGAGCTGGCCCTCGCCCGCGGCAAGCGCCGCGCCGAGACCGGGGGTGACGCGGTGCTCTTGGTGGACTCGCTCTCGCGGCTCGACTACGCCGCGGGCGACGTGGACGCGGTGAAGCGCCTGTTCGGCGCCGGGCGCAACCTCGCCGGCGCGGGATCGCTGACGGTGATCGCGACCACGCTCGCCGATGCTCAGGACGAGGGCGCCGCCGAGCGCGCCGTGGACACGACCGAGAACGCGGTGATCACACTCGACCCAGAGCTGGCCGCACTCGGCGTCCACCCGGCGATCGTCAGCGCTGAGTGCCGCGTCTCGAACGAGGACGCTCTGCGGGAGCCGGGCGAGCTGGAGGCGATCCGGAAGCTGCGCGAGCAGCTGGCCGGGCTCGACAACCGCGCCGCCGCCGACTTCCTGCGCGAGCGGATCGAGGGCAACGCCTCGAACGCCGAGTTGCTCGCGGGCCTTTAGGCCTCCCAGGAGCTACTGCCGGTAGGCGAGGCGGGCCCAGGAGGGCTCGCGGGAGAGCTCGATCGGCTCCGAGTCGCGGTCCGGCTGGACGTACCCGAACGTGGACGTGTCGGGCTCGAACACGACGTCAAGCTCGCCCTCCTTCACGCGCTGGTCGAGCCAGGCGCCGCGGAAGACGAGCCGGCGGATCCAGTGGACGAGGCTGCGGTTGGCCGGGCCGACCAGCTCGGTCCAGTTGTCCACGATGTGCTCGCCGAGGGCCGAGGCCGGCTCCAGGATCTCCCCGTTTACGGCAAGGTCGAGCAGGTCCTGCAGTTCTTCGCGGGAGAGCCCCTGGTCGACGAAGTCGAGCTTCACGGCGGCCTGCTCGACCCGCTGGGAGAAGTCCTGCTCGTTGAAGGAGAAGCGCAGCTCGCCGTACTCAAGGACGTAGTCGGAGCCCGACTCGTAGTTGCCTCTGCGCGTTGCCTTCTCCACAGCTTCCTTCTCCGACCCCGACCGACGGTTCGCCGCGGGGAACGTCATCTTTGCGCAGGCGCCGTCGAGGCGCCAGCCGGGGTTCCTGCCTGAACGGCGGTTTGCATCGGAGCGCCCGCCGCGCGCCGGCAGGTGGGGGGCGCCAGGGAACGCGCCGGGCTTGACGGGGACGTGAACTCGAGCGCGAACCCAGCCCGCCGCTTCCGGCGCCTGCCGGTCGCGGTGCTCCGGCAGGGACGGGCGGTGCCGGTCGCCTCGACGCGCCTCACTCGCCTCTTGGGACTGGCCTTGCTCGACCGCGGCCGCGCTCCGGGCCTCCTGATCCCCGGCTGCCGCGCGGTGCACACCGTCGGGATGCGCTTCCCGCTCGACCTCCACTTCCTCGACGAGTATGGGGCGACGGTCTCGGTTCGCCGCCGGGTCCCCCCGGGGCGGTTCGCACGCGAGCCGCGGGCGCGATCGGTGCTGGAGCTGCCCAGCGGCGCGGCCGGAGCGCCGTGAGCGCGCCGCAGCACACCGCGATCGGAACGGTCGTCGTCTGCGAGGACGACCCCCCGACCCTCGAGCTGCTGTGCGACCACCTCACGGCCGATCGCTACCTGGCGCTGCCGGCGCCCTCGGCGTCGGACGCGCTTCGCCTCTGCTGGTTTCGCTCGCCAGACCTGTTGCTGCTCGACCTGCGCCTCCCCGACGCCTTCGGCCTCGACGTGCTGCGCGAGATCCGGGAGGCCGACGGCGCCACGGGCCGCTACGACCCGGGCCTGCCGGTCATCGCCCTCACCGGCTGCGCCAGCGAAGCCGACCGGGTCCGAGGCTTCGACGCGGGAGTGGACGATTTCCTGGGCAAGCCGTTCTCCTACGTTGAGCTGGCCGCGCGCATCCGGGCCGTCCTGCGGCGGCGCGAGGGGCCGAGGCGGGGCCCGGTGCGCGTCGGTGAGATCACCGTCGACCCCTCGCGCCGGGAGGTGACCGTCGGCGGCCGGCCGGTCCGCCTTGCCAACAAGGAGTTCGAGCTGCTCCGTACGCTCGCCACCGAGCCGCGGCGGGTCTTCACCAAGGAGGAGCTGCTGCGGGATGTGTGGGGATATCGATCGCTGGGGCGCACGCGAACGCTCGATTCGCACGCGAGCCGCCTGCGCCGCAAGCTCGACCCGGAGCGAGGCCGGTTCGTCCAGAACGTCTGGGGCGTCGGGTACCGCCTCGTGGGGAGCTGATCCGTGGCCGCCGAGGTGCTCAGCTCCACCTGGCCGCTGCTCGTCACGATGGCAGTTGCCGGCGGCGCCAGGATCAAGAGCTCGCGGCAGCGCCGGACGCTGAATCGTGCGCTGCACGAGCTGCGCCGGCCACTGCAGGCGCTCGCGCTCGCGCCCGGCTCGTCCACAGACGCCTCGCAAGAGGCCGGCCCCGGACCGCTGGAGCTGGCCCTGGTGGCCCTCGAAGACCTGGACGTTGCGATCAACGGGACACGCCCGGCCCTGAGCCGCCGCCCCGTCGCCGCGTGGCCCCTCGTGAGGGGCGCCCTCGACCGCTGGCGTGGCGTCGCGGCGATGCGCGAGCGCTCCCTCGCGCTCGAGTGGGAGGCGGGGCAGGCGGTCGTGATGGCCGACCCGGCCCGGCTCGCCCAGGCGCTCGACAACCTGCTCGCCAACGCGATCGAGCATGGCGCGCTGCGGGTGGTGGTCCGTTGCTCTCGGGTCTATGGCACGCTGCGGATCTCGGTTACCAGCGCGGCCGGCCCGGCCGCCCGCCCGAACGGGGACCCGCGCCGAGGTCACGGCCTCGCCGTGGTCAGGAGCGTCGCGGCGGCCCACCTTGGCCGGTTCAGCCTGCACAGGTCGGAGCGGGAGGTGACGGCGATGCTCGAGCTGCCGCTCGCGCCGGGTCCGCCGCCCGCCGCTCCGATCGAGTGGGCTCAGGCGGCGTGAGCCGGCGGACGAGGGCGATCGCCTTCGCCGCGCTGGCGCTGGTCAGCTCCGCGCTCGCGGCCTCGCTGGCGGGGGAGTACAGGGGCGGGGTGGAGGCCCAGCTCGGCGAGCTTCGGCCCGTGGTGGTGGCCCGCTCCGAGGTTGAGGCGGGGCGCCCGCTGCGGCCGGGCGACGCCAGAGAGCTACTGGTGGTTCGCCGGGTCCCCGCCCGCTTCGCTCCCGTCGACGCGCTCTCCGACCCGGTCGAGGCTGTCGGCCGCGCTCCTCGGGCGCCGATCCCGGCGGGCTCCTACCTCACCGGCGCTCTGCTTCGCGTCCCGGGGGAGCCCGGCCACGGTCCCCGGTCGGCACCGGCCGCGAGGCGGTGGAGATAGCGGTCGCCGGCGCGGGCGCCCTGGCGGCGGGAGGCGACCCGCTCGGCCGCGACTACGACGTGGTTGCGACCAGCGAGCCCGGACCGGGCGGAGGAAACGGGCGCACGAGTCTCGTCGCCCAGGACGTGACGCTCCTGGCGCTCCAGGAGTCTGGAGGAGCACCTGGCCCCGATGGGCTCGGCGGCGCCCCGGCCGCCTGGACGGCGACGCTGGCCGCCGGCCGCGACGATGCGCTGCGCCTGATCCAGGCCCATAACTTCGCCCGCGAGGTGCGGCTGATCACCGCATCCCGATGAGCGGTGCGCACGCTAGTCCGCGAGCGCCCGCTCGAACGCCTCGCCTGCGTCGGCACCGTGGACGGCGAAGACGATCAGCTCGAGCGGCGTGGGCTCGGCGAGGTGCCGACGCACCTCCTCGACCTCGATGCGGGCGGCCTCGTCGAGCGGGAAGCCTCCGACCCCGGTCCCGAACGCGACCAGGGCCAGGGAGCGCGCGCCCAGCTCGGCCGCGGCGCGGAGCGTCGAGGCCGTGGCCTCACGGATCACGTCGGCCGAGGTGGGGCCGCCGAGGTGCATCGTTGCCGCGTGGATCACCCACCGGGAGGGCAGGTCACCGGCGGAGGTAGCCACGGCGGCGCCGAGGTCGATTGGGCCGAGGTCGTCCGACTCGGACTGGATCGCCGGCCCGCCCGCCCGCGAGATGGCGCCTGCGACCCCGCCGCCGTGCCGGAGATCCGTGTTCGCGGCGTTCGCGATCGCGTCGACGTCGAGCTTGGTGATGTCGGCCTCGCGCACCTCGACCTCTGCCATTGCGGGCAAGGCTACGCGCACGCCTCGGGGGGCGAACCCAGGACATGCCCGGCCTCCACCTCTCGGTGACCCACATCGATCACCACGCCGAGGGCCTGGCCCGCCGCCTGCGCACGCGCCTGGCCGAGCGCCGACGCGCCCAAGCCGTGGCCGGGCGGGCGACGGGTGGCGCGTTGGCCGAGGCCGTGGCCGGGCTCGTCGCAGCCGACGCCGCGGTGCTCTCGGCGGAGATGCGGGCCCAGCTCGTGGAGCTGGTGCTGCGGGACACCGTAGGCCTCGGGCCGCTCGAGGTGCTGCTGTCCGATCCTGAGGTCGAGGACGTGATGGTGAACGGTCCCGGTGAGGTTTACGTGGAGCGCCGGGGGAGGGTGGAGCGCACCGACGTCGCCTTCGGTGACGAGCAGGAGCTCCGGGACGCGATCGAGCGCATCCTCGCGCCGCTTGGACGGCGCGTGGACGAGCTGAGCCCCATGGCTGACGCGCGCCTCGGCGACGGCTCGCGGGTGCACGTGGTGATCCCGCCGCTGGCGGTGGACTCGCCCGTGCTCTCGATACGGCGCTTCGCCGGAGAGCGCCCGAACGCCGCCCGCTTGGTCGAGCTCGGCACGCTCACGGCCGAGCTGCGCGACCTGCTCTCGGACGCCGTCGCGGACCGGCGCAGCCTGCTGATCTGCGGAGGCACCGGCTCGGGCAAGACGACGCTCCTGAACGCGCTTTCGGCGTACATCGACCCGGCCGAGCGCGTGATCACGATCGAGGATGCCGCCGAGCTGCGCCTGCGCCAGCCCCACGTGGTCAGGCTCGAGAGCCGCCCGGCCTCGGTCGAGGGTCGCGGCGAGGTGACGATTCGCGAGCTGCTGCGAAACGCGCTGCGCATGCGCCCCGACCGGATCGTGATCGGGGAGGTGAGGGGTGCCGAGGCGCTCGACCTGCTGGTGGCCCTCAACACCGGCCACGACGGGGCGCTGTCCACGGTTCACGCCAACTCGCCCGAGGACGCCCTGCGCCGCCTCGAGACGCTGGCGCTCATGGCGGGCGTCGGACTCCCGCACGAGGCGGTGCGTGAACAGGTGGCCCGCGGCATCGATCTGGTCGTGCACATGGCCCGCGGGCCGGGCGGTGCCCGGCTCGCGGTGGCGCTCGCGGAGGTCGCGGAGGTCGTGGGCGCCGTCGGCGTCAGGGAGGTCTGGCGCCGCGACGCCGAATCCAACGGTGACGGATGAGCTGCGTCGAGCGCGGTGATCCTGCTCGCCGCCGCCGCTGGCGGGCTTCTCGCCGTGGCGGGGCGTGAGGCCGTGATGGCAACCCCGGCGCTCGCGGGCTGGGTGAGACGGGCGCTGGAGCCCCTGGGTCGAGCCGGAAGGGAGGGGTACGCGCCGACCGCGCTCGAGCGCCGGCGGCTCGCGATGGTCGGCGCCGCGGCGCTCCTCGTCCTGGGGGTCCTCGTACTGGGCTCCGCAGGAGCAGCGTTACTGGCGCTCGCCGGCCCGGCCGCCGCTGCGGTCATGGTGCGCCGGCGCCGCGAGCGCTACCTACGAGACGTCGACGGCGCCCTGGGTGGCCTCGCGCTCTCGATCGCCGATGCGCTCGCCGCAGGCCGCTCGCTGCGCGCCGCGCTTGTAGAGGCTGAGGCCGGGTCGGAGGGAGCGGTCGCCGCCGAGCTGGCCCGCGTGCGGGCCGACCTCGACCTGGGCCTGCCGACGGGCGCCGCCCTCGCCGGGCTTCGCTCGCGTGTCGACTCGGCGCGGATCGAATCGTTCTGCGCCGCCCTGCTCTCCCAGCGGGTCGCGGGCGGGGACCTGGCCGGTCTGTTGCGGCGGTTCGCCGAGGCATGCGCCCAGCGCGACAGGGCGATGGCCGATGCCCGCTCGGCGACCGCCCAGGCCCGCTTCACCGGGATGCTGGTGGCGGCGATGCCGGCCGGGGCCGCCGTCTTTGCAGAGCTGCTCGAGCCGGGCTTCGTTGCGGCCATGCTCGCGCAGCCCGCTCCCGCCGTGCTTCTCGCGCTCGCCGTCGGCCTGCAGGCCGGTGGCTTCGTGGCCATTTCGCGCCTCAGCCGCGTCGAGGCTCCGTGAGCGCGGCGGCCGTGGCCTGTGCGGTCCTGTTTGCCTTCGCCGCCGCGTGGGAGCTGCTCGCCGAGCGTGGGGAGGAGCTGACACGCTCCGTGCGGCGGGTGGCATCCCGGCTCAGCTCGCGCAGGGTTCAGTCCGTGGCCCAGGCGGCGTTGGCGTTGGGTCTGGCGAAGCGGCTCGAGCAGGCCGGCATGGCGGGGCGCTTCGGCCCGGGTGCCGTGCTGGGCGCAAAGGGCGCCGGAACGCTGGCGGGCCTCGTGTGCGCCGCGGCGGCGTCGCCGGCCCTGCCGGGCCGCCTCGCGGTGGTCGTGACGCCGCTGCTCGCGGTCGCAGGGTTCCTGGCGCCGGACGCGCTGCTCGAGCGGGCGGCCCGCCTCCGCCGCGCCCGCCTGGTGGCGGCGCTGCCCGATGCCCTCGACATCCTGGCCGTGGGGGCCGCCGCTGGGCGGTCACCTGCGGCCGTTATGCGTGAGCTGGCGGCGCAGGGCGGCGGCCCACTCGCGGCCGAGCTGGCGGTTGCGGTCGCCGACCTCGACTGCGGCGCGGGTCAGCAAGCCGCGGTCGCCTCGCTCCGCGAGCGGGTCGGTGGGACGGAGCTGGCCGCGCTGACCGCCGCGCTCGAGCGCTCGCGCCGCTACGGGTCGCCACTCGCCGAGCAGCTGCAGGCGCAGGCCGGGGCGCTGCGATCGCAGGCGCGCCGCCGCACCGAGGAGGCGGCAGCGCGGGCCGCCCCGAAGATCCAGCTCGTCGTCGCGCTGGTGCTCGTCCCCTCGGTCCTGTTGATGATCCTCGCCGCGATCCTCGCGCACTCCGAGGAGCTGCTCGGATCGCTGTGAGGACACGCGCTAGTCGAGCGCTTCCTCGCGAAGCCGCTTGGCAACGGCCGAAGCGCCCTCGCAGAACTCATCCAGCTCGCCCGCGGACTTCTTGTGGCCTTTGACGTTGCAGACCAGCATCCCGGCGACGCACTCGAAGGCGAACGCCTCCGGCGAATGCTCCTGTAGCCAGACGAGGAACTGGGGCGAGAGCACCTGCCGCGCCCGGTTCACGTCATCGGTCGCGCCGCAGAAGACCTCGTAGCGCTTGTCGACCACCTCGGACTCGTGCTCGACGCGCTGGCGTTTGCGGAAGATGTCCTCGGCGCCGTCGAGGAAGCGGAAGCCGACCCGCCGCTGCGCGTAGAGTTCCTGCATGAACGGGGCGAACTCCGAGACCTGGGCCATCATCACCGTGAAGTGCATGTAGGTCGTGTGGCGGTTGCCGTTCGAGTCGGTACTGGTCTCCTCGTAGGTGTAGAGCGCAAGGGTGCCGTCCTCGCCGCCGGGGAGCGCGCCGCTCAGCGCGCGTTCGGTGTAGCGGCGGTCGCCGCGCTGGAGCAGCGGCGTCGCGGGTGGGATGCTGCCGCGGCCCTCCGTGAGCTGGAGCGAGTGCCCGCTCGCGTACGCCTTGAAGAAGTCGGCCTCGGCACGCGAGGAGGCCATGACCCAGGCGATGATCAGGAGTAGGAGCACCGCGCCCCCGGTGGCGGCAGCACCGATCGCGGGGCCCGCCGCGATCAGGCCCGCGACGCCCGCGCCGACGATGAAGAGGATCGTGACGATGACCGCCGCGGTGCTCCCGAACAGGGCCCGGAAATGGTGGCCCCGCATGTCGTCGGCGTCGAGCGGGACCTTGCCGCCGGCGCTGTGGTCGGTGGGCGGCGCCCCCGGCGGCGCCGTCGAGAACTGAGCGTCCGCCGCCTGGGCGGCGTCGAGCCCGGGCGGGGCGGCCGGCGGCTGCTCGGTCATGGGCCGCAGCCTAGATCAAGGAACCCGGGCAGGTCGGTGCAAGCGCCCTTGCAGATCGAGCGCTCCCGAGAGTCGCGGCGGGCTCGCGCCGGAGCCGGGCCAAAGCCCATGGACAAGGGGAAAACCGCTTACCGGGGACGGTGTGTAGCGGTTCCGTCCGACGGCTGTTGTGTAGTGCGCGCGCTGCCGTGTGTTGAAAAGTGGGGCGCAGTGGGGTAGCGTGGCGTCTCAAGTTGACCCAGGACCGGGGTGGTGAGGCTCCTCCCACCTCGTCACCCCGGTCCAAGTCTTCTCCACACGATGGCCTTCCGCGGACAACACGAACACTCCCTCGACGCCAAGGACCGGCTGACGATTCCCGCACGCTTCCGCGCCGCCCTCGACGACGGCGTGGTCCTGTTCGAGGAGCTCGACGACTGCGTCTCGATCTACCCGGTCGCCGAGTACGCGGAGCTCACCCGCAACTACCTTGGCACGCTGAACCCCCTCACGAAGAGGGGCCGGATGATGCGCCGGCGCTTCCACGCCCGCTCGCACGACGAGAAGCTGGACTCCGCCGGCCGGGTACGGGTCCCGGGCCACCTGATCGAGCACGCGAACCTGAAGGGCGCCTGCATGATCGTCGGCGTCGACGACCACCTCGAGGTCTGGAACCCCGTGGCCTGGAGCGAGCACGACGCCGAGATCGACGCCCAGGCCGACGAGTTGGCGGAATCGCTCGGTGGCGCCGGCGGCGCGGACGAGTAGCAGGATGGGGCTGAAGATCGAATGGCCGCGGCGACAGCCATGAACGCCACCGGCCACGTCCCCGTCCTCGCCCCTGAGCTTGTCGAGTTGCTCGACCCCGCGCCGGGCTCCTCCGCGCTGGATTGCACCTTTGGCTCCGGGGGCCACGCGCGGCTGGTGGCCGAGCGGATCGGCGCCGCCGGCTCCCTCGTCTGCGTCGACCGCGACCCCGAGGCCGAGGAGTCCTTCGCGGGGTTCGCGGAGGAGGTCGAGTGCGAGGCCGAGTTCGTCCGCGCCGACTTCGCCGACGCCATCGACGACCTGGCGGCCGCCGGGCGCCGCTTCGACCTTGCGTATATGGATCTGGGCATCTCCTCGCGCCAGGTCGATGAGCCCGCCCGTGGCTTCTCCTACGCCGCCGACGCTCCGCTCGACATGCGCATGGACCCCGACCAGCAGCTCTCGGCGCGCGTCGTCGTGAACGACTGGCCCGCCGAGCGCCTGGCCGCCGCTCTGCGCGAGTACGGGGAGGAGCGGCACGCTCGCGCGATCGCGTCCGAGATCGTCCGCCGCCGGCCCCTGGAGACCACGTTCGAGCTGGTCGATGCGATCCGGGCCGCGGTTCCCCCTTCCTACCGCTTCGGCCGCGGCCACCCCGCGAAGCGAAGCTTCCAGGCGATCAGGATCGCCGTCAACGGCGAGCTGGAGTCGCTCGATCGCGCGCTGCCCGGGGCATGGGGGCGCCTCGAGGTCGGAGGGCGCCTGGGCGCGATCGCGTTCCACTCGCTCGAGGACCGCAGGGTGAAGCGCTTCCTGGCCGACCGCGCCCGCGAATGCGTCTGCCCGCCGGAGCTTCCGGTCTGCACCTGCTCGCGCGAGCCGGAGGCCGAGCTCCTGACCCGCCGCGCCATAGCCGCCTCCCCCGAGGAGGCCGAGCGCAACCCCCGCGCGAGCTCGGCGCGGCTGCGCGTCGCACGCAAGCTGCGGGGCCCGCGCGACGACCTGCCCGGGAGTGAGGGCTGATGCCCGCCACCGCCGTGGCGCGCCGCGTCGCCGCCACGCCCGCCCGCCGCGCGACGGCGAACCGCCCGGCGCTGAAGCCGCGCCCACGGCCCGCGCCGCCTCGCGGCCGCGCCGCCCAGCAGCGACGCGCCCGCACCAAGGCGGCCACGCGGTCGAAAGCCAGCCGGGGCAGCGCCGCCCCTCGCCGCCCCCGCGCCCGCCGCAACACCCCCGTGACCGGCTTCGTCCCGGTGGTAGTCGGCCGCACGGCGGGTGCCGTCGGCGATATCGCCGACTCCGGGGTAGTGGTCCGGATGACGCGCGGCCGGATCTGGATCGGCGTCCTCGGGGCGCTGCTCGTGGGGATCGTGGCGCTGAATGTCCGGGCCCTCGACCTCAACGCCGCCTCCAGCGAAGTCGCTCGCCAGACCGACGGGTTGAAGCGCGCCAACTCGGCACTCGAGGCCCAGATCGCTGGGGAGCTTTCAAACGACCAGGTCCAGGCGGCCGCCGTGAGGGTCGGCCTGGCCATGCCCGCCCCGGGGGCGATCCGCTACCTGCACCCGGGCCGCGACGCCGCCGCGATCGCGGCACGGCGCCTCGCCGATGGCGACTTCACGCTGGGCACGGTCGCGCCCGCCATTACCGAGGTTCCGGTGATCACGGCGCCGGCCGTCGAGCCCGAGGTGCCTCCCGTCGAGGAGGCGCCGGTCACGGAGGTTCCCACCGAGGCGGTCACGGCGCCGCCGGCCGATCCGGCCGCGCGCCTTGCCACAACGGATGGCGGCGTCGTCGCCCCGTGAGCGGCGACTCAGCCGCGGACAAGGGTGCCGGGCGCCGAGGGCGAAGCTGACAGACGATGGGCCTGGTCGAGCGACGAATCGGACTCCTGTTCGCGCTGTTCGCGCTGGCGCTGTGCGTGGTCGTCGCCCGGGCCTCCTGGCTGCAGGGTGTGCGGGGCTCGGCGCTGAGCGCCGAGGCGCAGAGCCAGCAGACCGAGACGCTGACGGTCCCGGGCTCGCGCGGATCGATTCTCGACCGCAACGGCAGGGAGCTGGCGGTCTCGGAGGATGCGGTGACGATCGTCGCGACGCCGTACCAGGTCGAGGACCCACCGAAGGCGGCGGCGAAGCTGGCCGCGGTCCTCGACGGCGACGAGGACGAGATCCTCCGGTTGCTCGCGAAGCCCGATTCCGGGTTCGAGTACATCGCTCGCAAGGTCGACCTACCGACCGCGGAGGATGTGCGCAAGCTCGACCTCGCCGGGATCGGGACCCTCGCCGACAGCCGGCGCATCTATCCGCAGGGCGAGATGGCGTCGCAGGTGATCGGGTCGGTTGGGATCGACAACAACGGCCTCACCGGCCTCGAGGCCTCCTACGAGGAGACCCTGCACGGGGCCGAGGGCGAGCGCGAGATCGTCCGCGATGCCCTGGGCGAGGAGCTGGAGCGAGACACGCTCCAGAGCCCGGGGACCGGAACCGACATCCAGCTCACGATCGACGCCTACCTTCAGGCACGCACGGAGGACGTCCTCGCGGGCATCGCCGAGACCTACAGCCCGAAGGGGGCGACGGCGATCGTTATGGACCCGCGGAGCTCCGAGGTCCTGGCGCTCGCGAACTACCCCGCGGCGGATCCGTCCGACCCGGGCGGGGCCACCCCGCAGGAGCTCGCGAACCGCGCCACCGGGTACACCTATGAGCCGGGCTCGACGTTCAAGGCCTTCACGGTGGCCGGGGCGATGGAGGAGGGGATCGTGACCCCCGATACCCCCTTCGACCTGCCGCCGACGATCCAGGTCGCGGACCGCGTGATCGAGGAGTCCCATCCGCGTGGCTACATGACGCTCAGCGTCGCCGACATCCTGGCCCAGTCCTCGAACGTCGGCGCCGTGAAGATCGGCCTCGAGATCGGGGCCGAGCGCTTCGACCACTGGATCCGTGAGTTCGGCTTCGGCGCCCCCACCGGCATCGACTTCCCGGGCGAGGAGCAGGGGATCGTGCTCGAGCCCAGCGAGTACTCGGGTTCGACGATGGGCAACCTGCCGATCGGCCAGGGCCTCTCGGTGACCCCGATCCAGATGGCCGCGGCCTACTCGGCGATCGCCAACGGCGGCGTCCTCCGGCCCCCGCGCTTGATCGCCGAGGCGGGAGGCGAGCCCGTGGAGGCCGCGGAAGGCAGGCGGATCATCTCGCGCGACAATGCGGTGAAGGTCCGGGAGATGCTCGAGGGGGTGCTGGCCCCGGGAGGCACGGCCTCCGAGGTGAGCGTCCCCGGCTACACGCTCGCGGGGAAGACGGGAACCGCCGAGAAGGTGGTCGACGGCGTCTACTCGGAGACGAAGTTCGTCGGCTCGTTCGTGGGCTTCGCCCCCGCCGAGGACCCGCAGCTGCTGGTGGCGGTCGTCGTCGACGAGCCCGAGGGCGACTACTACGGCGGCAGCGTCGCCGCGCCCGCGTTCGGTGAGATCGCCAGGTTCGCGCTCCCATACCTCGGCATCGAGGCGGGCGCCGGCGGCGGCTGAGCGGCCCCACCGGCCCGCATCGCCGCCATACAATCGCCGCGATGAAGCTCCGCGAGGTCCTCGCCGGCGCTTCGGTCGCCGAGTGGACCGCCGACCCGGGCGTCGAGGTGACCGGCCTGGCCTATGACAGCCGCGACGTCGGGGCGGGCACCCTCTTCTTCTGTGTGCCAGGGGCTCGCAGCGACGGCCACGACTTCGCGCCGGCCGCCATCGAGGCCGGCGCGGCGGCCCTCGTCGTCGAGCGCCCGCTCGAGCTGGCCGTTCCGCAGGCCGTCGTCCCCGACGCACGTGCCGCGATGGCGCCCGCGGCCGTGGCGTTCTTCGGTGACCCCACGGCCAAGCTCGAGGTGGCCGGGATCACCGGCACGAACGGCAAGACGACGACGGCGTTCCTGGTCCGCCACGTGCTCGAGCGGGCCGGCACCCAAGCAGGGCAGCTCGGCACCGTGAGGAGGGTGGTCGGGGGCTTCGAGTCGGAGGTCGAGCGCACGACGCCGGAGGCGATCGACCTCCAGCGCACCTTCCGGGAGATGCTCGACGCCGGCGACCGAGCGTGCGTGATGGAGGTCTCGTCCCACGCCCTGGCGCTGCGCCGCGCCGACGGCACCCGCTTCAAGGCGGCCGCCTTCACCAACCTCACCCAGGACCACCTCGACTTCCATGCAGGCATGGACGACTACTTCTCCGCGAAGGAGATCCTGTTCGCGGGCACTCCGGAGCCCCCTGGGACCTCGGTGGTGAACGCCGACGACCCCTACGGCGACCGGCTGGCGGCGGCGATCCGCGAGCGCGGGGGCGCACTGGTCACGTTCTCCGCCGAGGGCGCGGACGCCGACTACACCGCGCTCGAGCCGTCGTTCGACGCGGGCGGCTCCCGATTCATCTGCCGCTCGCCGGAGGGCGACCACGCGGTCGAGCTGGCGCTCCCCGGGGACTTCAACATCGCCAACGCGCTGACGGCGATCGCCACCGCCGGCGCGCTCGGGGTCCCCGCCGCAGAGGCCGCGGCGGCGCTGACGAGCGCGGCGCGGGTACCGGGGCGGATGGAGGCGATCGACGAGGGGCAGCCGTTCGGCGTCCTGGTGGACTACGCCCATACCCCTGACTCGCTCGAGAACGTGCTTCGGGCAGCTCGCCGGCTCACCCAGGGCCGACTGATCTGCGTCTTCGGGGCGGGCGGCGACCGCGACCGCGACAAGCGCCCGCTGATGGGGGCGGCCGTGGCCGAGCTGGCGGACGTCGCCCTCGTCACCTCCGACAACCCGCGCTCGGAGGACCCCGCGGCGATCGTGGCGGAGATCCGTGCCGGCATGGAGGGCGAGGGGGCACGCGCCGAGATCGAGGTGGAGGTCGACCGCCGCGCGGCGATCGCCGCCGCCGCTGGCGGAGGCCCGCGAGGGCGACACCGTCGTGATCGCGGGCAAGGGGCATGAGCAGGGCCAGGAGTTCGCAGGCGGGCGCAAGCTCCCGTTCGACGACCGCGACGTCGCCCGCGAGGAGCTTCGCTCGCTCCGGGTGGGACCATGATCGAGCTGGCCCCGGAGCGGATCGCGGCCGAGGCGGGCGCGACCGTGGCGCAGGAGGGGGCACGCGAACGTCCCAGCCGCGCGACGATCGACTCGCGCGCGGCGGGGCCCGGCGACCTCTTCTTCGGCCTCCCGGGCGAGCGCGCCGACGGTGGCGCCTACGCGGGAGGAGCGCTTCTCGGGGGCGCCTGGGGCGTCGTCGTCCGCCCGGAGCACGCCGCCGGCCTGCCGGAGTCCGGCTGGGTGCTCACCAGCCCGGATCCCCTTCAGGCCCTCCAGCGGCTGGCGCGGGCCTGGCGGCGGGAGCTGGGCTGCAGGGTCGTGGGGATCACCGGCTCGACGGGAAAGACCTCGGTAAAGGACATCGCGCGCTCCATCCTGCCGCTGCGCGTGCACGCCAGCCCCGAGAACTACAACACCGAGATCGGGCTGCCGCTAACGATCCTCTCGGCGCCCCCGGAGACCGAGGCCCTGGTGCTGGAGATGGCCATGCGCGGCCTCGGCCAGATCGCCGAGCTGTGCGAGATCGCCGAGCCCGACGTGGCTGCGATCACCAACGTCGGCCCCGTGCACCTGGAGCTGCTGGGGACGCTGGAGGCGATCGCCGAGGCAAAGGCGGAGATCCTGGCCGGCCTGCGGCACGGCGGCACCGCGGTCGTTCCGGTGGACGCCGAGGCGCTCGAGCCTCACCTCCACGACACCCTCGAAACCATCACCTTCGGCCCCGGCGGGGAGGTCGTCGCCCACGACGTGACGCATCGCGACGGACGCCTGTCGGCGACGGTTGCCACGCTGGGCGGCGAGGCGGCGTTTGACCTGCCCTTCGGCGAGGCCCACAACCTCACGAACGCGCTGTGCGCGATCGGGATCGGCGTCGCTCTCGGGTGCGACGTGGCTGACATGGCGCGTCGGGCGCCGGGGATAGAGTTCTCGCGGCTGCGCGGTGAGCTGGTCAGGCTCGCCGGCGGAATCGTGATCGTGAACGACTGCTACAACGCCAACCCGATCTCCATGCGCGCGGCCCTCGAGAACCTCGCGGAGGGCGTCGAGGGGGTGGCGCCGGAGGCGCGGCGGCTGGCGGTACTCGGCGAGATGAAGGAGCTGGGCCCGGACGCTGCGGGCTACCACCGCGAGATCGGGGCGCTGGCCCGCAACCTGGGGATCGAGCCCGTGATCGGCGTCGGTGAGCTGGCTCGCGAGTACGCGCCGGACGCCTGGGCTCCCGACGCCGACGCGGCCGTGAAGCTCGCGAACGCGGCCCTCTCCGAGGGCGACTCGATGCTCGTGAAGGGCTCGCGCTCGGTCGGGCTCGAGCACCTCACCGAGGCGCTGATCACGGCCCGCGGCCCCGCGTAGCGGCCGGTGCTTCCGATGCCGACAGCCGCGCTGGCCAACGAGGTAGCGTCGGCCGCGATCGACCGGGGCGAGGTCCTCATCGCGGGGATGGCGGCCATGCTGATCACGATCTTCCTCGGGCCGAAGTTCATCGACTTCCTTCGCGTCAGGGAGTTCGGCCAGCAGATCCGCGAGGAGGGCCCGCAGGAGCATCACGCGAAGGCCGGCACCCCGACGATGGGGGGCCTCGTCATCTTCCTCGCGATCGCGGTGCCGTACCTGGTGCTCTCCGAGCGCGACACCCAGAGCCTCGCGGTCCTCGGCGTGGCCGTGGGGGCCGCCCTGATCGGCTTCGCCGACGACTTCACGAAGATCACGAAGCGCCGCTCGCTGGGCCTCTCCGCCCGCTACAAGCTGCTGGCCCAGATCGCCCTGGCCGTCGGCCTCTGGTACGTCGCCACGGAGGTCGTGGGTCTCGACCCGGTGCTGCGCTCGCGCGTCTTCGATGCCGAGCTCGACGTCGGCCCGGTGCTGTACCTCGTCTTCGTCTTTCTGGTCATCGCGGGCGCCTCCAACGCCGTCAACCTCACCGACGGCCTCGACGGCCTGGCCGCGGGCGCCTGCGCGATCGTCCTCCTCGCCTACATGGCGATCACGATCACCACCGGCCAGGAGGGGTTGGCGCTGCTCTCCGCGTGCCTGGTCGGCGCCTCCATCGGCTTCCTGTGGTTCAACGCTTTCCCGGCGGCGATCTTCATGGGCGATACGGGCTCGCTGGGACTCGGCGCAGCGATAGGAGCGCTCGCTGTGATGACCCAGACGGAGCTGCTCCTGATCATCCTCGGCGGGATCTTCGTGATCGAGGCGCTCTCGGTCGCCGTCCAGGTCGCCTCGTTCAAGCTCTTCCGCCGCCGGGTGCTGCTGATGGCGCCGGTCCACCACCACTTCGAGATGCTCGCGTGGTCGGAGACCAAGATCATGCTGCGCTTCTGGATCGTGGCCGCCGTGTGCGCGGGCATCGGCTACGTCCTGTTCCAGAACTCGCTGGGGTAGGGCCCCGCCCGTCGTCCGAGAGGGGGCGGGTGTTCGGGACATGGCACCGAGGGGGATGCGTTTTGGGCCGCCGCAACCGCGAGTGGCGACTTTTGCCCGCTATGCGGGCCAAACTCGCCAATCGTCACCCGAGCCAGGGCGGGGTACTCCCTCGGTGATAACCGTCAACCGTCCGCCTTGCGTCCCGCTGGACGGCTTCGTCTCCAGCTCGTGTACCACGCAGGCGCAGGGAGCGCGGCCCACTTAGCGAACATTCAGGCATGGGCTCGGTGAAGCCACGACCCCCGCTGCCCGGCGGGCCGTACCTCGTCGTCGGCTTGGCACGTTCCGGGCAGGCGGCCGCCGCGCTGCTCGCCCGCCGCGGCGAGGAGGTGATCGCGGTCGACTCCGGTTCACCGGCGGGCGTGGAAGGGGCCGCGGCCCTGGGCGTCGAAGTCAGTCTGGATGACGACGGACTCGGCCACCTCGATCGCGCGCGCTGCCTGGTCAAGAGCCCCGGCGTCCCCGCCGAGGCATCGGTGGTCGCGGCCGCCCGGGAGCGGGCCCTTCCCGTGCTCGGCGAGCTGGAGTTGGCCTGGCGCCTCATGGAGAGCCCGTTCGTGGCGGTGACCGGCACCAACGGCAAGACCACCGTCGCCGAGCTGCTTGGAGAGGTATGGCGCTCCGCCGGGCGTCCGGTGACGGTCGCCGGCAACGTCGGCACCCCGCTGGCCTCGCTGGTCGATTCCACCGCCGCGGAGACGACCGTGATCTGCGAGGCGTCCTCGTTCCAGCTCGAGGACTCGGAGGCGTTCTCCCCGGAATGCGCCGTGCTGCTCAACGTGAGCCCCGACCACCTCGACCGCCACGGCACCCTCGACCGCTATCTGGACGCCAAGCTCCGGGTCTTCGCCAACCAGGGCAACGACGACTTCGCCGTCTTCAACGGCTGCGAGCAGGCCCTACGCGGCCGCGACCTCGGCGGCTGCGCGCGGCGGATCGCCTTCTGCCGCGACTGCGACGGGCCCGACTGCGAGGTCGCCGTCGAGGGCGGCGCGATCGTCGCCGCGGGGGAGCCGCTGGTCGAGCTGTCCGAGCTGCGCCTGATTGGGCTGCACAACGCCGAGAACGCGATGGCCGCAGCGGCGGCCTCGCTGGCCATGGGGGCGGGGCGCGCCGACGTCGCTGCCGGACTGCGCGCCTTCGGGGGCGTGCCGCACCGGCTCGAGCCGGTGGGCGAGATCGATGGCGTCGCCTACGTGAACGACTCGAAGGCCACGAACGTCGCCGCCGCGCGCGCGGCCGTGTCCTCGTTCGATGCGCCCCTTCACGTGATCCTCGGCGGGAGCTCCAAGGGCGAGGAGTTCACCGAGCTGGCGCCGGCACTGGCCGAGAACGCCAAGGCGGCCTACCTGATCGGCGGTACGGCAGCCCAGCTCGAGCGCGACCTGGCTCCTGCCTGGGAGGCGGGCGTCGACCACGCCCGCTTCGACGGCCTGGCCGAGGCCGTGGCCGCCGCCGCCGAGGCCGCCGCACCGGGAGATGTCGTCCTATTGGCGCCGGCCTGCGCCAGCTTCGACGCCTATGCCGACTACGCCGAGCGCGGCGAGCACTTCCGCCGCCTCGTGGAGGCCCTGCGGTGAGCGTGCTGAAGCTTGCCGCCGTCGGTCCGCGCCGGCGCACGGGCGCGCCGCCGATCGAGCACTCGCTGCTGCTCACCGCGACGCTGTGCCTCGTCGCGTTGGGCGTGGTGATGGTCTTCAGCGCCTCGTCGACGACAGCGCTGCTCGGCGACAGCGGCGACAGCGCCTACTACCTGAAGCGCACCCTCCTGTTCGGTGTCTTCGGCTTGGTCGCCATGCGGATCCTGGCGCTCCGGGGCGTGACCGTCATCTACCGGCTGACCCCCGTGATCATGGCGGTCTCGATCGCCCTGCTCGTGTTGGTCCTTGTGCCCGGGATGGGGGTCGAGGTGAACGGGGCCAAGCGCTGGCTAGGCGCGGGCCTGTTCCAGATCCAGCCCTCGGAGATCGCCAAGGTCGCCCTGGTGCTCCACGGCGCGGCTCTGCTGGCGACGAGGCCGCGCCTGATCCGCTCGCTGCCCGACATGGTGCCCTTCCTGATGCCGGTCGTGGCCGTGTGCCTGCTCGTCGTGCTCGAGCCTGACCTCGGGACGGCCATGGTCGCCGGGTTCACGGCCGTCGCGATGCTGATCGCGGCTGGCGCGAAGATGCGGCACCTCGTGCTGCTGGGGGCCGGCGCGGCCGGATTCATCCTCCTGGCGATCATGATCGAGCCGTACCGGATGGAGCGTCTGACGGGGTTCATCAACCCAAGTGCCGACCCCGCCGGGGCAGGTTTTCAGGCGACCCAGGCTCAGATCGCGCTCGGCTCGGGCGGAGTCTTCGGCGTCGGCGTCGGGGGGAGCCTCCAGAAGGCCTTCTACCTGCCGGAGGCCCACACCGACATGATCGCCGCGGTGATCGGCGAGGAGATGGGACTGCTCGGCATGGTGGGCCTCGCGAGCCTCTTCGGGCTCTTCGCCTACGCGGGGCTGCGAACGGCGCAGCGCGCCCGGGACCGCTACACGAAGCTGCTCGCCGCGGGCCTGGTCTCGCTGGTGATGATCCAGGCCACGATCAACCTCTTCGCCGTCCTCGGCCTGGCGCCGCTGACCGGCGTCCCGCTTCCGTTCGTCTCCTACGGCAACTCGAGCCTGCTGGTGATGCTGGCCGCCGTCGGCCTGTTGCTGAACATCGCCGATGGCGCCCGGGTCCCGGCCGCCAGGCCGAAGCCCGCCTCGAGCCGCCCGTCGCAGCGCGCCGAGCCGGCGCCGGCGAAGCGCCGGCGTCGGCCGTGCTGCGCCCAGCAGGCGGCAGCCGGCCCGCGCTGAAAGACTGAAGGTCGTCGAAGGTGGCCGCGCCGGCGGCCAGAGGAGGAGCTCGTCCAGCCGTGCCAAGGGTCGCGATAGCCGCGGGAGGGACCGCCGGGCACGTCGTACCGGCTCTCGCCGTCGCTGACGCGCTGCGGGAGGCTGGCGCGGATGTCTTCTTCATCGGGGCGCGGGGCCGCCTCGAGGCCGAGCTGGTGCCGGCCGCCGGGTACGAGGTCGAGCTGCTCGACGTCCGCGGTATCGACCGGGGCAACCCGCTGAAGGCTGCAGGCGCCGTGGCGCTGGCCGCGAGGGCGGTGCCCGCCGCGCGCCGCATCCTCCGCGATCGCGGCGCCGAGGCGGTGATGGGCGGAGGCGGCTACGTCGCAGGCCCCGGCGGGCTGGCCGCGCTGTCGCTGGGCCTGCCGCTGGTCCTGACCGAGGCCGACCGCCACCTCGGGCTCGCCAACCGCCTCCTGGCGCGCCGCGCCCGCCGCGTGTGCCTCGCGTTCGAGGTCCCCGGGCTCGAAGGCGAGCGGTTCGTCGTCACGGGCAGGCCGGTCCCGGCGGACATCCTGGGCGCCGATCGCGGCGCCGCCCGCGACCGCTTCGGGATCGACCCGGCGGCGCGCTGCCTGTTGGTCTTCGGGGGGAGCCAGGGGGCCCGCAGCATCAACCTGGCCGCGCTCGAGGCCTTCGCCTCTGGAGACTCGCCGCGCGAGCGCGGCTTCCACGTGCTCCACATCGCCGGCCACCGTGACTACGAGACCGCCCGCGAGCGTCTCGCCGAAGCCGGCGGCGTGGCCGACTACACGCTGCTGGAGTACGAGCCGGGGCTGGCGGACGCCGCTCGCGGCCTGCGACCTGGTCCTGGCCCGGTCGGGTGGCTCGATCTTCGAGCTGGCAGCCGCCGGGCGGCCCGCGATCCTGGTCCCGTATCCACATGCCGCGGCCGACCACCAGCGGGCGAACGCCGAGTGGATGCGCGACGCGGGCGCGGCGGTGGTGATCGACGACGACGCCCTCGACGGCGCAGCCGTGAGTTCGACCGCGGCCGACCTCCTCGGCGACACCGAGGGGCTGGCCGAGATGGCCCGAGCCTCGGCCGGGCTGGCCCGCCCCGACGCCGCCGAGCGGGTGGCATCGGAGATCCTCTCCGTGGCGAGATGAGCGACCTCGAGGGCCGCGCCCTCCACTTCATCGCGATCGGTGGCGCCGGCATGAGCGCCCTGGCGCTCGTCTGCCACGCCCGCGGCGCGGCCGTCACCGGCAGCGATCGCAGCGAGAGCAGCTACTTCAAGCGGGTCCGCGCGGCCGGAATCGACGCCCGCCTGGGCCACGACGCCGACGCGGTTCCTCCCGGGGCCGATGTGGTCGTCTCGAGCGCGATCGGCGACGACAACCCCGAGTTGAGGGCCGCCAAGGAGCGCGGCCAGCGCGTGATCCACCGTGGTGAGCTCCTGGCCGAGCTCTGCGCCGGCCGGCGTCTGATCGCCGTCGCGGGCGCACACGGCAAGACGACCACCGCGGGCATGCTCGCCTGGGCCACCCTGGGTAAGGCATCCTTCTTCCTGGGCGGCGAGCTGCCGGGGGCCGGCCCGGACGGCGATGCGGCCAACGCGGGCTGGGTCGAGGACGCGGAGTGGGTGATCGCCGAGGCCGACGAGTCCGACGCCAGCTTTCTCGAGCTGAGGCCCGAGATCGCGGTGATCACCAACGTCGAGCTCGATCACCATTCGCGCTGGTCCTCGCGCGCCGAGCTGATGGAGGCCTTCCGCGAGTTCGCCGGCTCCGCGAGCACGCTGGTGATGGGTGCGGCGCCGGACCTCGACCCGATCGCCGCCGGCGGGCGCATCGTCCGCTTCGACGCGAACTCGCCGGGGCCGCCGCTGGCGCTGTCGGTCCCGGGCGAGCACAACCTGCTGAACGCCCGCGGGGCGCTCGCCGCGCTCGAGGCCGCCGGGATCGGGGAGGGGGGATCCCTGGCGCCGGACCTCGAGCGCTTTCCGGGAATGCTGAGGCGCCTCGAGCGCAAGGGCTCGCGCGACGGCGCCGTCATCTACGACGACTACGCCCACCACCCGACCGAGGTCGCCGCGGCCCTCGCCGCCCTGCGCGGCCTCGCGCACAGGCGGCTGATCGCCGTCTTCCAGCCCCACCTCTACTCCCGCACCAAGGCGCTGGCGGAGCGCTTCGGGGCCGCGCTGGCGGTTGCCGACGAGGTTGGCGTGCTTGAGGTGTACCCGGCTCGCGAGGAGCCCGTGGGCCCGCTTGCGGGAGTGAGCGGGCTGGACGTTGCCCGCGCCGCCGCCGACCGGGCAGCTGGGCGCCCCGTGTGGTGGCTGCGCGACGCCGACACGGCCGAGCGCGCGCTCGCCCCCCGCCTGCGGGAGGGCGACCTGCTGGTGACGCTCGGCGCCGGCGACGTCTTCCGGCTCGCCGACCGCCTGGTCGGCGCAGAGGATGGGGAGGCGCGCGCGTGGGCGATCCTGAGGGCGTCGAGCGCAACTACCCGCTGGAGCGGCTCACGACCGTGCGCACCGGGGGCCCGGCCGACCTGTTCGCGCGCCCCTCCACGCAGGCGGCACTGGTCGAGCTGCTCGCGTGGGCGGACGCGCAGGGCGTGGCGCTCGGCGTCGTCGGCTCGGGCTCCAACCTCCTCGTATCGGACGCGGGGTTCCGCGGGCTCGTGCTGAAGCTCGACGGCGAGCTGGCGGCCGCCGAGCGCGAGGGCACCCGCGTCGTATGCGGCGGCGGCGCACGGCTCCCGTCGGCCACGGCGAAGACCGCCCGCTGGGGCCTTACCGGGCTCGAGTTCGGGATAAACATCCCGGGCACGGTCGGGGGGGCGGTGCGGATGAACGCCAACGCCTACGGCGGCCAGCTCGCCCGGGTGCTCGAGTGGGTCGACGTCGCGACCGCGGCCGGGGTCGAGCGCCGCGGGCCCGACGACCTCGGGTTCGCCTACCGCAGCTCGAACCTGACGGACGGTGAGATCGTGGCGCGCGCGTCGTTCGCCCTCGCCGACGCCGAGCCCGACGCCATCAAGGCGACCCTTGCGGAGATGCGCGGCAAGCGCCGCGAGGCGCAGCCGTCGGGCATCAAGACGTTCGGCTCGACCTTCAAGAACCCCGACGACCCGCGAGCCGAGGGCCGAAGCGCAGGCCAGCTGCTCGACGCCGCGGATTGCGGCGGGCTGAGCGTCGGGGGAGCACGCTTCGCCCCCAAGCACGCCAACTTCGTCGAGAACGCCGACGGGGCCACCACCGCGGACATCCTCGAGCTGATGGCCCAAGGTCGCCGCCGGGTGCACGAGCGCTTCGGCGTCGAGCTCGAGCCCGAGGTCCAGGTCCTCGGCGAGGTCGAGTGGCCCCCCGGCTGGGGGCTGAGCTAGAGCACGCCGCCTCGGGCGGGCGCCAGGCAGGAAAGCGCCAGGCCCGCGGCGAACCCTCAACCGTGGCCAGCCACACGTCAACCCCTGCCGGGAAACGCCGCGCCGCGGCCCGCTCCGCCGCCCGTCGTGGCCACTCCGGGGCGGTGAGACCGAAGCCGAGGCCGCAAGCAGGGGGCGAGGCCGCGAGCCCAAGCCGAAGCCCAAGCGGGCGGCTTCGCCGAAGCGGGCCCCCGCGAAGCGCGCCCCGTCGAAGCGGCCACGGACGGCGGCCAGGAAGCCGAGGCGGACGGCGCCGAGGCGTACGGCCCGCGCCCAGGCCTGGCGCCCGTCCCTCCCCAGCCTGCGCCGGCCCTCCCTGCGCACCTCGCTGGTCGTCCTTGTGGTGGTGGCCGGCGCGGCGGTCGCCGGCTACTTCGGCTGGCTTCGCGACTCGTCGCTGGTCGCGGTGCGCGACGTCGAGGTGACCGGTGTCAGCTCCCCCGACCGCGAGCGGATCGCGACGGCCCTGACCGAGGCGGCCGGCTCGATGACGACCCTCCACGTGCGCGAGGACGACCTCGCCGCCGCGGTGGCCGGCTTCCCGACCGTGGTCTCCGTCAGCGCCGATCCCGAACTCCTGCACGGCCTGTCGATCGAGGTCACCGAGCGCCCGCCGGCGCTGATCGCGCAGTCCGGCGACGAGTCGGTTCCGGTCGCCGGCGACGGGACGCTGCTCCGCGGCCTCGAGCTCGACGACGACGCCCGTGCCGGCCTCCCCGTGCTCGAGGTCGACGAGTTCCCGGCTTCCGGGACGCTCGAGGGCGAGGCGCTGATCCAGGCGACCGTGCTCGGCGCGGCGCCCGCCCCGCTCCGCCCGCTCATCGAGGGCATCTCCATCGAGGGCGAGCGCGGGGTGGAGGTGACCATGAGGGGAGCCATCCCGATCAGGTTCGGCACCCACGAGCAGGCCGGGGCCAAGTGGGCCGCCGCCGCGGCGGTCCTCGCCGACCCGAAGCTCGAGACCTTCACCTACATCGACGTCCGGGCCCCCGAGCGCCCCGCGGTGGGCGGCGCCGTGGCCCCGACGGCGCAGGAACCCGAGGTCGCGCCCGTCGAGCCGGCCGCGGAGGCGCCCGTGGAGACTCCGCCCGTGGATCCCGCACTCTGAACCACGGCCTGAGACTGTGCGACCTCCGAAAACCCTCAGGTCATGGTCGAGAGTTTGGGGGGTTGCATGATTCCGTGCCGGGTATGGTCCGGATCATTGACACTCACGTCGCAATGGCGTACGGTCATTCACACGTCTAGGGAGGCCGTTGAGGAAAACCCTCAAGTGTGGCTTTACCCTCGGACGAGCAAGGGTCAACGGATCTAGATGGTCGAGTCCTCGTATCTGGCCGTAATCAAGGTCGTCGGAGCCGGCGGCGGCGGCACCAATGCCGTTTCCCGGATGGTCGACGCCGGCCTCAAGGGCGTCGAGTTCATCGCGGTGAACACGGACGTCCAGGCGCTTCAGGCGTGCGAGGCCGACATCAAGCTCTCGATCGGCCATGACCTCACCCACGGCCTCGGGGCGGGCGCAGACCCCGACGTCGGCGCGGGCGCCGCGGCCGAGTCGCGCGACGACATCAAGGAGTCCCTCAAGGGCGCGGACATGGTGTTCGTCACCGCGGGCGAGGGCGGCGGCACCGGCACCGGAGCGGCCCCGGTGATCGCCGAGATCGCCAAGGAGGAGATCGGCGCCCTCACGGTCGGGGTGGTCACCAAGCCGTTCGAGTTCGAGGGCGCGCGCCGCATGCAGCAGGCGCTGGAGGGCATCGACAAGCTCCGCGCCAAGGTCGACACGCTGATCATCGTCCCGAACCAGAAGCTTCTGCAGGTCGTCGAGCGCCAGACCTCCGTCCAGGAGGCGTTCCGGATCGCCGACGACATCCTGCGCCAGGGCGTGCAGGGCATCACCGACCTGATCACGACGCCGGGCCAGATCAACCTCGACTTCGCCGACGTCCGGACCGTGATGTCGAACGCGGGCTCGGCGATGATGGGCGTCGGCTCGGCCTCCGGCGAGAGCCGCGCGGTGGAGGCCGCGAAGATGGCCGTCTCCTCGCCGCTTATGGAGGAGTCGATCGACGGCGCCACCGGGATGCTGCTCAACGTAACCGGCTCCGAGGACCTGAACCTCTTCGAGGTCGACGAGGCCGCCGAGCTGGTCGTCCAGTCGGCCGACAAGAACGCCAACATCATCTTCGGCACCGTGATCGACCCGACCATGGGCGACGAGGTCCGGGTGACGGTCATCGCCACCGGGTTCGAGGGCTTCGAGACCCTCGCGCGTACGCCCATCCGCACCCGCGAGCGCTCGCGCAAGCGCAGCGTCGCGGCCCTCGGCGACACCGAGCGCCGGGACCTGCGGGTCTCCGAGGACGACATCGACGTGCCGTCGTTCCTCCGGGACAGACTAGACGCACTCCGCCGCTAGCCTGCGCCGCGTGTTGCGGCGGACGCCCCTCTACGACGCCCACGTCGCCGCCGGCGCGAAGCTGGTGGACTTCGCCGGCTGGGAGATGCCAGTCCAGTACGAGGGAGTGCGCGCAGAGCACATCGCGGTGCGGACCGGCTGCGGGGTGTTCGACGTCTCCCACATGGGCGAGATCGAGACCACGGGGCCCGGCGCCCTCGACCTGCTTCAGCGACTGCTCTCCAACGACGTCTCGAAGCTCGAGGTCGGCGGCGCCCAGTACTCGGTGCTCTGCCGGGAGGACGGCGGCGTCCTCGACGACCTGTTCACCTACCGCCTCGCCGAGGATCGCTACCTGACGGTCACCAACGCGGCCAACCACGAGCGCGACCTCGGGTGGTTTCGCGAGCATGCCGGACGGGTTCGAGGCCGAGGTGGCCGACTCGATCTCCGAGTGGGCGATGCTGGCGGTGCAGGGCCCCGAGGCGCGAACGATCGCGGGCGAGGTCCTGGGCTCGGAGCTGCCCGCCCGGATGCGCACGGGCTTCGCCGCGCGTGGCCGGCGGCGGCGAGGCCCTGGTCTGCGGCACGGGCTACACGGGAGAGGACGGAGTCGAGATCCTCTGCCCGCCCGCCGGGGCGCCCGCCCTCTGGGACGCGCTGCTGGCGGCCGGGGCGACGCCCGCGGGGCTCGGCCGCCCGCGACACCCTGCGGCTCGAGGTCTGCTTCCACCTCTACGGCAATGACCTGAGCGAGGACCGCAATCCGATCGAGGCCGGGCTCGGGTGGTGCTGCAAGGAGGACACGGGCTTCATCGGCTCCGAGGCGGTGGCGGCCGCCCGCGAGGCCGGCACCGCCGAGCGCTTCGCCCCGTTCGTCCTCACGGGGCCGGGCATCCCCCGCCAGGGCAACGCCGTGCTCGCCGGCGGCGAGGTCGCGGGGACGGTTACCAGCGGCACGCTCTCGCCCGTGCCTCGAGGTCGGCGCGGGCCTCGCGTACGTGCGCGCCGACCTGGCCGAGCCGGGCACCGAGGTCGAGATCGACGTACGTGGCCGCCGGCGCCCCGCCCGCATAGAGTCCAGGCCGCTGTACGAGAAGAGCGCGAAGAAGGAGAGCTGAGTTGGCGGCCGAGGAGACCTACCCCGAGGAGCTGAAGTACCACCCCGAGCACGACTGGGCGAGGATCGAGGGCGACACGGCCACCTTCGGCATCACCTGGTACGCGCAGGACTCCCTCGGCGAGGTCGTCTTCTACGAGCCTCCCGAGATCGGCTCCACGATCACCAAGGACCAGCCCTACACCGAGGTCGAGTCGGTCAAGGCGGTCTCCGACGTCTACGCCCCGCTCTCGGGTGAGGTGATCGAGGTCAACGAGAAGCTGGCCGAGAACCCCGAGACCATCAACGAGGATCCCTACGGCGAGGGCTGGCTGGCGAAGGTGAGGCTCTCCGACCCCTCCGAGGCCGAGACGCTCCTGGACGCCTCGGCCTACCGCGAGCTGCTCGCGAGCTAGCTACCGGCTGCCCGCGCCTCTGAGCCGAACATGTCACGGCAGCCCCAGCCCGATGGCGGGCGCGGTCTGCCGCGCTCTCTAGGATCACCAGAGTGAGCCGCTACACGTCTGCGACCGACGCCGACCGCGCCGCGATGCTGGAGGCGATCGGGGTTGCGAGCGTCGAGGAGTTGTTCGAGGCGATCCCGGATGAGCTGCGCCTCGCCCGGGCGCTGGACCTGGCCGAAGGGCTCTCGGAGTCGGAGTGCTTCGACCATCTGGCGTCGCTGGCGGCCCGGAACGCCGACGCCGACGCCGAGGCCTGCTTCCTGGGCGCGGGGATGTACGACCACTACGTCCCGGCCATCGTCGACGCGATCACCCAGCGCTCCGAGTTCCTGACGCCCTACACCCCGTACCAGCCCGAGGTCTCCCAGGGCGGGCTCCAGGTGATGTTCGAGTTCCAGACGGCGATCTCGGAGCTGACCGGCCTCCCCGTGGCCAACGCGTCGCTGTACGAGGGGCCGTCCTCGGTGGCCTCCGCCGCATACCTTGCGCTGGGCGCCACCGGGCGGACGAAGCTGATCGCCTCGCGCGGCCTCCACCCCCACAGCCGCGCGACGCTCCGCACCTATGCGCGCGGGTTCGGCGCCGAGGTCCTCGAGGTCGGCATCACCGACGGCGTCACGGACGCCGCCGAGCTCTCGGCCCTGATGGACGACGAGACCGCGGCCGTCTTCGTCCAGAACCCCAACTTCCTGGGCGCGGTCGAGGACCTGGAGGGTCTCGCGACCATCGCGCACGATCGCGGCGCGCTCGCCGTAGCGTCCGTCGACCCGATCTCGCTGGGCGTGCTGCGACCGCCCGGAGAATGCGGGGTGGACGTCGCGGTCGGGGAGGGGCAGCCGCTCGGCAACCGGTTGGACTTCGGCGGCCCGTCGTTTGGCTTCTTTGCCGCGACGGAGGACCACCTGCGGCGGATGCCGGGCCGGATCGCGGGCGAGACCACCGACGCCGACGGCCGGCGCGGCTTCGTGCTCGCGCTCCAGACCCGCGAACAGCACATCCGCCGCGAGAAGGCCACGCACAACATCTGCACCTCGCAGGCGCTGAACGCGCTCGCGGGCGTGATCTACCTGAGCTGGCTCGGCAAGCGCGGCTTCGTGGAGCTGGGGGAGCTGTTGGCCCAGCGGACGGCCTACGCGCGGGAGAAGTTGGCGGCCGTCGAGGGCGTCGAGCTACTCCACGAGGCTCCCGTGCTTCGAGAGTTCGCGGTGTCCCTCGAGGCGCCTGTGCAGGATGTTCTCGATCGGGTCAGTGAGGACGGCATCGCGGCCGGGTACCCGCTCGGTCGCGAGTACCCCGAGTTCGAGAGCGGGCTGCTGGTGGCGATCACCGAGCGCCGGTCGCAGGGGGACATCGACCGTCTGGCCGACTCGCTCGAACGGGCGATCAAGGGAGCGGATGGCGCTTTCCTCCCAGCAGGTGGAGAGTAAGTCGACAACGGAGGTCGAAGACGTGACCGGCCTGGCCCCCTCGCCGCCCCCCACCAACGCCGATACCCCGACCCCTCAGCAGCGCGAGCTGGTGGTGACGATCTACGAGCGCTCGGTCTCGGGCCGCCGCGCCGCCGCGCTCCCGCCCCTCGACGTCCCCGCGCGCCCCCTCTCCGACCTCATCCCTCAGGGGCTCCTGCGCTCGGAGCCCGCCGCATTGGCCGAGGTCTCCGAGCCCGAGATCGTGCGCCACTACAACCGCCTGTCGCGCCGGAACTTCGACCTGGACACGGGCCCCTACCCGCTCGGGTCGTGCACGATGAAGCACAACCCGCGGCTGAACGAGCGGGTCGCGGCGCTCCCCGGCCATGCCCGGCTTCACCCCGCCCAGGATCCGGCCCGCGCCCAGGGGGCGCTGGAGCTGATGTGGCGCCTCGAGCGCTCGCTTGCGGAGCTCACCGGGCTCGAGCACGTCAGCCTTCAGCCATCGGCCGGGTCGCACGGCGAGCTGGCCGGGCTGCTGCTCACGCGCGCCTACCACGAGGACCGCGGCGAGGAGCGCACGAAGGTCCTCACGCCCGACACCTCTCACGGGACGAACCCGGCCACCGTGACGATGGCGGGCTACCAGGCGGTGAAGGTCGCCACGGACGAGCGCGGCGGGGTAGACCTCGACGACCTGCGCGCCAACCTCTCCGACGAGGTCGCCTGCCTGATGCTGACGAACCCCAACACGCTCGGCGTATTCGACGAGAACATCGCCGAGATCGCTTCGCTCGTGCACGGGGCGGGGGGGACCCTCTACTACGACGGCGCCAACCTGAACGCGATCATGGGCTTCACGAGGCCGGGCGACATGGGGTTCGACATCTGCCACCTCAACCTCCACAAGTCGTTCAGCCAGCCCCACGGGGAGGCGGTCCCGGCGCGGGCCCGATCGCCGTGTCCGAGCGGATCGCGCCCTTCCTGCCGGTCCCGCGCGTCGTTCGCATCGAGGGGTCGAACGGCACGGCGCCCAGCTTCGGCCTCGACCACGAGGCGCCCAAGTCGATCGGCCGGCTGCGGGGGTTCCAGGGCAACTTCGGCGTCTTCGTGCGCTCGTACGCCTACATCCGCTCGCTCGGGGCGGATGGCCTGCGCGATGCCTCCGAGACCGCCGTACTGAACGCCAACTACCTGCTGGCGCGGCTGCGCGCCGGGCGGGGCGCGAAGTACCTGCCGCTCGCCTTCGACCGTCTGCCGATGCACGAGTTCGTCCTCTCCGGCGCGCCGGCCAAGCGCGAGCTTCAGGCGAAGACGCTGGACATCGCCAAGCGCCTCCTCGACTACGGGTTCCACCCGCCCACGATCTACTTCCCGTTGCTGGTCGACGAGGCGCTGATGTTCGAGCCGACGGAGACCGAGACGCGCGAGTCGCTCGACGAGCTGGCCGACGCGATCGACGCCATCCTCGGCGAGGCCGAGCGCGACCCTGCGATCCTCCACGACGCGCCCTACACGACCCCGGTACGCCGCCTCGACGAGGCCGCGGCCAGCCGCAGGCCGGTCGTGCGCCAGGGTCGGTCTGCCTAGCGCCGCGTGAACGCGTAGTTCCTGGACCGGTCGGCCGCGCAGATGAAGTTGGGCGTCTCCTCGCGCCTGACCCTGGCGTAGTAGTCGCCCGTCAATCCATCCGCCCCCAAGACGATCCGCCATTGGCCGAGGCTGTTCGTGAGGTCGTTCCCGAGCGGCCCGGCGACGGTCTCATTGAACAGCACCACCTTGCGCCCGACCTCGCAGCCGTGCTTGTCAGAGCGCGCCCGGCCGTGCCACTCGTAGGCGCCGCGCTCGTAGGCGCGCACATCGATCGCGAGGTTGATCGACAGCTTCGTAGGGAAGCTCGGCTTGGCCAGGGCGAGCGATGTGCCGGCTACCAGCGCCGCCAGCATCCCCAAGATCAGAAGTCCCCGCCGCATCGGCCCATCCTAACCCCCGCACCGGCCGGGGTGGACTGCCGGGCCCCGAGGGCTAGCGCGGCGTGCGCAGGACCGGGATGCCCGGGACGCTGGGCGTGCTCGGGCGCGGCACGCGCGGCTCGCGACGCGGGCGGCGGGTGCGGCCCAGCGCCCTGATCGGCGAGCCGTTCCGGGCGCCGGTGAGGCCGGCGCGCACGCGGAGCATCTCGACCAGCTCCGCCGTTGGGCGGAACGGGTCGGCGATCGCCTGGCCGCCCCGTGCGGGCAGCGCCGCCAGGACCTCGCCGCCGACCTCGGCCACCATCGTGGTGCCCGAGGGAGTCCGGCGCCGAATCGAGCTGGGCGAGGCGCTCGAGCGCGCCGGCGTCGTCGGCGGTCGCCTCTCGCACGGTCACGGGCGGAGCGGCCGAGGCCCGAGATCTGCAGCTTGTTGTAGTGATTGTTTGACATTTCGCGCTCTCCTGGGTAATACTACTCGCGACGTGAGGCGCAAAGATAGGGAGGCGCGTACTACATGTCAATGTCATACAAAGAGAGATTGTCAGACCTGGATCGCACGAGCGATCGGTCGGTCACGGCCCAGATCGCCGACGCCTTCGCGGCCGCGATCGAGGCGGGCGAGCTGGCGCCCGGCGACCAGCTCCCGCCGACGCGAGAGCTGGCCGAGCTCGCCGGCGTCAACCACCTCACGGCGGCTCGCGCCTACCGCAAGCTCGCCGAGCTTGGCCTGGTCAGCGGCCGCGTCGGGCGCGGCACGTTCGTCCGCCAGACCGCCCCCGAGGCGACGCACGCGCTCGCCGAGGCGGGCGACGGCTCGGCCTGGCAGCTCTACGCGCTCCCCGACGAGGTCGAGGCGCACTCGGACCGGATCGTCGGCGAGATGTTCCGCCAGGCCCACCGCGACGACCTGATCCCGCTGATGATCGGGTACCCGAGCGACGAGCTCTTCCCGGTCGAGGCATTCACCCGGCTGGTCGGCGAGGTCGCGGCCGAGCACGGCCCCCGCGTCCACCAGTACGGCGACGTCGAGGGTGTGGCCGAGCTGCGCGAGCAGGTCGCCGCGCTCGGGCGCGAGCAGGGCTTCGCCGACGGCCCCGAGGAGATCGTCACCACCACGGGCGCCGCCCACGCGATGACGCTGGCCGCCCGCGCCCTGCTTCGGCCCGGCGACGTCGCGGCCGTCGAGTCGCCGACCTTCCCGGGCTCGCTCAACTCGATCCGCGCCACCGGAGCCACCATGCTGCCCGTCCCGGTCGACGAGGACGGCCTCGACGTCGACGCGCTCGAACAGCTGGTGCGCCGCCGCCAGATCAAGCTGCTGACGATCCAGCCGCGCCTGCACAACCCCACGGGGCGCGACCTCTCCCCGGAGCGCCGCACCCGCCTCGTGGAGCTGGCCCGCCGCGAGGGCTTCTTCATCGTCGAGGACGGCGTCTACGCCGACCTGCGCTTCGAGGGCGAGTCGCCTTCCGCGCTCCGCCGGGAGGCGCCTGAGCACGTGATCTACGTGTCGTCGCTCTCGAAGACGGTCACCGCCGGCCTGCGGGTCGGCTGGATCGCGGCGCGGGGCCCCGTGCTGGAGCGCTTGCTGGCGGAGAAGCGAAGCGCCGTCCTCAACACGCCGCCGCTCACCGAGCTCGACGCTCGCGTGCTTTCCTGGCCCAGGGCGGGTACGCCGAGCAGATCCGGCGAGCGACGGCCTTCTATGGCGAGCGGATGGAGGCGCTGCACGCGGCGGTCGAGGAGCACCTCGCCGGAGTCGCCACGACGCACCGTCCGCTGGGAGGCGGCCACCTGTGGCTCACCCTCTCCGAGCGCATCGACGAGCGCGACCTCTACGAGGAGGCGGTGCGCCACGGGGTGTCCTTCCTCCCGGGCGGAGCGATGATGGCCGAGCGCCCCCGCCGGGCACACGCCCGCCTCTCGTTCGGCTACGTCGACCCGCCGGAGCTGCGCGAGGGCGTGAAGCGCCTCGCCGCAGCCGTGCGCGCCGTCGGCCGCGCAGGCCGCCAGCGAGAGGCGCTCCCGGTCGCCTGAGCCGCTCAGGCCTCGTCCGGCAGCTCCTGCGCCAGCTCCAGGACGGGGGCGAACAGATCGCCGTGCTTCTTGACGCGGGCGAGCACGTCGGCGGCCTCGAATCGCAGGTCCTCGGCGTCGCCGCCGTCGGCGGCGGCCTCGACCTCCTCCCACCGAAGCGGGGTCGAGATCGTGGGGCGCTCGCGGCGCCGGAGCGAGTAGACCGCAACCGTGGTCTTGGCGCGGTCGTTCTGGCTCCAGTCCACGAATACCTTCTTCTTGCGCAGCTCCCTCTTCATCTTCGAGACGACGCCCTTGGGATCGTCCTTCTCGAGGGTCTGCGCGACCGCGTGCGCGAAGCCCTTGGTTCGCTCGTAGTCCGCCTCCGAGTTCAGCGGCATGTACACCTGGAGGCCCTTCGAGCCCGAGGTCTTCGGGAAGCACTCGAGGCCCAGGCCGCCGAACATCTCACGTAGCCGGAGGGCCACCCGGCAGCAATCGAGCACGTCCGCCGGGGGTCCCGGGTCGAGGTCGAAGACGACCACGTTCGGGTTCTCGTAGTCGTCGACCGGCGATAGAGATGGGTGCAGCTCGAGGGCGGCGAGCTGCGCGAGCCAGGTGAGCGTCGCCAGGTCGTCGCAGACGATGAAGTCCATCGGCCCCTCGCGGCTCATCTCGATCGTCGCGGTGCGAACCCAATCAGGCGTGTGCGAGGGCGCCCGCTTCTCGTAGAAGTGCTTCTCGGCGACGCCGTTCGGGAAGCGCACCCGGGTCAGGGCACGGCCCCGCAGGTGGGGCAGGATCGCCGCCGCGACCCGTGCGTAGTAGTCGATCGCGTCGCCCTTGGTGAAGCCCGTGGCAGGCCACAGGACCTTGTCCAGGTTCGTGAGCGCCAGGCGGCGCCCATCGACCTCTACTTCCCGGCCTTTGCCTTGCTTCGCGATCGGGAGGAGGTCTTGGCGGCGGACTTGGACGGGCTCTTCGCCTTCGAGGACGAGGAGGTCTTGCGCCCGTTGGACGACGAGCCCGACTTGGCGGTGCTCTTGCGCTTCGTGGACGATGTCTTGGTCTTCGACTTCGAGCCCGCGGCGAGCGGCTCGCCCTTGACGGCGGCGAGGCTCTCCTCGAGCGCGGCCATCAGGTCGGGCGCCTTGGTCGGCGCCGGCTCGTCCGTCGCGGTCTGGACGACGTCCTCGCCCTGGGCCTTGCGCTCGATCATCGCGAGCAGCTCCTCGCGGTACTCGTCGTGGAACTGCTCGGGGTCGAAGTCGGAGGTCAGCGAACCGACGAGCTGCTTCGCCATCTCCAGCTCCTTCGGCCTCGGGGCCTCGGCGTCCTCGGGCACCACGTCGAGCTCCTCCGGCGGGACGATCTCGTCCGCGAAGCGCATCGTGGTCAGCGTCAGCACGTCGCCCATGGGCCGCAGCGCCGCGAGGTGCTCCTTGTTTCGCAGCACGAAGCGGGCGATCGCCACCTTGCGCTCGTCGGCCATCGCCTTCACCAGCAGCTCGTAGGCGCGCTCGGCGCCGGGCTCGGGGGCGAGGTAGTAGGGCTGGACGAAGTAGATCGGGTCGATGTCGTCGAGGTCGACGAAGGCCTCGACCTCGATCGCCTTCGTCTTCTTCGGGACCAGCTCGTCGAGCTCGTCGCGGGAGAAGACCACGTACTGGTCGGGGCTCAGCTCGTAGCCCTTGACGATGTCGTCGTATGAGACCTCCTCGCCGTCGGCCTCCGCCACCCGCTTGTGGCGCACCCGGGACGAGTCGGACTCCCTCAGCTCGCGGAAGCTGATCTGGCGCCGCGAGACGGCGCTGTAGAGCTTCACGGGCACGTTGAGGAGCCCGAAGGAGATGTTGCCTGACCAAATCGCTCTTGCCATGGCTTGAAGTGAAGACCGGGGTAGACGTCGGAACTAATCGGCCTCACCACAAGTTTCGCAGTTCGGCGCCGCGTTCATGCACGAGGTTCGCCACGGCAGCGATCTTGCGGGCCGTCTACCGCAGCACCAGCCTTGCACACGCGGGAAGCGCCGGCCGGCTCGGAGGCCGGGGTCGAACTGGGCCGCGATGTCCGAGACCGCTCGGACCTCAGCCACCGTCCGGCCGGATGAAAAGCCACTGGTCGGCGTCCTTCCAGCCGAGCAGGATCCACTCGCCGCTCGGCGAGAACGCCACATCCGTGAAGCGCCCGGGCCCTGCGAACAGGCGCCGCTCGCCGGCCTTGGGCTCGCGGCTGTCGATGAGGACGAGTTCGCTTCGGGTCGGCCCCCGCGCCTCGACGATGGCGTACGAGCGCGACCTGCCCCTGAGGCGAGACGTCGAGCAGGTCCCGCAGCCTGCGCTCGCTCGAAGCTCGAACGCTGCCAACCCGAAGGGCTCGCTTCCGGGCCGGCTCACGAAGCAGCGAGAGCCCGTCGCGGCCGCAGGGCCGCGAGCAGGGCACCCCTGCGGGCTCCACGCGAGCGCTCGCGGCGCACCGTCCAAGCGGTTGTCCGCTCCAGATCGGACCGACCCGAGTCGACGTCAACCAAGCGGACAGCTCCCATCGGCGTCGACGTAGGACGAGGCGGTTCGGCGACCCTCCGACGGGGCTGCCATGCTGGGGCCACCGGCATCACCGACGGATCCAGCGTCCGGTTACCGGTCCCGTCACCGGCGACGACGCTCAGCGCCGCCGTTGTCGAGGTACGCCACCCGAAAGCCGCTCGGCAGACCAGCGCGGGGCGGCTGACTGGCCCGTCGCCCGGAACCGACCAGCGCACGGTGCCGGCAGGCTGCCCCTCGGCGAGGGGATGCTCGGGGTCGGCCACGACCGCGGTGAGCCGGTCCCGTCGACCGCGGCAGCGAACGGGACCCTGCGGAGAGAAAGTCGCATCCGTGTAGTCGCCGAGTGCTGCGGATCGCCCCGTCATCGGAGGCAGTCCAGGTCCCGGCTTCGGACTCCACCAGGCACGCGCCCGCCTCCGGGCAGCTGTCTGCGAGCGATGGGCCTGGCCGCACTCGACCCCGGCTCCACGCGCGTCGCGCGATCCACTCGCGGACCTCCGCGCCGGCGGGGCTGCAACACAAGCCCGGCGATCGCTGCCGCCCCGACGACCGACAGCGCGAGGGCGCGGCGTGAACGGCCTGGGCGGGACGGCGAGCGCTGCTCGAACGCCTCGTGCACGACTTGCCAGGACCGCTCCTCGGCCTCCCGCTCGGCCGCGGTCGGCTCGGCGCGCAGCGCCTCGCGAAGCTCTCCTCGTTCATGGCTCCCGCTCCAGCGCCGGGGAGAGCCGGTCCAGCCCTCGTCGAAGCCGCGAGTTCACGGTTCCGCGCGGCATCTCGAGCGCCGCAGCGATCTCGCCCGGGGTGAGATCGAGGACGTAGCGAAGGACGACGACGGCGCGGTGCTCGGGCTGGAGACCCGCGAGGGCCTGCATGAGCTCGTCGGGCAGCGGCCCCGGCGTCGCCTCGGGCGCGGGCTCCTGGGCGCCCGCGGCTGCGTCCACCTCACGACGGATCGCCCGCGAGCGCGCGAAGTCGATGGCGCGGTTGGCAACGATCCGGTGCAGCCAGGGGCCGAACGGCCGTGAGCGGTCGAAGCGATCCAGCGCGCGGACCGCGGCCAGGAACGCCTCCTGGGCTATGTCCTCGGCCGCGGCCGCATCGCGGACGATCAGCGTGGCGGTCCGATGGGCGCGCGGCCAGTGGCGACGGAACAGCTCCTCGATCGCATCGTCGGCTCCCTCGCTGGGCGGCACGGATCAGGGCGCGATCGCTGCGGCGCCGGCCCAGCCGCCTGGCGCCGGCCGCGACCGCCTCGGCGTCTCCGTTCATGGGCAGGGGCAATTGTCCCGCGCCGGCTGTCGTCGGGTAGACCACACATGGAGTACGGGCGAACCGGTGCCTGAGGTCCCTCGGGCGCGCTCTCAGCGCGCGACCGGCGTCTTGCGCTCCTGGGTGGTCTCGCTGTCGACGAGCTCGGCGAGCTCCGCGTCGGTGATCTCGCTGCGTCCACGGCGCCGGCGGAGCGCGAAGCAATGCGACCACCACGAGGCCGCCGACCGCCGCCGATGCCGCCAGGAGCCACGGGAAGCTCTCGCCGTTCGTCGCGTGGCGTGGCCGACGATTCCGCGGGCTCGACCTCGGTCACCGCGAAGCTCTCTGGATCGACCGTGAGGGTCGGCTCGCCCTTGACGAGGACCGTCATGGTTCCGTCTCCCGGGGCGACGTCCAGGTCCATCCTGTGGACGGGCTCGCCTTCGACCTGGGGCAGGTCGATGCACGCTGCCGTACCGCGCTGTGTGTCGAGCGCGTGGATGAACGCCTCGCCGCCGGCTCCGTCGTAGAGCGTGTACTCCCAGCGACCATCGGGGCTCGTCGCGCGCGTCATCGGCAACCCCGCCATCTCGTCGTTCGCCTCCGAGGGGTCGATGATCGGGTTCGGGTCGAGCCGCTCGCGGCGGAGGTCGTATGAGCGGACTCGATAGCTCGTGGGATCCCTCGGCGAGAGATACTCGATGAGGTACATCGTCCGTCCATCCGGAGACAGCGCGTCGAAGGTGAAGTCGCCCTTGAGGATCGGCCTCGCCCGCACCCTGAGACGCTCCGCGTCGATCACCACGAACCCGCTGCGGTCCCCGGCGAAGCTGTACTGGGGCTCGACGAGGACGAGGGTTTCGCCGTCGGCGGATAGCCCCCCGGCGGTGGAGTCGTAGGCGACCGCCGGAACTACGAGCTGCTGCCTCAGGTGCTTGGAGCCGAGCACGGACCCATCGGCCTGCGAGATACGCAGTACGAGGGTGCCGTTCCCCACCCATTCGGTCACGTACCGAGGGCCGTCGTCAAGGGGAGCGACGCCCTCTCCGCCGATGTTGCCGATCCCCACGACGCCCTTGCTCGGGGGAACCCCGCCGGCGTCCGCTGCGGGTGCTTGTACCGCGAGTGCGAGCGCGACCGTTGCGAACGCGCCCACGGTCGAACGCTTGATCTCATGCCTCATCTCTCGGCTCCTCTCACTGCCTGATCCACGTCCTTTACGCGCGGGAAGTCCCGGCTAGGTCCCCGATAATCGGCGTGTGCCGTTCGAGCTCCAGGACGTGCGCCTTGTGCGCGGTGGGAAGGAGGTCCTCCGAGGCCTCAGCGCCTCGCTGCCCGTTGGCGCCTCGTGTGTGGCTGGGCCGTCGGGCTCGGGGAAGTCCACGCTGCTCCGGCTGCTGAATCGCCTCGCCGACCCCGACGCGGGCCGGGTGCTCTACCGGGGCGAGGACGTCCGCGAGCGCGACCCTCTGGAGTTGCGGCGGGAGGTCAGCCTGGTGCCCCAGCTGCCTGCGCTCCTCGAGGGGACGGTCGCAGACAACCTGCGCTTTGCGGCGTCGTGCGCCGGGCGGGGGCCCGACCTCGGCAGGCTGCTGGAGCTGGCCGGGCTCGACGCGGGCTTCGCCGATCGCGACGCGGCGAGGCTGTCGGTGGGCGAGCAGCAGCGAGTGATGCTGGCCCGCGCGCTGGCGGTGGAGCCGAAGGTGCTGCTGCTGGACGAGCCGACCTCGGCCCTCGACGCCGACGCCCGAGATGCGGTCGAGGCCACGATGCGCGACCTGCGTGAGCGGCTCGAGCTCTCGACCGTGCTGGTTACGCACGACCTCGACCAGGCGCGGCGGATGGCGGAGTGGGTCGTGCGCGTGGACAAGGGCAGGACGGTCGAACAGGGCCGGGTGGATGCGGTGTTGGCGGGGAGCGCCTGATGGCTTCCTCGATCGACGTCAGCATCGGCGAGGTCGCCGCCAGCCTGGTGCTGGTCGCCCTCGCCGTAGCCCTCTCGCTGTGGCGGCGGGCTGATCTGGAGCGCGACATCGGCATCGCCGTCGTGCGCTCGATCGTGCAGCTGACGGCGATCGGCTATGTGATCCAGGCGATCTTCGACGAGGACAGTCTGGCCCTGGTGTTCGCCCTGATCGCCGTGATGGTCGTCTTCGGGGCAATCCAGGCCCGCCAGCGGGCCAAGCGGGTGCCCCGTTCCTTCGTGCCGCTGCTCATCGCGCTGGGCGTGGCCGGCGCCAGCACGCTCGGGCTGGTGGTGGCCCTCGGCATCTTCGAGCCCGAGCCGCGCTACCTCGTGCCGGTCGGCGGGATGGTGATCGGGAACGCGATGACCGCGGCGGCCGTGGCGTTGAACCGCCTGGGCGACGAGATGCACGACCGGGCGCGGGAGATCGAGGCGACGCTCGCGCTGGGGGCGACCTCGACGGAGGCCGCCGCCCCCATCCTGCGCCGAAGCCTGCGCTCAGGGACGATCGCGCTGATCGACTCGACCAAGACGACGGGACTCATTTTCTTCCCGGGGACGATGGTGGGGATGCTGTTCGCCGGAGCCGACCCGACCGACGCCGTACGGCTCCAGCTGATCCTGCTCTACGTCCTCCTGGGCAGCGTGGCGATCGCAGCCCTGCTGGCCACCACCCTCTCGTACCGAAGCTTCTTCACCCCCGCGCACCAGCTCCGCGAGCCTCCCGAGCCGTAGCAGATTCCTGGCCGTGCGGATCTTCACCGGCATCCAGCCAACCGGCGCCAAGCACCTCGGCAACTACATCGGGGCGATCCGCCAGTACGTCGAGGGACAGGACCGCGGCGAGGCGATCTACTGCATCGTCGACCTGCACGCGATCACGGTGGACTACGAGCCGGCCGAGCTGCGCGAGCGCGTCCACGACACCACCGCGATCCTGCTCGCCGCCGGGCTCGACCCCGAGCGCTGCATCCTCTTCCGCCAGTCCGACGTGCAGGAGCACACCGAGCTGGCCTGGCTCCTCGGAGCGGTGACGGCCTGGGGCGACCTCAACCGCATGCACCAGTGGAAGGACAAGCGGGAGCTGCTCGAGGGCCGCCAGGGCGCGTTCGTCTCGGCGGGGCTCTTCACCTATCCGGTGCTCCAGGCCGCCGACGTGCTGGCGTACCGGGCCAACGAGGTCCCGGTCGGCGACGACCAGCGCCAGCACATCGAGCTGATGCGCGAGATCGCCCGCCGCTTCAACGAGCGCTTCGGCGGCGGGGAGGAGGTCCTGGTCGTGCCCGAGCACCGGATCCCGGAGATCGGCGCGCGGATCATGGACCTCCAGGAGCCGCTCACGAAGATGGCCACCACAGGCGGCACCGAGGGCGGGACGGTGCTCGTCCTCGACGAGCCCGGACGCCGTCCGCAAGAAGGTGATGAGCGCCGTCACCGACTCCGGCTCGGAGGTCCGCCGCGCCGAGGACAAGCCCGGGATCACGAACCTGATCGACATCCTCGCCGTCATCCGGGGCGTCGACCCGGCCGACGTCGAGGACGAGTTCGTGGGCTCGGGGTACGGGGACTTCAAGGACGCGGTCGCGGAGGCGGTCGTCGAGCTACCTGGCGCCGGTGCGCGAGCGCTACGCGGACCTTCGCGAGGACGAGGGCGCGCTGGAGGCGACGCTTCGAGTCCGGCGCCGAAAAGGCCCGCGCGATCGCCTCCGAGACGCTGGCCGACGTGCGCGACCGGATGGGCGTCGGCCCGCCGCGCTGAGCGTCTTGCGCCGGCTCTAAGCTCATCCGCTGATGAGAGCCGCCGAGCTCGATCTCGACCTCGACGTCTTCGCCGGGCCGTTCGACCTGCTGATGACGCTCGTCCTGCGCGAGGAGCTCGACCTCGCCGAGGTGGCGCTGGGCGAGATCGTCGTCGCCTACGTCGAGCACCTCGACGAGGCGGGCGAGCTGGACCTCGAGGCGGCGACCGAGTTCCTGGTCCTGATCGCCTCGCTCCTGGAGCTCAAGTCGCGCCTGCTCCTGCCCCAGGCCGAGGAGGACGAGGTGCAGCTCGGGCCCGAGGAGGCCGCCGACGAGTTGCTGGCGCGGATGCTCGAGTACGCGCCGCTACCGGGACGCTGCCGCGCACCTGAAGGAGCTTTTCGCCGACGGGCGCCGGTACCTCTACCGCCTGGCGCCGCTGCCGCCGGAGCTTCGCCGGGTCTCGCTCGAGGCCGCCCGCCCGTCCTACGACGCCGAGCAGCTGGGAGTGGCGCTCGGCGACCTGCTCCGAGCGCCGCCGGCGCCCGACACCAGCCACATCCGCCCGACGGTCTCGCTCGAGCGGCGCCTCGGCGTGTCCTGCGCGAGCTGCTGGGGCGCCGCCGCTCGTTCGACTTCGACGAGCTGTTCGCCGACGAGGACCGTCTCACCCAGGCCGTGACGCTGTTCGCGCTGCTCGAGATGCACAAGCGCGGCGAGGCGAGCTGGACGCAGAAGGAGACCTTCGGGCCGATCAACGTGGAGGCGGCGATGACGGAGTTGGAGCGCACCATCGAGGCGCTGCTGTTCCTGTCGCCCGGGCCGGTCTCGACCGCCGAGCTTGCCGAGGCCTGCGACGTCACGGAGGCCGAGGTCGACAGGGCGCTCGACGCCCTCGGCCCGGCGCTCGCCGAGGGCGAGCGAGGCGTGGTGCTGCGCAACGTCGCCGGCGGCCACACGCTCGCCGCCGACCCGATCGCCGAGGACGCCGCCAGGCGCCTGCTGGCCAAGCCGAGGACGCCGCCGCTGACCCAGGCCCAGGCCGAGACGCTCGCGATCGTCGCCTACCTCCAGCCCGTCTCGCGGCCCGAGGTGGCGCGGATCCGCGGCGTCAACTCCGAGTCGGCGACGCAGACGCTCGCCGAACGCGGCCTGATCGAGGAGTCCGGCCGCTCGCAGTTCGGCGCCGTCGTCTACCGCACCACGCCGCTGTTCGAGCGGCTCTTCGGGCTCGCCGGCCTCGACGAGCTGCCGGAGCCCTCGCGCTTCGACCCCACCCCCGAGGACGAACGCGAGCTGCGCGAGCGGCTGCTGAAGGCCGGGGAGCAGCGCGCCGAGTAGCCGCGCAGCGGTCGCGGGCGCTAGCTTCGGCCGATGCGCCTCGCCAAGTACCTCGCCCACTCGGGCGTCGCCTCGCGCCGGCGCTCGGAGGAGCTGGTCGCGGCGGGCCGGGTGAAGGTCGGCGGGGCCGTCGTCACCGACCCGGCCCGCGACGTCGACGAGAGCTCCGGCGTGGAGGTCGACGGGCGCCCGGTCGCGCCGGAGGCACGGGAGGTGTGGGCGCTGAACAAGCCCAGGGGCGTGGTCTCGACGGCGCGCGAGCCGGGGCGGCGCCGGGCGGTCGACCGACCTGGTGGACAGCTCGCGGCGCCTCTACCCGGTCGGCCGCCTCGACGCCGATTCCACCGGCCTGATCCTGCTCACAAACGACGGGGAGCTGGCGGAGCGCCTGATGCACCCCCGCTACGAGGTGGTGCGGACCTACCGCGTGCGACTGCGCCGGCCGGTGACAGCCGAGCAGCTTCGGCGCCTGCGCCACAGGGTGGATCTCGACGACGGCCCGACGGCGCCGGCCAAGGTGCGCAAGGCGTCCGCGCGGGTGATCGAGATCACCATGCACGAGGGGCGCAACCGGCAGGTCCGGCGCATGGCCGAGGCGGTGGGCAACCAGGTGGTCGACCTGGAGCGCATTCGGTTCGGGGCGCTCGCGTTGGGAGAGCTGAAGGAGGGCAGGTCCCGGCGGCTGCGTCCGGCCGAGATCCAGCGGCTCTGGGAGGATGCTCCCGATGGCTGATGAGCAACGCCTGTGGGCCGTGCGCGGCGCGGTGAAGGTCGACTCCAACGACGTCGACGCGATCCTCGCCGCCACCGAGGAGCTGATGCGCGAGCTGATCAGCCGCAACGACCTCACGGCGGAGCGGATGGTGAGCTGTCTCTTCACCGCGACCGACGACCTGAACGCCGAGTTCCCCGCGGTCGCCGCCCGCCGGCTTGGCCTCGACGGCGTGCCGCTCCTGTGCACCCAGGAGCTGGATGTGCCCGGCGCGATGCGGGGAGTCGTCCGGGTGATGGCGCACTACTACGCGCCGCCCGACCACGAACCACAGCACACCTACCTGGGCGAGGCGCAGGACCTGCGCGCCGACCTCCACTCGGCGCAGTGAGCGAGGCGGGTCCGGTCGTGCGCCCCGCCGAGCCGGCGGACGCGCCGGCCATCGTGGCCCTCGTCGATCGCTGCTTCGACGAGTACCGGGAGATCGCGCCCGCCGGCTGGGAGCCGCCGAACCAATCCGGGGCGCTCGACCGGGTCGAGGCAACGATCGCGCTCAGCAGGGCCGGCGGCGCCGTGGCGGAGAGCGACGGGGAGCATGCCGGCCAGGTGCTCTGGATTCCCGCGATGCGTGCGCGCAAGTACGACAGCACCGATCCGCACACGGCCTACCTCTCGCAGCTCTTCGTCGCCCCGCGGTTCCGCGGTACCGGCCTCGCCCCCCGGCTGCTCTCCTGGGCCCTCGGGACCGCCCGCGACCTGCGCTACCGCGAGATGCGCCTGCTCACCCCGCAGGGTCAGCGACGGGCGCGGGCCTTCTACGCGCGCGAGGGCTGGAGCGAGCTCGGCGATTGGGGAGTGCACCCCGAGCTGGATCTGCCGGTCGTGGAGTACGGGCGCCGGATCTGAGGGCGAAGCGGGCAGAATGGGACGACCATGACGATCACCTTCGCCGAGAAGCTCGCGACCATCCCCGGCTACCAGCCCGGGGTTCCCAAGGGCAAGGCGCCCGAGGCGATCGCCGACTCGAAGATCGCGCAGCTCGCCTCGAACGAGTCGCCCTTCCCGCCGCACCCGGCGGTGGTCGAGGCGATCGCGAAGACGGCGGCGGCGTCGAACCGCTACCCGGATCCGGACGCGACACTGCTGCGGCGGCGGATCTCCGAGCGCTTCGAGGTCGACTCACCGCAGATCGCGGTGGCGAACGGCTCGTGCGAGATCCTCCTCGCAGCCGCGCTCGCGCTGTGCGAGCCGGGGGCCGAGATCGTCTACGCGTGGCCGTCGTTCTCGATCTACCCGTACCTGGCACCGCTCTCGGGGGCGCGCGAGATCAGGGTCTCGGTGAACGACCGCGCCGAGCACGACCTCGAGGCGATGCTCCAGGAGATCACCGCGGCGACCCAGATCGTGATCCTCTGCAATCCCAACAACCCGACCGCGACCCACGTCCCCGCCCAGCGCATCGGCGCGTTCCTCGAGCGGGTCCCGCCCCACGTCACGGTGATCCTCGACGAGGCCTACGCCGAGTTTCAGACGCACGACGACCCCGACGCCGGGGCCGACCTGCGGAGCGACTTCCCCAACCTCGTGGTCCTGCGGACCTTCTCGAAGGCCTACGGGCTGGCGGGCATGCGCGTCGGCTACGCGCTGTGCTCGCCCGCCTTCCGGGCAGCGGTGGACGCGGTACGCCAGCCGTTCAGCGTCAACGCCGTAGCCCAGGCTGCCGGCGCCGAGGCGATCCTCCACGCCGACGACGTCGCCAGGCGAGTCGAGTCGACGATCGTCGAACGGGTCACGGTGGAGGAGGGGATTCGCGAGCTGGGCCTGCGGACGCCCGACTCGCAGGCGAACTTCTCGTGGGTGCTGCTGGGCGACGCCGACGAGGCCGAGGTGGTCGAGCACCTCGCCCGGGAGGGCATCGTGGTGCGGCCCGGGCACGCCGCTCGGAGGCCCCGGCCACATCCGGGTGACCTACGGCACGCCGGACCAGAACCGGCGGTTCCTCGAGGTGCTCCGAGCCAGCCATGCGGTTGAGCCAGCCCCAATGGGCGGTCTGCACGAGGTAGTCGCTGGCGCCGGTTGACGCAGGGGGAGGCCGAGCGCACCTCTACTGGGTCTACTCCGACCACCACCGAGGGCGACGAGGGAAGCTACGCGCTGAACCTCTGGAACAACAGCGGTTCGTCGCTGGTCGGGACCGCCACCGCCGCCTGCGCAAGAAACGCTGACCCCTTCTACCGCGCCGAGAACGATGACCTGTTATCCGCCCCGGACACGCTGAGCCTTACAGCGACGTGCCCCGAGGCTCGGCAGGTGAGCGGCGGGGGCGTCGTTCATGAACCTCGAGGGCGCCGGCGAGGGGGTGATCTCGTCCTCGTATCCGGTCGACGACGGGGACGCCGGAAGGGTCCCGGACGACGGCTGGAAGGCGCGGGTGCGAAGCCGCGCCGGGATCGGCGGGTCGACCACGGCGTACGCGATCTGCACGGACCGCCCCGGGCTCACATATCGCGACAAGGCGTTCGAGCTCGCCGTGAGCGACACGAACCAGCCGTCCCTCGGCTGCGGGGAGGGCCACTCCGCGATCAGCGCCGGAGTGAAGGTGCAGCGGGCCCGCGAACCTCGCGATCCTCAACCGCCTCGAGACCTACGACGGTGGGGACGACGACATCGCGCCCGACGACGGCGGCTGGGCGCACGTCGCGAACACGCTCGAGACGAGGCGGGCCACCGTCCACGCGATCTGCAAGCGATGAGAGAGACCGCCGCTACAGCACTCGGGGTCCTCGGGCTGAGCGGCGCGCTGGCGACAGCGGCGCTGGGGTTCCGCGCTGGCGGCGGTCGTACTGGCCGATGGCCTGAGGCCCTTGCCTAATCGGGGCTTCCGTGCTAAAAAGCTCGCTCGATGCGGCGACTTCGCACGATCCAGACCGACCTCGGCGCCTCCGGCGCCCCGGTTCGTGCGCGCCTCTATTCCTGGTACTGGCGATTTAGCTAGGCGTTCGGCCTGGCGGGACGCGACCCGCCCAGATGCAGAGGATTCGCAAGCCGAACGCCGTAGCGGCCCCCTACGCGGCCACCCACACGCCTGATCCACTCCCGTACCAGGACCGAAGAAAGAACCGAAAGGCCTACCAACCATGATGATCGTGATGAAGGAGGGCGCGACCACGGACCAGGTCGACGCCGTCGTAAAACGAGTCGAGTCGGTCGGGTGCTCCGCGCACGTCTCGCGTGGGGAGCTCTTGACCGTGATCGGCGCGATCGGGGACCGCGACCGCGTCGCGGGCCTGGGGCTCGAGGGCGCTCCCGGGGTCGACCACCTGGTGCCGATCCTGAAGCCGTACAAGCTGGCGTCGGCGCAGTTCCGCAAGGGCGAGCGTTCGGTGATCGAGATCGACGGGCCGCAAACTAGGCGGCGAGCACTTCGCGCTCATCGCCGGCCCGTGCACCGTCGAGAGCCGTGAACAGACGCTCGAGGTCGCCCGCTGTGTCGCCGAGAACGGCGCCACCATGCTGCGCGGGGGCGCCTACAAGCCGCGCACCTCGCCGTACTCGTTCCAGGGGCTTGGCGCCGAGGGCCTCCGGCTGCTTCAGGAGGCCAAGGACGAGACCGGCCTCCCGATCGTCACCGAGGTGATGGACGCCCGCGACATCGACGACGTCGCGGAGGTCGCCGACGTGATCCAGATCGGCGCCCGCAACATGCAGAACTACCCCCTGCTCACCGAGGCCGGACGCAGCGGCATCCCGGTGCTCCTGAAGCGCGGCCTGGCCGCGACGCTCGACGAGCTCCTCATGGCGGCCGAGTACGTGCTCAAGGAGGGGAACCCGAACGTGATGCTCTGCGAGCGCGGGATCCGCACCTTCGAGACGGCCTACCGGTTCACGCTCGACCTCCTCGCCGTGCCGGCGTTGAAGGAGCTGACCCATCTGCCGGTCGTGATCGACCCGAGCCATGCGGCCGGTCGGCGCGACTGGGTTGCGCCGATGTCGCTGGCGGCCGCGGCGGCTGGCGCCGACGGGATCATCGTCGAGGTTCACAACGAGCCCGACGAGGCCATCTGCGACGGGCCCCAGGCGATCGCCACCGGGCGGTTCGCCGAGTACGCCGAGCAGCTCCTGCGCGTGGTGGAGGTCGCCGGCAAGGAAGTCTCGACCGTCTAGGACGGCGAGCCTCCGGGCTGCCCCGACTAGGCTGACGCCGTGCGAATAGCTGTCCTCGGCGTTGGCCTGATCGGCGGCTCGGTCGGCCTTGCCGCGCGGCGCCGGCTGGGCGCCGAGGTGGCGGGGTTCGACGCCGAGCCCGCCAACCTCGAGCGCGCGCTCGAGCTGGGCGCCCTCGACCGCGCCGCCGACTCGGTCGCTCAGGCAGTGGCTGCGGCCGAGGTGGTGTTCTGCGCGGCGCCGGTCGCGGCCTTGCCGGGGTTGGTGGAGGAGGCGGTGAGGGTGAGTGATGCCGAGGCCGTGGTCACCGACGTGGGGTCGACGAAGCGGGCGTTGCTCGTGAGCCTCTCCGACGGGCCGGCACGGGAGCGCTTCATCGGCGGGCATCCGTTGGCCGGTGCCGAGACCTCCGGGGTCGAGAACGCCCGGGCCGACCTCTTCGAGGGCGCGCGCTGGTATCTGACGCCCACCGACCGGTCGGGCGGCCTCCACTACGACAAGCTTCAGCGGACGATCGCCGACCTCGGCGCGCGCCCACAGGCGATCGACGCCGAGTCGCACGACCGGCTGATGGCGACGGTCAGCCACCTGCCGCACGTGATCGCCAACGTGTTGGTGCAGGAGGCGGCGGCCGCTCTCGCCGAGGAGTCCGAGCACCTGCCCGAGGTCGGGCCGAGCTTCCGCGACACGACACGGGTGGCGGGCGCCAACCCCGCCATCTGGGAGGACATCTACGCCGCCAACTCCGCCGCGGTCGCCGACGCCATCGAGGCCATCGCGGCCCGCCTCGCCGAGGCCGGGCGGATGATCCGCTCACGCGAGCGCGGTGAGGTGGGGGAGTGGCACCGAGCCGCGCGCGACGACCGCAGGCGCCTGTTGGAGGCGGAGATGGAGGGCGGCGAGCTTCACGAGCTGCGGGTGGCGGTGGAGAACCGCCCCGGGACGGTGGCCGAGATCGCGCTCGCGCTCGGGCGCGCCCGCGTCAACATCGAGGACATGGCCCTGTACCCCGCCGCCGACATGCGCACGGGCGGGATCACGCTCTGGGTCGCGGGCGCCGATGAGGCCGAGCGCGCTGCCGGGATCGTCCGCGGGCTGGGCCACACCGCCTCGGTCGCCGGCGGCGAGGAGTAGGACATGACCACCGCCCGCTTCGACCCCGCGGGGCCGCTGCATGGCTCCCTCCGCCCGCCCTCCGACAAGTCGATCTCGCACCGCGCGGCCATCCTGGCCGCGATGGGGGAGGGGGAGGCCGTCGTTCGCGGTTACCTCGACGCCGCCGACACCCGATCGACGCTCGCCGCGATCGCGATTCTCGGAGCGACTGGTGAGTTGAGCCCGCATAGCGGGCCAAAGTCACCAATCGCTGATGGCGAGCTCAGGATTCGGGGTGTGGGGCTGCGTGGGGCGCGCTCGGCGGCGATCGACGTCGGTAACGCGGGGACGCTGCTGCGGCTGCTGCCGGGGTGGCTCGCAGGCCAGCCTGAGGGCGAGTGGACCCTCGACGGCGACGAATCTATCCGGAGGCGCCCCGTCGACCGCGTGGTTCAACCCCTCAGTGACATGGGAGCCGCGATCACCGCCGCGGACGACCGCGTCCCGCCGCTGACGGTCCGCGGTGCTCCTCTCCACGGCATCACCTACCGCCTTCCGGTCGCGAGCGCCCAGATCAAGTCCTGCGTGCTGCTCGCCGGCCTCCTCGCCGAGGGCGAGACGACCGTGATCGAGCCCAGGCCGACACGCGACCACACCGAGCGCATGCTCCGCGCGGCTGGCGCGAAGGTCGACGTGGAGCCCGCCGGAACTCCGGTCGCGATCCGCGGCGAGCTCCCGGGCAACAGGGTTACCGTCCGGCCGGCGGAGCGCCTCGACGTTGGCGCTCTGACCATTCCCGCCGACTTCTCCTCGGCCGCGTTCCTGCTCACCGCCGGCGGTGCTGATCGCGGGCAGCGAGGTCACCGTGACCGGGACGGGCCTCAACCCGACGCGCGTCGGCCTCCTTGGGATCCTGAACCGGATGGGGGCCGCGATCGAGGTGACCGAGGAGATCCCCGTCGGCGGCGAGCCGCGTGGCAGCGTCCTGGCCCGCCATGGGCCGCCCCTCGAGGGTGTCCGGGTGGGCGCGGGCGAGGTCCCGCTCGCGATCGACGAGCTGCCCCTGGTCGCGCTCCTGGGGTGCTTCGCCGAGGGCGAGACCCACCTCTCGGGCGCGGAGGAGCTTCGCCACAAGGAGTCCGATCGCATCGCCACGGTCGTCGAGGGCCTCCGGGGCCTGGGCGCCGAGATCGAGGCGACCGACGACGGATTCGTCGTCACGGGAACGGGCGGCCTCCGGGGTGGCACGATCGACTCCCATGGTGACCATCGCCTGGCGATGCTGGGCGCCATCGCGGGCCTCGCCTCCCAGCAGGGCGTGGAGGTCCAGGGCTTCGAGGCCGCGGGGGTGAGCTACCCGGGCTTCGAGACCGACCTGCGAGGCCTGCTCTAGCCGGTGCGGTTGCTCGGGTGGCCTTCGCCGGGCCACGGTGAGAGGACCAGCAGGATGCGCGAGTCCTCGGAGGCGCTCACCTCGTGGCGCTCGGCGGGGGCGAAGACCGCGAGGAAGCCGGGCCCGCCCTCGGCCGACTCCCCGTCGGGCAGGTCGATACGCACCTTGCCCGCGATCACCAGGACCCAGGCGCGCTCGTGGACCTGGTGCTCTTGCAGTTGCTCCCCGGCGGACAGGTTGATGACGATGGCCCGCCCCTCGTCCTCGGAGTCGAGGACAACCGGCTGACGGGGTTCGACGGCGATGGTTGAGAGGTCCCAGCTGCGCATGGCCACAACTCTATCCTCAGCGCCGCCATGGTCATAGCGATCGACGGCCCCGCCGGGGCCGGCAAGTCAACCGTCGCCCGGGCGCTGGCCGCGTACCTTGGGATCACCTACCTGGACTCCGGGGCGATGTACCGCGCCGTCGCGCTTGCCGCGCTGAGGGCCGGGGCCCCGGTGGACGACGGGGGGCGCGTCGGCGAGATCGCCGAGCGACTTGGGCTGGAGTTGAATGCCGAAAGGGTCGAGCTGGACGGAGAGGACGTGAGCGAGCAGATCCGGTCCCCCGAGGTCTCCGCCGCCGCCTCGCGGGTCTCGGTCCATCCGTCGGTCCGGGCGGCGATGGTCGCGCGCCAGCGGGCGCTGATCGAGGCCGGTGACTACGTGGCCGAGGGCAGGGACATCGGCACGGTCGTGAGCCCCGACGCGCCGCTCAAGGTCTTCCTCACCGCGAGCCCGGCCGAGCGCGCCCGGCGGCGCGCGGCGGAGACCGGCGAGCACACCCGCGACGTCCTGGACGCGCTTGCCACCAGAGACGTCCGAGACACCGAGCGCGAGCACGGGGCCCTTCGCGCCGCCGAGGACGCGGTCGAGCTCGACACGACCGGCGTCGACGTCGACGAGGTCGTCGAACGGATCGCCGACCTCGCCCGCGAGCGGGGCCTCGCGTGAGCTCCCGGCTTCCTCAGATCGCCGTCGTCGGGTTTCCGAACGTCGGCAAGTCCACCCTGGTCAATCGCCTCGCAGGAGGCCGCGAGGCGGTGGTCCACTCCGAGGCCGGGCATCACCCGGGACCGCAAGGTCCTCGACTGCGAGTGGAACGGGGTGGCCTTTCAACTGGTGGACACCGGCGGCGTGGATCTGGCGGCGGACGACTCGCTGGCGCGCGCCGTCCAGGATCAGGCCCGCGAGGCGATCGCGGACTCCGCCGCCGTGGTGCTCGTGATCGACGCACGCGCAGGGCTCGGCCCCGGCGATGCGGAGGTGGTCGACATCCTCCGCCGCTCCGACGTCCCAGTGGTCGTGGCCGCCAACAAGGTCGACCGGGCGGAGGACGAGCCGCTCGCGGCCGAGCTGAGCCGCCTGGGGTTCGGGGAGCCGATGCCGGTGTCGGCCACCCACGGCCACGGCACCGGCGACCTGCTGGACCGCCTGGTGGAGCTCCTCCCCGAGCCCGGGCCGGAGGAGCAAGTGGCGGACGACGCCGTGCGCGTCGCGGTGATCGGACGGCCCAACGTGGGCAAGTCCTCGCTCGTCAACCGCTTCCTCGGCGGCGAGCGCGTGATCGTCTCCGACCAGGCCGGGACCACGCGCGACGCGATCGACACAGAGCTCACGCACGACGGGCGCGATGTCGTGCTGATCGACACCGCGGGCCTGCGGCGCCGCACCAAGGTGGCCGGCACCGTGAACTACTACGCCCAGCTTCGATCCGAGCGCGCCGCCGAGCGCGCCGACGTCGCGATCGTCGTCTGCGATGCGACCGAGGGCATCACCGCCGAGGACCTGAGGGTCGCCGAGCTTGCGATGAAGACCGGCTGCGCGACGCTCATCGCACTCAACAAGTGGGACCTCGGTGGAACCGACCTCGACGACGCCAAGGCTCGCCTCGCGAAGCGGGTTCGCCAGCGCCCGCCCGTGATCACCACGTCGGCGGTCGCCCCTCGGAACCTGGGAAAGCTCCTCGACAAGGCGATCGAGCTGGCCGATCGCCGTGCCGACCGCGTCCCGACCCCAGAGCTGAACCGAGCCGTCGCCGATGCCGTCGCCCGCCGGCCACCGCCGGCGCGGCGGGGCCGCCGGCTGCGGCTGCTGTACTCGGCGCAGGTCGAGCGGCGCCCGCCCCGCATCGCGATCCAGGTCAACGACCGCCGGCTCATCACCCGGGACTGGGCCTACTACCTCGAGAACCAGCTGCGGGACCGCTACGAGCTGGCCGGTGTACCCCTGATAATCGACTTCGTGCCGAGGCAGGGGAGCAGGAGACGGGGCCGCGAGCGCGCGCGGGCGCGCAGCGAATCGACCGAGGGCTGAGCGCGCGGTGCGACGACCACGCCTCCTCGTCCTAATCGGCCGTGCGCCCCGGGCGATCGGCCACGGCATCCGCAGCTTCTGGTGGGGCATGTCGATATTCACCCGCCGGCGGTTCGCGCTCGCGGTGCTCGGCGCGGCCGCCGCTGCCGCGTTCCTCGCCTTCGCCGTCCCGGCGCTGCCGTGCCAGTTCCCGGGCGGCGACGCATGCGCGCCCGACGACGACGCGGAGCTGATCGTGCCGGCGGACGCACTCGCCTACGCCCACCTCACCCTCGATCCGGAGACGCAGCAGTACGAGGACGCTCGCGAGACGGTGGACGCGCTGCCGCAGCTCAGCCGCCAGCTCGTGGGCCGCCTGCTGGCCCAGATCCCCGGGCCTGGTGGGGAGGCGGCCGACTTCGACCGGGACATCGCCCCGTGGCTGGGCGGGCAGGCGGCGGTCGCGATCGTGCCAGGGGGCGGCGCGGCGGAGCAGGTTCAGCTCCTCGAGGAGGGGGATCCGGAGGCGGCCGGCGAATTCGCGGCCTCCGTCGCCAGCGGGACACCCGCGCCCGAGGAGTACCGCGGGGTCGAGATCGCCGTCGACTCGCGAGGGCTCGCCACCGCCTCGGTCGGCGGCTTCCTCGTGATCGGCACGGACGAGGGCGTGCGACGCATCGTTGACGTGGAGACGGAGGCCGAGGGCGCGCGTCCGCTTGCGGACGAGCCCGTTGCGGAGGAGCTCCTCGACGACCTGCCGGCCGAGCGATTCGCCGAGCTCTACGTCTCGCCGGACGGGATCGAGAGCCTGATCGCTTCGCAGTCGGGGGCCCTCTCATCGCTGGAGCCCTTCGTGGACTCGGCCGCATCGGAGGGGGCCGCCGCCTCGCTGGGCGCGGCCGACGGCGCGATCGAGGTCGAGATCAGGAGCTCGCTCGACCCCGAGCGAGCCGAGCGCAATCCCGGCTTCTTCGCCGCCTTCCCCGCGTTCGACGCGGAGCTGCCGGAGCTGCTCGCCTCGGACGCTCTCGGCTACGTCGGGATCGGCGACCCGGGGACGAGCGTCGGCCAGCTGCTCGCCCAGGCCACGGCCGAGGCGCCCGCGCTCGCGGCAGGCCTCAGCGAGGCCGCCGATCGCCTGCGCGACCTCGGCGGCGTCCAGATCGAGGGCGAGCTCCTGCCCGCGCTCGGTGGGGAGGCCGCGTTCGCCCTGCAGCCGGCCAGCGAGGCCTCGCCCGCCCCGGATCCCGACCGCGAGACTACTGCGCCCGCGCGGGTGCCCGAGGGGCTGCCCCAGGGACCCGCCCCAACCCTGGCCGAGGAGTCGCCGGTACCGATCCTCCAGTTCCTGGCTGACGGGGTCGACGCCGAGCGCGCGCGCCGTACCCTCGCCCAGCTCCAGGGTCCGATCGCCGAGGCCCTCGCGACCGACTCGCTCCAGGCACCGGTATTCGACCGGCGTGAGCTGGACGGCGTCGAGCTTCAGATGCTGCGGATCTCGCCCACGGTCAACCTCACGTACGCGGTGGCCGGGGACAGCCTCGCCGTCGCGACGCAGCCCGAGGGCGTGGAGCAGGTGGTTGAGGGGGAGGGAGGGCTGAACGAGACTCGGGCATTCGAGGACGCGACCGCGGACTTCCCGGAGGAGCCGTCGCTGCTCGCTTACCTCGACCTGGCCGGCCTCGTCGAGCTGGGCGAGCGCGAGGGCCTTGCCGAGGACCCCGTCTACGCATTGTTCGCGCCCGAGATCAGGCGCCTCGAGGCGGCGGGGCTGGCGGTGGAAGCCGAGTCGACCCGGCTCGCCACCGAGGCCCGGCTGTTGATCGATCAGAGCGGCGAGGATGGGGGCTCCGACGACGAGGGCCCGCAGCCCTCGGACTGAATGGGAATCGGCATTCCACCTCTCAGATCTCCGCTAGCCTGCGGCGGGCCATGGGCACAGTGCGCGAGCTTTCCGACAACGAGTTCCTCTTCACCTCCGAGTCCGTCACCGAGGGCCACCCCGACAAGATCGCCGACCAGATCTCGGACGGGGTGCTGGACGCGGTCCTGGCCGATGATCCCTACGGGCGCGTGGCCTGCGAGACGCTCGTCAACACCGGCCTCGTGGTCGTCTCCGGTGAGATCTCGACCAACACCTGGGTCGACATCCCGGACATCGCGCGCGAGACGATCCGCCGGATCGGCTACACCGACGCCGACCTCGGCTTCTCGGCCGACTCGTGCGCCGTCCTCAACGCGATCGACAAGCAGTCCCCCGACATCGCGCAGGGCGTCGACACGGCGCTCGAGGCTCGCACCGACGTCGACGACGACGACGAGCTCGACGTCGCCGGCGCCGGCGATCAGGGGATGATGTTCGGCTACGCGACTCGGGAGACGCCGGAGCTGATGCCGCTCCCGATCTCGCTCGCCCACCGGCTCGCCCATCGCCTCGCCGAGGTCCGCAAGGGCGACGTGGTCTCGTATCTGCGCCCCGACGGCAAGACCCAGGTCACCGTTCGCTACGAGAACGGCCAGCCGATCGAGATCGAGAAGGTCCTGATCTCGACCCAGCACAAGGACGGGGTCGACGCCGACACGCTGATCCGCCCAGACCTCTGGGAGCACGTGCTGCACCCGATCCTTCCGCCCGAGCTCTACGACCCGCAGAGGCTGAACACGAAGCGGAACCTCCTCGTCAACCCCACGGGCCGCTTCGTGATCGGGGGCCCGGTCGGCGACGCCGGCCTCACCGGTCGCAAGGTCATCGTCGACACCTACGGGGGCATGGCCCGCCACGGCGGGGGCGCCTTCTCGGGCAAGGACCCGTCGAAGGTCGACCGATCGGCAGCCTACGCCGCTCGCTGGGTCGCTAAGAACGTGGTCGCCGCTGGGCTTGCGGACCGCTGCGAGGTCCAGGTCGCCTACGCGATCGGCGTTGCCCATCCCGTCTCGGTCATGGTCGAGACCTTCGGGACCGAGAACGCGCCCAGGTCGACGATCGCCAGGCTCGTCGACGAGCACTTCGACCTACGCCCCGGCTCGTTCCGCGAGGAGCTTCGGCTGCATCGGCCGATCTACCAGAAGACCGCGGCCTACGGTCACTTCGGCCGTGAGGACCACGACTTCACCTGGGAGCGGACCGACCGGGCCGACGCGCTGCGCGAGGCCGCCGGCCTCACCGCGGAGAGCGCGGCCGTGCCGTCCGGCTAGCGCCGCTCAGGGCAGAATCTTGAACTTCAGCTTGTCGGCGGGCCCCTGGCCGTCGGTCGGCTCGCTCGCGCGGACCCTGAAGATGTGGGACCCGGCCCCCAGCGGCCCGTACTTCCGCGGCGACGTGCACGGCTTGTAGGCCTTCTGGTCGAGCCTGCACTCGAAGGAGGCGCCCGGCTGGAGCGGGTCCGTCGTGAACCTGAACCTTGGCTTGCGTCGTTCGCTCTTGGGCTTGGGGCCCTTCGTGATCAGGGCCTCCGGCGGCGGGCAGACCGGGGGGGCGGCCGGCTCGAACTCGTCGGCGCCGATGTCACGGATCGAGGCGCAGTCGCCGTCGCCGTCGAGTAGGCGGAGGTCGTTGTCGAAGTCGGTGGCTCCCGGCGGCGGCGGGGTCGGATCCCCGGCGTCGATCATCGGCGAGGCGGCCTGGATGTGGTAGTCGTCGAGCCCGGGGTTGACGAACAGCGGATTGGCCGTGGTCTGAAACTGCTCGCAGCTTCCGCCGGACGTCGTCGGCCCGCGCGAGAAGCTGATCTCGCAGGTGCCGCTTCCGGACGTGGAGATGCCCTTGTCGCCGATGATCGCCGAGTTGAGCGTCAGCTCGGTCCCCGAGGCCAGCGCTTCGGCCTCGATCATGCTCGCAGGGTCGTTGGTGTCGACGAGGGTCACATTGGTCGCGGCCACGTCGCCGACGCCCGCTTCGTCGGCCCCGTCGTCCTCCGTCCGGAGTGCGTTCGCGATGCTGTCGGCCACCAGATCGCCTTTGAGCGTGACCGGCGCCGTGGTGTCCGTGACGTCGATCCCGAAGCGGTGGTCGAGGACGACGTTGCGGGCCAGTTTCGCACCCAGCTCGCCGTCGGGGAACGGCTCGATGAGGATCCCGTAGACGAAGTCCGAGGGGAGGGCGAAGAACGGCTCGCGCAGTGTGTTGTCGGTGATCGTCGCCTCGCCGGCCCGGACGTTGATCCCGACCCCGGCGTTGTTCCCGACCCGGGTTCCGATGATGCGGTTGCCGCTGACCACCGGAGTCGAGGAGTCGTCTCCGCCAAGCGAAATTCCCTGGACGAGGTCGGAGAACGCGTTGTCCGTGATCTCGGACGGGCCCGCCACGCCGACGCTCAGCCCCGTCTGGTTCTGTCCGGGGGTCGGGGTGGGGTCGCTGAAGTCGTTGTTGTTCACGACCGAGCCCGAGCCGAAGATCTGGACGTGCGCCTGCTGGGGGTTGGTGAGGGGCCCGCCCTCGTCGAAGACGTTGCCCTCGATCACCACCGGACGCGACGCCAGCACGGCCCGGAACTCAGAGCGGATCGTGAGCCCGGAGATCGTGCTGGTCCCGCCGGTCGCGGGATCCGGTACGAAGACCGCGGATGTGTTGCCGCCCCCGGTGCCGTTGTCGATGATCACCTCGTGCGGGTCGATCGAGAGCGAGTCGAGCGACTTGCCGGCGGGCAGGAAGACGCTCTCCGCGTAGGTCGTGGGAACGGCCGGGTCGACGATGAAGATCGTGTCGTTCGTGCCCGCCTTCGCGGCGGCCCCGTCGACGCCGCTGATCGTCTTGCACGCGGTCGCCGGCGCGGAGCAGGTCGGGTCGCTGTTATCGGGCCGCGTGGCGTCGACGTAGGTGTCGACGGCGGTTGCCGCAGACGGGAGCGCGAGCAGCGCGCAGAGACCGATGAGCAGCGTGGCGGTGAATCGTGGCGTGATATCCCCCTGCGGTTGCGACGATACTCCCGTTCCCGCCCTGGCGGGGGGACGCCGGCGCTACTGCTGCGGGGGCCGGGGCTGCTGCTCGGTCGGCGCCGCCGGGGGCGGGGCCGACGGCTGGGGTGGCGGGGCCTGCTGCTGCGGCGGGGGCTGCCTGCGGGGCAGCGACGGGCTCGCCGAGGGCGTTGGTGCCGACATGGTGCGTCGCCTCGTCGACCTTGTGCACAACCTCTGCCGGCTCCGCCACGCCGGCGAACACGAAGTTGTAGTCGTCGCCGGCCGCGGTGTCGAAGTCGACGTCGCCGATCTGCAGGATGCGCTGGAGCACGCCCTGCTGAAAGTTCACGTTCTGGACGCGCTCGAGGCGGGTCTCCTGGATCGTTCGGGAGACGATGCCGCGCTTGATGTGGAGGCGGCGGTCGGTGATCGTGTAGTTGGTCGCGACGCGCTTGATGAAGCCGATCAGGATCGTCAGCGAGACGCCCACGATCGCGAGCAGCGTGGTGGTGCCGGTCTCGTCGGTGATGAACTGGAAGACCGCGCAGATCACCGCGGTCAGCAGGATGCCCTTCACGTAGAAGTCGAGGATGGCCCGCCACGACGGGTGCCCCTCGTAGATCACCCGTTCCCCAGGCTGCAGCTTCGGTGCCATCGGCGGGCGGGATCGTATCCCGTTTCGAGGCGTCGGTGAGCATCCGCCCGGGCGCCTAGCCTCAGGTCGATGGCGATTGCGAGGGTCGAGCCGCTGACGACCGCCCGTGCCCTGCGCGGGCCGTTCGACTACCTGCTGCCCGAGCGCCTCGGGGAGGTCGGCGTGGGGAGCGTGCTACTCGTCCCGTTCGGTCCCCGCCGGCTGCTGGGCGTGGTGGTCGATGTCGCCGAATCCAGCGAGCTCGACCCCGGCCGGCTCGTGGAGCCGGTCCGCGCGATCGCTGCCGGGGTGACGCCCGAGCTTGTCCACCTGGGCCTCTGGGTGGCGCGCGAGTACTGCTCCACCCCGGCGCGCGGCCTGGAGCTGGTCCTCCCGCCGGGCACGGTCTCAAGTGGGCGAGCGCCGGGGCCGAAGCTCGAGCTTCGGGCGGAGATAACGCCGGCCGGCGGCGCGGCACTCGACGGTGCCGTGCGGCTCGGCCCGCGCCAGCGTGAGGTCCTGGCCGCCCTCGACGCCGAAGGGCGTGAGGTGGCGATCGGCCGGCTGGGGGTGGATCGCCCGGCCATGCGCCGGCTCGAGCGGCGGGGGTTCGTCGCGCTGCGGGAGGTGGAGGTGCGCCGCCGCCCGGAACTCCCGGTAGTCGGCGCGCGCTCGGGCCCCGTGGAGCTGAATCCCGACCAGCGGCGAGCCGTCGACGCGATCGTCGTCGGGCTCGACGGCGCCGGGGGCGAGCTGCTCCTCCACGGCGTGACCGGCTCCGGAAAGACCGAGGTCTACCTGGCGGCGGCCGAGGCCGCGCTCGAGCGCGGCCGCGGCGTGATCGTCCTCGTCCCCGAGATCGCGTTGACGCCGCAGACCCTGGCCCGCTTCCGAGCCCGGCTCGGCGAGCGGGTGGCGCTGCTCCATTCCCGGCTCCGCCCCGGCGAGCGCCGGGACGAGTGGCGGCGGCTGCGCGCCGGGCGCGCCAGGGTCGCGGTGGGGCCGCGATCGGCCGTCTTCGCCCCGGTCGAGGGCCTCGGCCTGGTGGTGATCGACGAGGAGCACGAGGGCTCCTACAAGCAGGACGGCGACCCGCGCTACGACGCCAGGGACGTGGCCCGCCATCGCGCCGCCGAGGCTCGGGCCGTTCTGGTGGCGGGGACGGCAACCCCGCGGCCCGAGAGCTGGGACGCGCTCCGGCGGCTGGCGTTGCCGAACCGGGTAGACGGCAGCTCGCTACCGGAGGTCGAGGTGCTCGACATGCGAGCGCGCACGGGCGGCGCGGGGCCACTGCACGAGCGCACGCGCGAGGCCCTGGCAGCCGTTGCGGGCGCCGGCGGGAAGGCGATCGTGCTCGTCAACCGCCGCGGCTGGGCTCCGTTCCTCGACTGCCGCTCCTGCGGCCATGCCTTCGAGTGCCCGCGTTGCGATGTCTCTCTGGTCGTCCACTCCGCGGACCTTCGCTGCCATCACTGCGGGCACCGCGAGCCGGTCCCCGAGGCCTGCGCCGAGTGCGGCTCCGTGACGCTGGCGCGGCACGGCGCGGGCAGCGAGCAGGCCGAGCGGATCGTCGCCGAGCTGGTCGCCCCGCTCCCGGTCTTTCGCCTGGACTCCGACACCGCCGCCGGCGCGGGCGCCCACGCCGAGATCCTGGCCCGCTTCGACCGGGCCGACGCCGGCGTCCTGCTCGGCACCCAGATGGTCGCCAAGGGGCACGACTTCCCCGACGTGACGCTGGGGGTGGTGCTCGACGCCGACGCCACGCTGCGCTTCCCCGACTTCCGTGCCGAGGAGCGCACGTTCTCGCTGATCGCCCAGCTTGCGGGCCGAAGCGGGCGCGGCTCGGCCGCGGGCCGGGTGCTGGTCCAGACGCTCGCCCCCGATGCGGAGGCGATCCGGTTCGCGGCGCGCCACGACGCGGCCGGCTTCCTCGAGGGCGAGTTGGCCCGGCGCGCGGCGCTGCTCTACCCGCCGTTCGCCCACCTCGTCCGCGTCGAGCTGGCCTGCGAGGACGAGGCCGCGGCTCAGGCCGGCGCCGAGCGCCTGGCCGCGGTGCTGGCGCCGCTCCTTCCAGATGGCGCGCGGCTGCTCGGCCCGGCGCCTCGGTTTCGCCTTCGCGGCCGTCACCGGCGCCAGTTGCTGGTCAAGGCGTCCGAGCGGCCACCGGCGGTGGCGGCCGTGCGCGACGCGGTCGAGGAGGCCGCGCGCGACCTCAACTCCAGCGGGGTCTCCGTGAGCGTCGACCCCGATCCCAGCTAGCCCGGCGCGATACCGGTCCAGACCCGGGCGCAGCGCCGCTGCGCGGCCCGCGATCGGGCATCGAGGGAGGGCAATCCGGCGGCGAAGCACGGGGATGGCCGAGAAACCTCCGAACAGCGAGCGAATCTCGGCCATCGGTGGCCGTCAGGCCGGCGGCGACTTTGGCCGCCAACGCCCCCCTCAGTGCCAGGAACCCTGCACCCCGCTGGAGCCACGCGCCCGCGGAGACCGACCACGCCTGAGCCCGCCTCTAGACTCGCCTCAGATGGCTGAGACGGTTCGAATCGAGGAGGCCCCGGCCGACGAGGAGGAGCGCTCGGAGCGCGACCTCGAACTGACCGAGGAGGAGCGACGGCGCCGGGCGGAGGCGCTGGCGCAGGTCCGGACGTTCGGCGACCCCGTCCTGAAGGCCCGTGGCTCTGATGTCACCGAGTTCGGCCCGGAGCTCGAACAGGAGGCCGAGCGGATGGTCGCGATCATGCGCGACGCGATCGGCGTGGGCCTCGCGGCAACGCAGCTCGGCGTGATGCGGCGGCTGCTCGTCTTCCAGGCAGGGGCGGACGCGACCCCGACGGCCGTGGTCAACCCCGAGGTCGAGTGGCTCTCCGACGAGACGGTGACGACGGAAGAGGGATGCCTCAGCCTCCCTGGAATCTCCGTCGATGTCGAGCGGCCCCTCTTCACCAGGGTGCGGGGGCTCGACGTCCACGGCGAGCCGCTGAGCCTGGAGGCCGCCGGGCTCGAGGCACGGGTGCTCCAGCACGAGGTCGATCACCTGAACGGCGTGCTCATCATCGACCGCACCGTGCGCGAGCAGCGCAAGGGAGCGCTGCGAGCGCTGCGCGAGGGCGGCTCGTATGCGCCGCCCACCCCCGAGGACGAGCTCGACCCCCCCGACGACGAGGGCTGAGCCGGTGCCACAGCGCACCGTCTTCCTGGGCACCTCGGGGTTTGCCGCCACTGTGCTGCGCGCGCTGGCTGCGACGCCGCACCGTCCCGCGCTCGTGGTCACGCCGCCGGACCGCCGGCAGGGCAGGGGCCGGAGGATGCACTCGCCACCGGCCGCGGACGCAGCCCGCGAGCTGGACATCGAGGTGCTCCAGGCCGAGGACGTCAACCGGCCCGAGGCGGTCGAGCGGATCAACGCGACGGCCCCCGACGTGGGGGTGGTCGCCGCCTTCGGGCAGATCATCCGCGAGCCGCTGCTTCATGAGCCCGAGATGCTGAACGTGCACCCGTCGTTGCTGCCGCGGTGGCGCGGCGCCGCGCCGATCGAGCGCGCGCTGATGGCGGGCGACGAGGAGACGGGGGTCACGATCATGCGCCTGACCGAGGGCCTCGACTCGGGGCCCGTAGCGGTGCAGGCGCCGATGGCCGTCGAGCCCGCGGACGACCACGGCTCGCTCGAGGGCCGCCTGGCGGCTCTCGGCGGCGAGCTGCTGGCGAGGGCGCTCGACCTGCGGGAGACCGGCGAGCTCACGCTCACCGACCAGGACGACGAGCTCGCGACCTACGCCGAGAAGATCGCTCCCGAGGAGCGGCGGCTCGACCCGGCCCGCCGGGCCGGGGACCTCGAGCGCGTCGTTCGGGCGCTGAGCCCGCACATGTGCGCCTATGTACAGCTCGACGGCGACGCCCGCCTCGGGGTGCGCCAGGCGGCCGCCGTGCCGGGGGAGCTGGAGCCGGGACGCTTCGGGGCGGAGGGGGACCGGTTGCTTCTGGGGACCACGGACGGGGCGCTCGACCTCGCCCTGGTCCAGCCTCCGGGTGGGCGCCCGATGCCCGCCGACGCCTACCTGCGCGGCCATGGCCCGCCCGAGCGGGCCCTCTAGACCGGCCTCGGGGGTGACCCCGTCGCGCCGCGCCGCCTTCGAGGTCCTGCGGCGCACGTTCGAGCACGACGCCTGGGCCGACCGCGCCTTCCGCTCCGCCGCCGAGCGCCACGGCCTCGACGGACGGGATCGAGCCTTCGCCCAGCGGCTTGCCTACGGCGCGGTCCAGCGCCGGGGTACGAGCGACCACCTCGCCGCGGCCCTCGCCGGCAGGCCGACCGACAGGCTGGACGCGCCCGTCCTGGCGGCTCTCCGCCTCGGCCTCTACGAGCTCCTGTTCTCCGGCGCGAGTGCCGATCACGCCGCGGTGGACGAGGCCGTGGAGCTCACGAAGGGAGGCGACGCCCAGGGGGCGCGCCGCCGCGGGGCGGCGAACCTCGTGAACGCGGTGCTGCGCCGGGCCGCACGCGAGCGCTCCACCCTCCTCGCCGGGCTGGACGACACCACGCCGGAGGGGGCCGCGATCGCACATTCCTACCCACCCTGGATCGCCGGGCGGCTCTGGGAGGAGCTGGGGGCCGAGGCGGCCCGGTCGCTGATGGCGGCGATGAACGAGCCCGCCGAGCGGGCGCTTCGGGTCAACACCCTGCGGGCCGGGCGCGATGAGCTTCTGATGAAGCTCTCCGAGGCGGGGGAGAGCCTGGCCCTGCCAGACGCAGCCGAGTCCCTGCTGGCGCCGCCCGAGGCGCTCGTCGTCCGCGGTCCGTGGGGGGAGGAGCTGCGCGCGCGGGTGGAGGGAGGTGACGTCGTCGCCCAGGCCCGTGCGTCGCAGGCCGTGGTCGGCGTACTCGACCCACAGCCGGGGGAGCGGGTCCTCGATCTGTGCGCCGGCCCCGGCGTCAAGTCGACTGCGATCGCGGCCCGGATCCGCAACGAAGGGGAGGTGCACGCCGTGGAGCTCGACCCCGGCAGGGCCTCGCAGATCGCCGAGCTGGCGCAGCGCGTGGACGCGAGGTCGGTTCGTCCCGAGGTCGCCGACGCGGCCGACGCCGACCTGGGGGAGGGCTACGATCGGGTTCTGGTGGATCCGCCCTGCACCGACCTCGGGGCGCTGGCTTCGCGCCCGGACGCGCGCTGGCGCAAGACGGCCGACCAGGCCGCCCGTCTCGCGGCGCTCCAGGCCAGCGTCCTCGCGCGCGGCGCCCGCGCCCTGCGGCCCGGCGGCACCCTCGTCTACTCCACCTGCACCATCTCGGAGGCCGAGAACGAGGAGGTCGTAGCGCAGGTGCTCGCACGGGACCAGTCCCTGACCGCCGACGACCTCGGAGCCGAGCACCCGGGCCTGGCATCCCCGCACGACCCACGCTTCCTCCAGACCCGCCCGGATCGCGACGGCACCGACGGGTTCTTCATCGCGCGCCTGCGAAGGGAAGGCGTTGGATGAGGTGCTTTAGCGCCGAAAGCAGCATGTCAGGCGGCGAAGCCGCCGCAGGAGGTTGGTAGTGACACAGCGATCGGAGCAGACCCTGCCCCGGCCGGGCTGCCCGGGCTGCGGCGAGCCGTGGCTGAGACCCACCCAGCTCCCGGGCCGCTACCGCTGCGTCTTCTGCCTTCGCCGCTACGAGCTGGTGTCACAGTGCCGCAACTGCGGCGAGCACCAGACGATCGTGCGGATGAGCGCCGACGAGGACCTCCTCTGCCAGCATTGCGGGGAGTCCATGCTGGTACCGGTGTAGGAGAGGACCCGGATGGAAGCGCTCAGAGCCGCCGACAGCCCCTCGCCGCGCGATCTGTTCGCCGGCCGCCGCGTGGCGCCGTCGATCCTGTCGGCGGACTTCTCGCGCCTGGGCGAGCAGGTCGCCGAGGTGATGGCTGCTGGGCGCCAGGGTGATCCACGTGGACGTCATGGACGGCCACTTCGTCCCCCCGATCACGATGGGCCCCCTGGTCGCCTCCTCGATCGCCGACCAGGTGCACGATGCGGAAGGCGCGCTCGACGTTCACCTGATGATCGAGCGGCCGGCCGCCCAGCTGGCCGAATTCGCGAAGGCGGGCGCGGACTGCATCACGATCCACCAGGAGACGGACCCGCACGCCCACCGGACGCTGGCGGCGATCCGCGAGGCCGGGTGCCTGGCCGGGCTCGCGCTCAACCCCGGGACGCCGGCGGAGGCGGTGACGGCGCTTCGCGATTCGGCCGACCTGCTCCTTTGCATGAGCGTCAACCCGGGGTGGGGAGGACAGGCCTTCATCGCCGGCACGCCCGCCAAGGTCGAGCGGATGCGGGGCCTCGTGTCCGATGAGGTGGCGATCGAGGTCGACGGCGGGATCGACGCGGACACGGTGAGCTCCGTCGCCGAGGCCGGGGCCGGCCTGTTCGTGGCCGGATCGGCGATCTTCTCCCAGGACGACCCTGGCGCCGCCTACGAGGGGATCGCAGCAGCCGCCGCGGCCGACTGAGCTCGCGGCGCGAGCTACAATCGCCACAGGTTCTTGACTGACTAGTCAATCAGGAGGCGCAAGGTGCCACCGGGCCCCCAATCTGCCACCGATAGAGACGCTGCCCACCTCCGGCGCGCGATCGAGCTGGCGCAGGGTGGTCGCGGAGCGGTCGCGCCGAACCCGCTCGTCGGCGCGGTCCTCACCGGTCCGGACGGCGAGGTCATCGGCGAGGGCTTCCACGCCGAGGTGGGCGGCGTCCACGCCGAGGTGGCCGCCCTGGCGGACTGTCGCTCGCGCGGTAACGACACGGCCGGGGCAACGATGTACGTGACGCTCGAGCCGTGCGCGCATCAGGGGCGCCAGCCGCCCTGCACGGACGCGATCCTCGCCGCCGGGCTCGCGAGGGTGGTGATCGGCAGCGACGACCCCACAGAGAAAGCCAGCGGGCGCGGCCCCGGCATCCTGCGCGACGAGGGGGTCGAGGTCGCCTTCGCCGAGGGGTCTGAGGCGTCCGCCGCCCGCCTGCTCGATCAGGCCTTTCGCAAGCACGCGCGGACGGCGAAGCCGCTCGTGATCCACAAGGCCGCCGTCAGCCTCGACGGCATGACCGCCACGACCGACGGCGACTCGAGGTGGATCTCGGGTCCGGAGAGCAGGCGCCTCGTCCACCGCTGGCGCGGCGAGGCGGGCGCGGTCGCGGTCGGCATCGGCACCGCACTCGCGGACGACCCGCTTCTGACCGCTCGCGACGTGGACGCGCCCCGCCAGCCGCTGCGGGTCGTCTTCGACTCGGCCGCGCGGCTGCCGCTCGACTCGCAGCTGGTCGCCACCGCAGGGGATGCGCCCGTACTGGTGGTGTGTGGTGAGGACGCTCCGGCCGAGCGACGCGAGGCGCTCGCGGGGCATGGGGTCGAGACCGTCGTCGGCGGGAGCATCGGCGAGGCGCTCGCCGAGGTCGGTCGCAGGGACGTCAACTCCCTGCTCCTCGAGGGTGGCGCCACGCTCGCCAGGGCGTTCCTCGCGGCCGGCGAGATCGACGAGCTGCGCCTGTTCGTGGCCCCGGTGCTGCTCGGAGGCTCGGGGCGGCCCCTGTACGCGGGGGAAGGGGTGCAGCGGATCGAGGAGGCGGTGCGCCCGCTGGCAACCGGCTCGGAGAGCTCGGGCGGCGACGTGCTGATCCGGGCACGGCTGCGGGATTGGTGAGGGATGTTCACCGGGATAGTTCGCGAGCTAGGTGAGGTCGAGGCGATCGACCGCAACGACGCCGGAGCGCGGCTGTCGCATCCGGGCCGGCTTCGCTCGCCGAGCTCGCGCTGGGCGACTCGGTGTCGGTCTCGGGGGCGTGCCTGACCGTCGCCGACCGGGACGGCGGAGGCTTCGCCGCAGACGTGATGAACCAAACCCTGTCGCTGACGACCCTGGGCGGCCTCGACCCCGGCGACGCGGTCAACCTCGAGCCTGCCCTGAGAGCCGGCGAGCCGCTCGGCGGCCACCTGGTCCAGGGGCACGTGGACGGCGTCGCCGATGTGGCGGTGGTGGAGCCGGACGGGCTGGCGCGCCGCGTTCGCCTCCGGCTGCCTGGCGAGCTGGGCCGGTACGTGGTCGAGCACGGTTCGATCGCGCTCGACGGCGTCAGCCTCACAGTCGCCAGGCTCGGGGGCGACGGCGTCGAGGTGTCGCTGATCCCCGAGACCCTCGAGCGAACGACACTGGGGCGCCTCGCTTCGGGGGGCCGTGTGAACGTCGAGGTGGACCAGATCGCTCGCTACGTCGAGCGCCTCATGCCAAGCTTTGGAGCGAAGGGAACTGATGGCTGACCAGACCGAACAGACCGCCACCAAGTTCGCGGCCATAGAGGACGCGATCGAGGACATCCGTCAAGGAAGGATGGTCGTCGTCTGCGACGACGAGAACCGCGAGAACGAGGGCGACCTGACGATGGCCGCCCAGTTCGCCACGCCGGAGGCGATCAACTTCATGGCGAAGGAGGCCCGGGGCCTGATCTGCCTCGCGTTGCCTCCCGAGCGCTGCGACGAGCTGGGGCTGGACCTGATGGCCGCGAAGAACGAGTCGCCCTTCCAGACCGCCTTCACGATCTCGGTCGAGGCCCGTGATGGCGTCACGACCGGCATCAGTGCCGCCGATCGCGCCCGCACGATCCAGGTCGCGGTGGACCCGGGCTCCGGGCCCCACGACCTGGTGCAGCCCGGCCACGTCTTCCCGCTGAAGTCGAAGGAGGGCGGCGTGCTCGAGCGCGCCGGGCAGACCGAGGCGGCCGTGGACCTGGCGCGGCTCGCCGGCGTGATCCCCGCCGGCGTCATCTGCGAGGTCATGAACGAGGACGGCACCATGGCCCGTGTGCCGGACCTGGTCCCGTACTGCGAGCAGCACGACCTGAAGATGATCACGGTCGCCGACCTCATCGCCTATCGCCGCCGCCACGAGAAGCTGGTCGAGCGCGTCGTTTCGACCACCCTGCCCACCGCTTTCGGCGAGTTCATGGCGGTTGGCTACCGCTCGCTGGTGGACGACAAGCACCACGTCGCGATGGTCAAGGGCCGGGTGTCCGGCGAGCAGGACGTGCTCGTCCGGGTCCACTCCGAATGCCTTACGGGCGATGTCTTCCACTCGCTTCGCTGCGACTGCGGCGAGCAGTTGGCGGCGGCGCTCGCGATGATCGAGGAGGCCGGGCAGGGCGTCCTGCTCTACCTCTCGCAGGAGGGGCGCGGAATCGGCCTCCTCAACAAGCTGCGCGCGTACCGGCTCCAGGAGGACGGGCTCGACACCGTCGACGCCAACCTGAAGCTCGGCCTCCCTGCCGACCTGCGCGACTACGGCATCGGCGCCCAGATCCTGGTCGATCTCGGGCTCTCCAGCATCCGCATCCTCACGAACAACCCGAAGAAGATCCACGGGCTCGAGGGGTACGGCCTGTCGGTGGCGGAGCAGGTGCCGATCCACTCGGTTCCCAACCCGCACAACGAGGACTACCTGCGTGCGAAACGCGACCGTATGGGCCACATCCTCCATCACCAGGGGCTTCCGCTCGACGAGGAGCTGCTGCACGAGGAACACCGCCGCGACGTCGAGAAGCAGGCGCTGGGCGACCCAGACGCCGATGAGTGACGACTACGCGATCGTTGTCGCGACGTTCTACGAGGATTTCGCGGCGCGGCTGGTCAACGCCGCGGTCGAGGCGTTCGAGGAGGAGGGCGTGAGCCCGGCCTCCGTGCAGACGTTCGAGGTGCCGGGCGCCTTCGAGCTGCCGATCGCCGCCAAGTGGGCCGCCGAGTCCGGGCGGTTTGCGGGGATCGCCTGCCTCGGGGTGGTGATCAGGGGCGAGACCACCCACTACGACTACGTGTGCGGCGAGGCGGCCCGCGGCATCCAGGACGTCCAGCTCGCGACGGGCGTTCCGTGCGCGTTCGGCGTCATCACCGCCGAGAACCGCGACCAGGTCGAGGCCCGTGCCGGCGGCGACAAGCGCGATCAGGGACGAAACGCGGCGATCGCCGTGATGCGAATGGCGGCCCTGAAGGCGTCGCTGGCCTGATCCGGCCCGCTACCATCACCCGCCCCATGGCCAAGGTCTGTTACTCGTGCGGGAAGGGCCCCGCCTTCGGCAACTCGCGCAGCCACTCGATGGTCGCCACCCGTCGGCGCTTCAACCCGAACCTGCAGAAGGTCCGGATCGACGAGGGCGGCCGCCCCCGCCGCGTCTACGTCTGCACCCGCTGCCTCAAGGCCAACCGGGTCGTCAAGCACGCATAGCGGGCCGCAGCGGGCGATAATCGGCCTTCGCCCATGTCCGATCCATCCATCGAGCGCTTCCATCGGGTCGTGGCCGTGGCCCATGCCCACCTGGAGGAGCGCCGGCAGGAGATCAACGACCTGAATGTGTTCCCGGTCGCCGACGGCGACACCGGGGACAACATGGCCGGCACGATCAAGGCGGTGCTCGACGCGCTCGAGAACCTGCGCACCAGCTCGCTCGCATCCGTCGACCGCAACCTGATCGTCACGACCGTCGCCCACGCGGCCCTGATGGGCGCGCGCGGCAACTCCGGCGTGATCCTGAGCCAGATCGTCCGCGGCGCCGCGGAGGTGCTCACGACCCGGCGTGGCGACCTGATCGGCCCCGCGCTCGTTCGCGACGGACTGGGGGCCGCCGCCGCGGCCGCGTGGTCGTCGGTTGGCGACCCGCAGGAGGGCACGATGCTCACGGTGATCCGGGAGGTCCATGAGGCCGTCGCCACGCATGTCGCCGAGATGGAGCAGACCGAGCTGCCCCCCGAGGCCACCGACACCGTCCAGGACGCGATGTTCGCCGAGCTGATGGGCGTCGCCATCACGTCCGGGCAGACGGCGTTGGATCGCACTCCCGAGCAGCTCGACGTGCTGGCCGAGGCCGGCGTGGTCGATGCGGGTGCCTACGGCCTGATGGTGATCCTGGCCGGCCTCGTCGTCGGGCTGTCCGGGCGCCGAGGCCGGGACGTCGCCGATCCCACACCAGGAGGCGGCGAAACTGCAGGGCGCCGAGCACTTCGACTCGCGTTACCAGTACTGCACGAGCTGCATCATCACCGGCCGCGACCTCGACCCGAAGCGGATCACGCCAAGGCTGGAGGAGTTGGGGGACTCGGTGGCCGTCGTCGGCGACGCGACGATGCTCAAGGTCCACGTCCACGCCGACGACCTCGACCGGGTGCGGCTGATCTGCGAGGAGTACGGCGACATCGACCAGTTCGAGGCGACCGACATGCACGAGCAGGTCGCGGCGCGCCAGGCGCAGGCCGGGGCGGCGCCCGCTCCGCCGCCCGCGGACGCGGCCCGGACCGGGGTCGTCGCGGTCGCCTCCGGCGCCGGGCTCGCCCGGCTCTTCGGATCGGAGGGGGCTCTGGTCGTGGACGGCGGCTCGACGCTGAACCCCTCGATCGAGGAGATCCTGGCCGGCATCCGCGACGCGCCGGGCGAGGAGGTGATCGTCCTCCCCAATTCGCCGAACGTCGTGATGGCTGCGAAGGAGGCCGCCAGGCTCGCCGAGCGCCCGGCTCACGTCGTCTCGTCGGTCGCCCAGCAGGCCGGGCTCGCCGCCCTCGTCGGTGCGTATGACGCGGGGGCCCCCGCCGCCGACAACGCCAGCCGCATGGAGGCGGAGCTCGCCGCGATCGCCACCGGGTTGGTCGCCGAGGCCGACCGCGACGACGCCGATGGCCGCTACCGGCGCGGCGACGCCGTGGGGTTCGCCGGCGACGAGCTCGTCGCCTGGGGCGAGCCGGCGGAGACCCTCAGGGCCGTCCTCGCCCGGCTCTCGGATGGCGCTGAGATCGTCAGCGTCATCGAGGGCGCTGACGCTCCTCTTGAGGCGGCGGACGCCGACCTTGGCTTGGGCGACGGGATCGAGCTCGAGGTCCAGGACGGCGGCCAGCCCACCTACTGGTGGCTGATCGCCGCGCAATAGCCCACCCGGGACCCAGCGGCCCGTCGGCTCGCCGTCGGGTGGCGACTGCCGGGCGACATCCCTCCGCGAGCCGGTGCCCCGTCGTTTCCGTGGATGCCCTCCGTACGCTTGACCCATGAGCGCGACCGGTCTCGCCTCCCGCCCCGCCGCGTCGCCCCCGCTGCGGGCGATCGGCCTCGGCGATGAGCTGAGCCGCGAGGAGCTTCGGGCGGCGCCGCTTCGCTCGCGGCCCCGCCCGAGCAGGCTCGGGGCACCCCTGACGAGCCTGAAGGGCGCCGGCCCCAGGCTGGCCGAGGCGGCGGCGGGCCTCGGGATCGCGAACCTCGGCGACCTGCTGTGGCACCTGCCCCACGGCTACCGCGATCGCACCCGGATCCGCGAGGTCGCCGACCTGCGGATCGGCGAAGAGGCGACCGTCATGGTCACCGTCAAGTCCGCCCGGGTGAGGCCCACCCGGCGCCGGAGCTTGCGGATCGTGGAGGCGAGCGTCGCCGATGAGAGCGGCCCGATGAAGGCGATCTGGTTCAACCAGGCCTGGGTCGCCGAGAAGCTCACACCCGGCAGCCCGGTGCTCCTTCACGGCAAGCTCGACCGATCGGGGTTCAGGGTGGAGGCCCACGAGATAGCCGGCACGGGCGGCGAGGCCCGCGGCCTCCACACGACGGGGATCGTGCCGGTCCACCCGGCCTCCGACCGGCTCAGGCCCTCCCGCCTTCGCGAGTGGGCCAACCAGGCGCTTCCGACGGCCCTCGCTGCGATCGAGCCGCTGCCTGCTGAGCTGCGGGCCAGGCTCGCCCTCCCGGGCATCGCCGACGCCCTCGTGGCCGCCCACTTCCCCGAGCGCCGCGGCGACGCCGAGTCCGCCAGGCGCCGGCTCGCGTTCGAGGAGTTGTTCGTGCACCAGGCGGCGCTTGCGACCCGCCGCGGGCGACGGCGCGCCGAGCGGCCGGGGATCGCCTTCGAGGAGCCCTCGGAGCTGACCCGGCGCTGGCTCGCCTCGCTGCCGTTCGAGCCCACCGACGGCCAGCGCGATGCCTTCGCGGAGATCGACGCCGACCTCAGGTCCGGCCGTCCCATGCAGCGCCTCCTGATGGGCGAGGTCGGCTCGGGGAAGACCGTGGTTGCCGTCCACGCGATGCTGCGAGCCGTCGAGTCCGGCTTCCAGGCCGCGCTGATGGCCCCCACCGAGACCCTGGCCGAGCAGCACGCGGCGACGCTGGCGCACGCTGCTGGCGGCGGAGGCCATCCCGTTCACCCTGCTCACCGGCGCCACGCCGGCGGCCGCCCGCCGCGAGACGCTCGGCCGCCTGGCCTCGGGTGAGCTCGCCCTGGTGGTGGGCACTCACGCCCTGATCGAGCCGGACGTGACGTTCGCGCGTCTGGCGCTCGCGGTCGTCGACGAGCAACACCGCTTCGGCGTGCGCCAGCGAGCCGCCCTCGACGGGAAGGGGCCCGGCGGCGCCGCCCCGCACGTCCTCCACATGACCGCCACGCCGATCCCGCGGACCCTCTCCCTGACCGCCTACGGCGACTTGGACGCGACCACACTTAGGGAGTTGCCGGCCGGGCGCACGCCGGTCAAGACCTGGGTCGTCGGTGAGGAGCGGCGCGCCGGCGCCTACGAGTTCATCCGCGAGCGGCTGCGCGAGGGGCGCCAGGCCTACGTCGTCTGCCCCCTCGTCGAGGGCTCCGAGAAGCTCGAGGCGAAGGCGGCATCGGAGGAGTTCGAGCGCCTGCGCCTTGGCGAGTTCGCCGACTTCCGGGTGGAGCTGCTGCATGGCCAGATGACGACAGCGGCCAAGGCCGAGGCGATGGGGGCGTTCGCGTCGGGCGCCGCCGACGTGCTGGTCGCGACCAGTGTCATCGAGGTCGGGATCGACGTCGCGAACGCCACCGTGATGCTGGTCGAGGGCGCGGAGCGCTTTGGGCTCTCCCAGCTCCACCAGCTCCGCGGACGGGTGGGGAGGGGCGACCATGCCTCCCACTGCATCCTCTTCGCCGACGTCGCCTCGGATCTCGCACGCAGGCGAATGGAGGCGATCGAGTCCGAACGCGACGGGTTCAAGCTGGCCGAGGTCGACCTCGCGCTGCGCGGCGAGGGCGAGATCCTCGGCACGCGCCAGTCCGGGTTGCCCACCTTCAAGGCCGCCACCCTGCCCGACGACTACGAGCTGCTCGCCTCGGCGCGTCGGGAGGTACTCGCCCTGCGCGACGCCCACGGCTCGCTCGAGGCACCCGAGCTGGGCCCGCTAATCGACGCGGTCCGCCTGCGATACGGAGACGAGCGCGCGGAATCGATCGCCGCGTGAGGGTCGTATCGGGGGAACTGAAGGGGCGCCGGCTCGCCTCGCCGCCGCGAAAGGCCGACGTTCGCCCCACGTCCGACCGCGTCCGCGAGGCGCTGTTCTCGATCCTGGGCGAGCGGGTCGCCGGGGCCGAGGTGCTGGATCTGTTCGCCGGCACCGGGGCGCTCGCGATCGAGGCGATCTCGCGCGGCGCCGAGCGAGCGACCCTCGTCGACGACAACACGTCGCTCGCCCAGCGCAACGTCGACACGCTGGGCCTGGGCGAGCGCTGTCGCCTGGTGGGCTCCGACGCACTCCGGTTCCTCGAGCGCGAGCGGGGCCGGTTCGACCTGATCTTCTGCGACCCCCCCTATAGACTCGCCGACCGCTTGCAGGCCCCGCTCGAAAAGCTCGTCCCCGCCCGCCTCACCGAGGGCGGCGCGCTCGTGGTCGAAAGCTCGACCCGCAGCCCGCTGCGCCTGTCGCTCCCGGGCATCGCCGAGAGGAAGTACGGCGAAACCACCATCGCGATCTACGGCGGCGAGCATGGCTGAGCGAATCGCCGTCTGTCCCGGCTCCTACGACCCGGTCACCAACGGGCACGTCGACATCATCGGCCGGGCCGCGAACGTGTTCGACACGGTCGTCGTCGGCGTCGTCGGGCAGGCGATCCGCAAGTCGGAGTCGATGTTCACGCCGGAGGAGCGCAAGGCTTTCCTCGACGAGGCCCTGGTGGGGCGTCCCGAACGTGCGCGTCGAGATCTTCACCAACCTCGTCGTCGACTTCGCCACGCGACCAGCAGGCGACGGCGATCGTGAAGGGCCTGCGGGCGATCTCGGACTTCGAGTACGAGTTCGAGATGAACCAGCTCAATCGCAAGCTCGCGCCCGAGATCGAGTCGGTCTACATCATCGCCTCACCCGACTACAGCTTCCTGTCCTCGACCGGGGTGAAGGAGATGGCCACGTTCGGCGGCGACGTCACCGACCTGGTGCCCGCTCCGGTCGCGAAAGCCCTGGCTGAGCGGGCAAAGCGCGGGTAGCGCACAAGGCCTGGGCAGGACGTTGCAGGAGCGCGCCGAAAAAGCGCTGGGCGACCGTGAATTCCCCGCTAACGCGTAAGCTTTCGGCCTGACATGGACGTTCTCGTCCTAATCGACAAGCTCGACGACCTGATCCACAACGCCCGGCCGGTGCCCCTCACCGACCAGGTGCGCGTCGACCGCGAGGAGATCTACGACCTCCTCGATCAGATGCGTGCCACGATCCCCGAGGAGATCAAGCAGGCGCGCTGGATCGTCAAGGAGCGCCAGGAGATGCTTGCCGAGGCCAAGCGCGAGGCCGAGCGCGTGGTCAAGGAGGCCCGCGACCAGCAGTCGCGCCTGATCTCCGACGAGGAGGTCTACAAGCAGGCCGAGCGCGCGGCCGAGGAGATCATCGAGGACGCGCGCGAGACCGAGCGCCAGATCCGCCTCGGCGCCGAGGACTACGCCGACGAGATCCTCTCGACCCTCGAGGTCAACCTCCAGAAGTTCCTCGCCGCCGTCCAGCGCGGCCGCGACCGCCTCGCGGGCCGGGACGAAGAGCCCGTCGAAGTCCAGTAGGCGCCCGAGCCGCCCGCTAGGCGCGCCGCCGCACCCCGCCCGGCCGGCACGCCCACCCGGGCGTCACCCATCCCCGCGCGTCACCCCCCACCCCCGCGTCACCCCCCACCCCCGCGGCCCCCGTCCGGGCGGTGTCGGGTTCGTCCCACGTCATGGGACGAAGGCGACAACGGTCGGCTGGCCCGGTCGAGGCCGCGGGGCTCCGGCGTCAGCGAGAACGTGTTAGTCATAGGTGGCCCGGATCACGGCGAGGTCACCTGCTCCCACACGACGTCGCCGTCGCACCATCGGGCCTGCTCGCCTGCCGGTGCCGGGTGGTCGACGCCCTGCTCGAGCGACGTCGTCTGCGGGTCGGCGAGCACCACGTCCCCGATGACGAGCGCCCGCGACTGCTCGCGCACCCGGCGGAACAGGTCGCGCTTACCCTCGTCGTCGAGGTGGTGCACCGAGAGCACCGAGATCACCAGGTCCCACGGCCCGTCCGGCAGCGGGTCCTCCATCCGCGCGAGCCGCACGTCGATCCCCAGCTCCCGCGCGTGGAACACCATCTCCGGCGTCGAGTCGAGCCCGGTGACCGCGGCGTCCGGATAGCGGTCGAGCAGGCGCCGGGTGGTCTCGCCGGTCCCGACGCCCAGCTCCAGGACGCGGCCGGGAGCGAAGGGAACGGCGGCGATTGCGGCCTCCTGCAGCTCGGTCGTAGAGCGCGACGTCGCCGCGGATCTCCTCGAGATACGTCTCGGGGTTCAGGTGGAACTGTCCGCTCGCCTCAGTGGGCACGGCGGCTCCCGCGCTAGCCTCGGCTGGCATGGCCGCATCTAACACGATCGACCTCGCCGGCCTGCAGCTTCGGCCCGGGGAGGCGCGGCGGATCGAGCTGAGTCCGGGCACCGACGCCCTCTCCTACGGCGGCCAGACCTACGAGGTCTCGGTGCCTCAGGCCGCCCGGCTCGACGTCTCGAGAATGGCGGCCGGCCACGCACTTCACCTGCGTTTCACCGGGCGCCTGGCCGGGCCCTGCATGCGCTGCCTCGCGGACGCCGTGATCGAGGTCGAGGTGGAGGCCAGGGAGGTCGACCAGCCCGGCGCCGGCGAGGAGCTGGAGAGCCCCTACGTCGACGGCGAGGAGCTCCGGGTCGGGGCCTGGGCCCACGACGCCCTGGCGCTCGCGCTCCCCGCGCAGCTCCTGTGCCGAGAGGACTGCGCCGGGCTCTGTCCGGTCTGCGGCGAGCCCCTCAACGACGCGGAGCCCGGTGCCCACGACCACCCGCGCGAGCCCGATCCGCGGTGGGACAAGCTGCGGGAGCTGAAGCTCGAATAGCCCGGAGGCGCTGAAGCAGGGCAACGAGGCCATGCAGGCCTACCAGGCGGTTGATCGGGTAGGGCGCTAGCCCGGCAGCTACCATTCCGCGCTCGCATGGCCGTCCCGAAGAAGAGAACCTCGCGTACCCGCCGCGACAAGCGCCGGGCGACGCACCGCGCGGCGAAGCCCCGCCTCAACGAGTGCCCTCGCTGCCACAGCCCCCGGCTTCCGCATCGCGTCTGCCCGACGTGCGGCACCTACGCCGGGCGTGAGGTGATCTCGCACGAGATCGGCGAGGGCGAGCCCGCCGGCGCCTCCTCGGAGGAGTAGTGGCCCCCGCCACGGGCTCGCCGGCCGCGGGCCGGCACCCGAGCGCGGGGTCAGATCCCCAGCGGGCGTCTGACCCCGCTTCCGCCGCCACCATCGCGCTCGACGGCCGCGGCGCCGAGCGCGGCGCCGATGTGGTCGTCGCGGGCGCCCTTGACGCCGCCGCCGACGGCATCCGCCTGAGGGTCTTCGGGGACCCGGGCCAGCTGCAGGCGCTCGCCGGCGCCGAGGGGGTCGAGGTGATCGATGCCCCCGGCGAGATCACCAATGACGATGAGCCCCTCGCGGCGGTCCGCTCCCGGGAGGATGCCTCGATCGTGCGCGCCGCCGCCGACGTCGCCGCCGGGAGCTCACAGGCATTGGTCAGTGCCGGCCCGACCGGGGCGACCATGACCTCGGCCCTGTTCGCGTTGCGGCGCAGCCAGGGGGTGCGCCGGCCCGCGCTGACGGTCCAGCTCGCGGTGCCCGGCCGCTCCGGCCCGCCCACGGTGCTGCTCGACGTCGGCGCCAACGCCGAGGCCCGCGCCGGCGACCTGGTGCAGTTCGCGCACATGGGCGCGGCGTTCTCCGAGGCGGTGCTCGGCGTTCCGGAGCCGCGAGTCGCCCTGCTCTCGGTCGGCGAGGAATCCGGGAAGGGGACCGTGCAGCTCGTGGACGCGCATGCGACGCTCGGCACGGCAACGGGCCTGCGGTTCATCGGAAACGTCGAGGGCCGCGACCTGCTCGGGAATGGAGCGGACGTGATCGTCACCGATGGCTTCACCGGCAACGTCGTCCTGAAGACCATCGAGGGGACCGCCCGCGCGGTCGCGGCCGCCGTCTCCGGCGCCGCCCGCTCGAACCCCCTGGCGGCCGCGGGTGGCCTGCTGCTGCGGCCGGCCCTGGGCGGCCTGCGGCGCGAGATGGACCCCGACACCACCGGCGGCGCGATCCTGCTGGGTCTGCGCGGCGTGGCCGTCGTCGCCCACGGCAGCTCGGGCCCGGACGGGGTCGCGAACGCGATCAGGCTTGCCGCGCGCGCGGTCGAGCAGCGTGCCGTGGAGCGCACGGCGGAGCTCCTGGAGCGCTCGGGCGCCACACGGGGCGGCCTGCGTGATAGGAACGGTGGGTGATGCGCGATGAGCCTTGATCGAGATCAGGTCCTGACGAAGGTGCGCGAGCACCTCTCGGCCGAGCTCGAGGTGCCAGCCGAGCAGATCCAGCCGGGCACCCGCTTCCGCGAGGACCTCGACGCCGACTCACTGGATCTCTACGAGCTGGTGATGGAGCTGGAGGACACGTACGGGGTCACCGTGAGCGAGCAGGATGCCGCCGGCATCGCGACCGTCTCGGATGCGGTCGACTTCGTCGTCGAGCGCCTGCCGGCATAACCACCACCGCGGCCATGACATCGTCCATCCGCAGGTTCGCCCGCCGTCTGGGGCCATCGGCGTCCCCGGCCGAAGTCGAGCCCAGCGAGCCTGCGCCGGCTGATCGATGCGCTCCCGTCCGAGCTGCGGCAGCGAGCGCTCACGCACTCGTCGTGGGTCGCCAAGCGGGTCGACTCCTACGGCCGCCTCGCCTTCCTTGGCGACAGCGTGCTCGGCGTCGCCGTCGCGGAACACCTCTTCCGCGCCAACCCGCGCGCCGACATCGGCCGCCTCACCAAGGTCCACGGACAGGCGGTGAGCGGCCGGGCCTGCGCCGCCGTAGCCGCCGAGCTGGGATTGCCGGAGATGGTCCGGGAGGCGGGGACGGGGACGCCGGACGGGGGCATCGACGTCGGCGCGCTCCTGGCCTCCGAGCGGGCCCTGGCCTCGGTCTGCGAGGCGGCGATCGGGGCCTGCTACCTCCACCACGGGTTCGAGCCGACCGCCGAGGCGACCGTCGCGGCCTTCGCCGAGCAGATCGAGATCGCGACCGAGACGCTGCTCGACTACAAGTCGGCGCTCCAGGAGCGGTTGGCGCGCGACGGGGCCCGCGTAAGCTACGACGTCACGAGCGAGGTGGGTCCCGCACACGACCGCCGCTTCGAGGTTGACGCCCGCGTCGACGGCGAGGTGGTCGGGCGTGGCTCGGGCCGTAGCAAGAAGGCCGCGGAGCAGGAGGCGGCCGCCCAGGCGCTGGAGGAGCTCGACCCGTAGGGAACACCCCGCGCGCGGCGAAGACCGCACCCAGCGAAAACCCGTCCGAACCGACAGCGACCCTTCCCAGCTCAGAGCGTCTAGCCGCAGCCATGCATCTCAGCTCGATCACCATCAAGGGCTTCAAGTCCTTCCCGGATCGCACCCGTCTGGTCTTCTCGCCGGGCGTCAGCGTCATCGTCGGCCCGAACGGGTGCGGCAAGTCGAACATCACCGACGCCGTGCTCTGGGCACTGGGGGAGCAGAGCCCGCTGGCGGTTCGAGGCCAGTCCATGCAGGACATGGTGTTCGCCGGAGGCGAGGGCCGGGGCCCGGGCCGCTACGCCGAGGTCGAGGTCGTGCTCGACACGGACGGCGCCGGCGACTTCTCCGAGATCGCCATCCGCCGCCGCCACGACCGCTCCGGCGAAGGCGGCTACTGGATGAACGGCGCACGTTGCCGCCTCACCGACATCGCCGAGAACCTCTCCGACGCCAACCTCGGCCGCGAGATGCACTCGGTGATCAGCCAGGGCCGGGTGGAGGAGATCGTCCACTCCAAGCCTCGCGATCGCCGCCTGCTCGTCGAGGAGGCCGCGGGCCTCGGCAAGCACCGCAAGCGCCGCCGCCGCGCCCAGCTCAAGCTGGAGCGCACCCGCGACAACCTCGACCGGGCCCTCGATGTCGAACGCGAGGCGCGCAGCCGCCTGCGCCCGCTGAAGCGCCAGGCGCAGGCCGCCGACATCCACGCCCGCATCGAGCGCGACGCCGATGAGCTGCGCGCCCGGCTGCTCGCATCCGAGCTCGGCGGCCACGGTGCCGGCCTCGCCGATGCCGAGGCCGTGGCGGCGAAGGCGCGGGCCGCGAGAGACGAGATCGAGGGCGAGCTGAGCGCGGTCAACGCCCGCCGCAGCGCGGCAGAGGAGCGGCTCGCCGCCCGCGACCGCGAGCGCACCGAGGCCTGGGGCCGACTCACCGCCGTCCGCGCCGCCCACGAGCGCCTGATGGTTCGGGCCGAGGCGCTCGCCTCGAGCCGCACCCGGATGGCCGCGGACCTGGACCGCAGGCGCGCCGCCCTCGGGGCGCTGGCGGAGGCGGCGGGCCGAGGCGACCGCACAGCGGCGATCGAGACCGGGATGAAGCGCATCGGCGACGCGCTCGGCCAGGCGGCCACCGCCCACGAGCGCGCGCTCGCGGCTGGCGAGGCCGGGGAGCGGGCGGCGCGAGTCGGGGAGGTCCGGGAGGCCGCCGATACCGCGGCCGCGGAGGCCCGCCGAGTGGAGAGCGCGCTCGACCAGGGCCGCCAGGACACCCTTCGCGCGCGGATCTCCGAGCGCGAGGCGGTGCTGCGGTCGGTCGGGGAGCTGTGCGAGGCGGTCGCGGACGCGCGCGACGCGGCCGGCGAGCGCGCATCCGTGCTCGAGTCCGGAATGCTTGCCCAGGGAGCAGGCGACGACGTCGCCGAGGAGCTCCGCGCCTGCTCGAAGGTCGAGGCCGAGCTTCAGACACGCCTTCGCGGGATCGGCGAGCAGGTAACGAGCGCCGAGGTCGAGGCCGCGCACCTCCGCGATCGCCGCGACGAGTCGGCCGCCGAGCTGGCGCGGATCGCCGAGCGCCTCGAGCGGCAGATCGACCCGGAGACCTCCCCGATGCCGGACTCCGAGCGCGAGGAGATCGAGACGAAGCTCGAGCGCCTGGGGCGACGCCGCGAGCAGCTGGGGCCCGTCAACCCGCTCGCCGAGCGCGAGTACGAGGAGGCGCTGGCGCATGTGACCGAGCTCGAGGAGCAGCGCGCCGACCTGGAGTCGGCGTTGGCGGAGCTGGAGGGCCTGATCCGCGAGACGGACCGTCGGATCGAGGAGGCGTTCGAGGAGACGTTCGAGGCGGCCCAGCAGAACTTCTCGGAGCTGGTCGAGCACCTGTTCCCGGGCGGCCGCGGCCGCCTGCGCCTCGTATCCGAGCGTGGCCCGAAGCCCGTCCTCGGCGGCGCCGAGCCGGACAAGCGCGACGAGGTCGCCGCCGAGGACGCGCCCGACGACGAGGGCTCTGCCGACGAGTTCGCCGGGCAGGGGGTGGAGATCGAGGTGACCCCTGCCGGGAAGGCGACGCGCAGGCTGTCGCTGCTCTCCGGGGGCGAGAAGTCGCTGGTCGCGCTCGCCTTCGTCTTCTCGGTGTTTCTCGCGCGGCCGTCGCCCTTCTACATCCTCGACGAGGTCGAGGCGGCGCTCGACGACGCCAACATCGACCGCTTCCTCCAGCTCGTCGACCGCTTCGCCGACCGCGCCCAGTTCATCATCGTCACCCACCAGAAGCGCACGATGGACGCCGCCGACGTGCTCTACGGCGTCTCGATGGGCGGGGGCGGCATCACGAAGGTGATCTCGCGCCGGATGCCCCGCGAGGGGGACGGCGAGCAGGTGGAACTGGCGGCCGCCGAGTCCGAGGCCGAGGCGGCGTAGCCGCGGCCGGGGTCAGCCCGTCGAGATCCGCCAGCCGTAGGCCCCCGCGCCGCCGATCGCTGCCAGCAGCACGAGCAGCGTCACACCGCCGCCGGACGAGAGGTCGGCCTCCTCACCGAAGCGCGCCAGCGCCACCGCCGCGAGCGCGACGAAGGCGAGGGGGACGTAGGTACCCAGCCTGATGCGACTGCGGTCGTCCTCCCAGCGAATCGTCAACAGCAGGCCGCCGACCGCCACGAGCCAGGCGGCGATGGCGCGGCCGGTCAGCTCGGTCAGCGCCCAGGGCCAGTGCTCCGCAACCTCGAGCGGCGCCACGAACATCACCGCGCCGAGCGCGATCAGGACACCACCCAGGGCGGCGAGCACGGCCCGGAAGGCGCCCGGGAGACGTGCGGTCCGGGGCGGGTCGGCCCCGGGCTCGCGAAGCTGGCGCCAGTACGCCCAGGTGAGAGCCGGCGGCTCGAGCACGTAGACGATCAGCCAGACCCAGCCCGCCGCCTGGGCCTTGAAGCCCCCCTCGTCCAGGTGGAAGAGGTCCAGGTGGAGCAGGGTCGCGAGCAGCGTCAGCCAAACGAACGCGAGGACTCCCGGGACGCCGAGGCGGGCGCGGGCCCACGTCTGCTCCCGGGCGCTCAGAAGGGCCAGGATCGAGGCCGACCAGTAGAACGAGCCGATGAAGGCCGCGCTCAGGCGCGAGTCGATCGTCCAGGCGAAGATCTCGTCGGTTCGGTCGGCGAAGACCCAGAGCTGAAGCCCGGCGACGAGGACGAAGAACCCGCCCACGTAGAGGATCGCGCGCATCGGCCAGATCAGGGAGCGCTCTGTCGAGGGCTGGCTCATCGCCGGAATGCTCCTAGGTTTAGCCTGCGATCGTCGTGGCGACGACCTGGCAGCAGGCGGTGGATACCGGTTCCGAGCCCACGGCGGCCTCGAATGCCGCCGCGGCCGGGGTCGAACCAGAGCGTCGTGGGGCCTTCCGGCGCCTGCGCGAATCGCTTTCGCGCAGCCGCCAGGCGCTGCAGGCCGAGCTCTCGGCCAGCGTCGCCGACCGGATCGACGGCGAGGCGTTCGAGCGGATCGAGGAGGCTCTGATCATGGCCGATCTGGGCGCGCCGGCCACGGCGGACGTCGTGGGGCGGCTCGAGGCTGAGGTGGAGGCGGGCGAGCTCACCGGGGGCGAGGCGGTGCGCGCGCGCCTGGTCGAGCTGCTCGCCGGCCTGGCCGAGAGCGACGCACAGCGCATCGACCTCACCGCACGGCCGGCGGTCGTGATGGTCGTCGGCGTGAACGGCACGGGGAAGACCACGACGATCGGCAAGCTTGCGTGGCACCTGCGCGAGGAGCTCGGCCTTTCGGTGATGGTCGCCGCGGCCGACACCTACCGTGCCGCCGCGATCGAGCAGCTCGAGACGTGGGCGGAGCGCTCGGGCGTCGAGATGGTCAAGGGCGCCCCGGGCGGCGACGCCGGAGCCGTCGTCTTCGACGCCATCGCGGCGGCGGAGGCGCGCGACATCGACGTCGTGATCGCCGACACGGCCGGGCGCCTCCATACCCACGGCAACCTGATGGATGAGCTGACGAAGGTCCGGCGGGTCACGTCGAAGCGGCTCGAGGGCGCGCCCCACGAGACCCTCCTCGTCGTCGACGCCACGACCGGGCAAAACGGGCTGCGCCAGGCGCACTCCTTCGCCGAGGCCGTCGACGTCACCGGGGTCGTCCTGACCAAGCTCGACGGCACAGCCAAGGGCGGGATCGCTCTCGCCATCTCCCGTGAGCTTGGGATCCCGGTCAAGCTGATCGGGGTGGGGGAGGGGATCGAGGACCTGCGGCCGTTCGACGCGCCCGAGTTCGCGACCGCCCTGGTCGGCGCCTGACGTCCGGGCGCGCCGCGTCCTGCGCTCTAAGCTGGACGCCCATGTTCGACCAGCTCTCCGACCGCCTCCAGGCGACCCTCTCCGACGTGCGCTCCCGCGGGAAGCTCAGCGAGGACGACGTCGACAGGGCGATGCGGGAGATCCGCCTGGCGCTGCTCGAGGCGGATGTCAACTTCAAGGTGGTCAAGTCCTTCACCTCCGAGGTGAAGGAGCGCTGCCTCGGGGCCGGCGTGCTGGACTCGCTCGACCCCGGCCAGCAGGTCGTCAAGATCGTCAGCGAGGAGCTGGCGGCGCTGATGGGCGGCGCCTCCCGAGAGCTCGCCCTGGCCCCGACCGGCACGACCGTGGTCCTGATGGCCGGCCTCCAGGGCTCGGGCAAGACCACCGCCTGCGCGAAGCTGGCCACGCTCCTGGCCAAGGACGGCAAGAAGGTCGCACTGGCCGCCTGCGACACCCAGCGCCCGGCGGCCGTGGACCAGCTCGTCACGTTGGGCGAGCGGGCGAAGGCAACCGTCTATCAGCAGGGGACCGAGCGCGACCCCGTGGACATCGCCGAGTGGGCGGTCGGGCAGGCGAAGGCCGACTCGAAGGACGTCCTGATAGTCGACACGGCCGGTCGCCTCCACGTGGACGAGGAGCTGATGGGCCAGCTCGCCCAGATCCGCAAGCGAACCAAGCCCCACGACGTGCTGCTCGCGGTGGACGCGATGACGGGGCAGGACGCCGTCAACGTCGCGGAGCGCTTCGCTGAGGACACGGAGTTCGACGGGGTCGTGATGACGAAGCTGGACGGCGACGCGCGAGGCGGCGCCGCCCTCTCGGTCAAGGCCGTCACCGGCAAGCCGATCCTGTTCGCCTCAACCGGCGAGCGCCTCGATGAGATCGAGCGCTTCCATCCCGAGCGGATGGCCTCGCGCATCCTCGGCATGGGCGACGTGCTGTCGCTGATCGAGAAGGCCGAGGAGGTCTCCGACGCCGACCAGGCCAAGGAGCTCGAGCGCAAGATCCGCCGCCAGGACTTCACCCTTGAGGACTTCCTCCAGCAGATGCGCCAGGTGCGCAAGATGGGCCCGCTCACGAACCTGATGGGGATGATGCCCGGCATGGGCAAGGCCATGAAGGAGATCCGGTCGCAGAACATGGACGAGGCCGAGCTCGACCGCGTGGAGGCGATCATCCTCTCGATGACGCCCGCCGAGCGCGCCCGCCCGGACCTGATCGACGGCTCTCGCCGGAAGCGCATCGCGCACGGCTCCGGCACCACCGTCACGGCCGTGAACCAGCTCGTGAAGCAGTTCGGCCAGATGCGCAAGATGATGGCCCAGCTCGCCAAGGGCAAGATGCCCGACCCCCAGCAGTTGATGCGAGGAATGCGCTAGCCGCTACTCTCCGCGCCGCCAATGGTCCGAATCAGGCTTAGAAGGGTGGGTTCGAACAAGAACCCGATCTGGCGCATCGTCGTCGCCGACCGCCGCTCCCCGCGCGACGGGCGGACGATCGAGACGATCGGCCAGTACAACCCGCAGCTCGAGCCCTCGCTGATCGAGATCGACGAGGAGCGAGCCCGCCACTGGCTCGACCATGGCGCCCGCCCCAGCGACACCGTGGCCACGCTGCTCCGCACCAAGGGCATCGAGGCCTCCGGCTCCTAGCAGCCTCGCGATGCGCGACCTGGTGGAGTTCCTCGCCCGCGCCCTGGTCGAGGACCCGGACGCCGTTCGCGTGGAGGAGGTCGACGACGACGGCGACACGGTGCTCGAGGTGCGGGTCGCGCCCGACGACCTCGGCCGCGTGATCGGCCGCTCCGGTCGCGTCGCCAACGCGATCCGCACGGTCGCCAAGGCCGCGGCCACGCACGAGGAACGCCGCGTCCTCGTGGAGATCGTTGAGGATTGACCTCTTCACGCTGTTCCCCGAGTGGTTCGACTGGTTCCGCTCGCAGCGCCACGTCAGGAACGCCCTCGAGGCCGACCACGAGCTACGCCTGTTCAACCCCCGCGACACGACGCCGCTGAGCGCGGGTCAGGTCGACGACACCCCCTACGGGGGCGGTGCCGGGATGGTGATGCGGGTCGACGTGATCGACGCCGCGCTCGAGGCCGCGTACGGCGACGCGCGTCCCTCGCGAGTGATCCTGCTGGCCCCCAGCGGCCGCCAGTTCGACGACGCACTGGCCAGTGAGCTGGCAGGCGAGCCGGACCTGGCGCTGATCTGCGGCCGCTATGAGGGCGTGGACGAGCGTGTTCGCGAGCACCTCGCGACCGATGCCGTCTCGATTGGCCCCTACGTGCTGTCCGGCGGCGAGGCGGCCGCGATGGTGGTGGCCGACGCCGTCATGCGCAAGCTCCCCGGCGTCCTCGGGCACGAGGACAGCGCCGTCGAGGAGTCGTTCTCCGAGGCCCTCGACGGGGCGCCCGAGTACCCCCACTACACGCGGCCGGCCGAGCACCGCGGGTGGGGGGTGCCGGAGGTGCTGCTGTCGGGCGACCACGCTCGCGTCAGGGAATGGCGCCTCGCCCGGAGCCGCGAGCGAGCCCTGAAGGACGACCGCTAATATCTGCCACTCGCGCGGGCCCCCTCGTGGCACGCGCGTTTCCTATGAGCACGATCATCGAGGGCATCGAGCGGCGGCAGCTCCGCAAGGTCCCGCGCTTCGACGCGGGCGACCGTGTGCGCGTCCACTTCCAGGTGATCGAGGGCCAGCGGCGCCGTACGCAGGTCTTCGAGGGGATCGTGATCGCGCGCCAGGGCTCCGGCTCGCGCGAGACCTTCGTGGTGCGAAAGCAGTCGTTCGGCGTCGGCGTCGAGCGCATCTTCCCCGTCCACTCCCCCAAGATCGAGAAGCTCGAGGTCGTCGCCCGCGGCGACGTGCGCCGGGCGAAGCTCTACTACCTTCGCGGGCGTGTGGGCAAGCGCGCCCGCGTCGCCGAGCGCCGCTGGGGGATCGAGGACGACCTGGTCCTGGCAACCGAGGCCGAAGGCGGTGCCGCTCGACTCCGAGGGGGTCGCTCAGGAGGAGGCCGAGGACATCGAGGCCGAGGCCGGAGGCCGGGGACGAGCGCGGAGGTCGCGGCCGCGGACGAGGCCCGCCGAGTGACGGCCGATGAGGCCGAGCAGGCGATGAGGCCGAGGAGGCCGCCGCCCGCCGCAGGCCGACGACGAGGCCGCAGCGGAGCCCGAGGCCTCCGCGGAGTCCGAGGCCGAGGAGGCCGACGACTCCGAGGAACAGAGCTGATCCCGCGTCCGACAACGGCAAGGGGGGCCTTCCTCGAGCTGATCGTCATCGTCGCGATGGCGGTCGGCTTGGCCCTGGTGATCCAGGCCTTCGTCGTCAAGCCCTACCAGATCCCCTCCGCCTCGATGGTGCCCACGCTCGAGGTCGGCCAGCGGGTGCTGGTCAACCGGGTCAACTACCGGCTCAGCGACCCGGATCGTGGCGACATCGTCGTCTTCCACCCACCCGCGGGCGCCGAGAACGGCAAGCGCTGCGGGGCGGAGGGCTCGAGCGACGGCGACACCGACGCCGACGAGGCCACCTACGACCCGCAGACGCAGGCCTGCCCGCTCCCGACCCCCGAGGCCTCCGACACGAACTTCATCAAGCGGGTGGTGGCCGTCCCCGGTGACCGGCTCCGTATCGAGGATGGGCACCCCGTGATCAACGGCGAGGTCCAGGACGAGCCGTTCGCGCGCCCCTGCAACGGTGGAAACGGCTGCAATCTGCGGGAGGAGATCGTGATCCCGCCCGATCACTACTTCATGATGGGCGACAACCGTGGCCAAAGCGACGACAGCCGCTTCTGGGGACCCGTCCCCCGCGACGACATCATCGGCCAGGCCTTCTTCACCTACTGGCCCCCGGACCGGATCGGCATCCTCTAGCGCCAACGGGCTCTCGCCGCAGGCGAAGGCCGCGGCCAAGCGGCGGCGCCGGCGCGCGGCGAAGCTGTTTCGCTTCGACCGCGAGCTCGGCGCTCGCTACGTGGCGGGCTGCGACGAGGCCGGGCGTGGCTCGCTCGCCGGCCCGCTGGTGGCGGCCGCCGTGCTCATGGACCTCGAGCGGCTTAGCCTGCGCGACCGCCGGGCCCTGGGGGATCTCGACGACTCCAAGCAGCGCACGGAGGAGCAGCGGGAGGCGATCTTCCCGATCGTCCTGCGCGCGGCCAAGCGCGTCGCGGTCACCGTGCGCTGCGTGCGCGGCATCGACGCGCGCGGCCTTCACGTCACGAACCTCCAGGCGCTCGGGCGCAGCCTCGAGCGGGTGTACGTCCCAGGTGCGGTCTGCCTGGTGGACGGGTTCCGACTCGGAGCGAACTGCGCCGTCGAGCACCGAGCCGTGGTCGATGGCGACGCGAAGAGCGCCGCGATCGCCGCAGCCTCGGTCGTCGCCAAGGTCACCCGCGACCGCTACATGCGCGGGGCCGACGCCGACTATCCGGACTTCGGGTTCGCCGAGAACGTCGGCTACTCGACCCCGGAACACCGCGAGGCGATCATGCGCACGGGGCCCTCGGACCTCCACCGCCGCTCGTTCGCGTCGATCGCCTACAGCCAGCTCGCGCTGGACGGGACGCCGCTGGAAGGGTTCCCTGTTCCGGGCTTGGAGATCGCGGTCCAGACCGAGCCGTAGCGGCACCTCGTAGCCGCGATTGGCATCGAGGGAGATCGCCCAGCCTCAACCCGGCCGGCGGAGACCGCCCACGCCGGCGCCCTCGTCGTACGCGACCGCTAGAAGGCGGCCCGGAGGTACTCGCAGCGCACGACGGAGCCGTCGGGGCCGAGCCAAACCCCGGCGACGTCGAAGCGCAGGGCACCGAAGGCCCCCGCAGGGCGGCCGGGATCGCGTAGCCAGGCGGCTGCGAGGCGGCGAAGGCGCCGCTGCTTCTGCGGTCCGACCGCCAGGGCCGGCGACTCCGGCCCGGTCACGGAACCCACGGTGCGCGCCTTGACCTCGATGAACACCAGCGCCTCGCCGTGGCGGGCCACGATGTCCAGCTCGCCGCGGGCGTCGGCCGGCCTGGCGTTGCGTTCGACGATCGTCCACCCTGCCGCCGCCAGCCGCCGGGCGACGTAGTCCTCCGCGACCCGTCCCCGGCGCTGACGTTCCATGGTCATGGTCCGACCGTAGGCCGCCGGGCCGGGAATGTGGTGCGCGAATAGAAGCGAGAGCGTCGCGGACTAGGCACGTCTTGCGCACCACCCGCGAGGTGGGCGAGCCTAGGTTCGCCCGGTGCTAGCGACCGTCCGCACCTTCGCGCTCATCGGGGTGGAGGCCCGAGACGTCCGGGTCGAGGTCGACGTCCGGCCAGGCCTGCCGTCGTTCTCGATCGTGGGCCTACCCGATGCCGCCGTCCGGGAGTCGCGCGAGCGCGTTCGAGCGGCGCTCGGCAACGCGGGCTTCAAGTTCCCCCAGGAGCGGATCACGGTGAACCTCGCGCCCGCCAACCTGCCCAAGGCGGGGCCCGGCTACGACCTCGCGATCGCGGCCGGGGTCATGATCGCCTCGGGCCAGCTCGAGCAGGCCCGGCTGGAGGGCGTCGGCCTCGCGGGCGAGGTCGCCCTGGACGGGTCGGTGCGACCCGTCCCCGGCGTGCTGCCGATGGCCCTGCGGGCCCGCGCCGCGGGCATGCGCCTGATCGGCGTCCCGGCCGCAGGGGCGGCGGAGGCGGCCCTCTCGGGTGCAGCCGCGAACGGAGGGCCGGGCGACGGGCTCGAGGTGGTGGGGCTGAGCGGCCTCGGCGAGCTGGTCCGCCTGGGCCGTGTGGACGGGCCACGGCCGACCCCTCCACCGGGCCTCGACGAATCCGCAGCGCACGCCGAGGATCTGGCTGACCTGCGCGGACAGGCCGCGCTGCGGCGCGCGCTCGAGATCGCGGCCGCCGGCGGCCACAGCCTGCTCATGGTCGGCCCGCCGGGCGTGGGGAAGTCGATGGCCGCGCGGCGGATGCCGTCGATCCTGCCCCCGCTCGAGGTCCCGGAGGCGATCGACACGCTTTCCGTCGCCAGCGCCTGCGGCGACGTGCCGCCGCTTGGGCGGGCGCGGGTGCGTCCGTTCCGCGCGCCCCACCACACGATCTCGTGCGCGGGCCTCGTCGGGGGCGGCACGCCTCCCCGCCCCGGGGAGTTGACGCGAGCCCACCGGGGCCTGCTCTTCCTGGACGAGCTGCCCGAGTTCTCCCGCGACGCGCTCGAGGCGCTGCGCCAGCCGCTCGAGGACGGGCGGATCGTGATCGCCCGGGCGCGCCACAGCATCGTCCTGCCATGCCGGACGATGCTCGTGGCCGCGGCCAACCCGTGTCCGTGCGGCCAGTCGCGTGGCGAGACGCAGTGCGAGTGCGCGCCGGGCTCCATCCGCCGCTACCGCGCCCGCATCAGCGGCCCGCTGGCGGATCGGGTCGACATCACGGCCGAGGTCGGGCCGCCCTCCGCATCCGAGTTGGCGGCGGGTCCCGGTGAGGGCTCCGCCGCGATCCGCGAGCGCGTCATCGGCGCGCGCGAGCGCCAGGCCGACCGCCTCGGGTCAGGGCGTTGCAACGCCGACGCATCGGCCGAGGAGGTGCGCGGGCAGGGGCGGCTCGACCGGGGGGCCAGCGAGGCGCTGGCCGAGGGTAAGGAACGCCACGGCCTCAGCGGGCGCGGATACGACCGCGTACTTCGCCTCGCGCGGACGATCGCGGACCTTGACGGGCGCGACCGGGTGCGAGCGGACCACATCTGGGAGGCGCTCTCGCTGCGCAGCCGGCGCGATGACTGACGTCTGGACGCTGGAACGGGGCGAACCGGGCTACCCGGAGGCCCTGACGGACCTCGATGCCTTCGGCGAGCGCACCTCGCCGGACCGCCTCTTCGGCCGGGGGGACCGCAACCTCCTCATGAACCTCGAGCCGGGCGGAGCCGTCACGATCGTCGGCGCCCGGCGCTCATCGCACTACGGACGCAGCGTGGCCGCCGAGCTGGCGGGATCCCTCGCGGCGGCCGGCCTCGTGGTGATCAGCGGCATGGCCTACGGGATCGATACCGCAGCCCACCGCGGCGCGCTGGCGGCGGGCGGCACGACCGTGGCCGTGCTCGCATGCGGGCCCGACCGCGCCTACCCACCGAGCGCCCGCTCCTTTATACCGGCAGATCGTGGCCAGCGGCGCCGTAGTCTCCGAGTCCCCGCCCGGCTACAGCCCGGGCCGCTGGGACTTCCCCAAGCGCAACCGGATCATGGCCGCTCTCGCCGCGATGACTGTCGTGGTCGAGGCCCGCGATCCCTCGGGGTCGCGGATCACGGCCGACCGCGCCGTCCAGCTCGGGCGCGAGGTGGGCGGTGTTCCGGGGCCGGTCTCCTCGCCGCTCTCCGCAGGCCCGCATTCGCTGATCCGCGACGGGGCCGTCCTGGTGCGCGGCGCGCAGGACGTGCTCGACCAGGTCCTCGGCGTCGGAGAGGTCGAGGCCGAACGCATCGGGCCCGTTCTCGACGAGGAGTGCCTGCAGGCCCTCTCGGCGGTGGGGCGGGTGGGATCGACCCTCGCCGGAGTCGCCGAACGGGCCGGCCTCGACCCATCGCGGGCGGCCGTCGGGCTCGCCCGCCTCGAGCTCCTCGGGTACGTGCGCACGGAGGCGGGGCGGTACTCGGAGACGGGCCTTCGCCCTCCGTAGAGTGGGCGTGATGGACGTGCGTAGCCCGGTGCCAGTGGCCCTGTCGATCGCCGGCTCGGACTCGGGCGGCGGGGCCGGGATCCAGGCCGACCTGAAGGCGTTCGCGCGCTGCGGGGTGCACGGCACGACCGCGATCACCGCGCTGACGGCTCAGAACACGGTCGGGGTCGACCGCGTCGAGGCGGTGTCGCCGGAGATGATCGTCGCGCAGGTCCGCGCCGTGGCAGACGACATCGGCGTGGACGCGGTCAAGATCGGCATGCTGGGCGACGAGGCCGCGATCGAGGCCGTGGTCGAGGCGCTCGGGCTGGTGGGCGACGCGCCGGTCGTGGTCGACCCGGTCATGGTGGCCGAGAGCGGCGCCCCCCTGCTCGACCCGAACGCGAAGGCGGCGCTGATCGAGATGATCCTGCCGCGGGCCGCGGTGGTCACGCCCAACCTCCTGGAGGCCCGGACACTGGCCGGGGCGGGGGACAGGACGGCGCCCGCCGAGCTGGCCGCGATGGTCCAGGCGCTGGGACCGGAGGCCGTGATCGTGACCGGCGGACACACCGAGGACGGCGCCGACGTCCTCCACGACGGCCACGGGACCCTGCGCATCGAGGGGCCGCGGTTTCCCGACGGCGCCTCACACGGGTCGGGCTGCACCCACTCGTCGGCTCTGGCGGCGTTCCTGGCGCGCGGGGAGGACCTGCCCGATGCGGCCCGCTGGGCACGCGAGGTGGCCGCGCGGGCGGTCCACCACGGCCTCCGGGGTGTCGGCGCGGGTCCGGGGCCGGTGGACGTCTTCGGCCTCGCGACGGCGCGGGGCGCCGCAGGCCCGCTGACATAATCGGGTCGTGAAGCTGGTCCGCATGAAGCCCGGCCACGGCGACGTCCTGATCGCCGAGGGCGATCCGGAGGTATCCGAGGACGAGGAGCGGCTCGTCGAGGCCTTCCGTCGGCAGCTCGACCAGGGAATGTGGGCGGCGGTGCCGACCGGGGATGCCTCGCGGCGAGAGGCCTTGCTCGTCCGCGACTTCGCCGAGGTCCCTCGCGACGCCGAGCGAGTCGTCTTCTTCCCGCGCGCGGCGGGCGGCTGATGGGAGTCCTTCACCGCCTGCGCCCGGCGTCACCCGACTACGACGCGGGGCGCGAGCGCAAGGCGGAGGCCAGGGCGCGCGAGCTGATGCGGTCGATCGTCACGGAGGACGAGTTCGCGATGTACGAGGAGCTCGGATTCATCCGGGTCGCGGGCAGGGGAGAGGGATACGCCTATCTGCTCTACCCCCACCGGCCGATCGTCGCCTTCGAGACCGGTGGCGGCGAGCTCCTCAACGAGTACTGCGTGCGCTTCCACGACGATTCCGATCCGCCCCAGGGTTCGAGGCTCCCCGACGCCGACGACGTGCTCGCGAAGTGGATGTCCATTCGCGGCGGCGAGCGCGAGCTGGTCGCGGCGGCTCACCTGGACGCGCCCGGACGGCAGCACGACCCGGTTCAGGTCCGGCGCGACCTACGGCTGCTGGACGCCTGGCGGGCGCGCCGAAACGCGGGCCCTACGCCGTTGGCGTAGGTCAGCTTCGAACGCACCCTGCTCAGCCGGTTCCGCCCTCGGTCGGCGGTCTCGCGCGCACCCTACACTGGCCTGCCTCCATGGCTAGCGAGTCGGTCAACGCGCCACGTCCCCGCTCGGCAGCGGTCTTCGATGGTCCCGACCGCGCGGCTGCGCGCGCCTACATGAAGGGCATCGGCTTCGACGAGGACGCCCTCGGCCGCCCGACCGTAGGGGTCGCCAACACCTGGACCGAGGCGATGCCCTGCAACTTCCACCTCCGCGAGCTGGCCGGCCCGATCAAGGAGGGCGTCCGGGAGGCCGGGGGGACCCCGATGGAGTTCAACACCATCGCGATCTCCGACGGGATCACGATGGGGACGAAGGGGATGAAGACCTCGCTCGTCAGCCGCGAGGTGATCGCCGACTCGATCGAGCTCACCGCTCGCGGCTACCAGTTCGATGCGCTGGTGGCGCTCTCGGCCTGCGACAAGACGATCCCGGGGTGCGTCATGGCCCAGGCCCGCCTCGACATCCCGTCGGTGATGCTCTATGGCGGCTCGGTCGCGCCAGGTCGCTGGAACGGCAAGGACGTGACGATCGTCGACGTCTTCGAGGCGATCGGCGCCCATGCCGCCGGCGACATGACCGACGCGGAGCTCCGAGGGCTCGAGGACGTTGCGAGCCCCGGCGCGGGAGCCTGTGGCGGGCAGTTCACCGCGAACACCATGGCCTGCGCCTTCGAGGCGCTGGGGATCTCGCCAGGCGGCTCGGCGATGGTCCCCGCGGAGGACTCGGACAAGCGCACCGTCGCCGAGCGGATCGGCCAGCTGGCGATGCGTGTCCTGGCCGACGACCTGCGGCCGAGCAGGATCATCACCCGCAACTCGCTCCACAACGCGATCGCGATGGTCTGCGCGTCGGGCGGGTCCACCAACGGGGTGCTGCACCTGCTGGCCGTCGCCCGGGAGGCCGGCATCGGCCTCGACCTCGACGACTTCGAGCGGATCTCCAGGCAGACCCCGCTGCTGGCCGACCTCAAGCCGGGCGGCCGCTTCGTGGCGACCGACCTCTACCGCGCCGGCGGCGTGCCGCTGATCCTCAACCGGCTTGCCGAGGCGGGGCTTCTCCACGAGGACGAGATCACGGTCAGCGGCCGCACGATCGGCGAGGAGGCGGCCGCCGCCCGGGAGGCGCCGGGTCAGGAGGTCGTGCGCCCGCTGTCGGACCCGCTGAAGGAGGCGGGGGGACTAGCGATCCTGCGCGGGAACCTCGCGCCCGGCGGGGCGGTCGTAAAGCTGGCGGGAACCGAGCGCACGGGGCAGACGGGGCCCGCGCGGGTCTTCGAGTCCGAGGAGGAGTGCTTCCGCGCCGTCAAGGACCAGGCGATCCGCGCCGGCGACGTCATCGTGATCCGTAACGAGGGCCCCGCGGGAGGGCCCGGGATGCGCGAGATGCTCCAGGTGACCGCGGCGATCGTGGGCGAGGGGCTGGGCGAGGACGTGGGTCTCCTAACCGACGGGCGCTTCTCCGGCGCCACCCGTGGCCTGATGGTGGGCCACGTCGCCCCCGAGGCCGTCAAGGGCGGCCCGATCGCCGCGCTGCGTGAGGGCGACGAGGTCACGATCGACGTCGACGGCCGCGAGCTGTCAGTGAACCTGTCGGACGCGGAGATCGCCGAGCGCGTCGCGGCCTACGAGCCGCCGGAGCCGGCCTATGAGTCCGGCGTGATGGCCAAGTACGCCCGGACCGTCTCGTCCGCGACCGAGGGCGCGATCACCGGCTGAGGAACGCCTCCAGGACCCGGTTGAAGCGCACCGGGCGCTCGAGGTGGGGCAGGTGGCCCGTGTCCCCGAAGATGAACGTCTCCGAGTTGCGCAGGCGCTCGCCGTAGCCGATGGCATCGGCGGAGGGGATCACGCGGTCGTCGCGTCCCCACACGATGAGAGTCGGGATCTCGACCTCCTCGAGCCGGTCGTGGATGTCGTACCCCACGAGGCCGTTGACCGAGGGCAGGAATCCCGGCTTCGCCGCTCCGTGCACGAACTGCTCCCACAGCAGCTCGCGCCGGAGCCGCAGCGGCCAGCGCACGATTGAACGGAAGGCAAGCTCCCTCAGCCCGGGCCGAAGCAGCGCCCGCTCCTGCCATCGCAGGCCGATGGGCGCAGCGGCCGCGACCACTCGCGCCATGGCATCGGCGGGCTCTTTGCGCATCGCGGCCGATGAGATGCCCGCGGCCGAGACGAGGATCAGCATCTCGAAGCGGGCCGGGTGGCGGATCGCCGCCTCGGCGGCGATGAAGCCGCCCATCGAGCTGCCCACGAGCACGCAGCTCTCGACCCCGAGCGCGTCCAGGAACGAGGACACCAGGCGGCCATACGCCTCAATCGATATCTCCCACGGCGGCATCGGCGAGGCGCCGAAGCCGGGGAGATCCAGCGCCAGCACGCGATGGGTGCGCGAGAAGTGGGGGATCTGCTCCAGCCAGTTCTGCCACGAGCCGG
>CAWCRN010000031.1:0-166495 GCA_963797835.1 uncultured Solirubrobacterales bacterium
CAGCGCATCGAGTTCGGCCAGATCGTCCGGCAGGCTCGCGGTGATCTCGAGCTTCTCGGGATCGCGCCCGGCCGCCTGCGCCGCCTTACGCGCGATCGCAATCAACTGTGCCGGTGCGCCGCGCGCTGGAAAGAAGCCGTCGCCCAGCCGTGCCGGCGCGGCGGGCCGCAGCCTCCGAGTGGCCGCCGACGATGATCGGCACCGATTTGTTGACCGGTTGCGGCCGGCAATAGGCGCCCTCGAAGGCAACGAAGCGACCCTTGAAGGTCGGCTTGTCGGCCGACCACAGCTCGCGCATGGCCGCGATGTACTCGTCGGTCCGGGAGCCGCGCTCCGCGAACGGGACTCCGAGCGCCGCGAACTCCTCCTGCAACCAGCCGACGCCAACGCCGAGCAGGATGCGACCGCGCGAGAGATGGTCGAGCGTGGCGATTTGCTTGGCGGCGAGAACCGGGTTGTGCTGCGGCAGGATCAGAATGCCGGTGGCAAGCTTGATCGTGGTCGTTGCCGCTGCGACGAAGGCCATCCAGATCAAGGGATCGGGCAACGGAATGTCGTTGCGGCCGCCTGCCATCTTGCCGCTCGGGTCGTAAGGGTAGGCCGATGCATAGCCGGCGGGGACTATGGTGTGCTCGACCGTCCAGAGCAACTCGAAGCCGGCGGCCTCGGCCGCCTGCGCCAGAGCGACGGCTTCCTTCGGATCGACATAGCGCGCGGTGTTGCAGTAGCGCAGTCCGAACTTCATGGGCGTCCTCCAAACAGGTCTCAGGCGAAAGCCGGGATCACCGTCTCCCCGAAACGGCGCATCGAGCTCTTGATGCGCTCGTGGTCGAGATAGCCGAAGCTCATCTGGCAAAGGAGATGGCCGACGCCGGCGCCGCGCAGCTCGGCAACCTGCTCGGCAACGTTGCTCGCCGTGCCGATCAGCGTGCCGGAGCGCAGCGCGAAGCGGATGCCGTCCTCCTCGGAATGGCTTGGGTCGATCCACGGGTTCAGCATCGCCGGGTCCACCCGGAAGTCGGAGGGGTTCAGCTCATGGCGGGCGTGGTGCATGTGGCGGCGCGTCAGGACAAGGGCGGCGGCGAGCTCGTCCTCCGCAGCCGCGCGGCTCTCGCCCACATAGACCCACCGCCAGATCGCGGCCTCTCGCAACAGACGCTCCTGCGCTGCGCCGTCGAGCCCGCTCGCCCTGAGGCCGTCTGCGTATTGGCCAAGGCGCACCCCGATCTGCGTTACCGGCAGGCGCGCGGTCAGGATCGGCGCGCCCTTCTCCCCGCAGATGCGGAACGAGGCGGCCGACGCCACGCTGTGCCAGATCGGCGGGTGCGGCCGCTGCACGGGCACGGGGCGCAGCTCGGGCAGACGCACCGTGAAGTATTTCCCCTTGTGGTCGAGCGGAGTTGCCGTCCAGGCGCGCGTCATCACGTCGAGCGCTTCGGCCATTCGCTCGCGAGCGTCGTCGCTTCTGAGGCCGTAGCCGAGGAACTCGTACTCGTTGAACAGCGTGCCGCGGCCGACGCCGATGTCGACGCGCCCGCCCGCTAGGTTGTCGAGCAAAGACAGCTGGGTCGCGAGCCGCACCGGATGGCGCAGCGCCATCTGGATCACGGCGAAGCCGATGCGGATGCGTTGCGTGCGCATGGCGAGGGCGGCGGCGAACGGGATCGGGTCCACATAGACGCTCTCGCCCGTGAAGTTGTGCTCGGTGAGCCAGACCCCGTCGAAGCCGAGCTCCTCCGCGAGCGTGGCCTGCTCGAGCTGCTCGAAGATGCTGCGCGCGTCGTGCTCGGGCGCGGGGGAATGCGCGAGCGTCATCCAGCCGAATTTCATGCATCTCTCCCGCGACTTCGCCGGGTCGCGGAAAGTATCGGTTTTCCGGTCGCGGCAGGCCGAGGTTTTCGCGCAGTGTCTTGCCTTCGTACTCGCGCCGAAAGATGCCGCGCCGCTGCAATTCCGGCACGACGCGGTCGACGAAGTCATCGAGCCCCTCGGGAAGATAGGGAAACATCACGTTGAAGCCGTCGCTAGCGTCGCTAACGAGCCATTCTTGCATTTGATCGGCGATGGTGGCGGGCGTGCCGACGAAGGCGAGCCCACCATAGCCGCCGAGGCGCTGGGCGATCTGGCGGACGGTCAGGTTCTCCCGCCTTGCCAGCTCGATCACCCGCTCCCGTCCGCTCTTGCTCGCATTGGTCTCAGGGATCTCCGGCAGCGGACCGTCCGGATCGAAGCCCGAAGCATCGTGGCCGAGCGCGATCGAGAGTGAGGCGATGGCATTGGCGTAGTGCACGCGGCTGTCGACACGCGCCCGCTTCTCGCGCGCCTCCCCCACGCTGTCGCCAACCACAACGAGCGCGCCCGGCAGGATCTTGAGATGCTCGGGATTGCGGCCGACCTTTCTCATCCGGCTTTTCACGTCCGCATAGAACCGCTGGGCGTTGGCGAGATTGGACCCGGCGGCGAACACGACCTCGGCCGTCTCGGCCGCAAGCTGGCGGCCGGCGTCGGAGGCACCGGCCTGGACGATGACGGGCCAGCCCTGCACGGGGCGGGCGATATTGAGCGGGCCGCGCACCGAGAAGTATTTCCCCTTGTGGTTCAGCACATGCAGCTTGTCAGGGTCGAAATAGATGCCGCTGTCGACGTCGCGCACGAAGGCATCGTCGGCAAAGCTGTCCCAAAGGCCCGTCACCACGTCGTAGAATTCGCGTGCGCGGGCGTAGCGTTCGCCGTGGTCCATGTGCTCCTCCAGCCCGAAGTTCAGCGCCGCATCGGGATTGGAGGTGGTGACGATGTTCCAGCCCGCGCGCCCGCCGCTGATGTGGTCGAGGGAGGCGAACCTGCGGGCGATGTGGTAGGGCTCGTCGAACGTGGTGGAGCCGGTAGCCACCAGCCCTATGTGCTCGGTGACTCCGGCCAAGGCCGACAGCAGCGTGAACGGCTCGAACGATGTCACCGTATGGCTGCGCTTCAAGGCCTCGAGCGGCATGTTGAGCACCGCCAGATGATCGGCCATGAAGAAGGCGTCGAACCGCCCGCGCTCCAGCGTCTGTGCGAAACGCTGCAAATGCGCGAAATTGAAGTTGGCATCCGGCGAAGGCTCCCGGATAGCGCCAGGCGCCCGTATGGATGCTGACGGGCCGCATGAATGCGCCGAGCCGCAATTGCCGCGATCCGCTCATCACCAGCTTCTCCGGGCGCGCCTGCGCGCTGCTATGTCAGCCGATCACGTGGCGCGCGACCTCGACGTCGAGCCAGCCGAAGGCAGTGGTCCGCAAGCGGTCGCCGGAGCGCAGCAGCACCGACGTGGTTGCGGATTCGATCACCGCAGGTCCTTCGATCGCCTGGTCGGGTGCGAGCGCGTCGAACTCGTAGATCGGCACCTCGCGCCATTGTCCAAGATAGATCGGGCGCTCGCCGGTGGGCCTGGCCGGCGGCCGAGCAGGCAGGGCAGGCTCCTGCGGGAGAGCCGGCAATTCGCCGATCACGGCCACGCGCGCGTTGACCAGAACCGCCTCCTGATCCCTGAGGCTGTAGGTGTAGAGGTCCTCATGGCGGGAATGAAACGCGTCCGCCATCCTCTGCAACAGATCCGGCGCTTCAAAATCTATACGATCGAGCGGCACGTTCACCTCGAACACTTGCTCCCCGTAGCGCATATCGGCGGAGGGCCGCACGCGAACGGGCCGGAGAACGACGCCGCCGCGAGCCGCTGCCGCCCTTCGGCTTCCATCTCGCGGAAGGCTGCGCGTACCTGGCGGGCATCGAGACGGCTGGCATCGCCGATGTGTGTGCGCGCCACCTCGCATCGCAGATCGCAGGCGAGCATGCCCCATGCCGACAGCACGGCAGAGAGCCTGGGAACGATCACCCGCTTGAGATGGAGCTGGCGTGCTACGTCCGTCACGTGCAGCGCGGCCGCTCCCCCGAACGAAAGGATGGCAAAGCGTCTCGGATCGATGCCGCGGCGCACGGAGACGAGCCGGATGCCTTCCGCCATGTGCGTGTTGATGACCCGATGGATCCCCGCCGCCGCGGTCATGCGATCCACGCCGAGCCTGTCGGCGATGCGATCGACGGCCACTTCTGCGGCATGGCGATCGAGGCGGGCGCGCCCGCCGAGAAAGTTGTCGGCATCGAGGAAGCCGAGGACGAGGTTGGCGTCGGTCACCGTCGCCTCGGTGCCGCCGTGGCCATAGCAGGCCGGGCCCGGTTCGGCGCCGGCACTCGCCGGGCCGACATGGAGCACCCCGCTGTGGTCGACGCGCGCGATCGAGCCGCCGCCCGCCCCTATGCTGGCGATGTCGAGGCTTTGCAACGCCACGCGTTGGCCGGCGATGCGCCGGTCGGAGGCGATTGCGGCTTCGCCGCCGACCACCAACGAGATGTCGGTCGAGGTTCCGCCCATGTCGAAGGGAATGAGGTCGCCGTGACCCAGCAGCCGCGCGGCATGCTGGCTGCCGGCGACGCCGCCGGCCGGACCCGAGAGCACGCCGCCGGCCGCCAGCCGCACCGCTTCGGCAATGGTCGCGACACCGCCGTGCGACTGGATGATCAGCACCGGCGCGCGCAGCCCCGCCTCGCGCAGCCGCGCCTCGAGACGCGTAAGATACCGTTCCAGCGCCGGGCCGACATAGGCGTTGACGACAGTCGTGCAGACGCGATCGTACTCCTTGATCTGCGGCAGCACGTCCGCCGAGAGCGCAACATAGACGCCCGGCATGGCGGCTCGCAGAGCTTCAGCGGTTGCGCGCTCATGGGTGGCGTCGCGCCAGCTGTGCAGGTAGCAGATCGCAACGGCTTCGACGCCTTGGCCCTTCAGGACCGCGATGGCATCGTCGAGCGAGCCGCGATCGAGGGCGATCTCCACCCGGCCATCGGGCCGCATACGCTCGCGCACGCCGAGCCGGCGCTCGCGCGGCACGAGCTGCATCGGCGGCGGCTGGCGCAGATTGTAGCGATCGTCCTTGAGCCCCTCGCGCATCTCGATGATGTCGCGATGCCCCTCGGTCGTCAGAAGGCCGACCTTGGCGCCCTTGTGCTCGAGCAACGCGTTGGTCGCCACCGTCGTGCCGTGGACGATCCACTCGCTGCGGGCCAGCATCTCCGCGCGATCGATGCCGAGGGCTTCGGCCAACCGATCGAGCCCGTCCATCACCCCAAGCGACTGGTCGGACGGCGTCGAGGGCACCTTGGCGATCGTGACGCGGCCCTGCGCATCGACCGACACGAGGTCCGTGAATGTACCGCCGACGTCGATGCCGATCCGGAGCATGCCTCAGCGCCCCTTGGCCGAGACGAAGCCGAGCGTCACGTCCCGTGCGCGCTCTTGCGCCGTGCGTAGCGCCGGCTCACCCCAGCCGCCGCCCCCGCCCGAGTGTGCGTAGAGGACGTCGCCAGGTCTGAGCTCGATCCCCGTCTCCTTGGTCTTGAGTACCCGATCCGGGCGACCCGTCGACTGCAACCAGTAGCGATGCGGCTTGCCATCCTTGCCGCCGAGCAGGCCGCAGGCGCCGTATTTGACGCCGTCGCCTGCCGTATTGCCGACGGCGGGCGCGGCGGTCTCGATGATCATCTCCAGCTCCCCGCCCGGGCCGCCGCGGTGCTGTCCGTCGCCGCCGCTGTCGGGTCGGAACTCGTGGCGGCGAAAATGCAGGGGAAAGCGCACCTCGTGCACCTCGATGCTGCCGAACTTGATGCCGCCGGCCGCCTGCCACTCGCCAGCACCCGGCCAGCCATCTCCCGCCGACGAGCCGCCGCCGCCCGGACGCGCCTGGAACAGATGCCAGATGAACGGCTTGCTGCTGCGCGGGTCGATGCCCTGAATGGCCATCCGGAAGCGACGGCCCCAGCCCGCCATCGCCCGCTCGGGGCATGCCGGCGCAAGCGCGCGGATGATCGCCTCGATGATTTCCTGGGCGCAGTGATTGGTGCACAGCGTCACCGGGGCGCCGGGCCTCGGCCAGACTATGGTGCCCTCCTTGAGCTGCAACTTCAGCGGCCGGAAGGCGCCGTCGTTCTTGGGGATTTCCGGATCGATGAGATAGGCGAGCGCCACCACGGCCGCGGAATACGTGTTGGCATACGAGGAGTTGATGAAGCCCCGCACCTGGGGATGGCTGTCGGTGAGATCGATGTCGAGATCGCTACCCTGCTTGGTGACACGGGCGCGGATATGGATGTCGCGGGCTCCGTGGCCGTCGTCGTCGAGAAACGCCTCGCCCTCGTAGACGCCGTCCTTCCATCCGGCAATGATCGCCCGCACTTGTCGCTCGGCGCCGTCGAGCACGGCCGCGACCGCGGCATGGGTCGTTGCCGAGCCGAACTCCGTGAGCAGCTGCCCGAGGCGGCGCTCGCCGATGCGTGCCGAGCCGATCATTGCCGCGAGATCGCCGCGAAAGTCGCGCGGATGGCGCACATTGAGCACGATCATCTCGTAGACGTCCTCGCGCCGCCGCCCTTGCTCGTAAAGCATCAGCGGCGGTATGCGGATGCCCTCCTGAAAGATCTCGGTCGCACTGGCGTTATAGGCTCCGTGCGTGGCCCCGCCGATGTCGCTCTGGTGCGAGCGGTTGATCGACCAGAACACCATGCGGCCGCCGTCGAAGACGGGAACGAATGCCGTCAGGTCCGGCAGATGGTTGCCGCCGTGGTAGGGGTCGTTCAGCAAATAGACGTCGCCTGGCCGTATCCGCCCCTTGAAAAACTCGTGCACCGCTTTGGCCGCGAAAGGCAGAGCGCCGACATGGATGGGCACATGCTCGGCCTGCGCGATCAGGCGACCGTCGGGATCCGCACAGCGCGGTCGAGAAATCGCGGCTCGAGTTGAGGATCTGCGAGTAGGACGTCCGCAACATGGCCTCACCCATCTCCTCGACAATGGCGCGAAGGCGATGCTGGATCACGGAGACGGTGATGGGATCGACGGCAAGGCTCATGGCGAGGGGTCCGAGGGGCGGGGGCGGGGTGCCAGACCTGGCAAATGGCAGGGGACATCGACAATGCATTGCGCCGCTCGTGTGGGTCAATGCGCGGCGCCTCGGCTCAGCCCGTCTCCTCCGCGGCCATGAAAGGTCGGCGCAGGGCGCAGAATTCCTCGACTGCGGCAACCAGCTGCGCGCACTCGCCATCCCCAATGGGTAAGCTCATGGCGATCATTCCGCGCCGTGCAATGTAGATCCCGGCGGCCATGAGATCGAAGAAGTAGAGCTCGCGCAGGGCCTCCTCCTTCTGAGTTGCGGCGTAGGGGCGCTCGATCGGCCCCTTGCGGAAATGCGGCTGCATCATGCTGCCCAGGCCGCTGAAGTGCATCTCGACACCCTGCTCGCGGCACACGGCATTCAGTCTGGCGCGCAGCTGCTCTCCGCGCGCGAACAGCGCCTCGGCCGCAGCGGCGTCGAATATCTCCCCCATGGCGACCAAGCCGCCGGCCATCGTCATCACGTTGTTGTTGAAAGTGCCGGAATGGATGAGCGCGCCCGGGCGGTGGCCATCGAACAGGTCCATCACGTCGGCGCGGCCGCCGAAGGCGCCAAAGCTCATGCCGCCGGCCATGTACTTGCCGAGCGTGGTGAGGTCGGGCGTGACGCCTCTGAGCTTCTGCAGCCCGCCCGACGAATGCCTGCTGGTCATCACCTCGTCGAACACCAAGAGCACGCCTGCCTCGCGGGTGGCGGCCCGCAGCGCGACCAGGAACTCCGGGGTTGCCGGGATGCAGCCGCCGGAGCCCATCATCGGCTCGAGGATGACGGCGGCGATCTCGCCGGCGTTGGCGGCAAGGGCCTCGAGCGTTTGCTCGGTGTCGTTGTAGTCGGCCAGCGTGACGGGGATCGGCGCATTGATCGGGCTGCCGCCGCCGACCAGCGTCAGCAGCCCGCCGTGGTAGCCGCCTCTGAAGGCGAGAATGCCGGGTCGGCCGCAAAAGGTTCGCGCGGCGCCCAGCGCCATCATGTTGGCCTCGGTGCCGCTGTTGGTGAAGCGCACGCGCTCCAGCGAGGGAAAGCGCGCGCAAAGCAACGCCGCCAGCTGGCCTTCGCGCTCTCCGACCGATGCAAGATTGAGCCCGCGATCGATAGCTGCGTGCAAGGCCGCTTTGATGCGCGGCTCGGAGTGACCGAACAGGCCTGCCGTATACTCGCCGCAGAAGTCGACGTAGCGGCGATCGTCGACATCCACGAGGAAGCATCCCTCGCCACGCGCCATCGCCGTTGGAAACGGCGTATAAAACAGCACCGATCGCGTGTTGCCGCCGGGCAGGACGGCACGTGCGCGCCGATGGATGCGCGCGCTCTCCGGATGGGCGGCGGCATAGTGCTCTCTGGCCTCCGCCAGCGCCTCGTCGAGGTCGCTGTTTCGCTGTCGGGACAAGGTCATGCAGCGCTTCCTCTCATTGTCGCGGTCGGACACACCGTGCCCCACATTGCCAAGATGTGCAAAGCTCGGGCGCTCCGGGCTGCTGTTTGCGACGCACTCTCGGCGCCGATCGCATCGATAGCGGCCACGATCCTGTTGCCAATCCGCGAGCGCTCCCGCACGATGAACGCCCGAATCCCCGAGGGAGCGTGCGCCCCGTGAACCTTTCGCCGGACAAACAGCGCCAGATGCTGCGCCAGATGCTGACCATCCGCTGCTTCGAGGAGCGGGCCTCGGCCGACTACCACGCCGGTAAGATCTACGGTGTTGTGCACTGCTACATCGGCGAGGAGGCGGTTGCCGTGGGCGTGTGCGCGGCCCTCGAGTCGGGAGATCAGATCATCTCGACGCATCGCGGCCACGGCCACTGCATTGCCAAGGGCGCCGACCTCGAGCGCATGATGGCCGAGCTCTATGGGCGACGCACGGGCTACTGCAAGGGCAAAGGCGGATCGATGCACATCGCCGATTTCGGCATCGGCATGCTGGGCGCGAACGGCATCGTCGGGGGTGGCATCTCCATCGTCACGGGTGCGGCGCTCGCCGCCCAGATGGAGGGCAAGGGCCGGGTGGCCGTCTCCTTCTTCGGCGACGGCGCCTCCAATGCCGGGCCGTTTCACGAATGCCTCAACATCGCCGCGAGCTGGAAGCTGCCGATCGTGTACGTGTGCGAGAACAACCTTTACGCCGCCCAGACCTCGGCCGCCTCGACGCAAGGCCTGGAGGATGTCGCGGCACGGGCGGCGGGCTACGGCATCCTTGGCGCCGTCGTCGATGGCAACGACATCTTCGCCGTCCATCAGGCCGCCTACCGCGCGGTGGAGCGGGCGCGCCAAGGCGAAGGCCCGACGCTCATCGAATGCAAGACCTATCGTTGGCGCGCCCACACCGAGCGCAAGGCGCAGCCCGATCCGCGCGACAAATCGGAGATCGAGGCCTGGAAGAGCAAAGACCCGATCGCGCGCCTCATGCGCCAACTCGAGGCGCAGCAGCAGTTGAGCGAGGCCGACTGGCAGGCGATGCAAGCCGACGTGCACGGCCAGATCGATGCTGCCATCGCATTCGCCGAGGCAAGCCCGTTCCCGAGCCCGGAGCATGCACTCGAAGATGTCTTCGCGGCCTGAAGGGGAGGACGATGCGCGAGCTGACCTACGCCCAAGCTGGAATCGAGGCCGTCGCCGAGGAGATGCGGCGCGATCCCAAAATTTTCTACATGTCGACGGATCCGATCATGCCGCTGCTGGAGATCGCTGATCGGCGATGCTGGCTATGTTCGTCTACTGGTTGCCGAGTACGTATTGCTGCTCGAGCGCGGCGACCTGGTCGAGGACTGCGTCTCCTCGTTCCCGACGGTGACGCCCGTCTGCAACGCGGAGATCGTCACCGGCGCCGGCCCGGCCCGGGCGCCGGACGGCTCACCCGGGCACGGGATCATGGGGATGAACTGGTACCACCGGGTCGAGGGGCGCTACGTCGAGTACGGCAACTCGCTCGAGGCGACCCGCGCGTTCGGCCTCTTCCGCAGCCTCTACGACATCGTCTACAACCTCAACATGGCCCACCTCTCGAGCGAGGTGGAGACGGTGTTCGAGCGGCTGGGCGACCGCGGCGTGCGCACCGCCTGCACGCCGTTCCTCGTCTACCGCGGCCGGACCCGCCACGAGATGGGCCTCGACGGGATGCTGCGCAAGGTCGCGCTCGCCGCGAACTTCCGCCACGCCACCTGGGGCCCCGACGAGCTGTTCTGGGGCGAGCTCTACGCCAGCCGGCGCGTCCCCTGCAAGCCGACGCTGGCGCGGCCGGGCACCCGCGACGAGTACTCGGGCTGCGTCGGGCGCGAGCTGGTCCGCGACGACGCCTACGACTTCCTCCTCTTCAGCCTCCCCGACAACGACTACCACTCCCACAAGGAGGGGCCGGAGGGACAGGCGGACTCGATCGCCCTCGCCGACGCGGCGTTCGGCGAGCTGGTCGAGGCGGCGGGCGGGATCGACGCGTTCTGCGAGGAACACGCCGTGATCCTCACCGCCGACCACGCCCAGAGCGACGTCGGCGGCGGCTGGGACATGGCCGGGCTGATCGGGGCCGAGTGGCGGGTTCTCCAGCCGAACGACCCGACCCCCGACGCGGCCGAGGTGGCCGTAAGCCCCACGGCCCGCGCCGGCGCCGTCTACGTGCTCGCCCACGGGCGCCGGCGCCTGCGCGCCCACGCCGACGTGCGCGGCGGCATCGGCCGCTCCGAGGAGGCCGACCTGGCCGCCTGGCTCGCGGGGCCCGACGGCGAGCCGATCGAGCGCCCCGGCGTCGGCACCCCGGACCTCGACGGAGCGGAGGCCGTGATCGAGGCGGCCGCGGGCAGCCCGGCCGGCCGGCGGAGCTCCGCTTCCGCCCCGGCGCGGGCGACACCGACGAGCGCGGCGACGGCTGGGACCTCGAAGGCGACCTCGCGGTCGCTGGGACTCGAACGCGCCGACGGGCGCCTCGTGAGCGCCACCCACCCGGACCCCCTGGCCCGTCTGTGGAGCGCGGTCACCTCGCCGCATGCCGGCGACGTGCTCGCCTCGCTCGCCCCCGGCTACGAGACGGTGGACTGGGGCGGGATGACCCACGTCGGCGGCGGCAGCCACGGGGCGCTCGCGCCGAGGACTCCCTCGTGCCGCTGCTCACCGTGGGGATGGAACCCGGGGCGACCGCCGACCGCGGCCGGTGGCGGATCTCGGACGTCGCCGGGCTCGTCACCCGGCACTTCGGGATGGGCGAGTTCAGCCGCGTCTGGCGGATCCCCTCCTGTCATCCTGAGCGCGTGAACGACCCGGCCGAGCAAGCCGCCGCGCAGCCTCCCGGCACCCCTCCCGGCGGAGCCGCGGCGGGCGCCGCCCACCGGACGTGGGAGCTGATCCGCCGGATCGGCCTCGGCACCCGCGAGCCCGAGAACTGGGCCCAGCTGTTCAAGTTCGGCGTCGTCGGCGCCTCGGGCTACGTCGTCAACCTCGTCGTCTTCGCGGCGCTGGTCGAGGGCCTCGGCGCCCACCACATCGCGGCCGCGGTCGGCGCCTTCGCGGTCGCCGTGACCAACAACTTCCTGTGGAATCGCTACTGGACCTTCGATGCCCGGGTCGGCCACGCGGGCGAGCAGGCGTGGCGCTTCTTCACGGTCAGCCTGCTGGGCCTCGGGATCAACATCGGCGTCCTCTACCTGCTGGTCGACGTCGCCGGCCTCGCCGAGCTCCCGGGCCAGGCGCTGGCGGTCGCGATCGCGATGCCGGCGAACTTCCTCGGCAACAAGCTGTGGACGTTCAGCTTCATGGAGCGGGGGCCGGGCGCGGGCTACTAGCTCAGTCCCCGTGGACCGATTCGTCCCGCGAGGAGCCCCCCTCGGCCGGCTCGGCCGCCTCCTCCAGCACGCCGAGCAGCTCGGTCACCCGGCACACCAGGAGACGCTCCTCGTCGACCTCCACCCAGACGCCCGCCGGCGCCGGGAAGACGACGTGGTCGCCCGGGCGGACGGGCATCTTCACCCCGGCCGACTCCCACCAATCCACCCCGGAGCCGACGGCGAGCACGATCCCGTGCTGGGGCGGCGCCTCCTTGGTCCCGGGCGGCACGACGAGCCCCGAGGTGCGCATCCGCTCGGGCTCGAGCTCCTTGATCACCACCTGGTCGAAGAGGGGGCGGAGGTTGTGGCGGGCCATGACTTGAGGGTAGGGGAGCGTGGGGCTACGATGGCAACACGATGGTCAAGGGAGTGACCGCATTCGTGTCGCATTGGTGCTGGCGGCGGCGCTGATCGCGGCGCCTGCCCATGCCGGCAAGGACTCCTTCGTGGTCAAGGTCGCGAAGCACAAGGACGGCCCCTACAAGGCCGACATCAACTCGAACATCGACCCTGGCGAGACGAGGAGCTTCTGGTTCCGGGTCGCGAACCCGGGCATGAGGATCTGGAGCTCGTCTTCGGCGACCCGGAGACCTCGGACGACAACGGCTTCAAGACCAGGTGGTTCAAGGACGGCGACAACGTCTCGAACCAGGTCGAGGGTCCCCGGGCTACGCGTTCAGCCTCGACCCCGGCCAGAGGAAGTACTTCAACGCCAAGCAGACGGCGCTCGATGCCCCCGGCGCGGTGGAGGGCTGTCTCGCGGGGCAGGCCGAGCGTCCCGAAGGGCTCGGGCGACCTGGCGTCGGTCGCGATCAACGGCGCGCATCTGCACCTTCTGAGCGATGGTCAAGGGGGTGACAGCATTCCTGTGCGCGGCGGTCCTGGCGGTGGCGCTGGTCGCGGCGCCCTCGGCTGGTGGGCTCGCGGTCACGTTCAACATCAAGGTCGCGAAGCACAAGGACGGGCCCTACGAGGTCGACACCAAGTCGAACATCGACGCGGGCCAGACGCGGAGCTTCTGGTTCCGGGTCAAGAACACGGGCGACGCGGACTTCGGAGCTGGTCTTCGACGACGCCAACACCTCGGACGAGGACGGCTTCAAGACGAAGTGGTTCAAGCACGGCGACAACATCTCGAGCCAGGTCCAGCAGGACGGCTACACGTTCAACGTCGACCCCGGCCAGAAGAAGTACTTCAACGCCAAGCAGACCGCTCCGACCCCGACGGAGGACACGTGCCTCGCCGGGCAGGCGAACATGACGATGGTCTACACCGACCTCTCCTCGGTCGAGATCAACGGCGCGACCTGCGTCTTCTGAGCACGGCCCGGCCGCCGCGTACGGGAGGCCGCTCAGTAGCGCACCGTCGCCGCGACGGCCCGGTGGTCCGAGGGCCACGGGCGCACGACCACGTCGGCCTCGGGCCGCTTCTCGCCGACGATCTCGGCGCTCTCGACCACGAGGTCGTCGGCGCGGGCGAGGACGAAGTCGATCCGGTCGTGGTGGTCCCAGTTGACCGTGGGCTTGCTCGACGGCGTCCAGGTGAAGGCGGTGTCGGCGACCGGGTCGGGGTTGGCGTCGCGGAAGGCGTCGACGAAGCCCTCGTCCTCGAGGGCGCGCGTGGAAGGCCAGTCGACGGCGATCGGCTGGTTGCCCGCCTCGACGGCCGCCTCGGTCCAGTCGCGGCCCGAGGGCTCGTTGAAGTCGCCGAAGACGAACGACGCGTCGGCGCCGTCGGCCTCGGCCAGGTCCTCGCGCAGCAGCTCGATCGCGGGCCCCCGCGTGCGCTCGGCGAAGCTGATCGCCTGCTCCTCGGTGTCGATGAACGGCGCCCCGCCGTAGGGGATGTCGAGGAGCTGGTACGGCTGGTAGGGCGAGTCGTCGAGGTGGATGTTGAACGCGTACACGGGCTGCCCCTCGACGTCGATCTCGACCCCGAGGTCGTTCGGGGTCGGCTCGCCGATCTCGTAGCGGCTGAGGATCGCGTTCGCCCACAGCGCCTCGTTCGTCTCCTTCTGCTCGTAGATCTCGTAACCGAGCGCGTCGGCCAGCTCCTGCCCCACGCTCTTCCCCAGCGGCGGGCAGAACTTCGCGGTGCACTCCGGGCCCTCGAGCTGGGTCTCCTGGATCCCGACGATGTCGGGGTCGACCGCCTCGATCGCGGCGACCGTCTCGTCGATCGGCTTGTCCTCGTTCGCCCCGCCGCCCCAGATGTTGAAGCTCATCACGGTGAGCGTGGTCTCCTCCTCGTCCGAGGACCCACACGCCCACACGGCCGAAGCCGCCAGGGCGGCAACGGCGACGGCGGCGATGATGGGGCGCTTGCGCATCTGCCCTCCTTGGACCTGGCGCGCCGTGACATCCTAATGCGGTCATGGAGGGCATCCGGATCGATCGGCGCGGCGCCGTGCTGGAAGTCACGATCGACCGGCCGCCCGCGAACGCGATCGACTCGGCGACGAGCCAGGCGATGGGCGAGGCGTTCGTCGCGTTCCGCGACGACCCCGAGCTGCGGGTGGCGATCGTCACGGGCGCCGGCGAGCGCTTCTTCTCGGCCGGCTGGGACCTGAAGGCCTACGCGGCCGGCGACCCCGCCGAGCCCGATGACTTCGGCGTCGGGGGCCTCGCCGGGCTGACCGAGCTCTTCGACCTCGACAAGCCGGTGATCGCCGCCGTCAACGGCTACGCCGCCGGCGGCGGGTTCGAGCTCGCGCTCGCCTGCGATCTGATCGTCGCGGCGCCCGAGGCGCGCTTCTCGCTGCCCGAGGTGACGCTGGGCATCGTCGCCGACTCCGGCGGGATCCTGCGGCTCCCCCGCCGGCTGCCCCGGGCGCTCGCGATGGAGCTGCTTCTGACCGGCGAGCCGATCGACGCGGCGGTGGCGGAGCGCTGGGGCCTCGTGAACCGCGTGGTCCCGCCGCGAGCGCCTGCTCGACGAGGCGCGGGCGCTCGCGGCCCGGATCGAGGCGGCCGCCCCGCTCGCGACCCGCGCGGCGATGGCGATCGTCGCGGCGACCGAGGGGATGACCGTCGAGCAGGGCTTCGCGGCGCTTCGCGACGGCAGCATCCCGGCCTACGACCGGGCGATGGCGTCGGCCGACGCCGAGGAGGGCCCCAACGCGTTCGCCGAGGGCCGCGACCCGGTCTGGCGCGGCGAATGAGCCCCGCCCTCGCCGCCGATGCCAACCGGTGGAAGGTCGCGCTCGTCACCGGGGGCGGCACCGGGATCGGGCGCGCGACCGCCCTCGCCTTCGCCCGGACGGGCGCTGCGGTCGTGATCTGCGGGCGGCGCGAGGACCCGCTTGCCGAGACGCGGGCGTTGGTCGAGGGCGAGGGCGCCGAGTGCCTTGCGGTGCCGTGCGACGTTCGCGAGCCCGACCAGGTGCGGGCGCTGGTCGATCGGGCCCTGGAGCGCTTCGATACCGTCGACGTCCTCGTAAACAACGCGGGCGGCCAGTTCACCGCGCCAGCCGAGGAGATCACCGGCAAGGGGATGCGCGCCGTCCACCGCCTCGCGATCGACGCCGCCTGGGAGCTGACCCGCGAGGTCGCGACCCGCTCGATGATCCCGGCGCGGGACGGGCTGGTCGTCTTCACCGGCTTCTCGCCCCGGCGCGGCATCCCGGGGTTCGCGCACGCCGCCGCGGCCCGGGCGGCGCTCGAGAACCTGGCGCAGGGCCTCGCGCTCGAGTGGAGCCGCCACCGGGTCCGCTCGGTCTGCGTCGTCATCGGCAACATCGACACCGAGGGGCTCGCCGCCTACGGCGCGGACGAGCTCGAGGCGGCGCGCCGGCAGGTGCCGCTGGGCAGATTGGGCCGCCCCGAGGAGGTCGGCGAGACGATCGCCTTCCTCGCCTCCGACGCCGGCGCCTACATCACCGGCTCGAGCGTCCTGGTCGACGGCGGCCTCGACGCCTGGGGCCAGGGCGAGCCGCCTCCGGCCCGGGTGTAGGCTCGCCGCAGGGGCCAAGGCAACGGAAGGCTGGCTGATCGGCGCATCGCGCCTGAGCCGTTCGGAGACGCTCTTCGTGATCGGAGTGCCGATCGCTTGGGCGGTGCTACTCCTGTTTCACCCTGGTGGGGCGGGCGATCAGATCTACGCCGACCTCAACGGCGACGGGACCAGGATGCTCGTCGTCCACGTCGGCACGATGGTCTTCATCCCCCTGTTCGCCATGGCGATGTACCTGTTGCTCCGCGGCCTCACATCGACCGCGGCCCGGGTCAGTCGCATCGCGCTCGTCATCTTCGTCGTCTTCTACACCGCATGGGAGGCCTTGCAGGGGATCGCAAACGGTGTCCTCGTGGACCAGGTATCGGCCCTTCCCGAAGCCGACCACGCGATCGGCGCAGGCTTGATCCAGGACTTCGCCGAGAGTCCGCTGGTTCGCGATCTCGGCATTCTCGGTTCGATCGGGAGCATCGCGCTGGTAGCCGCGGGCGTCGCCGCCGGGATCGCGCTGCGTGACGATGGAGCGCCCCGGTGGACTCCGGCCATCCTCGGAGCGTCCACCATCCTGATCACCGCCCATCCACCTCCGTTCGGGCCGACGGGGCTGGTCATGTTCGCCGTCGTCGTCGTCCTTCTCAGGCGGGCTCAACCCGAAGTGGCCCCGGAACCGACGGCGCCCGCCCCGGCGCGGCGCCCGTTCAGCTCCGGTGAGCGCGCCTTCCTCCTCGGCGTTCCACTGCTGTGGGCGATCCTGCTGATCTTCCATCCCACGGGTGAGGGCGAGGACTTCTATCCGATCATCAGCGATGAGCTGACCACCTGGCAGCTGGTGCATATCGGGACGCTGGTGTTCGTGCCCCTGATGGCGGGCGTCGTGTTGCTCCTGCTTCGCGGGGTCGGCGGGCGAACGGCTCTGGTCAGCCGCGTCGCGGTCGGCGTCTTCGCCGTGGTCTACCTGGTCTGGGAGGTGCTGATCGGGGTCGGCGACGGCGTCCTCGTCGATCAGGTCTCCCAGCTCTCGGCTGACCAGGAGCCGGTCGGTGCGGCCCTGGTCGAGGGCTTCAGCGACAGCGGCCTGATTCGAGCGTTCGAGCTGATCGGGACCGGCGCCTGGATCCTGGCTCTGGTCGCGGCGGGAACCGCCCTGGTGCGTGAAGCGGACGCGTCGCCCTTCGTGCCCGTCCTGTTGGTGCTCTCCGCGCTCCCCACCGCCTGGCACGTTTTGCCGTTCGGACAGGTGGGCCTCCTTCTCTTCACCGCGGCCGTCTGGCTCACCCTGCGCGGCGAATCGGCAGCGCCCGCGCCCGCATCGGCCGGCCGGCCCGCTCCCGCCTAGGAACGCCCCTCAGGGCGTTCGCCGGCGCAGCGTCGCCGCCCCGCCGACGAGCGCCGGCAGGCGTACGATCCGTCCATGGGCATGTTCCGTAAGGCACTTGTGCTCCTGTGCCTCGCGCCCTTGGCCCTCGCCGCCGGTCCCGCCCTCGCGGGAGAGGCGCCGTTCGACCTCAAGGCGTCAAAGCACAGGCACGGTCCCTACGCCGAGTCCAAGTTGGCCGTCAACGTGCCGATCGGGGACACGAAGAGCCTGTGGTGGAAGGTCAAGCAGCTGTCTGGGGGCGCGCACGAGATGCGGTTCACCGACGCCCTCACCCAGAGCCCGAACCCCGAGGGGCTCAAGATCAGGTGGTTCACGAGGGGTGGCAAGGACATCACCGGCGAGGTCAAGGGCGCGGGCTACGAGTTCACGCTGCCTAACAACTCGCGGAAGTTCTTCCGGGCGCGCGTGAAGGCCGTCGGGCCCAGCCCCGGCGCGTGCGTGGTCGGGCAGGCGCAGACGATCGTGGACCCGCACTCGGACACCGCGGGATTCGCCGTCAACGGACCCTGCGTCTGAATCCGCCGGCGCCCGGTCCGGCCTAGGAGGTCTCCAGCTCGCGCCCGAGCCTCGCCCAGCTCGCCACGCCGCCATGGGCGACGTGGACCACCCGCTCGAATCCCTCGCGCTGGAGCACCGAGGCGGCGAGCCCGCTGCGCTTCCCGCCCGAGCAGATCGCCGCGATCGGGCGCTCGCGGGGCAGCTCGCCCAGGCGCTCGGGCAGTTCGGCGTAGGGGATGTGCTGCGAGCCCGGGATGTGGCCGCGCTCGAACTCGTCTTCGTTTCGGACGTCGAGGACGAGCGGCGGCGTCCGGCCCTCGAGCCGCGCCGGCCAGCTCCTCGACGTCGATCAGCTCGATCCGCTCGACCTCCCGGCCCTCCGAGCGCCACGAGGTCATCCCGCCCTCGAGGAACCCGCGGACGCGCAGACCCACGGCGCCGAGCAGCTCCGCCGCCTCGGCCTCGTAGCCGTCGGAGGCGGCGACCACGATCAGCTCGCTCTCCGGTGAGGTGACCTGCGCGACCTTGGTCGCGAAGCCGGTGTCGTAGGCGGAGGCGGAGATCGCGCCGGGGATATGGGCCTCGTCGAACTGCTCGTTGGTGCGGGCGTCGACGACGATCGCGCCGTCGGCGACCGCCGATTCCACCCCGCGCGGGGCGAGCGGCACCGGCGCCGAGTGCTCCTCAACGAAAGGCCCCTGGTTGAGCGCGACGATGTGCTCGACGTTCGGCGGCCGGGCGCCGATCGAGGCCAGCGCGTGCTCGACGAACCCGGCCTCGTCGGCGATCCGGAGCGCCTCGTTGTGGGCGCGCTCGTGCCCGATCGTCGAGGAGGTCTTGTTCTCGATCGCCGCCGACCCGCACATCGAGCCGCCGAGGTGCCCGGGCCAGAGCTCGACGTCGTCGGGCAGCGCGAGCAGGCGCTCGTGGAGCGAGCGGTAGATCTGCCGCGCGCCCTCGGCCTTCTCGATCGCGAGGTCGGGCCGGGCGACGTCGCCGGCGAACAGCGAGTCGCCCGAGAGCAGCGCCCACGGCGCGTCGCCGTCTTGCGCGGAGCGCAGCACGAACGACGTGTGCTCGGGCCGGTGGCCGGGCGTGTGGACGGCCTCGATCACGACCGAGCCCAGCTCGAGGCGCCAGCCGTCGGTCGAACGGCTCGTGCGGGTAGGCGGCGTCGGCGAGCCCGTTGACGTGGATCGTGGCGCCGGTCGCCGCCGCCAGCCGCCCGTGGCCGGAGACGTGGTCGGCGTGGTTGTGGGTCTCGAGGACGTGCTCGATCCCGACGCCGTGGAGGCGCGAGAGGCGCAGGTAGGGGTCGATGTCCCACTGCGGGTCGACCACCGCCGCCACCCCGCCGTCGCCCACGAGGTACGAGGCGCACCCGAGGTCCTCGTGGATGAGCTGGCGGAAGATCACCCGTGCGATCTTAGGCGGGGCCCGGACCGCGCTACCTTGACGGGCCAGTCACCGCATGGCCAAGCTCATCTACTTCACGCTCGCCTCGCTCGACGGCTACATCGCCGACGCCGACGGCAAGTTCGACTGGGCCGAGCCCGATGCGGAGGTGCACACCTTCGTCAACGAGCTCGCGCGCCCGGCCGGCACCTACCTCTACGGGCGCCGGATGTACGAGGTGATGACCGCCTGGGAGGACCCGGAGGCCGTCGCCGGCCAGCCGCCGCACATCACCGAGTTCGCCGAGATCTGGCAGGCCGCCGACAAGGTCGTCTACTCGCGGACGCTCGAGGAGGCGCGGACCGAGAGGACGCGGATCGAGCGCGAGTTCGACCCCGAGACGGTCGCTCAGATGAAGGAGTCCGCGGAGCGCGACCTCATGATCGGCGGTCCCGACATCGCCTCTCACGCCTTCCGCGCCGGGCTCGTCGACGAGGTCCAGCTGGTCCTCGCGCCGATCATCGTCGGCGCCGGCAATCCAGGCGCTCCCCGACGACGTGCGGCTCGAGCTCGAGCTGCTCGACGAGCGCCGGTTCGAGAACGGGATGGTGTTCGTGCGCTACCGGGCGCGGCGGTAGGGCCGGCGGCGCCCGAGCCTAGGAGGCGTCCTCGAACTCCTCCTGCACCACCCGCTCGTTCGGGTGGATGCAGACCATCTTCAGGTTCTCCTCGCCGGCCGCCTTGAACCCGTGCCAGGTGTTCGGCGGCACGATCACGACCTGGCCGGGCACCGCCTCGATCGTCTCCTCGCCGACCGTGAACCGCGCCCGCCCCTCGCGCACGACGAAGTTCTCGTCGTAGGGATGGCGGTGAAGGTCGGGCCCCCGCCCCGGCGGATGGTCGGTGACGAAGAACGAGGTCGTCGAGCCGAAGTCGTCGCCCTCGAACAGCGCGGCTGTCTCGCTCAGGCGCACGTCGTCGAGCTCGACCACCCGCGGCTCGGCGGCTCCTTCGCTCATCGGGCAGAGCTTAGACGGCGCTCGGATGTGAGACTGCCGCGATGCGCTTCGCGCCCAGCGCCCTCGCCGCCGCGCTCGCCGCGCTCGCGCTGAGCGCAGGCACCGCAGCGCCCGCCCTCGCCCAGGACGAGGGCACCATCGGCTCCCAGCCGGGCTCCGCGGTCGAACCGGCGATCGGCGGCGAGCTCCCCGAGAAGCCCGAGGGCTACCAGATGTCGGCGCGCGAGGCGATCGAGCTCGCCGACACCGACCCGAAGGTCATCACCACCTCCGCCGACCGCGGCCGCCTCCGCTCCTTCGCCGAGGCCAAGCCCCCGACCACCTGGCAGATCGGCTACTACGACGGCGACGACGAGGTCGTCCAGGTCCTGATCGACGACCCCACCCGCACGATCCGCGAGTCGTGGACCGGCTACCAGGTCGCCTGGCAGATGGCCCGCGGCAACGAGGGCCAGTTCGGCCACCTGCTGAACGCGCCCTACGTCTGGATCCCGCTCGCGCTGCTCTTCTTCTTCGGCCTCTTCGACTTCCGCCGCCCCCGCAAGTGGGTCCACCTCGACCTGCTCGTCCTGCTCTCGTTCGGGGTGAGCCAGTTCTTCTTCGACCGCGGCGACATCGGCGTCTCGGTGCCGCTCGTCTACCCGCCGCTCGTCTACCTCCTGTGCCGGATGCTGTGGATCGGCTTCAAGGGCCAGCGCGACGGCCTCAACCCCTCGACGCCGCTCACCTGGCTCGCGATCGCGACGATGTTCCTGATCGGCTTCCGCGTCGCCCTCAACGTCGCCGACTCGGGCGTGATCGACGTCGGCTACGCCGGCGTCATCGGCGCCGACCGCGCCGTCCACGGCGAGCCCCTCTACGGCGAGGGCGCCTTCCCCTCCGACAACCCCTTCGGCGACACCTACGGCCCCGCCAACTCCTACGCCTACGTCCCGTTCGAGCTCGCGATGCCCTGGGACGGCGACTGGGACGAGCTGGCCGCCGGCCACGGCGCGGCGATCTTCTTCGACCTGGCGACCATCGTCGGGCTGTTCTTCCTCGGCAGGCGCCTGCGCCGCCCCTCGCCCGACGACTCCGACGAGGAGGCGGCCGCGGCCAAGGCCGAGGGCACCGGCCTCGGCGTCATCCTCGCCTTCGCCTGGTGCGCCTACCCCTACACGACCTACGCGCTCCAGTCGAACTCGAACGACTCGCTGGTCGCGGCGCTGCTTGGTGTGGGCGTTCGTGGCGTTCGCCTCGCCGGTGGGGCGGGGCGTGCTGCTCGGCCTGGCGAGCATGGTCAAGTTCGCGCCGCTGGCGCTGGCGCCGCTGTTCGCGGTGGGGGAGAGGGGGCTGCTCGATCGCTTCCGGCGCGACGGCGAGGGCTTCGGCCTCAAGCCGATCCTGGTGTTCACGCGTGGCCTTCGCCGGCGCCATCGCCCTCGTCCTGACGCCCGACCATCCTCGACCCCGGCCTCTCGACCTTCTACGAACGCACCCTCGAGAACCAGCTCGACCGCGAGAGCCCGTTCTCGATCTGGGGGCAGGAGCCGGGGCTGGATTGGCTTCAGAACGTGGTGCGGATCGGCGCGGTAGCGCTCGCTCTGCTCGTCGCGTTCATCCCGCGGCGCCGCTCCCTGAGCCAGCTCGCCGCACTCTCAGCCGCCGTCCTGATCGCGTCCCAGGTCGGGATCGACCACTGGTTCTATTTGTATCTGCCGTGGTTTTTCGGGCTAGCGATGGTGGCCGTGCTGCGGGCTACGCGGGAGATGCCCGACACGCCTCCGGGCTCATAACCCGGAGGTCGCGGGTTCAAATCCCGCCCCCGCTATAGGTCGGAAGCCCGCTAATCAAGCGGGCTTTCGGCGTTCTCGGCACAGTCTCGGCCGTCGACTTGGGGACCAATTGGGGACCATTCTCGGTTGAGGCGAAGCCGAAACGACGGCGAGATCGCGGTGTTTCGAGGGGGGGGATCTACCGCCGTATGGCCCGGATGAGCCTCATTTCGTAAGAGCTCCGGCTTTCCCATCCCCGAGGTGGGCGAGCGACCAGCGCCCGCCCAATGGAAGTAGGTTGAGCCGGAATGGAGCTCCCGGCCATCGTCTCAAGCTTTGCCGGAGCCATCGAAGCCGTTGACAAGCGGTGTCCTGCCTATGTGAGTCGCTCAGGACGGCAGTACCAGCCCGGGATCGGCCCTTACGCCGAGAATCCGGCCATGGCCTGGTCATCGAGGAGTTGAACGACACGAGTGACGAAGCATGGGGGCAGTTCCTGGCGTATCCCGAAGCGCCGCGGCGGAAATGCGACCTCTACGCGGCTGGGGATCCCGTGGAGTGGGCGATCGAAGTCAAGATGGGTCGATTTTCGTGGGGACAACGGCAAGCCGGACGACACAGGCATCAAGGATCTGATCTCTCCGTTCCCAGCCGAACGACCGGTGCCTGGCGAGACTTGCCTGATCTAAATGGGGTCTGGAATCTCGTCGTCGCATGCGAGCAGTGCAATCTCCAGAAGGGCAATCGTCGCCGCACGGAGGCTGAGGTCCGGCGCCTCATCCAGCAAAATGAGGACATCATGGGATCTCCCATCCGCTCAAGCGATCAATTGAAATGAGCACAGGCGCGAAAACGCCGGGCGAGCACTGTCAGGCCTTTGTTCAAGCCGTCGATCGAGCTGCGACTTTCAGCTGAGATCTACGGGTGGTTGGCAAGCGGAATCCGTAAACAAACGACCGGTTGGTTATGCGTCTGGCTTTCCTTGGTGGGTCATGAGACGCTTCCGCCGTCGTGAAGATCTCATCCAGACCGAGACGCGCCCTGCCCGCTTGCGGTTGCGACTGCGGCCGGCGCATCCCCGAGGACCCTGAAGCGGCTGTTCCGGCTCCTAGGAGGGCGATGGGGAGGGTCCTCGACGTGCCGGTCACAGTGCAAGACGACGGGACGTTGGACCAGTTCGACCAGACGGTCCTTAGGTCCGCTGATCCGGACCTGGTTCTCACGCTGGACCGAGGCGCGCATCAGGCTCCCTGGGACGAGATCTTCCGCGACGCAGATGCAGCCGTTCGCCATCCATCGGGTGCGGGAGGGCCAGGAGCATGAGCCGCCCATGCGCTTCTACCTACGCGAGACGCCGACTCTGCCTGTGACCAGGAGTCCGATCAACCGGTGCTGATCGATGTTGATCGGTCCGGGACCTCTTGGCGCCGGACTGCTGAGCTAGGACTGCCTTGGGGCCGGACCCGGTTCAGTCGGGTGCCTCCTCGGACCGCTCCCACCGACGCCATTTCGCCCATCGCGCTCAACCGACGGCACCTGACATTGGTCGGTTCTGCATCTCGCTGGTTGATGTTCGGGTGACGACAGTGACGCGCTGCTAGCACGGCGGTATTGGTCGATCCGCGCCCTCGGCGGGCGTCCTGTTTGGCGGCCAACAGCAGACTTGGCGCTGGCGGAGCCACCAGACGTTCTGGGGCGGCCGATCCTCTACTCACAGTCGGCTGGCGACAACGATCTGACCGACGCCGCGGAACGCTGGACGGCTCAGGCCGTCAGTTCGTTGCAGCGACGGAGGGGCGCTTGTCGAACCTGATTCCTGACGGCAGGGCGTATTTTGCGGTGACTGCTCAGCCCGTTCCTGAGCACGCTGGCTTCTTCACTTTTTCAACGCCACAGCCCCCGGCTTTGGCGGACCCACTTCGGGGAGGGCTGGTCGGCGTTTCGGAGCACGGAGTCCATTCGATCTCAGGAGAGGACGATCCCGACGGACTGCTCCTTTCTCGGACTTTCGAGAGCCGGAAGTACTCCACCGCGCGGCGGGCCTTTGGCCGACGTACGCGTGACACTGCGCGGGGTCGCGGACCAAAAGCGCCGATCAATCGTGTTCAGCTGTTGATGGTGCCGGCGGTCCACTATCGCCGACGCTGTCGCGGCGCCGTTCCGTGAGGCCGGGTTCGACGTGGCGGAGTCGGATAAGGGTCATATCAGCAGCGTTCGCTTGAGGCGGCCCAGGGCCTCCGCTTTTTGGCTTGGTGCCTGCGCCAGCGCGAGAGTTCGCGCCTATTGGCCCTGTTTCACGAACACCACTTGGGACAAACGCCGGGCCTGATTACAGACGGGCCGTTCGCCATCAGGACCTCGTCACTCGCCTCCGGGAGATCCTGAGGGAACGCCGAACACGAGTTCGTGGGGAGTTGGCCCAGCGGGCCAACGCTCGGCTGCGGAACTGGGCTGATTCATTGCTAGGTCGAGGCCTGCTGGTATCGGGCTTTGTCTTGACATGCCCCGCGTGCTCACTCAGAGACTGGTACGCCGCGGATGAGGTTGGCGTTGCGTTTCGTTGCCGACGTTGCGGCGCAGAAACACACCTGCCTGTGGACGCCGTCGTGAGCTTCCGGCTGAACGAGGCGTTCTTCCAGATGCGGACGCATCACGGGGAGGTGGTCACCCTGTGCCTTGCGGTTCTCCGCGAGAAGGCTCGTCAATCGCTCCTCTATCTCCCCGAGGTCACTCTCTCCTCGGACTTCTCAAACAGTCGGGGAGATTGATGTTGCCGCGCTGATCGACGGGAACCTGCTCATCGGAGAGGCGAAGTCGAACAATTCGCTCACGGTCTCCGAATCAATTGGTATCGCTTCAGTGGCAGGGCGAACAAGGCCGCGGCGATTGGTCTTCGGGACGACGGAAGAGCCGACCGCTGTGCGCGGCCCTCGACTGCGAGACGTGTCGGCAGCAGGGAGGTCAGCATCACCGCGACTACGCATGGTCGGATGGCGCTCGGACCCTTATCGCCGATACACGGCAGCGTCTGCGCGGGAAGAACGTCGAAGTCGAGACGTACTGCTACGAGACACTGGTCGCTTCTAGGCCCGAGGCGGACGCGGAGCTAGTCCCGGTCCCGACTGTGTGACGTTTCGGGCGGGCAAATATCCCTGATATGAATACTTGTGTGAGCAACGATCAATCTGTGGTCGGCTACGTTCGTTGCTCGACTCAGGAACAGGGGCTACGCGGTGCAGATCGACGGCCTGATCGGCAAGGTGCAGTTCGCCGAGGGGGTGCAACCGGTATGTGGTCTTCAAGATGGTGCGCTGCGAGCGTGCTCCCAGTCCTGGACGGCATCGCTTATCTTGGAGATCTTCCAGAGGCAATCGCTCGCGCGCTACCAGACCACGACTTGGAGTCCATCGTGACGAAGCCGCCCTCGGAGTGGAGACGTAAGCGTCCGGGGATTCGACGGTCGTCGAGCGACGACACGACCAGCAGTGCTTTAGTGCCTCGAACGAGTTTTAGCGACGCCGTAGAAGGACTCGCGGAAGCGCTCAGCGTGCTGAAATCGGTTCCGGCGCAACGTCTTGCGAAACACCCAAAGGTGCCGTCCGCGCCCGGCGTGGATCTGTTTAGCGAGAAAGGGAAGGCCGTGTACGTCGGTCAGAGCCGGAACCTCCGCTGTCGCCTGACTCAGCACACCTCCGAGCGCTCCCGAGAGAACAACGCGCCGTTCGCGTTCAATCTCGCCATTGAGGCAGCCGAGCGGAAGAAGCTCGACCTGCCGAAGACGCGCAAGGCAAAGAAGCCAACCCTGAATTTGCCGCACTGTTCCTGGCGGCCAAGCGGCGCGTTGCCGCGATGCACGTCCAGTTCATTCAGCTTGATGGCGAGACGGAGCGCTATCTCTTCGAACCGTTCGCAACTGACGCCCTCGGGACCCGTCGGTACAACTCCTTTGAGACTCACTGAGTTGCGCCGGTTGTTGCTCTGCCCATGAATGCACTAGCCAGAGCTTTGCGTGAGAACTCACGGAGGCTGGGAGGCCTGGAGCGTGAGTTCCGGGAGGAGATTCCGTTTTCGGCCTTCGGAGAAGCTCTACCCAGTCTGTGGGAGGCCCAGGACGAGTCCGAGTCGGGGACGGTGCGCTATTGGATCGCGCGTTGGATGGCACCTTCGCTGGCGTGCTAGCGACGGAGGCGTGGGCCGCTGCGATGAAGAGCGCAACGGCAGAGACGACCACGGAACCTGCTGAATGGGTCACCTTCGTGCCCGTGACCGGGAACTGGGGAATCGCTCTTCCCGAGGACTCCTACCGAGTACGTGGTTCGGGATGTTTGTGCATCGCGATGGTACAACCCAGCGAAGGAGTCTCGACCTTGTTAGAGGCTCACAGCCTGCGGTCGCCGAGACGGTCGCTTCACGACACTGCGACTCCCAGTCCGCAGGATCTGCGCGCCGGGTCCTTGCGGCGGTTGTCGATTGGCCCAGAGGTGGGCCGAGCCTCCCGGCCTCGTCTGTCTTTGCCCCCACTCGTAATGTTGCTGCTCGCCGAAGCTTCCGAGACCGCGAGTTGGATCAGCGCAATCGCCACCGCCCTCATCGGCGCTCTCACGGTGTCGATCGCTTGCTTTCAATTCTGGGCGAACGGCTTTCGAGTGAAGGGGCTTGCTGAGGTGGGCCACCACGAGAAGCATTGCGAGTTCGCCTTGCGAACCGTGGGAGAGCGAGCGGAGTGATCAGCCGCGTCGTCGTAATGGACGACAAGAAGGTTGAACACCCCGGCTATGAGTTCCCCGGGTTCCCGCAATCGCGATTCAAACCGACCGAACTCCCAGGCCGTAGCGCTATGCAGGTGATCATTCACGCGTCTGCCGGTCATGGTTTCGATTCAGCCAGTCACCTTGTGCGAATTGACTGGGGGGTCGCCACGAAGGAGTTCCGCCTGACCGAGGTTGATGTTGGGTTGTGGGGCCTCGATCCGGTGCTACCCACGACATAACTGAGCATTAGCGACCCGACTATCCCGTCCTCTATCCCACTTGGGACCTTTGGCCGCACTGGGACGCCCGTGTTCAAGCCGCATCTCGCTCTGGTTGACCTAGCCTCGAAAACCGTTATGGGCGTTTTCTGTCCATCGAGGGTTCGAATCCCTTCCCCCTCCTCCGTAGAGCCAGATCTGGCTTGCTCATGGGATTCCTGCCAGCCTGTTGGCACCGAGTTCTGCCAACTGCTTGGCGGCAGGAACGGCTGCAATCGGCTCACGGGAGGCGTTCCGTCCCACGAGTGCCCCCGTGTGGCAGCATCGCCCCCGTGGCTGACCCGACGAAAACCGGCGATACCGCAACTCTCTCGTGAATGAGTCTTCGCTCCCAGCTCGGAGGCTCCCGACATGAAGCACCGCAGTGAGGGCAAGCGGCCCGCCGTGCGCCCTAGTTCCCCCTAGGGGTCGGTCGGTCTCCGGCCCGAGCATCTCGTCGCTGAGGCCAGGCGCGGGTCTGTCTGAATCCGCTTCACAGCCTGGTCGACGTAGTAGTACTCCGGAGGAGCCATCTGCGGCTCGTCCGGCGGCGCTTCCCATGCCGTGTCCAGGGCATTGCGCATTTCGATGTCGAGCAGCATGTACGCCTCGGTGGGATCCACTTGGCTCCCCCGCGAGCAATACCCGCAGTCTCGGGTGGCTCCACCCCGGGGGAAGCGCGTTCGCGAGGCGCCGGGCCTCGAAGGCGGTTAGCACCACCTCACCCTCGAAGCGGATGCCGTCGGATGGCAGGAGCTCCGGGGGGCCGTACGCCTTCCGCTGAGTTTCATAGACCTCGATGGCTGCATCCACCGCATCCTCGACCCGCTCGTGCGCGAGGTCTTCCGCCCACGCCCGGATCGACCCGATAACGATCTCGAAGGCCTCCTCGTCCAGTATGTCGGCAAGGAGGTCTTCGAGCTCCTGTTCGTGGTCATGTTCAGGCCCACTAGCGCCTCCGCTTCCGTCGCTGACTACGTTGTCGCCGACGCTCTTGTTCGTCCCGGCGCCGGCCTTCCTCGCCGTACTGCTCCCGGATCTCCTCGAGGGTCAGCTGGCGACTCGTTGTAGCCCGCGCGGTTGCCCTCGATCCACCTCCTCGGCCGAGTCGTAGACGCCCTCGGCCCATTCGGGGGCCTCGACGCAGCTCACCGGGACGCGCAACTTGGCGCCGGCGGCGACGAGCACCGAGACGTCGAAGGTCCGGTTCTGCTGGGCGCCGAGGACCTCCTCGCCGTCGAACAGGAGCACCGGCGTCTGGGTCGGGTTCTCGACCACGAGGTCGTTGACGGAGGCTCCGCCCTCGAGTTCGCCGACGCGGACGCCCTGCTCACGCCCTTGGGCGAAGGAGACGTAGGCCTGGCGCGGCTCGGGGCCGAAGATTGGGAAGACGGCGAGCGAGCCAGAGACGTCGGGTTCGCCGACGCGTAGGGGCTCGGCGAGGTGGTCGGAGATCGGTGCGGGGACGGGCTGAGGTTCGGTTTGAGCATTCATGACTTGGTAGGTCGCGTCGGGGGCCGGCGATCTGACGACGCCCGCCGGGTGGTGGGCCGGGGGCGGCGCGGCCTCGCGCTCGGGCGCTGGGGGCCGACTCGCCACTGCGGCAGCTCGAACCCGCAGACCGGGCACCAGCGCGGGAACTCGCCCTGCTCGCGAACCATGAGCCAGAACTCCGGGTTGGCGTCGGCCCAGCCGGCGCGGCAGGTCGGGCAGCGCACGGTCGCGTGGCCGATCTGCTCGGGCGCAGGGTCGAGGGCGACCATCCGGTCGCTCAGCCAAAGGCGCCGGTAGCCGACGTGGGAGGCCCACTCGACCAGGGCATCCTCGGACGCGGAGAGGGCACCCCCGTCGGAGTAGAAGCGGGCGATTACCTCGTCGGAGTCGGCGCCGGTGACGCTGAGGTCGGCGATCGCCACCCCGGCGCGCTCGCGCTCGCGAAGGAGCTTGCCAAGGGCGCCGCCGCGGGCGAGCCACGGCGCCCAGCCGGTGAGGCTGACCCGCCCCGTCCGCGGCAGGATGGTCGCCCGATAGGTCGGCGGGTCGTCGGGTACGGCGTCCTCGTCGCCCAGCTCCTCGGTGGTCTCGTCGAAGTCGTCCATTCGCTCCTCTCGCTCGCTCTCGGGGAGAGTCGTCCTTGGCGCCCGAGTCCTGACGAGCTCGAGGCCCGGGCGGCGCCGGCGCTCAGCTCTCTTCCTGCAGCCCGAGCATCTCCGCCCACACCCGCGTGTAGAGGCGCTCGCGCTCGATCCCCTGGCGCTCGGCGACCGCCGCCTTGAAGTTCGGGTAGTCGATGCCGGCGGCGAGGACCGCCGCGGCCGCGACCCACGCCGTCTGGGTGACGACCGCGCGCCAGCGGTAGTCGGCGGACTCGTCGTTGAAGATCCGCATGTCCGGGATCTGGCGCTTGAGCGCCTCGAGGTCCTCGCGGGCGCGGGCGCGGACGATCACCCGGCTGGGGTCGTCGCGGTGGGCGACGACGCTGTAGAAGCCCTGAGTGGTGAAGAGCCACATCGCTTAGGCCTCCTCGCCCGCCATCAGGCCGAGGATGAGGCCGAGCAGGACCGACCCCGCCGCCGGCTTGGTGCCACGGATCCCGTCGATGCGCTCCGCGATCAGCGAACGCTCGTCGTCGTTGATCCCGACAGACTCCTGGAGCAGCGTGACGGCGTCGCGGAGCTCATCGGAGCTCGGCGCCCGCCTGGACGGACTGGAAGTCGTCGATGCGGTCGAAGGCGCGAGCGAGGCTGTCGGTGATCTCCTTCACGATCGTTCAGGTCGCTGCGCGGCGCCTTGATCTGACGCGCGCCTACGGCAGCTCGAAGCGAAAGCGCGGCTGGCCGCCCTCGACGGTCTCGCGAACGCGGGCAGAGCTGGCCGGCGTAGCGGCGGATCGCGCGGGCCATCTGGTCGCGGCCGGCGGGGTTGGCCGGTGTGGAGGCTGACCCCGTCGCGCGGCCACAGCCACCTTGCCCGGGTCGCCTGCTGCTCGCAGATCCAGTCGACGACGTCGATCCCGCGCCCGTGCGCCTCGTCGTCGCCGAGGTCGTAGTCGAGGGAGAGCTCGACGACGCGCCCTGTATCGAGTGTCCTGATCGCCTCCCATGCGGTCGTCACCTGCCGCCAGCCCTCGGGCGCGGCGCGGTCGATCAGGTCGTCGTCGAGCCAGAGGCGGATCTCGCCCGCCTCTTCGTCGCGCCCGACCTCCACGTACTCGTGGGAGGTGTGGATGTCGGAGACCTCCTGCAGCTCCGCGCCGCACTCGCGGCAGTGGTGGACGCGGGGGTCGTCCCCCTCGAAGTGGACGTGGTACAGCGCGAAGCAGGCCGGGCAGGCGACCTGAAGCGAGCGCACGCCTCAGCCCGGACGGACGGAGATCGCGGTCATGGCCTGGTGGTCGAGTTCGGAGGCCGCGCTCTGACGGAGGGGGCGAGCCAGCCCGCGTCGGGGTTGTCGTGCGTGTGGGCCGGTTAGCAGTATGACCACTATGGTCAGTTCGATATAGTCAGAGAGGTTATGGTGACCGTAGGCGTGGCTGAGCTGAAGGCGAAGCTAAGCGAGTACCTGGCGCGGGTGCGGGCGGGTGAGGAGGTCGTGGTGACCGATCGCGGCCGCCCGATCGCTCGGATCGGCCCGGCCCATGCTGTCGAGGACGAGCACCTGGCGGAGCTCGAGCGGGCGGGGCTCGTCAAGATCGGTACCGGGGTCACGGACGAGTTCCTGAATGCGCCCCGGCCCGGTGATCCTGACGCGGGGTGTGCTCGAGGCCCTCTTCGAGGAGCGGCGGGAGGGTCGCTGAGGTGCGCTTCTGGGACGCGTCGGCCATCGTCCCGCTTGTCGTGCCCGAGCGCCGGACCGAGGCTCAGCTCGAGCTCCTGGGGGCGGACCGCGGGATCGCCGGTCTGGTGGGGCACCCGCGTCGAATGTGCATCAGCGCTGCGGCGCCGTGAGCGTGCCGGTGTCGACATCGGCGACGGCATTCGTCTGCTCGGCGAGTTGGCCCCGAGGGTGGGCGGAGCTTCATCCCAGCGAGCAGATCAGGACGACGGCCGAGCGCTGCTCGCGGTCCATCCCCTGCGCGCTGCCGACGCCCTTCAGCTCGCGGCGGCGATCGCATGGCGCCGCGATCCCACCCGGCGCGCCGGTTTCGTCTGCTTCGACGAGCGGCTGCGCGACGCAGCGGCCCGGGAGGGGTTCGAGCTCGCGCCCGAGACGGTGTGAGCGGGCGCGGAAGCTACAGCGCCGTGTGCAGCCGCCGTCCCATCGCCACCTTCGACGCCTTGAAGATCTTGCACATCGCGTCGTGGCGGTGGCCGCAGCGCTCCCAGTAGGTCTTCATCAGCTCGCGGGGCATCAGGAGGGAGGCGGCGAAGATCGAGGCTTCCTCCTCGATGTCGGGCCCCTCGACTTCGCGGTCGTCGGCTTGGACCGCGCCGCGCCGGCAGAACAGCGCCCGCTCGTATCCGCGGTGCATGACCCAGTGGCCGATCTCGTGGGCGATCGTGAAGCGCCGGCGGGTCGGCCACTCGCCGGCCTCCTTCGCGTTCACCCAGATCTCCATCCGGCCCGGCAGCAGCAGGCCGGAGAGGGTGTCGTCGGGGCCGAGCTCGGGCGCGCCGGGTGCGGCGCGCATCTCCTCGGGCGAGCGCTCGCAAACGTGGAGTCCGAAGTGGGAGTCGGCGATGTCGTCGATCGGGATCGGCGGCTTCGGCTCGGCCCAGATGTAGGAATCGAGGGCGCCGAGCAGGCGCTCGGCCCGTTCCTCGATCGGCTCGCGGTCGATCGCCCCCACGGCCACGCCCTAGCCGCGCCCCCGCTCCAGGCCGAGCAGGCGAACCAGAGCGCCCAGCGCCCGCAGCGCCCCGAGCGAGCGCGGGGCTCCGGCCTCGCGGGCGGCGGGCGCGCGGAGCTCGCGCTCGAGGCTGGGCCGCAGGGCGACGTCGCGCCCGAGGCTTCCGGCGAGCAGGCCGGCCAGCGGCCAGTCGCGCTCGTCGAGCGCGAAGCGGAACAGCAGGATGGGGTCTCGGAGCGTCTTCATGTTGGGGAGGTGGTCGGGATCGCCCGGCCGTTCATGACCGCCCCGGTCAGCCGCCGCGGAACAGCTCGTCGACCTCATCCCATTCCTCCTCGCCGGCCGCCGGCGCTCGCCTCCGCGGCGGCCGGCGCCGCCATCTCCCCCTCGGCCCCCTTGGTCATCCGGGTGAACGCCGGGTCCGCGGACTCGTCGCCGAACGCGACGCCCTCGGCCAGGTTTCGCCCGGCTTGCTTCAGGCTCTCCGCGCTCGAGCCGACGATCCCGGCGAGCGCCTCCAGCACGCTCGGAGACACCCCCTCGGAGTCGAGGCTGCCCTGCTCCATCTCGTGGTAGTAGCTCGCGACCTTCTCCCGCCGCTCGCCGACGCCGAGCGCCTCGGCGAGGCGCTCGACCAGCTCCGCCCGCTTCACCTTCGCGCGCTCGCGAAGGCTGGGCAGGACCACCGGCCACAGCCCGGCGTGCCCGCTCAACGCCTTGGCGAGGGCCTCGGTGGTCCGCTCGGCGGAGGACCCCGCGTATGCCTCGGGGTCCCACTCGGCCGCCGGCGTTCGCTGCAGGTAGGCGTCGATCAGCGCCGCCAGCTCCTCGCGGTCGGTGCCCTCGAGCTGCTCGAGGTAGCGAACCGGATCGGCCTCGCCGCCCGAGCGGTGCTCGGTGATGTAGTCGCTTAGAAGTTGATCGACGTCGCTCATGATGCGGCGTGGTTCAGTGCCTACCCGGGATTATCCGACTCTGAGAGCAGATCCCGGAGGTCGTCGCGGAAGCGCTTGGCGATCTGCGAGACGTTGTCGACGCTCATCGGCGGGTCGAGGTCGGGGTACTCGTCGTTCACCTGGTCCACGGTCTCCTGCGCGGAGAGGCGCTCGAAGACGAAGAGGTCGACCACCCGCCGGTGCGGGTCGGAGAGCTTCGCGAGCACCTCATCCACCAGCTCGCGAACCTCGACGGCGCCGGTCTCGTCCTCGACCCGGCCGGCCTCGCCCCAGATCTCGTCGTTCTCCTCGTGCTCCTCGGGGAGCTCGGTGGTCTCGAGTGCGCTTGCGCTTGTAGTAGTCGGCGATCCGCCGCGAGACGATCTGGTTGAGCCACTTGCGGAACTCGCCGATCGAGTGGCCCTCGAGGCTGGAGAAGATCGCGCTCACGATCGCCTCCTGGGTCACGTCCTCGACGTCCGCGGGCCGGACCTTCGCCCGCACCCGCCGCTTGACGTCGCCCTCGTAGCGGCTGACGATGATCGCGAGCCCGCGCTGGGCGCAATCGGGCTCGCCGGCGCGGCGCGCGGCGGCGATGTAGAGGAGGAGTGCCTCGTCGTCGAGCCGCTTGAGCTCATCGTCGTCTTTGCATCGGAATCTCGCCACGTGAAAAGCGCCTGATATGTGAGGGTCGGGAGCGGGCGCCCGCTTTCTGACGGGCCCATCAACGAAGGCCGAACGCCGCCCCGGCGGAGGGATGTTTGTACCACGCGTGTCGAGTCGCTCCGCCGGCCTCGCGCGCGCGTGTGTCGCGCGCGTGTCAGGACGAGGCCGGAGCCTCCGACTTGACCAGGGATGACGATCGCAGCCGACGCCCTCGGGGGAGCCGACAGCGCCACGGCGCCGCTCCTGGCCGGCACCATCCACGGGGTCCGCTACCTGGTCGCTCATGGTCGACGGCGACTCCGGCCGCGACCTGCTCGGGGCCATGGCCCGCGACGTCGTCTGGCCCCGGCGGCGGCCGATGCGGGCGCTCTGCGTGCCCGACGGCTTCGTCGACGGTGAGCATGAGGCGCCGAGCCCAGACTGCACCTGCGGCATCTACTCGCAGCACCCGTTCCGCGCCGAGCACCTCCTCCACGACGACCTTGACGACGGCAGCGAACGTCCTCGGCCTGGTCGAGGCGTGGGGGCGGGTCGAGGTCCACGCCGGGGGCTTCCGCGCCGAGTATGCCCGCCCCATGGCGCTGATCGCCGACGCCGACTGCTACGAGGGGTACAGGCACCGTGCCGAGCGCCTCGCCCGCGACTACGGCGTCGAGTACGTCGAGCTCGAGGACCACCAGGCGATCGTGGAGTACTGCGAAGGGCTTCCGAACGGGCTCTCACGTGACGCCGTGGGCGAGCTCCTCAGCCGACCGGGTCGAGCTCGAGCTTCACCCCGACGCGCAGGGGTACCTGACGCGGCGCGGCCGTGCGATCGGGGGCGTCGGCTACTACCTCGAGGGCCAGGACGAGCCGTCGCCGTGGAGCGACGAGCTCGAGTGCGAGTCGCCCGACGTCCTCATCCTCAGGGTCGCGGGCACGACTCACCGGCGGGCGGCGCTGCAGCGCCCCGAGTGCGCGCCCGGGCGGGAGCTTCGCCTGCTGGCCGAGCCGACCAACCTCCAAGACCCGAACGCCGTCGGCGTCTGGGATGCCGCGCTTCGCACCCGGATCGGCTACGTGCCGAGGGCCCACGCCGAGGAGGTCGGGCGGCGGCTCGCCGCGGGCGCGGTCGGCCGCGCGATGTGCGTGTGGGAGTGGCGGGATCTCCGGAGCGGCGAGCGCTTCGGCCTCCACATGCTGATCAGCCGCGCGCGGCGGGTCAACCTGCTGGACCGCCAGGTACCCGTGATCGCGGACGGCATCCCGTTTTGAGTGCTTGCGTCAGATCGCCCCGCGCGCGAGCGACCTCACAGGCATGAGCCTCCCGGCCCCTCCCGCACGATCATCGTCGAGCCGATCGAGGTGCCCGACGAGGCGCCCGCCCAGCCGGAGCCGGAGCGCGACCCGGTCGAGGAGCCGGCCGAGCCGTCGCCGGAGCGAGCGCCCGATCGCGAGCCCGAGCGCGTCCCGGCCTAGACGCACTCTCGGCCCAAACTCGGCGTCACGACACCGCCACAGGGCACAAGTCCGGCCAGGCTTCCACATGGCGCTGCCGCTCAAGCCGTCGCCCGAGGAGGTCAGGAGCACTTCCGCGACCCTGCTGCCGCCGAGCGGGATCTCCAGCCGGATGAGGACGAGCACGACCTGGCCGCCGGCGAGCTCCTCTTCCGCTGGTACGAGCAGAAGGTCCGTGATCGTGATCGAGCTGTCCGAGAACGGCCCGGTCGACGTGCGCTCCGGCGTGCCCATGCCGCCCGTGTGAGCGGGTATGCTGGCATACCATGAGGCGGCACGACGGTCAAGATCCCCGACGACCTGGATCCCCGCCTGATGCCAAGAGGCGGAGCGACTTGGGCTCTCGATGAGCGAACGTCACCCGCCGGGCACTCGAGGCGCGCGCTCGGCACACGGCGGCCGATCCGTCGATGTCGATGGCTGGCTCGCCTGGGACGGCCCACCCGACTGGCGGCGCGCTCGGAGGAGATCGTGGCGGAGCTGATCCGGCGAGCGGTTCGACGGCGGAGCGCCGGTCCTCTTAGTCGATTCGAGCCCGCTGGTCGCGCTTCTCAACGCACAGGACAGGCTCACCAGGCCTGATGGAGCTGCTGGAATCGCACCTGGGGCCGCCCTGGTTCCGGCGCTCTGCCTGGCGGAGGTCGCCCACCTCGTCGCAGGGCCTGGGGCGTCGGACCGGTGGTCCGGCTCTCATCGGGAAGCCGCCGTCGGTGAGCTTCGGTTGAGCCCCTCCGCCTCGCCGAACTGGGCGCACGGCTCAGCTCGTGAGCCAGTATCGGGATCTTCCCCTTGGTGACCGTCGACGCGGCTGTGGTGCGGCCGCCGAGCGCCTCGGTCGCCGCGATTCGCGATTACTGCGCTCGCTCGCGACTCGGGCTCGACCGGGCGGCCGCTCACGAGAGGCTCGAGCCTGGCGCCGGGCGACCCGGCCGACGCCGCCTAGTCAGAACGAAGCCCGCCGATCCGACGCTGAGGGCATGAGGCTCACCGCTGCGGACGAGTCCGCCGGACATCCGCTCATCGCCGGGAAGATCCACGGAGTGCGCTCCTGGTCGATCGGGGTCAGGGCCGGCGAGCCCAGGCTGATCAGCACGTTCTCGGACACGGCGTGGGAGAGCGGCGGGCGCGCTACAGAGGCGGCCTGCGGGGAGAGCGGACGCGGCAGCCATGAGCGTCACATCCCGCACGCGAACTGCGGTTGCGGCCTCTACGCCTGGCACCCGAGCGCCGCGAGGACGGCCTACTCGCTCTTCCGCGGGGACGACGAGGGGGGCTGCACAGGCATCGTCGAGGCGTGGGGAAGGGTTCAGCTCCACCGGGAGGGCTTCCGGGCGCGGTACGCACGCCCCACGGTCCTCATCCTCCCGCGGGCGGCAGTCGGCACGGGGCATGAGGCCACGATCCGGCGGCTTGCCGCGGCACATCGCGCGGAGGTCGCCGTGGTCGCAGGGGCGGGTGACCTCGAGCGGTACTGCCGCGAGCGCGACCTCGGGTTGAGCCCGGCCGCAGTAGGGGATCTCCTCGGCGAGGAGCCGGACCCGCCCGCGGAGGAGTCCACCGGTGTCTCCACTCCGGCGAAGCTCGGTAGCTCGCTCGCGGAGATGGTCTTGACCGGGTTCTTCGGGCTGCTCGCCCTGCTCTGGTACGGGTTCCTGGCGGTTGCGAGCCGTCTCGGTCCTGCTCGCGATCGTGAACGGCTCCTCTGAGGGTGACGGTGAGCGGGCCCGCGTGCCGCCTCCCGCCGATCATCTCGAAATCGTGGATACGCGGATCGGGCAGAAGGCGGGAGGGATCCTCTACGCCACTCGGGTGCGCAACGCGGACGAGCGCTCGGCTGCGCTCGGCGTCGGTCTCGACGGGCGCCTCGTGACGGCCGACGGGCAGACCCTGGCGCGACTCGACGCCCGCAATACCGACCAGCTGCGCGGCGACGATCGGGCCCGGGCAGACCGGGCTGATCCTCGGCTGGGTGGAGACGACGCCGGCACGAGAGGCGCGGTTGCGGGCCGGCGCGGGCTCCCTCGCCCTTCGAGACGCCAAGTTGCGTCTGCGAGCCGACGTCGCAATTGAGCCGCGCCGCCTCCCCATGGTCTCGGAGCCGCGCCTCGACCGCCGCGCCTGCCTCATCACCGCCCGGGTCGCGGGCCCGCGGGCGGCGGTCGCCGCCGACGTGAACATGCTCGCCCTCCGCCAGTCGAGGCCGCGCTGGGCCGCGGAGTCAACCGCCGGTCCGTTCGCACCGCACCCGGTTCGCCAGGCGATCTACCGGATCCCGCCCGGCTCGTGCGGCTCCGCCGACATGAAGGACGTCGACCTCGAGATCTACCCGGATCTGTCCCGGGAGCAGATCGAGGCGCTCGCCGACCCCTAGCGCCTCAGCACTTCCGCTGCTTGCCCTTCGCAAACTCTGAGCCGTTGCCGGTCACGTCGTTCTGGTTGGCGGTGACGACCCAGCTCTTCTTGACGCCGTTCCCGCCCGGCTTCAGCTTCCAGGTCCCGTCGTCCTTGACGGTCTTGGTGCCGATCAGCTTCCTGAGCTCCTGCGGGACGTCGCCCTTGGGGGAGCCGGAGCGGTAGACCCAGACCGTCGCGCCGGGGACGCCGGTGCCGGAGATCGCCTTCGCGGTGAGCTCCTTGACCTTCGGCGCCTCGATGCCGGCGTTCGGGCCGGTCGGCGCCGTTGCCGGGGCCGTCCGTTCCCTCGAGGTCGACGAAGAGGCCGCCGGCCTCGCCGCCGACGTTGGCGAGGATCTGGTTCTGGTCCTGGCCGTCGCCGACGAGCCTGGATCGCGTCCTCCGCCGATGTCGCCGAACTCGTTGGCGAGGTCGGGGTCGTTGCTGCCGATCGCGTTCTGCTCGAGGTGCCGCCGACCCGGCGTGATCGCGATCCCCGAGTCGCCCACCGGGCCGAGCACGCCGATCAGGTTCGCCGCGAGCGTCGGAGCCGGAGGTCTGGGAGAGGTTGATCCGCGTCGGCGCTGACGTTCCCGATCGAGTTTCCCTGGATCGACGTGGCTCGAGCCCTCGACCACGAGGCCTATCCCTCCGCCCGAGTTCGCGACGCCGGAGAGCCCGATCTGATTCGCAGCGATCGTGGCGCCTCCGCCGCGGACCGTCATCGCGTTGATCGCAGAGTCCGCGGCGATCAGGTTGCCCTGGATCGTCGCGGGCGCCGACCCGTTGGAGTTGACGATGATGGCGCTGTCGCTCGTGCCGTCGAGGACGGCGGTCCCGTCGGCGTTAGTGCCGATCGAGTTCGACGTGACCACGAAGGTCCTCGGCGCCGCTCCCCGCGTCGACCGCCGACACGCCTCCAGCCATGCGGTTGCCCCTGACGGTGACGTCGTCGGCCGCGCCCGCTGCGACCAGGGCCCCGGTGCCCGTGGCGCCCGTGCCGGCGGCGTTGACGCCGATGTGGTTGTTCTGGATCGTGACGTTGGAGGCGGTGGAGGTGTCGTCGGGGTTGCGGCCGGCGCTCAGGTTCACTCCGCGGGGGGCGGCTCCCCTCCCGCCGCGGCGATGACGTTGCAGCCCTCGTCGCAGGCCGGCGTCGCGTTCCCGGAAGACTGGCCCGATCTCGACGTTGCTGGGGGCCTGGTTTGCGATGTTGCCCGCGATGTCGATGTCGGCGAAGGTGTTCGCCGCGACCGTCCCGTCGGCCTTGACGCCGAAGCGGTTGTTGAGGACGTCGATGTCCTGCGCCGCGTTGCCGAACATCTGGATGCCGACCTCGTTCGCGGCGAAGACGTTCCCGGTCGAGCCGACGGTGCCGACGTCGGCGGACGGGCCCGCGATGAAGAGCCCGGTCTCGTTCCCGGACGGCGTCCCGTCGAGCGTCAGCCCGAACCAGTTGTTGAAGAGGGTCAGGCCGTCCCCCGTTGTCGTAGAGAGAGGCCGTGGACGCCCGCTGCCGAAGAGCGCGACGCCGTTCATCTGGAACCTCCCGTTGGTGGCGCTGATCGCGATGTCCGCCGGGTGGCCCGTCGATCGCCCGCACACGGGGCTGGTGGTGGAGCAGGTCGTCTGGAGGTTCAGGTTCTCGTCGCACGTGACCCCCGAGCCGGGCATGACCACCGTCGCGTCCCCCGCGACGGTCTCGCTCCGTCGAAGATGGATGGCGTCGAAGAGGAGCAAATCCGTGTCCGAGGCCGGGTCGCCATCGTTCGCGTTCGTGAAGGCGCCGCGAAGGCTGCAGTCGCCGGCCCCGCCGGTGCACGCGGTCAGGGCATTGTCGCTCGTCGTGTCGACGACGAAGACGTCCACGTCCGCCTGGGCCTGCCCGGCCCCCGCGAGCGAGCGCCGCGATGGCGATCGCCGCTCCGCCAATCCACTTCCGCCTCACAGTCCCTCCTGGACTCGCTCGCTTCCCTGCGTGATCCGGAGTGTAGGACTCCATAGAAACCCGCAACGAGATGCGCCCTACTCGCCCTTGTGGGCCGGCGAGGCGGGGCCGCCGCGCTTCTCGTCCTTGCCGGCGGGCAGCGAGTACTTCGAAGGCGAGTCCGCCACCTCCGGGTTGTCGATCTCAGCGATCCTGTCGATCAGCCGCTCCCACTGCTCGGGCTTGAGCACCTCCGGTGCCGGCAGCGGCGATCCGCTCGAGCTCCCGTAGGCCGCGTAGCCGACGTGGACGTGGTCGGCGTGGTCTGACATCGCGAACGTCGGGCCGCCCATCTCCATCAGCGAGATCACCTGGTCGGGGACCATCGGGCCCTGCAGCTCGAGGACGTCCCGGATCAGCGCCTCGGTGATCGAGCCCGACCCCTGGTTGCCGAGGACGGGAAGCCCGTTGATCATCGCGATGTCGACCGCGCTTCCGGTCGAGTGCTGGCTGACGTTGCCGGAGGAGGTGTAGACGGAGTGGCCGCACTTGAGCGACGTGACCGTCGTCCGGAAGCCGCTGCGCGCGAGGTAGAGCAGCAGCCGCATGATCCTGACGTCGATCTGGCCGCTGCCCACATCGCTGCGCCCGCACTCGTAGAGCTCGACGCGCGACTCGTCGAGCAGGGCGCGGATCGCCTGCTCCTTGGAGAGCAGCAGCACCTGCCCGGCATCGGGCGCGTCCTCCCCGAAGGGGTCCTTGCCGGCGGCTCGGTAGAGGGCGGTCGCCTCGAGCAGCTTCCAGCCGTCGAGGATCGGCTTCGGGTCGACCTTGGGGGCGCCGCGGCCGGCGGGCTGGATCGCGAAGTTGACGTGGTCGGCCAGCTCGCCGCCGTCGCCGATGCGCCCGAGCACGGTGCCGGCCTGGACCTTCGAGCCCTCCTCGAGGCGGTGGAGCTCGGCCTTGCGCGGGTCGAAGCTGAGGGCGCCGAACTGCTTCTCGAACGTTTCGTAGTCGCCGGCGCCGAGGACCCGGTCGAGCGGCTCCATGCCGCCGGCGCCCATCGCGGGGGCGGCGCCGTCGGTGCGCTCCGGGAAGGCCGCGAGCCGGACGCGGCTGTCCTCCGTGTTGACCGGGCCCTCGGCCTTGGCATCCCCCTTCGCCTTCGAGTCCTCGTCCTCGCTGTGGGCGGGCCGCAGGGTCTTCCTCTCCTTCGGCACCGGATAGACCTCGGAGACGCGGCCCAGCTCGGCGTAGGTGAAGCGGTTGCCGTAGGAGTCCTGGAGGACGATGTACTTGCCGAGCTTCTTCGATTCGCCGACCTCGCGGATGACGCCGTCGTTGACGGCGACGACCGGGGCGCCCTGGTTCGAGTAGATGTTGATCCCTCGAGGTGCACCCGAGCCCTTCGCCTGGTAGCTGTCCTCCGCGTAGCGGGCGTCGGCGGCGACCGGGAACCGGGCGCCCTCGGTGAGGCCGGTGAGCGAGCCGACCAGGTCGTCGGGGAGCTCGCCGTACTGGCGCGCGTAGAGCAGGACCTCGTCGACGTACCAGTCGGCGTGGTTGTAGGCGAAGATCGCGGTCCGGAGGTCCTCCTCGCCGCCGGAGGCGTTGAGGTAGCGGGCGGCGGCGCAGATCGCGTCGACCGGGTTGTAGGGGTCCTTGCGCCCGTCTGAGTTGGCGTCGACCCCGTAGGCCTCCCAGGTCGCGGGCATGAACTGCATCCAGCCGAGGGCGCCGGCGGTCGAGACGTTGAGGTTGGTGCCGAACGCGGTCTCGATCCGGTTGATCGAGGCCAGGACCTGCCACGGGATCCCGTACTCGGTGCCGCAGGCCTGGTAGATCGGAAGCAGGAAGGGCGGGATCGAGAACTGGTCGATGACGAAGTTCGGGACGCCCATCGGCGCCGGGCCGAAGTCGGCGATCGTCAGCGTCGGGTTGGTGTCGGTGGGGGAGCCGTCGGGGTTGTAGGCGGGCTCGCCGGCGTAGTCCGCACCCTGGCGCTCCGCCCGCTCGCGGCGCGCCTCCCGCCGGGCCTCGCGGCGCTCGCGCCGGGCCTGCCTGCGCTCGGCCGGGGTCGGGTTCGAGCCGCGTCCCCCGAGCCCGGGGCCCGAGTCGCCGGTGGCGGTGCCGTCGTCGGTCGTGCCGTCCTCGCCGGGCACCGGCGCGGTCGGATACGGGGAGGTCGGGCTGCCGGGGAGGATCCCCGAGCCACCGGGCAGCGGAAGGCCGGGGTGGCCGCCACCGGGGTTGCCGCCGTTGAGCCCGTTGTTCAGGCCGTCCGTCACGCCGCCGACGGTGTCCTGGACGCCTCCGACCGGGTCGTCCAGGAGGCCGTTAGCGGTGTTGGTGAGGTCGTCCAGCAGGCCCGCCTGGGCGCTCACCGAGCCCGCCGCCGTGGCCACGGCCGCCGCGGTGGCCGCCAAGGCCCAACCGCATCCTCCTTGACACGAACCTCATCAATCTCCCCGTCCGCCGTCTCGGCGGAGCGCTTCCCGTTGTCCCCCACGGACCGGTGTCAAACCCCAGCAGATCGCGCGCCGGATCGCAACCGACAACCGTCGGCGGCGGCTCGTGCGCTAGGTGCTCGCCGCCCGCGCGCACTCAATACATAGGGCGCTCTCGGGCGCGGCCTCGAGGCGGCCGGGGACGATCGCGGCGCCGCACTCGTCGCAGGTGCCGTAGGTGCCCTCGTCGAGCTTCGTGAGCGCGCGCTCGATCCGCTCCTCGATCGAGTGCAGGTCGTTCGCCACGCCGACCTCGGCGAAGCGGCTGATCGCCTCGGTGGTGCCGTCGCCGATTCGCTTGCCGAAGCCGATGTCGGTGCCGGCCTCGGGGGGCTCGGTCAGATCGGCGATCTGCTCCTGGATCTCCTCGAGGCGTGTGCGCAGGCCGGCCTCGACCTCGGCGAGGTCCGGCGCGTCAGACGGCTGGTCGGCGGCGGGCATCCGCCCTCGTCTACCCGATCGGAAACGGCGGTACGCTTGCCTCGCACGAGGGCACAGGGCTCGACCCCAACCGGCAGCGCGGCGTCAAGCGCCCGCAGGGCAACCGCTGCGACGTGGGCGCGTTCGAGCTCGAGTGAGCTAGCCGCTCGGGGGCGGCGGGGGCGGGGGCGGCGCCGCCTCTTCCTCGTCGGTCTCCTCGTGCAGTCCACCGGCGGCCTCCGCCGTCGACGGCCACCAGATCTTGTCGCCGAGCAGCTCGACGGCGGCCGGGACCATGATCGTCCGGACGATGAACGTGTCGAGCAGGATCCCGAGCGCGACCATGAAACCGAGGTCGAAGGTGAAGGTGACCGGCAGCGTCATCAGCACCGAGAAGGTGCCGGCGAGGATGATCCCGGCGGAGGTGATCACCGGCCCGGTCGCGGCGAGCGCGCGCAGCATGCCCTCGCGGGTGCCGTGGCGGCGCGCCTCCTCGCGCACCCGCGCCATCAGGAAGATCGTGTAGTCGATCCCCAGCGCGACGAGGAAGATGAAGGCGAAGGTCGGGATCGACGCGTCGAGCCCGGGGTCGCCCACCACGTAGCGGATGAACAGCACGCTGAGCCCGAGCGTGCAGAGGAAGCTCAGGATCACGCTCGCGATCAGGACCAGCGGCGCGACCAGCGCCCGCAGCAGGATCGCGAGGATGATCCCGATCACCAGCAGGGCGATCGGCGCGATCAGCTTCAGGTCGGACTCGATCGCCTGGTCGAAGTCGTACTGGATCGCCGAGCCGCCGCCGACGAGGGCGGTCAGGCCCGGGTCGAGGTCGTCGAGGGCCGAGCGCATCTCGGGCACGGCGTCGAACGCCTCCGGGGTGAACGGGTCGCCCTCGAGGATGACGTCGACGGTCCCGGCCGAGCCGTCGGTCGAGCGGTTCGGGGTGGGGGTGGCCGAGGCGACGCGGTCGACGCCCTCGGCGGCCTCCGCCGCCGCCTCGAGGTCGGCCTCGGTGATCTCGCCGTCCTCGCGCTCGACGAGGATCGTGGTCGGCGCCAGCGTGCCGGCCGGGAACGCCTCCTCCATCAGCTCGAAGCCGTCGACCGAGTCGACCGACTTCTTGAAGAAGTTGGTGGTCGAGTAGTCGACCTTGTAGGCGAGCAGCCCGAACGCGCCCGCGATGAAGATGGCCATGGTCACCGCGAGCGCCAGCCCGGGGCGCTCCAGGACCTTGTCGCCGACCCGCCGCCACACGCCCTGGCGTCCGATCGAGGTGCCGTCGGGGTCGTACTCCACGGTGCCCGAGCGCGGCCAGAACCCCTTGCGGCCGAAGATCGTGAGCAGCGCCGGCAGCAGGGTCAGCCCGGCGAGCATCCCGGCGGCGACGCCGATCGCCGCCACCGGCCCGAGCGTGGCCGTGAGCTGGGCGTCGGCGAGGGTGAGGGTCAGCATCGCCAGCGAGACGGTGAGCCCCGAGGCGAGGATCGTCGGCCCGGTGCGGCTCACGGCCCGCGCCATCGCGTCGTGCTTGTCCTCGAAGCGGTGGAGCTCCTCCCTGTATCTGGAGACGAGCAGCAGGCAGTAGTCGGTGGTGATCCCGAACATGAGGACGATCAGGATCGAGGTGCCGTTCGAGGAGACGGTCGCGCCCGACTCGGCGAGGAGGTAGACGAACGCGGTCGCCAGCGTGTAGGCGAAGAAGACGACGACCAGCGGGGTCAGAGCGACCAGCACCGCGCGGTAGATCGCCCCGAGCAGGAACAGCACGAGCGCCGCGCTCGCGATCAGGAGCTTCGCGTCGAAGTCGGAGAAGACGTCCTCGGCGTCGGTGGAGAAGCCGAGGTCGCCGGTGAGGATGATCCGCATCCCGTCGGCCTCGTCGCCGGTCGTGTCGCGGACGGTCTGGCCCCAGTCGGCGGCCTTCTCGAAGTCGGTGGGGACGATCAGGGTGGTGAAGGCGAGGCTGCCGTCCTGGGAGACGGCGGTGGGGGCGTTGGCACCGGCCTCCTCGCCGCCGGCCTCCGGCCGTGCTGCGAGACACTCGGTGTCTGCCGGCGCCGCGAAGCCGGCGGATCCCGCCGTCTCGGGTGCGAACGGCGTGATCGGGGGACGCACGAGCGGTAGCTCGTCAGGGTTCTCGACGCAGAGCAGCAGGAGCGCCTTGGCGTCCTCGGCGATCTTCTGCTGGTCCGCAGGGGTCAGCCCGCCCTCGCGGTAGTAGACGATCAGCCCCTGCGTGGTCTCGCCGGAGCCGAACTCCGAGTCGAGCCTCTCGACGACCTCCGTCGACTCGGCGCTCTCGGGCAGGAACGAGGCGGTGTCGTCCTGCGTCTCGTCGGCCAGCTTCGAGCCCAGCGGCGTGAGCGCGACGAAGGCGACGATCCAGATCGCGAGCACGACCCACTTCCCCCTGCGGCCGGCGACGAACGATGCGAGAGCTGACATGGCGACTTCCTGCTTCCGGATCGGCCCCCCGACGCGCACAGCCTATCGAGGGACGGCCGTCTGGCCGATAGACGTCTAAGGGGGTTGGCCGATAGACCTATGGAACACTTGACGCGGGAAATGGACACTCGCAGCTTCGCTCTGCAGCTCGTCGAGGCTGTACCCGAGCCGCTCGTGGTCGCCGACGGCAAGGGTGAGGTCGTATTCCTGAACGGACCCTGCCGGGAGGTGTTCGGCTACCGCTCCCGCGACCTGCGCGGCCGTCCGCTCGAGACCCTCCTGCCCGGGCTCGGCAACGGGGCCGTCCCCGATCCCGACGCCGGGACGGTGACCCTCGACGCGCGCCGAAGCGACGGTGGGTCCTTCCCGGCCGAGGTGGCGTTCGCCCCGGCGCTCTGGGAGGGCGAGGAGCTGCTGGTCGCCATCATCCGCGACCTCTCCGAGCAGGAGCGCACCGAGCGCGAGCTGCGCCACACGCGCGACGCGCTCGCGGAGGCCCAGCGCCTGGCGCGCCTGGGAAGCTGGGAGTGGGACATCCCCGACAACCGGATGACCTGGTCGGACGAGCTGTTTCGGATCTACGGCCTCGAGCCGGGTGCGGTGATTCCCTCCAACGGGGCATTGCTCGACCGCGTGCACCCGGACGACCGCGACTCGGTGGACGCGCGCAACCGCAAGGCGGTCGCCGACGGCCAGCCATTCGAGGACGTGAAGCGCTGCATGCGGGCCGACGGCAGCGAGTTCCTGATGCGAACGGTTGGCGAGGTGGTGACGGGCGACGACGGCAAGCTGCTGCGGATGCTGGGTGTGTGCGAGGACGTCACCGTCGCGCAGGAGGCCGAGCGCGCGAAGGCGGAGCTGACCGCGTTGTTCGAGTCGATCGACGACGCGATCTACGCGGCGACGCCGGAGGGGGTGATCACCAGCTGGAACCCCGGCGCCGAGCGCCTCTTCGGGTACTCGGCGGAGGAGGCGATCGGGCGCACGGTGGACATGCTGATCCCCGACGACTTCCTGATCGACGACGACGAGCGGGCCGTCCAGCTCGCGGGCGGCGGTGCCGTCTCCCAGCACGAGACCCGGCGCGTCCGCAAGGACGGCTCGGTGATCGACGTCTCGCTGGGGCTCTCCCCGCTGCTGGGCCCCGACGACGAGGTCGTGGCGATCACCCGGATCGGCCGCGACATCACCGAGCGAAAGCGCGTCGAGGCGCAGCTCAAGCGCCTCGCCGACCGCGACCCGCTCACCGGCCTGCTCAACCGCCGGCGCTTCGCGGAGGAGCTGGGGTCGCGGGTCGCACACGCGCGCCGCTACAGCACGCGCGGCGCCGTGCTGATGCTCGACCTGGACAACTTCAAGTACGTGAACGACGCCTTCGGCCACGGCGCCGGCGACGAGCTGCTGCGCAGCACGGGACGCCTGCTGCACTCGCGGCTGCGCGAGTCGGACGTGCTGGCGCGGCTCGGCGGCGACGAGTTCGCCGTGATCCTGCCCGAGGCCGACGAGTTCGCCGCGAACGAGGTGGTCTCCTCGCTGCTCAACTCCCTCCGCGAGCACGTGGTGCCGCTGGACGGGCGGCCGTTGCGGATCACGGCGTCGATCGGGATCGCCTTCTACGACTCGGAGGCGGCGAACGGGGAGGAGGTGCTCGCCGAGGCCGACGGCGCGATGTACGCGGCCAAGGACGGGGGCCGTGACCGGGCCCGGACCGCGGCCGCCGCCGCCGAGTCGGGCGCCACCGAGACCCGTCTGGGCTGGGAGCACCGCATCCACCGGGCGCTCGAGGAGGGCCAGTTCGTCCTCTACTGCCAGCCGATCATTGGCCTGCGCTCCGGCGAGATCTGCCAGCACGAGCTGTTGCTGCGCATGCAGGACGGAGACGAGCTGATCACTCCGGGGGCGTTCCTGGGCGTCGCCGAGCGCCTGGGGATGGTCGGCAAGATCGACCGCTGGGTGGTCGGGGAGGCGCTACGCCTCTTGACCGATCACCCCTCGCTCCGCCTCGAGGTGAACCTGTCCGCTCACTCGCTCGACGACCACGGACTGCTGGAGCTGATCCAGAGCGGGGTGTCCCAGCGGGAGATCGATCCGGGGCGCCTGATCTTCGAGATCACCGAGACCGCGGCGATCGGGCGCATGGACGTCGCGCGCAAGCTGGCGCAGTCGCTGGCCGAGCTGGGCTGCGAGTTCGCCCTCGACGACTTCGGCGCCGGCTTCGGCTCCTTCTACTACCTGAAGCACCTGCCCGCCCGGTACCTGAAGATCGACGGCGACTTCGTCCGCGCCCCGCGCAGCCGCGCCGACGAGCTCGTGATCGACGCCATCGTCGGCGTCGCCCAGGGCCTCGGCAAGGAGACCATCGCCGAGTTCGTGGAGGACGAGGCGACGCTCGAGATGGTCCGCGAGGCGGGGGTCGACTACGCGCAGGGCTTCCATATCTCGGAGCCGTTCCCGGTCCAGCAGCTGGGCCGCGCCTGAGCACGCCTGGCCGGGAATTCCCGCTTTACGCAGGATTCTCGCTTTACGCAGGGAAACTCTGAGCGTTCACTCACAAACAGCACATAACCGGGAAACCCTGTGCTAGGGTGCCCGCCACCTTCAACCCGCTGAATCTCCGCCTACATATCGCGGAGAGCGGGGGACCCAACTGTTGGGGCGAATCTGCGGCATCTGCCGCGTAGCGCCACGTCTCTTTCGGCGCGAGCCCGTCAGCTAACCCCGCAAGCGCCAAGAAAGAGAGCTATGACCGAGGGTTCTTCCCGCCGCACGGCGGAAACCGAAAAAAGGGAACTGAGCTTCAAGGAGCGCGCGCGCGTCGTCGTCGTAGGCGTGCTCGCCTCCGCCTCGCTCGCCGGAGTGCTGTTCGCCACGGCCGCCCAGGGCGGCTCGGGTGGCGTCGGCGGCCCCGGTGGCGGGGACGGCGGCCAGCGCAACGCGAGCAAGTACGTGCGCATCTGGGACGGCTTCAAGGCCAAGGACAAGAAGTGGGCGCGCCAGACCTCGCAGTGCGAGGCCGGCGGCGACCGCAACATCCACGGCGGCGGCGGCTCCTACCACGGCGCCTTCCAGTTCATGAAGTCGACGTGGAAGAGCGCGCCGAAGTCGATCGGCAGCGATCCCCACAACTACTCGTGGAAGACGCAGGCGGTCGTCGCGGTGCTGCTGAAGAAGCGCGACGGCGCCGGGCACTGGCCCGTCTGCGGCTAGCGCGCCACCCGAGATGGGGTCAGACCCCTTTAGTCGACTCCACTCAAGGGGTCTGACCCCGGATGCGCCGGTCGAGGTAGGTTCTGACGAATGAGTCGCGCGCCCGTTCTCCCAGCGTGGAGTGCCCCAACGAGATTGATGGGAGATTCGGGCCTTGCCCGCCTGGCCGTGCGGGGGGACGCCCGTGCGTTCGATGCCATCTTCAAGCGCCATCACCAGGAGCTCTACCGCTACTGCCGGGCGATCCTGTCCGACCCCGACGACGCCCAGGACGCGCTTCAGGCCACGATGGCCGCCGCGCTGCGGGCGCTGCCGGGCGAGCGCCGCGAGATCAAGCTGCGCCCCTGGCTGTTCCGCGTGGCCCACAACGAGGCGATCTCGATCGCACGCATGAGGAGGGAGGCGCCGCAGGCCAGCGAGCCGTCGCTCGCGCCGGGGGCGGACGCGGACGCCGAGGACCGCGAGCGGCTTCGCCTGCTCGTCGGCGACCTGAGCGCCCTGCCCGAGCGCCAGCGGGGGGCGCTCGTGATGCGGGAGCTGAGTGGCCTCTCCTACGCGGGCATAGCCGCCGCGCTGGGCGCATCGGAGGCGGGAGCGCGCCAGCTCGTCTACGAGGCGAGGGAAGCCATGCGTGAGGCGGCGGCCGCGCGCGATGCGGACTGCGCCGAGATCCGCCAGCGGATCTCGGCCGGGGACGGCCGGGTCCTGCGCGGGCGGGCGGTTCGCGCTCACCTGCGCGGATGCGAAGGCTGCGGCGACTACCTCGTTGCCATCTCCCAGCGGAAGAACGATCTGCGGATGCTGGCACCGCCGCTTCCCGTCCTGGCGGCCACCGGCCTGCTGGCAGCGATCGCCGGCGAGGGCGGGAAGGCTGGGCTCGTCACCGGCCTGGGCTCGGCGGGAGCGAGCGCGATGACCAAGGGCGGCGCCGTGATCGCAGCGGTCGCGCTCGGCACGGGCGCCGCCGGGGTAACCGGGGCGGTCGACTTGCCCTTCCAGGGCGCGCCCGATCGCGGGCCGGCTCCCGCAGTGGAGAGCGTCCCGGCCCCAGCCGAGGCCGCCGGCACGTGGAGGGACGGCGCTCCGCCATCGACCGCGACAGGCACCAGCGGCGCCCGCGGCGACGCCGAGCGGACCACCGGTGCCGGCCAAGCGGATGGTCGCGCGAACGGGGGGCCGGACCGCGGGCACGCCGGTGCGACGGAGGGCTCGCCTGGGACGGGCGCGCCTGCGCGTGGATCCGACGGCGTCACAGGGCCGCCCGAGCACGCCGCCAGCGCCGGGCCGCCCGAGCAGGCGGTCGGCACGGGCACGCCTGATTCCGCTGGTACGGGCACCGGCAACGCCGGGGGCAGCTCGGCCGCCGCACACGAGCGATCACACGAGCCCCCAAGCTTGAGCGCTGCGGCGCACTCGAACGCCGGCACCGGTGGTCCCCCGGCTCATGCAAACGGCCAGGGAAACAAGCACGAGTAATGCGGCCGCGGCTGCGGTCGAAGGTATCTCCTGACAACTGGGCCCCCCGCCCGTTGTTGCCTGCGAACCATGAAACCGAGCCCGTGAGGGCAAGGAGGTACCCGAAACCGTGAAGAGGACGATCATCATCGGCGCTTCGCTGCTGGCGACGCTCGCCGTCGCCGCTCCCGCGAACGCCGGCGTGAACGCCAAGAACGTGGCCGCGAAGGCGTGCCACGCCGAGAAGAAGGCCGACAAGGAGGACTTCCAGGCGACCTACGGCCCCGAGCACGCGATGCGCAACTGCATCAAGGGCACGGTCCCCGAGGTGAAGAACGCCGCCAAGGAGTGCAAGGCCGAGCGCGAGCTCGACGCGGACGCGTTCCGCGCGAACTACGGCACCAACGAGAACGGGAGCAACGCCTTCGGCAAGTGCGTCTCGGAGAAGGTCCGGGCGGACGACGAGGAGCCGTCTCCTAGCTAGGGTCGGTCCTCCCACAGGCGGGAGGTGACGCTGCCGGGACGGTAATAGTTCGGGCGTGCGCACCTGCCCCGCCTGCGGCGAGGACACCAAGGCCGAGACCACCGAGCCGTGCACCGAGTGCGGGTTCTCGCCGGTCGCGCCGGAGGACGACCCGTCGTGGGACCAGAGCGTCTGGGCCGAGGAGGCCGCGGCGCAGGCGCCGCGAACCGCCACCGCCGGTGACCAGGCTCCGGCGCCGCGCGACGCCGCAGCCCCAGGCGCCGACCAGCAGGCGCCTGCGCCCGCCGAGACCCCCGGCTACGGCTTCCCCGACCAGCCCGAGCCCCCCGCGCCCGCCCGCAGCGGCCCACGCGTGGCGCCGATCTGGATCGTGCTGATCCTCGTCGGGATCGCCTGGCAGGCGTTCAACCTTTTCGACGGCTGCGGCGAGATCTTCTCCGACAAGCCCGGGCCCACGGCGGAGGAGACCGAGTCGGCGCTGGAGGACGACGCGGCGGCCCAGGGGCTCACCGGCGCCACCGTCGACTGCCCCGACTCCGCCGAGGACACCGAGGTGGGCGCGACCTTTGACTGCACGGTCACCGCATCGCAGGGTCGGACCGAGACCATCACGGTCACCAACAACGAGGACAACTTCGAGTGGTCGCGGGAGCCGTTCTTCCGCCTCCAGCGCGATCGGAGCCCCTGACTATGCCCGCCGCGGAACGAGCAGATAGGCCGCGACGAAGAAACAGACCGCGCCCGCGAAGGTCCCCCAGGTGGCGACCTCGACGTTCAGCTGCTCGCCGGTCTTCACCACCACCGACGCGAGCGCCGAGAGCCCGAAGAACACCGAGCCGGCGAGGTTTAGCCAGGCGATCTCGCCGGCGCGCCGGTCGCCGCCGGCGCTGTTCGACCGGGCGCGCCGCACCACGGCCACCGCGATCGCCGAGGCGATCAGGAAGCACAGGGAGCCAACCGCGTCCGGCAGCCAGATCAGGTGGTTCTGCGAGTGGCGGTCGAGGTCGGAGTCGAGTGCGGCGTAGGTATTGAGGTTGAACATGATCGTCCCGGCCAGCTGGACCGCCGACGCGATGAGGTCGAGGCGGTCGCCCGGCTCGACCGTGCGGAACGTCTCGGCTCCCGCGGCGGTGAAGAAGATCGAGCCGACGAAGTAGACGAGGCCGGCCACGTCGTTCTCGAAATCGGCCATGAACGGCAGCGAGGCCACTGCGAAGCAGAACGAGCCGGCCATGAACAGGCGGCCGATCCGCCGGTTCGCGCCCGGCTCGGCGCGGCCGACCTGGAGTGCGCCGAGGACGCTCACGGCCGCGAGGCTACTTCCCAGGCGAACCGGGTCGGCGATTGGTCCGGTCGCGGTACCTTTGACCCATGGCCCGCGATCCCGCCCTCGAGGCGGTCTTCATGCCGGTGCGGCCGCCGACCACGTTCGAGGAGACGGTCGAGCGGCTGGGCACGGCGATCCGCGTCGGGCTGCTCGCGCCGGGGTCGAAGCTGCCCGCCGAGCGCAAGCTCGCGAGCGAGCTGAGGATCTCGCGTTCAACGCTGCGCGAGGCGCTGACCACCCTTGTGCAGAGCGGCCACCTCACCGCCCAGCGCGGCCGCAGCGGGGGCACCTTCGTGGCCGCCGAGCCGCCGCTGGCCGAGGCCGGCGCCCAGGCCGAGGTCATCCTCAGCGCGGACGCGTGGGCGGTGCTGGAGCGGCGGGTGGCGGTCGAGGCCGGCGCGGTGCTGCTCGCATGCGAGCGCTCGGAGGCCGAGGACCTCGCGAAGCTCGACGAGCTGGTCGAGCGGATGGCGACCGTGACGGATTTCGACGACTACCGCCGCGCCGACATCCGCTTCCACATCGGCGTGGCCGAGGCGGCGCGATCGCCCCACATGCTGGCCGAGATGACCGAGGTCCAGGGCCGGATGAGCGAGCTGATCACGCTGATCGCCCACCCCGAGAAGGTCCTCACCCACTCCAACGAGCAGCACCGCAAGCTGGTGAAGCTGCTGGCTCGCGGGAACTCGAAGGAGGGAGTGCGGCTGATCCGCGACCACATCGAGGGCACCGAGCACATCCTCGCCGGGCTGCTGCCCCGCCCGGCCTAGGGACCCACTCAACGGCAGCCCACTCCGGGGGGCGAACCAGGGGGGTGTCCTGCCTCACTGTTGCAGTGGAACAGCAGGACAGGACAGCCGAGCGAGTGATGGCCGGGATCGCGACTGCGGCCTACGGCATCGTGACCCGGCAGGAGTTGCTGGGCGCGGGTATCACTGAGGAGGAGATCCGTTGGAGGCTTCACACCGGGGCGCTGCTCGAGGAGTACCAGGGCGTCTATCGCGTTGGCCATCGGGCCCCGAGTGGCGAGGCGACCTACCTGGCCGCGGTCAAGGCCTGCGGTGACGGAGCCATGCTGGCAGGAAGGGCTGCCGCTTGGCTCTGGGGACTCATCAGAGGCCCCGCACCAAGATCGGAGGTCATCGCTCTCACTGAAAGACGAGTAGCCGGGATCGTCACGCACCGCGCGCGGCGCCAACCCGGCGCCGACGCGGCGATGTGCAAGGGGATCCCGGTGACAACGGTGGCGCGGACGCTCGTCGACCTGGGCGCCGTCCTGGGCGCCGATGCCCTGGCCAGGGCCTGCCACGAGGCGGGTGTGAAGCACGGCACGACGCCGGCCGACGTGGAGGCCGTGCTGAAGCGCCGGCCCGCTTCGCGCGGCGCCGGAAAGCTCCGACGGGTGATGTCGGGCGAGGTCAAGGTGCTCCTCAGTCGCCTCGAGCGGCGGTTTCAGGAGCGACTCCGCGAGGCCGACCTGCCACAGCCGAAGACCAACAGGCCTGCCGGTGGGCGGCGGGTCGACTGTCGCTGGCCGGAGCACAAGCTCACGGTTGAGCTCGACAGCTATCGGTACCACCGCTCCCGCCACGCCTGGGAGCAGGACCGCCGGCGCGAGCGCCAGGCGCGGGCCCGTGGCGACGACTTCCGTCGCTACACCTGGGACGACGTCTTCGTGCACCCGCGCCTGATGATGCGCGAGCTCGAGGCCTTCTTCAACGGCAGCCGTCCTGCCTAACTTTGCTCTGTCACAGCAGGGCAGGACAGCCCGTGGGCGGGGCGTGGGGTTAGGACCTGATGCGTTCCATCTTGGGGTCGAACAGCGGCTCCGAGGCGACCTCGCCCGAGATCCATTCGTCGAAGATCTCGACCTCGACCTCGGTCCCGGCCTCGGCGAGCTTCGGCGGCACGTATGCGTAGGCGATCGACCGCTCGAGCGTGTAGCCGTAGCCGCCGGTGGTGACGCGGCCGGCGATGTCGCCCCCGGCGCGCACGGGCTCGTTTCCGAGCGCGACGGAGCGCGGGTCCGAGAGCAGGATCGGCACCAGGCGCGCGCGCGGGCCGCGTTCCTTGGCCTCGGCCAGCGCCTCCCGCCCGACGAACCCGCCCTCCTTGTCGAGCTTGACGCAGAAGCCGACCCCGCCCTCGTACGGGGTCTCGTCGGGCGTGATGTCGGCGCCCCACACCCGGTACCCCTTCTCGAGGCGCATCGAGTCGATCGCGCGGTAGCCCGCCGGCCACCATCCCGTGCGGCTCGCCCGCCTCCCACAGCGCCCGCCACAGCCCCATCCCGTACTCGGTCGGGCAGTAGAGCTCCCAGCCCAGCTCGCCGACGTAGGTCACGCGCAGAGCACGAACCGGCACGTGGCCGACGGTGATCTCGCGCAGGCTCATGTACGGGAAGGCCTCGTTGGAGAGGTCCTGGGGGGTGAGCGGCTGGAGGATCTCACGCGCCTTCGGGCCCCAGATCCCGAAGCAGGCGAACTGCGAGGTCACGTCCTTCACCTCCACGGCCGAGCCCTCCGGCGCCTCGGCGAGGTTGCGGCGGATCCACTCGCGGTCGTGGTTGCCGAAGGCGGTGCCGGTGACGATCGAGAAGCGCTCCTCCGCCAAGGCGGGCGACGGTGAAGTCGCACTCGATCCCGCCGCGGCGGTTCAGCATCTGCGTGTAGGTGATCTGCCCGACCTCGCGCGCGACCCTGTTGTCGCACAGGCGCTCGAGCAGCTCCGCCGAGCCGGGCCCCGAGATCTCCATCTTCGCGAACGAGGTCTCGTCGAAGAGCGCGGCGGCCTCGCGGCAGGCGAGGTGCTCGCCCCCGATCGCGGGCGACCAGTGCTGGCCGGCCCACCCGCGCGGGCGCAGCCCCTCGTCGCCCGCGGGCGCGTTCGACTCGTACCAGTTGACCCGCTCCCAGCCCGACTTCTCGCCGAAGTAGGCGTCGTGCTCGGCGTGCCAGCGGTTGGCGGGCGAGACGCGAAGCGGCCGCCCGGCCTCGCGCTCGTGGTTGGGGTAGATGATGTCGTAGTAGGTCTCGTAGGTCTCCTTCACCCGGGCGTGCGTGTAGGAGGGCGAGCGGTACTGCGCGCCGAAGCGGCGGATGTCCATGTGCCAGAGGTCGAGGCTGGGCTCGCCCTCGGCGATCCACTCGGCCATCACCTTCCCGATCCCGCCCGCGCCCGCGAGCCCGTGAGCGCAGAACCCGGCGGCGACGAAGAGGCCGGCGACCTCGGTCTCGCCGAGGCAGAACTCGTTGTCCGGCGTGAACGCCTCGGGCCCGTTGATGATCCGGGTGACCTTGATCTCGTCCATCGCCGGAACCCGCTTGCGGGAGTTCTGGATGATCTCCTCGAAGCGGTCGACGTCGTCCTCGAGCAGGCGCCCGTTGAAGTCGAACGGGATCTCGTCGAACCCCTCCGGGCCGTGGGGGAGGAACGCGGGCTTCGACTGGCGCTCGTACCCGCCCATCACCAGGCCCTTGCCCTCCTCGCGGTAGTAGACGAGCAGGTCGGGGTCGCGCAGCGTCGGCAGGCGGCCCTCGTCGTCACCGCGGAACGGCTGCGTGACGAGGTACTGGTGCGACATCGGGATCAGCGGGATCCGCACCCCCGCGAGGCGGCCCAGCTCCGCCGCGAACATGCCGCCGGCGATCACCACGACCTCGGCCTCCACGTCTCCCTTCTCGGTCACGACCTTGCGCACCCGCCCGCCGTCGACCTCGATCCCGGTCACGCGGGTGGAGGTGAAGACGTCGCAGCCGCCGCGGCGAGCGCCGTCGGCGAGGGCGAAGGTGAGCTGGGAGGGGTCGAGGTAGCCGTCGGTGGGAAGCCACGCGCCGCCGAGCACGCCCTCGGTGGACATCAGCGGGAACATCTCCTTCGCCTCCTCGGCGGAGATCAGCTCCAGCGGCAGGCCGAACGTCTTCGCCCAGCCGGCCTGGCGGCGAAGCTCCTCCATCCGCTCCTCGCTCGAGGCGAGGCGGATGCCGCCGCACTCGGTCCAGCCGGGGTCGAACTCGGACTCCTCGCCGAGGCGCCGGTAGAGCTCGACCGAGTGCATCATCATCTTCGTCAGCGAGACCGAGCCGCGGAGCTGGCCGACCAGCCCTGCGGAGTGGAAGGTCGAGCCGGAGGTGAGCTGGTCGCGCTCGACGAGCACGGTGTCGTCCCAGCCGAGCTCGCCGAGGTGGTAAGCGATCGACGTCCCGCCGACGCCGCCGCCGATGATCACGCAGCGCGCCGCCCCGGGCAGCTCACGCCGAAGCGCTGCCACTGGCCTCCTCGAGCGCGCGCTCGAAATCGGGGACTGAGGCCGTCTGGGCCATCCGGTCGAAGTGCTTGGTCGCGTAGCCGGTGAAGTCGAAGTCGAGCTCGGACACCGCGCTCTGGACCACGCCCCACATCGCCTCGCGGAAGTCGCTCATGTACTTCATCAGCGCCAGCGAGGCGAGCTGCGCCGCGCTGGGCGTCTGGTCGAAGTAGTGGTGCAGCAGCTCGCGCTCGTCGGAGGCGTCGAGCTCGTTGTTGATGGTGAAGTTGGCGAGGTCGAAGTAGCGGTCGCCCATCCCCGCGTACTCCCAGTCGACTATCCAGACGTGGTCGGCCTCGCCGCGGATGAAGTTGGCCGCAAGCAGGTCGTTGTGGCAGGGCACGGGCTCGTGCTCGGGGCCGGTGAGCGCCGCCTCGATCCGCCCCGCCAGCGCGTGGGCCTCCTCGTAGGCCGGCGGGATGCTCGCGCCGCGCTCGGTCGCGGTCGCGGCGTAGGTCTCGACGATCCGGAACGAGTCGAAGGAGGCGCAGGGGTCGGGCGCGGCGGCCCCGTCGTGGATCCGCCCCAGGGCGGTCGCCACCGTGCGCAACGTCGAGGGCATCCCGGAGGTCCTCCGAGGTCATCCCCTCGCCCTCCACGAACTCCGTCACGATCGCCGCCGGCTCGTCCAGGGCCGCCGCGACCGGCGGCGCGACCCCCAACCGGGCGGCCCGCTTGTTCGCGGCCACCTCGCACTGGCGGTCGATCTCGAGCAGGTTCGTGTCCTTGCCGGGAACGCGGATCACATAGTCCGTTTCCCCCATTCGAATGCGGTAGTTGCGATTGGTGATCCCGCCCTCCAGCGGCGCTGGATCCCCAGCCGATTTGCCCAACTTGGGGGAAATCTGCTGGACGATTCGGCCGAGATCATCCGCGCGGGCTTGACTCTCGTCCGGTGATGGGAATAGGGTTTGGTCGTCCATAGGTCGGGCCGGCACACCTTTTATCGCATCACCGACCCGCCGTGAAGGAGGAGATCCGGTATGGCACCTGAGGGCACCAGCGACCTGACTGAAGATGAGAAACGCCTAGCGGAGCTGGGCTACCGCAAGCTGGTGAAGCTGCTGGCTCGCGGGAACTCGAAGGAGGGAGTGCGGCTGATCCGCGACCACATCGAGGGCACCGAGCACATCCTCGCGGGCCTACTCCCGCGCCCTGCGTAGGGAGTGACCTAGAGCGCGGCGGCCCGTTCGACGAACTCGCGCCACGCCGCGTGTTCGGTCTCGCGCCAGGCGTCGTCCCGCCGGGGCTCGAACCGCTCGCCGAGCGGGACGTGCTCGTCGTCGCCGCCGGCGAGTCCCAGATGCCGGCGCCCACGGCCGCCAGCGCGGCGGCTCCCGCCGCGGTCGCGTCGACCGCGCCGCGCTGGACCGGTACGCCGAGCAGCGTCGGCCTGGAGCTGGAGCAGGCCGGCTCGCGGGTGAGGCCGCCGTCGACGCGCAGCACATCGACCTCGACCGATTCGCGCATAGCCGCGACGATGTCGGCGACGCGCCAGGCGATCGCCTCCAGCGCGGCGCGGCCGATCTGGCCGGCGCGGACGCCCGACGTGAGCCCGGCGATGACCGCCTGGGCGTCGGAGCGCCACCAGGGCGCGCCGAGGCCGGCGAGCGCCGGCAGCACCCGGGCGCCGCCGGCGTCCTCGGCCGCGCCGCGGCGGCTGCGAGCGCCGCCGGGTCCTCGGCGAGGCCCAGGTCGCTGCTCAGCCACTCGAGCAGGGCGCCGGCGGTGAAGACGCCGCCGTCGATCGCCCACTCGGGTGCGCCGCCCCGCACGCTCCATGCGACCGTCGGTAGCAGGCCGCCGGTGGGCCGGGGGCGCTCGGCGCCGGCGTGGGCCAGCACAAAGACGCCGGTTCCGTAGGTGGCCTTGATCCGGCCCGGGATCACGCGCCGGCTCCGGCCAGCGCAGCCTGCTGATCGACGCGTGTGCCCGCAGAGGCAGCTCGACCGGCCAGCTCTCGTGCCGCAGCGTGCCCAGCTCGCCCGCGGTGTCGGCATCTCGGGCAGCGCCTCGGCGGGGACCCCGAAGAGCTCCGCAAGCGGGGGTCCCATCCGGGTGCCATCCGCAGCTGCGTACGCGAGCCGGTCGAGGGGTCGGTCGCGAAACCGGCGCCGAGGCGGTCGCAGAGGAAGGAGTCGACGGTGCCGAGGCGCAGGGGGCCGGCGTCGCGCAGGCGGGCGGCCTCGGGGTCGTGTTCAAGCAGCCAGGCGATCTTCGCGGCGGAGAAGTAGGGGTCGAGCGGCATGCCACTTCGCTCGGTGATCTCGTCCGCGAGCCCGTCGGCCAGCCGGTCGAGGACCTCCTGCGAGCGCTTGTCCTGCCAGATCACGACCGGGCTGACGGCTCGCCGGTCTCGGCGTCCCAGGCCAGGACGGACTCGCCCTGGTGGTCGAGCCCACATGCCACGACATCGGCGCCGGATTGGAGCAATTCCGACACGGCCTGCGTCACAGCCGTGACGATCTCTTCGCCATCCTGCTCTACCCACCCCGCGTGGGGATGGCGGAGGTCTTGTCGCGCCGTGCTTCCGCGACCGGGTTCAGCTCCTCGTCGTAGAGCGCGGCCTTGACAGCCGACGTTCCCTCGTCGATCCCGAGGAGGTGCGCCACAGAGGACAAACCATCCGAGCGGCCGGGTCGCGGGCCGGTAACGTCGCACTGGCCCGCCGAGTCGACGTCGCGATCATCGGCGCCGGAGACGTGGGCGCTGCCATCGCGCGGGAGCTGGCGCGATTCGAGCTCAGCATCGCGCTGCTCGACACAGGCGACGTTGGCGCCGGGACCAGCAAGGCGAACACGGCGATCCTGCACGCCGGGTTCGACGGCAAGCCCGGTAGCCACGAGGCCCGCCTCGTCGCCCGCGGCCACGGCTAGCTCCTCGACGTACGCCGCCGAGGTGGGGATCCCGATCGAGGCACCGGTGCGATGCCTCGGGCGTGGAACGACGAGCAGCTCGCCCGCTTCCCGGCGCTTCTGGGGAACGCCGCCGGTGCGGTTACGAGCGTAGCGCGAGGTCGGCGCGAGGAGCGTATCGTCGCGAGCCGCACCTCGGGGCGGGCGCGTCAGGCGCGCTCGAGGTTCCCGACGAGTCATCGTCTGCCCGTTCACTCCGCCCCTCGCCTTCGCGACGCAGGCGGTGCTTGCCGGGGTCGCGCTTCGCCGTGGCGAGCCGTCACGGGGCTGCGCGCATGAGGAGTCGGGATGGCGGGTGCGGACATCGAGCAGGGGTGCTCTCCGCCCGCTGGCTCGTCAACGCCGCGGGCCTTCACTCGCGATGAGGTTCATCGCATGGCCGGCCTCTCGGGCTTTACCGTCACCCCGCGCCGGGGGGAGCTGATCGTCTTCGACAAGCTCAGCCGGCCGCTCGTCTCTCACATCCTGCTGCCGGTGCCGACTGAGACCACGAAGGGCGTCCTGATCGCACCGACGGTGTTCGGCAACGTGATGCTCGGCCCCACGGCGGACGACATCGAGCGCAAGGACGACACGGCCTCGACCGCCCACGGGATCGCCCGGCTCCAGAGACTCGGCCGCGAGCTCATGCCGTCCCTGCTCGAAAACGAGGTCACGGCGGTCTAGGTGGGCCTGCGCGTCGCGACCGAGCACTCGGACTACCAGCTCGAGGTGCACGGCGACCGGTGTTACGCATGCGCCGGCGGGATCCGCTCGACGGGCCTCACGGCGTCGATGGCGATCGCGGAGTGGATGCGCGATGAGCTCGCAGCGCCGGCCTCGAGCTGCGCGAGAGCGCCGATGGCCTTCCCGGTATCAACATGCCCAACATCGGGGAGGCCTCCCCGCGGCCGTTCACCGACGCGGGGCGGATTGCCGCCGACCCGGCCTACGGCGAGGTCGATCTGCTTTTGTGAGCGGGTCACCCGGGGCGAGATCCGCGACGCCGCCACGAGCCCGATCCCGCCCCCGACCTCGATGGACTGCGGCGACGCACACGGGTGCTGATGGGGCGCTGCCAGGGGTTCTTCTGCGGCGCCCGGGTCGCGCGCGAGCCTCTCGGAGCGAAGCTCGTGAGCTCGCCGGAGCGCGTCGACGTCGCCGTGATCGGCGGCGGCCCGGCCGGCCTCGCCGCCGCGGCCGAGCTCGCCCGCCTTGGCGCCGGGGAGGTCGTGGTGCTCGAGCGTGAGCAGGAGTTGGGGGGCATCCCTCGGCACGCCGCGGCACCAGGGCTTCGGTCTGCGGGATCTGCGCCGGGCCCTCTCCGGCCCGCGCTACGCTGCGCGCCGCGCGGAGCTCGCCTCCGCCGCTGGTGCCGAGCTTCGCACCAGCGCCCAGGTCACCGGTTGGGGCCCCGACGGCGAGCTCGAGGTGACCTCGCCCGGCGGCAGTCAGCGCATCGTCGCGCGGGCGACGGTGCTCGCCACGGGTTGTCGCGAGCGCCCCGATCCGCCCGGCTCGTGCCCGGCGCACGCCCCGACGGGGTGATGACAACCGGGACGCTCCAGCAGCTCGTCTACCTCGAGCGCGAGCGGGTTGGCCAACGCGCAGTCGTCGTGGGGGCGGAGCACGTGGCGTTTTCAGCTCTGGTCACGCTCGCCCACGGCGGCGCGCGAGCCTCGCGATGACCACCGAGCACCCCCGCCATCAATCGCTCGCAGCGGTTCCGCCTGGGGGCGGCCCTTCGCTTCCGCACGCCGCTCCTGACCCGCACCGCGCTCACCGCGATCCGCGGCCGCCGGAGAGTCGAGGCGGTCGAGCTCACCGACCTCGAGTCGGGCGCCACCCGGACGATCGAGTGCGACCTGGTCGTCTTTACCGCGGACTGGATCCCCGACCACGAGCTCGCCTACGCGGCCGGGGCGATGCTTGACCCCGGCACCAGGGGGCCGGCCGTGGACGCCTCGCTCCACACCACGCGCCCGGGCATGTTCGCCGCCGGCAACGTCCTCCACGGGGCCGAGACCGCCGACGTTGCCGCGCTCAGCGGAGTGCACGCCGCCGCCGCCGCGGCGCGGTTCCTCGACGGCGACGGCTGGCCGACGCAGGCGGTCACGGTGCGCTGCGAGCACCGCTTGGCTGGATCGCGCCGAACCTGGTCGTGCCCGAGGGCGGTCCGAGCACGCCGCCGCGCGGCCGTTATCTCCTGCGGGCCACCGAGGAGCTGCGCAGCGCCGAGGTCCGCTTCGTTCAGGACGGTCGCGATCTCCATCGCCAGCGCGTCCGCCGCCTACAGCCCGGGCGCTCCGCCTCGATCTCACCGCGCTGGGCGGAGCGCGTCGACCCGGCGGGTGCGGTCGTGCGGGTCCGAGCGGCTGAGTCCTAGCCGGACGGCGGCCACCGGGGGAGTTTGACATCCGTCCGCCAATGCGAATAGGCTCGCGGCGTCCATTAGGTCTCACGATCACACCTTTTCGGCCCCCTCGGGGGCCGAGAGGTGGGAGGAGGAGTAGCGAGATGGCCGACGCAGACACCGAGGGACAGCAGCCAGCGACACCCCCGCCGGCGCGGTCCGAGGACGAGCAGCGGCTCGCCGAGATGGGCTACAAGCAGGAGCTGTCGCGGGGGTGGTCGTCCTTCACCAACTTCGCGATCTCGTTCACGATCATCTCGGTTCTCGCGGGAACGTTCACGACGTTCTCGTTCGCGTGGCTGCACGGCGGGCCGATCGCGGTCTCGATCGGGTGGCCGGTGCTCTGCGCCTTCGTCCTGATGGTCGCCTTCTCGATGGCCGAGCTGACCTCCAGGTACCCGACCGCGGGCGGCCCCTACTGGTGGGCGCACGACCTCGGCGGGAAGGGCTGGAGCTGGATGACCGGCTGGTTCAACATCGTTGGCCTGGTTGGGATCGTGGCCTCGGTGGCGTATGGCGTGCGCGTTCTTTCTCTTCAACCTGCTGCAGCTCTACGGCGGTCGACGTGTTCGGGATCAACTTCGGCGACGACGTCCACATCCTCGGCGAGACCTGGCTGCTGTTCTTCATCATCCTCGCCCTCTACACGGTGGTGAACATCTTCGCCGACCGGGTCCTGGCGCTGCATGAACAACATCTCCGTGGGGTGGCACCTGCTCGGCGTCGCGGTGATCATCCTGCTGCTCGTGTTCGTTCCGGACGACCACCAGAGCGTCAGCTTCGTATTCGGCGAGCGGCTCAACGAGACCGGCACCCTCGGCGGCTCGACACCGGGGGCATCGGCTTCTGGTTCCTGGTCCTCCCGGTCGGCTTCCTGCTCGCGATGTACACGCAGACCGGCTACGACGCCTCGGCGCATACCGCCGAGGAGACCAAGGACGCTGCGATGGGCGCAGCGCAGGGGGTGTGGCGCTCGGTGTTCTGGTCGGCGCTGATCGGGTGGTTCCTCCTACTCGCGTTCCTGTTCGCGGCCAACGATGTCGACGGCCGTCAACGACGCCGGCGGCGTCGGTCGTTCGGGATCTTCAACGAGCGCGCTCGACACGTGGGCCGCGAAGTTGATCGTCCTGATCGCGACGGTGGGCCAGCTCTTCTGCGGCGCCGCCGGGCTCACCAGCGCCTCGCGGACCTGGTACGCGTTCTCGCGCGACCGGGGGATGCCCGGGCTGGAACGTGTTCCGGCGGGTCAACAGCGACCGGGTCCCGTTCAACGCGGTGATCGCGGTCTCGGTCGCCTCGCTCGTGATCGCGATCCCGGCCCTGTTCGGCAAGAACGACATCCCATTCGCGTTCTTCGCCCTCACCGGGATCTGCACCGTGGGGCTCTACCTCGCCTACATCATCCCCGTGTATCTCCGGCTGCGGAAGGGCGACGACTTCGAGACCGGACCGTGGAACCTGGGGAGCCGCTACAGGGTGGTCAACATCCTCGCGATCATCTTCGTGATCGTGGTCGTCTACAGCCTCAACCTCCCGTACGACCCGACCGGGCTGCCATGGAACGATGGGTTCGAGGTCGACGCAACGTCAACTACACGCCGTTCGCGATCGTGCTGCCGCTGATCTTCGGGGTCTGGTATCTGATCTCGGCGAAGGATCGCTACCAGGGCCCGATCCGGACGCTGGAGGAGGACGAGGTCACGCGCGACGTCTAGCGCTGGGTAACCTGGGCTGAGGTGACGCTGGACGAGCTCAAGAAGGCTGTTGACAACGACGAGGTGGACACCGTCCTGCTCGTGATCGCGGACATGGAGGGGCGGCTCCAGGGCAAGCGGCTGACCGCCGACCACTTCCTGAACGACACGGTCGAGCACGGCGCCGAGGGCTGCAACTACCTGCTCGCGGTGGACGTGGACATGGACACCGTCGAGGGCTACGAGATGTCCTCGTGGTCGCGCGGCTACGGCGACTTCGTGATGAAGCCCGGACTTCGACACGCTGCGCACGATCCCCTGGCACGAGGGCACCGTCCTGCTGATGGCCGACCTCGGCTGGCACGACGGCTCCGACGTGGTCGCCTCGCCGCGGCAGATCCTGCGCAAGCAGCTCGCCCGGCTCGAGGAGCGGGGCTGGAAGGCGTTCGCCGGGACCGAGCTCGAGTTCATCGTCTTCACCGACACCTACGAGGAGGCCTGGAAGAAGGCCTATCGCGACCTCGACCCGGTCGAACCTCTACAACGTCGACTACTCGATGCTGGGCACCGCGCGGATCGAGCCCCTGATCCGGCGCATCCGCAACTCGATGATGGGACGCGGACATGAAGGTCGAGAACTCGAAGGGCGAGTGCAACTTCGGCCAGCACGAGATCAACTTCCACTACGACGAGGCGCTCGCCGCCTGCGACGACCACGTGATCTACAAGAACGGGGCCAAGGAGATCGCCTCGCAGGAGGGCTATGCGATCACCTTCATGGCGAAGTTCAACGAGCTCGAGGGCAACTCGTGCCACATCCACTGCTCGCTTCAGAACGAGGGCGGCAGCAACGTGTTCGCCGACGACGAGCAGACGTTCCACCACTTCCTGGCCGGCCAGCTCGCCTGCCTGCAGGAGCTGACCCTCTTCTACGCGCCCCAGATCAACTCGTACAAGCGCTTCGTCCCGGGCTCGTTTGCGCCGACCGCGGTCGCCTGGGGCGACGACAACCGCACCTGTTCGATGCGCGTCGTCGGCCACGGCCAGGCGAAGCGGCTCGAGAACCGGCTGCCGGGCGCCGACGTCAACCCGTACCTGGCTCTCGCCGCGATGATCGCCGCCGGCCTGCACGGCGTCGACAACGAGCTGCCGCTCGAGGATCCGCTTCCGGGCAACGCCTACGAGGCCGACAAGCCGCACGTCCCCCACACGATGTACGCGGCGCGCGACCTGTTCGCCTCCAGCGAGGTCGCCGGCGAGGCCTTCGGCCAGGAGGTCGTCGACCACTACCTGAACCGAGCCCGGATCGAGCTCGAGGCCCTCGAGGGCGCCGTCACCGACTGGGAGCGCTTCCGCGGGTTCGAGCGACTGTGAGCGGCCGCCCCGTCGTGGGGATCTGCGCCGCCGTCGAGCGGGCGCGGTGGGCGGCGTGGGAACTCGACGTGAACCTCTCGCCGCGAAGCTACTCGCGCGAGGTCGCCGGGGCCGGCGCGCAGCCCGTGATCCTGCCGCCCACCGAGGCGATGACCGCCGCGCCGGAGGAGGTGCTCGAGCGCATCGACGCGCTGCTCATAGCCGGGGGCGGCGACATCGACCCCACGCTCTACGGAGCCACCCCGGCCGAGGGAACCACGGGCGTCCGACCCGAGCGCGACGCCTTCGAGTTGGCCCTTTGCCGGGCGGCGGTGGCGATCGACATGCCCCTGCTGGGCATCTGCCGCGGGATGGAGCTCCTGAACGTCGCGCGCGGGGGCGACCTCGTCCAGCAGCTCGACACCGCGGGCACCCACCTGCACACTCCCGGCAGCTTCTCCGACCACGACGTCGTACTGGAGCCCGCGTCGCTCGCGGCCCGGGCCGTGGGAGCCGAGCGGATCACCGTCCGCTCGCATCATCACCAGGGAGTGGGGTCGCTGGGCGACGGCCTCGTCGTCTCCGGCCGCGCGGTCGAGGACGACGTGGTCGAGGCGATCGAGCTGCCCGACCGCACCTTCACCCTCGGCGTACTCTGGCATGCCGAGGAGGAGGAGGGGAGCCGCGTCGTGGCCTCCTTCGTCGCCGCCGTCAGGGCGGGGGCGGTGGCCGGGTGAGTGACGTGATCACGGTCGTCGAGCCGGCCACGGCCGAGCCGATGGCGGAGGTGCCGCGGGCCGGGGAGGCCGAGGTGGACGCCGCGGTGGCGCGGGCGAAGGAGGCGTTCGAGGGCTGGCGCCGGGTCAGCACCGCCCGACCGTGCGGCCATGCTGCACGCGCTCGCGGACGCGGTCGGCCGAGCGCCAAGAGGACCTCGCCACGCTCGAGGCCCGCAACGCCGGCAAGCCCATAGCCGACGCGCGCGGCGAGATCGGGATGGTGGCCGAGTGCTTCCGCTACTACGCCGGCGCGGTGCAGCGCCTCCTGGGCGACACGATCCCGGTCGCGGGCGGCGTCGACATGACGTTCCGCGAGCCGCTGGGGGTCGTGGGGATGATCGTGCCCTGGAACTTCCCGCTGGTGATCAGCTCGTGGAAGCTGGCGCCGGCGCTCGCGGCCGGGAACTCGGTTGTGTTGAAGCCGGCCGAGCTGACGCCGCTCTCGGCCCTGGAGCTCGAGCGGATCGCGGTGGAGGCCGGCATCCCCGAGGGCGTCGTCAACGTGGTGGCGGGCAAGGGCTCGGTGGCGGGCCAGCGCCTGGTCGAGCACCCCGACGTCGCGAAGGTCGCCTTCACCGGCTCGACCGAGGTCGGGCGCGGGATCGCCGCGACCGCGGCGCAGACGATCAAGCGGGTGACGCTCGAGCTGGGCGGCAAGTCGGCCAACGTCGTCTTCGCCGACGCCGACCTCGAGGCGGCCGCCGCGGCGGCGCCGGGCGGGGTCTTCGGCAACGCCGGGCCAGGACTGCTGCGCGCGCTCGCGGATCCTGGTCGAGCGCCCCGCGCTCGACGAGTTCATGGGCCACCTGGAGACGGCCGTCAAGGGCCTTCGCGTGGGCGACCCGCTGGCCGACGAGACGCAGATGGGGCCGCTGATCTCCGCCTCGCACCGCGAGACGGTCGCCTCCTTCCTCGAGGGGAACGGCTCGGAGGTGCCGCCGGTGGCGTTCACCGGCTCGGCTCCCGAGGGCCCCGGGTTCTGGTTCGCGCCGACGGTGCTCTGCCCCGTCGCGAACACCGACCGCCAGGCGCGCGAGGAGATCTTCGGCCCGATCGCGTCGGTGATCCCGTTCGAGGGCGAGGCCGAGGCGGTCGCGATCGCCAACGACACCCCCTACGGCCTCTCGGGCTCGATCTGGACGCGCGACGGGGCGAAGGCGCTGCGCTGCGCGCGGGCGATCGAGAGCGGCGTGATCTCGATCAACTCGAACACCTCGGTGCGGGTCGAGACCCCGTTCGGCGGCTTCAAGCAGTCGGGCATCGGCCGCGAGCTGGGCCCGCACGCGCTCGAGCACTACACCGAGGTGAAGAACGTCTACTACGCCACGGAGGAGGGCTGATGCCGGGACGGCTGCGAGGACAAGGTCTGCGTGATCACCGGCGCCGCGTCGGGGATCGGCGCCGAGTCGGCCCGCCTGTTCGCCGGCGAGGGCGCGAGGGTGGTGGGCGTCGATCTCGACGAGGGGGCGGAGGGCGAGCTCGCGCTCGTCGCCGACGTCACCGACTCCGACCAGGTGCGCGAGATGTACGAGGAGGCGCGGGCGAAGCTGGGCCGGATCGACGTCCTCTTCAACAACGCCGGCATCAACCCGCCCGACGACCTCGACGTGGTCGACAGCGACCTCGACGCCTGGCAGCGGGTCCAGGACGTGAACGTCCGCGGCGTCCTGCTCTGCTGCAAGCACGGGATCCCGCATCTGCTCGACGGCGGCGGCGGGTCCGTCATCAACATGGCGTCGTTCGTCGCGCTCATGGGCGCCGCCACGTCGCAGATCTCCTACAGCGCCTCGAAGGGCGCGGTGCTCTCGATGTCGCGCGAGATGGGCGTCGAGTTCGCCCGCCGCGGCGTGCGCGTGAACGCGCTGTGCCCGGGCCCGGTCGACACGCCGCTGCTCCAGGAGCTGTTCGCCGCCGATCGCGCCCAGGCCGAGCGCCGCCTCGTCCATCTGCCGATGGGCCGCTTCGCCCAGGCCCGCGAGATCGCCCAGGCCGCCCTCTTCCTGGCCTCCGACGAGAGCTCCTACGTGAACGCCGCGACCTTCATGGTCGACGGCGGCATCACGGGCGCCTACGTCACCCCCGACTGACCCCCCCTGAGGGGTCAGACCCCTTAAGTCGGCTCCACTCATGGGGTCTGACCCCGCTGTGGATCGACGTAGGCGACGTAGCGCTTCATCGCGTCGGAACCGTCCTCGAAATGAGTAAGCAGTCGCCGGATATCCAGCCAGCGAGGACCAGTGCCGGCGAGGACAGCGTGGTGGCTACTCCAGGGCCACTCCGAAGGACGCTGGCATAGGCCCGCCTCGACCGGGTTACGGGCGATGTAGGCAACGACCGCCAAGAGCTGCTGATCGGACTTCGCCCTTACCGCGCCATATCGGCCCTGGAACAGATGCCCTACCCGGCCGTGGCGGGCGTTGAAAGCCTGCGCGTAGCGACCATGTAGCTGCTGCATTCCTTTGCTGAGATTCGCGTAGGGCGTCTCGAGGAGTAGGTGAACGTGGTTCTCCATCAGGCAGTACGAGAGACACCTCCACCTCACCCCGGTCGTCACACGACCAAGCAATGCCAGGTATGCCCCACGGTCGTAGTTGTCCATGTAGATCCGGGCCTTGGCGTTGCCACGGGCGTACACGTGGTAGAGGCCACCCTCGACGTTCTCGCGATGGGGACGAGCCATGACCCATACGACCCCGAGGGCGCCGCCCGCGCCCCCATCCGACCGCACCGACGGGTCAGACCCCTTGAGTCGCCCCCACTCATGGGGTCTGACCCCATTGCGGGGCGGGGCGGCTAGGCGACCGGCGCGCCCGTGCGGGCGGCCACGACGTCAACGAAGCGGTCGCACAGCCCGCGGCCGAGGCGGTTCCAGTCGTCGATCCGCGGATCGGTCTCCGCGTGGAGGCGAGCCGGATCGAGCCCCATCGCGATCGCGTCGGGGTCCACCAGGTCCTCGTCGATCCAGGTCCGGGCGTCGGCGGCCGAGACCTCGGCGTGGAACTGGATGCCCCACGCCAGCTCGCCGAGGCGGTAGGCCTGCAGACACACGGCGCTGCGCGCGAGCGCGACGGCGCCTGGGGGCAGCGGCACCTCGTAGGAGTGCCACTCGAGCGCGGTGAACGACGGCGCCAGCGGCCCGATCAGCGGGTCGTCGCGTCCCTCGTCGGTGACCTCCACCTCGTACCAGCCGATCTCCGGCTCGCGAGCCCGGCGCGCGGGCGAGCCGGCGGCGTCGCCGACGAGTTGCGATCCCAGGCACGATCCCAGCAGAGGCACCTCGCGGTGGATCAGCTCGGCGAGCAGCTCCTTCTCGGGGCGCATCCAGGCGTGCTCGGAGTCCTGGTCGGGGTGGGCCGCGGCGCCGAACGTGAGCACGGCGTCGTAGCCCAGCGGGTCAGCGGGCGGCGAGTCGGTCTCGGCGATGAACCATTCGTCCAGCGCGACCCCACGCGCCGCCATCGTCTCGGCGAAGACGCCGGGCCCGGCATCGCGCTGATGGGTGATCGCGAGCGCTCGCATCCCGGAAGTGTGGCAGCGCCGGCGGAGCCGTCAGGGCAGGGCGTCGCCGAACAGGTCGCCCGCCTCGATTCCGTCGCTCGAGACGGGCGCGCCCTGGCTGAAGAGGACGTCCGCGTCAACGACGATCCCAGTCGCGCTCCCGCGCAGGATCTGGACGACGCCGTCGTTGTCGTCCCCGCCGAGGGCGAAATTCTCCTGCGGCACGCCGACGACCAGATCCCCCCGCGCGTCGGCGGTGAAGTCACCCGCCTCGAGGGTCTCGCCGAAGCGGTCCGCGCTCTCGACCATGCCCTCGACCCCGGGGACGTCCTGGTGCAGGTAGATGCCGCCGGCGGCGCCCGGGCTCCCTCCCTCGCTCCCGAGCAGGACGTGAACGGCCCCGTTCTGTCCAGCACCGGTCCCGACGATCTGCTCGAACAGCGCCGTCGCCGCGAGGTCGGCGACGCGGTCGCCGTTGAAGTCCCCGCTCTCCAGCGTGAAGCCGAAGCGGTCGCCCGCCTCGGCGGTCTCCGCCCCCGGTACACCGGCGGTCTCCTGCGTGAAGAACTGGTTGCGCGTCAGCCCGATTCCTCGGTTGTCCCCGTAGAGGACGTTGAACGCGCCGTCGCGGTCGTTGGCGCCGATCGCCAGGCTCTCGAATGGGATGCCGACGACGAGGTCCTCATGGTCGTCTCCGTCGAGGTCGCCCGCCGTGAGCGCCGTCCCGAACACGTCTCCCGCCTGTGCTCCGTCCCCGGGGACGCCTGCGGTGGCCTGGCTCAGGAACTGGTCGCCGCGCGTCGTCAGCCCGTCGGGGCTGCCGTCGATCACGTGGACGCCGCCGTCGTTGTCGTTGGCTCCCGAGGCGACGTCCTCGAGGGTCACGGCCACGGCCAGGTCGTCGCGCCCGTCGGCGTTGAAGTCGCCAACCTCGAGCGTCCTGCCGAATATGTCCTGGGGCTCAGCGCCGTCGCCCGCGACCCCCTCCTTCTCCTGGCTCCAGAGCTGGTCGCCGTCGGTTGTGAGCCCGCGCGGGCCGCCGTAGAGCACGTGCACCACCCCGACGCGGGACCCGGCTGCCGTCCCCTCGTCGGACACCCCGATCGCCAGGTCCGAGTAACGGTCGCCGTCGAAGTCGCCCGACGCCAGGGTCGAGCCGAACTGATCGAGCAGCTCCGGGTCGTCCCCACGCAGGCCCGGCGTCGCCTGCGTCAGCACGCGGTCGCCGTCGGTCGAGAGCCCCCCGCCGGCGCCGTAGAAGAGGTGGACGCTGCCGTCTCGGTCGTCCGCCCCTTCGGGGACGTCCTCGAGCGGGACGGCGACCGCGAGGTCGCTGTGCCCGTCCCGGTTGAAGTCGCCCTGTGCCAGCTCCGCCCCGAACTGGTCGACGGCCTCCGCGGCCCCACGCACACCGGGCGCGGCCTCGGTGATGAACTGGCTCGAGGTGAACGCGCCCGCGAGCGGGTTGCCGTAGAGCACGCTCACCGCACCGTCGGAGTCGTTGCCGCCGGCAACGAGGTCCTCCCCCGGGGATCCGATCGCGAGATCGCGGTTACCGTCGTCGTTGAAGTCGCCGTTCAACGCGAGCGACGTCGTGGGAGCGACGAGCCCCGCGAGCATCGCGACGGTGAAGAGCCCTGGGACTCGGCTGTTCCTGCGCATTCGGATACCCCTCCGGTTCGACCCTGGGCGACACCGTACTCCGTCTAGCCGCTTGGGATGCAGCCCTTGAGGTAGTCCTCGCCGTCGTCGCGGCAGCGGTCACGCCCGGGCCCGCCGCGAAGCATGTCCTGGCCGGCGCCGCCGACGAGATCGTCGTCGCCCTCCTCGCCGAAGAGGTCGTCGAAGCCGTCGTTGCCGCGCAGGCGGTCCCCGCCCTTGCCGCCGCAGATCACGTCGTCCTCCCCGAGGCCCCTGATCGCGTCACGGCCGCCGAGGCCGGCGATCACGTCCTCCCCCGCGGTGCCGAGAAGCTTCGCGGCTCCCTCGTCGGCGCCCTCCGTGCCGATGATCGTCGGCTCCTCGCCGCCGCAGAGGGGCGGCGGCGGGGGCGGCGTGACGGTGGGCGTGCACTCCACATCCCAGTCGACGGTCGCGACCTCGCCGCGGTCGACCGCCACCTCGGTCGCCACCGGATCCTCGCCGGGGAGCTCGCAGCTCATGGTCCAGGTCTCGGACTGGTGGAGCGGGCGGCCGGAGGGGTTGACGTGCCAGCGGTACGCACCCGATGCCGGGACGTCGAGGGTGGTGTCCAGCTCGTCGTCGACGAACAGGGTGGGGGCCAGGCAGGGGTTGTCGCCGACCCCGACGCAGGTGGGCGTCTGGAACTCCTTGTGCAGGCGAAGCGTCGCCGACGCGGGCGCCGCGCCCCTGACGATCGAGTGCTCGGCGCTGTCGGCGGCGCGCTCGCCCGCGATCAGGAACGCCTCGCGCACGCCGTCGCCCTGGTGCGGACCCTCGCCGAGGTACTCGCCGACCACCGCGTCGGCGTAGGCGGCGTGGAAGTTCACCCCGCGTGCCTCGGGGGTGTACCCGTAGGTGCCCTGCGAGAAGTAGTTCCAGTCCTCGGTGGCGCCGGTGATGTCGCCGAGCGTCTCGTAGCCCAGCTCCGAGGTCCACCCGGTCGCGGCTGCCATGTCATCGCCGAGGTCCTTCATCGCCGCCTCGTCCGGGGTCACTGTGCTCACCGACGCGAAGCCGGGCTGGCGCAGCCACTTGCCGTCGTCGGTGAAGGTGTGGTTGGTGATGAACACCGTCGGATGCAGCCCGGCGGTGAACTCGTGGACGGCCTGGGACTCCGGCTCCGAGTAGGGGCCGGTGCCGCGGTAGGACTGCGAGGTCGCGCCGCCGCTCGACCCCGGGCCGCCCCAGTAGGCGCCGTAGTTGCGGTTCAGGTCGACGCCGGAGCTCGTGCGGAGCTCGCAGGGGATGAGCGCATCCGCCTCGTCCAGCGGCCGGCAGTTCTTGCGCTTGTAGGCGCCGGCCTGGCCCGAGGGGAGCGGCCCGTCGTCGCCGCCATCGGGTCCGAAGCTGCGCGAGGCGACGAACCCGTCGACGTTGATCACGGGGAAGATGAAGATGCGGGTGGAGTCGAGCAGGTCCGTGATCCGGTCGCTGGTCCCGTACCTCGTCACGAGGTCGATCGCGAACTCCATCGGCAGCTCTCCTGCGGGCCACTCGCGTGCGTGGTGGACGCCCATGTTCAGGTACACGGGGCGGGCGTCCACCGGTGAGCCGCCCGCGCCGGCGATCTCGAGCCCCTGGATCGGGCGTCCCTCGAGCGTGTTGCCGATCGTGACCTCGGTCGCGATCTCCGGGTGGCCCTCGGCGAGGTCCTTCATCTCGGTCGTGTAGTCGGAGTACTGGCGGTAGGCCGTGCGGCCGCTCGGAAGGCCCGAACCGCCGCGCTTGGCCACGGCCCGCTCCTCGTCTCGGCGGTACGCCGCGTCGGCGGCGACGAGGTCGCCGACCATGGTCGAGGTCTCGAAGCCCTCGGCGGCGAGCAGCGCCCGCTCGGCGCCCGAGTAGGTCGCAACGGTGACCTCGGTCGCGCTGACGTCGTGCGTGACGTCGAGGCCGAGCGCCTCCAGCCGGGCCACGTCGTCGGGGCCGGAGATCGCCACCGATTCGAGCGTGAAGCGCTCGTCGGGGATCTCGGGCACGTCGGAGCGGCGGAAGAGGTCGAACGCGAGCGGCACGCGCGCCGGCCCCTCGGTGGCACGCCGGCAGGCCTGGACCACGAGGTCCTCACCGCGGGCGACCCAGGCGGTCACCCGTTCGGTCGAGCCGAACGCGGTGGAGGCGCCTGCCGCGGCGGGTTCCCCGCGGTGGAAGGCGGCGAGGTCCCAGTCGCCCGCCGGCCCGCCCGCCAGGTCGATCGTCACCAGGCCGGCCGCGGGCGCCGTCCAGGTGTGCAGGGCGACCCCGGCCGAGGCAGGATCGAGGCGCTGGGCGGCACAGTCGCGCGGCACGGCTCCCGGCGCCTCCAGCACGGCCGCGCCGGCCGAGGCGGCGAGCGCAACCGAGGTCAGCGCGATGGCGCCGATGACCCCTGCTGTTCCCCCGCGCGTCAAGCGACCAAGGTACCAACGGGATACCCTGGGCGGCCAGCAGCAGGCGAACGAGGAGCGAAGCCCATGGTCAACTTCAAGAGCCTCACCGACAAGGCGAAGGACCTGGTCGAGAAGCGTGGCGGCACCGACTCGGTCAAGGAGGATGCGGGCGAGCTGAAGGACATCGCCTCCGGCAAGGGCAGCATGACCGACAAGGCGAAGGCCGCCGCGGCGGCGATCAAGGACCCCGGCGCCGCCGGCGAGGAGAAGCCGCAGGCCGCGGGCGGCCCCGAGGCACCAACCGGTCCGCCACCGGGCGCGAAGCCGGACGTCGAGAAGGAGCAGCGGCGCGACTAGGCCGCCGAGGACTCCGCCCGGCGCAGGCCGCCTCGGGCGAACAGCACCATCAGGGTCGCGAGCCCGGCCGCGGCCCCGAAGGCCAGCAGCACGTGGAACGGGTCGCCGGCCATCAGGCTGCGCCCGGCCTCCACGATCGCCGTCGCCGGGTTGAACGACGAGACGGTCTCGACCCATCCCTGGATCAGGTCGCGCGGCACGTAGACGGGCGCCGTCATCAGGATCATGAAGACTGGGATCTGCATCGCCGGCGCGGCCTGCATGGTGCGGAAGCGCAGCATCATCCCGGCGGCGAACAGGAAGGCGGCGACGTTGACGATCAGCGCCAGGCCGATCAGGCCGGCGAGGTCGACGGCGCCGCCCTCGATCGAGAGGCCCGTCGCCAGCGCGACCGCGAACACCACGGCCCAGACCATCATGGTCCGGACCAGCGCCGCGAGTCCGTAGCCGGCGACGACGGCGGAGCGGTCGGGCGCGGCGAGGAGCATGCGGCGGGTGAAGCCCGAGTCGAAGTCGGCGCCGATCGAGAAGCCGATGAACACGCCTCCGAACGCCGCCGACTGGAGCAGGACGAACACGAACTGGAACGCGTTGTAGTCGTAGTAGTCGAAGCCGGGCACCCCGGAGACGCCGGAGAGCCCGCCGGCGAACGCCATGTAGAAGAACAGCGGGAAGGCCAGCGCGGGCAGGAACAGCACGGGCTTGCGGATAACCGTGTGCATGTGGCGCCAGAACACGGTCACGGCCACCGAGCGGTAGCGGGCCGCGCGGCTCATGTCCGCTCCATCCGGTCGCGCATGGCCCGCGAGGCCGCCCAGAGCGAGGCGCCGAAGAAGGCGAACGCGACGCCGAACGCCAGTGCCAGCGCCTCGGCGTCCCAGCCGGTGATGAACAGGCTGCGGACGCCCTCGACCAGGTAGCTCACCGGATTGAGGGTCGCGACCGTCTGGAACCAATCCTGCTGGATCAGGTCGCGCGGCAGCGCCGCCGAGGACAGGAACAGCAGGACGAACATCAGCGGGAAGAGGCCCTGCACCGCCTCGCCCGAGCCCGAGCGCAGGCCGACGAACAGGCCGAACGCGCCGAACGCGCCCGCGATCGCGAACGACAGCGCGAACAGCACCGGGATGCCAAGCGCGCCCGCCTCGAAGCTGGCGCCCGCGGCGAAGCCGACGAGCAGATAGGTGACGGCCTGCACCAGCGCCACGACCAGCACGCCCGCGAGCTGGCCCGCGAGCAGCGCCGAGCCCCGCATCGGGGTCAGCGAGAGGCGGCTGAAGAAGCCCGAGCCGATGTCGTCGGCGAGGTTGGTGCCGGCCGTGTTGGTGGCGAACAGGGCGCCCTGCATGAACGGGAAGGCGAGGGCGAAGGTGAGGTAGGAGTCGGTCGGGAAGCCGGGGATGTCCGTCGCCGCGTCGAGTCCGCTCGAGTTGATCGCCAGCAGGAACAGCGGGAACACCAGCGTCGGCACGATCATGATCGGCTGGCGCACGGTGCGGATCACCGAGCGCCACGCCAGGTAGCGCGACTGGGTTCGCAGGGGGCTGTGGGCGGCGAGGGCCGTCATCGTGCTCCGACCGGGACGGCCTCGAGCTCGCCGGTCTCGCCGCGTTCGGCGGCGAGCTCGGCCTCCTCCGAGGCCTGCTCCTCCGCGCCCTCGAGGGAGCGGCCGGTCTTGGCGAGGAAGACGTCGTCGAGGCTGGGGGCGTGGAGCTGAAGGTCGGCGACGCGGATGCCGTCGGCATCGAGGGCGCGGACGACCTGGGCGAGGTCCTCGGTGCCGTCCTCGAGGCGAACCGCCGCCGCGCCGCGCGCGGCCGGAAGGGCCTCGCCGAAGCGCCCGAGCACTGACTCGACGCGGCCCAGGTCGGATTCCTCGACCGGAGCGGCCTCGACGGTCGGCCGGCCGATCTCGGCCTTCAGCGCCGCCGGCGTGCCCTCGGCGACCAGCTTGCCGCGCTCGATGATCCCGACCCGGTCGGCCAGTTCGTCGGCCTCCTCCAGGTACTGGGTGGTGAGGAACACGGTCACGCCCTCCTGGCGGGCGAGGCGGGAGACCTCCTCCCACAGCGCGGTGCGGCTCTGGATGTCGAGCCCGGTGGTGGGCTCGTCGAGGAAGAGCACGCGGGGCTCGTGGATCAGGGCGAGGGCGAGGTCGAGGCGGCGCTTCATCCCGCCCGAGTAGCCGCCAACGCGGCGGTCGGCGGCCTCGCCGTCGAGGCCGACGCGCTCGAGCAGCGCCTCGCCGCGGCGCTCGATCTCGGCGGCGGACAGGCCGTGCAGGCCGCCCTGGAGCTTCATGTGCTCGCGCCCGGTGAGGAAGGGGTCGAGGGCCGCCTCCTGGAGGGCCGCGCCGATCGCATCGCGCACGGCGCGGCCCTCGCGGACCACATCTCGTCCGGCGACGGTCGCGTCGCCGGACGTGGGGGGGAGCAGCGTGGTCAGGATGTGAACGGTGGTGGACTTGCCGGCGCCGTTCGGGCCGAGGAAGCCGTAGATCTCACCGGGGGCCACCCGCAGGGATATGCCGTCGACGGCGCGGGGCCCCTTCTTGAACACGCGGACTAGGTCGTTGACCTCGATCGAGTTGTCGGTAGCCATGAACAGGACAGTATCACAATAGTCTGAGTCTTGAACTATTGGACAACGCCAATGTCAGGATGTATGATGAGCGGCGATGGCAAGCGCAGACACCACCGGCCGCCGCCCGGCGAACCCCGCCCGCCTACGAGGCGTGGAGCGCGATCTTCGAGCTGTTCGGCCGCTACAAGCCGACGATGCTGGCGATCCAGGGCGAGTACGGCCTGCGCCCGCCGATGGTCTTCGCGATGAAGGAGCTGGACGAGCCGAAGCCGATGGGCCGGATCGCCGAGCTGCTCTATTGCGACAACTCCCAGATGACCTGGATCACCGACCGCCTCGAGGAGAAGGGGCTCGTCGAGCGCCAGGCCGACCCCAACGACCGCCGCGTCAAGCTCCTGGCGCTGACCGACGAGGGGCGGCGCGTCCGCGACGAGATCGAGGAGCGCCTGGCCGTCCCGCCGGCGGAGATCGCGGCGCTCTCGGTCGCCGAGCAGCGCGCAGCTCCGCGACCTGCTGCGCAAGGCGCTGGCCGCCGCCGAGTAGGCCTGGGCGGGCAGATGGAGCAGCGCCTCAGCGTCGTCACCCTCGGCGTCACGGACCTCGCCCGGGCACGGGCCTTCTACGAGGGCCTCGGCTGGACCACCGGCGCCGCGCCCGACGACGACGTCGTCTTCTTCCAGGCGGGCGGGATCGTCGTGGGCCTGTGGGACCGCGCGCGCCTGGCCGAGGACTCGGTGGTGGAGGACGGCGGCGGCTGGGGCGGGATCACCCTCGCCTACAACGTGCGCTCTCCCGAGGAGGTCGATTCCGTGCTCGCGGAGGCCGAGGCGGCCGGCGGCACGATCGGGCGCCCCGGCGCCGAGACCTTCTGGGGCGGCTACTCGGGCGTCTTCATCGACCCCGACGGCCATCCCTGGGAGGTCGCCCACAACCCGCACTGGACGATCACCGAGGAGGGAGCCACAACCCTCAACTAACCCTCCCAAAGGGGTCTGACCCCTTGAGCGGGGTGGGCTTAGATTCTTCCGCTAGTCGGGGGCCGGCAGCAGCACCTGCTCGATCGACTCCGCCAGGCCGTCGTCGCGGACGGTGACGACCACGGCGTTGACCCAGATGTTCTCGTCGGCGGTGCTGAACCTCACCGGGAGTTGAGTGCGAAAGCTCTCGAGCGCCTGCTCCCAGCGGACGCCGAGCACGCCGTCGCGTGAGCCGGTCATGCCGACGTCGGAGATGAAGGCGGTGCCGCCCGGAAGCACCCGGGCGTCGGCGGTGGGGACGTGCGTGTGCGTCCCGACCACCGCCGCGACGCGGCCGTCGAGGTGCCAGCCCATCGCGACCTTCTCCGAGGTGACCTCGGCGTGGAAGTCGACGAAGATCACGTCGGCCCTGCCCTCGAGCTGGTCGACGATCGAGTCCACCTCGTGGAAGGGCGAGCGCGCGGCGCGCATCTGGACCTGTCCGGAGAGGTTGATCACCCCCACCCGCCGCCCCGCGGCCTCGACCACGGTCGAGCCGCGGCCCGGGTTGCCCTTCATGTAGTTGGCGGGGCGCACGATCCGCTCCTCGCGGTCGAGGTACTCGTAGACGTCGCGGTGGCGGTAGGTGTGGTTGCCGAGGGTGATCACGTCGACGCCCATCGCGTAGAGCTCCTTCGCTGTCTTCTCGGTGATGCCCAGGCCGCCGGCGGAGTTCTCGCCGTTGGCGACCACGAGGTCCGGCGAGTGGCGCTCGCGCAGCACGGGCATCGCCCGCTCGAGCCCCGCCCGCCCCGGTTTGCCGACGATGTCGGCGATGAACAGGATGCGCATGTGCCGACGAGACTAGATGAGCGAAGGTCCCGCCTCGTCTAGCGTTCCCGCGATGCCAGCGGGCGACCAGGCGGTGATCGAGGTGCAGGGGCTGGGCAAGCGCTTCGGCGAGCGCTGGGCCCTGCGCGACGTCTCGTTCGTGGCGCACCGGGGCGAGCTCCTCGCCGTGATCGGCCCGAACGGCGCCGGCAAGACGACGCTGCTCTCGATCCTCGCCGGGATCCGCGACCCCGACGCGGGCGAGGTCAGCCGCGCCCCCGGCGAGATCGGCTGGGTGCCGCAGCAGCCCGCGCTCTACCGGCGCCTGACCGTGGCCGAGAACCTGCTGCTCTTCGCGCGCCTCGAGCGGGTGCCCGACCCCGATGCCGTCCTCGAGGAGATGCTCGAGCAGACCGGGCTCGCGGACCGCCGCGACGACCAGGTCGGCACCCTGTCCGGCGGCAACCAGCAGCGCGTGAACATCGCGATCGGGCTCCTCGCCCGGCCCCCGGTGCTGCTGCTCGACGAGCCGTCGTCGGGGCTCGACCCGCGCCAGCGCGAGCGCCTCTGGGAGTTCGTAGGCGCGCTCGCGGGCGGCGGCACCACGGTGATCTTCTCCACCCACTACATCCAGGAGGCCGAGCGCTACGGCGACCGGCTGCTGGTGCTCGCGGACGGCGAGCGCGTCTTCGACGGCACCGACCGCGAGCTCCACGAGGCGGTCCCCGAGTCCGGGGCGCGCGACTTCGAGGAGGCGTTCGTCGCCTTCCTGCGGGAGCGCGGCCACTGATGCGCCACCTGCTCCTCAAGGACCTCCAGATCCTGCGCCGCTCGCCGCTGGTGAGCGCGCTCCTGGTGCTGTACCCGGTCGTCATCGCGGTCCTGATCGGGTTCGCGCTCTCCGACGAGGGGGGCAAGCCGCGGGTCGCGTTCCTCAACCTGGTCCCGGAGAACGAAGCGTTCGAGATCGCCGGCGGCGACGAGGAGCTCGACCGCGGGATCGCGCGGGACGAGCTGTGCAAGCGGGTGGAGTGCGTTGACGTCTCATCCCGCGAGGAGGCGGAGCAGAAGGTCGAGGACGGCGAGGTCCTCGGCGCGCTGATCGTGCCGCCGGACATCCTCGACAAGCTCCGCTCGCTCACCTCGCTCGACCCCGAGCAGCCGACGGTCGAGGTGCTGGTGAACGAGGACGACCCGGTCAAGGCGCAGCTCGTGGACGACCGGATCCAGGCGCTGATCACCGAGGCGAACCTGATCCTGGCGCAGCGGATCTCGGAGTCGGCCGAGGTCTATCTCAACGTCCTGATCGATGGCGGCGACTTCGAGATCCCGCTGCTGGGCGAGACCTTCAGCGTCCTCGGCCTGACCAACGCCGCGACGATCCTCGAGGGCGTCCGGGAGGAGCTGCCCGACGGTTCGCCCGCCCAGAGGCAGATCGACGAGGTGATCGAGTTCGCCGAGCTCGCCGGCGACAACCTCGACTTCGCGCTGCCGCTGCTGGGCGCGGTCGCCTCCCCGATCGAGGTCGACAAGACGGTGGTCGCCGGCTCAGGGACCTCGCTCGACGCCTTCGCGATCGCCGTGGCGGCCACGGTGACCCTGATGTTCGTGACCGTGCTCCTCGTCGCCGGATCGCTGGCGCTCGAGCGCGAGGAGAACGCCTACCCACGGCTCACCCGCGGGCTGGTCACGCCCGGTGCGCTGCTGGGGGAGAAGGTGCTGCTCGGCGCGATCGCGTCGCTCGCAGTCACCCTCCTGATGCTGGCGGGGCTGTCGATCTTCGTCTCGATCGACTGGGGCCGCTTCGGCCTGATCGTGGCCGCGATCGTGGCGGGCGGCGCGGCGTTCGCCGCCTTCGGCGCCGCGCTCGGCGGGGCGGCGCGCGAGGTCCGCGCCTCGTCCCTGCTGGCGTTCATGGTCTCGCTGCCGATCGCGTTCCTCTCGCTGGTGCCCTCGGGCACCGTGGGCCCGGCTCTGTTCGACGCGATCCAGATCGTGCGGGCGCTGTTCCCGTTCGACCCGGCGCTCGACGCGATGTCGGGGGCGCTCGACGAGACCGGCCCGGGGCTTGGCGTGCCACTGATTCACCTGGCCGTGCTCACGCTCGCCTATGGCGTGCTCGCGCGCCTGGCGTTGCGGCGCTTCAACTAGACGACCAGGCGGGGTTGACAGGCGTCGGGTTCCAGATTAGGCTGGCCCCCATCTCGCCCGGGGGGTCTGGCCTACATTCGGCGCGTTTGTAGGCGCATGAACGACAGATCCGCCACGCCGGGCGCGACAGGGTGAGGGTCGTCGTGGAGCCCGAACTACGCTCAGACCAGGAGGTGCCCTGGATGGCTGGCAACGCCGCGAGTTCTACGCCGACAGCGCCAAGGCGCTGAAGGCGCTGGGCGACTGAGGGCGCTCGGCGGCGGCCGTCACTCGTGGCCGCCGCCGGCCCCGGTCCGCTAGATCCGCGGCGGCTTGACCGAGCGCGAGAGGGGGCCTAGTAACGGTAGGACGTGCGTTGCGTCAGCACGGTTGCCCGATTTTGGCGCCGTCACAGCGACGCTATACAGAAGGAGTTACCCCGCATGAGCAACCTCGCAGCAGCGAAGGAAGCCTATGCCGCGTTCGGCCGCGGCGACATGGAGGCATTGAAGTTCACGGACGACGTCACCTGGACGACGTCGGACGAGTTGCCACTGGGTGGCGAGACACACGGCCGTGACGCCGTGCTCGAGAACTTCAGCCACATTCCGGACTTCTGGTCCGAGTTCAGCGTCAGCCCGGAGCGCTTTATGAGGACGGCGACACGGTCGTCGTCACCGGGACGCAGAAGGCGACGAGCAAGAAGGGCGGCCGGTTCGAGGCGCCGTTCGTCCACATCCTCGAGTACCGCGATGGGCAGGCATCCAGCGGTGAGTTCTACGGCGACAGCGCCAAGGCGCTGAAGGCGCTGAACAACTGACCGATCGGGGACGGCGGTCGCCCGTTGGCGGCCGCCGGCTCGCCGAAAAACGGGGGTTGACAGAAATTGCGGTACGTCGGTGGGTTGCGCGGGGGTCAATCGAGAACCGCGCCCGCCCGCCAGCTTGCGGCGTCGTATGCCGCATAGCATCCTGGGGTGGCCTACGACGAGGCGCTCGCCGACCGCGTCCGCGCGATCCTCTCCGACGAGTTCGGCGTGACCGAGCAGAAGATGTTCGGCGGGCTGGCGTTCATGCTCCGCGGCAACATGTGCTGCGGGGTCCTTGGCGACGATCTGATCCTGCGCCTGGGCCCCGAGCGGGTCGCCGCGGCGGTCGAGCGGGAGGGCTTGGGCGTGATGGACTTCACCGGGCGGCCGATGAAGGCCTTCGCGTTGGCCGAGCCCCCGCCGTCGCCGCCGAAGCCGAGCTTGGCCGCTGGGTGGCCGAGGCGGTCGCGTTCGCGGGAGCGCTCCCGGCGAAGTAGCGGTCCGCGCGGGCGAGCGAACCGCTCCCTAAACTCACGCCCGTGAGCTTCCCCGCAACGCGCATGCGGCGCCTGCGCCGCACGGGCGCGCTCCGCGACCTGGTGCGCGAGTCCGAGCTTCGGCCGCGCCAGCTCGTCCAGCCCCTCTTCGTGGTGGGGGGCGAGGACGTTCGCGAGGAGGTCGAGTCGATGCCGGGGATCGAGCGCTTCTCGATCGGCGAGCTGGTCGCCGAGGCCACGGAGATCCAGGCCGCCGGCGTCGGCGCGGTGATCCTGTTCGGGATCCCCGCCAGCAAGGACGAGGCCGGCTCGGGCGCCTACGACGACGAGGGCGTCGTGCAGATGGCGGTGCGGGCGCTGAAGGAGGCCCACCCGGACCTGATCGTCATCACCGACGTCTGCCTCTGCGAGTACACGTCGCACGGGCACTGCGGCTTCGTCCGCGAAGGCGAGGTCGACAACGACATCACGCTCGAGCTCCTGGCCCGGACGGCGCTCTCGCACGCGGAGGCGGGCGCCGACATCGTCGCCCCTTCGGACATGATGGACGGCCGTGTCGCCGCGATCCGCCACCAGCTCGACGAGGAGGGCCACCCGAACACGGCGATCCTGGCCTACTCCGCGAAGTTCGCCTCCGCCTTCTACGGTCCGTTCCGTGAGGCGGCCGAGTCGACCCCCGAGTTCGGCGACCGCCGCGGCTACCAGATGGACCCGGGCAACGCCCGCGAGGCGCTGCGCGAGATCGCGCTCGACGTTGAGGAGGGCGCGGACATGGTGATGGTGAAGCCGGCCGGCCCCTACCTCGACCTGATCGCCCGGGCGCGCGAGCGCTTCGACCTCCCCATCGCCGCCTACCAGGTGTCGGGCGAGTACTCGATGCTGAAGGCGGCCGGCCAGAACGGCTGGATCGACGAGCAGGCGGCGGCCCTGGAGTCGCTCGTCGCGATCCGCCGCGCCGGCGCCGACGTGATCGTCACCTACTACGCCAAGGACGTAGCCGGATGGCTGTAGACGGGGCCAACGGGGGGAACGGCGCCAGGCCGAAACTGCGCTCGCGCAAGGACGGCGCGGCGATCGCGCTCGACGACGCCGACAAGCGGCTGATGAACCTGCTCCAGTCGCGCTTCCCGCTCGCGGTGGAGCCGTTCGCTCCGATCGCGGCCGAGGCGCGGCTTGAGGTGGACGAGGTGATGGAGCGCACGTCCCGGCTCCTGCGCGAGCGGATCATCCGCGAGATCACGCCGATCTTCGACACCCGGGCGCTGGGCTACGAGTCGATGCTGGTCGCCGCCAAGGTCGATTCGGAGCACCCTCACCGCGCCGCCAAGATCATCAACTCGCACCCGGGCGTCTCCCACAACTACCTGCGCACCCACGAGTTCAACCTCTGGTTCACGATCGCCACGCCGCCCGACTCCGAGCTGGGGCTGCAGGGGACGCTCGACGTGATGCAGGAGCTGACCGGCGCCGAGTCGATCCGCCAGCTGCCGACGCTGCGGCTGTTCAAGATCAACATGAACCTCGAGATGGAGAAGGGCACCGAGGCGCTCGCCGCCACCGCCGAGGCGGCGCCGCCCGCGCGAGCTGGAGGCCCAGCCCTACGACGAGACCGACGTCGCGGTGATCAAGGCGCTCCAGGGGCCGATGGAAGTCGTCGAGCGGCCCTACGACGCGGCCGCGGCGGAGGTCGGCATGAGCACCGAGGAGTTCCTGGCGCACCTCGACGCGATGTGCGAGCGCAAGATCCTGCGCCGGGTGGCGGCGATCCTCTACCACCGCCGCGCCGGGTTCTCCGCCAACGGGATGGGCGTCTGGCGGGTGCCCGAGGACGAGATCCTCGAGCGCGGCACCCGGATGGCGGCCGTCCGCGGCATCTCCCATTGCTACGAGCGCCCGACCTACGCCGACTGGCCCTACTCGGTCTTCACCATGGCCCACGGCCGCTCGAAGGAGGAGTGCGACGCGATCCTCGACTCGATCGCGGACGAGCACGACCTCCACGGCGACGATCGCGCCGTCCTCTACTCCTCGACCGAGTTCAAGAAGGTCCGCCTCCACTACTTCACGGACGACTACGCGGCGTGGGAACGCGAGCACGCCGCCGCGATCGTTAAGTGAGCGGGCTCGACACCCGCGCCTCCGAGGTCATCTACGCGCGCGCCGTGGGCCTGCTGCCCGGCGGGGTCAACTCGCCGGTGCGCGCCATGCGCTCGATCGGGCGCGAGCACCCGATCTTCATCGAGCGCGGCGAGGGCGTCGAGCTGATCGACGCCGACGGCCATCGCTACGTCGACTGGGTCTGCTCCTGGGGGCCGCTGATCCTGGGCCACGCCCACCCCGCCGTGGTCGAGGCGGTGCAGGAGGCCGCGGCGGGCGGGACCAGCTTCGGGGCGCCGACCGAGGCCGAGGTCGAGCTGGCGGCCGAGGTCGTCGACCGCGTGCCCTCGGTGCAGATGGTGCGGCTCGTGAACTCGGGCACCGAGGCCTCGATGAGCGCGATCCGCCTCGCGCGGGCGGCGACCGGGCGCGACAAGGTCCTCAAGTTCGCGGGCGCCTACCACGGGCACGTCGACGGCCTGCTCGCCGAGGCCGGCTCGGGCCTCGCGACGCAGGGGATCCCGGCCAGCCCGGGGGTCACCGAGGCAGCGGCGCGCGACACCGTGGTCGTGCCCTGGAACGATGCCGACGCGCTGACGAAGGCGGTCGCCGAGCACGAGCTCGCCGCGATCCTGTGCGAGCCGATCGCGGCGAACATGGGCCTCGTCCCGCCCGCGGAGGGGTTCCTCGAGCTGCTTCGCGAGCAGGCGGACGCCTCCGGCGCGCTGCTGGTCTTCGACGAGGTGATCACCGGCTTTCGCGTCGCCCGCGGCGGCGCCCAGGAGCGCTACGGGGTGCAGCCGGACCTGACGATCATGGGCAAGGTGCTCGGAGGCGGCCTGCCGCTGGCCGCCTACGGCGGCCGCCGCGAGCTGATGAGCATGGTCGCCCCGGCCGGTGACGTCTACCAGGCGGGCACACTGAGCGGCAACCCGCTGGCGGTCGCCGCCGGGCTCGCCACGCTGGAGGAGCTGGACGCCGCCGCCTACGAGCGGCTCGGCGAGCTCACCGAATCCCTTGCCTCAGGCCTGCGCGACGCCGCGGGCGACCGCCCGGTCACGGTCGCGGCGGTGCCCGGCCTCGTCACCCCGTTCTTCTCGGCGCGAGCCGGTCAGCGACTTCACCGGCGCCTCGGCCTGCGACCTCGACGCCTACGGGGCGTTCTGCCGCGCGCTGCTCGAGCGCGGCATCTACCCGCCCGCCTCGCAGTTCGAGGCCTGGTTCGTCTCGCTCGCCCACGACGACGCCGCGATCGAGCGGACCGTGGACGCGGCGCGCGAGGCCTTCGCCGAGGCGCTCGCGCTAGACGCGCCCCAGCGCCGAACGTCCGGCGCACCGCCTATAGGCGCCAGCGCGGGACGTTCGGGGGTGGGGGTCGGCTTAGACCGGCTCGGGCACGCGCTCGGCGTCGACGGGCCCGGCGCCGTTGGCGCTGGGGTCGACCGCTGCCTCGCCCGAGGCGCCGATCTCCTGGTGGGCGCGGGAGTCCTCGTTGCGGATCAGGACGAGGGTCGCGACGAGGCCGAGCAGCGCCAGCCCGGCGCCGACGAGGAACGCGTCGCTGTAGCCCTCGGTAAGGATGCCGGGGATCGCGGCGGGATCACCTGCGGCGGCCGCCGTGTTGTCGTTGATCTGCGGGAACGCGACGGTCGAGAGCAGCGCGAGGCCCAGCGCTCCGCCCACCTGCTGCGAGGTGTTGATCAGCCCGCTCGCGAGGCCCGGCGAGGCTCTCCTTGATGCCGGAGACGGCCGCGATCGTCTGCGGGACGAACGCGAAGCCGAGGCCGACCGCCGCGAGCAGCGATGGCCCGAGGATGTCTGCCGAGGAAGCTGCCGTCGGCGGTGATCTGGCTGAACCAGACCAGGCCGGCTGCGATCAGGGCCATGCCAGCCGCGAGGATCGGCTTGTAGCCGACGCGCGTCACGAGTGTGGAGGCCACGCCGGCGGCGATGATGATCGTGACCGCGAGCGGCAGGTACGAGAGCCCGGCCTTGATCGCGCTGTAGCCCAGCACGTTCTGCATGTAGAGCGAGATGAAGAAGAACATGCTGAACAGCGAGGCTCCGGTCAGGATCCCCACCACGTTCGCCCCGGTGATCGTGCGGTTGCTGAAGATCGAGAACGGCATCAGCGGCGAGGCCGAACGCAGCTCGATCGCGACGAAGGCGGCGAGCAGTGCGAGCGAGCCGGCGAGCAGGCCGATCGTCTGGCCCGAGCCCCAGCCCGCGTCCGGCGCCTCGATCAGCGCGTACACGAGCAGCGACAGGCCGGCCGTGACGCTGACGGCCCCGGCGAAGTCGAAGTTCCGGGTCTCGGACTCGGAGCGGCTCTCGCCGATCAGCGACGGGGCGATTGCGGCGGCGATGATCCCGATCGGGACGTTCACCCACAGCACCCACTCCCAGCCGGCGTACTCGGTGAGCACGCCGCCGAGCAGGACGCCCGCCGCGCCGCCGGAGCCGGCGACCGCGCCCCAGACGCCCAGCGCCTTGTTGCGCTCGGAGCCGTCGCGGAAGGTCGTGGTGATGATCGAGAGCGCGGCGGGGGAGAGGAGCGCGGCGCCGAGGCCCTGCACGGCGCGGGCGGCGATCAGCATCCCCTCCGACTGCGCGAAGCCACCGACCAGCGAGGCGATCGCGAAGATGATGAGCCCGCCCATGAACACGCGGCGCCGGCCGAGGAGGTCGGCGAGACGGCCGCCGAGGAGCAGGAAGCCGCCGAACGTCAGCGCGTAGGCGGTGACCACCCAGGAGAGGCTGTCCTGGGAGATGTTCAGCGACTCGCCGATCGTCGGCAGCGCGACGTTGGTGATCGAGGCGTCGAGGATGACGACGAACTGGGCGACGCAGAGGAGCGCGAGCGCGATCCACCGCCGCTTTTCGAGTGTTGCCTGGTCGGTCGTCATCTGGTTCTCCCTTCGCGGTGCTGTACGGGGGTATGACGGTCAGCGTCGCGTTGATGTGACATAATCGGAACCTGAATTCCGGTTCTGGTTAGAGGCACTATACGGAATCACGGTTCCGTTTGCAGTGAGGGTGGACACACACAGACGATGGCAACCGATGCAGACACCGGCGAGCGATCCCCGCGGCCCCGGCGCAGCGCGCCGACGCCCGCCGCAACCGCAAGCGCATCCTCGAGGCGGCGCGCGAGCTCTTCGCCGAGCACGGGTACGACGCGCAGATCGACGAGATCGCCCGCGGGGCCGGCGTGGGCGTCGGCACCGTCTACCGCCATTTCCCGAACAAGGAGGACCTGCTCGAAGCCCTGATCCAGGCGCGCTTCGAGGGCCTCGCCGAAGCCGCGCGAGAGGGGATCGCCAACCCAAACCCGTGGGACGGTTTCGAGGGCTTCATGGGTTACGCGGCGGGCGTCATGGCGCGCGACCGCGCGCTCTCCGAGGCGATGTTCGAGCGCCCCGAGATGATGCGCGCCGGCGCCGAGGGCGTCGGCATGCCGGACCTGCTGACCGATCTCGTCGCGCGCGCGCAGGCCGCCGGCGAGCTGCGCGAGGAGGTCATCTGGGAGGACGTGCCGGGGCTCATCTGCGGCGTCGGGCGCGCCCTCAGCCAGGGCAGGATCGGGCCGCACGGGATGGGCTGGGAGCGCTACCTCGCGATCATCCTCGACGGGCTGCGCGCCCCGGGCGCCAACCCGCTGCCCGAGTAGCGGCGCCCCAGAGGCCGGCACGGGGATCGCCCGGGTAATCTCGCGCGCCCGTGGCCGACCCCGAGCGAGCCCTGGCCAGCCGTCGCCGACGCCGTGCGCGAGGACGAGACGCTGCTCAGCGAGCACCTGAGCGAGCCGTCCGGCGCCCCGGGCCTGGGGATGCTGGCCGCGGCGGGGCCTCGCGCGGTGGGAGCCGAGGGCGACTACGCGTTCGTCGTCGAGGCGGTGCGCGAGGGCTACCTCCTCCACTACGGCGAGCCGCGGATCCTGAGCGGGGTGGAGCCCGACCTGGCGCTGCTGGCGGGCGACCATCTCTACGCGCTCGGCCTCGAGCGACTGGCCGGCCTCGGCGACCTCGAGGCCGTCAGCGAGTTGGGCGACCTGATCTCGCTCTGCGCCCAGGTCAACGCCGACGGGCCCGCCGGCTCGGAGGCCGCCGGCGCCCTGTGGCTGGCCGCGGCGGTGGCGGTAGGCGCGGGCGCCTCCGAAGAGCATCAGGCGGCCAAGGCCGCCCTGCGCGCAGGCGGCCCCGACGCCCCCGCCCGGCTCGCATCGGCGGCGGCCCGGTCGGCCGCCGAGGCCGGCATCGAGACCGCCTTGGCCGCCGCCGCCGACTCAATAGACTTCGATCTCCCCGACCCGCCTGCCCGTGGCTGACGCTCCCGAGAAGAAGAACGGCCCGAACGGCTCGTACGAGAAGCCCGCCCCCGCGGGCTACTACGAGGGCGAGACCATGACCCGCCGCGCCGTGTTCGCGGTCGGCGGCCAGGCCGCCGGGGGCCATGGCGCTCGGCGGTCATCGCTGCTGCCGGCGGTTGGCTTCGCCCTCGCCCCGATATTCGACGAGCCCGAGGAGACCTGGGAGGGCGTCGGCCCGCTCGACGACTTCGACGCGGAGGGCTACACGGCGGTCGTGATCACGATCCGCGAGGCGATCGGCGAGGCCGGGAAGACGACCGCATACGTGCGCCAGGGCAACCCGGAGATCAACCCCGACGAGAGCCCCGAGGAGTACATCGCGATCTCCACGCGCTGCGCCCACCTGGGCTGCCCGGTGCGCTTCGTCGAGGCGTCGTCGACGTTCATCTGCCCCTGCCACGGCGGCGTCTACGACTTCGAGGGCAAGGTCATCGGCGGGCCGCCGGTGCGCCCGCTCGACCGCTTCCAGACCCGCGTCGTTGGCGAGCACGCTCGAGCTCGGCCCTCGCTACAGCGTCACCTCCAGCCTCGAGCCGGTCCGCGCCCGCGACCCCGGCGAGTTCACCGGCGGCATCTGGGAGTACCTCTACCCGCCGCGGCCCACGACCCCGCCGCCCCCGGAGTAGGCCATGCCGAAGCTCCCCATCCCCCAAGCGCTGCGAAAGCCCGCCAAGCCCGGCGAGTCGAACGGCAGCGGCAACGGCGCGGTCCAGAAGCTGAAGGAGGCCCCCGCCGACCTGGTCGGCTGGGTCGACGAGCGCACCGGCGCGACCGGGTTCCTCACCGGGATGCTCTTCCGCAAGGTCCCGAAGGGGACCAACTGGTTCTACACGCTGGGCTCGGCGACGCTGTTCGCGTTCGTCGCGCAGGCGGTCACCGGCGTCTTCCTGGCGATGTACTACACGCCGTCGCCCACCGAGGCGTACGCGTCGATCACCTACATCACGAACGACGTCTTCCTCGGCGAGTTCGTCCGCGGCATGCACAAATGGGGCGCCACGGTGATGATCATCCTGATCTTCCTCCACATGGGCCGGACCTTCTTCTTCGGCGCCTACAAGTACCCGCGCGAGCTGAACTGGGTGATCGGCGTGATCCTCCTGGTCCTGACCCTCGTCATGGGCCTCACCGGCTACCTGCTGCCGTTCGACCAGCGCTCGTTCTGGGCGACGATCGTCGCCAACAACATCACCGCCACCGGGCCCGGTGGTCGGGCCCTTACCTGGCCGACTTCCTGCGGGCCGGGGCCGAGTTCGAGGCGACCACGATCCAGCGCTTCTACTCGGTCCACATGCTGCTCGTGCCCGGGCTGATCATCGCCTTGATCGTCGCTCACCTCTACCTGGTCGTGAAGCTCGGCACGACGGCGCCGCCGTGGATGAAGGCGGAGACGAAGCCGAAGTCGCTGCGCGAGGAGAAGGTCGGCTGACGTGAACGGCCAGGAGAAGGAGGCCTACCTCCGCGAGTACGAGGCCCTGAAGAAGAAGGGCAAGCCGTTCTTCCCCTACGCGGTCGCCAAGGACTCGGTGATGGCGCTGATCGTCGTCCTCGTGATCGTCGTGATGTCGCTGGTCCTGGGCGCCGAGCAGGGCCCCAAGGCCGACCCGACCACAACCACCTACGTGCCCCGGCCCGAGTGGTACTTCTTCTTCCTGTTCGAGGTGCTGCGCGTGATCAAGCCGCCGGAGCTGGTGCCGCTGGCGACGATCATCCTCCCGAACATCCTGCTGGTGGCGCTGCTGCTGCTGCCGTTCTACGACCGCAACCCCGAGCGCCGTCCCGAGCGCCGCCCAGTCGCCATGACGGCGGCCGTGCTGACGATCATCTCGATGGCGTTCCTCACCTACCTCGGCGCCTCGGCCGGCTCGCCGACCGAGATCGACTCGATCGAGGTCGCGGACGAGTACCAGGCGGGGGCCGAAGTGGCGGCGCAATCCGGCTGCCTCGCCTGTCACCAGTTCGGCGAGAACGGCAACGACGGGCCCGGCCCGGAGCTGACCGAGATCGGGGCGAAGATCCCGCGCGCGGCGATCGCGCGCTCGCTGGTCAACCCGGCCGGGATCATGCCGCCCTACGCCGACCTGCCCGAGGAGAAGTTCGACAGCCTGGTCGACTTCCTCGCCTCGCTCCAGGGGGAGTAGATGAGCGTTGAGGGCGCCGGTGGGGCCGCCCCGGCGGCGCGCCCGAGCCGCGACTCGGAGGAGTTCTCCGACCAGGTGCGGACGATGTTCGACCGCATCGCCGGCGTGTACGACCGGATGAACCACGTGATGACGGCCGGGCCTCGACCGTCGCTGGCGCGAGCGGGCCGTCGAGCGGGCGGAGCGTCGAGCCGGGCGACACCGCCCTCGACGTCTGCTGCGGAACCGGCGATCTGGCGTTCGAGCTGGCCGCGGCGGTGGGCCCGTCAGGGAGGGTCGTCGGCTGTGACTTCTCCGAGGCGATGCTCGACCTGGCCCGGGAGAAGGAGGAGGACCGCCGCCTCGGCACCCCTGCGGGCCCTGAGTCGAACGGCGCCGGCGCCGGCAGCGCGCCGGTCGAGTTCGAGTGGGCCGACGCCCTCGACCTCCCTTACGCCGACGGCTCCTTCGACGCCGTCACGGTCGGGTTCGGGGTCCGGAACCTCTCCGACCTGGAGGCGGGGCTCGACGAGCTGACCCGCGTCCTGAAGCCCGGCGGGCGCCTCGTGATCCTCGAGATCACCCAGCCCACGCGCGCCCCGCTGTCCACCTTCTTCTCGCTGTGGTTCGACCGGGTGGTGCCGCTGCTCGGGAGCGCCGCGGGTGACTCCGACGCCTACACCTACCTGCCCGACTCCGTCCGCAGCTTCCCGGCCCCCGCGCGCCTCGCCGAGCTGATGGACGGCGCCGACCTCGAGCGGATCCGCTGGCTCGTGCTCGCCGGCGGGATCATCGCGATCCACTCGGGGGCCAAGGCCGAGTGAGGGTGGCCCGGTGAACCGGTCGGCGGTGCCGCCGCCGGTGACGGTGGTGATGGAGGCGGCGGAGGCGTGGCTGCCGCGGCGCATGGGCGAGGTCGAGCGGCGGCTCGGCGAGCTGGCCCGCGGCCACGGCGAGGCGCTCGCGGACGACGCGGCCGGGACCCTGGAGGCCGGGGGCAAGCGCCTGCGCCCGATGCTCGTGCTGCTCTGCGCCGGCCCCGACAGCGGCGAGGGAGCGACCCGCGCCGCGACCGCGATCGAGCTGGTCCACATGGCGACCCTGGTCCACGACGACGTCCTCGACGCGGCGCCGCTCCGGCGCGGGCGCCCCACGGTGGTCGCCACCTCGGGGCGGGAGCGCGCCACCGCGGTAGGCGACCTCCTGTTCTCGCGCGCCTTCGCCGAGCTGGCCCGGGTGATCGTGGCGCCGGAGGACGACGCCGTCGCCGCGGGCATCGCCCGCAGCGCGGGGGAGCGGAGGGTCGCGCTTCTGGCCGGCGCCTCGGTCGCGCTCGCGCTCGGCGAGCTCGCCCAGCGCGCCGACGCCTTCCGCCTCGACCTGCCCGCCGAGCGCTACCTGAAGCGCTGCATGCTCAAGACGGCGCGCCTGTTCGAGTGCGCGTGCGCGATCGGCCGCGACGACCCCTCGGCCGACGAGGCCCTGACCGGCTTCGGCCGCGAGATCGGCCTGGCCTTCCAGCTTCTCGACGACGTCCTGGACATCGCGGGCCCGCCGGAGCGGACCGGGAAGGCGCGCGGCACGGACCTCCTGGACGGCACGGTCACCCTGCCCCTGATCGCAGCCCGGCGGGTTGATCCCTCGCTGCTCGAGGTCGACCTGCGCTCGCTGGACGAGAGCTCGGCCGCGGAGGTGTGCGACCGGATCGCTGCGACGGGCGCGCTGGAGCAGGTTCGCGAGGACGCCCGTGCGCGGGTCGAGGCCGCCAAGCACCGGATCGAGGCGGCGCCCCTCGGCGAGGATCAGCGCGAGCTCCTGGCCCTGGTCGCCGACGGCGTCGTCGATCGCTACTCCTAGGGGGTCAGACCCCTTGAGTCGACCCCACTTAGGGGGTCTGACCCCACAACTGTCCTGCTGCCCCACACACCCCCGTGTGGGTCGCGCAGGACAGCCCCAGAGCCCCCGAGAATGAGGCCTAGAAGTCTTCGGGAAGGATGCGGTCGTCCCAGAGGGCGGCGACGAAGGCCTCGACGTGCTCCTCCATGTTCGCCCGCGAGAGACGGTTGAGGTCGTCGAGGATGGCCTCGGTGCCGTCGTCCAGCACCTCGTCGTAGCGGTCCACGACCTTCTGGGCGTAGGTGCCGCCGCCGGTCCACTCGCATTCGGGGCATCGCAGATCGACCAGCCAGCGGCGACCCGACGCCGGCGCCCAGTCCACGGGGTGGACCAGCTCCGAGTCGCACGACGGGCAGATGTGGAGGTCCTCCGCCTGGCGGGACGCCTCGCGGCCCGAGGGGGCCGGCTTGAAGTCGCCCGGTCCGACCCGGGGCACCTCCTGCCGGGACGGAGCGATGTCGGTTGTCGGCTCCCTCTCCTCCATACGCACGACTTATCGGCCAGCCCCCAGGGACGCTTTAGGGGTTGGCACCTAGTTCATCCAGGGTCAATACTCACGAGGGCCCACGGAGGGCCCACGCAGCTGCAAGAGGGCGCGCCCGCCACGCCCCTCAGGGCCCACCGATTGGCGACTTTTGCCCGCATAGCGGGCTTTTTTCGCCAATCGCCGCACCCGCGACCGCAAAGAGGGCGAATTGGCCTCGCTCGTGCCGCGGCCGCTGCGAGACTGTGGTGCGTGCATCCAACATCCGTCCTCTCCGACGGCACGATCCGCCGCCTCGTAGCCGACGGCCGGCTCCGCATCGATCCCTGGGACCCCTCGATGGTCCAGCCCGCAAGCGTCGACCTCAAGCTCGGGCCGTCGTTCCGCGTCTTCCACAACCACCGGATCCAGGTGATCGACCTCGCCGATCCGCCTCAGGACCTGACCGAGCACGTCACGGTCGAAAACGGCGACACCTTCGTGATCCATCCGAACGAGTTCGTGCTCGGCCGCACCGAGGAGTTCGTCGAGCTCCCCGATGACATCGTGGCGCGAATCGAGGGAAAATCGAGCCTCGGCCGCCTCGGCCTGATCGTGCACGCAACGGCCGGGTTCGTTGACCCGGGCTTCAGGGGCACGCTCACGCTCGAGATCACCAACTTCAACAGCGTCCCGATCGTCCTTCGCACGGGGCTGCCGATCGCGCAGCTCAGCCTGATGGCCCTCGACGCCCCGGCCGAGCGGCCCTACGGCCACGAGGAGCTCGGCAGCCACTACCAGAGCCAGATCGACGCGACGGAGTCGCGTTACGGGGGCGGGCCCTGCCCAGGCGGCAGGTTCGCGCCCCAAAAGCGAAACTTGATCCAGCCGCCCCCGGGCGGCGTTACCATCAGTGGTCATGGATTTCAGCCTCTGGCAAATCGCAATCGTTCTCGTGATCGCGCTGATCGTGTTCGGCCCGAAGCGCCTCCCCGAGCTCGGCAAGTCGCTTGGCACCGGGATGCGCGAGTTCAAGGACTCGATCACCGGCAAGGACGACGACGACGAAGAGAAGCGTGAAGAGCAGGCGAAGCTCGAGGTTCAGGCCGCCGCACCTCAGCCCCCCGAGGCCACCGAGCCCGTCGAGGGCGAGGTAGTGGCCGAACCCAAGGCGTAGATCGTGGCCCGGGCACGGGCCATCGGCCACGAGGACCGCCTGACCCTGGTCGAGCACCTCGACGAGCTTCGCTCGCGCATCATCGTCTCGCTCGTCGTCTTCGGCGTGGCGTTCGCGCTGTGCTTCTGGCAGGACGGCCTGATGCTGGACATCTTCAACTGGCCGTTGCCGGAGTCGACGGACGAGCTGCTGACGCTGTCGCCCACCGAGCCGTTCTTCACCACCGTCGAGGTCTCCGCGTACGGCGCGATGATCCTGGCGCTGCCGGTGATCCTCTACCAGATCTACGCGTTCGTGATCCCGGCGTTCTCCCCCAGGAGAAGCGGGTCGTGCTGCCGTACCTGATCGCGATGCCGTTCCTGTTCGTCGCAGGCATCGCGTTCGCCTACTTCGTGGTCCTGCCGGCGGCGATCACCTTCCTGCTCAACTTCAACGAGGCGGACTTCAACATCCAGCTGCGGGCCAAGTGAGTACTACGGCTTCCTGGGGATCATGGTGGTCCTCCTCGGCCTCTTGTTTCAGATGCCGATCGCGCTGCTCTCGCTCTGCCGCCTGGGAGTCGTGACCCCCGAGCAGCTCGCCCACAATCGCCGCTACGCGATCTTCTTCCTCTCGATCATTGCCGCGGCGGCCCCGGGCGGGGACCCGGTCTCGATGATCCTGATCCTGGTCCCGCTCGTCTTCCTGTACGAGGCCAGCGTCCAGCTCGCGAAGCGCTTCGGCGAGCCGAAGGAGCTGACGCCGTCGGAGACCGCCCCTGAAGGCTCGGGGTAGTAGCTAGCCTTCCGCGCCGTGCTCTTCGATCTCAAGAGCGGCAAGCGCAGGCGCGTGGTCCAGGTCGTCTTCGGCGGCCTCGCCGTGCTGTTCGCCGTTGGCTTCGTGGGATTCGGGATCGGCGGCGAGACCGGCGGCGGGATCGCCGACCTGCTCGGCGACGACTCCGGCGGCGACGTCAGCTCCCAGTACGAGACGCAGATCGAGGAGGCGGAGAAGAAGCTCGCAGCCCAGCCCAAGGATCCCAAGGCACTCACCGACCTCGCCCGCTACCGCTTCCTCTCGGGCCAGGAGAACCTCTCCTTCGACGAGGAGACCGGGGTCGCAACCCTCACCGAGGACGCACGAAGCGAGTGGAACGCGGCCCTGGATGCCTGGGAGCAGCTGCTGAAGACGAACCCCAAGGACGTCGACCCGCAGGTCGGCGGCCAGATGATCTGCGCCTACGTGCCGCCGCTCCCGATCTGCCAGGTGCTGGCGCCCGCGGACGACCTCGACCTCGAGGGCGCCGCCCAGACGCAGCGGATCCTGGCCGAGGAGGACGAGGGGCCGGGCGGCTACTCCCAGCTCGCCGCCTTCCTCTACTTCGACGGGGACGTCAAGGGCGGCGACGAGGCGGCGGCCCAGGCGCTCGACCGCGCCGAGCCCAACCAGCGCGAGCGCCTGGAGAAGGAGCTCGACAAGCTCAAGGAGGACGCCGAGAAGTACGTGAAGGCCCAGGAGGCCACCTCCCAGGCGGGCGCCCCGGGCGACGATCCGCAGCTCCAGAACCCCCTGGGCGGCCTCGGCAGCGACACCGGCGCAGGCGCCATCCCGCAGGCCTCCCCGTAGGCCCGGCGAGCCCGAGCCGCCTAGCTAATCTTTCGCTCCCCGGGCCGTTAGCTCAGCTGGTAGAGCAGGAGACTCTTAATCTCAAGGTCACAGGTTCGATCCCTGTACGGCCCATCGCCGCCGCCGCTCAGTAGGCCCGCGGCAGCGCGTTCACCCGCTCGACCCAGGCCGCCACCGCCGGGAGGTCCCCGAGGTCCTGATGCTCGTCGAGCATCACGTGGAACAGCTCGGTGTCGGCGGGGTCCCGGAGGAGCCCGTACTTGAGGAAGGGGAAGGCGGCGCAGTCGGCGGCGCCGAGCGCGTCTCCCAGCAGGAAATCGCGGCCGGCGAGGAGCTCCTCGAACCGAGGCAGAGAGCCCTGGATCTCGGCGCTCAGCGCCTCCACGCGCGCCGGGTCGGGCGAGTCGCCCTCGAGCACCTCATCGAGCTCGTTCGCCGGTCGCTTCCAGACCTCGTTGAACCAGTCGAGGAAGACGTCCACCTCGGCACGCCGGGTGGGCTCGGCCGGGAACAGGCGCGGGTCGGGGTAGCGCTCCTCCAGAAACCGCAGGATCGCCGTCGAGTCCGCAACGACCTCGCCGCCGTCGTCGATCACCGGCACCAGGCCCTGCCCGCTCACCCGCTCGACGGCTGAGCGGTCGGAGTAGGAGACCATCACGGACTCGACCTCGATCCCCTTGTGGGCCAGGGCGAGGCCCACCCGCTCGCAATTGGTGGACCATTCGGCGCGGTACAGAATCACTGTGTCCCATTCTTAATGACAGCGCCGCCGCCCGGACAGCTCACCCGCCGGAGCTTGCTGAGGAGGGGCGCGGCCGCAGGCGCCCTGCTCGCGGCGGGGCCGCTCGCGGCCTGCGGGGGCTCGAGCCCCCCGCGTCGCGAGGAGGTCGTGATCGTCGGCGCCGGGCTGGCCGGGCTCACCTGCGCCTACCGGCTGCAGAAGGCGGGGATCGAGGCGGCGGTCGTCGAGGCTCGCGACGACCGCCTGGGCGGGCGATGCTTCACGGCGCGCGGCTTCGCCGACGGGCAGGTCGGCGAGCACGGCGGCGAGTTCATCGACACGAACCACCTGCGGATCCAGGCGCTGGTGGACGAGCTGGGCCTGGAGCTCGAGGACCGCGAGGCCGCCTTTCGCGCGCTTCCGCCGACCAGGGGCGCACGCATCTTCGAGGGCGAGCTCCAGACCTCGCCGGAGGTCTATCGCGGGTACGCCACGATGCTCCGCCGGCTCCGAGCCGAGGCACAGCGCACCGGGTACGACGGTCCCTACGACAGCCCGGCGGCGCAACGCTTCGACGCCGGCGAGGCGCAGGATTGGCTCGACGGGAACGTCCCCGGCGGCTCGGGCTCGCTGCTGGGGCTCGCCACCTCGGCGTACCTGGCCAGCGAGTTCGGCCTCGACGCGGACGAGCTCGCGGCGACCAGCCTGCTCTACCTGACCGAGGGGAACTCCGAGGACGAGGACGGCTCGGACGAGCGCTTCCACGTCGCCGGGGGCAACGACCTCATCGTGCGCGGGCTCGCGGAGTCGCCTGCCCGCCGGGGCGGTGGAGCGCGACGCACCGCTGCGCTCCCTCCGGCGGCTTCAGGACGGGGGCTACGGCCTGGAGATCGGCGACGTCGACCGAGATCGAGGCCGAGAGGGTGGTGCTGGCGCTCCCGTTCACGACCCTGCGCGACGTCGACCTCGACCGCGCCGGGCTCAGCCCCCTGAAGCGGGAGGCGATCGCCGAGCTGGGCATGGGCACGAACTCCAAGCTGCTCCTCCAGTTCGACGCCCGGCCCGAGGAGTTCAGGCGCTGGAACGGCAACCTCGAGACCGACCACCCGTTCCAGTACACCTGGGACACCTCCCTCACGCAGCCGGGTACCGCGGGGCTCGTCACCGTCTACTACGGCGGCGAGGGCGGCGCCGGCCTGGACGCCCCGGCCGGAGGGCACGGCGAGGCGCCGGGCGGCGTCGTGGCGGACGTGCTGGCGATCCTCAACCGGGCGGCGCCCGGGATCGCGGCCGCCTTCAACGGCAATGGCTACGTCTCGAATTGGTCGCTCGATCCGTGGGCCCTGGGCTCCTACGCGGCCTTCGAGCCCGGGCAGACGACCGAGTTCGCAGAGGCGGCGGGCAAGGCGGAGGGCGGCATCCACTTCGCGGGCGAGCACACCTCGGTTCCGTTCCAGGGGTTCCTCGAGGGCGCCGTCGCCTCGGGAGAGCGCGCGGCGCGAGAGGTGGCGCGGGCGCTTCAATGAAGGCGATGGCCGCGACCTGGGAAGACGTCAAGCGGATCGCACTCGAGCTCCCGGAGGTCGAGGAGAGCACCTGGTTCAACACGCCGTCGTTCAAGGTGCGCGGCAAGTCCTTCTGCCGCCTGCGCGAGGATGGCGAGGACATAGTGCTGATGGTGGACATGCTCGAGCGGGAGGCGCTGATGCAGTCCGAGCCCGAGATGTTCCACATCACCCCGCACTACCAGGACTACCCCGCGATGCTCGTGCGCCTCGCCACCGTCGATCAGGAGATGCTGCGCGAGCAGATCATCGAGGCCTGGCTTCGCAAGGCGCCGAAGCGAGTCGCGAGGGCCTGGCTCGACGAGCAGCCCGCCTGAGGCCTGCGATGCCCGGTTCGCCACTCGCCGAGGACATCCTGAGCAGGGTGCGGGCGATTCCGCCGGGCTTCGTCACCACCTACGGGGAGCTGTGCCCGCAGGCGCCCCGGTTCGCCGGCTCCGTCCTGGCAGCCTGCCATGACCCGTCGGTCCCCTGGCAGCGCGTGGTGCGCTCCGACGGCTCGCTCGCGAAGGGCGAGCGCCAGCGGCGGCTGCTCACGGCGGAGGGCGTCCCGTTCCGGGGCAGAAGGGTGGACATGTCGGTGGCGGCGGCGCCCGCCAGGGATCCGGGATGATCCACCGATGGCGAGGCCGACCGTGCTGATTGCCCGGAAGCTCCTGCCGGCCGGCCGGGAGCTGCTGGAGCGGGTCGCGGAGCTGCGCGAGGGAGGGCTCGATGCCACGGCCGAGCGCTTGCGCGAGCTCGCCCCCGGGGTCGATGCGATCGTCGCCGATCCGACGGTGAAGGTCGACGAGGCGCTGCTCGACGCGGCGGGCCCGCAGCTGCGGGTGGTCGCCAACTTCGCGGTCGGCTACGACAACGTGGACCTGGACGCGTGCCGGCGCCGCGGGGTCGCCGTCACCAACACGCCGGACGTGCTGACCAACGCCACGGCCGAGCTGGCCCTCGCGCTGACGTTGGCGGCGGCCCGGGGCACGACCGCGGCCGAGGCGGACCTGCGCGCCGGGCGCTGGACGGGGTGGGACCCCGGCGCGGGCCTGGGCCTGGAGCTGAGCGGCGCCACCTTCGCGGTCGTCGGCCTGGGACGGATCGGGCGCCGGTACGCGGAGCTGGTGCGCCCGCTGGCGGGCGAGCTGCTGTACGTGGCGCGATCCGAGAAGCCCGAGGCCCAGGCGGTGCTCGGGGCAGTGAAGGTGGGGTTGCCGGAGGCGCTCGCCCGGGCCGACGTGGTCTCACTCCATGCGCCCGCGAGCGCCGAGACCCGGCATCTCATCGGTGCTCCGGAGCTGGGGCGATGCAAACGCACGCGATCCTCGTGAACACCGCCCGTGGCGCCCTCGTCGATGCCGAGGCGCTGGCGGCGGCGCTTGAAGCGGGCGCAATCGGGGGTGCCGGGCTCGACGTCTACGAGGGGGAGCCCAACGTGCCGGACGCGCTTCTACGCGCCCCGAGGGTCACCCTGCTCCCGCACATCGGCTCGGCAACCCACACCTCCCGCGACGCGATGGCGCGGACCGCCGCCGAGAACGTGCTCGCCGTGCTCGAGGGCCGCGAGCCCCCGAACCGCGTCGCCTAACCGGCCGCTACGCCGACTTCGACTCGACCGTTTCGTCGACGGCCTCGGGCTCGAGGCCAGGCCTCGACCGGGCGGCGCGATCCTCGTAGGCCTTGCGCTGAGCGTCGTCGACCTCGCTCAGGACCTTGTCGGCGCGCAGCGCCCTGGCCATCGCCTCGCGGCCGCGTCGCGGCAGCAACTGCATCACCTTCGCGATGCCGCCCGCGTAACCCGGGACGAAGACGTCGAACTTCGGGAACTCCAGCGCCTTCACGATCGCGTCGGCGACGTCCTCGGGCTCGGCGTTCTTGACCCCGCGGGCCTCCTTCATGCCCGACGTGAGCTCGGTGTTGACGACGCCCGGCATCACGCACGAGACCTCGATCTCCGTGTCCACGAGCTCGCCGCGAACCGCCTCCGAGACGCCCACGACGGCGTGCTTGGTCGCGCAATAGGTGGCGCCGCCCGGGAACCCGCCCTTCCCGGCTTGGGAGGCGATGTTGACGATGTGGCCCGTGTTGCGGCGCAGCATCCCCGGCAGCGCCAGCTTCATCCCGTAGAGGACCCCGTGGATGTTGATGTCCACCATCCGGTGCGCCGTGGCATCGTCCTCGTCGACGAACGAGCCGAGCGGCATGATCCCCGCGTTGTTGACGATCACGTCGAGCGGCCCGATGCGCTCCTCGACCTGGGCCAGGAAGTCCGCGAACGACTCGCGCTTGGTGACGTCGAGCTCGAGCCCGATCGCCTCTCCGGGCAGGCCCTCGGCGGTCTCGGCCGCCATCTCGCCGTCGAGGTCGCCGATCGCGACCCGCGCCCCCTTCCGCGAGAGCGCCTCCGCGGTGGCTTTGCCGATCCCGCGAGCCCCGCCGGTGATCGCTACTACCCTGCCCTGGATTGAACGCGGCTCCTTGGCCATCCTCAGTGCTCCCGTCGGTCGTGGACGGCAGGGATTCTATGCCGGTGGGCTAGCGGGAGGAGCGGGTCTCGCCGGAGATCTGGTAGCTCAGGAACCAGCGCAGGTGCCGTGCAGCGCTGAGGCCGGCGTTCCACGGAGTCAGGATCCGCTTCATGGGGGTCGATCCTACCTCTAGACCAGGTCGTTGGTTTGGACAACCGACCTTTTCTGGGCCCTCCCAGTCGACGAAGTCGTTGCGAGCGGCTTCCACACGCATCGCATCGACAGCGGCGGCCGTGGGGCTTAGGCTCCCGTCGATGAGAGTCGTGCTCGTGGGCGCCGATCCCTCCCTCGCCGAGACGCTCGGCCGGGCCGGGATGGAGGTCGGCCAGGTCCAGTTCGCCCCCCGCCGGCGATGCCGGCGCCACCGCCGGCCTCGTGGGCGCGTTGCGCGCAGCAGAGGAGGCGCTCGCCGGCGACCCACCCGACGCCCTGCTGGTCGGCGGCGACGGCGACCCGGCGCTGGGCGCGGCGCTCACGGCCGTCAAGCTCGGGATCCCGACCGCGTGGCTGCGGCCGGCGGATGCTCCTCGCGATGCGCTGGTGGGGCGAGTGGCCGACCTGAGCCTGGACGCAACCACGGATGCGGAAGTCCTCGCCACTGCCGTGCGGGAGCTGGCGGCTCCTACAATCTCCGCGCGATGAAGGTCGGCATCATCGGCCTCGGGTACGTCGGCCTGCCGCTCGCGGTGGCCTTCGCCGAGGCCGGAAACGATGTGATCGGCGTTGACGCCGACTCACGAAGGGTCGAGCGGCTGCGCCGCTCGGAGTCGGACGTCGAGGACGTGGCGTCGGAGCGGCTTCGCGCCGTCGCCGAGCGCTTCACGGCGACGACCGAGCACGGGCACCTCGGCTCCTGCGACGCCCTGGTGCTGTGCGTCCCGACCCCGCTCGCGAACCAGCGCGAGCCCGACCTCTCCTACATCGTCGACGCCGCCACGTCGCTCTCGGGCGTCCTGCGCTCCGGCCAGCTGGTGGTGCTGGAGTCGACCACCTACCCCGGCACCACCCGCGACCGCCTGCGCCCGATCCTCGAGGAGTCCGGCCTGGCCGCCGGGCGCGACTTCAACCTCGCGTTCTCGCCCGAGCGGATCGATCCCGGCCGCACCGACCACACGATCCGCACCACGCCGAAGATCGTCGGCGGCCTCACCGAGGCCTGCCGCGAGCGCGCGGTCGCCCTCTACGAGCTGATCTGCGACGAGGTCATCGCCGTCTCGACCCCCGAGGCGGCGGAGCTGTCGAAGCTGCTGGAGAACATCTTCCGCTCGGTCAACATCGCCCTGGTCAACGAGCTGGCGATCCTCTGCGACCGGATGGACATCGACGTCTGGGAGGTGGTCGACGCCGCCGCCACCAAGCCGTTCGGCTTCATGCGGTTCGACCCGGGGCCCGGGATGGGCGGCCACTGCCTCCCCGTCGACCCCTTCTATCTCGCCTTCAAGGCGCGCGAGTACGACTTCCCGACCGAGTTCATCGAGCTGGCGGGGAAGATCAACCAGAACCAGCCCCATTTCTGCGTCGACCGCATCCAGCGCGCGCTGAACGACGTGGCCAAGCCGGTCCGGGGCTCGCGGGTGCTGCTGCTGGGGATGGCCTACAAGGGCGGCGTGGGCGACATCCGCGAGGCGCCGGCCCTGAAGATCGCGCACCTCCTGACCGATCTCGGCGCCGAGATCTCCTACCACGACCCCCACGTCTCCGAGGTCGGCGAGCTGGGCCTCTCCTCGAGCCCCTCTGGACGAGGCGCTCCGCTCGTGCGACGTCGCCTGCATCGTCACCGCCCACCCCGAGCTGGACTACGGCGAGGTCGTGGCCCGCGCTCCGCTCGTGGTCGACTTCCGCGGCGTCACGCGCGGGATCGAGGCCGAGAACCTGGTTCGCCTCTGATTCGCGGGGTCACCGAGCCGCGGACAGGTCCGGCTACCGGGCGGTTAGATTCACGACATGGACGGGCTGCGCCAACGCCTTCGGCGCGACAACGGCGGCCGGGCCGACCGCCTGACCCTAGGCCTGGCGGGGGTGGCGGCGGCGACCGCCGGCACGGTGCTGATCGGCGAGCTGGCGAAGCTCACACGCCGCCGCGCGCTCGAGCAGCCCGAGGCGGAGACGGTGCTCGACTCCGCCGAGCACGCGCTGGCGGCGGCCGGCGAGGCCACCTCGGACACGGTCACGGTGGCGATCGAGGGCTACGAGGCGACGCCCCGCGGCGAGACGGTCCTGTTCAACATGCTCACCGGGTTCGTCGGCGGGTTCGCGCTGATGCGGATCTCGACCGCAGGGATCCGCTCCGGCTGGTGGCCCGACCGGGGACATCAGGCTGGGCGGCCGTCACATCCACCACTTCGTCCCCGGGATCCTGATCGCGTTCTGCGCCGGCGGCGCCGGGCTGATCACCCAGAACGCCAAGCTCGAGCAGGCGCTCGCGGTCCCGTTCGGGGCCGGCATCGGCGTCACGTTCGACGAGGCCGCGCTGCTGCTCGACCTCCGCGACGTCTACTGGACGCGCGAGGGGATCCTGAGCGTGCAGCTCTCGCTGGGCCTCACGGCGATCCTGGGCGGCACGATCATCTTCCTGCGGATGCTGCGCCGCGGCGAGGAGCGCGTGGAGGAGCGGGGCGACCTGCCCCCGGCGCCCGAGCGCATGGGCCCGCTGGCGGACTTCGCCTAAGGAACCGGCCTAGAGCACCCGGTAGCGGCCGAACAGCTCACCGGCATCCTCGAGGAGCCACACCAGCTCCAGCGGCCGCTCCTGCTCGGCGAGCCCGGCGACCAGGCCTGGCCCCTCGCCCCCCGCCAGCTTCGCCGCGTGGGTGACGAACAGCTCGTCCACGAGACCCGCCTCGATCAGCTGCGCGTGGAGGCGCGGGCCGCCCTCGCAGAGCAGCGCGCGGATGCTGCGGGCGTCGCGCAGGTGGCGCATCATCTCGACCAGGTCCACCCGGCCGGGGTGGCGCTCGACCGCCACGGGGGTGGTCACGTCCGGCGGCTCGGCGTCGTCGGAGGTGAAGATGAGGACCTCGCCCTGCCCCTCGGTGAAGAGCGGGGCGTCCCAGGGCAGGTCCAGGCTCCCCACGACCACCATCAGCGGGTCGGGGGCCAGGCCGCGCTCCTCGCGGCGCGCCCGCTTGGCGGGGTCGGAGACGGGCGGCCCGTAGCCCTCCGCCCTCATCGTCCCGGCCCCGATCATCACCGCATCGACGGTGGTCCGCAGGGCGACGAGCATCGCGGTGTCGGTGTCGCTACCGATCTTCCCTGAGCGCCCCGCGATCGTGGCCCGCCCGTCGAGGGTGAGCGCGAAGTTGGTGACCGCGTACGGGCGCTCGGCGGGCGCCTTGCCGACCAGGTCGAGGGCGGCGGCCTGCTCCTCAACGGTGGTCTCGGCGTGGTCCGGCAGGAGGCGCTTCATCTAGGGGTCAGGGGGGCCCCCCCCCCCCCCACTCGCCTGGAACCGGTCGCGCCGTCACGGCGGCCTCCTCGTGTATCGCAGCCGATCCTCGATCGCACGTGACGACCACCTTCAGGCGTGCCGATGACCACGGTGGCCCGAACGTCTTCCCTGGCGCGATGGTCATCGGGCGCTCGCGAGGCTCGACGAGATGTGCGCACGCATCTACGAGCTCGGCGATGAGCTGGCCCGGCATCCGCGCCGCCGGGGGGTGCGACAGCTGGCACGGACCTTGCCCGATACTCAGGACTCCCGTTGGAGCGCGCCCGAAGTGGAGCTGAGATCCGTGCGATGGAGGTGCTCCGGGATGCTGGACGCCCGCTGCCCCGCCTCAACCACGACGTCGCCGGAGAGGAAGCGGACCTGAGCTGGCCGGCGGAACGTCTGATCGTCGAGATCGACGGCGGCCCCTTCCACTGGACGTGGGCGAGGACGCACGGAAGGAAGGCGCCTGGGTCGCGGCCGGGTGGAAGGTCCGGGCATTCCGTCCGACGATGTGTACGGCCACCCCGACCGCCTGCTGACTCTCACCCCGCACTGACCTCACTTGAACGTCCCGCACTACCCCCCTAGGGGCCCAGGGACGTCTTGGGGGTAGGTCGATGTCGCTTATGTGCTCGACGTTCGCGCGATCGTCCGCCTCGGAGCTCGGCTCGCCCGCGAACCAGGCGTCGAGGATCTCGGCCAGCTCGGCCGCCGACGTCGTCCGCAGGCTCAGCGCCAGCACGTTGGCGTCGTTCCAACAGCGGGCCCCCTCGGCCGTCGCGGCGTCGGCGCAGAGCGCGGCGCGGATCCCCGGCACCTTGTTGGCCGCGATCGAGGCCCCGGTGCCGGTCCAGCAGCACACCACCGCCTGGTCGGCGCGGCCCTCGGCGACGTCGCGCGCCGCGGCCTCGCTCGCCCAGGCCCAGTCGTCGCGCTCGCCCTCGACGAGGGCTCCGTGGAGGGCGGGCTCATGGCCGCGCCGGCGCAGCTCCTCAGCGACCACCTCGGCCACGCCCACGCGCTCGTCCGCTGCCACCGCGATCCGCATGCGTTGGAGGCTACCCCGCGCCCGCCAACGCCAAGTGTCCTGCCCTACCTACACACAGTGTGCGCCGGGCAGGACAGTTCACTGGGCGAGCTTTCATCCGGCTTTCATGAAGCTCGAAGATCCTTTCTGCCATGCGCGTGTTGATCGTCGAGGACGACTCGAAGCTGGCCGCCCTGGTGCGCCGCGGCCTCACCCGTGAGGGGATGGCGGTCGATCTCGCGGGGTCGGGCGAGGACGCCGTGCCCCGCGCGGAGGCGACCGAGTACGACGCGATCGTGCTCGACGTGATGCTGCCCGGCATCGACGGCTTCGAGGTCTGCCGCCAGCTGCGGGCGGCGGAGGTGTGGTCGCCGATCCTGATGCTCACCGCGCGCGACGGGGTGCGCGACCGGGTGGCCGGGCTCGACTCCGGGGCCGACGACTACCTGACCAAGCCGTTCTCCTACGCCGAGCTCCTGGCCCGCCTGCGGGCGCTGTTCCGCCGCGGCCGCGCCGAGCGCTCGCCCGAGCTGCAGGTCGGCGACCTGCGCCTCGACCCTGCGACCCGGCGGGTCTGGCGCGGCGACGCCGAGATCGAGCTTTCGGCGAAGGAGTTCTCGGTGCTCGAGACCTTCATGCGCCGGCCCGGCGACGTGCTGAGCCGGTTCCAGCTCCTCGAGCACGCCTGGGACTACGACTACGAGAACCGCTCCAACGTCGTGGACGCGTACGTCGGCTTCCTGCGCCGCAAGGTCGACAAGCCGTTCGGCGTCACCTCGATCGAGACGGTGCGCGGCGCCGGCTATCGCCTGCGCGAGGACGGCGGGCGTTGAGCCGCATCCCGATCCGCCTGCGTGTCACCCTCGTCTTCGCCGCGGTCATGGCCGTGGTCTTCGTCGCCGTCGGGCTGTTCGTCTACGTACGCCTGGGCGATCAGCTGGACGAGTCGATCGACAACGGCCTGCGCACGCGAGGCACCGAGATCTCGGCGCTGGTCCAGGCCTCGGGGCCTGCCCTCGAGAGGTCGGGGGACGTGCGGCTGATCGAGGCCGAGGAGAGCTTCGCGCAGGTGCTGGCGGCCGACGGCACCGTGATCGACTCGACCCCCCAGCTCGACGGCCAGCCGGTGCTGACGCCTGCCGAGGTCGAGCGGGCGCTCGCAGGTGCCACCTTCTTCGAGCGCGAGAGCCTTCCGGGCGTGGAGGGCAGTGCCCGCCTGCTCGCGACGCCGGTCGACGTCGGCGGTGAGACCGTGGTCGCCGTGGTCGGCGCCTCCCTCGATGACCGCCGCGAGGCCCTGGCCAGCCTCGCGACCCTGCTCCTGATCGGCGGCCCGATCGCGCTCGTGCTCGCGTCGCTCGCCGCCTACGGCGCCGCGAGCGGAGCCCTGCGGCCGGTGGAGGCGATGCGCAAGCGCGCCGAGACGATCTCGGCCGGGGGGCCCGAGGAGCGCCTGCCGGTCTCGCCCGCGCGCGACGAGCTGACCAGGCTGGGCGAGACCCTGAACGAGATGCTGGGCCGGCTGGAGGCCGCGATCGAGCGGGAGCGACGCTTCACGGACGACGCCGCCCACGAGCTGCGCACGCCGCTCGCGCTTCACAAGTCCGAGCTGGAGGTGGCCCTGCGCTACGGCGGCAGCGAGGAGGAGCTTCGCGAGGCGATGGCATCGGCGATCGAGGAGGTCGACCGGCTGGTCCAGCTGGCCGAGGACCTGCTGGTCGTGGCGCGCTCAGAGCAGGGCAAGCTGGGACTCGCGACCGAGCGGCTACGGGCAGGCGACCTGTTCGAGGGCGTGCGGGAGCGCTTCAGCGCCCGCGCCGCCGAGGCGGGACGCGAGGTCGGCGTGGACGGCGGGGCCGACCTGGAGCTCGAGGGGGATCGGCTCCGCCTCGAGCAGGCGCTCACCAACATGGTCGATAACGCCCTGCGCCACGGCGCCGGGCCGATCCGTCTCAGCGCCGCCGCCAACGGGAGCGGCGTCGCCCTTCACGTGGCCGACGACGGCCCCGGCTTCCCCGAGGGCTTCGCCGGGCGCGCCTTCGAGCGCTTCAGCCGCGCCGACCCCGCCCGCGAGCGCGGCGGCACCGGCCTCGGCCTCGCGATCGTCGAGACGATCGCCCTCGCGCACGGGGGCAGTGTGGGGGCGGTCAACTCGCCCGCGGGCGGTGCCGACGTGTGGATCGAGGTGCCGGCCGCCGCCGCGGGCGCTCCCGAGTCAACGTAGCCGCACCGCGGAGCCGCGTTGGGGCGGTCGACGCGGAGGCGTGCCAAGGAGCCCTGCCCGGCCTCAGAGCCACCCGAACCCGCGCCCGGCGATCTCCTCCAGGCGCGCGACGTCGGGCTTGAAGATCTCCACCAGCCGGGCGCGAAGCTCGCGCGGGAGCTCCGGCTTCGGGGCCTCGCCCGAGTCCGGGTCGTGGACGATCTTCTCGACCCGCCAGCGCATCCGCTCGGGCAGGCGGTCGAAGTTGCGGTCGAGTGCCCGCAGGCCCGGCAGGCGCACCGCGCGGTCCATGATCCGGAAGCGCCCGCCCGCCTTCGCCCCGCCTGTCTCCCACTCGCGTGCGAACTCGTCGGAGGTGAAGTCGGGGTCGACGCCGAGGAACTCGAACAGGGCGTGCATGATGCCCGTACGGTCGGCCTTCAGCTCCTCGCGCGAAACCACATGTACCCGGTCGAACCCGTAGGCGTCGAGGTACGGCTCGAGCTGGAACGCGTAGCGGCTGCGGTCGACGTACGCGGTGTCCCAGCGCCCGAACGCCTCCTCCAGCGAGCGCTCCTCGTAGCCGCCGGCGACGTTGTGCAGGTAGTGGGAGAGCATCCGGTCGACCGGGTCGCGCACCATGTAGACGACGTACGCGTGGGGGATCAGCTCGCGCATCCGGTCGGCGACCCCGTCGAGGCGCGGGCGGTCCGTGTAGTGGGGCGAGGTCTCACCGCGGACCGCGGCCCCGGGGTCGAAGTGCGATCCGTACCAGGCGGGCCCCAGCTCCCAGTTCAGCTCCTCGACGAAGAAGTTCAGCTCCTTCGGGCGCGACATCGAGATCGACGGGTGGAGGTTCAGGTAGTGATGGAGGCTGGTGGTGCCGCACTTCAGCCCGCCGATGACGATGAGGTTCGGGAGCACACCGGGCTCGGGCCCGTCCCCGGGGCCGCGGCGGCGCTCGGCGGCGAAGCGCTCGTGCGCCCGGGCCACCATCGCCTCGTCGGCCAGGTCGCGGTGCGCGGTGGGCGCGCCCGGTGCCATCGCAGGCCTACTTGGCGCCGAGGCGGGCCGCGGCGTCGCGCAGCGTCTTCACCTCGGCGTCGGGCTTCTTGCGGCCCTCCAGCTTCTCGCCGTGGCGGTTCACCCAGATCACCGGCACCTTCATCTTCAGGAGCGGCTCGACGTCGGCGTTGTAGCCGGAGCCGATGTGCAGCCAGCCCTTCTTGCCGCCGATCCGCCGCGCGCACTCCTTGAAGTGGGCGGGGTCGGGCTTGTAGGAGCGGACCTGCTGGGCCGTCACGACCAGGTCGAGCTCGGTGCGCAGGTGGCGGCGGGAGACCCCGAGCAGCTTGTCGTCGATGTTCGAGATGATCCCCAGCTCGTAGCGCTTCTTCAGCCGGTCCATCGCGGCGTTGGCCTCGCGGAACGGCTGCCAGCTGCCGACGCTGTCGGGCAGGAACTGGGCCCGCGAGGGCTCTAGCTCCCAGCCCAGCTCGCCGGCGACCTTGACCGCAGCGCGCCGCAGCACCTCCGCGTAGAGCTCGTAGGACCCGCTCATGATCTCGGCCTGGACCTCGAGGAAGCGCTTGATGAACTCGTCCTCGTCGAAGGAGAAGCCGTCGCGCGCGGCCTGGGCGCCGAACGCGTCGATGATCCCCTTCTCCCAGTCGATCAGGGTCCCGTAGCAGTCCGTGGTTACGAACGTGATGTCTTTGAGCTTGGGTAGGGGCATCGAACTCCGCCTGAGCGGCGGAGCATTGTAGGCTGCCGCCGCGCGCCGCGGCACCCACGCGCGACCCCCACGCATGGACCTACTCGAATACCAGGGCAAGCAGCTCTTCGCCAAGCATGGCCTGCCGGTGCCGGAGGGTCGCCACGCGACGACCGTCGACGACGCCGTCGCCGCCGCCAACGAGATCGGCTACCCGTGCGTGATCAAGGCCCAGGTGGCGATCGGCGGCCGCGGCAAGGCCGGCGGGATCAAGGTCGCCAAGGACGAGCCGGAGGCGCGCGCCCACGCCGAGGCGATCCTGGGCATGGACATCCGCGGCTTCACGGTCCACGACCTCTGGGTGGAGCAGGCGTCGGAGATCGACGCCGAGTACTACGCCTCGATCATCCTCGACCGCTCCGCCAAGAAGCTCCTGGCGATCGTGTCCCGGATGGGCGGGATGGACGTCGAGGAGGTCGCCGAGTCCGACCCCGACGCCCTCGTCAGACGCCACATCGAGCCGGGCGAGGGGATGACCCAGGAGCTCGCGCGCGAGATCGCGCTCGACGCGGGGATCGACGAGGACGTCACCGACCAGGTCGCCGACATGCTGGTGAAGCTCGCCGACGTGGTCAAGGCCGAGGACGCGACGCTGCTCGAGATCAACCCGCTGATCGTCACCACCGACCGCAAGGTGGTCGCGCTCGACTCGAAGGCGACGATCGACAACAACGCGCTCTTCCGCCACCCCGAGCTGGCCGAGCTCTCCGACAAGTCGGCGGAGGACCCGCAGGAGGGGATGGCCAAGGAGAAGGGGCTGACCTACGTCAAGCTGGACGGGAACATCGGCATCCTCGCCAACGGGGCCGGCCTGTGCATGTCCACGCTCGACGTGGTCGCTCAGGCGGGCGGCAAGCCGGCGAACTTCCTCGACGCCGGCGGCGGCTCCAAGGCCGAGGCGATCGTCGACGCGCTCGAGGTCATCACCTCGGACGAGAAGGTCACCGCCATCCTGTTCAACATCTTCGGCGGGATCACCCGCTGCGACGAGGTCGCGAAGGGCATCGTCGAGGCCTCGAAGCAGATGGACATCGAGCTCCCGGTCGTCGTCCGCCTCGACGGCACCAACCAGGCGGAGGGCCTCAAGATCCTGGCCGAGTCCGGCCTCGAGAACCTCCACCAGGAGAAGACGATGCTCGGCGCGGCCAAGCGGGTGGTGGAGCTGCGCGGGATGAGCATCATCGTCGGCGACGGACACCAAGCTGGTCGTCTCCGGCCTGACCGGGCGCGAGGGCACCTTCCACGGCCTCCGCAACCGCGACTACGGCACCGACCTCGTGGCCGGCGTCACGCCCGGCAAGGGCGGCCAGGACGTCGACGGGGTGCCCGTCTTCGACACGATCGCCGAGGCGGTGTCCGAGCGCGGGGCCAACACCTCGATGATCTTCGTGCCCGCGAAGTTCGCCGCGGCCGCCATCGAGGAGGCGATCGACGCCGGGGTCGAGACGGTCATCGCCATCACCGAGGGCATCCCGGTCCTCGACATGATGGGCGTCTACTGGAAGGCGAAGGAGGCGGGCGTCGGCTGATCGGCCCCAACTGCCCGGGCGTCCTGTCGCCCGGGCAAGGCGAACGTCGGGATCATCCCGGCGCAGTTCTTCGACCCGGGCTCGATCGGCGTCGTCTCGAAGTCGGGCACGCTCACGTACCAGATCGGCAACGAGCTGAAGCAGGCCGGGGTCGGGCAACTCCTCGATCGTCGGCATCGGCGGCGACCCGATCGTCGGCTCGGACTTCATCGACGTCCTCACCCTCTTCGAGAACGACCCGGAGACCGAGCTGATCGTGATGGTCGGCGAGATCGGCGGCGACGCGGAGGAGCGCGCGGCCGAGTTCATCGACGAGTCGGTCTCGAAGCCCGTCGTGGCCTACATCGCCGGCTTCACCGCCCCGCCCGGCAAGCAGATGGGCCACGCCGGCGCGATCATCTCCGGCTCGTCGGGCACCGCCCAGGCGAAGAAGGAAGCGCTCGAGGCGAAGGACGTCCGCGTGGGCACGAGCCCCACCGAGACCGCCCAGATCGCGCTCGAGACGCTGCGCCCGGACCCATCCGCGCCGCCGGGCCTCGGCTCTAAACGCATCCATGCCGACGAACCGCTGGCCGAGCGCCCGCCCGCTTCCGTAGACTCGGCCCCATGCCCGGCGACGTCATCTCCTTCGCCCGCGGCGCCCCCAGCGCCGACATCCTCCCCGCCGAGGCCGTGCGCACGGCGGCGAAGACGGCGCTCGACGAGGACTGGGAGCGCGCGCTCTCCTACGGCACCGGGCGCGGGCACCCCGGCCTCTGCGAGTGGATCGCCGCCGAGCTGCACGGGATCGAGGCCGAGCGGGTGATGGTCACGAACGGCTCGATGGAGGCGGCGGCGCTGCTGTTCCGCTACATGATCGAGCCGGGCGACCGGGTGATCGTCGAGCAGCCCTCCTACGACCGCACGCTGCTGCTGCTCGGCCGCACCGGCGCCGAGCTGGTCCCGGTGCCGCTCGAGGAGGACGGCATCGACGTCGACGCCTTCGAGGCCGCGCTCGCCGACGGGCCGGTGAAGCTCGCCCACGTCATCCCCAACTTCCACAACCCCGCCGGCTGCACGCTGTCGGCCGCCAAGCGCGAGCGCCTGGTGGAGCTGGCGGCCGAGCACGGCTTCTGGCTGTTCGAGGACGACCCCTACCGGCTGATCCGCTTCGGCGGCGAGGAGCTGCCGACGATGCTCTCGCTGGATCAGGCCGACCGCGTCATCCACGCCTCGTCGTTCTCGAAGACGGTCAGCCCCGGCGTCCGGGTCGGCTACCTGGCCGGCCCCGCCGAGCAGATCGCGACCCTCGCCAAGCGCGGCTCCGAGCACTACATCTCGCCCAACATGCTGGCCGAGTCGGTGGTGCTGGAGATGTGCCGCTCGGGGATCCTCTCGAGCAACGTCGAGTTCGTGAACGGGGCGCTCCAGGAGCGCCGCGACGCGCTGGTCGACGCCCTGCGCGAGCAGATCCCGGAGGCCCGCTTCGTCGTCCCCGGCGGCGGCTACTTCCTCTGGGTCGACCTCGAGGACGACGCCGACACCCCGGCGCTGCTCGAGGCGGCGAAGGAGGAGGGCGTCGCGTTCGTCGCCGGCCCCGACTTCATGCTCGACGGGGGGCGCTCCAGCCTGCGCTTCTCGTTCGCCAGCGTCCCGCCGGAGCGGATCGGCGAGGGCGTCGCACGCGTCGCCCGGGCGCTCGAGCGCACCCGCGCGGCGACGACGGCCTGAGGTTTACCCGCTCGTTACAAAGGCTTGAGAAGTCCCGCCTATGGTGAGGGCGAGTCGAACGACGACGGGGGACGCCGTACAGGAGGTGAGATGAGCCCCGTAACGATCATCGAGGGAAGTCAGAAGCTGGACCCGGTCAGCGAGCGAAACCTGGCCGAGCGGCGGTTCTCCGCGCTCGCGGCCGCCGTGCGCGAGCACGAGGCGTCGGTCCGCCGGCGCGAGCTCGGGATCCTCCGCCCGCAGGACGCGAGCCTCTACCGCAGGCTGCGCCAGATCTGCGGCGACGCCTAACCCCACTCACGCAGTGCCTGCTACCGGCGCTCGAACCGCCTCAGCGCCCGTAGCGGTCCGCCGATACGACTAGCTGCTCGGGCAGCGGCGCCCGTGGCGGCGGAGCCGGGTCGGCCCGCACCGACACGGTCTCGGCCACGTCGCGCGAGACGACGTGGCGGCCTCCGTCGGAGGCGAGCACCACCTCGTCGTCCTCCTGGGCCTCGAGCTTGCCGTCGAGGCCCGGGTGAAGGCCGGTCTCCTTGAGGTAGTGCAGGATCGCCTCGGCCTCGTTCTCGAAGCGGAGCACGTGGACGTCGGCCCCCGGCTCGACGTCGGCCAGCAGCACGCCGTGCTCGCGCGCGCCCTCGACGATCGGGTGCCCGTGTGGGCACGTCTTGGCGTCGCCGATCGCGGCGAGCATCCGGTCCTCCAGCACCGGCGACATCGCGTGCTCGAGGCGCTCGGCCTCCTCGTGGACCTCGTCCCAGGGGATCCCCAGGACGTCGGTGAGGAAGCGCTCGATCAGGCGGTGGCGGCGGACGATCTGGCCCGCCTGCTCGCGGCCGTCGTCGGTGAACTCCACCGACTTGTCCTCGCGGCGCGTGATGTAGCCGTCGCGCTCGAGCCGGCCGATCATCTCGTGCACGGTGGGGGGCGAGAGCTGCATCGCGCGGGCGACGTTGGCCCCGGTGATCGGAAGCCCGGCCTCCTCCAGCCAGAACATGATCTGGAGGTACTCCTCCTCCGCGATCGTCGCGTGATCGGCAGCCATGAACCGAGTCTAGATGAGCCCGCCCCTCTCCCCGCCGGGATTAGCTCCGCTCGGCGAGGGTCGAGATCACGGCCTCGTAGAAGCCGTCGCCCATCGCGCCCTCGGTGACGGTGGCGTTGGGGAAGCGCGGTAGCGCCTCGCGCATCGCGGGGTCGCGCTCGGGGCCGTTGGCGACGGCGAAGAAGCGGCCGACGGCCTCCGCGGCATCCAGGTCCTCGAGCGAGTCGCCCACCGCGATGCAGCTCTCGGGATCGAAGCCGCGGGCCTGCATGTGGAAGGCGACGGCTCTCGCCTTCGAGGCCCCTGCGGGCACCAGGTGGTACGCGTGGGCCTGCCCGTCGACAGAGTCCATCTGCCGGCCGATCGCGCCGTTGTCGAGGAAGCGGACGTCGGGATGCCCGGCCTCGGCCAGCAGCGCGTTCGCCTCGGTCACGTCGACCTTCCCGCGAAAGAGGTGGGACAGGTGGCGGTCGGTGTGCCAGGGGCGATGCCACTCGAGCTGGTCTCCAAAACGCTCGAACAGCAGGTCCGGGATGCCCTGGTCGAGCATCCGCTGGGCGGGGGTGGGGGCGTCCTCGTCCTCGGAGGCCCAGTCGCCCACGAGCAGCGTCCGCTCGAAGTCGATCGTCACCCCGCAGCCCGCCTCGTAGATGCAGGAGGTCTGGCCGATCACCCGTGCGTCGGCCAGCACCTGGGCCTCGCGTCGCCCCGACATGATCACCACCTCGACCCCTGCCCTGTGGCACGCCTCGAGGGCCCGGGCCTGGAGCATCGAGAAGTTGCCCTCCGCGTCCCGGAACAGCGAGCCGTGCTTGCCGTAGAGGGTGCCGTCGAGGTCGGTGTAGACGCAGCGCAGGCTCATGGGCGGGGAAGTGTGGCGAAGTCCAGCCCTAGGGTGTCTGGCCGCCGGCGCCCGCTGCACCGATCCTGGGGGCATGACACGAGCAATCTCTGCTCTCGTGACGGCCACCGCAATGGCCCTCATCGGCCTCGGCGGGCCGGCGTCCGCCTCTCAGGGCGCGGTGGTCCCGAAGGTGAGGGGCGAGGGCACCGACACGTTCGGCCTCGACTTCTACTTCAAGGCCAAGAACCACGCCAACGCCTCCGGCGAGGTGGGCTTCGAGACGAACTCGTTCGGCGACTTCACCGGTGACGTCGACTGCCTCGACATCAAGCGCCGTAAGGCCGGGATCTCAGGCGAGCTCGACAACCCGAACCAGGGCGCCGGGCTCACCCACTTCATGATCGTCATGAAGGACGTTCACCGCAAGGGCAGCGATCCGCCCGACCAGATCGCGACCTGGCTCCGCAACGGACCCTTCGATTGCAACACGGAGCCGTACGGCACGCTCGGCGACAGCCTGGACGACATCGCCGCGGGCAAGATCCGCGTCACCCCCGCCGCGCCCTAGGCGGCAGCAGCCACCTCGACGCGCTCGAGCCCGAGCCACCCGGCCAGCAGCGTCAGCTCGGCCTCCAGCGCCGCGCCCGTCTCCGGCGGGGCTCCCTCTTCGAGGTGGACGGCACGAGCGAGCAGTGCCCGGGCGGCGCGGTCCGCCTTCAGATCCACGCGTGCCACGAGCCGGTCGCCCAGCAGGAACGGCAGCACGTAGTAGCCGTGGACCCGCTTCGGCTTGGGCACGTAGATCTCGAGCCGGTACGAGAAGCCGAAGATCCGCTCCACCCGGGATCGCTCCCAGATCAGCGAGTCGAACGGGCCGATGAGGGCGCGGGCGTCGATGCGGCGCGGGATCGTGGCGCCGCGTCCAGAGGTAGCCCCGCGTGCGTCCCCAGCCCTCGACCTCGACCGGGATCAGGTCGCCCGCCTCGACGAGCTCCCCGACACGGGCGCGCGCGTCGGCGAGGCCGAGCCGGAAGTAGTCGCGCAGGTCGCGCTCGGCGGCCACGCCCATCGCGCGGGCCGCGATTCGGACCAGCTCGCGCTGGGCGTCCTCGGGCGCCGGCGTGGGCGTGGCGATCACCTTCGGCGGCAACACCCGCTCGGGCAGGTCGTAGAGGCGCTCGAAGTTCCGCCGCCGCGCCGAGCTGACCTGGCCGGTCCAGAAGAGCCACTCGATGGCGCGCTTCGCATCGGACCAGTCCCACCAGGGCCCGGTTCGCTCGGGGCGTCGCTCGGAGAGCTCGGAGGCGGCGATCGGCCCCCGGTCGCCGACCTCCTCGAGGACCCGCTGCACCAGGTCCGGACGCTCGTGGCTGACCCGGAACATCCCGCCCCATGCCTCGGCGTCGGCACGCTCCATGCGCCAGCGAAGCAGCGGCTGAAGCGCGACCGGGAGGAGCGACGCCTCGTGGCCCCAGTACTCGAAAAGGCGCCGGGGGGCCCTGTGGGCGGCGTCGTCGAGCGCGGCGCGAGGGTAGGGGCCCAGGCGGGTGAAAGCGGGCAGGTAGTGCGCGCGCTCCAGGACGTTCACCGAGTCCATCTGCACCACGCCGACGTGCGAGAAGAGCCGCCGGATTCCCCAACCCGGTGACGAGCCCGGCTGCCGCGGGCCGCCGAAGCCCTGTGCGGCCAGCGCCAGCCGCCGCGCCTCCCCCGCGCTCAGTCGCACCCTTGCCACGACGTTGGAAGCTACGCGGTCGGGGTGAGCGGGGTCGTGGAATCGCTCATCTAAGGTCTCCCGCATGGCCGCCTGGCGCCTTCGCGACCGCACCATCGAGTTCCCGCCGCCGCTCGCCGCCGGCATCGTCAACGTCACCGACGACTCGTTCTTCGAGGGGGCGCGGAGCGGCACGCCGGAGCGGGCGATCGCGGACGGGCTTGCGCTCGTCGAGGCGGGGTTCGACCTGCTCGACGTGGGCGCGGTGCCCGCGCGCAGCGGACCGCCCGTGGCGGCGGAGGACGAGGCCGCGCGGCTGGTGCCGGCGGTCGCCGGGCTGGCGGAGCGCGCCGCGGTCCCGGTCCTCGCCGACACCTTCTCCGCCGAGGTCGCGCGCCAGGTCCTCGACGCCGGCGCTGCCGCGATCAACGACATCTCCGGCGGCAGCCCGGAGCTGTTCGCCGCGGTGGCCGACGTGGGAGCCGGCTACGTGCTGATGCACATCGAGGGGCCGCCGCGGGTGGACCGGCCGGCGCCACGCTACGACGACGTGGTCGAGCATCTGAAGGCCTGGTTCTCGGATCGGATCGAGGCGGCCGTGGCGGCCGGGATCGCCGAGGAAGCGATCGCGCTCGACCCGGGGCTCGACTTCGACCTCACGACGGACGACGACCTCGAGATCCTGCGGCGCCTGGGCGAGCTGCGCTCGCTGGGCCGGCCGCTGTTCGTCGCCCTCTCGCGCAAGGACTTCCTCGGCGCCGTCGTGGCCGGCTCCTGGCAGGAGCGGCTGCCCGCCGAGGAGCGGGGTGCTGCCACCCTCGCGGCTACGACGCTCGCGGTGGCCGAGGGCGCCGAGATGCTCCGCCTGCACGACGCGGAGGCGCTCGATGCGATGCGGGTGGCCGCGGCGGTCACGGCGGGCGCGGCGTGATCGACCAGGCCTGGGTTCACCTGCTGGAGCAGGGCGAGATCGACGAGCGCATGGTCGAGACGGCCTCGGAGCCGGCGGCGGCCGCCGAGGTGGTCGAGCTCCCACCGCGGCTCGCCCCAGGCCTCGCCGCCGCCCTGCGGGGGGCGGGGATCCCCAGCCTCTACTCCCACCAGCTCGAGGCGCTGAAGGCGGCGGCGGAAGGGGACGTGATCGTCACCAGCGGCACCGCCTCGGGCAAGTCGCTGTCGTTCAACCTTCCGGTGCTGGACACGCTCGAGCGCGACGACCGCGCCCGCGCGCTCTACCTCTACCCGACCAAGGCGCTGGCCCAGGACCAGGCCCGGAAGCTGTCGGAGCTTGGCCTCGACTCGCTCCGCCACGCGATCTACGACGGCGATACCCCGCGCGATGACCGCCCGGCGATCCGCCGCCGTTCGAACCTCGTGCTCACCAACCCGGACATGCTCAACATGAGCCTGCTCCCGCATCACAAGCACTGGAACGAGTTCCTCGCCGGCCTGCGCTGGGTGGTGGTGGACGAGGCCCACACCTACCGCGGGGTGTTCGGCTCGCACGTCGCCAACGTGCTGCGGCGCCTGCGGCGCGTCGCGCGCCTCTACGGGTCGGAGCCGCGGTTCGTGTGCGCGTCGGCGACGATCGCGAACCCGGGCGAGCTCGCGCACGCGCTCGTCGGCCGGCCGTTCGAGCTGGTCGGCGCCGACGGGGCGCCGCGGGCCGGGCGCCGTATCGGGATCTGGAACCCGCCCGTGATCGACCCGAGCACGATGAAGCGCCGCTCGGTGCTGTCGGAGTCGGCGGAGCTCCTGGCGGACCTCGTGATCGGAGGCATGCGGACGATCTGCTTCCTCAGGAGCCGACGCGGGATCGAGCTGATCCAACGCTTCACCCGGATGCGTCTCGAGGACCTGGGCCACGGCGACCTGGCCGCACGGATCGCCCCCTACCGCGCCGGCTACACGCCGCAGCAGCGGCGCGAGATCGAGGCCCGGCTCTCCTCGGGGGACCTGCTCGCGGTGGTCGCCACGGACGCCCTCGAGCTGGGCATCGACATCGGTGAGCTCGACGCGGCGATCTGCGTCACCTTTCCCGGCACCGTCGCCAGCCTGCGCCAGATGTGGGGGAGGGCTGGGCGCCGCCGCGAGGGGATCGCGCTCTACATCGCCGGCGACGACGCCCTCGACCAGTTCTTCTGCCGGCACCCGACCGAGTTCCTCGCGCGCCCGGTGGAGGCGGCGATCCTCGACCACACCAACGAGCGAATCCAGCTCGCCCACACGCTCGCCGCCGCGTACGAGGTGCCGCTCGGCGGCTCGCCGGACCAGCCGGGCGGCGCCGACGACGAGGTGCTCGGCGACCGCTGGCGTGAGCGCGCCGACGCCCTGGTCGCCGCCGGCCAGCTTCGCCGTGCACGGGACGGGCGCTACCTGCCGCGAGGGCCGGGCTTCCCCGCCGGGGAGATCTCGCTGCGCTCGGCCTCGCCCGACTCGGTGGCGGTGATCGACCGCTCCTCGGGGGAGATGATCGGCTCCGTCGAGGCCGAGCGCGCCTTCACCACGGTCCACCCGGGCGCCATCTACCTTCACCTGGGCCGCTCGTACGAGGTGCGCGAGCTGGACCTCGAGCGCCGGGCGGCGATCGTCGACCCCTTCGACGGCGACTGGTACACGCAGCCGAAGAAGGAGACCATGGTCTACATCGAGGCCATGGAGGAGCAGCGCCGCCTTGGGGAGGGCGAGCGCGAGACCGGGCTGTCGTTCGGCGAGGTCTCGGTGACCGAGCAGGTGATCGCCTACCAGCGGAAGCGCCTCGAGGACCACGGCGTGATCGACCTCGTCGCGCTCGACCTGCCCGAGACCAACTTTCCCACCCAGGCCTTGTGGTACGAGCTGCCCGACGCGCTCGCCGGGCCCGAGCGGCTGCCGCTCGAGGTCCAGCTCGGCGCGCTCCACGCGGCCGAGCACTCCCAGATCGCGGTCCTGCCGCTGCTGGCCATGTGCGACCGCTGGGACATCGGCGGCCTCTCGACCAACGTCCACTTCCAGACGGGCCGACCCACCATCTTCATCTACGACGGCCACCCCGGCGGGGTCGGCATCTCCCGCCGCGGTTACGACGAGTTCGAGCGCCTGGTCTCCGACGCGGCCCGCCTGGTCGGCGAGTGCCCGTGCGCCGAGGGCTGCCCCTCATGCGTTCAGTCGCCCAAGTGCGGCAACCTGAACGAGCCGCTCCACAAGGCCGGCTGCCTCCAGCTGATGGAGGACATGATCAACGCGATCGCGGCCGTCGCGCGACCCGTGCGCAGCTAGCCGCGCGCGCTAGCCTTCACCGCCGCGGCGAGGTAGCTCAGTTGGTAGAGCACACGACTGAAAATCGTGGTGTCGCCAGTTCGATTCTGGCCCTCGCCATCGCATAGGCAAGCGGGTAGAGGCGCGGGGGCGAATTTCGTAGCAGTCGCGACGGGGCGCGCGAATCGGCGTTCCACCGCCCGTTGCTCGGGTGAGATGCAGTGCAAGCATCATGGTTTCCACTCCATCACCTCGTCCTACGACCGTGAGACGAGGACTCTCACCTTCTTTCGCCGCTGCAATGACTGCGGGGCGCGACTCACCGACGTCGAACGGCTCGTCTACGAGCCTCGATTCGATCCGGGGGGCACCGACCGGTCCCCCCCGATCGCTCGCCCACCCGTCGTCGAGGCGACCCCGGTGGAACGGTGAACCGTGCCAGACGATCGAGCCGCTTCCGCAAAAAGCGGGAGTTGGGTGCCGCCGACGACGGGACTAACCTTGATTTCCCGGTGCGCGTATTGAAGGGTGGCGACCTTGTATGGATGCGGCCAATAGGCCAACGGACGGGTCGCAGGAATGTATAGCTTCCCCACACGGCCCTTCAAGGGCCAAGGCGAACGACCGATGACGAGCTGGAACCCAGAGCGACGACCGGCAGGCGCCAGCGGCTTCCACCCGGGCGCAGAAAAGGGTGACCCTCCGGTTCGACGGGTTCGGGTGGGAGAGCCTCGAGTCACAGGCGGTACGCGACGGGGAAACGCTCGACGAGTCGCTCTCCCGCGCAATGGCCTACTTCGGCGCGATGCTGCCCACGACCCGAGCGGCCGCGATCGCGCCCAGGTTCAAGCCGAGGGACGAGGGGACCCCGCGTGAGATCCCGCTCGAGCTCACGCACGAATCCTGGGAGCGCCTGGAGCATGAGGCGGAGCGCCAGGGCATCCCGCTCGAGCAGCTGCTCGAGCATGCGGCGCTGCTCCACCTCTCGGACGCCGAGTCAGGTCGCGTCGCCGATCACGTCCTCGATCGGGCGGCCGAGGATGCGAGCTCGGGCGCAGGAGAGGGGCGTCCTGAAGGAGAGGGGCGTTCCTGAGCTAGGCCGCGCCGGTAACCGGGGCGGCCTCGAGCTCGATCAGTGTGGCCTGGAGCGTCGCGCGGCCGCGATGGTGCAGCCCGTGGACCGAGCTCTCGGTCTTCCCCAATCGTTGGGCGATCTCCGCCGGGGAGAGGCCTGCGACGTGTCGCATGACGAGCACCTTGCGCTGCTCCTCGGGTAGGCCGGCGAGCGCCTCCTTGAGAGACTGGCGGCGCTCCAGGTCCCCTCGGCCGTCGCCCGGATCGCTGACGCGCACCTCCTCGACAGGGATCTGCCGTCGAGCTCGCAGGTGGTCGAGGGTCGCGTTGCGGGCGACCCGCATTATCCAGGCGGCGAACGGGACCGCGCGCTCCTCGTACTTGTCGATCGCGGTGATCAGCTTCGCGAACACGTTCTGCGTGATGTCCTCCGCCTCATGGTGATCGCGCACGATGCTCTGCACATAGCCCAAGACGTCGTCCGCATAGCGGACGTAGAGGTAATGGACTCCATCCCACTCGCCGCGCTTGGCCGAGGCGATCGCCTGCCGGTCCAACGCGTCCTGACCGTGGCGGGTGTTGCGCCCGCTCGGCGTAGCGTCGGTACGGCGCGGCCTGACCCCCTGCCGCGGGCCGTCTACTTGCGTTTTCTGCTCATGCGTGGTGCCCGGCACATCCACCGTTAGTAACCCCCCGGTCGACCTTGGGCATATATTTCTATGGCGAGGCGAAGCTTCGCCTTGGCGCGCGACACTCCCATAGAGAACGGGTGATGGCAAGAGGGCGCTCGCCTCAGCCTCGCGATTACCCCAAGATGGGTCCCCGATATGGGGTAGAACGCGTACGATCAGGCCATCAGGTTCTGTGCCCATGGTCTTTTCGGATAAGTCGAAGGCATTCCGGGAGGTCGGTTCCAATTCCGGTGGATCCGGGAGGGGCGCGCGCGCCGCCGCCCCGGCGACGCGCGTTGTCCAATTGGAATGCCTGGGCAACCACTCCAGACCGAGCCGCCCGCGGAGGCGGCAACCCTTGAAGCCGCGCCGGCGTCTCGCCGCTGGGGGATACGGATCCGCAATCCGTTTACGACCCTTCCGGGGCGCGGCCAGCCGGCGCAAGGGGAGATCCCCGAGGGTCGCTTCCGCGACGCGACCTATCGGCGGGACGCGACCTACCGCCGCACGCTGGCGCTCGCGGACGTGGCGTCGGCGGCGATCGCGGTGCTGGTCGGCGTGGCGATCGTGGGGGAGGATGCGCTCAACCCCGTCGCCCTGCTCGCGCTGCCGCTCGTGATCGTGGTGAGCAAGCTCACCGGGCTCTACGACCGCGACGAGCACCTGTTGAGGAAGGGGACGCTCGACGAGATCCCGGCCCTGTTCTGGGTGGCGACGCTCTACGCGCTCCTGATCTGGCTGGCGGGGGACCTGATCGTCGATGGTCACTTCGGCCGTGACCAGGCGGTCGGGGTCTGGGCGCTGCTGTTCGCGAGCATGGTCGGCACTCGGGCACTCGCCCGGTGCTACGCCCGTGCGGTGTCGGCCGAGGAGCGGTGCCTGGTGGTGGGCGACGCCAAGACCGCTGGCTGGATCCGGCGCCGGTTCGAGGAGGCGCCGGGCCTGAAGGCGCGCGTGGTCGGCCGAGTGCCGCTCGAGCCCGAGCCGCCGAGCTCGAACGGGCTTCCCGTGCTCGGGAGCGCCGGCGCGCTGGAGTCCGTGCTCGAGGCGGAGCAGATCGAGCGGGCGATCGTCGCGCCCCGCGCTCGCTGTCTCCGATGATCTCCTGAACACGATCATCGGCAGCTCAAGTCGTTGGGGGTGAAGGTGAGCGTACTGCCGCGGCTGTTCGAGGTCGTGGGCTCCTCCGTCGAGCTCGACGACGTTGACGGGATCACCCTGCTCGGGATGCATCGTTACGGGCTCAGCCGCTCCTCGCGGGCCGTCAAGCGCGCGCTCGACATCGCGGGATCCGCTCTCGGCCTCCTCGTGCTCTCGCCGCGTCCTGGCGGCGATCGCGATCGCGATCAAGCTCGACTCGCGCGGTCCGATCCTGTTTCGACAGCGACGCATGGGTCGGGGCGACGTGCCCTTCGAGATGCTCAAGTTCAGAACGATGGTGGACGGGGCCGAAGCGCTTGAAGCCAGCGCTCGCCGAGCACAACGAGGCCGACGGCGGGCTGTTCAAGATCGAGCAGGACCCGAGGATCACCCGAGTCGGGAGGCTCCTGCGGCGGGCTTCCCTCGACGAGCTGCCCCAGCTGCTCAACGTGCTGCGCGGCGACATGGCCCTCGTCGGCCCCCGGCCGCTGGTGCTCGACGAGGACAGCAGGATCGAGGGCTGGCGGCGTTCGCGCCTGGAGCTCCCGCCCGGGATGACCGGTCCCTGGCAGGTGTTCGGATCGGCCCGGATCCCGCTGCAGGAGATGGTCAAGATCGACTACCTCTACGGCGCCAACTGGTCGCTGTGGCTCGACGTGAAGATCCTCCTGCGAACCGTCCCGTTCGTCTTCGGGCGGCGAGGGCTCTGAGGCGCGTGGCGACGCTGCAGGGCAAAAGCGTGGCCGGCGGCGGGGCGTTGCTGAATCGATGGCAAGCCGCGACTCGCACCCGCCCGGCGTGACGAGTGAAGCCCTGCTCATCGGCGTCTGCGTCGAGGAGCGCCCGCTCCGCGACCAGGTCTGCAGGGCGCTCGCGGCCGCAGGCCACGTCGTCCTTGCGCGGGAGGCGACCGTCGAGGGCCTTCTCGCCTCGTGCAACGGCAGCGCGCCCTCATGCGTGGTGGTCGCCGCGGACCGGCCCGACCGCTCGGCCGTGGGCACCGTGCGCCTGATCCGATCGAAGCTCGAGGGCATCTCGGCGGTGCTCCTCTGTCGACGTGCCCGCGGGTCCGAGGTGCGGCGCGCGCTGGAGCTTGGGGTCGACGGGGTCGTGCTGGAGAAGGAGGCCGAGGATGCGCTGGCGGCGGTCGTCGCGGTGGTCTGCGCGGGTCAGGTTTCGGTTCCCAGCGTACAGCGCGGTGAGGTCCGGGCGCAGGCGCTGACGACCCGTGAGCGACAGGTCCTGGCGTTCGTCATCGCCGGGTCGACCAACGCCCAGATCGCCGGCAAGCTGTTTCTCGCCGAGAGCACGGTCAAGAGCCACCTGTCATCGGCCTTCAGCAAGCTCGGCGTCTCGTCTCGCAACGAGGCGGCCACGATGATCCTCGATCCCGATCGCGGGCGCGGGCTGGGGATCCCGAAGATCCCGCCGGAGCGGATCCCGTCGCAAGCGTAGGCCGACGGGCCCGTGTGAGAACCGCGGTCCCTGCGACGTTGATCTCCCAGGAGCACTGCATGGACGTCGAGCTTCGAGACCAGATCGATCCCGCGATCAGCGGAAGCGGCCCAGCCGAGCTGCCGCTTCTGCGCCGCGCCGCTGCGCCACACGTTCGTCGATCTCGGCATGTCGCCGCTGTGCGAGAGCTACGTGCCCCCGGACCGGCTCGGGGCGATGGAGCCGTTCTACCCGTTGCACGTCCGGATCTGCGAGCACTGCCTCCTGGTGCAGCTCGAGGAGTTCGTGGCGCCGGAGGAGATCTTCACGGAGTACGCGTACTTCTCCTCCTACTCGGACTCCTGGGTCGCCCACGCGCGCGATTTCGTGGAGTCCGCGGTCGAGCGCTTCGGGCTCGACGCGGACAGCCTGGTGGTGGAGCTCGCCAGCAACGACGGCTACCTGCTCCAGCACGTCGTCGAGCGGGGCATACCGGCGCTCGGCGTCGAGCCCGCCGCCAACGTCGCCGCGGCGGCGCGGGAGCGGGGGATCGAGACGGTGGTCGCGTTCTTCGGCCGGGAGCCAGGCGGCCCGCCTCGCCGCCGAGGGCCGGCGGGCGGACCTGCTCGTCGCCAACAACGTGCTGGCGCACGTCCCCGACCTGAACGACTTCGTCGGCGGCATCGAGCGGGTGCTCGCGCCCGAGGGCGTGGTCACGATCGAGTTCCCGCACCTGGCGCGGCTGATGGCGGGCAACCAGTTCGACACGATCTACCACGAGCACTTCTCGTACTTCTCGTTCCTCACGGCCCGGGCGGTGCTCCGGGCCCACGGCCTCGAGGTCTTCGACGTCGACGAGCTCCCACCCACGGCGGCTCGCTGCGGCGTCTACGCGCAGCGACGGCCGGGCGCTCGCCAGCCCGAGAGCCCGCGGGTGGCGGAGATGGCGGAGCGGGAGCGCGCGCTCGGGTTCGACCGGCTCGAGGGGTACGGCGCGTTCGCGTCGCGTGTCATGGAGACCAAGTGGAGGCTGCTCGAGTTCCTGATCGAGTGCCGTCGCGACGGCAAGCGGGTCGCCGGCTACGGGGCGCCCGGCAAGGGGAACACGCTGCTCAACTACTGCGGCATCCGCGACGGACCTGCTCGAGTTCACGGTCGACCGCAACCCGTACAAGCAGGGACAGTTCCTGCCGGGAACCCACATCCCGATCCGCCACCCGGAGGCGCTCGAGCACGCCCGTCCCGACTTCATCCTGATCCTGCCGTGGAACCTGAAGGAGGAGATCGTGGCCCAGCTCGACCACGCGCGCGAATGGGGCGCGCGCTTCGTCGTCCCGATCCCGGAGGTGGAGGTGCTGTGAAGGTCGTCATCTTCTGCGGCGGCCAGGGGCTGAGGATGCGAGAGGCGTCCGAGGTCGCTCCGAAGCCGATGATCCCGATCGGCAGCCGGCCGGTCCTCTGGCACGTGATGAAGTACTACGCACACTTCGGCTTCACCGACTTCGTGCTCTGCCTCGGCTACAAGGCCGAGGCGATCAAGCAGTTCTTCCTCACCTACAACGAGGCGATGGCGAACGACTTCGTCCTCTCGAACGGCGGCGCTGACGTGCACCTGCTGAAGACCGACATCCACGACTGGAACATCACCTTCGTCGATACGGGTCCGCGGGCGTCGATCGGCGAGAGGTTGCGTGCCGTCCGCCACCACCTCGCCGACGACGAGTTCTTCCTCGCCAACTACGGGGACACGCTCACGGATGCCGATCTCCCGGGGATGATCGCCCGCGCCAGGGAGGAGGACGCGATGGCGAGCTTTCTCGCGGTGCGCCCGAACTACAGCTTCCACGTGGTCTCGATGGAGCCTGACGGGCGGGTTCGGACCATGCGCGACGTGATGGGGTCCGACATCTGGATCAACGGCGGCTACTTCATCCTCCGCCGGGAGTTCCTCGACCAGCTTCGCCCTGGCGAGGACCTCGTCGAGGAACCGCTGCAGAGGCTGCTGCCGGCGGGGCAGGTCCTCGCTCAGCGCCACGAGGGGTTCTGGGCGCCGATGGACACGCTCAAGGACCAGCAGTGGCTGGAGACGCTGCACGAGGAGCGGCAGCGCCCCGTGGCAGGTGTGGGAGCCCGACCGCATCGACGGTCGCGACCTCGAGTACGCGGCCTCCGGATGATGCTGCCGCTGCGGCTCGGCTCGCCCGAGGCATCCGCGGCGCGCGTGCTCGCCATCGGCGCCCACCCGGACGACATCGAGATCGGCTGCGCCGGCACGATCCTGAAGCTGATCGAGCGAGGAGGCGGTCGCCGAGCTCCACTGGGTGGTCCTGAGTGGCGAGAACGAGCGCGCAGCGGAAGCCCGACAGAGCGCCGAGGCCCTGCTCGACGGCGTACCACGGAGCGAGGTGGTGGTCTGCGACTTTCGCGACGGCTTCTTCCCCTACGAAGGCCGGAGGATCAAGGACTTCTTCGAGGGGCTGAAGGCCGACCTCTCCCCGGACGTCGTCTTCACCCACCAGCGCGCCGACCTGCACCAGGACCACCGGCTCAGCTGCGAGTTGACCTGGAACACCTTCCGCGACCACCTGATCCTCGAGTACGAGGTGCCGAAGTACGACGGCGACATGAGCGCGCCGAACGCGTTCGTGCCCCTGTCCGAGGGCCTGTCGCGGCGCAAGATCGAGCATCTGGTGAGCCATTTCGGCTCCCAGCGCTCGAAACGCTGGTTCCAGGAGGACCTGTTCTCGGGGCTGCTCAGGTTGCGCGGGATGGAGTGCAACTCGCCCTCCTCATACGCCGAGGCCTTCTTCTGCCGTAAGGCTGTGCTGGCGTGACGTCGGTGCTCACACGCAAGCCGCCGCCGACGGCTGGGGTCGGCGGCGACGCCTACGAGCTCATTCGCCGATTGTTCCCGCTCTGCCGGAGCCTCACCGGCGACGGAGTGCGGGGGACCTTCGACGTCCTCGAGGAGGAGATACCAATCACCCGGACCGAGATCCCGAGCGGGACGAGGGTGTTCGACTGGGTCGTGCCCGACGAGTGGAACCTCCGCGACGCCTACATCGCGACCACCGACGGCACCAGGGTGGTGGACTTCTGGGACTCGACGCTGCACGTCGTCTCCTACAGCGAGCCCGTGCGAACGACGATGCCGCTCGAGGAGCTCCGCGCACGGCTCCACACGCTTCCCGACCAGCCCGACGTCATCCCGTACCGAACCTCCTACTACGAGCGGACCTGGGGCTTCTGCCTCTCGCACCGCCAGCTCCTGGAGCTCGAACCGGGTGAGTACGAGGTGGTGATCGACTCGAGTCTCGAGCCGGGCCATCTGTCGTACGCGGAGCTCGAGGTCGCCGGCGAGGAAGAGGGCGAGGTGCTCGTCTCGACGTACGTCTGCCACCCCTCGCTCGCGAACGACAACCTCTCTGGGATCGCAGTCGCCACCCTGCTCGCCAAGCGTCTGCTCGAGCGGCGCCCGCGCTTCACCTACCGCTTCCTCTTCGCGCCTGGGACGATCGGGCCGCTGGCGTGGCTACATCGGAACCAGGACCGGCTCGACCGCATCAAGCACGGGCTGACGCTCTCTTGCATCGGCGACAGCGGTGACCTGACCTACAAGCGAAGCCGCCGCGGCGAGGCCGACATCGATCGGGCGATGGAGGTCGTTCTGCGCGACTCCGGCGAGCCGCACCGCGTACTCCCCTGGGAGCCGTGGGGCGGCGACGAGCGCCAATTCTGCTCGCCGGGCTTCGACCTTCCGGTCGGCACCCTGATGCGAACTCCTCACGGCGAGTTCGACGGGTACCACACCTCGGCCGACTCGCTCGAGCGAATCCGTCCCGAGTCACTCGGAGAGGCCGTCGACACGTGCCTCGACCTAGTCGACGTGCTGGACAGTAACCGGAGCTTCATAAACCTGAGCCCCTGCGGTGAGCCACAGCTCGGGCGTCACGGCCTTTACCGCTCGGCGGGCGGGGCCGTCGCGACGCCCGACGACGAGCGCGCTCTGCTCTGGGTGCTGAACGCGAGCGACGGCGACTCCTCCCTGGTGGACATCGCCAGGAGCTCCGGGCTCGTCTACCCCATCGTTCGACGGGCAGCCGAGCGGCTCCAAGAGGCTGGCCTCCTCGCATCTTCGGCCGACTAGAGGCCCGACAGGAGCGGCTGGCAAGCCCTCAGAGGCGATGGCTCGTTCGCTCGGGCTTCTCCCATGGATCGCCGTCGTCGTCCTGCCGGTCCGAGAGCGGCGTCAGCGTGAACCTTCATCCGGGTCCTCCTGTGGTTGGGGCGTTAGACACCCCAAGCCTCTGGGAGGGCCCGGATGGCCTTCCAGGCGTTCACAACGTGTGGCTTCTCCAGCTAGGCGGAGGCAAACTCGGACCGACTCAGCGCCCCTCAGGCGCTCAGCCTGCGCGACAGCAACGCGTTTGTTGGGTTGTCGTCATGGGCCGTCGGGGCGCGGCACGCCGGGTGGCGGCGTGCCGCAGAAACAAGCGCCAGCGCCGCGGTGCAGTCTGTTCATGCTGCCTTGAAGTACCGGCATCGCCTCAAGACTTGACATGTAGTACTCGGGAATCAGCAACCAGTCGCCCGGTGCAAAGCTCGAACTTGAATGCCGTGACAGCTCCGCGATGCACTGGTAGGCGCCGTCAGCACGAACAGCGACGTCAAGAAACGTTGCTTATGTCGTGTGCCAGCTGCGTTGTCAACTCCTTGACCGATCCCTGCCCAAGGGACGCCCAAACTTCCCGAGCCAGACGGCACCCCGCTCCTTCAAGATCGTTTGATGGTGCGAGTTGGGGATCGCTTCAGGGGAAAGCAGAGCGACTCGCATCAGCAGGTGAAGCCCTTGCCGCTGATCGTTCGATTGGGCGGCGCCGGTGAAGTCAATTCCAAAGGGCCAGTTGAGAGGGCGGAGCCGGCGACCCGTTCAAGGTAGGGGACGCTAGCTGTCTAACGACTGGCTCGCCTGCACTGCGAAGCGCGAGAGTAGTTCCTTCCGATCAGGCTCGTTGAATGGCGCAGCAAGAGACAGACAAAGGATCCCGGCCTGGGGTCCGCAGGACACAACATCCGTTGTCCGAACTCCAGACCGAGCTCGTATCGGAGGAAGCACTACGGATGGTCATAACGCCGCTGCTCTCGCGGCATGATCGTGCCGATCCCACACCTGCGCGTGGGAATCGCGGGGGGAGGGCGCCGCTGGCGGTCATCGTCCGGCCCGCCGTCCGCTTCGCGGGGCGCCGGTTGTTCGACAAGCCGGAGAAACGCCAGCGCCTTTCGAAGGTCCAGTGCCGCCCGGTAGATCACGCTCTCCTCAGGGTGACCGAGAGCCGTTGCATCGACAGACGCGGGCTCACGAGCTAGCTGGCGACGAGCCAGCGGTTGTGTTCGATCGGTCGTCGCTCGCGCAGCACCTGGCGCTGGTTGACGATCGTCGGCAGGTAGCCGTGCTCGACTAGCAGCCTCCCGCAGTCGCGCTCGAGCTCGCGCGAGTGCACCTCCAGCACGATGGCGGGGCGATGCTTCCGCAGTAGAAGTGAGGCGCCCCTGAGCACGTCGAACTCAGCCCCGTCAACGTCGATCTTCACGAAACCGGGAGCGAAGTGCTCGGCGGCGTAGTCATCTAGACGGATCGCGTCGCCTGAGCAGCCGACCGCGCCGCCAACCGGCGTGATGAGCGGTGCGAGCGCAGGGTCGAGCGCGAACGATCGCCGCATCCCCGCCAGGGCATCCTGGTCGATCTCGAAGGTGGCAACCGGCGCGCCCGTGAGCTTGGCGAACAGCAGCGCGTCGTACCCCTGATAGCCGCCCACGTCGAAAGACCGCACGCCGGGTCGCAGGAAGCGGCGCAGCCACCGGTTAATCTCGATCTCGAACAGCCCGATGTATTGGCGCGTGTGATGCGCGAAGTCCAGCTCGATGCGGACGTTGCCGCGGCCGATCCCCGCGGGCAACGTCCGCGGATGCGCGCCCGACGGTAGTAAGGCACGCTTCAGGCCCTGGACTATGTGCGCGCCCATCGCGCGCCTATGTTCTCCCGTGTCATCGCCCCGCAGTATCGCGCCAACGGGAGTATGGGAGGGTCGCGCCGCGAGAGCACAGCGCACGCATAATCGGGGTACGGGATTCTGATCGCCGGGAGCGTGAGCACCTGACGAAATTCGGAGTGGGCTTGGGAGCCCTGGCATGGGTTGCGAGAGGACGCGCTTGCCCCGTCTGCGAACGCGTGGAGGCGGTGGCTCAGAGGCGGCAGAGCAGTTCGGTGTGCTTGGCCTCGAACTCCTCCGTGACGATCCCGGCTTCGCAGAGCTCGCTGAGGTTCTTGATCTGATCCAAGACGTCGCTGGAAGCCGCGCCGACGGGGTTCGCGAGTTACGCGAGATCGACTTCTACGAGGTCTCGATCGTCCCGCATCCAGGGAACGAGGACACCGGGATCTTGTCGATGAAGTCGTCCGTGACTTCGAACCCCGAGTTCAACCTCTTTCCGAGCGAGGACGAGATCTGGGCAAGGGCGGTGGAGCTTGAGATCGAGGCGATCGCGTCGAAGTCGGCGAAGGCCAGGTCGGTCTGAGTCGAGACCTACGGATGCTGATCCCCTGTCCTGGGAGAGCGATGTGCGCTAGCGTGTCGACGGGACCGCGCATGGCGGCAGGTCGCGCCGGGGGCAGGTCCGGATCCGATAGATAATCCTGCGCTTCTCCGGCCGCTCCATGGCGCCATAATCCGCCCGAATCTCGCCGCCAGCGAGCGAGGCGATTGAAAGGACGTAATGCCGAAGACTTCACGCACGGGACTGCTCGCCGTCGCGCTGCTCGCGCTCGGCGCCGCGGCGCCGGGTGCCGACGCGGACACGATCAACGTCCGGCCCAACCGCGCTGATGCGATCCAGAACGGGGTCGACCGAGCCTCTAACGGCGACACGCTGCGGATCCACGCCGGCCGCTATAAGGAGGACATCGTGGTCGACAAGCGGCTGAAGCTGACCGATGCCGGCGACGGGCGGCCGGTAGTCGACGGCGAGTGCGAGAGTTTCCGGACGATCGACGTCCACCATAACGGGGTAGTCGTCGAGGATCTGAAGATCGTTGGCGCCGAGGAAGGCGGTGCCATTGCGCTCAACTTCGCCGCGGTCGAGAAGGGCACCGCCCGAGGCCTCGTCCTGCGCGACACGTGCGGCAAGGGGCCCGGCGCCGGCGCCCTTTACGGCATTAACGCCTACTTGGCCGAGCGTCTCACCGTCACCGACAATAACGCCAAGGGCTACAGTGACGCGGGCATCTATATCGGCCACATCGAGACGACCGGCCCGGACGAGCTGCGGGTTTCGCGCAACGAGACGTGGGGCAACGCCCGGGGGATCCTCATCGAGGAGGTCAATGCCGCCGCGGATGTGACGGTGCGCGACAACGACACCCACGACAATGGCGAGGGGATCTTCGTCCACATCAGCGACGCGGTCCGATTCGCCAATAACCTGATCACCGACAATGCCATCGGCGTCCGCATCGACGAGGGCTCCGAGGACAACACCTTCAACCGCAACACGTTCAGCGGCAACGATACGAATGTCGACGATGAAGGCGTCGGCAGCTGCGGCGCGGGCAACTCGCCCGAGGTCTTCGACCCCTGCGTCGCTCGCCCGCTAGCAGAAGCGCCCAACTCTTTTGGACCCGCTTGGACCAGGGACCTTCCGTGGGTCGAGGGATGACGCCGAGGGTGGCCGCTCGGACTGTGTACGAATCAACGCCGGTTCGATCAGAGGAGCCGCCTGGACGACCCGAGGTCGCTTCGGCGATCTGCTCCGATTCGAGGGCGCGACGAGATGGTGCGAGTCCCTCAGTCGACGTCGCTTGATCTAAACGATGCGATGACGCTCGCGGCGTGGGTGCGGCCCACGGCTTCGCAGGCTGGTTGGCGAACCGCTCTCCACCGCCAGACCGATGCGTACTTTCTGATGGCCCAGTGGGGGTGGCCGGTGAACGTCCTGCGGCTCTGGATGCCCCGCGCGCGGGTGCCCTGGTCGGCGCAACCATCTGCCTCTGTACGGCGCTGGGCGTTCGGCTGGAGGAGCTGGATCGGCGGTGAGCATGGGTCGTGGTGGCCACCGCTCGCGCTGTTCGTCGTCGGAGCTCTCGTCGACGCGCTCGCGCCGTCGGTAGTGCTGATTGCCCCTGTCCTGGTGGCGATCTGGCTCGCCGTGATGGCGCCCGATCGCGTCGCCTCGTGAGGGCGTCTGCAGCCGTCAGCGTGGGTCTCTTGCAGGTGCGCTAGATCTCGCCGGTGAGGATGGCGCTGTCGCTCGCTCAGCAGCGGTTGGCGTGATGCTCGTGACCGTGGGCCTGCGGGGGCGCCCGGCGCGCTTGGCGGGGGCGCTCGGCGGCGAGAGTGTGAAGACCGCAGGCCGCTCGCCTACTGCGCCGTCGGTGCCAGAACGTCCGGCCAGGAGCTGTCTCGGTGGGAGATGATGCGGCTGGCCGCCGCGGGCCATTCGACGCTGAAGGCGGGGTCGTCCCATCGCACGCCGCGCGCCGCCTCGGGCACATAGCGGTGGGACATCGCATAGAGGACGTCGGTGTCGTCCTCAAGGGTCTGGTAGCCCTGCGCGAATCCCTCCGGCACATAGGCGAGTCGCTCGTTCCGCGCAGTGAGCTCGGTCCCGACCCACTCGTTGCGGGTCGGCGAGCCGGGTCGCAAGTCAACCATGACCAGGAAGATGGATCCGGCCGTGCACCGGACCAGCTTGATCTCAGCGTGGGGCGCCTCCTGATAGTGCAGGCCCCGCAGCGTGTGACTGCGGGGGCTGCGAATCGTGCTGCTCTGAACGATCCGCATCGCGAGACCGTGTTCCGCGAACTCCTGCTCGCAGAAGGTACGTGCCAGGAAACCACGCTCGTCCTCGTGGCGCTCGGCGTCGATCAGATAGGCGTCGGCGAGCCTGGTCGGGGTAAAGATCATCGCGTCGGTGGGCTGGCCATCAGGCGCCGACGGGGACTCGCCATCGCAGGTCCTGGTCGAGCTCGCCGGCATCCTGCAGCTCCTGAACGCGCCGGATGCGCAGGTACCGCTCGCCGGTGAACTGCTCGAAATTGAGGCCGTAGCTCATGAAGGCCTCGTGGAGCTCCTCCGCGCCTCTCCGTACCGTCCACCGGGTCTGGAACCCGGGGAGCACCCGCGCGAGCTTCGAGCAATCGACCTGATACGAGCGCTTGTCGGGGCCGCCTCCTGGGGCGAACGTGGCCCGGGCACCGGGCACGACCTCCGCGACGATCTCGGCAAGGTCGCGGATCCGGTAATTCTCGCTGCTGGCGCCGACATTGAACGCCTCGTCGTGAACGAGCTCTCGCGGCGCATGAAGCACGGAGAGGAAGGCGGAGGAGATGTCCTCGACGTGCACCAGCGGACGCCACGGCGTCCCGTCGCTCTTGATCAGGATCTCGCCCGTGGTGTGGGCGTACCCGACGAGATTGTTCACGACCACGTCGGCGCGCAGGCGGGGCGAGACGCCGTAGGCGGTCGCGTTGCGCAGGTGAGTCGGGCTGAACGAGTCGTCCGCCAGGGCCGAGATGTCCCGCTCGGCGAGCACCTTCGACTCTCCGTAGGCCGTGACCGGCGCGAACTCGGCGCCCTCGTCGAGCATCTCGTCCCCCGCCTTGCCGTAGAGGCTGCAGGAGGAGGAGAACAGGAATCGCTCAACCCCGGCCTCCTTCGCCTTCTCGGCGATCCGCACCGACGCCAGGTGGTTGATGTCGTAGGTCGCCTGCGGGTTCAGGTCACCGACCGGGTCGTTGCACACCGCTGCGAGGTGAATGACGGCGTCGAACCCAGCGAGGTCATCGCTCTCGATGTCGCGGACGTCGCGGTGAAGGGCGGTCGGGTCTGTGACGGTGGGGCCGAAGGTGCAGGTGGCGAACAGATCGGAGTCGACCCCGACGACCTCATGGCCTGCGCCCTCGAGCCTGGGGACGAGAACCGAGCCGATGTATCCGTTGTGACCGGTGACGAGTACCCGCAAACTGAACCTCCCGGGGTCTTGACGTGTGAGCTCTCCGCCCGCGAGCGGGCCTATAGATTCTCAACGGCTGCCGACAGCCGATTCGTGCGCCCGGCGCCTGCAAATGCCCGCCAATCCCATCAACTCGCTGTCCGGACAACGCCTGCTCGTGACCGGTGCCTCGGGGTTCATCGGCGCGCGGCTCTGCGCACGCGCGCTGGAGGAGGGTGCGATCGTGCACGCCCTGTCTCGCAGTCCCCAAGGCGAAGGCGGTGGGCTGCGATGGGAGCGCGGCGATCTTACCGACGAGGCGATGGCCCGCGACCTCGTTCGCCGCACGCAGCCAGACGTCGTCGTCCATCTCGCCAGCGAGGTCAGCGGTGGCCGTGACCTCGATCTGGTGCTGCCGATGCTGCAGGCGAACCTCGTGGCGGCGGTCAACGTCATGCTGGCCTGCGCCGACGCCGGGTGTCGTCGCCTGGTCCTGGCCGGCTCCATGGAGGAGCCCGACCTGGGCCACGGCGAGGCGGTGGCGCAGTCTCCTTACGCCGCTGCAAAGTGGGCCGCGCTGGCCTATGCGCGTTCCTTCCATGCCCTCTACGACCTCCCGGTGGTCCACCTGCGCGTCTTCATGGTGTACGGGCCGGGGCAACGCGACCTGCGCAAGTTCGTGCCTTACGTGACAGTGTCGCTCCTTCGCGGCCTGGCACCGAAGCTCACGAGCGGGGCCCGGGGCGTGGACTGGATCTTCGTCGACGATGTCGTCGACGCGTTCCTCAGGGCCGCGGTCGCTCCCGGCCTGGAGGGGGCGTCGCTGGACATCGGGTCGGGTGAGCTCGTAACGGTACGCGAACTCGCCGTTCGCCTGCACGATCTCATCGGTGGCGACGTCGAGCCAGCCTTCGGTGCGATCGCGGATCGGCAGCTGGAGCGAGTTTCGATCGCCAACCCGACGAGGGCGACTGGTGAGATGGGCTGGCGGCCCCGCACACTGCTCGGCGAGGGTCTCGAGCAGACGGTGGAGTTCTATCGTTCCCATCTCGACCGTCTGCCTCCCGCCTGATCCGACGCGAACGCGTGAGCACGCGCACAAGAGTCACTGTCTCGCCTCGGGAGCCTCTGCGGGGCGAACTCGCGGCGGTCAGGGCTCCCCGAGGTGCCGGCGAGTACTTCCTCGTAAACAGAGAGGACGCGCTCGGCGTGGGCGCCCCGGTCGAAGGCCGATGCCCGCGCGCGCCCTCGGCGCGCCATTTCAGCGAGGCGATGGGGATCGCTCAGAAGCGGTGAGAGGGCTGCCACCCATGTGTCGGGTCGCCGCGGGGGCAGCAGCAAGCCCTCCACACCATCATCCAGAACTTCACGCGGGCCACCGACTGAGGTCGCCGCGACGGGCACGCCCACCGCGAGAGCCTCGACTACGGTCCGGCCGAAGGGCTCCTCCCAAGAGGGCACCAACAGCATGTCCAATGCTCGTAGCAGCTCAGGCACGTCACTCCGCTCGCCGAGGAGCGCTACTCGGTCGCCGAGGCCGAGACCATCGACGAGCGCCTCAAGCCTCCGGACGAAGGTGTGATTGTCGTGGCGAGTGGAGCTGCTCACGAACTTGGCCGAGCCGGCTAGGAGCAGTCGCACCCCAGGGTGTGCATCACGCAGGCCCGCGACGATGCGGACGGCATCGTCCTGAGCCTTCCATGGGGTGAGCTGGGCTACCACGCCCAGGACGGGTGCAGCATCGGCCGGGATCCCGAGCGCGGCCCGTGCCTGGCGCCGATCCAGCTCCGCGGCGACGTTCAGCCGATCCAGGTCGACGGGGCTATGAGCGACGGTGAGGAGCACGTCCTCCCGCCGGGGGGCGAAGCGGTCGAGCGTATGGGCCGAGTTGCCGACGATCGCAGAGGCCCCAGTTCCGACCGCGATGCGCGTCAGCTGCGTCAGCGGGCCATCTGGGAGTACGTCGCGCACATGCACGACGGCCGGCGGCGCACCCATGCGCGCCGCTGCCGCGGCGACGATCCCGGCGCGGATCGAGTTCGCGTGCACGAGGTGGAAGCCCCCCCGCCGAGCGATGCTGCGAACGCTCCAGGCAGCGCGGGCGAGCTCACCGACCGTTCTCGGCGTGTGGAGGGGATGCGGCCTCAGACTTCCGGCGATGCCCGTAATCGTCCGCACAGGCACGCCCACCGCTCGGAGCGCGGCGGAAAGCGGACCCTCGGGTGTAGCGACCGTCGGCTGGACCCTCGCTCCGAGCCCGGCGAGGAGCTCGAGGAGCGAGCGCTCGCCGCCGCTCACCTGGGCCGTGTGATTGACGTAGAGGACCCGCACGTCAGCCGCCTGCCGCCACCTCGTCGAGTACCTCCCGGACGCGCGCAGCGACCGCCGGCCACGCATGCTCGCGCGCGCGGGCAGCCCCCGCCCGGCCCAGCCGCGCGGCGCGCTCCGGATCGATCAGCAGCTCGGCGAGCGTGTCGGCGAGCCCGACGTGGTCCGTGGGATCTACGAGCAGGCCGGTTCTTCCGTGAACCACGGCGTCGCGCGCCCCACCGGCGTCCCCCGCGACCACCGGCAGCTCGTGCAACCCCGCCTCCAGAAACACGATGCCGAACCCCTCACCGGCGAGGCCGCCCGCGGGCAGCCGACAGGGCATGCAGAACACGTGTGCGCGGTCGAGCCACCGGTCCCGCTCCTCGTCGCTGACGCCGCCGACGAAGCGCGCGTTTGCGCCCGTATTGCGGGCCAACGCCTCGAGCGGGCCTCGAAGCGGACCGTCGCCTATCACGACCCATCGGGCGCCGGGAACGAGCGCGCCAACCAGCGGCATCGCGCGGGCGAGCGTGTCATGGCCCTTGTATCGCTCCGCCAGTCTGCTGATGGTGAGCACGGTGGGCCGGGCGGCGCGCGGGCAGGCTGGCCCCCCGTCGCGGAGGTCGACCCCGGGCGAAACGATCCCGACTCGCCGCGGGTCCGCGCCCGCGTCAAGCGCAAGGGAGCGCGAGTAGCCGCTGACGGCGACGATGGCGCTCGCACGGCGGAGCGCGAACCGTGCGAGCGCCGGCTTCTGGGGTACTTCCATCGCGTGCACCCACTGCACCCAAGGACGGCGCAGTGCGCGCGCCAGTGCCATCGCGCCGGGAGCCGCGAACAGATGCAGACTGAGGATCACGTCTGGGCGGTCTCTCAATCCGTCGCGGATCGCGGCGGCATTCAGTGCCGCTGCCGCGGCGGCTCCTGACGGCCATGGGCTCCAGGCTCGATGCACGTGCGCCGTCGGTCCGCCGTTGTCCTGATGGCCGTCTTCTCTACGGCCGAGCGTCACGACACGCGTGGCCGCGTCGAGGTGCTCGGCGAGCCGGACAGCCACGTGCTGGATCCCGCCGCGGGCCGGCGGGAAGTCGGGCGTTACGAGCAGGACGCGCAGCTCAGCTCAGCTCCCGTCCTCGCATCCGGTCCAGCCAGAGCCCGAAGGCCAACAGCGGCCAGATAGCGTTGCTTCGGTCCCGGGTACCGGTTCGATGCTCTGCGACGAGCTCGGCGGCCTCCTCGCAATTGAACCAGCCCTCGGTGAAGGCGCTCCCATCCGCCAGCTGGCGATCGACGAGCGGCGCGAGCGGGCCGCGCAGCCAGTCTGCCGCCGGCACCCGAAAGGCCGTCTTCGGACGCCGCCGGGCGGCCGCCGGCGCCACCCGAGTGAGCAGCGCCCGAAGCAACGCCTTCCCACCGTCGCCGACGTGGGTTCGATCCGACACCGTCGCGGCGAACTCGGCCAGCTCGCGGTTCAGATACGGGGTGCGAACCTCAAGCGACACCCGCATGCCGGCACGGTCGGCCTTGACCAGCACGTCGTCCGGCAGCCAGTGCAGCTGATCGAGGATCATCAGCTCGCGGATCGGCTCACCGCCGGAGACCCCGTTCAGCCGCCCTGCGAGGTCGTTGACGAGACCGTCGTGGGGGACCCGATCGCGCAGTGCCGGGCCATAGAGGCGTGAGCGGAGGAGGCGCCGCCGGGCCGTGACCCAGTCCAGGTGGCGCTCGAGCGGCTCGCCGGGCTTGAGGACGTCGGCAACGCGGGTGGCGCGGGGATGCGGCACCCTTCCCGCCACCAGCGCGAGGCCCGACGCGACCCGAGCCGGCAAGGCTCGGCCCAGTTGCTCCGAGCGCCGGAGCCAGCGGTACCGCGGGTAGCCGCCGAAGAGCTCGTCAGCCCCCTCGCCGCCGATCGCGACGGTTACATCGTGCCGGGCGTGCTCGGCGATCGCGTGCAGCGGGATCAGGGCCTGATCCGCCAGCGGCTGGTCCATTCCGGCGAGGAGGGCCGGAACGCGCCGGAGCAGCTGCTCCTGAGTCAGGACCAGCTCGTGATGCTCCGTTCCCAGCTCCTGCGCCGTGCGTCGCGCCTGCGTCGTCTCGCTCACGGCTCCGGTGTCGTAGCCGACCGTGAACGTCTTGATCGGCTTGCTGGACGCCCTCGCCGCGAGCGCGGCGATCAGCGTCGAGTCAAGCCCACCGCTGAGAAACACGCCGAGCGGGACATCGGCGAGGAGGCGACTTGCACCGAGCTCTCGAGCAGCCGGCCGGTCTCGGCTACCAGCTCCTCGAACGGCTCTGCAGACGTTGACGCCGCAGAAGCAAGTGGAGTCCAGTAGGGCTCAACCTGAGCTCGCTTCGACCGGCGTTCCCAGCGCAGGAGGTGGCCTGGGGGGAGCTGCCTGATCCCGCGAACGATCGAGCCAGGACCGGGCACGTAGCCGAAGACGAAGAACGCATCGACGGCCGTGGGGTCGAGCTCCGGCTCCTGGTTCTTCGCCGCGAGCAGAGCATCGAGCTCGGAGGCGAACAGCAGCTCGTTGCCGTGCTCCGCGTAGAAGAGCGGCTTCTCCCCGAAGCGGTCGCGCACGAGGAGTAGCTCCTGCCGCTCGGCATCCCAGAGAGCGAAGGCGTACATCCCCTCGAGCGCGTGTACCATGGCCGCGCCGTAGTCCTCGTAGAGGTGGACCAGCACCTCGGTGTCGACGCCGGACGAGAACCGGTGCCCGCGCCCGAGGAGCGTTTGGCGCAGACCCGGGTGGTTGTACACCTCCCCGTTGAGCGCGGCCCAGACCGTGCCGTCCTCGTTGGCCACCGGCTGGTGGCCGCCCTCGACGTCGATGATGCTTAGGCGCCGGGCGCCGAGACTGACACCCGAGGAGCGGTCCGTATACGTGCCGTCATCGTCGGGACCGCGCGCGACCATCGCAGCGTTCATCCGCGTGACTTGCTCGCAGTCGAAGTCGTTGGTGCTGCCGCAGATCCCGCACATGCCTAGGTATCAGCGGTGGCCGGCCTCATGCGTCGGCGCCGCTTGAAATGAAGAACGCCGAACTCCCAGCTGCTCTTGCACGCCATCTGAGCGCTTCACCTCCCGGCACAGCCAGTAGGCGGCCAAGCCGGCGGCGAGCCAGAACCAGGGTTCAAATGGCGGCGCACTCATGATAGGGCCACCCAGTCCACCTGTGAGGATGACGAAGCAGGAGGAGAACGCTCCAGCCAGGTACGTTCGCGCACGTGTGTCTTGGACGCGTCGCAGACGTGTCAACGCGAGCCACAGAAGAAGAAGAAGGAAGCCGGTGAACGTGATGAGCCCCGGGACTCCGAGCTCGATTGCGAGGTAATTGAACTGCGTTTCGCCATTGAGGACCTCATCACGCGTCTCCACGGGGCGTTCCCCGCCGCCAAACCCGGCAGCAGGGCCGGTCATCGCGAGCCCCGCGCCGAGCGGGAGGTGCGAGATGTAGTGGAAGAGACTGCTGTTGTCGTCGACCCGATAGTTGTAGGCCGTGCCGAGAACCTTGCCTGGGGCGATGCTGTCGTACCGGTCGAACGAGCCGTGGTCTGCTCTTGCGGTGATGAACTGGATCGTGACGACTGCGAGAACAACGGCTGCGAGCACCGCGGCGAGAGATCGCCGGGAGCGCCCCGCTGCGATGCTGAGGGCCACGAAGGCGGCGACCGCGACGACGACCCCGACAATCGCAGTGCGAGACTGGGAGGTAAGGATCGCTGCGATCACGCCAGCCCCCAGGAGCCCACCCAACCAGGCCCGCTTCGCGAAGCTCCCGGTGGCTAGCAGGGCCAGGGTCAGCGGCGCCGCGATGACCGCGACGGCTCCGCCAAACCCCATGTCCGACCCGAGAGCGAACGGCCGTACCCGGTGGACACCGGAGTCGTCCAGGAAGCCTCGCCCCGACACGCCCTGTCCTTCGATGCGCTCGGCGTAGCCTGGCCCCCAGGAGGAGAGCTCTTCCGGGGTGAGCTGGTACTGAATCAGACTGACCAGGCCATTGATAGCCGCAATCACAACGAGGAGCAGCGCCAGGTTGCGCAGGGAGCGCTCGGTTCGTAGCAACATGAACCCGACGAAGAAGAGCGGGACGAACTCCAAGTGCTGCCGCAATCCAGCTGTGGCCTTGAGTGCGTTCAGCGTGTTCGGGTTGAATATCTGAACGATCACGACGGCGCAGAAGGCCACCACCCAGGGGGTAAGTGGCGGCATCCGGGGGAGCGGCCACCTGCCGAGCAGGGGGATCAGCGCCGCCCCCGCGATCGCGAGCACAAGCGCCCAGCGGAACAGCGGAAGCGCCGGGTCGCCGGTGCGCAGTTTGAGGAAGCCGTCCAGAAGGCCGATGTACAGGGCCAGGATCGCCAGCATCAGGCCGTACCTGCGGCTTAGTGCCAAGTATGCGACGGCCGGTCCGCCAAGGGCGATCGCGATGTACACCTCGCCGCTGGTCTCGGGCAGCCTGAGGGCGATGGCGAGCGCCAACAAACCGCCGGCACAGCTTGCAACGGCCAACATGGCCAAGTCGCGTGGGCCGAGGCGTAGAGTAGCTCCGGGCAGCGCCCTAGCAGCGGCTCTGGTCACTCGACGTGGGCTCCCGCTTGAGCCACGGGGACGCTAGCTCGAGTAGCGCTCGAACCCGAAGGCGGCACTCTCGTCCTCCGGTACGCCAGTCGCGACCAGACCAACCACGGGGACTGCTGACTGGCTTTCAAGGAGGGTGGCTAGGCGCTGAGCGGCGCTGTGTGTGGCGTGCCCCAGCCGGGTAACCACGACGATCTTGTCAACCGACGAGAGGAGCGGCAGGGCGTCGCTCACGGCAAGTGGAGGTGGCGCATCGATGAACACGTAATCGACCTCCCCGTCACGGGAATAGAGCACCGATTCGATGGCCGGACTCGCCACCGGTGCCGCGGGATTCAGGATCGACGTGCCGCTCGCAAGAACCTGGATCTCTCCGTCAGGCGCAGCCTGGATCTCTCCGTCAGGCGCAGCACTGTGGACCGGCCCCCCGTCGGTCTCCAAGGTCGCCGGCTGAACAGCTCGAGCATTGACCCGCTGCCAGGCCTCATCGACCGCGATGCGCCCTGCAAGCACGTCGCTCAACCCGGGCGCCCTCTCAACGCCCAGTAGCCCGGACTGGCTCGGTGCGATTAGGTCCACGTCCACGACGGCGACTCGCAGGCCGGCCTCGCGGGCAACGAGCGCGAGATTACACGCGACGACCGACTTGCCCTCGCCCCGTTGCGCGCTCGTCACCAGGACCTTCACAGTCCTGGCCCAGGCTGAGCCTGATCGCCGCTCGAGCTCCAGTGTCGTGAGCAGGCGGCGCAAGGGCTCGCGAGCTTCCTCGGCCTGCGCGACGGCGTGCGAGGGAGATGCGCCGTTGAGCCCGAGCCGCTCGATCTTCGCGCGCGGATCGGGCTCTGGTGGTGGCCTGCCGCCCACTCGATGCCAGCTCTTCCGTACCCCGCTCCGGACGCGCTGCAGGACGTCGCCGCCCGGCTTGCGTTGGGTCGCCCGCGCCCGGCCCTCTCGGCGCAGCGGAGGGATCGCAGCGACGACTGGACGCTCAAAAATCTCTTCGGCATCACGAAGCGAGCGGATACGCCGATCGAGCCGAGCGCGGAGAAGCACCGCTCCGGACGCGAGACCGAGACCGAGTATGAAGGCGAACAACGCGCTGCGTGACGGCCGGGGCGCGATTGGCGCCGCCGCAGGTTCGGCGGGGTCGACCAGCCTTGCACCGGGATCAGCCGCCGAGGCGAGCGCCCGGAGTTCGTTCACCTGTTCAAGCAGGACGCGGCGCTGACGTTCTACGGCTGTGCCGACACCCGTGAGCCCGTCTGCTTGGCGCTGGGTGGCGTCGACGGCAGCCTGATAGTCCTCCTGGACTTGGCGCTGCCGGAAACTGATGTACTCCTTGGCGTAGGCATTGGCCGTGGCGGCTGAACCCTCGGCAGACGGGCTTCGCGCCTCGATCGTCAGCACGTCGGTTCCCTGCCCTGGCACCACGGTGACCTGGGCGTCGCTCGCACCATCCGTTTGCCGCGCCAAGCGGCGCTGCACCCCGCTGGCGAACTGCTCGCTGTTGAGTAGTGCGGCTTGGTTGGCGACCGCACGATCGGTCGTCTCGGGGGTCGTCCCGCCACCGAGAAACTCCTTTACTTGGCTCGTGCCAAGCAGCATCGTGGCGTCTGAGACGTAGGTCCGCGGCTGGCGCTCGTAGTACGCGTACGTCGCGACAGCCACTAGAAGCGCGGCCGCCAGAATCAGCCACTTGGCTGCCCGCAGCGCCGACCATAGCCGGCCCGGATCGTCCAGTCTGGTGTCCATCTAGCGTTCGGGTGCCGACCGGAGCCTGCCTCGACACCCAGTGCCCTCGACGGTGCGATCGTGTGGCAGCATGCCCGTGTCCGTGTCTCGACAGCACTGAGCAATCCTCGTGACAATGGTCATTGCCAAAGGAACGAGCGCAAGGGTCCTGCGCTTGCGCGACGCAACGGCGCGCGGTGGGAGTTCCCCGAGGCAGGATTCCTCGGTGCTGGTGCTCGCCCACTCGGAGTACGCACGCGACCGTGCCATGCAGTTGCTCGAAGGCGTTAGCGTCGCCAGGATCGTTCGCACCGGCACCGGCATGCGCGGCGTCCGCCGCGCGGTGAGGGCCCTCCTCTCCGATCACTCCTCGGTCGTCTATCTTGTGGATCTCGGGATGAGCACTACCGTCGGCGCGGTCTTGGCGCGGCTGCTCGGGCGGCGGGTGATCCTCGACACCGGTGACGTTGCGTACGAGCTCGCAAAGTCAGTTGGCGGGCGCTCTGCGGTGGGCTTGGCCCTTGTGCGGCTTGGCGAGACGGGGGCGCTATTGGCTTCACACCGCGTGGTGGTCCGAGGCCGCCGCCATGCGGCCCTCGTGCCGCGACCAGCAACGCACATACCGGATCTTGCGCCGCCGGGCACGAAACCACAGTCGGGGGAGCGGGTTCGCCGAGAGCTGGGGCTGGAGGACAGGTTCGTCGTCGGGCTCGTGGGGAGCATCAGGCGCGCGCCGCGCCTGGGGATCACCTACGGGTGGGACGTCGTCGAGGCGCTGACGCGAACGCCGCCCGCTGTGCGGGGGCTCATTGTTGGAGATGGGGATGGACTGCCGGAGCTCACGGAGCACGCTCGGTCGCTCGGGGTCATGTCGCGATGTCATTTTGTCGGCAGCGTTTCTCCCGTCCACGTGGGCGAGTACATCGCCGCGATGGACGTGGCGATCTCGACCCAATCGAACGACGTTGTCGGTGCCGTGCGAACCACGGGCAAGCTTCCGCTCTACCTGGCGTGCCGTTGCCCCGTGCTGGCGACTCACGTGGGCGAGGCGATCGACCTTCTCGCGCCGCTTGCGTGGACGCTCCCGTATGACGGCGTCGTGGATCGGTTCTACCCCCGGCGACTCGCCGAAGCCATCGGTCGCTGGGCCGACGACCCGCCGGCGATGGCACGGCGCCGTGAGCAGGCCGCGGAGCTCTATCGGCGGGCGTTCGATCCGGAGATCATGCGCGCTCGCCTTCGCTCAGTGCTCGACGAAGAGCGGCGAATCGCGGGCGAGTCCTGAAGCTCGCGAGGGAGAGGCCCCACATGCTCAGGGCCCGGCGGCACCGTCGAGTATTCATCCACTCTCGGCCAGGCGACGGTACAGCTCCAGATACGCTGACTTGACGTAGGGCCAATCGAAGCCACGGGCGGCGTCTCGCGCTTCTTGGCCGAGTCGCTCGCGCAGCCGCTCGTCTCCCTCAAGCGCCGCCAGTCGTGGCTCGATGGTCTTGGGTTCGCGTTCGATGAACCATCCGTTCACACCATCACGGAGGATGTCCTCAACGCCCGAAACGCGCGTGACCAGCAGGGGCAAGCCGCTGGCAGCCGCCTCGTAGGTGGCAAGCGAGAACGTCTCGTAGCGGGTGGGTAGGACGAAAGCGTCGCCGGCGTCGTAGTAGCCGGCGACCTCGCTTACCTTGCCGACGAAGTGCACTCGATCGGCGCATCCTGACGCCGTCGCGCGTCGCGCGTATTGCGCCCGATTCCCCTCTCCGACGACAGCAAGATGCCACTTCGCACGTCGCGCGATGGCATCGATCGCATGAGCCAGGCCCTTCCCGTCCCACTCGCTGCCCACGAAGACGGCGACCAGTTCGCCGCCTTCCACACCTAGGGCCCTCCGCACGTCAGCGCGCCGACGGGGGTCCGCCCGGAACTCCTCAAGGTCGACCCCGTTGGGGATCGTCTCGACGACGGCGCTGAGATTCGGAAAGCACAGTTGCAGCTCCCGCTTCAACCCGCCGGACACGCATACGAAGCGCCGTACGTGATCGCGACGGTACGACCAGCGCTCCGTAAGCTCGCTGATTACGAGGGAGAGCCACGCGTTGATTGTGTAGGCGAGGTTTGCACGTCCACGCCGGACGAGCCCCGCCCTGCGTCGTGCTCCAAGGTGACAGAAGTGAACGGTGACCACGTCGACCCGGTTGCCGATCAGAGATCCCGTGCTGTGTACGAGGCCCTGTCGCTTAAGGGCAGTCACCACAGACGCAAGAAGGTAGAACCATGTGAACGCCAGCGGGAAGGGCCGCGCCGGGCCCGGGATCCGCAACCACCGCATCCGTTTGTGCGCGACGAGCTCGCAGCGCCGTGAGATGACAGTCACCTCACCGCCCGCTGCAAGCAGCCCCGTGATCACTTCCTCCAGCTGACGCTCCATACCCCCGACGCCGCCGACGTTATGCGCGATGATGGTGACCGGCGGAGGCGTTGCTCCGCGCGGCTCGATCGGGTGCTGGTGCGATGCTGGGGGTATCAAGGGCCTCGTGTGGCGCGCTGGGAAGGCGGATGAGGTTCCAACCCGCATCAGCAACGGCCTAGCCATTTCCCTGCTAACGACCACAAGTCTTGAGTACTTCTACTTAGTCCCTTGGGCGACAACTCGACCAAGTCGGGACAGGAGGTCGTCGGCAACCGGCCCCGCCGCAAACGCGCGCTGCGCCTGAGATCGCGCCTCGCGGCGCAGTGATGCAGGGTCAGACCGCGCGCGAGCGATCATCCGGCGCACCGAGGACTCGAGTGCGGCTCGGTCGCCGAACGGGTATCTCAGGCAGGAGGGGCCGTTGACGAATTCGGACGCTCCGACCTGATCGCTGGTCACAACGGGCGTCCCCGCCGCCATCGCCTCCGCCACGGTCAGACCAAATGGTTCGTATCGGCTGGGCTGGATCGTGACGGTGGCGGCGCGGAATCGTCCGCAGACCTCCTCGGGCGTCAACTCACCGTCGTACCGAGCCACCTGCGGGTTGAGGTCTCGAAGAAGCGGACGGTAATCGGACCACAGACTTCCGCCGCCGACGATCTCCAGCGCCGCGCCCGTGTCGGCGAGGCGATGGGACAGCCAGACGACGTCCTCGACGCCCTTGCGCACGGAGATCCGGGAGACGAAGAGCACTCGGGGATTGTCCGGCTCCCTCCTATCGTCATCAGGCGTGATTCTCGTGAGGTCGATGGGGTTCGGAACGACCTCGATCCGGTCGCGCTTCAGGCGGTAATCCTCGGTGAGCAGGTCGGCGAACCGGGAGCTTGGGCATATGACTTTGGCCGCGCTCCGGAGATGTCGTTCCTGGACCGCCGCCCGCGCAGCCAACATCGTCCGCACCGCGGCGCTGCGCGAACGCGACTCGCATCGCCGAGCGAGGCTGCTCTCGAGCTTGTGCCAGCGCAGTTCGCCGGCGGCGTGGACCTCAGGGTGCACGATCAGGGGTGGCAACGAGCGCCTCATCCTGCGTAGGCCGAAGGATTCGATCTGCGAGAACTGATACACGAGGTCGTACGGCCTCTGGCGATGATGATCGAGCAGGGTTCTCGCAAGCCGTGACTGTGCGATGGCTCTGGCGGACTGCCCGGTGATGAAGGCGGCAACCGGATCCCGGCTATACCAGCGATTCCACGACCAGCTCGGGTCCTGAAGGAAGCAGCGGATCTTCGGATCCTCCCGTACGTGAGGGGCGATTTCCTCGTGCCTGCCGGTCACGAAGCAGTCGACCTCTACCCCGCGACTCGCGAGACCACTGATCAGGGTGGCGGCGCAGTAGGGAACGCCGCCCCCGTCGTTCGGAGCAGCACCAACCCAAGCTATCCGCATTCGGGCGTCCACAAGAGGCAGGGTATGACCACGCGTGCCTGATGGCAACGATGACCACGAACTCCTAGGCGCTGCGGCGGCACCGCCCCGCTCGGGCGCTGCGATGTCCAGACGCCTATGTGGACGCGCAAGGCGCCTCGTGGATGGTCCGTTGTTCGCACATAGGAGAATCTAAGTTCACCACAGGAGCGTCCAGCACCTCGGCCCCGGATCCGGTCGAGCCGGCACTGACTGGCGAGGACGTCCGTGCCCGAGCGGCTAGCGGGGCGGCCATCATCTTCGGCCGCGGGGTCCTCATAAGGATCATCGCGTTCGGGGGGAATATCGTTTTTGCACGCCTGCTCCTTCCAGAGGACTTTGGGTTGATCGCCTTCGGCCTGATGATCATGACTCTGGGCACCTTGATCGGAGACGGTGGACTTGGGGCGGCCTTAATAAGGGGAGATCGAACGCCAACGCGTGTCCAGTTGAGTGCGGTCAGCGCACTTCAGATCGCAGCCGCACTCGTTGTTGCCGTCATCACAGCGCTGTGTGCCTTGCCCTTCGGTTCCGCAGCGCTCGTATCGGCTGTGATGGTTGTCGCGCTTCCCATACTCGCAATCAAGACACCTGGCGCAATCATGCTCGAGCGACGGCTCTCGTATGCGCCTTTGGCTCTCGTCGAGATCGTAGAAACCGTCACGTACTACAGCTGGGCGATCATTGGGGTAGCTCTTGGCGCGGGGGTATGGGCCCTCGCTACCGGCACTGTCGTACGAGCTATCTGCGGGGCCATCACGATGGTATACGTTGGTCCCGTTGGCTTCGTGGGGCCCAGGTGGAACTTTGACGTAGTGCGCCCCATCCTCCCCTTTGGCGTGCGGGTCCAAGCGGCTGCGCTTACGGGCTTCGCTCGCGACATGGCGGTGAACGTGGGAACGGCCGCCATCGCCGGCATCGCCGGCCTAGGGCTTTGGAGTCTCGCCATGCGCATCGTGTACGCGCCAGCCATGCTGTTTGAGGCTCTGTGGACCGTTTCGTATCCCGCGATGGCACGCCTTCAGGACGCGGGTGAGCCCCCTGGTCCGGCTATCGAGCGGGCCGTGCGGCTCACGACACTCGGCGCCGGGATCCTGATCATCCCACTTGTCGCCGGGGCGCCGGCCCTAATCCCGAGCGTGTTCGGCCATCAGTGGGAAGGCATCCTCGAGCCCGTGACCATTGTGCCACTCGCGCTCCTGATCAGCGGCCCCATCTCCGTTGCGACAACGGGTTTCCTTTACGCCGCCGGCGACGCCGGCTCGGTGCTCAGGGCGCTGGTCGCAAACGCGGTCGTCTACATCTCGGCCGGACTCCCCCTGTTGGCGCTTTTCGGCATGACGGGCCTAGCGCTCGGCGTCTCCGCAGGCTACCTGGCCGAGACGGCACTATTGGCACGCGCTACGCAGCGACGAGTCCGAGTCCGGCTGTTTAGCGAGACTGGACCACTCATGCTCGGGGCCGCTCTGATCGGTGTTGGAGTCAACGTGGTCACTCGCACGTTGGAGCCAACTCTGCCGGTCGCACTGTTCAGTTGCGTCACCGCGCTTGTTCTCTTCGTGCTGCTCTTGGCGATTGCTGCGCGCCCAGACATGCGCCAACTTCTGAGAGTCGCCCGCGGGCGGTGGAGTCGCCGGCGTCAACCCGCTCGAGATGGGGAGCCGGACGTCGCACGGCAGGTCGCCTGATCGCCGCTCGACGACGAGCGCGACAGGGATTCAACATCCGGTCGCTGCGGCACAAACGTTCTTAGCATTCGAGAACGGTCAGACGGGGCTGCTGCACGAGTGGCCCCCACACCGAGTCGAAGCCCGCGATAGAAGGCTGCGTCATGCAGCCGCCTTTCCAGACCGAAGCCATCGCTCACGAGCCAGCGTGTGCACGCGCTCCAATGCGGCGAGATGCACCTCGACCGTGAAGTGTCGCCGTACTCGATCCACAGCAGCCGCGCCCATCCGCGCACGGAGCTCTGGACTCTCGATAAGCCGCCGGAGTGCGGCCGCCAGTTCCCCGACGTCGCCCGGACGGGTGAGAACCCCCGTTACGCCGTCCACGAGCCAGTCGGGTATTCCCCCGGTCCGGCTCGCAACGACTGGGCGACCGCGCGCCATTGCCTCGATGCCTACCACGCCGAAAGGCTCTGGCCACAGGGACGGGACCGCGACCACGGCGGCGCGCTCGTACGCGGCATCAAGCTCGGTCGGGCCAAGCCAACCCAAGAAGCGGACACGATCGGCGATCCCAAGCTTCGCCGCCAGCTTCCTTGCGGTCGGTTCCCACCAGCCCTCACCGCACACCTCAAGCGTCCCATCGATGTCCCGCATGGCCCGTATGAGTTGTCCGAGACCCTTGTTGGAGCTCAACCTACCGACGAACAGGATGTGGTCGTCGGTCGCGCCCCCGCGCATGCCGATTCGGCCTGTGGTGAACGGAGGTACCACCGAACTCGAGATGTCGTTGGTCTCCAAATGTCGTCGCATGAACGAGGAAAACGAAAGCGCGAGATCAACTTCGCGAAGAATCGCCACACTCCGAGCGGAATCGCGGTAGCGACGGGGAAGCGATCTCAGGTCGGCTGAATGCCAGCAGCCACCAAGCATCGCGGCTGGAATGCAGGCGGGCCCGTGGGCCTTCCCGCACTCGCGTCCGGGCCGGAAGTACAGGTTCCCGCTAGGACATGTCGAGCTGTAGTCGTGCACGCCCCAAACCAGCGGAGCATGACGCCGAGTTATCGACACGATCCGTGGGTGGTACTTCACGGCATGGACGTGCACCAAGTCGGGGGCGAAGTCGGCCAACGCCTTGGAAAAACTCGACGCGACGCTTGGCGACATCTCCGGCTCCGCTAGACCAGGGATCGTGACCACCGCGGCATCCCCAGGGTCCATTTGATCGACGCGAGCGACGATCAGCATGACCTCGTGCCCGGCTGCGGCGAGCGCCGCAGCCAGCTGCGAGATGTAGACACCCGAACCTCCGTGTCGAGCGAGACGCTCGGACACGATGACGATTCGGCGAAAGGTCATCTGTCCCGACGCGACAGCCAGGTTCGATGCAGGCTTCTCTTGCCTCGGTTCTGGTTCGACCGGCGGGCCGCCGATCGGGGTGGCGGTTGGCCGCGCACGCCGGTTGTCGAAGAGAGTGTCCATCGAAGGGGCCGGGGCCGACCTGAAGCGCCCGGCTCTCGAAGAACGGTCGACGTCTGCTCGATCTCGCGATCCGAGTTATGCCAGTCGGCGAGACGGGCCAGTCTCGACGGTGACGTGTTTGGCGCCAGCCCGCTGCAAACGTGGGCCGGAATCCGGCTTCCCGGGCGCGCCGGCGGGTTCGCCGGAGCAGGCCGCGACAGACCGTAAGAAGCGACCTCCACCAACCGTTCTCAGATGCCTCCTATGGCCTCTTCCATTCACAGCTGCGAGGTTTGGACCGGCCTCGACTAATGGGCTCCGCAGTTCTTGTTGAACCGCCCCGAGTTCTGGACCTGCGGCCCGGGGAACTCGTTCGGGTTCGCGGCGCCGCCAGCATCTTCAGCACGCTGGACGACTCCGGGGCGCTCGATGGTCTCCCGTTCATGCCGGAGATGCTCCAGTACTGCGGTCGTGTCTTTCCGGTGTTCAAGCGTGCAGACAAGACTTGCGCCGCTGACGGCGCGGTGAGGCGGATGCACAACGCCGTCCACCTGGGAAATGTCCGCTGCGACGGATCGGCACATGGGGGATGCCAGGCTGCGTGCCTGATGCACTGGAAGGAGGCGTGGCTTGAGAGGGTCGATGACGGCACCCTGCCTGACGCGGGCGGGGAGCGGGCCCAGCTCGAGGTCGACGAGCAGGCTTATCTCGGCGCCACTCTCCTGCCAGCCACGCAGGATGGGGGCGAAATCGCTGAAGCGGACCCCACCTACCGGTGCCAGGCCACGGAGATACCTGACGCGTCGGCTCCGCTGCGTGTGCGGCAGGTCGACCAGTACCTGAGAGACCTCAGGAACTGGGGGATTCTCAAGATCGTTCGAGGACTGGCCGTTGCCGCCCTCGACGCCTATCAACGGTTTACGCGCGAGCACCTGCCACGATTGCTGCTGGTCCATGGCGGCCGACCATACCCGTTCATCAGCGGGCAGCTAGAGCGAGGTAAGACACCCACGGCGCACCTCGACCTGAGCCCGGGCGACCTGGTTCGAGTGAAGAGCAAGGGAGAGATCGTCAAGACACTCGATCGGGCAAATCGCAACCGTGGCTTGTCGTTCGACTCCGAAATGGTCAGGTACTGCGGGCGAACTGCACGGGTCCGCGGTCGCGTGACGCGCTTGGTAGATGAAAAGACGGGCAAGATGATTCGCTTGGAAACGGACTGCATCATCCTGGACGGGGTCGTGTGTGGGGGCGATTACCATCTGTTCTGCACGCGCAGCATCTACCCGTATTGGCGCGAGATCTGGCTGGAGAAGCTTAAGGCGGCTGAACCCGGCCAGTCGCCCGGGCGCCCAGGGTGCGTCGGTCGTGGTCTGGCCTGTCTTGACGCGGATCGCGATCAATAGCCTCGCCGGGGATGCCTCGGCGGCGAGCGGACGTACGCTCGCCAAGCGCCCTGGAATAAGCATCCTCAACTCGGTCGATAACACCGGTCCATGAGAACTCCTTGAGCACGCGGGCGCGATTGAAGTCGCCGCAGCGACGCAGAGCGTGCTGATCGGTGAGTAGCTCCTTCAGCGCGCTGGAGATTGCGTCGACGTCTCCGGGCGGCACAAGCCGTCCACCCTGGGGCCGGACGAGATGGCGGGGGCCTCCCCAGTCGGCGGCGACGACTGCGCGTCCACTTGCCATGGCCTCGAGATAGACCATGCCGAACGCCTCCCGGATCGAGGGGACGCACAGCAACGAGCTTTCCGCCATGAGTGCGGGCACTTCGTGTCTCGGTACCGCGCCAAGCAACTCAACATCCTCCTGTCGCCCATCGGCAGTCCGCCGCTGCTCAAGCCACCGCTGCAGGGAGCCCTCGCCGGCGACGCGTAGCCTGGCGGCGGGCACGTATCTTTTGACAAGCCGGAACGCCTCGTAGAGCTCCTTCACGCCTTTGAAGGGCTCAAGCCGCCCTAGGAACAGCACCGTGGGGACTTCTGGCAGGGGACGCACTACGAACCTCTCGGGGTGAATGCCATAAGGCGCAACCGTGCAGTCTGAGGCGTGCCGGACGGCGATCTCCTGTGCAACCTCCGGCACTGTGACCAGGAGCTCGGCACGTCTAATACCCCGGCTGTAAGGAATTCGATGAGCTGGATCCGTCAACCAGCGCAGGACACTGCCGGGGTGAAACTCGCGCCGGGCGGCGGACCATGAGAACCCGATTGGACCGATCACCAGCGGTAGGCGGCGAGGGAGCACATCAAGCGCATTGTCGCGGCCCTGGGGAAAGATCCAGTGGGCGACGTCGAACCGGGCCGACCCCCCTAACTGCCTCAGGGCGCGCCGCGCCGCAAGCGCGTTGGTCAGTCCCCACAGACTCTCCAGTCGCCCGCCATCCCCAAGCTCAATACATCCGAACTTCGGTGTGGTCTCGAGGTCGACCCGTCGAGCACAGGCCACGATGTCGTGCCCACGGCTCGCCAGTGCGGACAACATATTGAAAGCGATCAGCCCCTCTCCGTGCGGAAGGTGATCGGTGAGCACCTCGGCGGCCGAGGGGACGAAGATCCGCAGTGTCCGCGACGAGTTCAACAGGAGTTGCGATCGTGGAGTTGCCAGACCTGCAGCCGCTGCTGACGACGCCGCTGCTGTTGATCGACGTCCATCCCGGCCCCAAGACTGCCAACGCCGCCAACGAGAGGCGCGACGAGATTGGTCGCGTGCGTGTCGCTCAATTGCGAGGCGCGTACGACGTGACGCGGGGCGCGGTCGGGCCGATGTGCGGATCGTCTCATCCGACGGACCTCGTTTCGCCCTGGCCGCTCGGCGCCGTTCCCCGTGCCGCCGCGAGCAGCCCCAGCAGCCGTCTGGCGATACTCTGCCAGTCGAGCCGCTCGTCGAACAGCTGCCGGGCGCGGGCGCCGAGGGCAAGCCGTAACTCCGCGTCGTCGGCCAGGTCGGCCACTGCCTTCCCAAAGGCCTGGGAGTCTCGCGCCGGGACGAGGGTCAACGCGTCGCTTCGAACCAGAAAGGGATCGGTGAGCGGCCCAAGAGTCGAGACGATCGGCAGGGCGTGCTGAAAACCGGTGGCTAGCGTGCCACGGCGCGAAGAGGCTCCGTCCGTATACGGAGCGGCGAAGATATCCGCCGCTGACAGCGTACTTGCGAGAGCTGCGGGCGGGAGGGGGCCTGGAGTGATGATTTCCACGCTCGAGTCGAGTCCGCTGAGCGCCGGCGCGTCGGCACCTAGGTTCAACACGACGAGACGCCGATGCCGCCTCGAAGTGGCGATGATGGCCTCCCGCAGATGCTCGATCGGTCGTGACGGATGACGTCCGCCGAAGAGCCCGAGAACCAAGGCGTCGGGGTCTATTCCAAGCCTTGCGCGCTCGCCCTCACGAGCGCATCTCATGTCGGGCACGTTGGACCCTACCGGGAGATGATGAATCGATTTAGACGGCCCGGCGAAACGTCGCAACCACGGTATCCACGGCTCGATGGATACACACACGATGTCTGCCACGCGCAGCATCGCGGCAAGTTGAGCCCGCTGCCAAGCGCCCATCAGTGTCCTGCGCACACCGCCCCAGGGGACGGCACCTTCGTGAACCATGGTCGCGATGAGTGGACGTAGTGGTCGGGCGCGCAGCCGGACGAGGGAGCCCGGGAGCGTGGGAGCCCACCCCCAACGACCCCACGAGAAGGGGTTGTAATTGACGACCACGACCTTGGTCCCGGGCGGGGGAGCCGGCACGGCCGGCCCCTGAAGTAAGGCGACGCCCGCACTCGCACCTGATTGGCGAAGGCCATCCGCCAGAAGATGCGTGTAGTCCCGGATCGCGTCGACTCGGTTGCCCGGATCGCGAAACACCACTGAGATCTCCGGCCGACTGGCTCCAGCCGGGGGCCGCCAGTACGCGCTTTCGGCCTCGTCAGTCCCTTGCGGGGCGGAAGAGGGGGCGCGCCGCTGGAGTTCGGCCGTCATAGACGCGTCAACAAAGAGCGCGGCAGAAGCCAGCTCGCTCCCCAGCCGACGAGGCCCTTCAGAGTGGGTCGCAGCCGGAGGGCGTCGGCCAAGTGGGTCCGGGCCGCCTTTCTTGCTCCTCGTCGCAGCAAGCAGACACCCAACCACCGTTGCCGAGCCGCCAACCGTCGTGAAATATCGGTCTGCTTCGGGGCCATCACGGCATCATCCAACATGCGCTGCTCGCAGTAGACGGCCGACTCAAAGTACGGGACCGGATCTTCCGCGAACTCGCGATCCTCGTGGACCGTGTAATAGACGAGCCGATCGGAGGAGAAGTACGCCGCTCCGTCCGTTCTTGCAAGGAGATGGGTAGCCCAGATGTCATACGCCGGTCCCACCTCGCGCGGAAAGTCCGCCGGAGACAGAGCATCCCGCCGAAAGATGCAACCCGGAAATGGGATGCTCTCTCGAAGCACGAGCTCATGAAACGGCCTGTGGAATCCCGGAGCGAGCTCGTCGAGGCCCCTCACGCGAGTGAAGTAGTCGGTGGTGTCTGAGTCGATCTCTCCGTTGACGCCGACATGCCAGGGATCAGTGAAGGCAAGCACGGCTTCCGGGTGTGCCTCAAGCGGTGGGATCAGCCTCGCGAGATAGTCGGGGTGCAACCAGTCGTCGTCGTGCAGAACCGACACGTACCTTCCGCGGGCGAGAGACGCAGATGCCAGGAAGTTGCCAAGAAGATCAAGATCTTGAGATTGCTCCACCCAGCGAATCCGAGGGTCTCGAGTTCGCTCGCGGAGGTTCCGCGTGTGTTCAGGCAGTCCATTGTTGGACACCACGATTTCGAAGTCCGCGAATTGGCCGTTGAGAACACTCATCAGGGCGCGCTCAAGCAACGCCGGCCGATTGTGTGTCGGTACGACTACGCTCACCTTCGGTTGCGCGTCCATTGCTCCAATTGAACGGGGCTGCCCACGCGGAGCTTTCGGATTGCGGCGGCAGGGTCTACTGACCCGAATATGCTGTAGCCCTGAGGGGGGCGCCAGGCGTGAGCAGTGCAAGGCATTCCGCGCGCCGCGACGTGGCGCACGCTACGCGCGCCGTGGCTGGACTGCTCCGGCGGTCGTCGGCATCAGCGCCGTCTGTTGCTCACCCTCGCGTTATGCTCCGATGCACCCTCGAACGCGTCCGCCAGCGCGAGTCGCGTGCGCCGAAGTTTCTCGTCCCAACACTCCCCTTGTGCCGGCCGCAGGTCCGTCGCGAGCGCCGCCGCTCCTGCCTTGACGCCACGGAGCCCGGAGAGATACCACAGCGGGCTGATCCAGGACGTCACGTGTGCCTCGAGCAGTGTCCGCTCCCGGACGGGCGTGAGATGACGGGCCCACAGCCTCAAAGTGGCCGGAGGACTGGTGCCACCGAAGAGACACTCGAGCGCCCCGACCGTGACGCCCCAGAGGTGGGATGCTCTCCACCGCTTGGCGAGCCGATGTAGGTCGGTTCCCTTAGCGTCAGCTGCAACGAGGGCTACATCGAGGAGCTGCCGTAGGCTCCCGAGCGGAGCATCAGCCCAGGCGTGCGCCGCGAGAACGATGGAATGATGGGCTGGCGGCAACCCAAGGATGCCCGCGACTCCGCACCTGGACGGCACGCCAGCCTCAAGCAGCTCAGCAGTGTGCGGCGGGTCGATCCAGTCGGGCCAGTGTGGCGTCTTGTGCACTTCTACGAGCAGCGGCAGCCTCGGCGCCCGAAGTGGCGGAAGATGGTGCGCGTCGACGTAGCGTTTCGGGTCGCCCACTGGCTCGAAGCCGGCTGCCATGAGCGCCCGTTGAGCACCGCTCGGGTCGGAGACAAGGAGATCGAGATCGCCGTAGGGCCGGAGGGCAGCATCGGGATATGCCACGGCCACCTCTGGTCCCTTGAGGATCAGGAGATCCCCGTCGACGGCGCTGCGGATGCGCTCGAGGACAGCGGGTGCGGCCAAGGAGGTCGCGGCGGCGAGACGCTCTTGAGCCAAGAGCCGGCGGGGCAGGGGCACGCCCAGGCGCCGCCACCTCTCGCCGGCTAGCAGCTGCAGGCCGTGGCGCTCCAAGTCCTCCAGCGTCAGCGCTCGGTCGATCAGGCCGTCGACGGACTTGAGGACAGCGGAGCGGGGGATGGGAGCTGCGCTGACGTTAAGGGGCATTCGTACATCCAACGCGGGGCAGCTTCACGCTTTCCGTAGGGGCGGCCGACTCGCAAGATTCGTGCCCCGGCCCTCGTTACGTTGGCAATGGGGTTTCAGTCCGCTTGGGCCCGCGCATCGGTGATCGACGGTTGGCTTTCGGAGGCTCAGGCCGAAACTCTCTATGAGGCCGCGTGCCGTGTTCCGGCCGGTGGCACCATCGTCGAGATAGGCAGTCATCACGGACGCTCGACCGTGATCTTGGCGTCCGGCGGCCGCGATCGCGTCCGCCTGCTCGCCGTGGACCCCTGGGAGGATTCGCGCTGGGGTGGTGGTCGGGCCGCCTACGACATCTTCCTGGCCAACACAACTGATCTGGACGTCGAAGTCTTCCGCGGACGCAGCGCCGATGCCGCCCGCCGGTTCGACGGCGAGGTCGACCTACTTTACGTCGACGGTGCACATGACCGCGAGTCAGTCCTCGACGACCTGGACGGGTGGTCCGTGCGCGGTGACGCTTTCGTGCATGACGCGTTCTCGGCCAAGGGGGTAACCATGGCCCTGCTGGAGCGCCGCGCCTTCAGCCGGTCGTGGCGGTACGAGGGCTCCGTGCGGACGCTGGCGCACTTTCGCCGTCAACCGCTCTCGTTCAGTGCTGCCGCTGCCAACGGTCTCAGGGTGATTGGCCAGCTCCCTTACTTCGGACGCAACGCCGCGATCAAAGCCCTGCGCAATCACGGCCTCTCCACTCGCTGGCTCGGCTGGGACGAGCCCGGCCATCCGTACTAGTCCCGAAGCTGCCGCGCGCGGGACGCTGATCGCCCCGATGCCCCCAATCGAGACGGCTGCTCCAGCGGGCAGAACGCTGGGTCCGTGTTGCACCCGCGGGTGCGTGAGAACGACCAGGGTGCCTCCGTTAGTCACCTATGCAAGGCGAGACAGGACTGGCTTGGGCTGCCGCCGACCGATCGCAGGCTGCTTCTTTCGAGTCGGTCGGAGGCGCCGCCGTTAGATTGGAGTCGGTCGGACTCGAGGCGCGCGTCCGCAGCCCTGGAACTGTGCTCGGTCTCGAAACGGTGGCGGGGCAAGTCCCGCCCGGTCCTCGACAACCTAGACCTCAGGGTCCCGCCTGGCAATTCAACTCTGCTTACCGGCCGAAACGGGGCGGGAAAAACGACCCTGCTTCGACTCGCCGCCGGGGTGATCGCTCCTGATCGCGGCAGCGTCGTGGTGCGCGGGCTTTCCCCAGAGCGCTCCCGCCGCGAGTTCAACCGTCGGATCACCTTCTTGTCCGCTGGCGGCAGCGGGCTCTACGCGAGGCTCTCGGTCCGCCGCCACCTGGATTTGGCCGCGCGGCTGGCGCTGCTGGGACCGGACGATCGCGAGGCCGCAATCGAGCGGGCTATGGACGAATTCAACCTGCGTCCGCTTGCCCGCGACCGGGCCGACCGGCTGTCCATGGGCCAGCGCCAACGCGTCCGAGTGGCCATGGCATTCCTGCACGGCCCGGATCTGGCGCTGCTCGATGAACCCGGCACCAGCCTCGACGACGAAGGGGTGGAGCTCCTGCATTCCGCCGTTTCGAAGCTGCTCGCCCGCGGCGGCGCCGCGATCTGGTGTGAGCCGTCGCGGAGCCGGACAGGGTTCGCGTTCGACCGACAGCTGGTGTTGAAGGGGGGCGCGCTTCATGCCGCCTGAGGCTCGGGCCAACCGCTGCGCGCGCATCCCAGATCACGTCGTACACCGGGATTTCCCCGGGGAGACCGTCGTCCTCAACCTCGAGACCGGGCAGTACCACGGGCTGAACTCCACTGCGCAGCGAATGCTGGCCGCGCTCAAGGAAGCTGACAGCATTGGTGTCGCGGCGGCTGCGCTCGTCCGCGAATTCGGCGTGTCCCACGCTCAGATCGAGCGGGATCTGCTCGATCTCTGCGCCGCCCTCGCAGACCGCGGGCTGTTGGAGTTCGATGACGCCCAGGCCGCCTGAGCCCGCTCGGCGCTACCACTACCAGGCATTCGCGTTGCCGCTCACGTCCGCGTTCAGGCTGCCCGGCCTGGCACCAGCATCCCCTGCGCCCCCGTTCCTTGACCGTGAAGCTCGCGGCGGCCTCGGAGGTCGAGCGGTTGTGGAGCGGCTCCGCGGAAAAGCCGGTCTGGGCCACCGCCATCGACCAGCGGGCCTACACGATGCAGCTCGGGCGGGCCGGGGACCACCTGATGACGTATGGCGACAACGCCGTCTTCCACCTCTCGCCCGACGCCCGCGAGCTGCGGTGCGCCCCGGCCGAGCGGTGGGCCCCGGCCTGGCAGCGCTTCCTGCTGGATACCGTCCTCTGGTCCGACCAGCCTCCTGCGCGGTGTCGAGCTGCTCCATGCCAGCGCAGTTCGGGGGGCGCAGGGCTTGGTGGCGTTCGCCGGGTTCTCCGGCAGCGGGAAGACGTCTCTGGCTGCTGAGTTGATCCGCCGGGGCGGCGAGCTATTCACGGACGACATCCTCGCCCTGCCTCCTTCTGCGGCTGGAGGAGTCATGGCCCATCCTGGCCCCCCGGTGATGAACCTCCCGACTGCCCAGCGGGGTAGTAGCGGGCTCAGCGAGATTGGCGAGCCGCTCGCACACTTCCCGGGCGAGGACTGGGTGAAGGTGACCGGCGCCGCATTGGACTCAGACCGTGTCGCGGCTGTCTGTCTGCTCCGGAGACGGCGGGGGGAGGTTCGCGCCCTACGCCGGCTCCAGCCAACGGTGCTCGATCTGCTTCCGTTCACGCTCGGCTTCTCCCGCTCGCCCGGGAGGACGCGCCAGCGGTTCCTCCTGTTTTCGCGGCTCGCGGCGGAGGTCCCCGTCTACGAACTCTCGGCGCCACCTGACGCTTCGCCGCGCTCGCTCGCAGATCTCGTCGAGCCACTGGTGCTCGGCGCCCGCGGCCAGGAGATGGTGGCCTAGGAGATGTCACTCGCTCTGCGCTACGGCTCTGCCGCCCTAGGGATCATCCGACGCGACGTCGCAGTCTTCGTGAGCTACCGCCTCCGCTTCGCGTCGCAGGTCGCCTCCACGCTCTTCACGCTGTTGCTCTTCTACTACATCTCGAGGCTGGTTGGGGCGGGCATGTTCCCCTCGCCGGACGACTACTTCGCGTTCGCGGTGGTGGGGCTCGTGATCTTCGGCGTGCTCACGTCCGTACTCTCCTCGGCGCCTGCAACCCTGCGCCAGGAGCTCGTGGCGGGAACGTTCGAGCGGCTGGTCGTCTCGCCCTTCGGTGCGGTGCCGGGAGTCCTTTCGATGCTGGTCTTCCCGTTTGCCTACGCGATGGTGCAAGGGATCGTCACGCTCTTGCTCGCGGTTTTGATCTTCGGGCTGCCACTCGAGTGGCCGTCGGCGGCATTAGCCGTCCCGGTTGCATTGCTGGGCGTGCTGGCGTTCCTCCCCTTCGGCATCCTGATCGCCGCCGCCGTCGTGGTCCTAAAGCAGGCGATGGCGGCGGGCAGCTTCCTCGTGGCCGGCATCGCAGTCGTTGCGGGCCTCTACTTCCCGGTGGCATTGTTGCCCGGCTGGATCGAATGGGCGTCGGAGGTGCAGCCATTCACGCCGGCTGTAGAACTGCTTCGTTACCTGCTTGTCGGGACCCCGCTTGAGTCTTCCGCCTGGGTCGCGACTGCGAAGCTCGCGGTGTTTGCGGCCGTGCTGGTCCCACCGTCCGTATGGCTGCTTCACCACGCGATCCAAGTAGGTCGTCGGCGGGCAACGTTGACGGAGTACTGACGGGAGTATCGAGAGCCGATGCGTGGCAACGCTTCGACCCCTCCGACGGAGCCTGCAACCGGCCCTCGGCCCGCCGTAGCGCTGCGGCACGGCGTCGCCTTCGGCCTTCGGATCTCGGGCGACTTCCCGGCGCCGGGCCTATGGACGGGCGTGGGCAAGGCCGGAATGCGCCGGGTCTCGCTGGAGATCGTTCCGCCCCTCACGCTCGCGCGTTCATGGCCCCAGCTCGAGGCGGAGCGGCTGTTGCGGCTGTCCACGGGCCGAAACGGGCCTGACCTCGTTGTCGAGGCTCACCCGAAGCGCGGGTACATGGTGCGCGCGGAGGGCTTCGGTGCCTACTTGATCGGTGCGGACGGCCGAAGGATTCGGCTGGAGGCCGGGCGGGTGGAGGGCTGGCGGTGGCAGCGTCTGCTGACCGCGCAGGCGTTACCGATCGCCGCGCTCGCCCAGGGGCTGGAGCTGCTCCACGCAAGCGCGGTGCAGCTGGACGGACGAGTCTTGGCGTTCGCCGGGGCAAGCTCGCGCCGGAAAGACGACCCTCGCCGCCCGGCTCGTGCTCGCGGGGGCCAGGTTCGTCTCCGACGATGTGCTCGCCCTCGAGCGGGTTGAGGACGAGCTGATCGCCCATCCGGGCCCCGCCCTGATGAACCTGCGGGAATCCAACGCGCAGGTCTTCGATGCGCGCGAGCGCGAACGGCTGGGAGCGGAGCTCGGGCGGGACCCCGGAGGGGCGCGGCTGAGGGTCCCTCGAAAGGCGGGTGCATCTCCGCTGAGCGCGATCTACCTTCTCAGCCCGAGCGCGTGCCGCGGGGGCGGTGTGCGGGTGGAGCGCCTCGGCCAGCCGGCCACCGCCCGGCTGCTGGGTGCCGCCTTCGGCACAGCGATCAGGACGCCGACCCGCCTGGTCCGGCACCTCGACCTCTGCGCCCACCTCGCTCGACGCGTCCCGGTGTTCGCGCTCGAGGCGCCCGCGCAGGCACCTCCCGACACCGTGGTGGGGGCCATCCTGCAGCATGTCGGGCGGTCTGCGTTGTGAGCTGCGGCGGGTCCGCTCGCCCGGCGCGAGCGGCTCTCGGCCACTGGGAAGCTCGCGCTGTCCGCGGAGATCCTCGTCGCGTACGCGAGGGCGCGCAGGGCCGCTCCGGCGGCGAAGCCTGCCCGATGTTGCAGCGGGGATGCGCCTGTCCGGGAACCCTGCGCCCGGGTGGGCTGAGGATCCCTACGGGACCGGATTGAGACTTGGCGCGGCGGTGACGCGCCTGCTGGGAGTACTGCCGCGCGATCCCCGCTGCCTTCAGAAGTCGCTCGTTCTGACCGAGCTGCTCGCCCGGCGGGGCATTCCGGCAACGCTGGTGATCGGCGTGCGCCCCGACCCCTTTGCCGCCCACGCGTGGGTCGAGCATGCGGGTAGGCCGCTGCTGCCGCCCGCGACCGCACCGTTCGAACGCCTGCTCGAGCTCTCGACGTGCCCTCGCTAGTCAGTGCCCCCGCTCGGGTGGAGCGCGTCTTCGCGGGTGCCTACGGGTGCAAAGACGCGCCTGCTCTGAAGGCGGCCGTGGGTTCGGCGGCACCCGCTTCGGCGGCCACAGCCGGCGGCCTCCGGGTCGCCTGGACCGGCCCGCCCGCACCAGTGCCACCGCACCCTGGCTCGCTCGCGTGCCTGCTGGATGGGGTGATCGACAACCTCGACGACATCGCCGAGCTGGCCGGCGTGCCGCCCACGGTGCCGCCGGAAGCGGCGTTGGCCGCGGCCTACGCGCGCCTGGGGGAAGGGTTTGTGACCCGGCTGCGGGGGGAGTTTGCCTTCCTGATCTGGGACGCCCGGTCGAAGGTTGGGCTCTTGGCCCGCGACCAGCTCGGCTCCGGGAGCCTCTTCATCCATGCCGTGGACGGGCGGCTGGTCTTCGCCTCCGAGCTGCCGCCCCTGCTCGAGGCTATGCCGCGCACGCCTGCGCCCGACGGTGGGGCGCTCGTGCAGTGGCTTGCGGAGGGGACCGTGCCAGCCGATCGGACGTTCTACGAGGGCATCGTGCCCCTGCCGCCCGCCTCCCTGCTCCGGATGCGTGATGAGAGCTGGAAGATCGAGTGCTACTGGACACCGCGTTATGTCGAACCCAGTCCGCTCGACCGCGACGACGCGGCCGCCGAACTGCGCAAGGCGGTTATCGGCACGGTGGGCCGCCAGACGCGTGGCCGAGCGGCGGTCGGGGTCTTGCTCAGCGGCGGGCTCGACTCCGCCACCGTGCTTGCGGCCGCTGACCGGGCGGTGGATGGCGAGGCGACTTCGCTCCGTGCCTACTCCGCGGTCTTCCCGCGCCACCCATCCATGGACGAGAGCCGTCTGATCGACCTGCAGCTCGATCATCACCGAGTTCCGGACACACGGCTGGCCGTAACCGATGGGAGCCCGATGCGGGCCTCGCTCCGATACCTCGACCGGTGGCGAGTCCCGTTGCCAGTGCCTGGTCATTTCATCTGGGAGCCTCTGCTCACGGCAGCGGCCGACGACGGCGCCGAATGTCTGCTCGACGGCGAGGCGGGCGACGAGCTGTTCGGCTCCGCGCCCCTCCTGATCGCCGATCGCGTTAGGCGGGGCCGCCTCCGTGGTGCGCTTCGGCTCGCCCGCGATCTTCCCGGCGTCGGGCACTCCCCGAGCCGGCGCCTGGTCGTTTCCCTCCTTGGACGGTACGGTCTCAGGCCCTGTCTGCCGGCGGTGCCCGCTCGGCTGGCCGGAATCCGAGCAGACGCGCCGGTGTGGCTTGATCGCAGCCACGCGCGCGATGACTTGCCTGACCTCGATGCTCAGCCGTGGCGAAGCCTCGAAGGGCCGCGCTGGTGGGCGCAGCTCACCGACACGGTCACGCGTATGCCCGCCCGATTGGGGCTCTTCGACTACTACCGACGACGCGGGCGAACCGCCGGGGTGGCGGCCCAACACCCCTTCCTCGACCTGGACCTGATCGAGACCGTCTTGAGGCTGCCGCCCGAGCACGGATTCGATCCGAACCTCACCCGACCGCTGCTCCGGAATGCCATGCGCGGCCTGGTTCCCGAGCCGGTCCGGATGCGGAGAGGCAAGAGCTACTTCGATCCGTTGCTTATCGACCGCCTTGCGGCCACCGACGGGCCACAGCTCGCGCGGCTGCTGATGGCACCCGACGCCGAGGTGAGGAGGTTCGCCGACCCCACGGGTGTCCGCACCCTGGTGGAAGGCGGTCCACACGCCGACCCGCGCGGGGAACGGTCCTGGGTGCGGGACGTGTGGCGACTCGCGACGGCCGAGTGCTGGCTGCGGTCGCAGGCCGACCGAGGATTCACTCGGCGCCTGCTCGATCAGCCTCCCGGCTCGCTGGGGCGGCGGGCCGGGCCTCCGCCAGGCGGGACACGAGCAACACGATCCTACGTTTTTCCACCTTGACGTGGAGCCGACCGACAGTAAGACTGTGCGCATGCCGCTTGCTCCCGGATCCGAGAGAGACACGATGGAATACGTCAGCCCGGAGATTGTCGACTACGGAAACCTGGCTGAGCTGACTGCTGGTTCCCGACCGGCAGCCACCTCGACGCCGCTTTCCCTGCCGGCACCCCTTACGGCGACCTCACCTTCTCTACCCCGTAGACCAGCCGTCATAAGAGTCGCCGCAAGGCGGCAGAATGGGGGTGTAGGTCGGGAAAACGCGCGCCGGCCCGAGTGGGTTACCCGCCTGCCGTGGCGCCCGCGCTGTGGGTTCGCGGATCCAGGATCTGACCAACCACGGAGCGGAAGCGCTGCCGGAACTGGCCCGGCGAGAATCGCCTGGCGCTCGCCTTCAGTCGGCCAGCGCCGAAACCCTCCCAATCGATCTCCCGCAAAGCCTCAGCTAGGGCATCGACGCTCCCCGGTTCGAACAAGATCCCTGTGCCGCCATCCTCGACGATCTCCATCGCGCCGCCGCGACCCGCCGCTACAACCGGACGCCCGGCGGCGTGTGCCTCGACCATCGTGATGCCGAACTCCTCGATCGCCGGCACGATCAGGGCGCGGCATCCCGCGTAAAGCTCGACGAGGCGGCTGTCATCGACGCGGCCAAGGAACGTGGCGTGCTTGTAGCGCTGCTGGAGGCGGGGCAGGTCCGGGCCCGCACCGGCGACCACTACCCTCACGCCGGCCTGCTCCGCGGCCGCCAGGGCCAGCTCGGGATTCTTGTGGCTCGTGACCTCGCCCACGAGGAGGAAGTAATCCTCCGGGGCGGGAACGCAATCGAACCGATCCACGTCGACCGGGGGATGGACGACGCTGGCCTCGCGCCCATAGAAGTTTGCTATTCGCTCGGCGGTTAGCGCCGAGTTGGCCACGTAGGCGGTGACGCGACGCGAGGCGGCGACGTCCCAGCGTCGCACCGCCCCCAGGACGCCATGCGCGAGCGGCCGTAGCAGTGGGCTAAACCGATCCTCGGTCCGGCGACGCTCATGCCAGACGTAGCGAAACGGCGAGTGGCAGTACGAGATGTGAATCGCCTCGGAGGCTGGGCGCACGCCGTGGGCGAATGCGCTGCTGCTCGAGATCACTACGCGCGCGTTCCCCAGCGGCAGTAGGTGAGCGGCGAGCGGCAGCAACGGCAGGAAGCGCCGAAAGCGCCGCTGGTCCGCGGCGAGCGGCTGGAGAAACGACGTCTGTACTCGACGATCTCGAAACCTCCCGTCGGTCCCCATCGGGTCGTGGAGCAGCGTGGCAATCGGGGCATCCGGGAAGCAGGCGACCATCTCTTCGAAAGTGCGCTCGGCGCCGCGCATGACCAGAAGGTAGTCGTGCACCAGCACCACCCCCTGGTCCGGTCGTGACGGCAAGGTCGATCGCGCAGGAGCCTCGATCAGCTGCATGCCCCATCAACGGTCGAGGCCGGCACCGACTGCCACGGGACCGCTGCCCCGGTCATCGCCGTCATGGGGATGGGAATCGACCCCGATCACGTCTCCGAATCCACCGCTGTTGTATGAGGTCCAGCTGCCCGCCTGCGATCACCTCCTCGTAGAAGCGCCTGATGAGTCCGGTGCCTTCTAGTCATCCCAATCCTCCCTCGCTCGTCAGGTCGCGTTGACCTTCTCACGGGCCACGGGCAACGCAAGCCTCGGTTCATGGGCGCCATCGTCACGGGTCGCGTAACGTCCGGCCGCATGCAATTCGGCAAGGCCGGCGAGCCCGTCAGCCACATCAGCCAGGCGTACCCCGACCGGGTGGAGGTCCGGGGGCGCGACCTGACCGGCGAGCTGATGGGGCGGCTCACGTTCACCGAGTACTTCCACCTGCTGCTCACAGGCGACGAGCCCACCGAGGACCAGCGCTTCTTCCTGGACCTGCTCCTGGTGGCGATCGCCGAGCACGGGATGATGCCCTCGAACGTCGCCGCGCGCATGACGCTGGCGGCCACGCCGGACTCGCTCCACGGCGCCGTTGCGGCGGGGATCCTGGGCGCCGGCCCGGTCATCCTCGGCACCTCGGAGGCGTGCGCCAGGCTGCTCGCAGCGGCCCAGGTGCGGGTCGAGGCGGGCGAGGAGCCGGGCGCCGTGGCGGAGGGGATGGCGGCGGCGATCCAGGGCTCCGGGGAGAAGGTGCCCGGCTTCGGCCATCCGGTGCATCGCCCCGCTGATCCCCGCGCCGACCGCATCCTCGAACTGGCCGACGAACGCGGCGTGAGCGGGCCGCACGTCGCGCTGGCCCGGACCTTCCATGAGGCGGTGGAGAGGGCCCGCGGCAAGCCGCTGACGATGAACGTCTCGATGCCGATCGCCGCCGTGATGCTCGATCTGGGCTTCCCGGCCTCGGCGGTGAAGGGCGTCCCCATCCTCGCGCGAACGGCCAGCCTCCTCGCCCACCTCGCCGAGGAGCAGGAGCAGCCGATCGGCTTGCTGATGGCGGGCGAGGCGGAGCACGCGATCACCTACGGCCGGCCACAGGACGAGCCGGGATGACTGTCGCGTCGGAGGACGAGACCCGCCCCTGGGTGGAGCAGCTCGCCGCCGACGACGAGGCCTACCGCGCCCAGCTCGGCTACCTGTTCGACCGCTCGGCGTTCTACCGCGAGAAGCTGGGCGAGGCCGGGTTCGACTCGGCCGAAGCGTCGGGCGGCCTCTCGGAGGTCGCGCGCCTGCCACTCACCGGCAAGCAGGAGATCAGGGCCACGGTCACACCGGAGAGCCCGATCGGTACGCACCTCTGCGCCGAGCCCGGAGAGATCGTCCGCATCTACTCGACCAGCGGCACCACCGGCGCCCCCAGCTACATCCCCCTCACGGCGGGCGACCTGGACAATTGGGTCACCGGCTCGGCTCGAAGCTACGCGGCGTCGGGCGTCGGCCCCGGCCAGCGGATCGTCTCCACCTACAACGCCGGGCCGTTCGCGGCGGGCGCCGCGCTAGACGCCTTCGAGCGCATCGGCCTCACACACATCCCGGTGGGCACCGGGAACACCGAGCGGCTGCTCCGCGCGATCGAGCTGCTGCGGCCGGAGGCGGCCGTGCTGACGCCGTCCTACGCCGCCCACCTGATCGAGCGCGCCGCCGATCGGGACTTCGACCTGAGGGGTTCCAGCGTCGAGCGCGTGCTCGTTGCCGGGGAGCCCGGCGGGGGCGAGCCGGCTTTCCGCGCGAGGCTCGAGGAGGGCTGGGGCGCGCGGGTGACCGAGGCGATGGGCGTCGGCGACGTCGGCGTGTCGCTGTGGGGCGAGTGCGAGCGCCAGGACGGGATGCACCTCGGCGCGCGCGGCTTCGTCCACGCCGAGCTGATCGATCCCGAGTCCGGAGCCGCGATCCCGATGGAGGACGGGGCGGCGGGCGAGCTGGTGCTCACCCACCTGCGTCACCGGGCGGCACCACTGCTTCGTTTCCGAACGCGGGACCACGTCGAGGTTCGCACCGGCACCTGCCCGTGCGGTCGCACCGGTCCCCGAATCCGCTGCGTCGGGCGGACCGACGACATGCTCATCGTCCGCGGCGTCAATGTCTTTCCCGCGGCCGTCCGCGAGGTGGTGAGCGCCACCGCGCCGCAGGTGAGCGGCCAGATCCTGATCCGCCCGAGGGGTCCGGGCCCCAAGCAGGAGCCGCCGCTTCCCGTCAGCGTCGAGCTCGCCCGCGGCGCCAGCGCCGACGCCGCCCTCGCCGAGGCGATTCGCGAGAGACTTCGAGAGGCGCTCGTGGTGCAGACGAGCGTCGAGCTGGTGCCGTGGGGGACACTGCGGCGAAGCGAGTACAAGTCGAGATTGGTCGAGCGCTAGGAAGGCGGCGGAATCGTGCAGAAGCTTCAGGCCCAGGGCGTCCACCACATCACGATCACGGGCGCCGATCGGCAGACCTCGATCGACTTCTGGGAGGGCCTGCTCGGCATGCCCTTCATCTTCGAGCAGCCCAACCTCGACAACGAGGCGGAGAGCCATCTCTACTTCGATCCCGGTGACGGGCGCCTGATCACGATCTTCACCAACGAGGAGCGCACCCCCGACCCGGAGCGCACCCCGACCGATCCCGGGTGCGTGCACCACATCGCCCTCTCGCTCTCGCAGGCGACCTTCCAGCAGGCGGTGGAGCGGCTCGACGAGCGCGGGGTCTCCCACAGCGAGGTGAAGGACCGCGGCTTCATGGACTCGATCTACTTCGAGGACCCGCTCGGCCTCCTGATCGAGCTGGCGTCGTATCGCTTCGAGCCGCCCGGCGGCTTCACGCACGCCGACGTGCTGCTCGAGGCGCACAAGATCAGGGTTTGGCGGGGCGACTACAACATCGCGCCGGTCCATCTCGCGGACGCGATCGAGGCGTTGGTCGAGCGCTCACGCGAGTCGCTCTCCGAGGACCGATCGCCGAAGGACCCCTACCAGCGGTAGAACCACTCCCGAACCAACAGCCGGAGGATCACATGGCCCCCAACACCTTGAGCATCCTGACGCCCAGCGTCAACAACCTGACCGCTCGCATCTTCGTCCGCGCCGCCGGGCTCGAGTTCGAGGAGGTGGACGTCTGGGGGAAGAAGGACGAGCCGCAGTTCCTGGCCAAGGACCCGGCCGCGCTGACGCCGCTGCTCGAGGAGGATGGACTGCCGAGGGGCTCGCTGTGGGAGAGCTGCGCGATCATGCAGTACCTCTCGAACAAGCACGGGCTCGACCACCTCTACCCGACCGACCCGGCCGAGCGGGCGAAGATCGACAGCGCGATGTTCTACCTGATCGCCACGCTCTACCCGCTGGTCGCGAGGGCCACCTACCCGACTCTCGGCTTCCCGCAGTACGCGGGCGAGGTGGGCACGTCCGCCGCCGACGACGAGATGAAGGCCCAGGCGCAGCGCGACGCCGCCGACGCGATCGCGGGCCCGCTCGACGTCTACAGGGAGTTCTTCCTCGCCGGCCAGCCGTTCATCGGCGGCCAGAGCCCGTCGATCGCCGACATCCGCCTGGCCGCCACCCTCGAGTTCCTGCGCGCCATCGACTACGAGTTTCCGGCGTGGGCCGAGGAATACATGACCGCGGTCGAGGCCGCCCTTGGCGAGGCCTACTCGGAGCCCGCCTCGGACGTGCGTGGCTTCGTGGCCTCCGCGAAGTAGGACCGCCCCTCAGCCCTCCGCGTCCCTCACGCCGCGTTTCGCATCCGAGGGGTGGATGTCAAACGGAGCATGGAGCGCAGATCCGTCGCGGTGGCGTGCGGCTGGGCCTCCAGTTGCTCGTCGCCGTACCGCACGATCCTGAAGCCTGCGCCACGAATGGCGAGCTCCCGGCGACGATCGAGCACGACCGCGGCCGGTGTCCCGTGGGTCTTGCGACCGTCGAGCTCGACCGCTAGTCGCTGCTCGCGGAACACGGCGTCAACGTGATACCCGGCCACCACTCCGTTGGGCTCGGGAATGGGCAGGCCCTCCGCCTCGCAGAACAGGAGGAATCGATCCTCGAGTGGACTGAGGGTCCTGGCGAGCTCCGGCATATGCTGATCGATGGCCCGGTGGAGGCGCCTGCACCCTCGGCGTCCCGCCACCTCCGCGCGCAGTTCCGGCAGGTTCGCGAGGCCGAGGTGGTCCGTCATGGCGATCGCGCGGCGAAACGCCGCCGCCGAGGAGTCCGGGGAGATGTCGAGGAGGGTCTGAGGGATGCCGGTGACCGGCAGGCCTCGGTGCCAGACACGCTCCACTCTTGAGGGGCAATGGACCCTCGTCGCCGGGGTCGATCCGCTCCGCCCGGCCCGGCTGACGTGGATACGGGTTCCGGCGAAGCGCAGCAGCCCCCACCACCAGGCCGCCGTCAAGTGGCTCAGCGCCGCCCCCGGCCCGGCGCCCAGCAGTGCGGCCCCGAGCCGTCCCTCGACGCTGAGCGCCCGATGCCCAACCGCATACACGCCGAGCGAGATCCTGTGCAGGCGTCCGGCGGCCACCCACCGCGCGATCCCGGTCCTGCTCAGGCCACATGCGAGCAACTGGGCCGCCGAGATCACGCCGAACTGCCGCTCCGCGAGCCGGACGACGCGCCTCGCTACGTCTGCGATCCGAGGGGTGGATGCCAAACGTGTCACGGCGGCCATCCGCGAATCGTGGACGGTCGGGTGTCACGCGTGGCGCGCAGGTTGTGACATGTCAGATCCGGACGCGCGCCGGCGACCATAGGTTCACGACCACAGCACAGATGGCACCG
>CAWCRN010000032.1:0-8859 GCA_963797835.1 uncultured Solirubrobacterales bacterium
ACGAGCCGTGACCTTTTCCGCGTGCGCGCTCCACCCGGGCAAGCTGGTCGAGATCGCCCAGCGCCTCGAGGACGTGCATGCCGGCCTCGAGCTCGCTCTGATCGCCGGTGAGGAGCGCCCGCTCGCAGCGAACCCGCGCGGCGTACGGCACCGCACGAGTCTCCTCGAAGATCTCGAGGGCGCGCGTCGAGCTCGGCGGTGTCTCGCATCGAGATGCCGAGCGCCCGCCGCGCCTGCGCCTCGAGCAGCTTCAGGCCGTCGGCAGCGGCACTTGTCACGATCGGCTGGATCGCCTCGGGGGCGAGCGATCGGTCGAGGTCGGAATACAGCGAGAGCGTGCGCTCGACGAGCTGCTGCCGCGCGCGCGGAATCGTGCCGAAGCCTCCGATGACTTCCGCCTCCAGCGTTTCGATGTCTCCGCGGCCATACGGACGCAATCGCCCAAAGAGGGAGTCCGCGGCAAAGTGCTTCAGGATCTCATCGAGCACCGCACGATACCGGTCAACGAGCTGGGTGTCGTGACGGGCTCGCCCGACATCCAGGGCGGCGATGAAGCCATGGACGCAGTACGCCGCCGGGATGAGTCCGCCTTCGGCCCAGATCTTGCGAGCGTGCTCGGCGACGGCGAGCGCCTCGTCCCACCGCCCGAGGAGCGTCAGGGCGTACGCCCGCCAGGCCGCGGAGTGGAGCCCCCACCAGTGCACCTGGCCGGATTGAAACAGACCCAGCGCGGAGGCGGTCGAGCGATCCGCCTGGGCGAGGTCGCCCAGCAGGGCCGAGGCCCACGCCACCATCGTGTGGGCGTCGAGGCGTTCATGGAGGTCGAGGCGATCCTCGAAGGCGAGACGCTGCTGGGCAAACTGTCGGGACTGCGCGAACGCCCCGCGCGCCTTCGCGCAACTGGTGAGTGCGTCGAGCGCGGCGCTGCGGAGCCGGGGATCGTCGAGGCGGTCGGCGATCGCCAGGCCGCGTCCCGTGCTCGCCTCGGCTTCGGCGATGTCCGCCGCCGTTGCCTGCGCCCCTCGCCAGAACGGATAGAACCCGTCCGCGATCAGGAAGCTCGCGATGGCCTGCTCGTCACGGGCCCGGGAGACGAGCGCCCTGCCATCCGTGCGGAGTCGCTGGATCTCCTCCTCGGACGGCCGGTTCCCCACCGTCCCCTGAAACCGTGTGTACCGGGTGAGGAGACTGCCGAGGACGCGCAGCTCCTGGTCGACCGGCCGGCCCAACTCCCGGCAGAGCCGGAGCGCAACCCGGGATGCCTCCGCCCCTTCGTCTCCCCCGGACACGTCACCGAGGCGCTCCTGCAGCTCCGGGAGATCGTCGGGCGCCGCCAGCTCGATGGCCGCGCGCAAGTGTCGGGCCGCTTCGGCGGTGGCGGCGCCGGCCGCGGCGACGTCGGCCGCGCGCTTGAGCCAGCTCACTGCCCTTCGCCGGATCTCGACCACGTCGAGCTGCGCGGTCTTGGTCACGCTCGTGAGAGTGGCGGCTTCACGAAAGTGATAGGCGATCAGCTCGGCGAGTGCGTCCTCTTGCCCGCCGGCGCGTGCTTCGAGCCGGCGGGCGGCGGCCGCGTGCAGGTCCGCTCGTTCTGCGCGAAGCAGCGTCTGATAGGCCACCTCTCGGATCAGAATGTGGCGGAAGGCGAAGCTGTCTCCGGCCGAGGGCCGGATGAGATCCTTCTGGACAAGCCGATCCAACAGCGAGTCGGTGTCGGATGCCAGATCCGGTCCGAGGGCGGCGATTCCGTCCGCGCGGAACGCCCGCCCGAACACCGCGCCGAGCTGCAAGACTCGCCGCTCCTCGGGCTCCAGGAGGTCGAGTCGGGCCAGGATGGTCGCCTGAATCGTGTCGGGGAGGGTCGCGAGCGTATGCTCAACGGCCGCGACGTCGTTCAGCGAGAGGACGCGTTCCCTGATCGACTGGACGATCTCGCCCGCAAAGAAGGGGTTGCCTTCGGCACGGACCACGACACGCTCGACGATCTGCGGGGCACTCGAGCCGATCCGGTGGCGAACCAGTTGCGCGACCGAATCGTCGTTGAGGGGCTCCAGGGACATGGCGACGTAGTTCCGCCGGCCTCCTCCCCATCCCGGGCGCCGATCGAGCAGCTCCGGACGGGTGAGGGCGATCATCAGCACTGCCGCATCGCCCCGGGGCTGCACGATGACCTCCACGAGATCGAGGAGACTGTCACTCGACCAGTGCAGATCCTCGAATACCAGGACGAGCGGCGACCGTCGCGCCGCCACCTCGATGGCCGTGCGCCACGCGGCAAAGAGGGCGGTCCGGTCGATCACCTCCGGTTCACCGGCGCCGATGGTCGCGGCGAGGAGGTCGGCCGCACGCTCGGGTGATTCGACACCGCGGTCGTGAAGCCAGACCCGAATCTCCTCGCGCACGGTTTCCGGCGCGGCCTCGTCCTTCAAGCCGACAAGGCGGATCAAGAGGGCGCGAAGCGGCCAGTACGTGACCCGCTGGCCGTAAGGAAGGCACTGGGCGATCGCCACCGTTGCGTCGGGCGAGAGTGCGGGCAGCCGATGCAGAAACTCCTCGACGAGGCGGGTCTTCCCGGCCCCGGCGGGTGCGACGAGGCTCACGAGAAATGGGCGGCGGTCGGTGAAGGCCCGCCGGGCGACGAGCTCGAGCTGCGCCAGGTCGTCGTCCCGGCCGATGAGCGGAAAGCGGGACAGCGTGGCCTCGGCCGCCCGCCCGAGGAGGGGCAGCGCCTGGATCGGCAGCCGCTTTCCTTTCACATCGATCTCGGTCGGGCGCCCCAGGGTGAACCGGTCCCGAGCAGCCCGGGCGGTCCGCTCGCCGCACAGGATGGACCACGGCTCGGCCGTCTGCTGCAGGCGCGCGGCAACGTTCACCGCGTCGCCCGTGATCAGGAAGTCGCTTGCCGCGTTGTCGCGCGTGGCGACCACTTCGCCCGTGTTCACCCCAATTCGTACCGTTTGCTGCGGAGCGAGCTTCGGGTCCACCCGGACGCGGTCGCGGATCTCGAGCGCCGCCGACATCGCGCGCTGGGCATCGTCACCGTGTGCCTGGGGAAGCCCGAAGACGGCCATGACCGCGTCGCCGATGAACTTCTCGACGGTGCCGCCGTGCGCGCTGACCACTTCTCTCGCAATGTTGTAGTAGCGCGTCTGGAGGGCTTGAACATCCTCGGGATCACGGGCCTCGCCGAGCACGGTCGCGCCCGCCATGTCCGCGAACAGCACGGTGACGATGCGGCGCTCTTCGGCCATTCAGGAGGCCGCGCTCTTGGCCTGGGCCAGAACCCGGTCGGCTTCGGCGAGCAGGGGCCCGGCCCGGAGCGCGTCGAATGTCCTCCGAGCCTCGACCAGGTGGGCGGCTGCCTCGTGATGCCGGCCCACGGCGACCAGGCAGCGGCCCGCCCCCAATGCCGCCTGCCCGTGCTCCAGGGCGAACCCGTAGTTCGCCCAGTGCTCCGCCACCTCGGCATAGAGTGCGCTCGCCGCATCAGGCCTGCCTCGAGCTTCGGTGAGCACGGCGCGGCCCGCGAGCACGGAGTATTGGTGGCGGGCCGCGCGGTGAACGTTGCTCGTCCAGCAGGCGTTCGGCGAGAGGGATCGCGCCCGCCGCCACACTCACTCGGAGCGCCTCGGGCAGGTGACGGGATCGAAAGACCGGGCGATCCCGAGTGACCTCCTCGATCTCCTCGATCAGCCGCACGGTCGTCACATGGTTGCCGCGCGTGTGCTCGATGAGCGAGACGACGGCCACGGCCGGGACGAGCACCTGTGGGTCTCGGATTTCCCGGGCGCGCGGCAGGAACTCCTCCGCGAGGCCATGGGCCTGGCTCAGCTCCCCGCGGCACACGAAGACGTACGCCATGTACGTGAGCGCGACGACGGTGACCTGACCCCCACCCTGTCGCCGGTCCCACTCGATCAAGTCGCCGGCGATGCGAAGCAGCTCGTCCCATCGCCCGAGATCGAACAGAGGCCAGAGCGTCTCCGCTTTGGCCCACATGACCGGAAGGGTGAGCCCGCGCCGCTCCCCAAACTCGATTCCCGCTCGCTTCACGTCCAGACCCCGAGCCGGACCCTCGACGACCCACACCCAATCGCCGAGGTTTCCGTAGGACCGGATCGTTTCGTTCCCCAGCCCGAGATCGAGGCTGAGGCGAAGCGCTTCCCGGAGGTCGGCGAGGCCTCCGACCAGGTCGCTGAGCTGGCACCGCGCAAGGCCCCGGAGCTGACGCGCTCGGATGGCCTCGGCATCGAGCCCGAGCTCCTGGGCCAAGGCCAGGGCCTTCTCCGACCACACGGCGCAATCAGGAGAACGGTTGGCGACCATGTGGTCGGCCGCGCTATGGGTATAGGCCAAGGCAAGCTCGCGTCCGGGCGGCTCGCGCTCGAGCAGTTCGATCGCCTGTGCGAGAAGCGCCCGTTTTCGGTCTGTCTCGCCTCGGAACCAGTACGTTCTGGCCAGGCGCACCATCGCCTCGCCCGCGCCGAGGATCTCCCCCTGCGCGCGGAACTCGACGATCGCCTCCTCGAAGTCACGCTGGGCCTCGGACAACCGGCCACCGACGAGGGCGGCCTCGGCGGTCTTCCCGAGCAGCCTTGCCCGGTCGGGATGACGCGGGGGAGAGAGCTTGAGCGCCTGCCGGTAGAAGGCCTCCGCCTTCCGGGCATCGAACTCGAGCGCTCGGTCGCCGGCCATGATCAGGAAGCGCCGGGCCTGAACCTCGAGCTCGTGCGTGTCGTCGTCCAGTCCGGCGGCCTTCGCGAGCTGAAGAGCCTGTCCGTAGTGGTGCGCGAGGATGTCGGCGTGGTCGGTCACGCGATCGCCAGCCAGGCGCTCGATCCAGGCGGCCGCCGTCCGGTGCTTGCGCACCCGCGCCGCTCGGGGGATCTGCTGGTATGCGACGTCTCGGATGAGCAGGTGCCGAAACGAATACTCGGCCTCACCTTTGACCGACGAGTTCCGGACGGGACGCAGGAGCTCCTTTCTGGCGACCGTTCGCAGGCCTTCTTCCACCGCGCGCTCGTCGAGCCCGCTCATGAAGGCCAACGCGCCCACCCAGAAGACGGTGCCCACGACGGCGGCGTCGTGGAGGAGCGCCTTCCGCTCGGCCGGTAGCGTGTCGAGACGGGCGGCGATCACGGCCTGGACGGTCTCGGGGATCGGGATGTCGGCGCCGGCCGCAACCTGCATGGTCTGTCCCCGGCGTTCGACGATCCCGCGGTCAGCGAGCATGCGAGCGAATTCCCCCGCGTACAGCGGGTTTCCGCCGGCTCGCTCGAGCAGCGCGATCTGCGTCTCACCTGGGAGCTCCGCGCCGGGGAGGTGTGCGGCGATCAGCCGGCTCGTCTCTTCACGAGAGAGCGGGGCGAGCGAAATGGTGGTGGAGTCCCGTTTGCCGCCGCCCCATCCGGGATGACGCTCGAAGAGCTCAGGCCTCGTCGTGCAGACAACCAGGAACGGCAGACCCGTCGCCCAGTCCACGAGATACTCCACGAACTCGAGCAGCGCCGCGCCGGCCCAGTGCACGTCCTCGAAGACCAGGACCAGCGGTCGGTCGTCGGCGACGGCCTCGAGGAAACGTCGCCAAGCGGCAAACGATTCAGATCGCTCTGCCGGGCCCCCGACGCCGGGGGCGCTCGCGCCGACCAAGAGGGCCAGGCGGGTCTTGAGCCAGTCCCGCTCGGTAGGATCTTCAATGATTGCGCCGATGGCCGCCGCGAGCTTGTCGGATGCCTCGTGTGGACTGTCCGATTCCAGGATTCCCGCCTGATTCTTGACGATCTCCCCCAATGCCCAGAAGGTGATGCCCTCCCCATAGGGAAGGCATCGGCCTTGTCGCCAGCGCGCCTGCTCGGGCTGCCAGTCGACGAAGGCGCGGAACTCGCGTACCAGGCGACTTTTCCCGACCCCCGGCTCGCCGGCCACCGTGACGAGCTGGGCCGAACCCTCCCGCGCGGCGCGAGCGTATAGGGCCTTCAGGAGCGCCAGCTCGTGGGTGCGGCCGATAAAGGGGGAGGGCGTCGCCTCTGCGGGATCGGCGCCGTATCGACCGCGGGAGGCTTTGGCTTGCCACACCCGGATCGGCTCGACCTGCTCTTTGACCGAGACTGGATCGAGCGCCTCATAGTCCACCAGATGCCGGGTCGTCCGATAGGTGACCTCGTCGACCACCACCGCTCCGACCGGGGCGATCGCCTGGAGGCGGGCCGCCGTGTTGACCACGTCGCCGGTCGCAATGCCCTCGCCTTCCACCGTCCTGGCCCCACGCGCCACGACCGCTTCACCGGTGGTCACGGCGGCCCGGAGGGCCAGATCGAGCCCTGGCTCGGCTGCGTTCAGCTCCTGGACCGCCTGGACGATGCGAAGGGCGGCCCGCACCGCCCGCTCGGCGTCGTCCTCATGGGCGACGGGAGCGCCGAAGGCGGCCATGACGGCGTCCCCGATGAACTTCTCCACGGTGCCGCCCCACCGCACGAGCTCTCGTCTGACGCAGGTGTAGTACGGCCGCAGCGTGGTCCGGATGTCCTCGGGATCCGCTTGATCCGATCGCGCGACGAAGCCGACAAGGTCGACGCACAGGATCGACACGACTTTCCGCTCTTCCTTCAGCTCGGAGAACGGAGAGCCGAGTGACGGCGGGTCTTCCGATTGCGGCCCGACGCTCTCAGCCTCGCCGGGACGCGAGGGGTCTTTCTCGGCCTCCCCGGGCGGAGGGGGCGAAGAGCGACGGTCGCGATGAGGCTCGGTCACCTGGGGCCCTCGATCCGGACGCGAAGCGTCTCGCGGGGGATCTCGAGCAAGCGCGCCGTTCGCGAGAGGTCATGGTTCGTCTCGCTCAAAGGCGCCCTCTCGCTTTCGACCGACCGCGCCTGCACGCAGCCCTCCCCGCCAACGCCCCGGTGCCCCTGCTCGCGCGCCACCGTCGCACCCCCGGAGAGCGAAGTCAAGCGTCCGGCGAGGGCGATGCCCCCGGCGGCGCTCAGATCGAGCGCCGCCGATCACGGTCCATCGCTCTTGTCGCGCGAAGCGCCGTCAGGCCTGGCGGCGTCCGTACGGAATCGGTCCGGCATACTCGACCTGCAGCGGCGCCCATCGATCGGCCCACCGCCGCGCGAGGGTGCCCGCGAGCTGTTGCAGGTGGAGGCGGTCGTGGGCGACCCAGCTCGCCAGGAGGTCGAGGCCGGAGAGGCGCCCACCGAGGGGCCGCTCGGCGGTTCCGAGCAAGCGATCGGGCGCCACGGATCCGAGCAGGTCGAGGCTGGTCATGCGCCGCGACCGAAAGGCCGCCAAGGCCTCCGACGGATTCGCCTGCCGGTACTGCCGATCGACCGCCAGCCGCTCCGGGTCGTTGGGCGCAAATCGCGCCCCTCCCCCGAGGATGACTCGCAGGCGGGCGCTGAAGTCCTCCGTCTCCTCGTCCCGCAGGTGGCAGACGATCTCGACCGGGGCCCACTCGTCGGGCTCCGGCCGGGCCTGCCAGCAGGTCTCGTCCAGCTCGCCCACCAGCAGCTCCAGCAACCGGGAGAAGCGCGCGAGCTCGCGGCGCGTCTCGTTCAGCAGAGCACTGGCATCAATCATCGCCGGACTCCTTGCGCGCGCGGGGCTCCGGCCGCTCGCCGCGATCCCCTCAGATGCCGGTGCCGAGCCTCCCGCGCTTCGGACGGTCGTGGCCTCGCCGAAATGCCCCGCGGGATGGAAGAGGGCGAGGCCGCTCAGCACCGCCGCTCGCGGCCGACCCGTGAAGGCCTGCACGATCGGCGGCGGGAAGGCGCCCTCGGCGGCGGCGCGCTCCATGGCCGACTGCTGGATCTGACCTTCCCAGTCCTGCGGCTGGAAGCCGCCGATCAGCTCGCGCGTGCGCTTGCCCACCGCGTCGCGATACTCGCGAAGCGCGTCGAGGTTGATCGACTTGGTGAGCTCGCTGACCTCCAGGCTCTTCATGCCGATGCCGAAGTCCTTCCGGGTGACGCCGAGGCGCTTCATCCAGGCCTCGTCGAAGACCTGGGCGCGCCCCGCGAGCACCGGATTGAGGAAGATGTCCTCCGCTCGCGCGATATGCCACACGAGCCAGGCGATGGAGTTGAGATCCTCGCGGGGGCGGATGCGCATCTGCTCGTCGCTGAGCCCGTTGAGCACCCGCTCGGCGGCGGAGACCTTGTTGCCGCCGACGGCGGCGGTGTGCACGGCGCTGTGCTGCGCCAGGAACAGATCACGCATATCCATGTGCTACTCCTCCCTGCGAGGTGAGTAACTGCGATCCGCCAGCCACTCCCGGCCGGGCGGCGAGAAGGGGTCAGGGGCGAGGCGCCGCCCGAGAGCCGCCCCCGAGGCGTACCCCTGGTACGTTGAGGGGGCGGCCGAGGGCGGCAACGAAGCCCATGGCCCCTTATCGCCGCCCGGCTAGCTCGGCTAGGATTTGTCGAGCCAGACCCGGTGCATGTCGGTGAGGCCGGCCGGGATCATCTGGAAACCCTTCACGTACTTGTGGAAGACCTTCAGCTCGTTCATGTGCAGGAGGATGACCACCGGCGCGTCCTCGACGATGAGCCGCACCGCTTCCTCGTAGTACTTCTTGCGCTTCTTGAAGTCGCTCTCGGACCGCGCGCCCTCGACCATCTTGTCGAAGTCCGCGTTGACCCACTTGCCGGCGTTCCACGCCTCCGTGGAATGCAGCTCCGGGTAGAGCGTCTCGTCGGGGTCGAGGTCCGCGTCCCACTGTATCTGTACCAGGTCCCACTGCCGCTCCTGAAGCCACCGCCGCCGGAACGTGGGTGAATCGGCGAGTTCAATGTTGACCTTGATGCCGATCTTGGCGAGCTGCGCCTGGACCATCTCGGCCTGGCGCGGGTCGATACCGGA
>CAWCRN010000033.1:0-12146 GCA_963797835.1 uncultured Solirubrobacterales bacterium
CCCGCCCGAGGAGGCGCCGAAGTGGTTCGAGCATTGGTGCACCGAGCGATTCGACTGGTACGTCCGGCTCGGGATCCGCCCCGACCTGCTGCGCCTGCGCCCCCACGACTCCGACGAGCTCTCGCACTACTCGTCGGGGACCTCGGACGTCGAGTACCTGTTCCCGATCGGATGGGACGAGTTGGAGGGAATCGCCAACCGCGGCGACTTCGACCTCAAACAGCACGCGGAGTTCTCCGGCGAGAAGCTCGAGTACTTCGACCAGTCCTCCGGCGAGCGCTACGTCCCGCACGTGATCGAACCCGCCGCCGGCGCCGACCGCGCAGTCCTCGCCTTCCTCGTCGACGCCTACGACACCGAGGAGGTCGAGGGCCGACAGCGCACCGTGCTGCGGCTGCACCCTCGCCTCGCCCCGGTGAAGGTCGCGGTGCTGCCGCTGGTCTCGAAGGAGGGGATGCCGGAGCGGGCGCGCGAGATCTTCGACGACCTGCGCGGGCGGATCCCGGCCGAGTTCGACGAGGGCGGCTCGATCGGCAAGCGCTACCGCCGCCAGGACGAGATCGGCACCCCCTGGGGGGTGACCATCGACGGCCAGACCCTGGAGGACGGAACCGTCACCCTGCGCGACCGCGATTCGCTCGAGCAGACGCGCGTGCCGGCGGACGAGCTGGCCGACCTGCTCACCGCCCGGCTGGACGAAGCGTGGCGTAGCCCGAAGCTCGCGTAGCGCCGGGCGCCGGCGGGCCGCTCACGAGTCGCGCACCACTGCTGCCGGGTTGAGGCTGGGTAGGGCGGCGAAGGCGTCGCGCCTGGCGCGTCGGTGTCGCTATTCGCAATCGAGGCGCCATGCGGGAGTGCTTTGGGGGGAGAAGCAATCGGGCCTGGCGCCTCGATGTCGGTATGGAGCATCGAGGCGACAGGCGCGGGTTGTTTGCGAGGGCGGTCGGCGTTGCCGAGCGCACCTTCGGGGTGATCGCGTTCGACCGGCTGAGCGACCTGGGGGCGAACCCGTCCTGGATTCTCCGACAGCGCAGGGCGGGCCGGCTGTACCGCCTACACCACTGTGTGTACTCGGTGATCCCTCCATCGCTGCTGAGTGTCAGGGGGCGGTGGCTTGCTGCCGTGCTGGCGTGCGGCCGTGGCACCGTCCTCAGCCACGCGCATGCGGCCGCGCTCTGGGACCTGTGTGGGGCACCCTCAGGCCCAATCCATGTGACGGCCCCGACCACCTCCGGGCGCCGGCAGCGTCCCGGGATCACCATCCACCGCTCGAGCACCCTCCTACCCAGCCAAACCACGATCGAGTACGGCATCCCGGTCACGAGCCCTGCGAGGACCCTGGCCGACCTCCGTCGCCGGCTTCCCCCCGCCCGCCTCAAGTCCCTGATCCGCAAGGCGCAGATCCGTCAGCTCGACGTCGGGCCCATCCCAGGCGACCTACCGCCGCCCGTCGACCGCAGCGAACTGGCGCGCCGATTCATCGCCGTCATCCGGCGCCACGGGCTTCCCGCCCCATTGCCCGAGCAGGTGATCGGACCGTACACCGTCGACTTCCTGTGGCCTGAGCATCGGCTGATCGTCGAGGTCGACGGATGGGAGACCCACGGAACCCGGACCGCATTCGAGGACGACCGCGCCCGCGACGCCTGGCTCACCGCTCAGGGCTACCGGGTCGTTCGCTTCACCTGGGCGCAGGTCACCCGCGAGGGGCCGTCGGTCGCGAAAACGCTTCGGGCGCTGCTCGTCTAGCGCACGGTCTCGCAGTCGTTCGCGATCTGGTCCCCGGCGTCGGCCAGCACGCCGTCATCGCCCTTGCCGCAGTGGACCTCATCGCCGGGCCGGCCGTCGTCCGCGTAGATCCCATCGCCGCCGCGCCCCCCGGACATGAAGTCCCGGCCGCTCCCCCCTCGAGCTCGTCGAACCCGTCGCCCGCGAGGAGGCGGTCCCGGCCGGCGTCCCCCGTGAGGGCGTCGTAGCCCCTGTGCCCGATCAGCACATCGGCGTCCATACCTCCGATCAGATAGCCCTCGATTCCCTTCGGCAGCGGCTTGTAGGCGTTGGGCATCTTGAAGGCGTCCAGGCGGGCGCCGTCGTCGCCCTTGCTCAGATTCAGCTCGAAGTAGTCCCACGGATCCGGGTCCTCGCATGAGCTCGGGTCGTCATCGGGCCCGGAGAGGATGTCCGCGCGGAGCTTGTTCTTGGCGGGGTCGTAGCCGACGGTGAACGCGCGGTCCTGGTTGCTGTCGTTGACCGACATGAAGCGCATCTCGAATTGGCAGAGGGAGGTGACACCGCGCCCCTGAGCGAGCTGGGCGAGACCAAGCACCGCCACGACGGCGGCGATGAACGGAACGGCCCTGCGCGTCCCCGTCATGGGAACAGCGTACTCGCCGTTGTGGCTGCGGCCTAGGGCTCCCAGCGCTCGCCTCGGCCCAGCCGCTCGAGGCCCACCCAGGCGAAGTCCATCGCCATCTCGAGCACGCGCTCGCGGGGTACGCCGCGGTGGTCGTCCCACCAGTTCGCGAGCGACTGCACCGCGCCGGTGAGCTGCTGGGCCATCATCTCGGTGGCCTGCTCGAAGTCGGGCTCGGCCTCGCGGAAGCGGCGCGGTGCCTTGGCGACCATCAGCGCCGCGATCGTCCGGCTGACCTCCTCGCGCAGCGCGGTGAAGGCCTCGGCGATGTCCGGGTCGCCGACGTTGCGGAACAGCAGGCGCCAGGCCACCGGGCGCTCCTCGACGAAGGTGAGGAACGCATCGACGCCCTCCCGCAGCCGTCGCTCCTCGCTCTCGGCGGCGGTGATGGCCGCCGTCACCCGGCCCAACAGCTCGTGGACGTGCATCTCCAGGAGCGCCCGCTCCAGCTCGCGCTTGGAGTCGAAGTGCTCGTAGATCAGGGCCTTGGAGACGCCGCCGCGGGCGGCAACGTCCTCGAGTGACGCCCCGTGGAACCCCTGCTCGGAGAAGACCTCGAGCGCCGCCGCCAGGATCGCCGAGCGGCGGTCCGCGGCCGAGAGCCTGCGCCTGGTGGAGCCCTCCCGGGGGGTGGCCATCCGCGGCAGCGTACGTCACACTTCCGCCTTCGATGCCGCCCGCGCCCACGGATCCGGCGGCGCCCTCGCGCCGCAACAACATCGGCACGCTCCGCTTGATCGGGGCGCTGGTCGTGCTGCTCGGACACGCCTTCGTCCTCTCCAGCGCCGACGGCCGCACGCGCGACGAGGTCTCCGAGGCAATCGCCGACGTGGCGGCGTTCAACCTGGGCCTCCCCGGGATCGGAGTGGCGATGTTCTTCGCGATCTCCGGCTTCCTCGTGGCTCAGAGCTACCAGCGCCGAGGCAACGCGCCGGCCTACGTCGAGGCGCGCCTGCTGCGCATCTACCCGGCCCTGTGGCTGGCCGTCGCCCTGACGATCGTGGTCGGGGCCGTCGTCTCGACGTTCTCGCCGGACGACTTCCTTTCGAGCGAGCGCACCATCACCTACGCGGTCGGGGGCGCCAGCCTGCTGGACCTCCAGTACGTACTGCCCGGCGTGTTCGACAGCAACCCGAGCGACTCGGTGAACGGGTCGCTGTGGACACTGCCGGTGGAGCTCAAGATGTACGTCTTCGTGGCGGTCGCCGGGATCGCCGGCCTCCTGGGGCGCCGGCTGCTGTTCAACGTGGCCGCGGTCGCTCTCGTGGTGGCGGCCCTCGTATGGCCGGACGGCTTCCCGCTGCTCGCGAACACCGATCACCAGGAGATCGCGACCTTCTTCCTCGCCGGCACGGCGCTCTTCGTGAACCGCGACGTGATCCCGCTGCGGGGGGCCGGCGTGGTGGTACTCGCCGCCGTCGCGGCGGCCTTGAGCTGGACTCCGGCCTACCCGCTCCTCTTCGCCGCCGCCTTCTCCTACGCGGTGCTGTGGCTGGGCTTCACGCAGCGGCCCCGACTGCCGGACCTCTCGAAGCGGGGCGACCTCTCCTACGGCACCTACCTCTTCGCCTTCCCGGTTGCGCAGCTCTGGGTTTCCGCGATCGGGCCGGGCTCGCCATGGGCGATCGCGGCGCTGACGCTGGCGACGACGCTGCCGCTCGCCTACCTCAGCTGGCATCTCGTGGAGGCGCGCGCCCTGCGCCTCAAGGGGCGCCTGATCCCGGCCAAACTGACCGGCCGGTCAGTTATAGTTCGGCCGAGCGAGTAGCGGCGAATCCGGAGGTCATCCATGAGCGTTGCGCAGAAGGACGGGATCGAGCGGGCCTACGCGAACCAGATCAGCTACGAGGACCTCTACAAGCGCTGGGAGCAGGGCAACTGGAGTGCCTACGACCTCGACTTCTCCGGCGACCGTGAGGGGTGGGACGGGCTCACCGAACTCCAGCGCGAGTCAGCGCAGTGGATCTACTCGATGTTCTTCTTCGGCGAGGACTCCGTCACCGACAACCTCTCCCCCTTCATCGACGCCGCGCCGAAGGAGGAGCAGAAGTACTTCCTCGCGACGCAGCAGGTCGACGAGGCGCGCCACGCCGTGTTCTTCCACCGCTTCTTCAAGGAGGTGATCGAGGCGGGCGACGACATCGGGTCGACGCTCGCCTTCACCGAGACGCAGCTCGGCTGGGGCTACCGGAACGTGTTCGAGCGACTCGACCGGATGGCGGACGAGCTGCGGCGCGACCGCTCGCTGCCGAAGTTCGCGCAGGCGATCGCCCTCTACCACCTGGTCGTCGAGGCGACGCTGGCGCAGCCGGGCCAGCACTTCATCGAGGACTACTTCGCCAAGTCGCAGACGATGCCGGGCTTCAGCGCCGGGATGGCGAACGTCTCGCGCGACGAGCAGCGCCACATCGGCTTCGGGGTGAAGGTGCTGTCGGAGCTCCTGGCCGAGTCGGACGAGTGCAAGGCCGCGGTCCGCGAGATCCTGCTCGAGATCATGCCCTACTCGCTCGCCGTGTTCGTCCCGCCGAGCGGCCTCAACCGCGAGTACACCCGCGCCTACGGCTTCGAGATGGAGGACATCTTCGCCTTCGGCCTGAAGTCGGTCCGCACGAAGTGGAAGGCGATCGGCTACCCGATGGAGGAGATGCCCGGTGTGCTCCCGGTCGATCCCGATCTGTCCGAGCATGAGATCGCCGCGCGTCAGATCAGGCTGCTCGAGGCCGGCGTCATGGGCGAGCCCAACGGCAACCCGCAGTCCGACCCCGAGATCCAGGAGATCTACTTCAGCGTCGTCGCCAACTCGGCCGACACCAGCGTCATCAACGGCAACCCGCTCACCGTCCAGTGGGACTTCACCGACGCCGACCCCTGGCACGTCGTGGTCGCCAACGGCGCGACCCGCGCCGAGCCCGGCCGCGTGACCGACGCCGACGTGACGCTCCAGGCGAGCTGGGCGGACTGGATCAACATCTCGAAGGGCGCGATCAAGCCCAGCCGAGCGATGCTGAGCCGCCGCCTGCGGATGAAGGGCCGCCCCCGCGGCCTCTACGCCTTCACCAGGGCGTTCCCGCGTCGGTAAGCGCGCGGGCGCGCACCACAAGCGCTCCTTCGACCCGAAGCAGTCGCGCTCAGCCGGCCGCGGTTGGGGTGGTGGTGGTCGAGGTGTACTCGAACTCCTCCTCGGCGCCGAAGAGGCGGTCGAGCACCGCCTTCCGCAGGTCCTCGCTGAGGGCGATGGCGAGCACAGCCCCGATGATCGTCAGCAGCACCAGGTTGCGGAAGGTGTGGCTCTCGCGCTTGCCGCGAATCTGGTCGGACGCGTCGCGCAGCGACTCGGCGGCCGCCTTCAGCTCCTTGTGGACCTTCTTGTCGTCCATCAGCCGCTTCGCGGGGTGGCCGTTGTTGACGCGTGCGTACGCCTTCCTCGCCGAGGAGTAGGCGTCCTGGAGGTTCTCGCGAAGCTCCTCGTCCTCGATCAGCCGCCGGACGTACTCGTTGTCGGCGGCCGAGCGGCCGGTCTGCCAGGCCTTCTCGGCCTTCTGGGCCTTCGTTCCCTTTGCCATCTGCCTCTCCTCCTGCGGATTCAAGCTCGGTTCGGTGCGGGTGCTGAGCATATACCCGCTGCGGGGGGCGCTAGTGCCCGGCTACAGCGCGGCCTCGAGGGCCTGCTCGATCCGCTCCACGTACACGAACTCGAGGTCGCGGCGCTCGTGCTCGGGGATCTCCATGATCTCGCCCTCGTTGCGAGCCGGGACGATCACCCGCTTGATGCCCGCGCGCTCCGCCGCCAGCGCCTTCTCCTTCAGCCCGCCCACGGGCAGCACCTGGCCGGTGAGCGTGATCTCGCCGGTCATCGCGACGTCGCCGCGCACCGCCTTGCCCTTGACGAGCGACGTCAGCGCCGTGGTCATCGCGACGCCTGCCGAGGGGCCGTCCTTCGGGACCGCGCCGGCGGGCACGTGCACGTGGACGTCGTTCTTCGCGAACCAGTCCTCGGGGAGGTCCGGCGCCAGTGTCTTCTGGTGGCCGCGGACATAGGAGAGGGCCGCCTGGGCCGACTCGCGCATCACCTCGCCAAGCTGGCCCGTGATCGTCAGCCTCCCCGAGCCCGGCATCGCGGTCGCCTCCACGAACAACACCTCGCCGCCGACCGGGGTCCAGGCGAGGCCGGTCGCCACCCCGGGGTCCTTGGTGCGCCGCCGCTGCTCGGCGAAGAAGCGGCGGCGCCCGAGCAGCTTCCGCGCCCGCGTGGCCGACACGTTCACCTTCGCCTTGACGGCTCCCTCGGCGATCTCGCGGGCGACCTTGCGGCAGACGCTGCCGATCTCCCGCTCCAGGTTGCGCACGCCGGCCTCTCGCGTGTACTCCTCGATCAGGGCCCGCAGCGCCGGGTCGGAGAACGCGATCTGGCTGCGCCGCAGGCCGTTCTCGGCGATCTGCCTGGGCACGAGGTAGCGCTTCGCGATGTGGAGCTTCTCGTCGGTCGTGTAGCCGGAGAGGTCGATCACCTCCATCCGGTCGAACAGCGGCGGCGGGATCGTGTAGGGGGTGTTCGCCGTGGCTATGAAGACCACGTCGGAGAGGTCGAACGGCAAGTCGAGGTAGTGATCGCGGAAGGAGGAGTTCTGCGCCGGGTCGAGCACCTCGAGCATGGCGCTCGACGGGTCGCCGCGGAAGTCCGCGCCCATCTTGTCGATCTCGTCGATCATGAACACGGGGTTCCGCGAGCCGGCGTCGCGCAACGCGCGGATGATCGTCCCCGGCATGGCGCCGATGTAGGTGCGCCGGTGGCCGCGAATCTCTGCCTCGTCGCGAACGCCGCCCACCGAGATGCGCTCGAACTCGCGGCCCAGCGCCCGCGCGATCGACCTGCCCAAGCTGGTCTTGCCAACCCCCGGCGGGCCGATGAAGCAGAGGATCGGGCCATGCGACTCGGGGTTCAGCGAGCGCACGGCCAGGTACTCGAGGATGCGGTCCTTCACCTTCTCGAGGTCGTAGTGGTCGGCGTCGAGGACCTCGCGGGCGTGGCCGAGGTCGAGGTTGTCCGTGGTGGCCACGGTCCACGGCAGCTCGACGAGCCACTCGAGATAGGTCCGGATCACGCCGTACTCGGCCGCTGCCGGGGGCAGGCGCTCGAGCCGCGCAAGTTCGCGCTCGGCGGCCTTGAATGCGACCTCTGGAAGACCCGCCGCCTCGATCCGCTCGCGCAGGTCACTGATCTCCGCCTGCTGGGGATCCCCCTCCCCCAGCTCCTGCTGGATCGCCTTCAGCTGCTCGCGCAGGTAGTACTCGCGCTGGCCCTTGTCGATCTCCGACTGCACCTGCGACTGGATCCGCGAGCCGAGCTGGATCACCTCGAGCTCTCGCGCGAGGATCTCCGAGAGGCGGCGCAGGCGGCGCTCGACGTGGACCTCCTCCAACAGCTCCTGCTTCTCCTGGGTGGAGATCCGCAGCGACCCCGCTATGAGGTGCGAGAGGGCCGATGGGTCGTCGATGTTGGTGACCGCGAGCTGCAGCTCCTCAGGCAGGTAGGGGATCTGCTCGATGATCTCGCTGAACGTGGCCTGGACGTTGCGGGTGAGTGCCTCCAGCTCGGGGGAGGGCTCGAGGGCGTCGGGCAACGGCTCGATGCGCGCGATCAGGTACGGATCGGAGGCCACGAAGTCGCCCAGGCGGATCCGCTCGGTGGCCTGGACCAGGATGCGGATCGTGCCGTCGGGCACCTTCAGCATCCGGGCGACCACGCCCGCGACGCCCACGTCGTACACGTCCTCGGGGCCCGGCTCCTCCAGCTCCGGGTCGCGGGACGCGACCATCGCGATCGTCCGCTCGCCGGAGAGGACGTCGTTGACCAACTTGATCGACCGCGGCCGGCCGACCGCCAGTGGGGTGAGCGTGTCCGGGAAGGCCACTATGTCCTTGAGCGGCAGCACGGGGAGCGCCCCGGGAAGAGGCTGGGCCTGGGTCTCCCGGACGGCCTGCTCGATGTCGTCGGTCTCGACGACCTCGATGCCACCGCCGTCGCCAGAGCCCACGGCGGCTACTCCTTCGAGGAGATCGGGACCCGGCGTGCGAGATCCGGGCGCGGCGCCAGCGGCAGCTCGACCCGCAGGATGCCCTCGTCGTAGGTGGCCTCCGCGTGCTCGGCGACGACGTCGGCGTTCAGCTCGAGTACGCGCCGGAAGGGGCCGGCCTCGATCTCCAGCTGCTGATACACCCGGCCCTCGGTCTCGCGCGGGGCGCGCTCGCCGCTGATCACCAGCTCCCGCCCCGAGATCTCCAGCGAGATCTCCTCGAGGCGGACGCCGGGCAGCTCCACCTTGACGATCGCCTTGGGGGCGCCATCTGAGCAGTAGTAGACGTCCACCCGGGGAGAGAACCCCGAGGCCCTGCGTCCAGGCCACCAGCCCTCGCCCAGGACGTCGCCGAACAGCTCGTCCATCTCGCGTCGCATGCGCTCGAAATTCACCAGTAGGTCGCGCTGGCGGGCCATTCAACGCAAGGGTAGCCGGAGGTGTCCGCGGGCGCGCCCGGCCGGCTCAAAGCTCGTACACCGCGCCCTCGCGGGCGACCTCGACGGGCGCGCCGAAAGCCTCGGAGCCCTGCTTGCGGGCCCACACCTGATCCAGCTCGTCGGAGATGTGCGTCAGGACAACCCGCCTTGCGCCCGCGGACCGAGCGTGCTCGCCGGCCTCCTGCGGCGTCAGGTGGCCGCGGATCCCGGTCCGCTCAGGCCGCGGCAGCGTGGCTTCCACCAGCAGCAGGTCCGTGTCGCGGGCGAATTCGACCAGCTCGGGGCCCGGGCGGCAGTCGGCGCCGAAGGTGAAGCGGGCGCCGCCGTTGGCCTCGGCGACCTCCACCGCGAAGGTCTGGGTGTAGTGCACGACCTCTCCGAAGCGGAGCAGCAGGGCGCCGACCTCCACGCGGGAGTCCGAGTCGTACTCCTCGAGCGAGAAGGCGTTGTCGATCAGGTCGTCGTTCCCCCAGGCGCCTACCACCCGGCGGAACGTCTCGCCGGCTCCCGGCGGAGCGATCAGGCGCGGACGCGCGGGGTCGTCGGTGCCGGGCCAGGGCGGGACGGGAACCGGCTGCTGGCGCGGCGCATAGGTCAGCGCGTAGGCGTAGGGGACCAGGTCGAGGAAATGGTCGGCGTGGAGGTGTGAGATCGCGACCGCGTCGACCTCGGTGTAGTCGCGGCGCTGGCGCAGCTTGCCGAAGACGCCGTTCCCGCAGTCCAGGAGCAGCACCGTCTTCCCGCTCTCGATCAGATAGCCGCTGCACGCTCCTCCCGCGTCCTGCCAGGAGGGCGACTTGCCAAGGACCGTCACCCGCATCGTGACGATGGACTCTAAGTCAGGGCGAGTCTGCGAGCGGCTCCGGCTCGGCCTGGCGCAAGAGCAATGCCGGCTGGCGCGGCGGCACGAGGCCTCCCGGCGTGTCCGCCCGGAACGTCGAGCAGGGCTCGTCAAGCGCCAGCGCGCAGAGCATCCGCCGGTGGAAGAAGCAGTCCTCGCAGCTGTGGCCGTTCTTGCGCCGGCGCTTCCCCTTCGCCGGGGCGACGCCGATGGCGGCGGCTACCTCGGCTGGGGGCTGTTCGACCTGGAGCACGGTTCCGACTAAAGCACTCCCGGCCCGTTGGCGTGAGTCGTTTTCACGCAAATCGCCCGGACTTCTTCACAAGCCGTTCACGTGGTTTCGCGGGCTTTGCGGCGATCGGCGCGAGCGGAGCCGAGGCCCTTTCGGAATCCCGACTTCAGGGGTCGGCTTGACGGCCGGTCGCGCTAAGATCGCGGGCGGTGTCAAGCGAGCGCACAGCCCGGCTCAGCGCCTCCCCGCCGCTGTTCAGGAACCGCTTCCTCGACTTCTTCTCGAGGATCCATCCGGCCGTGCCCGCCGTGATCTTCATCCCCGTCATCGCGGGGATGATCGTGCTCGGCGCGGACCGCGGCCAGGGCGCCGGCGAGATCGCCCTCCTGTTCGTCGCGGGGGTGGCGATCTGGACCCTCACCGAGTACTGGCTCCACCGCAAGTTCTTCCACTGGGAGCCCGACAACGCGTTCGGCCGGCGGATGCACTTCATCATCCACGGCGTCCACCACGACCATCCGAACGACAAGATGCGGCTGGTGATGCCGCCTGGCGCCAGCATCCCGCTCGCCGCTCTCTTCTTCGGCGCGTTCTGGCTGATCTTCGGCACGCCGACCGTGTTCGGGATCTTCGCGGGGTTCATCGCCGGCTACCTCGTCTACGACTACACGCACTACTACGTGCACCATTTCGTTCCGAAGAGCGAGTTCGCCAAGCGCCTGCGGGAGCAGCACATGCGCCACCACTTCCAGGACCACCGCTACGGGTTCGGCGTCTCGACCCCGTTGTGGGACGCGGTCTTCGGCACCCTCCCGCGCCGTCGCCCCGCCGAGCGCGGCGAGTGAGTCCGGGCTAACACACCCACACTGTTACTCTCACTAACACACAGTTCATTCCCTGACGTGAGCGTTTTTCGTCACGGACGAAGAGAGGAACGACTAGATGACTTCCGACACGGTAGACGCGGCCGCCGCGCTTATACGTGACCGAATCAAGGAGCTGAAAGCCGAGGTCGCACACCTCGAGCGGACACTCTCCAGCCTCACCCGCGGTCGCGAGGGCCGGCGCGGCCCCGGGCGTCCCCGCGGCTCCGGCGCCACGGCCTCCCGCGGCCGCAAGCGCGGGCGACGGCGCAACACCCGGTCCGACCAGGCCGTGAAGCTGATCCAGGAGAACCCCGGGATCTCGGCGTCCGAGATCGCCAAGCGGCTGAGGATCAAGCCGAACTACATGTACCGCGTCCTCGGCGACCTCCAGAAGGAGGGCCGGGTGAAGAAGGACGGGCGCTCCTACTCCGCCTAATGCGGCACTGGACACGGGGGCCGCGGCGGGGTAGGTTCGCCTGGCAACCAAAAGCCAGGAGGAGAAATTGGCCAGGGAAAGGATTCGGTACGGGCCCGCGGTCGCGGTGGCGGCAGCGGTGGTGATTGTGGCGGCGATTGGGACTCTGAACGCTACGGGTGCCGGCAATGCGCCCAAGTGCTTCGGGAAGACCGCCACAATCGTCAGGGGTGACGGCGACAACGATGTCACCGGGACGTCGGGGAACGACGTCATCGTCAGCGGCCCCGGCGCCGACTCGGTTGACGGCCTAGCGGGCAACGACCGCATCTGCAGCGGCCCCAAGGCCGACGGCGTCGAGGGCGGCGAGGGCAACGACAAGATCAACGGCGGCAACAACGCCGACGACATCGACGGCGACACCGGGATCGACGATCAGCCCGGCGACGGCAAGGATCGAATCATTGGCGGGAAGGGGGCGGACCGCATCGATGGCCAGGGCGATGACGACACCATCTTCGGCGGCGACAACAACGATCTGATCGACGGACAGAGCGGCAACGACTTCTGCGACGGCGGCCCGGCCGGCGACAGCGTCCAGAACTGTGAGGAGGGCCCCGGCTGAGCCGAGCCCGGGCGGGCCGTCATGATCCCGCCCCGCAGCCCGCCGAGCTCACCGACCCGGCCTAGACGAGCCCCAGGCCGGCGACGGCGTCGCGCTCCTCGCGAAGCTCGGCCACAGACGCGTCGATTCGCTCGCGCGAGAAGTCGGTGATCTCGAGGCCCTCGACGATCGTGTACTCACCGCCCGTGCAGGTGCACGGATAGCCGGAGATGATCCCCTCGGGGACGTCGTAGGACCCGT
>CAWCRN010000034.1:0-78449 GCA_963797835.1 uncultured Solirubrobacterales bacterium
CGGCTGACCGCCAGCCGCCGCAGCGAGACGCACTGGGGCTTATCCGGACGTCGATGGCCGGGTTCGCCATGATCGCCGCGACCGCCTGCTCCTGATGCTTGCCGCGCCGCACCTGGGAGGTCGAGGCCTTCTGGCTCGAGCGCCGCGCTGTGGGGTGCCGGGGGGCTCGGCTTCGGCGCGATCTCGATGCTGGCGATGATGGCAGAGGCCGACGAGGCGAGGACCGCGTGGGCGTCCGGCATGGTCGTCTTCTGGTTCAGCCTCGGCTTCGCGGTGGCGCCCCCGCTGTTCGGCTGGTTGGTTGAGCGCACGGACTCGTACCGGCCCGCGATCGGCGTCGTCGCGCTGCCTCTACGTGCTCGCCGATCGCGCTGATGCTGGTCTCGCGGTCGGCTGTTCAGACCGGTCTCCTCATCCGCGGTCGAACGCGCCGGCCGGGGTGGCGTCGGAACGCTCTGCACGGTCCCGCAGTAGCGCTTATACTTTCAGCGACTACAGCTGATTCCTTCAGTATGCGCTTCACTCGAGCGACTGCGCGACCGGGAGGCCAGACGTGACCGCCGAGACACCGTGGCAGGCAGAGGGCCGCTACTTCACCAGCCCCTGGAACCATCTCGATGAGGCCCGCGCAGGGACTGGGGTTCCCGTCACGGGTGAAGTTCCACGACATCTGCCTGCGCGACGGCGAACAGCAGGCCGGGATCGCCTTCACCCCGGACGACAAGCTGACGATCGCCAAACGGCTTGCCGAGGCCGGCGTGGACCGCATCGAGGCCGGGATGCCGATCTCGTCGCCGCAGGACGAGGCCGCGGTCAAGGCGATCGTCGAGGCGGGCCTCTCCTCCGAGATCTTCGCCTTCGCGCGCTGCATGGTCGACGACATCGAGAAGGCGAAGGAGTGCGGCGTCGACGGGGTCGTCGTCGAGATCCCGTCGTCCGGGCACATCATCGAGCGCGCCTACGGATGGCCGCTGGACCGCGCGATCGATCTCTCGATCGAGGCGACGCTGGCCGCGAAGGAGGCGGGGCTCTACACGGTCTTCTTCACGATCGACTCCTCACGGGCGGAGTTCGACTGGTACCTCGATCTCGTCGAAAGGGTCGCGACCGAGGGCCACATGGACGCGCTCGCGCTCGTCGACACGTTCGGCGGGGTGAACCCGCACGCGATCCCGGTCTGGATCGAGAAGGTCCGCGAGCGGCTTCCCGAGACCGCCCTGGAGGCCCATTTCCACGACGACTTCGGGCTCGCGGTCGCGAACTCGGTCGCCGCATTTCCGCCGGGCGTCGACATGGTCCATACGACGGTGACAGGGATCGGCGAGCGGGCGGGGAACACGCCGATGGAGGAGCTTGGCGCTGGCGCTGACGATGCTCTACGACGTCGATCACGGCCTCGACACGAAGAAGTTCTACCGCTGTCGCGCCTGGTCCGCGAGCGCGCCGGCCACACGATCCCCTCGAACCGCCCAGCCGTCGGCGAGCGCCTGTTCGAGGTCGAGTCGGGGATCATCGTCGGCTGGTTCCACGAGTGCATCGAGGAGTATCCGACCGAGCTCTTCCCGTACCACTGGGACGAGGTCGGCCAGCCACCGGCGCGGGTCGTGTACGGCAAGGGGAGCGGCCTGCCCTCGGTCATGGTCGCCCTCGAGTCGCTCGGAATCGAGGCGGACGAGGAGCAGATGCGCGAGCTCGTCGCGGCGATCAAGCAGCGGGCGCTCGAGACGAAGGCCCTCCTCCCACTCGAGGAGGTGCGCGCGGCTTGCCGACGAGGTGCTGGCGGCACTCGAGGCTGCCCGGCGATCGTGGGCGACCGAAGCTGAGCTGAGCGCGTGCAAACACGGGAGGCGGAGCCTCCTCTCTCAACCGGGTGGGCGGCATCGCCCTGGTGCCGCCCACCCGCTCCCTTCAGTCGCTCCCCGCGGACCGCTCCCTAGGATGCCGACGATGATCTACTACGAAAAAGACGCAGACCTCTCCCCGCTCGAAGGCAAGAAGGTCGCGGTGCTGGGTTACGGATCCCAGGGGCGCGCCCACGCGCTGAACCTCCACGACTCCGGCGTCGATGTCGTCGTGGGCCTGCGAGAGGGCTCGAAATCGATCGAGCAGGCCACCGAGGACGGCCTCGAGGTCAAGGGGATCGCCGACGCGACAAGCGACGGGGACGTCGTGATGGTGCTGCTGCCTGACGAGACGCAGGGGCAGGCATGGGAGGACGCGATCCGTGACGGGATCGCGCCCGGGAACCTGCTGATGTTCGCGCACGGCTTCTCGATCCACTACGACGAGATCGATCCGGAACCCGGCGTCGACGTCGCGATGGTGGCGCCGAAGAGCCCGGGACATCTCGTGCGCCGCCAGTACGAGCAGGGGCGGGGCGTTCCAGGCCTGCTGGCGATTCATCAGGACGCGTCGGGCAGCACGAAGGAGCTCGCGCTCGCGTACGCCCACGGCATCGGCTGCACACGTGCGGGCGTGATCGAGACCACCTTCAAGGACGAGACCGAGACGGACCTCTTCGGGGAGCAGGCGGTCCTCTGCGGAGGCCTGACCGAGCTCGTCAGAGCCGGCTACGAGACCCTCGTCGAGGCTGGATACGACCCGCAGCTCGCGTACTTCGAGTGCCTGCACGAGCTCAAGCTGATCGTCGATCTGTTGTATGAGGGCGGGATCTCGACGATGCGCGACTCGATCTCGAATACGGCCGAGTACGGCGATCTCACCCGCGGCCAGCGGATCATCGGCGATTCCACGAGACGGGCGATGCGGCAGGTTCTCACGGAGATCCAGTCCGGAGATTTCGCCCGCGAGTGGATCGCGGAAAACCGTGCGGGACAGGAGAACTTCCAGCGCCTCCGGGAGGAGCAGCGCGAGCATGAGATCGAGAGCGAAGGCGCCGAGCTTCGCAAGATGATGCCCTGGCTCGGCGACCGGCCCTAGGCGTGGAGAAGGTCGGCCTTGCGGCGGTCGCGACGATTGCGGCCGGCGGCCTGATCGCGGTCCAGCCGCCCGTCGTCGCCCGGCTCGCCGACGCCACCGGGACGCTTCCGGCAGCCGCGATCAACTTCGTCGTCGGCGCGGGGATCCTCGTGATCCTGGCCCTGGTCGTCGGTGACGGGTCGTTCGCCGGCGCTCGCGACGTCTCGTGGTTCTACGTGCTCGCCGGCGGGATCGTCGGCGCGCTCTACGTCACGACCGTGGTCCTGACGGTCGACAGCCTGGGCGCAGCCGGGGTGGTCGCCGCGACGATTGCCGGCCAGCTCACGGTCTCGGTCATCATCGACCGGCTCGGCATCCTCGGCTTGGAGGAGACCGCCATCACCCCCGGGAGGGTGCTCGGCGTCGGCCTACTTCTCGCCGGAACCGTCCTGATCGTTCGCTGAGCGAGCGATCAGCGCCAGCTGGTCGAAGATCAGGTTCGCCGCGAACAGCGCCGTGATCTGCGCCGGGTTGTCGTATGGCGGGGCCACCTCGACCACGTCGAAGCCCTTGAAGTCGATCCCGCCAAGCGTGCGGACGTACGAGAGCGCCTGATGACTGGTCGGCCCGCCGACCTCGGGCGTCCCGGTCCCGGGGCAGAACGCCACATCCACGAAGTCCACGTCGAACGTGAGGAACGCCGGGCCGTCACCGAGCCTGGCTCGCACGCGCTCGGCGAACGCAGTCGGTGACATCTCGGCGAGCTCGAGCCAGGGAACCATCTCGACGCCGAGCGTGTCCGGGATCTCGAGGTCGGCCTCCCCGTAGAGGGGGCCATGCATGCCCGCCTGGATCACCCGCGACGGGTCGAGCAGCCCCTCCTCGATCCCCCGGCGGAACATCGTCCCGTGGCTGAGGGGGCGCCCGAAGTATTCATCCCACAGGTCGGTGTGCGAGTCGAAATGGACCAGGCCGAGCGGCCCATGGACGCGGCTCAGCGCGCGGAGCTCCGCCAGGGTCACGGAGTGGTCGCCCCCCATGCCGATCGGGATCACGCCCGCCTCCGCGATCGGGTGGACGAACTCCTCGATCCTCGCCAGGGTGTCCTCGATGTAGCCGGGGACGGTTGGGGCGTCCCCGTAGTCGACGACCGAGAGCTCGCCGAAGACCTGCGCGCCAATCGCCACGTTGTAGGTCCGGATCATCCCCGAGGCCGAGCGGATCGCCTCGGGCCCGAACCGAGCCCCCGGCCGAAACGAGGCGCCGCCGTCCCACGGCATCCCATAGACGACGCAGTCGACCGATTCCAGCGTCTGGCGGTGCGGCAGGCGCGCGTACGTCCGAGGGCCGGTGAACCGTGGAGCCTGGAGCGCGTCGGGTGGCTCGTACACGGTCATGATCGACCGGGCCACGCTATCGCGTCAGAGGCTGTCTAGGCGGCCTGCGCGAGCCTTGCGCGCGGGCGCTGCCTGGGGGAGGAGAGCGCGAACTCGGGCGGCGCGATCGCCAGGTAGTGCCCGAACGACCAGTCGACGAACGACCTCCGCTCCATGCCGCGCAGCAGCAGCCCAAGCAGGCGGGGCTCGACCCTCGGGACGAGGCGCTGGACCCGCAGCATCGCCTCGAACTTCCAGCGGTGGGAGGCGGAGAACGAGGCGTAGTCGCGCAGGGCCGCCTCGCGCGTCTTGCGGCCCTCGACCACGGCGCGCAGCTCGCGCCCGCACGCGATCCCGAAGTAGAGCGCCGTCCGGATGCCCTCGGCGGTCAGCGGCAGGCAGTGCCCGGCCGAGTCGCCCGCGAAGAAGATGCCGTCGGCCGCGGCGGGCCGCAGGCGGTGCGGGATCCAGTTGCCCTGGTAGCGCACCGCGTCGCGGTCCAGATCCTCCGCCAGGCGAACGGTCGGCTCCTTCACGTGGTGACGCGGGTCGAACGAGCCGACGCCCACACGGACCTCGGCGGCCGCGGGAAAGCTCCAGCCGTAACCGGCCGGAACGTAGCCGCGGTCGATCCAGATCTCGAGCTCGTCGCTCGCGCCCCAGGGGTGGACCTCGAGCCCTCGCGAGAGCGGGGCGTCGGGCGGCTGGTATCCGTTGCCCGCAAGCACGCGCTTCCATCCCAGGCCGTCGACCACGAGCGGCGCCCGGAGGTCGCCGCGATCCGTATGGACGGTGTTGCCCGTGCGCCCGTCCACCTTGGCCGTCTCGAACCCGGCATCGCTCTGCTCCCACAGCAGCTCGCACAGCTCGCCGTAGTCGAACGTGGAGAAGGTCCAGGGCAGGCGCATGCGGACGTCCGCGTGCGGGGTGTGGATCACGAGGTCGCTGAACGTCTGGCGCATCGAGCCCTCCAGCCCGAGGTTCACCAGCCACTCGGTGGGGGCGGCACAGGCGGAGGTCTGGCGTTCGCCGATCTCGTAACGGTCGATGACGATCACCCGGGCGCCGGAGCCGGTCAGCTCGCGCGCGACCGCCAGCCCCGCGAAGCTGGCTCCGCACACCAGTACGTCGAAATCGCCTTGGAGCGGCGTGCGCTCGTCGCCTCGCTTGGTCGCGCGCGTCGGCATCGGCGAGCGAGGGTACCGGCCCGCCCACGCCCACGCCCGAGCAGTTCGACCCCTATCTGCCAAACTAGTCGGCCGTGTCCACACCCGACACAACGACGCAGGCTGCGCCAGAAGCGCCTGAAGTGCCGGTGCCCCCGCCTCCGGCCGCCACCAACGGCGGCTCCGCCGACCTCCTGATCGAGGTCGACGGCCAGCTCGTCCCCAACTACGACGCGACGATCAAGCCCTTCGCGGAGGGCGACGTGGTCTCGGGCGATGTCGTCCGCATCGACAAGGACGAGGTCCTCGTCGACATCGGCTACAAGTCGGAGGGCGTCATCCCCGCCCACGAGCTCTCGATCCGCCGCTCGGTCGACCCGGCGGACGAGGTCTCCCTCGGCGAGCGGGTCGACGCCCTCGTCCTCACCAAGGAGGATCAGGAAGGGCGCCTCCTGCTCTCGAAGAAGCGCGCCCGCTTCGAGAAGGCATGGCGCAAGATCGAGGCGGCGGCCGAGTCCGGCGAGCCGGTCGAGGGGTCCGTGATCGAGGTCGTCAAGGGTGGCCTGATCCTCGACCTCGGCGTCCGCGGCTTCCTGCCGGCGTCGCTCGTCGACATCCGGCGCGTCCACAACCTGGATGACTTCAAGGGCCAGACGCTCGAGTGCAAGGTGATCGAGCTGAACCGAAGCCGCAACAACGTGGTGCTCTCGCGCCGGGCCGTGCTCGAGGAGGAGCGCAAGGAGGTCCGCGAGCAGATCCTGGGCCGGCTCCAGCCGGGCCAGGTCGTGGAGGGCAAGATCTCCAACATCGTCGACTTCGGCGCCTTCGTCGACCTCGAGGGCATCGACGGCCTGATCCACATCTCCGAGCTGTCCTGGAGCCACGTCAACCATCCCTCCGAGGTGCTGTCGATCGGCGAGACCGTGCGCGTCAAGGTCCTGGACATCGACCGCAGCCGCCAGCGGATCTCGCTTGGCCTGAAGCAGACGCAGGAGGACCCGTGGCAGAAGGTCCTGAACGAGTATCGCGTCGGCGCGGTGCTCGAGGGCAAGGTGACGAAGGTCGTCGCCTTCGGCGCCTTCGTCGAGATCGTCCCCGGCGTCGAGGGCCTCGTCCACATCTCCGAGCTTGCCGAGCACCACGTCGAGAACCCCGCCGAGGTCGTGAGCCCCGGCCAGGAGGTCTGGGTGCGGATCCTCGAGATCGACGAGGAGCGGCGCCGGATCTCCCTCAGCGTCAAGCGCGCCGAGACCGGGAACATGCCGCTCCGCGACCTGATGCCGGCCGAGCTGACCGATCAGGTCAACGCCCCGGCTGCCGCTCCGGCCGAGGACGTCCCCGACCTCGGCACCTCCGAGGAGGTCTTCGGTGACGCCCCGCCGCCCGAAGCTCCGCCCGCGGGGTCAGACCCCCAAGTCGCCGAGACGTCCGAGCCCGAGCCCGCGGAGGGGTCTGACCCCACAGTCGCCGAGCGTCCGAGCCCGAGCCCGCGGAGGGGTCTGACCCCACAGTCGCCGAAGGCGGACGCGCCGAGCCCGAGCCCGCGGAGGGGTCTGACCCCACAGTCGCCGGCGACGCAGACACCCAGGGCGACGCCGAGCAGCCGTGAGCATGCGGGCGGCTTCGCCGCCCGTGCCCTTCGTGGGCCTGACCGGAGCGATCGCGTCCGGGAAATCCGCCGCGCTTGATGCGTTTGGGCGCCTGGGTGCGGCGACCCTCTCCACGGACCAGGCCGTCCACGAGCTTCTCGCCACCGGGGCCGTCGCCTCGCAGCTGGCCGAGCGCTGGGGCGCGGACGCGGCGCCGGACGGGGTCGTGGATCGCGACCGGGTGGGAACGATCGTGTTCGAACAGCCCGACGAGCTGCGCTGGCTCGAGGGCCTGCTGCACCCGCTCGTCGGAGGCCGCGTCGCCGAGTGGCGTGCCTCGCTGCCCGAGGGGACGGTCCTCGCCGTCGTCGAGGTGCCGCTCTTGTTCGAGACCGGGATGGAGGCTGCATTCGACACGACCGTCGCCGTAGTGGCCCCCGACGAGGTGCGCGCCAAGCGCGCTGGCACGCAGGGCCTGGCGATGCTGGCCGAGCGCGAGGCGGAGCAGTTGAGCCAGGCCGAGAAGGCCGCGCGCGCCACACACGTGGTGGCCAACGAGGGCACGCTGGCCGATCTGGAGGCCGCCATCGCCGAGCTCATCCCGAAGCTGACCGCCACCGAGGTGGCGGGGTGAGGGATCGATCCCTCTGGGTGATCGCCGCGAGCGCCGCGGCGATCGCGGCGCTGATCTTCGCCATCAGCCGGATCGACCTGGGCGACGCGATCCGCGAGGTCACGCTGCCCCTTCGCCACGACGACATCATCCGCCAGCAGGCCGAGCGCCACGACCTGGACCCGGCGCTGATCGCGGCGGTGATCTTCGAGGAGTCGCGCTTTCAGGATCAGACCTCGCATGCGGGCGCCCGGGGCCTGATGCAGATCACGCCGGACACGGCCGACACGATCGAGCGCCTGTCCGGCGGCGAGACCTTCGTCTTCGAGGATCTGGCGAATCCGGACCTGAACATCCGCTACGGCACCTACTACCTCAACTACCTCCTTGACCTCTACGACGGCAACGTCGTTGCCGCGCTGGCGGCCTACAACGGCGGACCCGGCAACGTCGACGCCTGGGGCGGCTCGGAGCTCGAGGTTGGCGACATCGAGTTCCCGGAGACGCAGAACTACGTCGAGGAAGTCCTCGAACGCCGCGACGAGTACGAGAAGAACTACTCCAAGGAGCTCGGGCTCTAGCGCCGAGGTTCGGCTCCGGCGTGTTCACCTCCTGGGTCCTGTTCCCGCTCGTCCTCGCCGGGCTCTGCCTCGGATGGGGGATCCTGCTGCGGGCCCTGCCCGGGGTGCGGATCCCGCCGGCGCTCGTCCCTGGAGCCGGCATGGCGGCGATCGTCGTCGTGGGGCAGGCCCTGACCTACGCGGACGTGACGGCCGAGTTCGCGACGCCCGTGATCGCCGGGGTCGGCGTGATCGGGCTTGGCGTGGGGGCGGCGACCCGGCTGCGCCGCCCGCCCACGTGGGCGCTGGCCGCCGCGGCAGCCACCTTCGCCGTCTACTCAGCCCCGATCGTGCTCTCGGGCGAGGCCACCCTCGCCGGCTTCATCAAGCTCGACGACACAGCCACCTGGCTCGCTCTGACCGACCGGGTCATGGAGCACGGCCGCAGCCTCGAGGGGCTGGCGCCGTCGACGTACGAGGCCACCCTCGCGTTCAACCTCGGCGACGGGTACCCGGTTGGCGTCTTCGTGCCGCTGGGGGCCACGGCGGCGATCGTCGGCCAGGACCCGGCCTGGGTCGTCCAGCCCTACATGGCGTTCTGGGCCGCGCTGCTGGCGCTGGCGCTGTGGAGCCTGGCGCGAGGCGTGCTCGCCGATCACCCGGCGCGCGCGGCCGCGGCGTTCGTGGGCTCTCAGGCGGCGCTCCTTTTCGGCTACTACCTGTGGGGCGGGATCAAGGAGGTCGCCGCGATCGCCCTGATCGCCACCGTCGCTGCGCTCCTGCCCGCCGCGACGGCCCGTGGAGCCACAGCCCGGGTGATGCCGGCGGCGCTCACGGCCGGGGCGCTGATCGGGGTCTTGAGCGGCGGCGGGGCGCTGTGGCTCGCGCCGATCCTCTGTACCGGGGCGATCGTCTGCGCGCGTGCCGTGGGCCCGGCCCCGGCCCTGCGGCGCGCCGCGGCCTTCGCCGCGCTCACCACGCTCTGCGCGATCCCGGTCCTCGCCTCCGGCGGCGCCCTGCCCCCGACCTCCTCACCGCTCACCGATGCGGACGCGATCGGCAACCTGGCCGGGCCGCTGGACGTCGCGCAGGTCGCGGGCATCTGGCCCGCTGGCGATTTCCGAGACGAGCCGGCCAGCCCTGGGATCGCCTACGCGATCGCGGCGGCCGCGCTCGTCGGGGCCGCGCTGGGCGTCGTGGCCGCGTGGCGCCGGCGCGCCTGGTCGGCGGCGGCCTTCGTCGGGGGAGTCCTCATCGCAGCCGCCGTGCTGGCGCTTGCCGGATCGCCCTGGGTCGAGGGCAAGGCGTTCGCCACCGCTTCCGTGGTGGTCCCGTTCGCCGCGATCCTGGGCGCGGGCGCGCTGTGGGCTGCCGGCCGGCGCGTCGTCGCCGTGGCGCTCGGGGCGCTCGTCGCCGCGGGCGTCCTGTGGTCGAACGTCCTCCAGTACGGGCAGGTCAACCTGGCTCCCCGCGACCAGCTCGCCGAGCTCGAGCGGATCGGGGACATGATCGAGGGGGAGGGGCCGACGCTGATGACCGAGTACAACCCGTTCGGCGCCCGGCACTTCCTGCGCGAGGGCGACCCGGAGGGAGTCTCCGAGCTGCGCCGGCGCCGGATCCCGCTCGTCAACGGGGACCCGGTCCCCAAGGGCCTGGCGGCCGACACCGACGAGCTGTACGCCCGAGCGACCTGCTCGTCTATCGCTAGCCTGGTCCTCCGCCGTTCTCCGGTCCGCAGCCGGCCGCCCTCGCCGTACTCGCCTCGCGTGGGCAGGCGACGACCTACGAGCTGTGGCAGCGGCCCGACGGCCCCGTGCCTCCGGTGGAGCGGCTCGCGCTGGGCACGGAGTTCGACGCCGCGGCTGTGCCCCGGTGCGCCGAGGTGCTGGCCCTGGCGCGCGGCGCCCGGCCGGGAGGTGAGCTGCTCGCGGCCGAGGCGCCAAGGCCGCTCGTGTTCCGCCTCGCCGATGCGCTCGAGGGCATCGAGGTCGAGGGGCCCGCGCGCTACCAGGCGTGGGCGCTGGGGAGCGTTCGCGGCTCCGCCAGTCTCTTCGACGGCGAGGAGGAGATCGCCGAGGTCAGGCATCAGCTCAATCACGAGGGCGGATATGTCGGCCTCGGGGACGTCGAGCTCGGGGCGGGGGCGCATGAGCTCCGTCTCGAGCTGGGTGAAGCCGACCTGCATCCCGGGAGCGGGGGAGCCAGGGCGGACATCGGCCCGCTCGTCCTCGTTCGCGAGGAGGAGCCGCCTCCGAGGATCGCCGGCCTGCCGGCGCGACGCGCGCCGGAGCTATGCGGCCGCCGGTGGGACTGGATCGAGGCTACTCGGCGGTAGCGCGCCAGACCCACCAGAGCACACAACGGCTGCAGCGGCAGTCGCGCCCACAGCGTCCAGCGCGGGATCCGGTCGAGGTCCAGCCCCTTCACCTTCTCCGGGTTGACCGCCATGTGGACGTTGGCGGGGAACACGGCCACCAGCAGCGCGATCAGCCACCAGCGAGCGAACGGTCGCCGTGTCGCCGGAGGGATCACGGCAAGGGCGCCGGCGATCTCGGCGATGCCACTGACCACCACCGCCTCGCGCGGGGGGATGCGAACCCAGGCCGGCACCGTCGCCTCGTACGAACGGGGGATCACGAAGTGCATCACGCCCGTGAAGGTGAAGAACGCGGCCAGCGCGCGCTGGGATCCAGTCATCCCGTCAACCTATCGGCATGAAGCGGACGCGGATCGCGCTCGTCGTGGCCGTCGGCCTGGTGCTGGCCGACTCGTCGGTGGTGGTGCTGGCGCTGCCGGAGATCTACCGCCAGCTCGATGTCTCGGTCAGCGAGGTCACCTGGGTCCTGGTGGCCTTCAACCTGGTGTTGGCCGCCGCAGCGCTGCCGGCCGCGATGGCGGCGCGGCGGCTGGGCCCCGCCCGGGTCACCTGCGCGGGCCTGATCGTCTTCGGGCTCGCCAGCCTGGGGTGCGGCCTCGCCGGCGAGATCGAGCTGCTGCTCGCCGCCCGCTGCGCCCAGGCCGTGGGCGGGGCGGCGGCCGTCTGCGGCGCGCTGGAGCTGCTGCCGTCGGTGACCGGATCGGAGCGGGCGGCGGCGATCGAGTGGGCGCGGGCGGGGGCGCTGGGCGCCGCCCTCGGCCCGGGCGTGGGCGGCCTGCTCACCGAGCTCGTCTCATGGCAGTCGATCTTCCTGATCCAGGTGCCGGCGGCCGCCGTGCTCGGGGTGGCCCTGTTCGCGGCGGCCATGCGCGAGGGCGGGCCCGACACGATCGAGGCGGAGCTGACGCCCCCCGGGCGCCCCCACCTCGCGGCCAACCTGGCTCTCGCCCTCGTCTCGGCGGCGCTCGCGGCAGCACTTTTCCTGGTGGTCCTGCTCCTGATCGAGGGCTGGCGGCTGAGCCCGATCGCCGCGGCGGCCGCCGTCTCCGTCATGCCGCTGGCCGCCTTCGCGGGCCGGGCGCTTGCCTCGGCCTCGGTCGACGGGCGTGCCCGGGCCGCCGCCGGGGTGATCCTGCTGGCCGGCGGGCTCGCGGCGCTGGCGCTGCTTCCCAGCGCGACGGTGATCGCGACCCTGGCGCCGCAGGTGCTGATGGGCTTCGGGCTGGCGCTGACCCTGGAGGCCCTCACCGAGGCGGCGCTGGCCGGGCGCGCGCCGCAGGCGATCCACGGGGGCTGGACGATCGCGGCCCGGCACGTGGGCGTGGTCGCCGGGCTGCTGGTGCTGACGCCGGTGTTCACCGCCGACCTCGAGGACGAGCGCGCCGACGCCGAGGCGGCGGGGACCGCGGCCCTCCTCGACTCCAGGCTCGACCCGACCGACAAGATCGCCCTCGCCGAGCGGATCTCGGATCGACTTGCCGCGGAGGGCGACAAGGTCCCGGTGATCGAACCCGCCTTTGAGCCGCTGCCGGCCGATCCCGACGAGCGCGCCGACGCGATCGACCTGCGCGCGGCCCTCGCCGACGAGCTCGACCGCGCGGCGACCCATGCTTTCAGCCGCTCGTTCCTCATTGCCGCCGCCTTCGCGCTGGCGGCGTTGCTTCCGATCGCGCTGGCCAGAGAGCGGCCGACCCTGTGACGCCCGACCCGAAGGCTCTCGTGGCAGCCGCAGCGGTGGCATCGCTGGCGCTGGTCGGCCTCTACCTGGCGCTGGGCGGCTCGGACTACGAGCCCACCCCAGTCGCCGACCCCTGCGAGGCCCGGGAGTGGCGCTCGCCCGATGGCGTCGAGGAGTCGGCCGAGCAGTTCGCCCTCTCCGCCCTGGACGGCGCCGCCTGCGAGCTTCAGGTGAGCCGCGAGACGCTCACGGTCGCCCTCGCCGACGAAGAGTCCCGCCAGGAGTTCGCTGACGAGTACGGGATCGACGACGCCCGGCTGGAGGAGGCGATCCAGGCCGGGCTCGTCCGCGCCGTCGACGATGCGGAGGACGCCGGCGCGCTCAGCCCGCTGCTCGCCGGCGCCGCTGCGCGCGTTCGCCGCCAACGTCCCCGTCGAGGAGGGCATCGGGATCATCGAGGACGCGAGCGTGGTCTTCGAGGACGCGGAGGGCCTGCTCGACGACGGTCGGTCCCTGCTCGAACAGGCCGAGGACCTCCTCGGCGAGATCCTGCCCTGACGCTACTCTCGGATCGGTGCCCGAGTTCAAGCTCAACCCCGCGTACAGCCCAACCGCCGACCAGCCGGCGGCGATCGAGTCGTTGTCCGAGGGCCTCGACGCCGGGGAGCGGTTCCTGACCCTGCTCGGCGCGACCGGCACCGGGAAGACGTTCACGATGGCGGGGGTGATCGAGCAGGTGCAGCGCCCGTCGCTGGTCATCGCCCACAACAAGACGCTGGCAGCCCAGCTCTGCAACGAGTTCCGGGAGTTCTTCCCCGACAACAAGGTCGAGTACTTCGTCTCCTACTACGACTACTACCAGCCCGAGGCCTACGTCCCAGCTCAGGACCTCTACATCGAGAAGGACTCGTCGATCAACGACGAGATCGACCGGCTGCGCCACGCGGCCACCGCCGCGCTGCTCGCGCGGCGGGACGTGATCATCGTCGCCTCGGTCTCCTGCATCTACGGGATCGGGTCGCCCGAGCTCTACCGCCGCCAGATGCAGCTGTTCAAGATCGGGGAGTGGGTCGACCGCGACGGCCTGTTCAAGAAGCTCGTCGGGATGCAGTACCAGCGCAACGACACGGTCCTGTCGCGCGGCACGTTCCGCTCGAAGGGCGAGGTGGTCGAGATCTGGAACGCCTACATGGAGACGGCGTACCGGATCAACCTGTTCGGGGACGAGGTCGAGTCCATCCACCACTTCGACCCGCTCACAGGGGAGGTGCTCGACGAGGTCGACCACGTCGCCGTCTGGCCCGCGAGCCACTACGTGACCGAGGAGGACACGCTGGCGCGCGCGGTGGTCGAGATCAAGCAGGAGATGGACGAGCGCATCGCCTTCTTCGAGGAGCAGGGGAAGCTGCTCGAGGCGCACCGCCTGCGCCAGCGCACCGAATACGACATCGAGATGCTGCGCGAGCTGGGCTTTACCTCGGGGATCGAGAACTACTCGCGGATCTTCGACGGCCGCGACCCCGGCAGCCCCCCGCACACGCTCATCGACTACTTCCCTGACGACCTGGTCGTCTTCGTCGACGAGTCCCACCAGACGATCCCGCAGATCGGGGGCATGTACGAGGGCGACCGCTCGCGCAAGCAGACGCTCGTCGACCACGGATTCCGGCTGCCGTCGGCCATGGACAACCGCCCGCTGAAGTTCGACGAATACCTGGACCGGGTCGGCCAGGTGGTCCTGGTCTCGGCGACGCCGGGCGAGTTCGAGCGCACGTCGTCGCCGCGGATCGTCGAGCAGATCGTCCGTCCCACGGGGATCGTGGACCCCGAGGTGGTGGTGCGCGAGACCCGCAACCAGATCGACGACCTGATGAACGAGGTTCGCCGCCGGGCCGATGCGAACGAGCGCACGCTGGTCACCACCCTCACCAAGAAGATGGCCGAGGACCTGACGGGCTACCTGCTGGAGAACGGCTTCCGCGTTCGCTACCTGCACTCCGAGGTCGACACGCTCGAGCGGATCCAGATCATCCGCGACCTGCGCCTGGGCGAGTACGACGTCCTCGTTGGCGTGAACCTCCTGCGCGAGGGGCTCGACCTGCCCGAGGTCTCGCTGGTGGCGATCCTCGACGCCGACAAGGAGGGGTTCCTGCGCGGCGAGACCAGCCTGATCCAGACGATCGGGCGCGCCGCGCGCAACGTCGACGGCCGGGTGCTGATGTACGCCGACAAGGAGACCGACGCGATGCGCAAGGCGATCGGGGAGACCGATCGCCGGCGCGAGATCCAGCTCGCCTACAACCGCGAGCACGGGATCACGCCCGAGACCGTCCGCAAGGGCATCTCCGAGATCTCCGACTTCCTGGCGATGGAGTCGCGCTCGGCGCCCTCGCGCCGCCGGCGCGCGCGAACGGGCGACGAGATCGCCGGCCCCGACGAGCTCGAGAAGCTGATCGTCCAGCTCGAGGAGGAGATGATCGTCGCCGCCGAGGACCTGCGCTTCGAGGAGGCGGCACGGATTCGCGACGAGCTCAAGGAGCTCCGCCGCGACCTCGAGGCATTGCGGGCCTGAGCCGACGGTCGGCTGCCCGCGCGCAGCGCAACGGAGCGACTGGGACCGCGCTACCCTCGCGGCATGGACGGAGAGCAGATCGCCCGCGACGTCGCCGACCGCGTGCGGGAGCTGATCGCCGACGCCGAGGCGAAGGCCAAGGCGATCATCGAGGAGGCGGAGGTTGACGCGGCACAGATCCGCGAGCGCGCCCAGGAGGAGGCGCGCAGGCGCGTAGACGAGGTCAAGGCGGAACTCGAGGACCTGCAGGGCAAGCTCAGCTCGATCGGCGCCTCGGAGGCCGAGGTGACGCCGGGCCCCGTGACGGTGCCCGAGCCCTCGCCCCCGGACATTCCCGAGCCAACGCCGGACCCCGTGCCGGAGCCCGTTCCCGGGCCTGCGCCCGTCCCGGAACCCACGCCGGATCCGACCCCCGACGAGCCGGCCGACACAGGCAATGGCGATCGCAGCGAGGACAAGTCCGCCGCACGCCTGGTCGCCATGAAGATGGCGCTGGACGGCTCATCGCGCGAGGAGATCGAGGCGCACCTCGCCGCGAACTACGACGTCGAGCACGCGGAGAAGCTGCTCGACGACGTGCTGGCCCGCGCCAAGGCCTGACCGATGCGCCGCCGCGGTGTGTCAGCGATCGGCGCCGTGGCCGGGTTGGCCGCCGCGTCCGCGGCGCTGGCGTTCGCCGGCGGCGACATCAACTGCCACGGCGGGACCTGCGAGGGCACGAACGGGAACGACGTGTTCTTCGGCTCGAATCAGCCGGAGAGGATCCTGGCCAAGGGCGGCCTGGACTTCGTCTTCAGTGCGGCGCGCGGGGACGACACGATCAAGTTCGGCCCCGGGGCCGACTGCGGCGCGGGCGGCGAGGGAAAGGACCGGATGTTCGGCGGCGGCGGCGACGATCGAGGTGTGGCCAAGTGCGGTCCCGACGACGGGATGTTCGGCGACGAGGGCGCCGACCTGATCGATGGCGGCAAGGGCGCCGACGCGATGGACGGCGAGGAGGGCAAGGACGAGCTCCTCGGCGGGCCGGGCGACGACTTCATCGACGCCGGAGGCGGGGGTTCCGACACCGTCGACTGCGGCCCGGGCAACGACACTGTGATCGCCAACAAGGGTGCCGATACCGCAAAGCACTGCGAGCTTTTCGAGTAGCGCTGATCATCGGACCGGCATCGGCGTCCTCCTGAACGGCTCAACGGAGTCCACGGGAACGCCCGTTCGTATCCGTACACTGCCTCGGAGTGGCTCGCACCGCTCAGATCGTCGTCTCGGGTGCCCGCGCGCACAACCTGAAGGGCATCGACGTCGCCCTGCCCAGGGACTCGCTGTTGGTGGTCACCGGGCTTTCCGGGTCGGGCAAGTCGAGCCTCGCGTTCGACACGATCTACGCCGAGGGCCAGCGGCGCTATGTCGAGTCGCTGTCCGCCTACGCGCGCCAATTCCTGGGCCAGATGGAGAAGCCGGACGTGGACTCGATCGAGGGCCTGTCGCCCGCGATCTCGATCGACCAGAAGACGACATCCCGCAACCCGCGGTCGACCGTGGGTACGGTCACCGAGATCTACGACTACCTGCGCCTGCTGTGGGCGCGGATCGGCAAGCCCCACTGCTTCAACTGCGGCGAGCCGATCCAGGGGCAGTCGGTCGAGCAGATCGTCGACCGGGTGATGACCCTCGAGGAGGGCACACGGTTCATGGTCCTGGCGCCGGTGGTCCGCGAGCGCAAGGGCGAGTACGGCCGGATGCTCGAGGACATGCGCCAGCAGGGCTACGCCCGCGCGGTCGTCGACGGCGAGCTGCGCCGGCTAGACGAGGAGATCGTGCTCGACAAGAAGTTCAAGCACGACATCTCGATCGTGGTCGACCGGCTGGTGATGAAGGAGGGCGTGCGCAAGCGCCTGGCCGAGTCGGTGGAGGCGGCGTCGCAGCTGGGTGAGGGGCTGGTCGAGGTGGAGCTGCTCGACAACGGCTCGGCGGAGCGCGTGACCAACGGCGACCAGGCGCCCGGCGCCAGGGTCCTCAGCGGCCCGTCGGCCGGCAAGCGCGGCGAGGTGCTGCTGTTCAGCGAGCGGTTCGCCTGCCTCAACTGCGGCCACTCGATGCCGGAGCTCGAGCCTCGGATCTTCTCGTTCAACTCGCCCCACGGCTGCTGCCCCCAGTGCCACGGGCTCGGCTTCCAGCGCGTGATCGACCCGGAGCTGATCGTGCCCGATCCCACCCTCTCGATCGCCGAGGGTGCGCTCGAGCCGTGGGTCAAGGCGGCCTCGATGTACCACCGCAGGCTGCTCGAGGCCGTGGCCGAGGCCAACGGGATCGACGTCGACACCCCCTGGCGCGACCTCCCGAAGGAGCACCGCAAGCTGCTGCTCGAGGGGACCGGCAAGGAGCGTCATGTTGTCTCCTACAAGAACCGCTTCGGGCGCAAGCGGACCTACACGGTCCGCTTCGACGGCATGCTCCACAGCCTCCAGCGGCGCTACGAGCAGACCGACTCCGAGAACACCCGCGAGCGGGTCGAGGAGCTGATGGCGCTGCGGCCCTGCCCGGCGTGCGGCGGCGCTCGCCTGCGCCCGGAGAGCCTCGCGGTGACCGTGGGCGGGCTCAACATCCACGAGTTCACGACCATGTCGGCGCGCACGGCGCTCGAGTGGATCGAGGGATTGGAGCTGACCGAGACCGAGAGGGCGATCGCCCGCCTGGTGGTGCGCGAGGTCGCCGAGCGCCTGCGCTTCCTCGACTCGGTCGGCATCGGCTACCTGTCGCTCGAGCGGGCGGCCGGGACGCTGTCGGGCGGCGAGGCTCAGCGGATCCGCCTCGCGACGCAGATCGGCTCGAGCCTCGTGGGCGTGCTGTACATCCTGGACGAGCCCTCGATCGGCCTCCACCAGCGCGACAACGCGAAGCTGATCGGCACCCTGGAGCGCCTGCGCGATCTCGGGAACACCGTGATCGTCGTCGAGCACGACGAGGGCACGATCCGCGCCGCCGACCATGTGATCGACCTCGGTCCGGGCGCCGGGGAGCACGGGGGAGAGGTGGTCGCGGAGGGGCCTCCGGAGGCGATCGAGGCGACGCCCGGCTCGGCGACGGGCGAGTACCTCTCGGGCGAGCGCACGATCCCGGTGCCCGAGGAGCGGCGGCGGCCACGCGGCAAGCTGAAGGTCTCGGGCGCGAGACAGCACAACCTCAAGGACATCGACGTGACCTTCCCGCTGGGCGTCTTCACGTGCGTCACCGGGGTCTCGGGGTCCGGAAAGTCGACCCTGGTCAACGAGATCCTCTACCGAGCGGTCGCGAATCGCCTCCACCGGGCGCGGATGCGCCCCGGCGCCCACCGGCGAATCGACGGGCTTGCCGACGTGGACAAGATCATCAACATCGACCAGTCGCCCATCGGGCGCACGCCGCGCTCCAACCCGGCGACCTACACGGGGGTCTTCGACCACATCCGCCAGCTCTACTCGCAGACCCGCGAGGCGCGCGCGCGCGGCTACAGGCCGGGGCGGTTCTCGTTCAACGTCAAGGGGGGGCGTTGCGAAGTGTGCCGCGGCGACGGCCAGATCAAGATCGAGATGCACTTCCTGCCGGACGTGTACGTCCCGTGCGAGCAGTGCCACGGCCGGCGCTACAACCGCGAGACCCTCGAGATCCGCTACAAGGGAAAGTCGATCGCCGACGTGCTCGAGATGCCGGTTGCCGAGGCGGTCGAGTTCTTCGCGCCCGTCCCCAAGATCCACCGCCGCCTGAAGACGCTGCACGACGTCGGGCTCGACTACATCCGCCTCGGGCAGCCGGCGACGACGCTGTCCGGGGGCGAGGCGCAGCGGATCAAGCTGGCGACCGAGCTGTCCAAGATCGCGACCGGCGACACCCTCTACATCCTCGACGAGCCCACGACCGGGCTCCACTTCGCCGACGTCGAGCGGCTGCTCGGCGTGCTCGGACGCCTCGTCGACTCCGGCAACACCGTGCTGGTGATCGAGCACAACCTCGACGTCATCAAGTCGGCCGACCACCTGATCGACCTCGGGCCCGAGGGGGGCGAGGCCGGGGGAGAGGTGATCGCGACCGGCACACCGGAGGAGGTGGCCGGCAACCCCGACTCCTACACGGGCCGGTTCCTCGCCGAGCTCGTCGAGCCGTCCGAGCCGGCCCCGAAGCCGAAGCGGACGGGCCGCAAGCGCCAGCCCGTGGTGGCCTGATCGACCGCCGGCGAACGCCGCGATCGCCCCATCCGGGCCATGCCTGTCGACTCTCTGGTCCATATGACCAGTAAGGCGCCAGGCGGAGCCGATTCGCCCCCCAGCCAGTAGTAGCGGTAGCGCCCGCCCTACAGCCGGCATCGGCTCACTACGCTTAGGCGACGATGTGCGTGACCGACCTGCAGGTCCTGCTCGCGATGTTGCGGACGCGGATCGCGGACTCCACAGCCCGCCCAGACGCCCGCGCCACCCGTCGCCTCGCCCTCACGGTGAGCCGGGTCACGGCCTGGCGCACCTGGTGGATCAAGCGCCGCTGGTACGAGCGAAACCATCGCGCGCGCCGGCGCTGGCGGATCAACGCACACGCGGCCCGCGGCGGCTTCTTCATCCGGCATCCGGTGGAGGGCGAGGTGCTGGAGACGCTCGACTCCGGCCGCCTCATCGATCGGGCGAGACACGCTGCTCGAGCCGGGCTGCTGGCTGACCCTGGGACCCGAGGCACACGATCACCGATCGGCGACGGGTGCTTCCTCAACCGCGGGAGTGATGGTCGCCGCGTTCGAGCGGATCGAGATCGGCGATCACGTGATGTTCGCGAACGGCTGCTTCGTGGGCGACGCCGACCACGCCTACGACGACCCGACGAGGCCCATCACGCATCAGGGCTTCGTGCCCCGAGGGCCGGTCAAGATCGGCTCGAACTGCTGGTTCGGCGTGAACTGCGTGGTCACGGGCGGGGTTGAGATCGGAGAACGGGCGGTGATCGGCGCCAACTCCGTCGTCACCAGCGACATCCCGCCGGGCGTCATCGCCGCGGGAGCGCCCGCCAAGGTGATCCGCGAGATCGAGTTCCGTGACGGCGCCGATGGGTAGGTTGAAGCGGATGCGCCCAGCCCTCGCGATCGCGTCAGCGCTACTGGTGGCCACCGGCCTCGCCGCGTGCGGTGAGAAGGACGAGCCCGAGTCCGTCGCGCCGACGATGGATGGCCAGCAGTCCGCCCAGACGACGACCACCACTACGGAGCCGAATGGCGGCGGCGGCGGGCAGAAGCAGCCCAGCCTTGAGGAGGAGATCGAGACCACCGTGGCCGCGGTGCTGGGCGGAGGGGACCCGAGCTCCTGCTCCGGCCTCGCGACGACGCGCTACGTCAGGACTGCGTACGGCGACGAACAGGGATGTCGCGCCGCGACGCAGAAGCAGGATCCGTTTGACGTTGCTGTCACGGCTGTCGACATCCGGGGCGCCTCCGCCACCGCGAAGGCCAAGCCCGCCGCCGGCCCGAACAAGGGCGAGACGATCAAGGTCGAGCTCGTGAAGGAGGGGCCCATCTTCAAGGTCGACTCCGCCGTCTCCAACGCCCCCGCGGGGCCCTAGGCGCCGTTTCAGCGATGCGCCGGGGGACGTACTCGATCGTCGCCCGCGACGCCGCCACCGGCGAGCTTGGCGTGGCGGTCCAGTCGCACTGGTTCTCGGTGGGGTCGGTGGTCAGCTGGGCCGCGGCCGGCTTGGGCGCCGTGGCGACACAGTCGGTTGCGGAGCCGGCGTACGGCCCGCGGCTGCTGGCGCGCCTCGCCTCGGGAGAACCTCCGGCCGCCGCCCTCGATGGCCTACTTGCGGCCGACGAGGCCGCCCGGTTCCGCCAGGTAGCCGCGGTGGGCTCCGACGGCGCCGTCGCGGTCCACACCGGCAAGGGCTGTATCCCCTACGCGAGTCATGTGACGGGCGCGGGCTTCAGCGCCCAGGCGAACATGATGGCCGCGGCGGGGGTACCCGAGGCGATGGCCGCTGCCTACGAGGCGGCGGAAGGGCGGCTGACGAGACGTCTACTGGCGGCGCTCGATGCGGGTGAGGCGGCAGGCGGGGACGTCCGCGGCCGCCAGTCGGCGGCGCTCGTAGTGGCACCCGCCGAGGGGGAGCCCTGGGAGCTCACCTGCGAGCTGCGCATCGAGGACCACGCCGACCCCCTCGCGGAGCTTCGCCGCGTCCTGGAGCTTCACGAGGCCTATGAGTTGGCCACGCAGGGCGACGACCTTGCCGGCGAGGGGCGCCACGCGGAGGCGGGGGAGCGGTACCGCGAGGCGGCCGCCGTCGCGCCCGGCAACCACGAGCTTCTCTTCTGGTCCGGTCTCGCCCTCGTCCAGGCGGGCGAGGACGAGGAGGGGCTCGACCGGGTCCGCCGGGCGATCGAGCTTCAGCCGGGGTGGGCAGAGCTGCTGCCTCGGCTGAGCGAGGAGATCGCCCCGGCGGCGCCGGCGGCCTGCGACGCCCTCGGGCTCAGCTGACGGACTCGCCGATCACCTGAAGGATCACGGTCCGCTCGCGCGGGCGGTCGTCGAAGTCGATCAGCACGAGCTGCTGCCAGGTGCCCAGCGCGAGGCGCCCGCTCACGACCGGGATCACCTCCGACGGTCCTATGAGCGAGGCGCGCTGGTGGGCGTGCGAGTTGGTGTCGTGGTTGAGCCGGTTGTGCTCGTAGTCGCCCGTGGCCGGGATCAGGCGGTCGAGCAGCGCCCGCAGGTCGTGGACGCCCCCGGGCTCGTACTCCATCGTCGTAATGGCCGCGGTCGAGCCGACCACGAAGGCGCTGAGCAGCCCGTCGGCTAGTCCGGCAGCCGCGATCGCGTCGGTGGCCTGCGGGGTGATGTCGTGGACGTCCCCGTCCCCCCGAGTGGAGAGCCGGACCTCGTGCGCGTGCATGGCCCGAGCCTATCCCGGTGCGGCAGCCCACAACGAAACGGGCCGGGCTCGTAAGCCCGGCCCGTTGTCCCGCCTCTATCTCCTCTACGCGCCGGAGCGCGCTTCGGATGTCGAGGTGACTAGACGCCCCGCGGATGCGGGCCGTGGCCGATGTGCAGCTCCTCGAGCAGCCTCGGCACGAACATGAGGCCAGCGACCCCGACGATGACGTAGATCACGTCGGTGAGCGTGCCGGTGCCGAAGATCTCGGCGAGCACGTTCGTGTCGGTGACTCCGAGGATGCCCCAGTTGAGGGCGCCGACGATCATCAGCAGAAGCGCCAGCGGCTCGAACCTCTTGAACATCTCCATTTCCGTTACCTCTTGTCTCAGGCGCGAGGATGCCGGCCGGGATACCTCGTGCGCTTTGGCACGAGTATTTACCCCGGATTTGCAGGGCGGTTACTAGATCTCGGTCGCCGACCAGTCCCATTTCTCCCCGGCCAGGCTCTCCTGGTCGAGGTAGGCGCGGAACTCCGCCAGCTCGGCGGGCTCGACGCTGTAGATGTGCTCGGACCCGGGGAAGCCGCGCGATCGCACGTCGGCCGCATACGCACGGATGCCCTGCGACCATCGCGCCGTGGACGTCGGCGTAACGCTTGACGAACTTGGCCGTGTGGCCCTGGTGGATGCCCGAGCAGGTCGTGGAACACGAGCACCTGCCCATCAGTCGCGGCGCCCGCGCCGATCCCGATCACCGGGATCTCGAGCTTCGCCACCAACGCCTCCGACACCGCGGCCGGGACCGCCTCGAACACGATTGAGAAGCAGCCGACCGACTCCAGGGCGTGCGCCTCCTCGGCGATCTCGATCGCGCGGTTGGCGGTGCGGCCCTGGGCCTTGAAGCCGCCGAGGGCGGTCGCGGTCTGTGGCGTGAGGCCGACGTGGCCCATCACCGGGATGCCCGCGCGGATGATCGCCCGGGCTCGCTCGACCGACGAGCCGCCGCGCTCGAGCTTGACTGCGTCGCAGCCCGCCTCCTTGACGAAGCGCTGGGCGTTCTCCACGGCCTGCTCGTTCGAGGTCTCATAAGACCCGAAGGGCATGTCGCCGATCAGGAGCGGGGTGTGCAGTCCGCGGCGGACCGCCTTCGACGAGCATCAGCATCTCGTCGAGGCCGACGGGAACCGTGCTGTCGTAGCCCAGCACGGTCATCGCCGCCGAGTCGCCGACGAGCACCAGGTCGACGCCCGCCTCCTCGACCGCCAGCGCCGAGGGGTAGTCGTAGGCGGTCACCATCACGATCGGCTCGCCTGCCGCCTTCATCTCGGCAAGCGCGGGAAGCGTCATCGGCTTCCGGTCGTCCCCGGCCAGCTCCGTGTGTCGTGCGCTCCTACTCATCTTGGTTCCTCCGATCTCAGGTGCCCCCACGGGCACCGATGACGATGTTGTCGATCAGGCGGGCCCTGCCGACCCGCGCGGCGACGGCCAGGAGCACCGGCCGTCCGTTGAAGCTTTGGACGGGGGAGAGGTCCGCGGCATCCCGCGCCTCCAGGTACTCGGGCTCGATCCCGGCGCGCTCCAGCTCGGCGCGGGCGGCGGCCAGCGCCCGCTCGAGCTCTCCCGAAGCTCGTGCGGCCTCCTCGGCGGCGCGAAGTGCACGGTTGATGGCGCTGGCTTGCTCGCGCTCCTCCGGATCGAGGTAGGCGTTCCGCGAGCTGAGCGCCAGGCCGTCGGGCTCGCGCACGGTCGGCAGCGCGACGACCTCGACCGAGTAGTCGAGGTCGTCGACCATGCGGCGAATCACCGCTGCCTGCTGGGCGTCCTTCTGGCCGAGGAACGCCACGTCGGGGCCGACGAGATTCAGGAGCTTGGCGACCACCGTGGTGACGCCGCGGAAGTGAGCGGGCCCCCGGCGGGCCTGGTCGCCGTCGAGCACGTCGGTGAGCCCGCCGGCGACCTCGACCGCGGTGGCGAAGCCCTCCGGGTACACCTCCTCGACCGATGGGGCATAGACCAGGTCCACGCCCTCCGCCGCGGCCAGCTCGAGGTCGCGCGCCTCGTCCCGCGGGTAGGCATCGAGATCCTCGGAGGGGCCGAACTGGGCCGGGTTGACGAACAGGCTCATGACGACGACGTCACACCGCTCACGAGCCTCGCGTAGCAGCGACAGATGACCCCCGTGCAGCGCTCCCATGGTCGGGACGAGCCCGATCGAGCGGCCATGCCGGTGGGCATCGGCCAGAAGCCCGCGCAGCTCCGACTTCGTCCTCGCGACCGTCATGACGTGTCGGCCACCGCCCGGGTGCGCTCGGCGAGCGCCTCGTAGAGGGGGAGCAGCTGGGGGGCTGCCTCACGGATCGCCTCGATGTGGTGCTCGATCGTCGCCGCATCGCCGCGGGCGATCGGGCCGGTGAGCGCCTCGCCTCCGTGCTCGGCCCAGTTGGCCGCCGTGCGGAGCACCAGCGGGGCGAGGAGGTCGTCGGCCTCGTTGATGCCGGCGGCGCGTAGCAGTTCCGCGGCGGACTCCTGGAGGGCGACCAGGAAGTTGGAGGCCATCGATGCGGCGGCGTGGTAAGCGGCCCGTCGTTCCTCCGGCACCTCGAAGGGCTCCATTCCGAGCCGGGCGGCCAGCGTGCGCGCGAAGGCGAGCGCCTCGCCCGTGGAGCCGGCGACGGCGCACGGCGATCCGGCCAGGTCGGAAGCCTCGGTCGGGACGGTCTGCAGCGGGTGCAGGCTGAACGTGGCGGCGCCGCGCTGGGCGGCGGCCGCGAGGGCGTCGAGGCGGGTGGCACCGCTCACGTGGCCCACCAGCCGCAGCGGTGGAACGAACGCTGCCGCCGTTTCGCAGGCGTCGCGGATGGCGGTGTCGGGAACGCAGAGGAGCGCCGCCTCGGCCTCCGTGTACGCCGAGCTCGCGTCGTCGCGGCCCGCGGTCGTGATCTCCAGCCCCGCGCGCTCGGCGGCTCGGGCCATGGCCCCGCCCATGCGGCCGCGACCGACGATCGTCAGTCGGGGCGGTGCGGTGGTGTCGGCGGCAGGGCCGGCGGCTTCGGGTTGGTCCCGTTCCAGTTCCCTCACGAGAATCCAGACGGCTTCGGGTTTCGGGGATGGTTGATGCCGGACTGTCGGCGGTCCACGCCTCGGGTGAGGTCGCGGCCTGATGGGAAGTTTAGATGCCAGGGCCGCGCACACGGTTACCATCGCCGCGATGCCGATCTACGAGTTCGAGTGCGGGGAATGCGACACCGTCTTCGACGTCCTCGTCCCCGCCGGAACCGAGTACGCGACCTGTCCCGCATGCGCGTCCGAGCGAACGGTGCGCCGCTACTCGGCGCCGGCCTCGACCTTCAAGCTCGTGAAGAGCCCAGGCGCCGCCCGCCAGCAGGAGGCCCGCAACGCCAAGCTTCACGCGGACACCAAGGCCCGCTTCAAGGCACAGCGGAAGGCCAAGCGCGACGCCAAGCGAAAGGCCAGCGGGGGCGGTGGCTGAGGCAGCCGAACGGCGCGAGCGACTGGTCGAGGTCTACCGCGAGGCCTCCGTGTGCACGAAGTGCGCGCTCGCGGAGACCCGGACGAAGGTGGTCTTCGGAAACGGCGACTCCGACGCCGACCTGATGTTCGTCGGGGAGGGGCCCGGGGCAGAGGAGGACCGGCAGGGCAAGCCGTTCGTCGGGCGCGCCGGCGGGCTCCTGACCCAGCTGCTGGGGGAGATCGGGTTCACGCGTGACGACGTCTTTGTGACGAACGTCGTGCGCTGCCGCCCTCCCGGCAACCGCGATCCGCAGCCGGACGAGATCGAGGCATGTCGCCCGTATCTGGAGCGATCCGTGGAGCTGATCGAGCCCCGGGTGATCGCGACCCTCGGAAACTTCGCGACCAAGCTCCTCAGCGGAAACCCGACCGGGATCACGAAGGTGCGCGGGACGCCCCAGGTTCACGAGCTGGCGGGGCGTACCGTGTTTCTGCTGCCGCTCTTCCATCCTGCCGCCGCCCTCCGAACGCCCGCCCTGGCCGAGACCCTGCGCCAGGACTTCGCGACGCTGCCCGGCCTCCTCGAGCGCGACCCCTCCGCCCTGGCGCCGGCGGACGAGGACGCCTCACGCGAGGAGCCGGCGCCGGCGTCCGAGGCCGACCAACTCGGCCTGTTCGGTTGACGGAGCGGACCGCCTCCCCGGAGGAGACGGAGGCCCTGGGCGCGAGGATCGCGGCGGGCCTCGGGTCGGGCGACGTGGTGCTCGTCTCGGGCGAGCTGGGCTCGGGGAAGACGACGTTCGTCCGCGGCGCCTGCCGCGCGCTGGGGGTGCGCGGGCCCGTCACCTCCCCGACCTTCACGATCGGCCACCGCTACCAAGGAGCGCTCCACGCCGTCTCTCACCTGGACCTCTACCGCCTCGACGGGCTGGGCCCAGAGGAGCCGGGACTGCTGGACGACTACCTGACGTCCGACGCGATCGCGTTCGTCGAGTGGCCGTCGGCCCTCGACGGCGAGTTCGCCGATGAGGCCCTGGCTGGCGTCCGCGTCGCCGCCCGCGTGGAGCTCCGCCACGCCGGCGGCGACGACCGCCGGGTGTCCGTGGAGATGGCAGCGTGAGCCGGGACGCCGCAATCATCGGCTTCGACAGCGCCACGCCGCGACTGGCCGTGGCGGCGGTCCGCGACTCGGACATCCTCTGGGAGCACGCGTCCCAGCCCGGCGAAGGGGAGCGGCCGGCTCATGCCCGGGAACTGCTCGCCCGCGTCGAGGAGGCGGCCGAGGCCGCCGGGGGATGGGGCGCGGTGGCGGCGATCGCCGTCGGCATCGGCCCCGGCTCGTACACCGGGCTTCGGATCGGCATCGCCACCGCTCGCGGGCTCGCGCAGGCGCTGGGCACGCCGTTGGTCCCGGTGTCCTCCTTGGAGGCGCTCGCAGGGGGTGTGGGGGAGCCGGCAGACGACGAAGGGCCGGTTCTCGCCGTCCTGGACGCCCGTCGCAAGCAGGTATTCGCGGCTCTTTACCGGTCCGACGGGGAGGCGGAGTGGGAGCCGTTCGTCGCCTCTCCGGAAGAACTTGCGGAGCGCATTGCGGGACTCGGAGGCGCGCCGCTGACGGGCGGGGACGGCTCGGTACGATTCAGGCGTCAGCTCGAGGACGCCGGGGCGAGGGTGCTCGCCGATGGCGACGAGGGCCACCTGATCTCGGCGCGCTTCACCTGCCTGCTCGCCGCGGAGAGGGAGCCAGCGCCGCCCGGGGAAGTCGAGCCGATCTATCTGAGACCCCCCGACGCGGAGCTATGGCGTGAACAGCAGCGCCGAGAATCGGATTCCACATAGGTGGCCGGCTTCGAGGCCGGGCGTTGAGGTGCGCTCCCTCGTCTACAGCGACCTACCCTCGGTCCTGTCGATCGAGCGGCGCGCGTTCGGCACGCCCTGGTCGCTGGCGATGTTCGTGCTGGAGCTGTCGAAGCCGTCGGGGATCTGCCTCGCCGCCTCCAATGAGCGCGGGCTCGTGGGGTTCCTCATCTGCTCTCGCTACGCCGACGTCTGGCACGTGATGAACGTCGCGGTCGACCCCGACCGGAGGCGCGAGGGGATCGCCACCCAGCTGCTCGAGCGCCTCTTCGAGGAGACGGGCCGCGATGCCCGGTACACGCTCGAGGTCCGCACCTCCAACCGCGGTGCGATCGCGATGTACCAGCGCTTCGGGTTCAAGGCCGCCGGCCACCGCCGCCGCTACTACCACGACAACGGCGAGGACGCCGTGATCATGTGGCTGGAGCCGGCGCCCGTTCGCGCATAACCCGGACCATCCTGTGATCCTGGCCATCGAGACCTCCTGCGACGACACGTGCGCCGCGGTGGTCGACGACGCGGGGCGCATCCGCTCGAACGTGATCTCCTCGCAGGCCGAGGCCCATCAGCGCTTCGGCGGCGTTGTGCCCGAGGTCGCGTCCCGCCACCACCTCCAACTCGTGAACGCGGTGGTCGAGGCGGCGCTCGACGACGCGGACGTGGACCTCGCGGACGTCGACGCCCTTGCGGTGACCCGCAGCCCCGGGCTCATCGGGGCGCTGCTGGTGGGCGTCAGCACCGCGAAGGCCCTGGCCGCGGCGACGCGCAAGCCGCTTTGCGGGGTGGATCACCTGCACGGCCACATCGCGGCGAACTTCCTCGAGCCCGACCCGCTCGAGCCCCCGTTCCTGTGTCTGGTGGCGAGCGGGGGCCACACTCTGCTCGCCGGCGTTCGCTCGCACGATGGATTCGAGACGCTCGGTCAGACGCTCGACGACGCCGCCGGGGAGGCGCTCGACAAGGCTGCAAGGCTCCTGGGACTGGGGTATCCGGGAGGGCCGGCTATCGAGCGTCTGGCCGCACACGGAGACGCCGAGGCGTTTGAGCTGCCAACCGGGATCCGCTCCGACGCTCCGCTGGACTTCTCGTTCTCGGGAGTGAAGACGGCGCTGCTGTATCTGACCCGTGATCTGGGGCCCGAGGAGACCGAGCGGCGCAGGGCCGACCTGGCCGCCAGTTACCAGGCCGCGATCGTGGGCCAGCTCGGCTCTCGCCTCGAGCGGGCGCTCGACGAGGGCAGCTGGGACGCGGTGGCGCTCGGTGGCGGCGTTGCGGCCAACGGGCCGCTGCGCGATCGGGCCGGCGCGATCTGCGAGGCCCGTGGCCTCCCGCTGAAGCTCGTGCCGGGCGAGCTGTGCACCGACAACGCGGCGATGATCGCCTCGGCCGCCCGTTTCGTCGACGCGGCGTCCTACCCCGACTACCTCGCGTGGGACGCCGCGGCGTGACGGTGCTGACCCTGTACACGCGGCCCGGCTGTCACCTGTGCGACGAGGCCCGGGACGCGATCGCGGGGCTGCGCGGGGAGCTGAGCCCCTTCGAGCTTCGCGAGGTGGACATCGACTCCGACGACACGCTGCTGACCGCGTATCTGGAGCGAATCCCCGTGGTCGAGGTCGACGGCGCGATCATCAGCGAGCTGGTCCTCGACCCGGATGAGCTCCGAGCCGCCGTCGGACTCGAACGCGAATGATGAGTACCCTGGGCTCATGAGCGCGGAAGGAGCTGCGGGCGGAGCCGTGGGGGCCGTTCACGCCGTCGGGTCGACCGACGGCGAGCGGCTGTCGCTGGGCGTCGCCGCTCGCCTTTCGAGGTACCTCCAGGTCCTGATCCAGGCGCGGAAGATGGGCAAGGAGACGATCTCCTCACAGGAGCTCGCCGAGTACACCCACATCAACTCGACCCAGATCCGGCGCGACCTGTCCGGCTTCGGGAAGTTCGGCAAGCGGGGGGTGGGCTACCAGGTCGAGTCGCTCGTCGACGAGATCCGGAAGATCCTCCGCACGTCCGGCCAGCACAACATCGCGCTGTTCGGGGCCGGCCACCTGGGGCAGGCGATCGCCAGCTCGGACATCTTCGCCGACCACGGCTTCCAGGTCGTGGCGATCTTCGACGTCGACCCCGATCAGGTCGGCCAGGAACTGGGCGGCGTCCCGGTCCGCGCGTTCGACGAGCTGGAGGAGGTCATCGCCCAGGAGGAGGTGGTGGTCGGGGTGCTGGCCGTTCCCGCCTCGGCGGCCCAGGAGGTCGCCGACAGGCTTGGGGCGGCGGGCGTCAAGATCATCTTCAACTACTCCGAGCAGCTCTTGGACGTTCCCCCGGAGGTCACTGTGCACACGTCCAGCCCCGCCGTCGACCTGCTCTACGCGCTGTACTTCTACCTGGCCTAGTAGGACTGGAGATGGCGGATACCCGCACGGACTCCGCGTCGCCCACCCTCGACCGCGAGCGGACGCGCGAGGCGTTCGAGTCCTCGACCGACTTCACCGTGGGCCTGGAGGAGGAGTTCGCGCTGGTCGATCCGGCGACGCTCGACCTGGTGCACCGCTTCGACGAGCTCTACGCCGCATGCCAGGACGACTCGCAGCTCGCGGTCTCGGCGGCCGGCGAGCTGATCGACTCCGAGATCGAGATCCGCTCCGGCCGCGGGGAGCGGTTCGCCGACGCGGTGGAGATGCAGCGTTCGCATCGAGCCCGGCTCTTCGCGCTCGCCGACGAGCTCGGGATTGGGCTGGCCGCCATGGGGACCCACCCGTGGGCCGGCTACCTCGACCAGCGGATCATCGATACCGAGCACTACAGGCGGCTGAAGGAAGAGCTTCGCTGGGTGGCGCAGCGCAACAACACCTGGAGCCTTCACGTCCACATGGGCGTGCGGGGCGCCGACCGCGCGATCGCGGTCTGCGACCACCTGCGCGGGGTCCTCCCTCAGCTCCTCGCAGCCTCGTCCAACTCACCGTTCCTCGACGGGCAGGACACGGGACTCGCCTCGGTGCGGACGGAGATCTTCACCCGGACCTTCCCTCGCTGCGGCGTCCACGAGCCGTTCGGCGACTACGCCACGTACGCGGACTTCATCGACGTGCTCGCGGCGACCAACTCCGTGGTCGAGTCGACGCAGCTTTGGTGGAGCGTGCGCCCGCACCACTCGTTCGGCACCGTGGAGCTGCGGATCTGCGACGCCCAGACCAGCGGGGCGAGCTCGTTCGCCCTGGCGGGCCTGATCTCCGCCTGTATCGCCCAGGCCGCTATGGATCACAGCGAGGGGATCCTGGCCGAGCCACTCGGCCAGCGCGAGATCGAGGAGAACCTGTGGCGGGCGATCCGGTGGGGGATGGAGGGCAAGATGATCGACTGGGCGCGACGCGAGGAGATCCCCACCGCCGCCGCTGTCGAGGGGCTGTTGGAGTGGACGACCCCTGCCCGCGAGGGGCTCGGCATCGACGTCGAGCTTCCGGCCCGCACCGGGGCCGAGCGCGCTCGCGAGGCACTCGCGGCGGGCGCCTCCCTCGAGCAGGTCTACCGCGACGCGGTCGCGGAGACCCGGCGCACCTACGTGCCCCAGGCGGTCGCTGCGGAATAGATTGCGCCTATGGACGACGAGAACGACGAGACACCGAACGCGGGGTCAGATCCCGAGCCCGAGGAGGCGCCGGAGGCGACGCGCGGTGAGGGGTCTGACCCCTCAGTCGACGAGGAGGAGCTGCGCCGGCGGATCGAGGAGGGGCTGCGCGAGGTCCGGGTGCAGGACGTGCTGCTGGAGAGCGTGGTGACGCTCGTCAACCTCACGGCACGGCGGATCGCCAAGGAGGAAGAGCGGGACCTCGAGCAGGCACGGGTGGGGATCGAGGCGGTGCGCTCGCTGGTTGAGCTGCTCGAGCCGGAGCCGCAGACCCAGGTTCGGAACGCCCTTTCGGAGCTCCAGATGCTGTATGCCCGCGCCGCCGGGGGCGACGAGGGCGATACACCGCCCGACACGCCTTCGGAGGAAGCTCGGCCGGCCCGGGATGAGGGGTCGCCGGGCCTCTGGACGCCGCCCGGCTCCTGAGCATCGGCTAGACTGCCCGCCGCTTTCGGCCGGGGACCCCTCGGCCGTTCCTTTTGTTGAAGCCCACGGAGGACTGAAGACTTGACCGAGTTCCTGACCGACTACGGCGTCCTGATCGCGCTCGTGTGCGCGGGCGCGGCGGTGCTCTACGGCGCCCTCGTCACGCAGCGGCTGATGGCGAAGTCGCCCGGCAACGACCGCATGCAGGAGATCTCCGGCGCGGTGCAGGAGGGCGCGAAGGCCTACCTGAACCGCCAGTACCTGATCATCGCCGTGGTCGCTGTCCCGCTCGCGATCCTGATCGCGCTGCTCCAGGACGTCGCGACGGGCATCGGCTTCGTGATCGGTGGCGCGCTCTCGGGCGCGGCCGGGTTCATCGGGATGAACGTTTCGGTTCGTTCCAATGCCAGGGTGGCGGAGGCCGCCCGCGGCGGCGTGCCGCCGGCGCTCGACGTCGCCTTCAAGGGCGGCTCGGTGACCGGTCTGCTCGTCGTCGGTCTGGCCCTTCTGGGCGTAGCGGGCTACTTCGGCATCCTCGTCGCCACCGACCAGACCGACAAGGAGGCCGTCGACGCGCTGATTGGCCTCGGCTTCGGCGGCTCGCTGATCTCGGTGTTCGCCCGACTTGGCGGCGGCATCTTCACCAAGGCCGCCGACGTCGGCGCCGACCTCGTCGGCAAGGTCGAGGCGGGGATCCCCGAGGACGATCCCCGCAACCCGGCGGTGATCGCCGACAACGTCGGCGACAACGTCGGCGACTGCGCCGGCATGGCCGCGGACCTCTTCGAGACCTATGCGGTCACGACGGTCGCGGTGATGCTGCTCGGCGTCCTCACGTTCCCCGAGTACGCGCGCGAGGTCTCCCTCTTCCCGCTCGTCCTCGGCGGCGTCGCGATCCTCGCGTCCATCGTCGGAGCCCTGTCCGTCCGCACCTCCACCGACAGGGTCGAGGGCGCCCTATACCGGGGCGTGATCGTGTCGGGCCTGATCTCGGCGGCTGCCTTCTACCCGATCACCGATTGGCTGATGAGCGAGCCGCTGTCATTCGGGTTCGGCGACGCCGGCGCGGAGGCGACGAGCGTCACGGACCTGTGGCTCTGCGCCCTGATCGGGATCGTCGTCACCGGCGGCCTCTTCGTGATCACCGACTACTACACCTCCACCCGGTTCCGCCCGGTGCGCACCATCTCGAAGGCGTCCGAGACCGGCCACGCGACCAACATCATTCAGGGGCTCGCCCAGGGATTCCAGTCCACGGCGCTCCCCGTGCTACTGATCGCCGCCGCGATCTTCGTCGCCAACGAGCTGGCGGGGATCTACGGGATCGCGATCGCCGTCGTCGCCCAGCTCTCGCTGACGGGACTGATCGTCGCGCTCGACGCATTCGGGCCGATCACCGACAACGCCGGCGGCATCGCCGAGATGGCGGAGCTGCCCGAGGACGTGCGGAACGTGACGGATCCGCTCGACGCCGTGGGGAACACGACCAAGGCCGTCACAAAGGGCTACGCGATCGGCTCCGCGGCTCTGGCCGCTCTCGTGCTGTTCGCCGCGTTCAAGATCGAGCTGCTGGAGGAGGCGCCCGCCGGCTTCGACCTGGACACCCTGTTCAACCTCTCGACGCCCGAGGTTCTGATCGGGCTCCTGCTGGGCGGCGTGATGGTCTACCTGTTCGCGGCGCTCGCGATCGAGGCCGTGGGCCGCGCCGGCGGCCAGGTGGTCGAGCAGGTGCGCAAGCAGTTCCGGGAGAAGCCCGGGATCATGGACGGGACCGAGAAGCCGGACTACGGCGACACGGTGGCGATCGTCACCGCCTCGGCCCAGCGGGAGATGATCCTGCCGTCCCTGATCCCGATCATCGTTCCAGTGCTGGTGGGCATCTGGAGCGTTGACGCGCTGGGCGGCCTCCTGATAGGGGTGATCGTGGTCGGCCTGTTCATGGCGATCTCGATGACCGCCGGCGGCGGCGCCTGGGACAACGCCAAGAAGCTGATCGAGGACGGGGCCCACGGGGGCAAGGGCTCGGAGGCCCACGCCGCGTCGGTCACCGGCGACACCGTCGGCGACCCCTACAAGGACACTGCCGGGCCCGCGATCAACCCGATGATCAAGGTGGCGAACATCGTTGCGATCCTGATCATCCCGATCGTCCACTTCCCGGGGTAAGGCGGCTGCAGAGCTCGCTTTTCGCCGCCTTGAGCACCCTGCCCGAGCCGATCAACGTTGCCGACTACGAGGCCCTCGCCGCGGAGGGGCTTGAACCGGGTCCGCTCGGCTACTTCGCCGGCGGGGCTGGGGACGAGCGCACGCTGGCCCGCAACGTCGCGGCCTTTCGTGAGTGGGAGCTGATCCCGCGGGTCTTGGTGGACGTGTCGGGGGTCGATCCCTCGATCGAGTTGCTCGGCTCACGGCTTTCGATGCCGGTGCTAGTGGCCCCGGTGGCGTTCCAGCGCCTGGCCCACCCCGACGGCGAGGAGGCGATGGCCAGGGGCGCGGCGGCCGCCGGGACCGCGATGTGCGTGTCGACGATCGCGACGGCCACCCCAGGGTCCGTGGCGGCTGCCGCCCCGGACGCGACGCGCTGGTTCCAGCTCTATTGCTTCAAGGACCGGGCGGTCACCGAGGCGCTGGTGGCCGAGGCCGTGGCGTCTGGGTACTCAGCGATCGCCCTGACCGTCGACGCGCCGTTCGCGGGCAGGCGAGAGCGCGACCTGCGCACCGCCTTCACCGTGAACGTCGCGGCCCCGGCGGTGCAGGCGGCGACCGGCTCCGATGAGCCGCTCACGCCCAAGGAGGTGTTCGACCTGGTGGACGCATCGCTCGACTGGGACGACCTCGCAGCCCTGGTGGAGAGCTGCGAACTGCCGGTGCTCCTCAAGGGGGTCATGGCGCCCGCCGACGCCGAGCTCGCGATCGAGGCGGGCGTGGCGGGAGTGATCGTCTCCAACCACGGCGGCCGCCAGCTCGACGGGGTCCCGGCCACGGTCGACGCGCTGGCGGAGGTCGCCGACGTCGTCGCCGGCCGCGTTCCGGTACTGGTGGACGGTGGGGTGCGCCGCGGCACCGACGTCGCCACCGCGCTTGCTCTCGGGGCCGCTGCCGTGCTCGTCGGCCGCCCGGCCGTGTGGGGGCTCGCGGTGGACGGCGAGGCGGGCGCGCAGCGCGTCCTCGAGGTGCTCCGCGACGAGCTCTCGCTGGCGCTGGCGCTCCTGGGCTGCCCGACCCCGGCCGACGTGACCCGCCGCCACGTGCGGCGGGCTCCTCCTCGAGGCCCCGATTACATCTAGATTGGCGGCATGGACGCTGCCGCCGGTCTTCCCTTCAAGGTCGAGGCCGGCGCTGGCGAGCGCGTCCGGTTCAGCGACGCCGAGTTCTTGATCAAGGCTTCTGCCGCCACAACCGGGGGAGCGTTCTCGATGGTCGAGGAGATCGACCCGCTCGACACCCCGCTCCATGTTCACGAGCGTGAGGACGAGCTGTTCCATGTGCTCGAGGGAGAGCACGTGTTCACGGTGGGCGAAACGGACCACAAGGCCGGGCCTGGCGACACGGTGTTCGCGCCCCGCGGGATCCCTCACGCGCAACGCCGAGTGGTTCCCCGAACCGGGCGCATCTTCACCATGGCTTCGCCGGCCGGATTCGAGGGGTTCTTCAGGGAGCTGGGTGAGGCGGAGGCGGACGGATCGATCGGCCCGGACGTCTACGCGCGTGTCTCCGAGAAGTACGGCATCACGTGGCTCTAGCCTCGCTCTCTCCGGACCTCTTCGCGGGAATCTGCGTGCGCGACTACGAGGCGGCGAAGCCGTGGTACGAGCGTCTCTTGGGCTCGGAGCCGGCCTTCGCCCCCCACGAGACCGAGTGCGTCTGGGAGCTTGGCGAGCATCGCTTCATCTTCATCGTGGAGGACGCGGGGCGCGCCGGCTACGCCGAACACACGCTCTTCGTGGAGGATCTCGAGGCCGTGGTGGGGGAGATCGCGGCTCGCGGGATCGAGCCGGCGAAGCGGGAGACGTACAGCAACGGAGTCCGCAAGGTGACCTACCGCGACTCCGACGGGAACGAGATCGGCTTCGGCGGCGCGCCGCTCGAGGGCTCGGCCGAGTAGCCGAGCCTCAGGCCTTCTCGAGCAGTTCGACCCGGTAGTCGTCCGGGTCGCGGACGAAGCAAAGGCGCGAGCCGCCCTCACGCACCGTGTACGGCGGCCTCTCGGGCTCGATGCCCAGCTCGGCGAGGCGCTCGAGGGTGGCGTCGAGGTCGTCGACGGTGATCGCGATGTGGCCGTAGCCGGTGCCGATCTCGTACGGCTCGGTGACGTCGTGGTTGTGCGTCAGCTCGAGTCGGGCGCCGTCGCCGGGCAGGCCCATGAAGATGTTGGTCGCCTCGTCGCGGATCGGCATCCGCCGCAGCTCCTCGAAGCCGAGCTTCTCGTAGAAGGCGACGGACTTCTCCGGGTCGAGGATCCGGTAGCAGGTGTGGATCAGCTCGCTCATGGGGCCAGCCTACCGGCGCAGCGGCAGCCTGACGCGGCCGTATAGTCGCGCTGATGGCTGAACGTCATCCACGCGAGCAGGCGCTTCGCCGCGTGCACGGCACGGGGGCGCTGTTCGCCGCTGCCTACGGCAACGTCGGCTCGTCGATCTACTACGCGCTCGGGCTGGTGGCCCTGTACGCGCTGGGGCTGACGCCGGTCACCTTCGTGATCGCGGGCATCCTGTTCGCGTTCACGGCCGCGAGCTACGTCGAGGGGACGGTGCTGTACCCCGAGGCTGGCGGCTCGTCGAGCTTCGCGCGCCACGCGTTCAACGAGCTCGCCAGCTTCTTCGCGGGGTGGGCGCAGATGCTGACGTACATCGTCACCGTCGCGATCTCGGCGTTCTTCGTGCCGCACTACCTGTCGGTCTTCTGGGAGCCGCTGGGCCATGGTCCCGCCGACGTCATCTTCGGCGTCGGTCTGGTGGTGCTCCTCGCCGCGCTCAACGTCAAGGGGACGGAGGAGTCGGCGCGCCTCAACCTGGTGCTCGCGATCGCCGACCTGCTGACCCAGATCGTGCTGGTGATCATCGGGCTGGCGCTGGTCTTCAACCCCGACCTGCTCGTTTCGCAGGTGGACCTCGGGCTCGGTGCCCACGTGGGGCGACTTCGCGCTGGGGATCGCGGTCGGCATGGTCGCGTACACGGGCATCGAGACGATCTCGAACATGGCCGAGGAGGCCAAGGACGCGGACCGCACGATCGTCCGCGGCACGGGGTTGACGGTGCTGGCGGTCGTGGGCCTCTACGCGCTGCTGCCCGCGATCGCCCTGTCGGCGATGCCGGTCACGTTCCAGGGCGGCGAGTTCACGACCGAGCTCGCCACCACGTACGCGGACGACCCCGTGCTGGGGATCGTCGAGAACATCGGGCTCGGGGTGGCGCTGACGGACGTGCTCGAGGTGTACGTGGGGATCCTCGCCGCGGTGATCCTGCTGATCGCCACCAACGCTGCCCTGATCGGGCTCTCGCGGCTGACGTTCTCGATGGGACAGCACCGGCAGGTGCCGGAGCTGCTGCGCCGGGTGCACCCGCGGTTCAAGACGCCGTACATGGCGATCATCGTCTTCTCGCTGGTCGCGATCGTGGTGATGGCCCCTGGCGAGACGACGTTCCTGGGGGCGATCTACGCGTTCGGGGCGACCCTGTCGTTCACGATCGCGCACGTATCCGTGATCAGGATGCGCAAGCTCTACCCGCTGTCCGGCCGACGGCGGACTGTCGGCGGGGAGCCGCTGTGGCACTCCCCCGGAAACATCAGCATTCGGGGGGTCGAGGTGCCGGCGATGGCCGTCGTGGGTGGCCTCGGGACCGGCGCGGCGTTCGTCGTCGCGATGGTGCTCGACCCGGTGATCCTCGCCACGGGGGGCGGATGGATGTTGGCCGGCATGGCCCTCTACTACCTCTACCGCCGGCGGCAGGGGCTGCCGCTTACGCAGACCGTCAAGGTCGAGGCGCTGGAGCCGCTGGGAGTGGAGGAGGTCGAGTACGAGAGCGTGCTGCTCGTGTTCGAAGGGGGCCCGTTCTCCGACGAGACCGCCACCACCGCGTCCGCACTCGCCTCCAAGAGGCGGCGGGCGATCCATGTCCTCTCGCTCGTGGAGGTGCCCACGAACCTGCCGCTCGACGCCGAGCTGCCGGCGGAGGAGAGCGAGGCGCAGAGCAAGATCGAGCGGGCGAAGCTGATCTGCGGCCTGCGGATCTCCGGCCAGATCCAGCGCGTGCGGCCGGGCCAGGCGGGCGCCGCGGTCATCGAGCGCGCCAAGGAGCTCAACGCCGGGGCGATCGTGATGGAGCTCCGTTACCGCAACGGGACGCCCCTCTACGGGCACACGCTGCGCACGGTGCTGGCCGGCCGCCCGGCCCGGGTCATCGTCGCCGCCACGCCGCACGAGGCCCGTGGGCAGGCGCAGGAAGAGCCCCAGCCGGTCTGAGGCCTGCGGCGAATCTAGAATCAAGGGCGTGGCGGCCCCGGATCAGGTCTACCGCGCGGTCTCGCGCCTGTTCGCCGTCATCATCATCGGCTTCGGGGTGGCGATCCTGGTCGTGACCTTCGTCAACGGTGGCGGGCCGCTCTCGTTCGGGTTCCTGCTGGGGCTCGTCTTCACCGGGCTCGGCGCCGGCAGGCTGTATCTGTCCACCCGGAGAGGCTCTTGAGCGAGCGGGGGGAAGGGGAAGCGCCGGTCCAGCGCCTGCCGATGCGGACGCTCGCCCGGCGCTTCCTGGGCGTGCCGTGGCTGTTCGCCGTCTCCTACTCCGCGGTCGGGTTCTCGATCTACTTCTCGATCGGGCTCGTGGCCGAGCGCGGCCTGGCGCTCACGCCGCTGATCTTCCTCGGGGTGGGGATCGTGTTCATGCTGAACGCGATGACCTACATCGAGGGGGCGGCGATGTTCCGCGAGCGCGGCGGCTCCTCGACGCTGGCGCGGCACGCCTTCAACGAGCTGGTGTCGTTCATCGCCGGCTGGGCGATCCTGATCGACTACCTGATCGTCGTCGCGCTGGCGGCGATCTCGGTGCCGCATTACCTGACGCCGATCTCGTCGTCGTTCGGGGACGGGGCGCTCGAGCTGATCACGGCCGGCGTCGTTATCGCCGGCGTGGCCGCGATAAACATCGTCGGGTTCTCCGGTGTCCGCCGGCAGCTGCTGCTCACGGCGATCGCGATCGTGGGCGTGCTGCTGCTGGTGCTCGTGGTCGTCGTGGGGGCGCTCACGTCGTTCGACGCCTCGGCGCTCACCGCCGAGCTCGACCTGTTCACGACCCCCTCGCTCGAGGACGTCCTCTACGCGGGGGTGATCGCGACCGTCGCGTACGCGGGGATCGAGGCGGCGTCGGACCTGGTTCCCGACCTCGAGTTCGAGGCGGTCGACCTGAAGCGGCTGGTGGCCACCGGGATCGCGGTGGTCCCGATCCTCTACACGGGTGTGGCCGCGATCGCCGTGATGGCGGTTCCCGTCGTGGCGACCCCGGACGGGCCGCAGACGGCCCTGGGCACGACCTATCTGGAGGAGCCGATCCTGGGCGTGGTGATGAGCTACGACCCCGCCTGGGTCGCGGACGCCATGCGCGTTGCCGTGGTGGCGGTCGCGCCCGTGGTCCTCGCCTGGGCGGCGAGCACCTCCATGCTCGGGCTGTCGCGCCACGTCTACGTCCTGGCCACGAACCGGCAGATCCCGAGCTGGCTGGGCAAGCTCGGGCGGAGGTGGACCACGCCGCACGTCGCGATCCTGATCGGGGCGGTGATCTCGTTCGGGCTGGTGATCCCGGCCGACGTGCTGTTCCTCGGCGGGCTGTACGCGTTCGGGGCGACCATCGCGTTCACGATCGCCCACGTCTCCCTGATTCGGCTGCGCAGCCAGCAGCCGGACCGCGACCGCCCGTTCCGGGTGCCGTTGAACGTTCGCATTCGGGGCGCCGACGTGCCGCTGCCGGCTGTGGCGGCGGCGGCGCTGACGGTTGGCGCGTGGATCAGCGTCCTGCTGTTCCACGACGAGGCCCGCTACATCGGGGGCGCCTGGATGCTCTTCGGCCTGGGCGCTTACGTGGTCTACCGGGTTGGGGTCGAGGAGACGTCGCTGACCAAACGCGTGACGGTGCCGGCCGAGGCGCTCGTGAAGGACGTGCACGCCGCGCAGTACGGCGGGATCATGGTGCCCGTCTTCGGCACGCCGCTCGACGACGACATCGTCGGCACCGCGGGCAGGCTGGCCGCCGCCGCCGAGACACCCGGTGCGACGCCGCCGCACCTGGAGGTGGTGTACATCCTCGACCTGCCGCTCACCGATCCCGCTCGACGCGCGGCCACCGCAGGAGCGGATGGAGGTGGCGAACCGGGCGCTGGCGCGGGCGCAGCAGGTGGGGGAGGAGTACGAGACGGTCGAGGTGGCGACCTCGGTGTTCCGCGCCCGCGACGCCGGGTCGGGGATCGTGCAGGCGGCGCGCGAGCGCGACGTCGAGCTGATCGTCATGGGGGCCGAGCCGCCGACGCGGATCAGGGGCGGCGCGGTGCTGGGCGGGGTGGGCGGCTCGCGCCCCGCCGAGGTGGGGCCGGTGACGGAGTACGTGCTGCGGAAGGCGCCCTGCCGGGTGCTGCTGACCGCGCCGCCGCAGGATCCCGACGCGCCGGCGCCGTTCGATCCACGCAAGCGCCCGCACCCGGGCCTCACGTAGAGCCGCGCGGCGCGACTAATATCAAGGCGTGTTCATCCTCATCGTCGGCGTCGGGCGGGTCGGCTCCTCGGTCGCCCGCACCATGCTCCAGGAGGGCCACACCGTGTCGTGCCTCGACGAGGACCCCGAGTCGCACGCGCGCCTCGAGATCGGGCTCGACAAGTCCTGGGAGGATCTCGGCGGCCGCTACACGGTCGGTACGGCGCTCGAGATCGAGGCGCTGGAGGAGGCCGGGATCGCGGAGGCCGACGCGTTCGTCGCGGCCACGGACGGCGACAACACGAACCTGGTGGTGGCCCAGATCGCGAAGCGCCGCTTCGAGGTGCCGACGGTCATCGCCCGGATCCTCGACCCGTACCGGGCGGAGTGGTACGAGTCGCAGGGCGTGCACACGATCTGCCCAACGCGGGTTGCGATCGACATGCTGATCGGGGAGGTGCGGGAGGCCGCTGCCGGTAACGGGGGTTCCGCCGACGCTGACGTGAAGGCGCCGGGCTGATGAGCATGTACGTGATCGTCGTGGGCGCGGGGAAGGTGGGCTGGAACCTTGCGCGCGAGCTGCTCGACAAGGAGCACGAGGTGACCCTGATCGAGAACAACCGCGAGCGCTACGCCACCGTCGAGCAGGAGCTGGAGCACAACATCCAGTACGGCGACGCCTCGGAGCTGTGGGTGCTGGAGCGCGCGGGCATCTCACGAGCCGACATGGTGATCGCGGTCACCGGCGACGACGAGGACAACGTGCTGATCTGCCAGGTGGCGAAGGAGAAGTACCTGTGCGAGCGCACTATCGCCCGCGTCAACAACCCGCGCAACAAGCAGTGGTTCGAGCTGCTGGGGGTGAAGCCGGTGGTCTCGGCCACCGACCTGATCCTGCGCCTGATCGAGCACGAGGTGCCCGAGTACGGATTGGTGCACCTGCTCGACCTGCCCGAGCAGCGGCTGGAGATCATCGAGATGCTGCTGCCTGATGACTCGAAGGCCAACGGGGTGCGGGTCGGCGACCTCGAGATGCCGGACGGGAGCCTGCTGATCTCTGTGCTGCGCGAGGGGCGCGGCTTCGTCCCCGGCCCGGACACGGTGCTCGAGTCGGGCGACGAGATCCTGGCCGTGCTCGACCCGACCGTCGAGGAGGACCTGACCTCGTACTTCGGGCCCGACGGCAGGTCCGCGAGCGGCGCGTGAGCGGCCGCAGCGTCGACTTCTTGATCGTCGGCGGCGGGCTGGCCGCTGCCTACTGCGCCTCGGAGCTGCGCGGGAAGGGGGCGGAGGGGTCGATCCTGCTGGCCACCCGCGAGCCCGAGCCGCCGTACGAGCGGCCGCCGCTCTCGAAGGAGTACCTGCGCGGCGAGGCGGAGCGCAAGGACGCGCACGTGCATCCGCGCGAGTGGTACGAGGAGAACGACGTCGAGCTACTGAGCGGCACGAACGTGATGGCGCTCGACCTCGACGCCCGGACGGCGAAGCTGCAGACGAAGGAGGAGGTAGCGTTCGGCAAGGCGCTGATCGCGACGGGCGCCAACGTGAACATCCTGCGGGTCGAGGGCGCCGAGCTCGAGGGGATCCACTACCTGCGGGCGTTCGGCAACTCGGATGCGATCCGCGAGGAGGCCGAGGCGGCCGAGCACGTGGTGCTGATCGGCGGCAGCTACATCGGCTGCGAGGTCGCCGCGTCGCTGACGGCGAAGGGGACGAGCTGCACGATCGTGATGATGGAGGACGTGGCGCTGTCCCGGACGTTCGGCGAGGAGCCTGGGCGGTGGTTCCACGAGCTGTTGGAGTCGAAGGGCGTCGAGATCTTCGGCGGCGAGGAGCTGGAGCTGTTCGAGGGCGACGGCCGGGTGCAGGCGGTGGTCACGAAGGGCGGGCGGACGGTCGCGGGCGACATGGTCGTCGTCGGCGCCGGGGTGAAGCCCGACGTGATGATCGCCCAGCGTGCCGGGCTCGCGGTGGACGACGGGATCGTCTGCGACGAGAAGCTCGAGACGTCGGTGCCCGGTGTGTTCGCGGCCGGCGATGTCTGCTCGTACGAGAGCGTGGTGCACGGGCGGCGCCTGCGGGTGGAGCACTGGGACGTGGCGCTCCAGCAGGGGCGCCACGCGGCGCGGGGGATGATGGGGGAGACGGAGCCCTACCGCGAGGTGCCGTATTTCTTCAGCGATCTGGCCGACTGGGCCAGCCTCGAGTACGTCGGGCCGGCGTACGAGTGGGACGAGATCGTCTGGCGCGGCGACCGCGACGCCGGCGAGTTCTCGTGCTGGTACCTCAAGGACGGACGGGTCGCCGGCGCGCTCTCGGTCGAGCGCTCCGAGGACCTCGTGCACGCCCGGCGGCTGCTCGAGTCGGGCGCTGACGTGTCGGGCCAGAAGGGCGCCCTGGCGGACGTCGACACCGACCTGGAGAGCATCGGCTCCTAGCGCTGGCCGTCGCTATCCTCGGGCGCGCACTGGGGATTGGTGTAATTGGCAGCACGCGAGCTTCTGGTGTTCGTAGTCATGGTTCGAGTCCATGATCCCCAGTACGCGGTTCGGGCTGTCCTGGATAGCCCACACACCGTGTAGGCAGGACAGGACAGCCCGGGCGGGGTGCGCGCTCGACTCGGCCGCCGCCTGACGAAATCGCTGCAAAAGGGCCTCTCTGAGCGTCCGCTCACGCCGCCTTTTGTTACCTTGAATCGGGTATGGACGTCTATGCGCGCAGACGTCTCGTGGCCGTCCTGGCGATCGTGCTCGTGCTGGTCCTGATCGGCGTGGCGGTCGCCGGGGGCGGAGACGACGAGCCCGAGACCCCGATCACGACCGTGACCGGCGCGTCCACGCCTGGTCTCGCAGCCCCGCTCTCGAAGGACGAGTTCATCGAGCAGGCCGACGACATCTGCGAGGAGACGGCTGTCGGGATCGAAAACATCTCAGCCGACGACACCGAGCAGATCGCGGCGGAGGAGCTGGCGCTGACCGAGAGCCAGCTGGACCAGCTGCGCTCGCTCGCGCCCCCCGAGGAGGACCAGGCCACCCTCGACGACTTCTTCTCCGCCCTCGAGGACCTGGTCGACGCCCTCGACACCCGCGCCCTCGCCCTGGAGCGGGGCGACGACTCCGCCGCCGCGGAGGCCGAGGCCGAGATCTCAACGGCCGAGACCGAGCTGGCCGACGCCGCGAACGCCTACGGCTTCAAGGAGTGCGGCACCACCACGGAGGCCGCGAGCGGCGCCGATGGGACCGGGGGCACCGGGGCGCCGACCGACACCGGCGCGGTCCCCGTCACTCCGACGACCCCGCCGGCGACCACGCCCCCCGCGACCACGCCCCCCGCCGCGCCGCCGGCCGACGATGGCTCGGGCGACGACGGCTCCGGCGGTGTCAGCCCGGGCTCCGGCGGCGTCAGCCCGTAGCGGCTACGCCGCCTGCTGCTCGATCCAGTTCCCGTAGAGGCCGGCGTACCGCCCGCCCGCCTCGATCAGCTCGTCGTGGCTGCCCGTCTCGACGATCCGCCCGCGGTCGAGCACAACGATGCGGTCCGCGCGCCGGATCGTCGAGAGGCGGTGCGCGATGACGATCGCGGTCCGGCCCGCGAGCAGCCGCTCCAGCCCCTCCTCGATGATCCGCTCGGTGCGCACGTCGACGTTCGACGTCGCCTCGTCGAGGATCAGGATCCTCGGCTCGGCGAGCAGCGCCCGGGCGAACGCCACCAGCTGGCGCTGGCCCGCGGACAGCTGCACCCCACGCTCACCGATCTCGGTGTCGTAGCCGTCAGGCAGGCGCTCGATGAACCCGCCGGCCCCAACCGTCCTCGCCGCCTCGCGAATGTCCTCGTCGCTCGCTTCCGGCCGGCCGAACGCGATGTTCTCGCGGACCGTCCCCGAGAACAGGAAGCCCTCCTGCGGCACGATCCCCAGCTGGCGGCGCAGGCACTTCGCCTTGAGGTCGCGCAGGTCGTGGCCATCGACCAGCATCCGCCCGTGCTGCGGGTCGTAGAAGCGGGCGACCAGCTTCGCCAGCGTCGATTTACCAGCGCCCGTCTCGCCGACCAGGGCCACCGTCTCGCCCGCCGGCACCACCAGGTCCACGTCCGCCAGCGCCCACTCCCCGTCGTCCGCGTACGAGAACGACACGCCCTCCACCCGCAGCTCGCCCCTGATCTCGCCGGGGTCGAGCGCGCCCGGTTTGTCGGTCATGTCGGGCTCGGTGTCGAGGAGGTCGAAGATCTTGTCCAGAGCCGCCATGCCCTGCTGGTAGGTCGTGTAGAGCTGGGAGATCTGCTGGATCGGGTCGAAGAACTGGTTGAGATATCCGACGAACGCGACAAGGATGCCGACGTCGGTGTTGCCGTCGATCACCTGGTAGCCGCCATAGAGCAGGATCACCGCGGTGCCGACTGCCGACAGCAACTCGACCGCGGGGAAGTACGAGGCGTTGAGGTACACCGTCCGCAGGTTCGCCACCCGGTTCTCCTCGTTCAGCTCCGACATCCGCGCGATGTGGCGCGGCTCCTGCCCGAAGCTGCGCACCACCCGCACCCCCGACAGCGTCTCCTGCAGGTAGGCGGTGATGTTCGCGATCTTCTCCCTCGTCGCACGGTAGGCGCCGGTGGAGGCGACCCGGAAGATCACGCTCGCGACGGCCAGCAGCGGGAAGGTGAGGAAGGTGACCAGCGCCAGCGAGACGTCGAGCACGAGCAGGATGACGACCACGCCAACCAGCGTCAGCGTGCTCGAGATCAGGGTCACGATGCCGTCGGTGACGAGCGTGTCGAGGGCCTGGACGTCGTTGGTGAGCCGTGAGATCAGGACGCCGGGCTTGCGGCGGGTGAAGAACCCGATCGACATCGCCTGCAGGTGCGTGTAGATGCGCTCGCGCAGGTCCTGGAGCGCCCGCTGGCCCACCCAGCCGACGAGGTACGTCTGCGCGTAGGTCGCGCCCCAGAAGACCAGGGCAGACGCGAGGAAGACGACCACGATCATGATCAGCTCGCCCGCGTCGCCGGGGATGATCGCGTCGTCGATCGCCTTGCCCGCCAGGTAAGGAGGGGCGAGCGCGGCCGCCGTTGCGGCCACAAGCGCCACCAGCATCAGCGCCACCTTGCGGCGGTAGGGCCGCAGCAGGCCCAGCATCCAGCGCACCTTGCGCGCCCGCTGGTCCTCGCCGCGGATCAGGCGCCAGATGTCGCGGAACATCATCAGCGTCCCGGCGAGGCGGCCGGGCTGGTTCGCCTGGTCCTCGGTCTCGTCGGCGACGTCGGAGCGCTGCGTTCCGGGGTCGCGCTCGGTCACTGGGTCGGCGTCGCGCAGCTCGCGCGACCGCGGGTCGTCGCGGCGGTGCCCGTTGCTCTCGGACGTCACAGCCGCGCCACCTCCTCCCGTTCCTCGAGGTCGCGCTGGAGGAACACCTGGTCAGCGAGCCCGTGTTCCGCGATCTCGGCATAGAGCGGGCAGCGCTCGAGCAGCTGCTCGTGCGAGCCGCGGTCGACGATCCGGCCCTCGTCCATGACGACGATCTCGTCGGCGAGCGAGATCGTGGAGCGCCGGTGGGCGACGACGAACGTGGTGCGCCCGGCCATCGCCTCGCGCAGCCCGCGCTTGATCTCCCCCTCGGTCGTCGCGTCCACCGACGAGGTCGCGTCGTCGAGGATCAGGATGCGGGGGTCGGCGAGCAGCGCGCGCGCGATCGCGATCCGCTGGCGCTGTCCGCCCGACAGCGTCAGCCCGCGCTCGCCCACGATGGTCTCGTAGCCGTCGGGCGTGCGCTCGATGAACCCATGTGCCTGCGCGCGGCGCGCCGCCAGCTCGATCTCCTCCGACGTTGCGTCGGGCTTGGCGTAGGCGATGTTCTCCGCGATCGTCGCCGAGAACAGGAAGCTCTCGTCGGCCACGAACGCGATCTCGCGCCGAAGCGAGCCAACGTCGACCGACCTTACGTCGGCGCCGTCGACCTCCACCGAGCCCGTGCTCGCGTCGTACAGCCGAGCGACCAGCGCGACCAGGCTCGTCTTGCCCGACCCAGTAGGCCCGACCAGCGCCACCGTGTGCCCGGCCGGCACGTCGAGGTCGATGTCTTCAAGCGCGGGCGCCGCGCCGTCGTAGCGAAGGGACACGCCCCGGAAGCCCACCCGGCCGGCGCCGGCCGGAAGCGCCGGCGCGTTCGGCGGGCTGGCGACCTGGGGCTCGCGGTCGAGGATCTCGAACAGGCGGTTGCCCGAGGCGATCGCGCGCTGGGCCATCCCCAGTGCCATCCCGAGCAGGCGCATCGGCCCGATGAGCATGAGCAGGTAGGTGTAGAAGGCCGTGAACTCGCCGAGCGTGAGCGTGCCGTTGATCACCAGGTTGCCGCCGATCAAGAGGACCACCGCCAGGCCCAGGCTCGGCAGGAAGCCGAGCAGCGGTGAGTAGAACGCTCGCAGCCGGGTCGAGAACACGTTCTGGTCGAAGACCCTCGTCACCGCGTGGCGGAATCTGCTCAGCATGTGGTCCTCGCGCGCGAACGCCTTCACGATCCTGATCCCCGACACCGACTCCTCCGCCTCCGCGGTCAGCTCCGCGATCCGCTGCTGGACTTCCTGGAGCGCCGGCCGCGAGCGGCGGTTGAAGCGCATCGCGGTCAACACGACGAACGGCACCGGCAAGCAGCGCCAGCGCCGCCAGCCCGGGCTGGATCGCGAACATCACCGCCGCGGCGAGGAGCAGCGTCAGCGCGTTCTGGGTGAGGAAGATCAGCCCGTAGCCGAGGAAGAAGCGGATCCCCTGGAGGTCCACCGTCGCGCGCGACATCAGCTGGCCCGTCTGCTGCGAGTCGAAGAAGCCCAGCTCCAGCGTCTGCAGGTGCCGGTAGACGCGCTCGCGGAGGTCGAACTCGACCGCCAGCGAGACCTTGCCGGCGATCACGCGCCGAACCACGGTAAGGCCCAGGCGCAGGACCCCCGCCCCCAGGATCGCCAGCGCCAGCGGCATGATCCGGTCGCGCTCGGAGCTCTGGATCGCGTCCACGGTCTGGCCCACGAGCCACGGGATCAGGACGGTGACGCCCATCGCGAGCCAGGCGAAGACCAGCGAGCCGAGCACCGCCCGGCGGTAGGGACGAAGGAAGCCCAGAAGGCGCTTGAACGTGCTCACGACAGCCTCATCCCGAGCATGACTATACAAAGTGAAGTATCGAGTTCGTGCCCCATACTCGACCCATGCCGCGTACCAACGCAGGCCTCTGTGACTCATGCGGACACCAGCGGATCGTCCGCAACACGCGCGGGTCGGCCTTCTCGCTGTGCGAGCGCTCCCGAACAGATCCGGCGTACCCGCGCTACCCGCGGCTGCCCGTGCTCGCCTGCCCCGGCTACGAGCGATCCGCCTCGAAGGACGCCTGAGAGCCCTCCGCTAGTCGCGGGGCGGGTGCGCGGCGCTGCGCAGCGCGCCGGCGCTGGCCACGACGACCATCGCGATCGCGACCAGCTCGGTGGCCGCGAGCCCCTGGTCGAGGGCGACGAATCCGACGAGGGCCGCGGCCGCCGGCTCCAGGCTCATCAGCACCCCGAACGTCCCCTTCGGCAGGTAGCGGAGCGCCTCGAGCTCAAACGAGTACGGGATCGCCGAGCTCAGCATCGCCAGCGCGAACCCCGCGGCCAGGAGCCCGGGATCGACCAGCTCGGTCCCGCCCTGGGCGATCCCGGCCGGGGCCAGCAGGATCGTCGACGCGACCAGGGCGAGCGCGAGGCCGTCGCCGCCTTCGAACTCCTGCCCGACCCGCTCGGCGAGGAAGATGTAGGCGGCCCAGAAGGCCCCGGCGAGCAGGCAGAGGCCGGCGCCGAGCAGGTCGAGGTCGTCGCCCAAGCCCGGGCTCAGCAGGAGGATGCCCCCCGCGGCCAGGGCCACCCAGACCAAGTCGCGCGCCCGCCGAGAGCCGACGAGCGCGACCCCGAGCGGCCCCACGAACTCGAGCGTGACGGCGATCCCCAGCGGCACGCGCTCAAGCCCGGCGTAGAAGCTGAGGTTCATGGCGGCGAGCGCGACCCCGAACAGCAACGCGCTTCGCAGGGCGTCCCGCGAGCGCCCTCGTATGGCCGGCCTCCACAGCGCCACCAGCACCACGGCCGCGAGGCCCACGCGCAGCAACACCGTTCCCGCCGGCCCCAGCTCGTCGAAGAGGTTGAACGCGAGCGCCGCGCCCGACTGGACCGAGATGATCGAGCCCGCCACCAGTGCCACCGGATATGCCTGCCCGCGATCGCGCATCCGCCGAGCCTAGAGACGTGGCTAGGCTCGGCGTCCGATGACCAAGACGAAGGCGACCAGCGCCCCATTCCTCACCCGGCGCGAGCTGAACCGGGCGACCCTCGCGCGCCAGCTCCTGCTCCAGCGGGTGCCCATGCCGGCCTTCGACGCGGTCGAGCACCTCGTCGGGCTCCAGGCACAGGACCCCCACGGGACCTACCCGGGCCTGCTCGCCCGCCTCGAGGGCTTCGATCCTGAGGAGCTGTCCCAGCTCCTGGCCGAGCGCCGGGTCGTGCGGATCGTCCTGATGCGCGGGACGGTTCACATGGTGAGCGACCGCGACTGCCTGGAGTGGTGGCCGCTCACGCAGCCGGTGCTGGCCCGCACCTTCAAGGGCTCCGCGTTCTCGAAGGAGCTGGGCGGTGCCGACCTCGCGGAGGTGCTGGAGGCGGGTCACGAGCTGCTCTCAGACGAGCCCATGATCCGTTCGGCGGCGGGCCGCCGCCTGGGCGAGCGCTGGCCCGACGCGGTCCCCACCTCGCTGGGCCACGCCCTCGGCTACGGCCTGCCGCTGGTCCAGGTCCCGCCGCGCGGGCTGTGGGGCCAGGGCGGCCAGGCGAAGCTGACCACCGTGCAGAGGTGGCTGGGCCGCGAGCTTGCGGCGGAGCCTTCCATCGATGACCTCGTCCTGCGCTACCTGGGCGCGTTCGGCCCGGCGAGCGTGATGGACTTCCAGAACTGGTCGGGCCTCACCCGGATCGCCGAGGTCGCCGAGCGCCTGCGCCCGCAGCTCCGGACGTTCCGCTCCGAGGACGGCCGCGAGCTGTTCGACGTGCCCGACGCACCCCGCCCGAGCGCCGAGGTGGAAGCGCCACCGCGATTCCTCCCCGAGTACGACAACGTCCTGCTCGGCCACGCCGACCGCTCGCGGCTCGTCGACGCCGACGCCAAGCGGGCCGAGTTCTTCACCGGAAGCGGCCTCGACAGCGGCACGGTGCTGGTCGACGGGGTGCTGGCGGCCACCTGGAAGCTGACGCGGGACGGGGAGGTCGCCGACCTCTGGGTACGGCCGTTCAAGCGGCTTCGGCGCGCCGACCGCGATGGGATCGAGGAAGAGGCGGAGCTGCTGTTCGGGATGATCGCCGCGCCCGACGGCGAGCGGCGGATCCGGATCTCCTCGGACTGAGGCCTACCCGCGTGATCGCAGGCGCCGGTCGGGCGGCGTCGAAAGCATCCCCGATGGCCGCGCGGGTATACGTGATCGAGCTGACGCCGCAGGCGGGGAGGCGGCGCGACCCGCGGATCCCGTGGGTGTACGTCGGCTCCAGCGCGCGCGAGCCCGAGACCCGCTTCGACCAGCACCTCAGGGGCTACCGCTCGTCCAGGATCGCCAAGCGCTTCGCGTTGCGCCTGCGCCCCGACCTCTACGAGGACCTGCCGCCGTTCGGGACCTCGGCGAAGGCGCGCGCGGCGGAGGTCGCGCGGGCCCGGGAGCTGGCCGGCGCCGGCTTCGTCGCCCACTGCGACGGCACGTCCCATGGATGGGGCGAGGGCGGCTGGAGCGAGTGGGACGCCGCGCGCCTGGATCCGGTCGCGGCCCACGTCGACGACGCCGCGGTCGAGCTTTACGACGCCTCCTTCGAGCCGCTGGAACCGGCCGTATGCTCTCGCCTCCTCCACGGCGAGCGCGGGTTCTGGCTTCAGCGCTACATCGATCCCGGCGACCCGCCGCCGGCCTACGGCCGGTTCGGTCACGTTCGCCTGGATGTGCTGGAGGGGCGCTGCGGCGCCTACGCCTCGCGCCTTTCGCCCACGACCAGCACGTAGGGCCGCGGCTGGCTGACGCCGCCCCCCTCCGCCGGGTACTGCTCGAAGTAGGCGATCCAATCCGCCTTCAGCGCCTCTCGGCGCTCGTCGTCCAGCGAGTTCGCCAGCGCCTTGGTCGGCCCGTAGGAGGTCGAGAACAGCTCCCACACGTCCTCGGCCGAGTCGCCGGGCTGCGGCACGTCGCCCTCCTCGTAGCGGAGGTCGAACGCGTCGCCCAGCAGCTCCTCGAGGTGGTCGCGGTCGCCCCACTGGAACGGGCTTCCGGCGCCCTCGGGCGGGGGTGGCTGGTAGGCCGCCATCACCTTGAAGAACGCGGCGACGCCCTCGGTGGGATGCCACGTCAGCAGGCCGAGTCGCCCGCCCGGCTTCGTCACCCGGGCCAGCTCGCGGCCGACCGCGGCGTGGTCGGGGGCGAACATGACGCCGAACGTCGAGGTGACCGTGTCGAACGAGGCGTCGTCGTAGGGCAGGTTCTCAGCGTCGCCCACGTCGAAGGTGACCTCGACGCCCGCGTCGCGTGCGCGGTCCTTGGCGCTCTCGATCAGGTCGGGGGCGAGGTCGAGCCCGGTGACGTCGGCGCCACCGGCGGCCGCGCGCGTGGCGATCTCGCCGGTGCCCGTCGCCACGTCCAGCCACTTCTCGCCCTCGCGCGGCTCGATCACCCGCAGCAGATGGTCGTGCGCCGCCCTCAGGTGCTCGCTGATCCGCTCGTACGGGCCGCTGCCCCAGACGACGCTGTGCTTCTCCTTCAGCTCCTCGAAAGCCATGCCTCTCCTCTCGGTTCAGGTCAGTGCGAAAGCTAGTCATGCGGTCCGGGATGTGCGTTTTCGGCGGTCCTGAGTGCGTGGGCGCTAAGGTCAGCCTGTGGACGACGCCGACCTGCGCGACCGGATCGAGGCGATGGTCGCCGAGGAGCGACAGCTGCTCGATGCCGGCGAAGGCCAAGGGCCGGACGATCAGCGGCACGCCCGGCTGGCGGAGTTGAAGATCGAGCTGGATCGGTGCTGGGACCTGCTGCGCCAGCGCGAGGCGCGCGAGGAGTTCGGACTTGATCCCGATCGGTCCTCGGTTCGTGACACCGACACCGTCGAGGGCTACGAGCAGTAGTTCGCCGGCCAGGAGAGGTGACCGACGAAGAGCCGCCGATCGCGGCGGGGGTTCCCGAGACCCCCGACCGCGACGGAGCCTTTCCCCGCCTCAACGAGTCTCAGAGGGCGAGCCTGCGCGAGCTCGGCCGGGTTCGCAGCGTCGAAGCGGGGGAGGTGCTGTTCGCCGCCGGGGAGCGGGGCAGCCACTTCTTCGTGATCGAGTCCGGAGCCGTGGCGATCGTCCAGGGGCATGGCCGGGAGGACCGGATCATCGCCGTCCATGGGCAGCACCGCTTCCTGGGCGAGCTGGGCCTGATCACCGGGCAGACGCTCTACCTCTCCGCAATCGTCCGCGACCCCGGCGAGGTGATCGAGATCCCACTCGAGCGGCTCCCGGAGATAGCCCGCACGGACAAGCCCCTGAGCGACCTCATCCTGGGCGCGTTCATGGCGCGGCGCTCGATCCTGATCGACGTCGGTACGGGGATCAGGCTGATCGGATCCCGGTTCTCGCCGGACTCCCGGCGCCTGCGCGAGTTCCTGGCCCGGAACCGAATGCCGTACGAGTGGATCGACCTCGAGGACGACGACCAGGCGGACGCCCTGCTCGGCAGCCTGGGCGTCGAGCCCGGCGAGACCCCCGTGGTGGTGGCGAGCGATGGCGGGGTCCTGCACAACCCGAGTCCGGCGGAGCTCGGCAGGGCGATCGGGCTCGGCTCCCCCGCAGGGACCCCGGTGATGTGCGACGTCGTCATCGTCGGGGCAGGCCCGGCCGGCCTCTCGGCCGCGCTCTACGCGGCATCGGAGGGGCTTGACGTCCTCGAGATCGAGGCGGTCGCCTCGGGCGGCCAGGCCAGCACCTCGGCCATGATCGAGAACTACCTCGGCTTCCCCTCCGGGGTGTCGGGCACCGAGCTCGCTCAGAGGGCCGGGCTCCAGGCCGGGAAGTTCGGGGCGCGCATCAACGTGCCGGTCGAGGCCGTCGGGATTCACAGCGAGTCAGGCCGGCACGAGATCGCGCTGTCGGACGGCCAGACGGCCACCGGTCGCACCGTCGTCATCGCCACGGGAGCCCGGTATCGCCGGCTCGACGTGCCGCGGCTGGAGGAATTCGAGGGCGGGGGCGTCTACTACGCCGCCACCCAGGCGGAGGCGACGCTCTGCGCGGACGACCCGGTCGTGATCGTCGGCGGCGGAAACTCGGCCGGGCAGGCCGCGGTCTTCCTGTCCGGCCGTGTTTCGAGCTGCCGGCTGCTTATCCGGGGTGGCGATCTGGGGAAGTCGATGTCGAAATACCTCGTCGACCAGATCGAGCGCAACGACGCGATCGAGGTCTGGACGCACTCGGAGGTGGTCGAGCTGATCGGCGAGCACGAGCTGGAGGGCATCAGGATCGCGGACGCGCGTTCCGGCGAACGCGTCGAGCAGCCGACCCGCGCGCTATTCGTGTTCATCGGCGCCTCGCCTCACACCGAGTGGCTGGAGGGCCAGATCGCGAGCGACGACTCGGGATTCCTGCTCACCGGGCGTGACGTCCGTGGCGAGGACCTACGGGAGTACGACGGCGAGCGCCCCCTTTTCCTCGAGACGAGCCGCCCGGGCATCTTCGCCGTCGGCGATGTCCACTCGGGCTCGATCAAGCGCGTGGCCTCAGCCGTCGGCGAGGGCTCGATGGCAGTCCGGCTGATTCACCAGCGGCTCGCTGCCTTCTAGCGCAGGTACCTGGCTAGGGGAGCTCGAGGGGCAGCCCGAAGCGCGGGAAGTGCAGGGGGTCGGCGAAGGCCGTGATGTCCTTGATCCGCTCTCCCTCGAAGGTGATGACGTCGAGCGCCGCGGCGGTGTAGCGCCCCGTGTCGGCGTCCAGGTTGTAGTAGGCCACCGCGGGCTGGGCGTTGGCCCGGGTGGGGATGGCCCGCGACGGCGGGCAGACTCCCACCGTGGCCTTGACGAACGCCAAGACGTCCGCCCGGCCGCGCCACCAGCTCGGCGACGGGGGCATCGAGAACGTGACGTCGGCGGCCAGGAGCGCCCGCAGCGCGTCCACGTCGCTCCTGGCCCAGGCTTCGACGTAGGCCTCGACCAGGTCGCGGGCCCGCTCGTCGCCCAGCGAGCGCAGCGTCGCCTGCTGGGTCCGCTCCGGAAGCCGCTCGTCAACGGCCTTGCGGGCCCGCTGCAGGGCGCTGTTCACCGACGCGACGGTCGTCTCCAGTGACTCCGCGGTCTCGCGGGCCGAGAAGCCGAGCACCTCGCAGAGGATGAGGACGGCCCGCTGGTTCGGCGGCAGGTGCTGGAGTGCGGCCACGAAGGCGAGCTCGACCGCTTCGCGTTGCTCGAAGCGAGCCTCGGGAGCGGCATAGCCGTCCGCGAGCGCGACCATCTCATCGGGGTATGGCTCGATCCACACGGATTCGACCAGCGGCTCGCTCACGTCGGCGGGGTCCGTGCTGGGGCTCGGCGGGCCGTGCTCGGCAGGAAGCACGCGCTTGGGCCGGCGCGCGATCGCGTCCAGGCAGACGTTGGTCGCGATCCGGTACAGCCAGGCCCGCGACGAGCTTCGGCCCTCGAAACCCGAGAGGCCGCGCCACGCGCGTAGGAGGGCCTCCTGGAGCGCGTCCTCGGCGTCGTGGGGAGAGCCCAGCATCCTGTAGCAGTGGGCGTGAAGCTCGCCGCGGTGGCGCTCGACGAGGCGCTGGAAGGCGACCTCGTCGCCCTCGCGAGCCGCGTCGAGCAGCTCCTGTTCCGGCGGGACCGTGGTCGAGGTTGCCATGGTGACCAGAGTAGAGAGGTCGATTGCCCGGCTCTACGCGCCTCGCAGCCCCGTCATCGAGCGCATCGTGTCCGCGACGCTCTCCTCCTCGTATGCGAGGTGCTCGAGAAGGTGCCCTGAGAGGGCCTCGAGCGCCTCGGCGACCTTGGCGCGACCGGCGGACTCGGCATCGGCCGACAGCTCCCGGGCGGCGTCCTCGACATCGATCGAGGAGCCCCGAGACCTTTCGGTGGTCGGCCTCGAGCCGATCGACCACCGGGTCGAGGTCGGGGTTGGCCACGCGCAGGGCCGGGAACAGCAGCCGGTCCTCGGCGCCGTGGTGGGCGTGGACGAAGCTGCAGTAGTGAAGGCAGTTGACCTTGAGCTTCCAGAGCGGCCCGTTGGTCCGCAGCTCGTCCAGCTCCTCCCGCACCTCGGCCGCGGGCTTACCGTTGGTAACGGCCTTGGCCAGCTCGCGCACGGTCTCGAGGTCGCGGCGGACCATGCTGTGGACCCACAGGAGTTCCTCGTAGAGCGCCTCGCCTGCGGTACTGCTGTTCATCGTGTGCCTGACGATAGGGATGGCGGGTGCTCGCCTCGGTGTCTAATACGTCCTCGCCGTAGGACTCCTCGACCCAGCTCTTGTCGTAGATGGTCTGCAGGTAGCGCTCGCCCAGGTCGGGGGCGATTGCCACCGCGGTGAGGTCGGATGCGCGGTGCTGCGCCATCCAGCCCATCGCCCCGCTCACCACCGTGCCCGTCGAGCCGCCGAACAGGAAGCCGCGCCTCGCCAGGCGGTGGCAGGTGCGGACCGTCTCGGGCTCGGAGACCTGCACCACGTCGTCCACATAGGACGGGTCGAGCATCGGGGGCCGGACGCTCGCGCCCACGCCGGGGATCATGCGCCGCCCCGACTTGCCGCCGAATGTCACCGAGCCGACCGCGTCCACGGCGACGATCCGCACCGCCGGGTGCCGCTCGCGCAGGTAGCGGGCGCATCCCATCAGGGTCCCGGTGGTGCCGGCTCCGACGAACAGCACGTCGAGGTCCGGGAACTGGCGGACGATGTCCGGCGCCGTCCTGCGGTAGTGGGCGCCCCAGTTGTTCTCGCTGTTGTATTGGTCGAGCCACACGTAGCGGTCGTCGGATGCGCACAGTGCGCGGACGTGTGCGATCCGCGCGCCGAGCAGGCCGCCGTCGGCGTCCGTGGCCTCGGTGATCACATGCACCTCGGCACCCAGCGTCTCCATCAGCCGCCTGGTCGTCGGGTTACACCGCGAGTCGGTCACGCAGACGAAGCCGTAGCCCTTGCTCGCCGCCAGCATGCTGAGCGCGACGCCCAGGTTTCCGGAGGAGGACTCGACCAGGACCGACCCCGGGCGCAGGGTGCCGTCTCGCTCCGCTGCCTCGACCATCTCGGCCGCCGCCTTCAGCTTGATCGAGCCGGCGAAGTTGAAGCCCTCGCACTTCAGGAACAGCGAGCGGCCGAATACCGGCTCGAGGTCGACGTAGAGGTCGGGCTCGTTGAACTCGTGGGGGGCGCTGATCACGGGCATGTCACCCACCGACCCCGTGCCGGCTGAGCTCGCCGAAGAAGCCATCGACGGACTCGAGGTCACCCTCCTCGTCCAGGCGGTCGTAGACGTGCTTGGCGACCGCGAGGTCGAGCACGCCCAGGCCGAACGGGGAGAACACGACCGGACGGTCGCTCGGGACGGGCACCCGTCCAGCCATCACGTCGTGGAGGGTGCCGTCCAAAAAGTCGCGGTTGCCGGTGGCCTGCTCGGTCAGGTGCGGGGACGTGTTCGCCTTGAGGCAGTGCCCGACGTCGTCGACGAAGTTCGCCGAGGCCAGCACCACGGAGGGCGCGAGGTCGCGCAGCGACACGTTGAGCACCAGCGGGCAGTGCTCGAACCACGAGGCGTCGCCGATGTAGGGCTCGGCTGCGACGGTGGCACACACGATCAGATCGCTGGAGCGGATGAGCCGCTCGGCGTCCTCGTGCACGGAGATCCGGCCGGTCGCCCCGGAGCGCTCCAAGTAGGCGGAGTAGCCACGGACGCTCTCGGGCGAGAGGTCGTGCACGCCGATCTCTTCGAACGCCCATCCCGCGGCGGCCAGGGAGGCGTGGATGTGACGGGCGATCAGGCCGGCGCCGATGAATCCGACACGCGTCGGGCGCTCGCGGCCGCGGCTCAGCCATGCGGCCGCCGAGGTGGCCATCGCGGCGGTCCTGGTCGCGCTGATCACCGAAGCCTCCAGGCACGCAAACGGGTAGCCCGTGTCGCGGTCGTTCAGGATCACGACGCCGGAGGCGCGCGGGATCCCGCGTGCGACGTTCTCCGGGAAGCTCGAGATCCACTTGACGCCATCCACCTGGATCCCGCCGCCGATCGACGCGGGCAGGGCGATGATGCGGTCCGAGGGGCGGTCCGGGAACCGCAGGAAGTAGGAGGGCGGATTCACCGAGTCGCCGCTGGAGTGGAGCCTGTAGGTGGCCTCGACCAAGGACACGATCTCCCGCTCGGCGCCCCGCAGCACCCGCTGCACCTCGGCGCCGGGGATCACCGCGAAGGCCGGTGTGGCGCGCGGCGATCGGGAGGTCTCGAAGCTGGGCTGGGCGATCGATCTCACACCGCGATGGTTGCGGTGCCTGCTGAGGCCCCGATGAGGGACGAATGAGAATCCCCTCATCGCTGAGCGACGGGACCGACCGAGTCGTCTCCTGTGAGGCGGACCGGGTCGGCCATCGCCACGACCACCTCGCGTGCCCCCTCATACGCCTCGCGGCTGTGCGCGGTGCGGACGTTGTCGACGAGCATCAGGTCGCCGGCCTGCCAGGGCTCGCGCCTGGTGTTCGCGTCGTAGGTCTCGTTGATCAGCGCGATGGCGTCCGGGTCGATCGGATCGCCGTTCCCGAACCGGGTGTTGAACGGCAGGCCGTCGGCCCCGTACTACCTCCACGAGGTACTCGCGCACCTCGGGCTCCATCGTCCACTCGCTGAGGAAGGCGACCTGGTTGAACCAGCAGCGCTCGCCGGTGGCCGGATGGGCCACGACGGCCTTTCGGCGCTGGCGGGTGCGAAGGCCGCCGTCGGGCTGCCACTCGAAGGCGATCGCGTTGGCGCGGCAATAGCTCTCGACGGCCTCGCGGTCGTCGGTGCCGAACGCATCCTCGACCGACGAGCCGATCTCGTCGTTGTAGCTGCGGGTGAGCATCCAGCCCTCGCGCTCGAAGCGGGCAACGAGCTCGGCGGGGAGCTTGCGGACCACGGCCGCGGAGTCCGCGACCGCGGTCGCCCCACCGCCGGCGGGCGGCTCGAGACACGCGAACAGCATCAGGCCGGGGGCCTCGAGGGCATAGCTCAGCTCGTGGTGCATGCACATCGGCTGCTTCGCGGGCCACGCGGACGAGGAGTAGACGCCGTCGGCGAACGCCTCCCGCGACGCGAACGCCTCCCGCTCGGTCATGAGCCCGTCGGCCAGCCCGCGGAACACGGCGCCGGCCTCGGCCGGGTCGCCCAGGCCCAGCCCTCGGACAAGCACTGCGCCGTGCTCGGCGACCGCAGCGCGCAGCGCATCGCGCTGGCCGGCGGCCCAGCCCGGCGCATCACCGTTGGCGTCGGCGCGAAGGATCATGGGCCTGTCGGCGGTCAGCTGCACGACGGCACTCCCGCGAGCGTCGTGGGCGCTTCCGGCGCGGCGTCGAGCGTCAGCGCCAGGTCGGCCAGCACCGGGTGCCGGGTGACGTCCTTGTGGGAGACGGCGCGCTCGAGCGCGACCGCCAGGCGCACGGCGGTCAGCGACGTGCCGCCCAGGTCGAAGAAGCTGTCGCCCCTGCCGATCTGCCCTAGGGGGATGCCGAGGAGCTCCGCCCAGACTCCAGCCAACCGCCGCTCGGAGGGGGTGTTCGGCGGGTCGCCGACGCCGCCCGCGTCGTCGAGCTCTCCGGCGAGCGCGCCGAGCGCCTTGCGGTCGACCTTGCCGTTGTCGGACAGGGGCAGGCTCTCCAGTCGGTGAAACGACGACGGGAGCATGTATCGCGGCAGCGAGGCGCTCAGCCGCCGCTGGAGCGCGTCGCCCTCGAGCCGGCTCGGGCCGGAGTAGAACGCGACCAGCCGCTTGGAGCGGTCCGCCCGCTCGGCGACCACCACGGCGGCCCCACCGACGCCCGGTTCGGCGGCGAGCGCCCCCTCGACCTCGCCGATCTCGATCCTGAAGCCGTTGACCTTCACCTGGGCGTCGCGCCGGCCGAGGAACTCGAGCTTGCCGTCCGGCCGCCAGCGGCCCAGGTCGCCGCTGCGGTAGAGGCGCTCGCCCTCGCGGTGCGGGTCCGGTCCGAAGGACAGGCTCGTACGCTCCGGGTCGTTCACGTACCCGCGGCCGACGCAGACACCGGAGAAGACGATCTCGCCCGGCGCGCCGAGCGGCACGGGGCAGAGGTGCTCGTCGACGACGTAGACGCGCACGTTCCTCACCGGGCGACCCAGCGGGACGCGCTCGGAGCTCGGGGCCCTGGTCATGACCTCGTGATTCGTGTCGTCCGAGGTCTCGGTGAGCCCGTAGGCGTTCACCAGCTTGATGTGAGGCGCGACGGCGAACCAGCGCCGGGCCAGGTCCACGCTGACCGCCTCGCCCGTGACCGAGACGCACCGCAGGTCCGGTAGCTCGCGCGGGTTCTGCTCCAGGTACGAGAGCACCACGTCGAGGTACGACGGGACCACCTGAACCGCCGCGACCCCGCCGGCGGCGATGGTGTCAACGAACCGCTCGACGTCCAGGATGGCCTCCTGCTCGACGATCAGCGTCCGCCCGCCGACGAGGAGCGCGGAAACGAGCTGCCACAGCGAGATGTCGAAGCACTGCGGGGCGGTCTGCGCAACCACCTGACCCTCGCCGATCCCGAGGTCTTCGACCTTCGCGAGGAGGTGGTTGAGCATTCCCGCGTGCTCGCACATCGCGCCCTTCGGCGTCCCCGTGGATCCCGAGGTGAAGTAGATGTAGGCAAGCTGGTCGGCCGCGACCGCGATGCCGAGATCGCCTTCGGCGTGGCCCTCCGCGCAGGCGGCGTCGATGGCGAGCGCCTCGCTGCCCGGCAGCGAGGTCAGAGCCCGGTTGAGCGCGGCGTCTGACCCCTGCTCGGTCAGGACCAGGCGGCAGCCGGCGCGGTCCAGCATCGTGGCGATGCGGTCGGCCGGGAACTGCGGCTCGATCGGCAGGTAGGCGCCGCCAGCCTTGAAGATGGCGAGGACGGCGGCCATCCAGTCGAGGTTCCGCTCGGTCACGACCGCGACCACGTCCTCGGCCCGAAGGCGCCGCGCGAGCAGTGCACGGGCCAGGCGGTTGGCGCGGGCGTTGAGCTCGCCGTATGTCCACTCACGCCCGCCGTGTACGGCGGCCACGGCGTGGGGGTTGGCCGCGACGCGCTCCTCGATCAGCTCGTGGAGGCGGCGATCCGGCAGCTCCCGCCGCGGGCCCGCGAGACCATCGACCTGGTGGCGAAGCTCGGTCGCGGAGAGCAGGCTCTGCCGGCTGTGCTCCGCGTCGGGGTCGGTCGCCATCCGCGCCAGCGCCGCGAGGTGGTACCGCGCGATCCGCGCCGCGGCGCCACGGTCCAAGTGCCTCGGTCCGGTACACCACTCGCAGGACGATCCGGCCATCGCGTTGCGGCGCGGCCACCCGAGCCACTACGCCATCCGGCAGCTCGCCGCCGTCGGAGCCGGTGGCGTCCAGGACCGTCTCGAACCGCGCCTCGGCCGAGACCATCCGGCGCCGCTCGTGGGCCTCGCTCACCAGCTCCCGCCAGGAGCGGGGCTCGGTGGAGATCAGGATCGGGAGGGGTGGCCCATCCGCGAACGGGACGTAGCCGGTGGTCACCTCGGGCTCGCCGCTCAGGGTGGCGAGCACCCTGGCGTGCGCGGCGGCGAGCACCGAGCCCAGCGGGACCTCGAGCTCTGCGGCCAGCGACCACAGCCTCGCCACCAGGCTGGCGGGGATCGCGAGCTCGTGCTCGCCGGTGCCGGGCACCGGGTCTAGGGTCCACCGTGGGATCCGGGTCAGAGCTCGCACGATCCCCAGCTCTCGTGTGCCGGCCGGAGCTCCCGGGCGGGGTTCATCGCCCAGCGGGCGTCCGCCGGGACCTCGGCACCCTTCATCAGGAAGGAATCCGGGTCGAGCGTGGCTTCGTCGCCCATCGTGGCGCCGTAGTGGATGAGCGCCCCGGTGCCGACGGTGCAGCCGGCGCCGATCGCGACCCGGTCGGACTTGAATGTCCCGTCCTCCTGGGAGTGGGGTTGGATCGTCGTCTGTGGGTTGAAGGCACATCCGTCGCCGACCGTGACCATCGTCTTCTCGTTGATCCTCAGGCCGTCGTCGAAGACGCGCTTACCGATCTCCACGCCGAGGGCGCGCCAGACGAGCGTCTTGAACGGCGTGCCGTTGAGGACCCGCGGCGGCTGCACGGCGAGCTTCCAGTAGCGCTCGTGCCACCAGAAATACGGGTCGTAGATCGAGCAGAACCGGGGGCCGAGCGCGCGGAAGCCGCTCGCGGCCCGCTCGACGAGCGCGTAGTAGGAGGCTGTGAACGGGAGCGCCAGGACCAGCCCACCGGCGATGGCGGCAGCCCCTGCCGAGCCGTAAAAAGCGATCGCCCCGGCGCCGATCACGGTAAGCCCGAACACGTGGAGCCACCGCGTGAGCAGGAACAACCCCATCGTGGCGACGTTGTGGCGGTTCTTGGCGCCCAGGCGCTTGCGGAACTCCGCGCCGCGGCTGAGGTGGTCGAACCGGCCGTCGCGCTGGACCGATCTTGGGATCTCGAAGCTCGGCGATCCGAGCAGGCCGATTCCCTCGCGGACGTCGCCGTCGACCGGGACCATCACCTTCGTCGCCAGGAGGCAGTTGTCGGCGGCCCGGCTCTGGGATGGGTAGGTGACGTAGTTGCCCAGGAAGCTCCTGCGCCCGATGGCCGCGCGGGAGACCCTGAAGGATGTGCTCGAGAAGTCGGCGTTCACGATCGAGAGGCCGTCGGCGGCCATCGTGCCGCTGCCCACGGAGGCCCCGAACGGGGTCTCGTGCTTCACCTCGAGGCCGAAGTTGGATCCGGTCTGCTCGACCCGGGAGAGGTCGTATCCGATCCAGTGCAGGTAGTTGACGATGTAGGAGCTGTCGCCGAAGAGGTAGGTGAAGAACGGGACGTTCGTCAGGCGGGCGATCGCCCGGTGGAGGGCGTAGCGGACGCCGTAGAGCGGGTAGGTCGTGTCCGGCCGGATCGCGAGGTTGAGCAGGCGCGGGACGGTCGTCACGACGGCCAGGCCCAGGACGGCGGCACCCGCGAATACCACTAGGGACGCGATCAGCGCGTTGCCGTAGAAGGCGGCGCTCGCCAGGTCCGCGGGCAAGGAGCTCCGCAGTTCGTCCAGCCCCGGCACGGTTGCGGCCAGCGCGACGACGACACCGACGGCGAGCGGCGCCGCCACGCCCACGGCAGCCACGAGCTGAAGCCCCGAGTAGACCACCCTTCGCAGCCCGCCGGGCCGCCCCTGGGCGACCCCGCGGTGGTCCACCTCGGTCCGTTCCCTCGCCGGCGAGCCGCGCCGGCGCTCGCCGTCGGGCACGGCCTGTCCTTCGTGCAGCGATGAGGAGTGCCCGAGCTGCGCCTCATCGCCCAGCGATGGTCCCGATGTCGAGCACGGTCGTCTCGCCGACGAAAGCGTTGTGGCCGATGGTGACCGGGCCCGTCCGGATCACGCCGGCCTCGGCGCGGTAGCAGGTGAAGAACGAGTCCTTGCGGATCACAGCGCCCTCGCCGATCGCGAGCAGATCGGTGCAGACCGGCGCGTTGCGGGAGAAGACCACGGCGCCCCGCCCGATGCGCGCCCCCAGGGCTCGCAGGTAGACCACGTAGAGGGGGGACCCTGCGAACAGGACCATCGGGTTTCGCCGGATCAGTGTGGCGACGATCCAGAAGCGCACGTAGCCAAGGCTCCAGATGCGGATCTCGGTGGCCTTCCAGCGACCCGCCAGCGTCCACTTCGCCACGATCGGGAGCGCGGACATGGCCAGGAGCGCCGCGCCGCCGAACGCCGCCGCGCGCAGGTAGACGTCCACAGGGTCTGAGCCCGCCGAGATCCACTCGTACCCCGCCGCGATGCCAAGCGCGGCGCCCAGCGCGTATGCGACGAACGCCAGCAGCTGGAGCGCGCCGCAGAGGAGATGGCTCAGACGGCCGGCGGGGGGAACGGGCGCGGGCTGCGCGACAGCATGCTCGTGCTCGGCTGGTGCGCCCGGCGCGTCGGCGACGGCAGTCGCCAGGCTCGCGATGGTCGGGTAGCGGTAGACGTCCTTGACCGAGATCGGGGGGAGGCCCTCGCGCTTTCGGACGCGGGCGCAGAACCGCGCCATCACGAGCGAGTCGACGCCGAGGTCGTCGAAGAAGTGGCTATCGGACGACACCCGCTCGACGCCAACCACGTCCGCCAGCAGCCCGGCCAGGACGGCCTCCGTGTCGGCGTTCGGCTCGGCGGGCGGCTCCGGGGCGGGGGAGGGCTTGGTCAGGAGCGTCGTCATGGCCGCACCGAGGTCGCGGTCAGGATCAGGCCGCGGCCGACCGACCACCGGCCGTTGAACGAGCGCAGGTCGATGCCGGAAGCACGGGGAGCTTGGAGCCACGGCCGCGCCCGGAACGTGCCGTCCGGGTGGAGTGTCGTCCCGACGTCCGTGAAGTCCAGCCAGCGGCGCGTCAGCGGGAACCACGCCTTGAAGACGGCCTCCTTGGCGCTGAAGAGGATCCGGTCCCAATGGAGGTCCGGGCGGGCTTCCTCCAACGCCGTCAGCTCCGCGCGCTCCTCGGGCCGGGCGACGAGCTCGAGCACGTCGGGGGGCAGCGGGGCATGCGGCTCGGCGTCAATCCCGACCGCGGCAAGGTCGCCGGACCTCGCCACGGCCGCGGCGCGGTAGCCGGCGCAGTGGGTCATGCTGCCGACCACTCCGGCTGGCCACAGCGGCGCCCCATTCGCATCCGGCAAGATCGGGACGGCGGGGACTCCGAGCTGCTTGAGCGCACGGCGGGCGCAGTGCCGGACGGTGGCGAACTCGCTGCGGCGCCCCGCCACGGCGCCAGCCACCGCGGCGCCCTCGGCCGCGAACGGGGTCGAGCAGGCCACGTCGCCGAACGCCTCGGCGCCCACGGCCGAGCGCACGAGCTCCTCGATCATCGCGCTGCGTTCCTGCGGCGGACGGGCGGACGCGGGAACGGCTGGAGAGGTCGATCTCACACCGCGATGGTCGCGGCGGCCCCTGAGGCCCCGATGAGCCTCGAATGAGAAACTCCTCATCGCCGCGCGATGAGGGTGACGGCTCTAGTCCACGCGCTCGATCGTGAAGCGCAGCATCGCCGGGGGGTCTCGGAAGGAGGGGACTCCTCCGGGGTCGCGAGGGCCGAGGAATCGGCCCGTTCGGGTTGACAGCGCTACCGTAACTACGATGCTGACTTTGAGCCGGGGGGTGGGAGCACCGAGGATGCTGCTGCGGGTTGCCGTCGTCGCAGCGCTACTCGCCTGCCTGCATGCGGCGCCTGCGCTGGCCGCGCCAACGGTCACGATCGACAGCGGCCCGGACGGACCCACCAACGAATCATCTCCGACGTTCGGGTTCACGGTGGAGGACGCAACCGCCGTCGAGTGCTCGGTCGACCAGGGCACCGGGGACTTCGGCCCCTGCACCACGGCAAGCAGCCATACGGACGGCCCGCTGGCGGGCGGTGATTGGACGTTTCGCGTCCGCGCGACCGACGATGTGCCCGAGACCACGACGGAGACCCGCGACTTCACCGTCGACACGGAGGCGCCCACGGTCACCCTCACGCCCCTGGGCCCCACGGGGCCCACCAACGATCCGCGCCCAAGCTTCGGCTGGACCACCGCGGCAGAGAATGCCCGCGAATGCTCGGTCGACCAGGGCACGATCAACTTCGGCCCGTGCACGTCCCTCAACCAGCATGACCAGCCGACCAACCTGGCTGACGGCGCCCACACCTTCCGCGTGCGCGTCACCGACCCGGCCGGCAACACGGCCTCGGCAACCCGCGACTTCAGCGTCGACACGGTCGGCCCCGTGGCCGAGGTGACGGGTCCCAAGAGGACCGGCGACCGCAAGCCCAACTTCCAGGTGTCCTCGCCTGAGGCGGGGGCCAGCCTCACCTGCAAGCTCGATGGCAAGCCGGCCGTCGGGTGCGTGTCGAACTTCGGGCCGGAGAGGAAGCTCAAGTTCGGCGCGCACGAATTGGTGGTAACCGCGCACGACCCCCTCGGGAACCCCGGACCACCACGGACGTTCCGGTTCAAGGTCCTGAGACCGCCGCTGGAGGCAGGCCGCGCGGGACGAACCGTGGCCACTGCGCTCCGCCGCCACAAGTTCGCGAAGCCGGTGATCGGCAATCTCGAGCAGAGCTGCGCCCGGCGCGGCCGGTACACGTTCTCATGCCGGTTCTCCTCGGCCTTCCCCGGATACAGCCTGAAGGGACACGGACCGGTCGAGCTCCGGAGGGGGCGCATCTCCTATCGGTTCGTGGTGCGGGCGCAGGGCGAGAAGGTCGTCCTCACCGACGAGAACGAAGGAACGTTCCCGGGCTAGCTCAGCACGGGAAGCCCCTGGGATCGACACAGGGTTCAGAGGGTGGCGGCGGCGCAACGGGCGCCGGAGCCGGAGCCGGAGCCGGAGTCGGAGTCGGAATCGGGGCGGGCACCGGTGTCGCGGCCGCCGCAGCCCGCGCTGCCCGCCTCTCCGCCCGCGCCTCCGCCTCCGCCGCTGCGGCGGCGGCCGCTGCTGCCTCGGCCGCCGCGATCGCTGCCTGCCTCCGCTCGACCGCCGTGGCGCCTTGCCGCGCCCCCGCCTCCGCACCGGCCTTCTCCGAGGCCGCTATGCCCGGCTGCTCTCCGGCGGATCTGCCGCGCTCCACTCCCCGCACGAAGGCGGCCTGCCGCGCGCCCTCGAACGCGTCCTGAAACGAGGACTGCTCGATCTCGGTCGCTCGTTCCGTACTGCCGCTGCTCCCGTTCCCGATCAGGTAGCCGAGGAACGAAAGCTCGATCGCCGCGACGCAGACCACGACAACAACGGAGACGGTCGGTCGTGCCACCCAGACCCTGGCGCGCCATCTGGGTCCGATGCGGTCGGGGCGCTCCTGTGAGGGCCACTCCTCCGTCGCTCGGAAGTGGGAACTCATCGCGGGTCCGGCACCTGAATCCCCTGCGGCGGAGCGAGGTCGGCGCGCTCGAACTCGCTCGCGTATGCCTCTCTGTACGCAGCAGCGTACGCAGGGGCGTAGATGCGGTCGCGCGCCGACTCATAGCCCTGCTCGTACCCCTGCTTCGCACCCTTCTCGGCGCCCGCTTCGCGCCCATCGGCGATCGCGGCAGCGCGAAGCGCCTCTTGATCGACGTCAGGCGTACCGAGGAGGTACCCCCCGTAGCCAACGCCGGCCAGCAAGAGCGCAATCAAGAGCGCGCTGGCGACTCGCGCCCACGAGAACTCTGCCGCGACATTCCGCCACGACAGCCTGCGGCGTAGCCGCCTCCAAGACCATTCAAACCTCCGGATACTTGGGAAAGCTACCCGCCGCCGATCGGACAGGCCATCGAGCCCCTCGCTGTTGAACGCTGAAAAGCCCGGCGCGTCGTCTCCACGTCCTCCTGCGACGTCGCCTACTCCGACAGCCCGGCGGCTTCGAGGGCCGACTCCCAGCTCGGGAAGAGCCGCTGGGAACCGACCCGTCCGCCCTCGAACTCCGAGAAGACCGCTCCGATCTGCATCGTCATTGGGATGCCCGAACCCTTGGTTCGTCCCGTTAGCTCATTCAGGCAGACGACGGCATCGCCGGCGTCGCGCAGCTCTCGGACATCGAACCCGAAGTCATCGAAGTTGTCCCGCCATTGCCGGTCGAGCCTGCGAAGGCCATCGTGTCCGTGGTACTCCGGGTCGTCGGGCCAGTCAGGGATCGAGTACACGATCGTGTCCTCGGTGAAGAAGGGAAGGGCGGCCTCCATGCCCCCCGTCGCAAAAGCTTCGTAGGCCCGCCGGAGGATCTCGACGTTCTCCTGCGACATCGCCTACTCCGAGAGCCCGGCGGCTTCGAGGGCTTCCATTTTCGTCCGAAAAACCCTCAAGAAGACCCCCTGTCCGTCACGGACCGTCCAGACGTGGACCAGGTCGCGATCGAGGACCACGCCGGTTTCGCGCATCGTGGCCGTCTCGTGCAGCACCGCGACGACGTGGTCGCCCGCGTCGACCAGCTCCTTCACTTCCGCCGAGTAGTCGTTCCAGCCGCTCACGTACGTGGCGAGCATGTCCGTCACGAAGGCATCGCGCCCTCGGCCCTGGTTCGGAACGTCGGGGAGAGGGTGTGTGGAGATGTCCCACCCGATGTCCGGGTCGATCGTCTCGAGCCAGGCTTCGAGGTCGCCGCGCAACCACAGCTCGAACGATCGCCTCACGACCTCGACGTTCTCCTGCGACATCGCCCCCGCAGTATCCCGCCCTGAAGCCACTTCGGCGATGCCGGAGGCAGGACTCGAACCTGCGACACGCGGATTATGATCCTGTCCCTGCGGTTGCGGCTGGTTGCGGCTGGTGGGGCCTAGCCGCACGGGCCGTGCGTTTCCACGCCTGAAGCGCACGCGGCGAGTTGCGGCTGGTTGTGGATGGTGTGTTGCCCATCCGTTGCCCACATAGGTGGTGGCGATGCGAACGGGGCCGAGCGCGTCCTACTCCGATAGCCCGGCGGCTTCGAGAGCCTCGGCACGCTCACGAACGCTCTCAATGCGGATCACCTTGCGGCCGCGGAAAGACCAGAGCGTGAAGTAGGGCATCTCTGCCGGAACCCCGCTGCCGGTTCCGACGCCGTGCTGGCGCACGCCAGCGAGAACGCTGTCTCCCGTCGCGATGATCTCCTCTGCCTCGATGGTGAAGTGCGGCCACGGCTCCAGCAAGGTGGTCCGGGTGCTCCTATTTCCACGGGCCAAATGCTGGACCCGCCCAAAGGACGCACTACCCTCCGGTCAAGCGACTGGCCAGCCAAGCTCGCAAGGACCGAGGAGGGAACACAGTGGCTCTTCGCATTGAAGACTACGCTCTGATTGGGGACACTGAGAGCGCGGCGCTCGTGGGCAAGAACGGGTCGATCGACTGGCTGTGTGCGCCTCGATTCGACTCCCCCGCGTTCTTCGCCGCATTGCTCGGTACCGATGCCAACGGCCAGTGGCAGATCGCGCCGGCGGGCGAGGCGCGCCGTGTCGAGCGGCGGTACCGGCCGGGCACACTGGTGCTAGAGACGGACTTCGAGACGGACGACGGCCTCGTCCGGCTGGTCGACTGCATGCCGCTGGGCGAGCGCAACCACGTCGTCCGGATCGTCGAGGGGCTGCGCGGCCGGGTAGCCATGCAGATGCAGGTCAGGCCGAGATTCGACTACGGCCACCTCATCCCGGCGACCGGCCGGATCGACCAGGGCATCTTCGCCGTGGCCGGGCCGGACGCGGTCTGCATGCGTACGCCCGCGGAGATGAGCGCGGAGGGCGGTGCGGCATCGGCGGCGTTCACGGTCTCGGAAGGCGAACGCGTCCCGTTTCACCTCGCCTGGTATCCCTCGCACCTCCCGCGTCCCGAGCCGATCGACCCGTTCAACATGACGGCGCGGACGGAGTCGTGGTGGCGCGAGTGGTCGGGCCGCTGCACATACGAGGGCCCGCACGTGGAGGAGGTGCTGAGATCGCTCATCACGCTGAAGGCACTGACGTACGCGCCGACGGGCGCCATCGTCGCCGCGCTGACAACGTCGCTGCCGGAGGAAATCGGGGGAGAGCGAAACTGGGACTACCGCTTCTGCTGGCTGCGCGACGGCTCATTCACGCTTGCGCCGCTGGTGCAGAGCGGCTACATGGATGAGGCCGTCGCCTGGCTCGACTGGCTCCTACGGGCGATCGCGGGCGATCCGAGCCAGTTGCAGCTCATGTACGGCATCGGCGGCGAGCACAGGCTGACCGAGCTCGAGCTGCCCTGGCTGTCGGGCTACGAAGGCTCGAAGCCGGTACGCATCGGCAATGCCGCGAGCGAGCAGTTCCAGCTCGACATCTTCGGCGAAGTGCTGGCGGTGATCTACCGCGCATTCGAGCTCGGGCTGCCTCCGCGAGACAGGACGCGCTCGCCGGGAATCGAGCTCGGCGACGCGATCGAGCGCGTCGAGCGCATGTGGCGCGAGCCGGACGAGGGGATCTGGGAGATCCGCGACAAGCAGCAGCACTTCACCTACTCCAAGGTCTCCGCCTGGACCGCGATCGATCGCGCGATCAAGTACTTCGAGGCGACAGGGGAGGATGCGCCCCTCGACCGCTGGCGGGCCGCTCGCGACGAGATCCATGCCGAGGTCCTGGCCAAAGGCTACGACGCCGAGCGCAACACGTTCGTCCAGTACTACGGCGGGAACGGCCTGGATGCGAGCCTGCTGCTCATCCCGATCTTCGGCTTTCTGCCGGCGGACGACCCGCGCGTCCTGGGCACGATCGACGCGATCCAGCAGGAGATCTGCGAGGGGCCGTTCGTCTGGCGCTACTCGACGGAGGGCGGCGTGGACGGGCTTGCCGGCGGTGAAGGGGCATTTCTCATCTGCTGCTTCTGGCTGGTGAGTGCGCTGGCGATGGCCGGGCGCGTGGAAGAAGCCGAGCGCAACCTAGAGCAGCTCACGGCGCTGCGAAACGATGTCGGCCTCTTCAGCGAGGAGTACGACCCCCAGAGCAAGCGCCTGTTGGGCAACTTCCCGCAGGCGTTCTCGCACATCGGACTGTTGCACGCCATCTACGCGATCAGCGAAGCACGCCAGTAGGCCACATCCGCCCGCCCGCACGGTGGGTCGCGCCGAGCTCGCGCAGCGAGACGCCGAGAGCCGCGAGCCGGCGGGAAGCTCGGGCGGGCGCGTCGGGAGCTCGCCGCCATCGATGACCGCGCGTGGACGCCGTGTCCCCGGTGACGTTCCCGCGGTGTTCCCTCGTCTGAGCGGAGGGAGTCGCGAGAGTGGTCGCGCCACGACTCGCCCGACAGCGGCGGTTGCGCGGCCCGACACCCGCACGAGCGCCTGAGGTCCCGGTCAGGGAGACGATGTCTCGGGTCCGGAACACCTCGAACGACACGGTGGCGGCGACGACGCCGTAGAGCACGACGAGCCCGAGTGCCGCGCCCCAGGCGACGACGGCGTTCCAGGATCGGTCAGCGCGGCGCCCGCGTCGGCCCTGCCGCGGCCTCGCCCTCCGCCGACGGGGCTGGCTCGAGCTCGTGCAGGATCTTCTCCCCCTCGATGTCGAGGTTCGGCATCCGCCGGTCGAGCCAGCGTGGAAGCCACCACGCACGCCGGTCGAGCAGGGCCATCACGGCGGGCACGAGCGTCATCCTGACGAGGAAGGCGTCGACGAGCACGCCGAACGCCAGCGCGAAGCCGATCGACTTGACGGTGAGCGCGTCGTCGATGATGAAGCTGGAGAAGACGGCGATCATGATGAGCGCTGCCGCGGTGACCACCCGAGCGCTCGCCGCGAAGCCGTTGATCGTCGCTTCGCGCGCCCTCCCCGTGTGGACATAGCCCTCTCGCATGCGCGAGACGAGGAAGACCTCGTAGTCCATGGCGAGGCCGAACAGGATGGCGATCATCAGCACCGGCAGGAAGCTGACGATCGGTCCGGTGGAGGCCACTCCGAGCAGGTCGGCCAAGTTCCCCTCTTGGAAGATCCAGACGACCGCGCCGAGCGAGGCGGCGATCGTGAGCAGGAACCCCGCGGCGGCCGTGACCGGGACCGCGATCGAGCGGAACACCGCGGCCAGGAGGAGCAGCGCCAATCCGACGACGAGAACGAGGAACACCGGCAGCGCGGCGGTGAGCTTGTCGGACGTGTCGATGTTGATCGCCGTCGTGCCGGTGACCATCGCGTTGATGCCCGACTCCTGACGGATCTCGGCGGCCTCGTCGCGCATCCGATCGACGAGGTCCTTGGTGGTCTGTGAGGCTGGGCTGCCGCTCGGGGTGACGATGATGATCGCGACCTCGCCGTTCTCGTTGAAGACCGGCTCGGAGGCGGCCGCGACGCCGGGGAACTCGGCCAGCGCCCTCGCCGCGTCCTCGGCGATCGCCCTCGGGCTCTCCTCGCCCTGGAAGTTCTCGAAGTCGATTACGGTCGTCAGCGGCCCGGTGAAGCCCGGGCCGAAGCCCTTGGTCAGGAGATCGTAGGACTTGCGCTCGGTCGTGTCCGTCGGCTGCGTGCCGTCGTCCGGCAGGCCCTGGCGGATGTCGAGTGCCGGCAACGCCACCACGACGATTACGGCAATCACCGCTCCTATCGCGACCCACGGCCTCCGCGTCACGAGCTGCGCCCAGCGCCGCCCCGCGGTGGGACCCTCCTTCTGCCGCCGACCGCGGCCGGCGCGCTGGCCGGCGAAGCCGAGCAGCGCCGGCAGCAGCGTTACGGCAATCAGCACGGCGATCGCCACCGTCCCGGCCGCCGCCAGCCCCATCACCGACAGGAACGGGATGCCGACCACGACCAAGCCGACGAGCGCGATCAGCACGGTCACTCCGGCGAACACGACCGCGCTGCCGGCCGTGGCGGTCGCGCGCGCGACCGACTCGGCGGGATCCAGCCCGTCGGCAAGCTGCTGGCGGTGGCGCGACACGATGAACAGCGCATAGTCGATCCCCACCGCCAGGCCCAGCATGGTCGCCAGTGTGGGAGCCACCGAGTTGATCTCAGTGACTGCGGTCAGCGCGGAGATCGCCGACAGCCCGATCGCCACGCCGAGAATCGCGGTCACCAGCGGCAGCCCCGCAAGGAGCAGCGTGCCGAAGGAGATGAACAGCACGACGAAGGAGGCGACCACGCCGATCACCTCAGCGCTCGACTGCTCGCCCTCGCTCGTGCTGACAACGCCGCCCGAGAACTCGACCTGCAGACCCGCCTCGCGCGCCGGCTCCGCGACCCGCTCGAGCGCCTCCTTCGTCGAGTCGCTCAGATCCTCGACCGGGACAGCGAAATGGAGATCGGCGAAGCCGATCGTCCGGTCGCGCGACGGCGTGAAGCCCTCGACGAACTGCTCGCCCGTGGTGACGGCCTGCGGCACCGCCCGGGCGCGCTCGACCGTCGGATCGACGACCTTCTCGTACCGCGGCTCGTCGAGCGTGTGTCCCTTCGGGGCGGCGAACACGAGCCTCGCCGTCGCGCCGCCGCTCCCGGGGAACTTCTCGTCCAACAGGTCGAGCGCACGCTGCGACTCAGTGCCCGGGACGTTGAACGCGTCGTTTGTGTCCTTCTTGACCGCCTGCGACGTCACCACCACCGCGACGAGCAGCGAGAGCCAGAAAGTAAGGACGATCCACCGGCGCCGAAACGCCCAGTGCCCGAGGCGATACAGGTAAGTAGACATCTGGCCCCTCGGCCGGGAGACGAGTCACAGCAAGCGTAACCCATGGTGGGATCGGAGTCCAGCCCGGCCCTGGCCTACTCCGTCGGCGGTCTACGGCGGTGTCGTGGCAGCCCGGTCCTCGGCAGTTCCGGCGCCGCGGCCAACGCTCTGCCGGCTGGTGTAGCGCGACTCATGCGCGGCCGTGAAGCTTGAGAGAGCTCGGCGGCTGGCCCTTACAAGCCGAACGACGGCAGGAAGTGGGTCCTGGCTCGGTTCGATCGCTCCGGGGGGACGTCACCTCCACCGACATCATCCTGATGGGCGCGCTGCTGGCTCAGCCGCTGTCGAGCGCTCCCGACTGGGATGCGATCGCGCGCCGCCAAGCCGCGATCTACGTCGCGGGCCTGCGACCGGCCGACGGGCCGCCGCTCCCCGGGCATGCCCTCACCCGCGCCGTGCTCGAGCAGTCCTTCACGCAGTCCTCGCGGAATCGACCGCGCTGAGCCAGCGGTCGACGAACGCGCCCAGCGCATCGAGCGCCTCGACGCCCTTCGTCGAGCATGCTCGCGAAGCTCTGAAAGACATGCGGCATATCGGGCCAGACGTCGAGCCCGACGCGACCGTCGCACTCCGCCACGCGTCGAGCCAGGCCCACGGCATCGCCCAGAAGGATGTCGTGCGAGCCAGCCTGGACGAGCATCGGGGCGAGCCCGGAGAGGTCGGCGAACAGCGGGCTCGCCGCCCGGGCATCCGCCGGCGTCACGTACTCGTCAGCACGACGTCGCAGCGCCTGCACCGACAGGAGCGGATCGACGTCGGCCTTGCTGTCCAACGTCGCACTCGTGAGCGTCAAGTCCACCCACGGGGACATCAGGCCCACGCACGCCGGCTGGGGCAGCCCACCCGCCTTTGCCCTCACGAGCGTCGCGGCTACCAGCCCCGCTCCGGCCGATTCGCCAACGATCGCGATCTGCCGCGCGTCGACGCCGCTGTCGAGCAGGCCGCGATACGCGGCAACGCAATCGTCGACGCCGGCAGGGTAGGGATGCTCGGGCGCCAAGCGGTAATCGATCGAGTAGGCACGCGCCCTCGCACGCCGAGCGACCTCGGAGGCCAGCCCAACGCCGACCCCCGCCGATCCGAGCGCGTACGCGCCCCCATGCAGGTACAGGACCACACGATCGGAGCTCGTCTCGGACGTCTCGACGAGGATCGCTTCGATTCCGCCGAGTGTCGCGTCGCTCGTCGTGACGTCGTCGGCCAGCGGGGTCGAGGCCATCATCTCCTCGATGATCACTCGCTGCTCGGCCACCTCCCCGCCGAGATCCAGGGGCGCCTCGCGCAGGAGCGCGTCGAGCGCCTCGCGCTGCTCGCGACTCATGAGTCCCCCTCACGATGCAACGTCAGTGCTCCGGCACGCTCGGCGGCCTCGTTGGCACGCGTCGCGACCCTCGTGAACCCGTCTGATATCGCCATCTCGACTCCTTTGAAGTGGTCCGCTGGAGGGTGATGGCGAGGCAGGTGACCGGTCGTCACCTATTTCGGATGATTCACCTCGTCATGAGCGGCCGGCCAGGCGGAGCTCGCGGCGTACGGCCACCAGCGCGGCCGGTAGGTGCTCGAGCAGTCATAGTGAGGGGGACTCATGAGTCGCGAGCAGCGCGAGGCGCTCGACGTCCTCCTGCGCGAGGCGCCCCTGGATCTCGGCGGGGAGGTGGCCGAGCAGCGAGTGATCATCGAGGAGATGATGGCCTCGACCCCGCTGGCCGACGACGTCGCGACGAGCGACGCGACACTCGGCGGAATCGAAGCGATCCTCGTCGAGACTTCCGAGACGAGCTCCGATCGTGTGGTCCTGTACTTGCATGGGGGCGCGTACGCGCTCGGATCGGCGCGGGTCGGCGTTGGGCTGGCCGCCGAGGTCGCTCGGCGTGCGAGGGCGCGTGCCTACTCGATCGATTACCGCTTGGCGCCCGAGCATCCCTACCCGGCCGGCGTCGACGATTGCGTCGCGGCCTATCGCGGCCTGCTCGACAGTGGCGTCGACGCGCGGCAGATCGCGATCGTTGGCGAATCGGCCGGAGCGGGGCTGGTAGCCGCGATGCTCGTGAGAGCGAAGGCGGGTGGGCTGCCCCAGCCGGCGTGCGTGGGCCTGATGTCCCCGTGGGTGGACTTGACGCTCACGAGTGCGACGTTGGACAGCAAGGCCGGCGTCGATCCGCTCCTGTCGGTGCAGGGGCTGCGACGTCGTGCTGACGAGTACGTGACGCCGGCGGATGCCCGGGCGGCGAGCCCGCTGTTCGCCGACTTCTCCGGGCTCGCCCCGATGCTCGTCCAGGCCGGCTCGCACGACATCCTTCTGGGCGATGCCATGGGTCTGGCTCGACGCGTGGCGGAGTGCGACGGTCGCGTCGGGCTCGACGTCTGGCCCGATGTGCCGCATGTCTTTCAGAGCTTCGCGAGCATGCTCGACGAAGGCGTCGATGCGCTCGATGCGCTGGGCGCGTTCGTCGACCGCTGGCTCAGCGCGGTCGATTCCGCGAGGACTGCGTGAAGGACTGCTCGAGCACGGCGCGGGTGAGGGCATGCCCGGGGAGCGGCGGCGCCGCGCATGAGTCGCGCTACACCAGCCGGCAGAGCGTTGGCCGCGGCGCCGGAACTGCCGAGGACAGGGCTGCCACGAGCACCGCCGTAGACCGCCGACGGAGTACGCCAGATGTCGACTTACCTGTATTGCCTCGGGCGCTGGGCGTCTCGGCGCCGGTGGATCGTCCTTACCTTCTGGCTCTCGCTGCTCGTCGCGGTGGTGGTGACGTCGCAGGCGGTCAAGAAGGACACAAACGACGCGTTCAACGTTCCGGGCACTGAGGCGCAGCGTGCGCTCGACCTGTTGGACGAGAAGTTCCCCGGGAGCGGCGGCGCGACGGCGAGGCTCGTGTTCGCAGCCCCGAAGGGACACACGCTCGACGAGCCGCGGTACGAGAAGGTCGTCGATCCGACGGTCGAGCGCGCCCGGGCGGTGCCGCAGGCCGTCACCACGGGCGAGCAGTTCGTCGAGGGCTTCACGCTGTCGCGCGACCGGACGATCGGCTTCGCCGATCTCCACTTCGCTGTCCCGGTCGAGGATCTGAGGGATTCGACGAAGCAGGCGCTCGAGCGGGTCGCGGGGCCGGCGCGCGAGGCGGGTCTGCAGGTCGAGTTCTCGGGCGGCGTTGTCAGCACGAGCGAGGGCGAGCAGTCGAGCGCTGAGGTGATCGGCGTGGTCGCCTCCTTCATCGTGCTTTTCATCTCCTTCGGCACGCTGCTCCTTGCGGGGCTGCCGCTGGTGACCGCGATTCTCGGCGTGGCGATCGGGCTGTCGGCGATCTCCGCGCTGACCGCAGTCACTGAGATCAACTCGGTGGCTCCCACACTGGCGACCATGCTGGGCCTGGCGGTGGGGATCGACTACGCGCTGTTCATCGTCTCGCGCCACCGCCAGCAGCTTGCCGACGGGCTGGATCCCGCCGAGTCGGTCGCGCGCGCGACCGCCACGGCCGGCAGCGCGGTCGTGTTCGCCGGAGTGACGGTGCTGATCGCGCTCGTCGGCTTGGTCGTGGTCGGCATCCCGTTCCTGTCGGTGATGGGGCTGGCGGCGGCCGGGACGGTGGCGATCGCCGTGCTGATTGCCGTAACGCTGCTGCCGGCGCTGCTCGGCTTCGCCGGCCAGCGCGCCGGCCGCGGTCGGCGGCAGAAGGAGGGTCCCACCGCGGGGCGGCGCTGGGCGCAGCTCGTGACGCGGAGGCCGTGGGTCGCGATAGGAGCGGTGCTTGCCGTAATCGTCGTGGTGGCGTTGCCGGCACTCGACATCCGCCAGGGCCTGCCGGACGACGGCACGCAGCCGACGGACACGACCGAGCGCAAGTCCTACGATCTCCTGACCAAGGGGTTCGGCCCGGGCTTCACCGGGCCGCTGACGACCGTAATCGACTTCGAGAACTTCCGGGGCGAGGAGAGCCCGAGGGCGATCGCCGAGGACGCGGCGAGGGCGCTGGCCGAGTTCCCCGGCGTCGCGGCCGCCTCCGAGCCGGTCTTCAACGAGAACGGCGAGGTCGCGATCATCATCGTCACCCCGAGCGGCAGCCCAGCCTCACAGACCACCAAGGACCTCGTCGATCGGATGCGCGACGAGGCCGCCGAGATCCGTCAGGAGTCGGGCATCAACGCGATGGTCACCGGCACGACGGCGATCAACATCGACACGTCCGACAAGCTCACCGCCGCGCTGCCGGTGTTCCTCGTTCTCGTCGTCGGATTGGCGCTGCTCCTCCTGGCCGCGGTGTTCCGCTCGATCGCGGTCCCGGTCACGGCCGCCGCGGGGTTCCTGCTCACGATCGCCGCCTCGCTCGGCGCGGTCGTCTGGATCTTCCAAGAGGGGAACTTGGCCGACCTGCTCGGAGTGGCCTCGACCGGACCGATCGTCAGCTTCCTGCCGGTGCTGATGATCGCCATCCTGTTCGGCCTCGCCATGGACTACGAGGTCTTCCTCGTCTCGCGCATGCGAGAGGGCTATGTCCACACGGGGAGGGCGCGCGAAGCGACGATCAACGGCTTCGCGGCGAGCGCTCGGGTGGTCACCGCGGCAGCGCTCATCATGATCGCCGTCTTCTCCAGCTTCATCATCGACGACGCGCTCACCGTCAAGTCGATCGGCTTCGCGCTGGCGTTCGGCGTGCTCGTCGACGCCTTCCTCGTCAGGATGACGCTCGTGCCCGCCGTGCTGGCCCTGCTCGACCGGCGTGCGTGGTGGCTTCCACGCTGGCTCGACCGGCGGATGCCGAACCTCGACATCGAGGGGGAGAAGATCCTGCACGAGCTCGAGCCAGCCCCGTCGGCGGAGGGCGAGGCCGCGGCAGGGCCGACGCGGGCGCCGCGCTGACCGACCATGAGCGCGCTGACCGCAGATGGGCTCACCCGGCGCTTCGGGGATCTCGTCGCGGTGAACAACCTAACGTTCGAGGTTCCCGACGGGGTTGTGGTCGGGTTCGTGGGTCCGAATGGATCGGGGAAGTCGACGACGATCCGCGTCCTCCTCGGTCTGATCGAGGCGAGCGGCGGAACAGGGACGGTCGGGCGGGCTCCCGTGCCGGGCGAGTTGAGACGAACGTCTGAAGATCCAAAATGAACCCCGGCAGCGCGAGTAGCATCCACGGTGCATGGAAATGAGTTGGTAGGCGAACGGGAGCCGTGCGTGAAGCTCATCGTCTTTGGAGCCAGCCGAGGTGTGGGGCGCTCGCTGACAGAGTTCGCTCTGGCTGAGGGTCATCGCGTGACCGCCGTTGTCAGGAGCCCGGCCAACCTCGAGCTGAGCCACGAATCCCTGGAGGTCATTGCGGGCGATGTGACAGACGCCGAGAGCGTCCGACGGTGTCTCAGGGGGCATGAAGTGATCTTTTGCACCGTGGGTGCCGATAAGCGCGGCGCGACGACTCTCTACTCGAGCGCAGCCCGCAACATCAGCAGCGCCATGGAAGACCTGGAGGTTCGCAGGCTCGTGTTCTTGTCGAACTTCGGCGTGCTGGGAGAGAAGGGCTCAGGTGCTCGTACCGCAGTGGTCACGTTCCTGGCCAAGCTAACGCTGCGGCCTGTGCTCGAGGACCACCGGCGAGCACTCGACGAGCTGCAGACGCACGACTTTGAGTGGATCGCGGTCCGGCCGATGATTCTCACCGACGGCGCCAGGACCGGGGAGTACCGGGTCGTCATGGATGGGCTTCCGAAGGGCGGCGCGCGCATTTCGCGAGGCGACGTGGCCGACTTCATGCTCAAGCAGGTCGCCAGCAACGAGTACGTCCACCGATTCGGCGATCGCGTACTAAACGTCGAAGCCTCCGCCACAGCGCTGGCTGAGCTGACGCCTCCTACCGCGTGAACGCGAGAGCTCATCGGGCTATGGCGGCTAGTGCCTACCACTGTGCGTAGAAGCCCACAAAAGCAGCAGCCGCTCCGACTGGCGAAGCGAGCGCTCAGTCGCGGTGCGAATCGGCTGCGCGGGCTCAGCTAGTGGCGGCGGCGCCGTTGCGCGCCGGGCGAGCCGGCCCGCCTCGCGTGGCGCCGTTGCGCCGGCTGTCGTTGCGCCGGCCGCCGTTGTGCCCGCGACCGTTGCGGCCGGAGCCCGGCGCCGAGGTCCCGTCAGGCCGGTTGCGAACTCGCGCCTCAGGTCCAGCTCGCTGGACGATGCCCTCGACGTCGCGCGCCTCGTCGCTGAGGACATAGGTGATGACGACGCCGCTTCGTCCCGCCCGGGCCGTGCGTCCCACGCGGTGGACGTAGTCGGTACAGCTTTGCGGCGGGTCGAAGTTGATCACGTCGCTGATGCCGGCCACCGCGTCCGGGTACATCTTCACCCACGCCTGCGGGATCAGGCCGGCAAGCAGATAGGAGAAGTGCCGCAGGATCATCGGGTCGCCGTCGCCGTTGGCCACGAACACCGACTTGCCGATCGCGCTCACCCGCTGCACTGGCCGTGATCCGGCATGCCCCAGTCGCCACGGCGTCGTATTGAGCCTGCCGGGTCGGCGCGGTCTACGGTGGTGGTCGGCTCCTATCCGCCGATGGCCGACACGTGACGGCCACGATGGCGCCGCCTCACGCGACGTGGGCGGCGTTCGTCGTCCAGGGCCGCTAGAACTTGACCTTCTGCAGCGGCGCCCGAAATACGGCTCAAGTTCGAGTGGCTATGCTCGCGCCTACTCGCTCGTGGCTGCGAGTTCGTCAGCTTCCACCCTGGTGAGGGCTGCGTCGAGCACCGCGTACTCGGCCTCGTCGATCGCCGCCTCGGCGTAGCGAATCGCAAACACCGCGTCGTCCTCGGCCTTCTCGGCGTTTCTCTCGGCTCGCTCCCTGTCGTGCTCTCCCCTCTTGCGATCGAAGTCCTCACGAATTGCGGCGACGTGTTCGTGCCACGAACGCTGCACGTCGTGCCACCAAGCAGAGACCTTCCCCTTGCCTTCCTCGGCGTCCTTGTGAAGCTGGTCGGCATCGGCCTGCGCCGTTTCACGCGCCCGCTTGACGTCCTGCTCTAGATCGGCCCTGGCCTTGCCCTGCGCGGCTGCGACCCGCTCCTCGGCTTCCTTGGCCCGGGCACGAAGCTTGTTGAGTTGATCTGATGCCGCCATGTCAACCTCCTTGATCTCTTGCAGACCAGCGCGATCTTCTGGACCGTGCTGCGGGCCGCTTCGGCCCGCGATGCAGCCGCAACCTATACCCATAGTTCGAGGGGCGCAACTTCCAGCATGGGCGACCTGATGGCCGTCACCGCCGGGCCGGCGGCTAGTCTGCGGCACGACGCTCAGGTCCTTGACTGCGG
>CAWCRN010000035.1:0-18754 GCA_963797835.1 uncultured Solirubrobacterales bacterium
CTACCCGCTCCGCGGCCTCGCTGAGAGCACCGGTCACCGGCGCGTCCGGCTCGAGCGTGAAGCCCTCGCAGGCGAAACCGTCGTAGAGCACCTCGACCTCGAAGCCGGCGAGCACCGGGTCCGCCGCGTGGCGGCGCTGACCGTCTCCTCGACCCGCCGCTTCAGGTTCTCCACGCCGGTACCGGGATACAGCGCGAGCCGGAACTGGGTGACGCTCTCGCCGGCCACCGTCGACGGCCAGTCGCCGCCGCGGATCACGCCCACGTTGAGGTTGATCGGGTGCGGATAGACGTCGTAGGGGGCGGGCGGGTCGACGTTCAGCTCGGCCTCGAGGTCGCGCAGCGCCGAGACGATCGGGAAGACCGCCTCGATCGCGTTCTGCCCTTCGGGCGCATCGCCGGCATGGGCGGGCTTGCCCCTCACCCGCACGCCAAACCACAGCACCCCGACCTGCGAGTTCTGGATGCCGCCGCTCGTCGGCTCCGTGAGGATCACCGCATCGGCCGTGCGCCCGGCGAGCACGCACGCAAGCGCCCCGTTGCCGCTGCACTCCTCCTCCACCACCGACTGCAGGTCGACCGGGGCCCGCGGGGCGAGGCCCATGGCCTTGAGGCCGCGCACCGCGCCCGCGATGGCCACGAGGCCGGCCTTCATGTCTCCGGCGCCGCGCCCGTAGAGCCAGTCGCCGTCGCGGCGGGCGCTGAACGGTGGCGACGCCCACATCGACTCCGGCGCCGGGCTGACCACGTCGATGTGCCCGTTGAGCACGAGCGAACGCCCGTCGGCCGGCTCGGCGGGCGGCCAGGCGGCGACCACGTTGACCTTGCCCTCCACATCCCAGCTGAACGGCGAGGCCCCGGGATGATCGCGCAGCGCCTCGGGGTCCAGGGGGACGTCGACCGGGTCGAGGCCGAGCTCCACGAAGGCGTCGCGCATCACGGCCTGCCCGGGCGCCTCGTGTCCGAGGAGCGTCGGCGCCTCGACGAGTTTCACGAGCAGCTCCTCCATCCAGGGCTGCTCCGCGGCGATCGCGCCAAGGATCTGATCGTCGGCTGGGCTCACGGGGCCATACAATCGCAATCCGGTCGCACCACAGGAGGAGAGCCCATGGCGAAGACCACGAAAACGCTCCGGGGAATCTCCGAAATCCGGGGCTTCTTCCGCACCAACCAGACGCCGATCTACTTCGTCTCGCCGACGGCGTTCAACCTGCTCGGAATCGACCGCTGGGTGCGGAGCTTCTTCTTCGTCAACTACTTCGACTCGTTCGAGGGCAGCCACCCGCGGGTGTTCGTGCCCAGGGAGCGCCCCTACCGCGAGTTCGGCTCGATCGAGGAGATCTGCAACTACCTGCTCCAGGACGAGGAGGTGAACGACCTGATCCGCCGGCGCGGGCCGGGCGGGAAGGCGCTCTTCGTGTTCTTCGACGAGGAGACCGAGGCGCTCGCCGCCGAGGCCGGGCTCGAGGTTGCTCTTCCATCCGCGGAGCTCCGTCACCGGCTCGACTCCAAGATCGAGACGACCCGGATCGCCGACGAGGCCGGCGTGCCGAGCGTCCCGAACGTGCTGGGAAAGGCGACGAGTTACGCGGAGCTCCTCGAGCTCGCACGGGGCGCCGAGCTCGGAGACGACCTGGTCGTCCAGACCCCCTACGGCGACTCGGGCAAGACGACCTTCTTCGTGCGCGAGGAGCGCGACTGGGACGACAACGCCGAGGAGATGGCGACCCAGCAGCTCAAGGTGATGCGGCGGATCAACCCGCGCGCGGTGGCGGTGGAGGCGTGCATCACACGCCAGGGCACGCTGGTCGGACCGCTGATGACCGACCTCACCGGCCACCCGGAGCTAACCCCTTACCAGGGCGGCTGGTGCGGGAACGACATCTTCCCGGACGCCGTGTCACCGGAGCACCGCGAGCGCGCGCGGCAGCTCACGCGCAAGCTCGGCGACCGGCTGGTCGAGGAGGGCTACCGCGGCCTGCTGGAGATCGACTACCTGGTGGACGCCGACAGCGGCGAGCTCTATCTCGGCGAGCTGAACCCGCGGCTCAGCGGGATCAGCTCGATGACCAACGTCACCGCCGGTGCCTACGCCGACGTGCCGCTCTTCCTGTTTCACCTGCTCGAGTACATGGACGTCGAGTACGAGATCGACGTCGACGAGATCAACGACCGCTGGTCGAACCAGGACGCCACCGACGTCTGGAGCCAGCTCGTCCTAAAGGAACCTGACGATCAGGTGCAGCTGCTCACCCAAGCGCCCAAGACCGGGATCTGGCGCCTCGACCGCGGGGCGGGTATCAGCTTCAGCCGCTGGGGCAACGACTGGCACAGCCTCCAGGACGACACGGAAGGGTTCTACCTGCGGGTGCTTGCCCCCGGCAACTACCGCTACAAGGGCGCCGACCTCGGCATCCTGGTCACGCGCGGGCGCCTTCAGACCGAGGACAACGAGCTCACCCAGCGCGGCCGGGACTGGATTGACGGCGTTCGCGCGCAGTTCGCCGGCACGCCGGTCGACGAGACCGCCGACCCGCCGCCGACGCACGACGCGCTCGCCTTCAAGCTGGCCTGACTTGATCGATCCACTCAACCGCTGGTCGGCGATCGGCGAGAAGCCGGACTACGCGGGGCTGCTCACCTTCGCCGGCTGTCCGTACACCGAGGACGCGGCGGAGCTCGAGGGCGTGGACGTGGCGATCGTGGGTGCACCGATGGACGACCTCGTCTCCGACCGCCCCGGGACGAGCTTCGCGCCGCGCGCGATCCGCGCGGCGAGCAGTCCTCCGGGCCCGCACCTGGAGGCCGGCGTGGATGCCTTCGCGGAGCTCCGGATCGTGGACTTCGGCGACGCGGCCGTACTGCCCGGCGACCCGCGTCGCTCACACGCCGCGATCGAGAGCGTGGTGAGGGAAGTGCTCGCCGCCGGCGCGACGCCCGTGCTGCTGGGCGGCGACCACTCGATTACCGAGCCGGGCGTGCGTGCGTGCGTGGCCACGCACGGGCCGGTCGGCGTCGTGCATTTCGACACTCACACCGACACCGGAGAAGAGGTGTTCGGCGTGAAGTTCTCCCACGGAACCTTCATGCGCACCCTGGTGGACGACGGCCAGGTCGACGCGGCCCGCTACGCGCAGGTCGGCCTCCGCGGCTACTGGCCCGGGGAGGACGAATTCGCCTGGCAGGCGGAGCGCGGCATCACGAGCCTGTTCATGCACGAGGTTCGCGACCTCGGGATCAGGGAGGTCGTCGCGCGCGCCCTGCGCGCGGTGGGCGCCGGCCCCGCCTACCTGACCGTGGACATCGATGTGCTCGACCCGGCCTTCGTGCCGGGAACCGGGACGCCCGAGCCAGGTGGCCTCACGTCCGCCGAGCTGCTCTGGGCGGTGCGCGAGGTGGCGCAAGGGCTCGAGCTGGTGGGCGCGGACCTGGTCGAGGTGCTGCCCAGCCAGGTGGGTACGGCCGACGCGTCCGCGCTCGTCGCCGATCGCATCGTCCGGGAGGTCCTCACCGGGATCGCGCTGCGCCGGCGGGGATAGACCGTCAAAGATCCAGCCGAAAGCGCCAGGTCGTCCCAAGGTCGTCGTCGGGGATCTCGCCGTCCGGGACGAAGCCGGTCTTCTCGAGCACACGGACGGACGCCCCGGGCCCGGGCAGCGTGTGCGCGATCACGGCTTGGAGGCCGGACGCGGTGAACGCTTCGCGCAGCAGCTCGCGCGTGGCCGCTGTCGCGATGCCGCGGCCCTCCCAGGCCGGGGCGACCGCGTAGCCGATCTCCAGCACGCCGTCGCGCGGCGGCCCCTTGAAGCCGCCCAGCCCGACCAGCGTGCGGGGTTCGTCGACCACGAACAGGCGGGTTCCCCAACGCGTGCTGCCGGGATCGGCCGCGACCGCGTCGCGCGCGCGCTGAAGCGCCTGGGGGAATACGTCCCAGCCCTCGGCCACCTCGCAGTCCAGCGCACGGCCGAGCGCGGGGCGGTCGTCGATCGCCGCATCGAGCAGCGCCAGATCGGGAGTCACGAGGCGAACGCGGATGGCGGGCAGCTTACGAGCGCTCCATGACGTCGTAGCCCAGGCCCGACCCGCGCTCCCCGCGTCCCGGCCGCTTGCGGCGCGCCATCCAGAGGTGCGGCCTGCCGTCGGCCCCGCGGGCGAGCTGCCAGCGCCGCGTGACCTGCGCGCCGGTCGCCGGGATCTCCTCCTCGTGGAGGGCGAACGCGCGCTCCGGCGCGAGCACTCGACCCTTCGGCCCGGCGACCCTCGGGTCGTCGAGCTCCTCCCACGCGAGCATCCGCGCGCGCCGCAGGCGAACCTGAGCCGACGCCGGGTCCACCCGCTCGGGAACAAGCGGAATCCAGTAGGGCGGCACCGGAGATTGGAGCCGGTAGCGCCACGCATCGTCCGCGGCCCGGGCGACGCCCGGCGCCGGGGGCTCGGCGGCCATGCCCTCCATGAGGCGCCTCCTGATCGAGCCGCCGGTCGCGGTCTCAAGGCGCTCCTCGATGGCCCATGCGAGGTTCGCCTCCTCGTCGCGGACGAAGCTCACCGACTCGAGCGGCGGGCCGTTCTGCGGTGTCGGCAGCGCCGGAACGAGCAGGAGCCAGGGCGGCTGGCCGCGCACGGGCGACGGGTCGCCGCTCAACTCGAAGAACGCCCATGCTCGTCCGCTCCCCGGCGCCTGCTCGTCCAGCTCGGCGGTGGAGCTCACGTCGAAGCTCTCCTCGAAGGTGTTTCGCACCACCAGCCGCGTCACTCGCGCGATGCTCCCTGCGGGGAACCGCGCGGGGAAGAGGAAGTAGTCGTTGGAGTAGACGATCGCGAACTCGGCCACGGTAAGGCGGGCGAGGTCCGTCGGACCGGCCTCGACCCCGCCGAAGTAGACGGCGCCCTCCTCCACCTCCCAGTAGCTCGACGCGGGCATGCCCGCGTAGGTGAGCGGCACCGGCAGCACGTCCAGCACGCGCTGGGTCGGACCCCCAATCGGAAGCACCTTGAAGGGCCCGTCGGGGGGCGCCGGGGGCGCCGAACCGCCACGTCGAAGGCGTGCCAGTCGAGCCTGCCGCCGGGGTACTCCTCCGCGTTCATGACGACCTCCCCCTGGCTTGCCTGCGCCGTGATCGAGAAGCGGTGCTCGAGCCGGTTGTCCATCCAGGTCTCCCCCGAGACGCCCGGCAGGTCGAAGCGCCCGATCTGCTCCTCGCGCCAGGTGTCCACGGCCCGCTCCATGGCCGGGCGGTCCGCGGGCTCGGCGAACCCGACCAGCTTCTCGCGGCCGTCGTCCAGTGCGCGCAGGCCGTCGATCGAGCCGCGCTCCATCAGTCTCAGTCGGCGCTGCTCGCGCGGCGGAAGCCCGGCGAGCGCGCCCGCCGGCACCGTGAGCCGGTACGCGGAGCGCAGCTTCACGCGCAGGTGCCCTAGTGCCTCCTCGTCCAGGCGCCGCAGCAGCTGCAGTCCGGCCTCACCCGAAACCGCCACACGTCCGTGGCCCACCCGAGCCTCGGCCTCCACGCGCGACTCGAGCGGGCGCCCTTCGGGGAACGGCTCGCTCGGCAGGCCGGGTAGCACTCGGTTTCGAAAGCCCGTCAGCGGAAAGTGCTCGACGGTCGCGCGGATGTGGATCGGCGAGGCGGCGTCCTCGCCGCGGAACTCGCCGACCTGCCACTGGCGCGCCATCAGCCAGAGCGGGTCCCCGAGCCTTGCCTGCAGGCCCTCCTCGAGCTCTGGATCGCGCGTGTGCGGCTCGATGCGATCCCAGAGGAAGTCAGCCATCGGACGCCTCCTGGGGGCCTGAGTCGATCTCCACGGGCGGGAAGATCGCGGGCATCTGGTGACCGTAGGCGACCAGAACGTCGGGGTCGACCGCACGTAGCTTCGCCGCCTCGAGCGCCTCCAGCAGCGTGTCGATGACGTTGTCGAAGCTCCAGCTGCGATCCCGTGGAGGGAGGCCCAGCAACATCGCCTGCGGCGGCCGCGAGCTTGGGGCATCCACGTTGAGCGCCACGCCTGTGACCACGTCGCCGCTCGGGATCACCTCGGCCCATTCGTCGACCACCAGGCCGGCCGCCGTCCCCGACTCGGAGAGGCTCGCCCGCCCGCCGGCGTCGACGACGAACCAGGAGAGCGCGCCGCGCCGCCGGTCGCCCGGCGCGTGCAAAGCAACCCACGGCTCCCCCTGCGCCCTCGGCAGCTGACCCACCACCGGCCTGATGCGCGCCTCGTCGTAGAGCAGCTCGGTGAGCGTGATCGCATCCTCCAGGGCACCTGCGTCGGCGCGCACGTGCGCCACGCTGCGCAGCCATCCCATCGCCGCGGCGGGGTCGTCCGCGAGCAGCTCACCGCTCTTGCGAAGGGCGCTTTCGAAGTCCGAGCCGTCGGCGGAGAAGAGCGGCAGCAGCGGAAAGCCCGGCTCGAGCGGGCTCTCGGCGTCGAGTCGTGCCTTGGCCGTCGCAAGCGCGGCCCAGGCGTCCGCATGGAGCGCCTCCCGGCCCGCCTCGGCATAGCCGTGAACGGGCACGGCGTTCGCGATCCCGTGGCCGGCCAGCTCGAGCAGGGCGGCGCGAATGGAGGCGAGACTCGTCTTGCCCACCGGTGCGGGAACGGCCTCGCTCGGCCTTGGAAGGAGCCGCTCGAGGCTTTTTCTGGCGCTCGCCAGGCCGGTTCGGAACCCGGCCACACGCGCGCCGGCCTCGGCCTGGTCCGCGCCGCTCTCGAGCTCGGCGCCGGGCAGGGCGAGGTCGCGCGCGTCAAGCGGCCGGGACGCCGCAACGAGCGAGCGAAGCGCCGATGCGAGCTCGGAGAGGTCATCGAAGGAGAGCTCCCCGGCGCCCAGATCGGCGGGAGCGGTATCGACCAGCAGATCCTCCTCCAGCCTCGCGCGTCCGGCCTGTGACAGGAAATGGGCGCGGGCGCGCCGTTCCCAGACGCCCGGACTCTCGAACAGCGCGTCGAGCGGGCTGAAGCCCTGGCTCTCGGCGAGATTGGCGAGCGAAACGGGCACCCGTTCGCCGGTCGCTCCGACCTGCACCACGCAACGGACCTTCGCGGGATCGCCCAGCAGGCCCGCCACCCAGGCCGAGAGCGACGGCTCGAGCTCCGATCGCGGCGACGAGCCCCACTTCGGGAAGGGGCTCGCGCCCGGAGGGAGCGCCACGATCAGGCGGTGTGTCACGCTCGCGCCCGTGACCGGAGTGTCCAGCCCGCTGAGGCGCGGCGGTGGCACTGCCCCGGTCGCGATGGCGTCGAGGGTCGCCGACGCGCGCCCGCTGTTGCCCTGAAGGAGATAGTGCATCGAGTCGGCCAGCGAGGCGTCGGCCACGGCATCCATGCTCGCGAGCAGGCCGTTCAGGGCGCCCTGCAGTCCGACCCGGCCCGGCACGGTCTCCACCTTGTCGGGCCGCACGGTGAACGCCACCTCGTCTGGCAGGTCGATTCGGACACCCGGCCCGTGGTAGAGCTCGGCGAGCTCGAGGCCGTCGACGGGTCCCCGCGGGGCGCGCGTGATGCCCCTGGCCTCGAGCACGCGCCGGCGGCAGTCATCGATGAAGCGATCGAGCAGGAGATCGTGCAGGCGGCGCTCGAAGCGGCATCCGAGCAGGTCCCCGAGCTCCCCGCCGCGGCGCACGCCGTCGAGCAGGTAGGCGGCGGCGCGCACCCGCTCGGAGCGCAGGTCGACTGCCATCGACGACCCCGGGTCATGGGACCCATGCGCGTCCCAGCCGGAACGCAGCACCGCCGCGGTCGCGGCGTGCTCGAGCGAGGGCGCGTGGATGAATCCGTGCGACTCGCGGGTGCCCGTGCCGCGGGGGGTGAGCTTCTCCACCCAGCCAAAGCCGCCGATGCGTAGAGCACCGCCACCCTCATCGCGCAGGGCCGCAAGCGCGCGCGAGGCGAGCCCGGTGATCCAGGCATCGAGCCGGTGGCTCGCCAGGCCAAGCGTCTCTCGTAGGCGCAGCTCCAGCTCGTCGACCGACCGGCCCGAGAGCGTGGCGAGGGCGCTCGAGTAGGACGCTGCCTGACTGTCCGGCACGTCGTCCACGACGGATTCGATCAGCTGCCGAAGCAGCGGCTTGCCAAGGTCGATGCCCGGTATGTCGTGTTCCTGAGGATCGATTGGAGGACCGTCCTCAAAGATCCGTGCCCGATGGCGAGCCAGCGACCGGGTCGCGGATGACCGGCGCGCGAAGGGGGGCGCGGGCGGGCCGGCAGCGGCCCGTGGCGAGGGGCGCCGGGCCCCGGGGCCGGTGACCCGGAAGCGGAGGTCGCTCAGGTACTGGGAGGGGTCGGAGCCGGAACTGATGACCAGCCCACGGGTGAAGAGCTCGTCCACCTCGGGGACCGAGTAGCCCGAGAAGAAGATCTTCGGGTCGGTCGTGACCGTCTCGTTGAAGACGCCGCTGATGGCGTCGGGGTACCACTCGTTGACGGGCGTCTGGCGGTCGCGATGCGCCTCGCACAGGTCGACGGCGATTCCGATGAAGTCGAGCATCCTCCTCCTGAGCTCGCCCGGAGGGCCCAAGATGTCTGGATTGTCCAGGTAGAAATTCAGCACCTCGAGCTCTTGGCTGATCGTGGTGGCGTCGCCAACCCCGATGATGAACGGGCCCGACTCGTAGAGCCCGGCCAGAGCGCTGACGTCGGTGCCTTCCGTGGCCTTCCACATCTCCTCCCAGAAGCCCGTTCGGATGTCCCACAGGAAGTTGAGCCGGCGGACCACGAAGCGCTTGGGGTGCGGCAGGAGCCCGAGCACCTCCACCGCGACCTCATCCGCCGCGGGGTCGACCGGATCCAGTCGCTGCACCCCGGGAAGCGACTCGCGCCAGCGCTCGCGCAACTCGAGCAGCACGCCCTCGAGCGCAAACAGCGGCTCCGGCGAGTGCATGTCGCCGCTATCGCGTCGCATGATCGGCAGCAGGCCATATGGATGCGGGCCGACCACCAGGGTGGGAAGCGGCGCGCCGCCGCGTACGTGCTCGCTGAAGAACTCGCGGATTGCGAGGTGCTTGTCGGGCGCGAGGAGCGACGGGCCCTCCTCGGGCGCGAGCAGGTCGGTGATGTAACGCCCCCAAGTGACCGGCCACAGCACACGGTTCATCGCCGCCATCGCCGCGTCCTCATCAGGCACCGCGCCGGGGAGGCGCCGAAGAACGGTGAGATCGCCGAGGCCGAGCGCGGTAGCGAGCTGGGCCGCCGCCGACCGTGTCACGCCGGCGAGGCCGTCGTCGTCGAGCTCGCGCTCGAAGAGGGCGGCGACGTCGTCGACTGTCGCGCTCCAGCCGGCGATCGCCTCATCGGTGTTGTTGGTCGCCGTTCCCTGCGCCATCACGTCCAGGCCGTCGGAGTAGTGATGGGCCTCGAGCAGCGTGAGCAGAGCGGCCTCGTTGTTGAGCTCTCCGCGAACGCCCGCCACGAACAGCGTGAGCCCGTCGTCGCCGATGGCCACGTCGGATACGTCGACCGTGATGGCCATGCCGACCCCGATCGCGCGCTCGTAGTCGACCATCCAGGCCATCGCGTCGTCGACCGGCAGCGCCTCGTCGCCGCCCTCGAAGGCAACCAGGTCCGCAAGATCGGGCGAGCAGTGGAGCGGAGTCGGAATCTCGCTCCCCCAGGCCACGAACGCGCGCGTGTTGCCCACGAAGCCGATCGCACACCAGCGGTCCGGCATCAGCGCGGCGGTGGCCGGCGGGGGGTTCCTGCGGGTGTTGAGGTCGGGGTACACCCGCTCACCGCTCTTCGCCACGGTCGGCCGCGTCTCGCGCGCCACCCAGACCGCACGCCGCGGCGGCAGCTCGCGGACCAGGTCGTCGCGCGCGGCGTCGGGCTCGCCGTCGAGCCGCCGCTCCCAGTAGGCGACACCCAGTGCCACCTCCCGTTCGGTCAGCAGCGGAGCGTGGTCGTCGAGCTGGAGCTGGTCGGGATAGACGCGGATCTTCAGGTCGTCACCGAAGAAGCGCGTCTCGATGCGCACGGGAAGCAGCAGCAGCGGCGACGTGCCGATCTCGAAGCTCTCGGCGTGATCGAACAGGCTGAGCAGCGTGAAGTCGCCCTCGAGCTTGTCGACACTCAGCTCGAACGCCTTCGGGTCGGCTACGAGCGACTCAAGCGCCACCCTCCGCCTCCCCCGGCGCGAGCATCTGGTCTGCGTGCACGAGCATGCGCACCGGGCGCTGGAGGGTGATGCGCGCCATGCCGGCCGCGCTGTCCCCCCAGGTCTCTTCCCACGTGTTTGCGCCCTGGTCGTCGTAGGCGAGCCTCCTCGACCCGAGCGCGGCCAGGCCGACGTGCGTGTCTGTGGGCGACACGCGCGCGTCGTCCCAGGTGAGGTCCTTCCAGAGCTCGAGCGACGGCGACTCGTCGGAGGCGGCGGTGTCGAGCCCGTAGGCCGGCTCGGTCGGAGGCTGCTCGAAGACGAAGTACCAGCCGGGCAGCTCGTCGGCTGGATCGCTCGAGCCTCGGACCACGACTTCCACATCCTCGTCCGGGGGAAGGTCGAACTCGAACCCGAGAAAGACGGCGTCGGGACCCAGGGAGCCGGTGAAGATCGGGGCCAGCGGCGTGCCCTTGCGATCCTCCTCGCGGAGCTTTGGCTTCGCGCCAGTGACCCAGTGTGCGGGAACGGCAGTGACCAGGGTGTTCGGGTAGCGGCGCAGCAGGTCTCCCTTGACTACCAGCACCAGTACCTGCCCCGGGTCGGTCTCGGCGTGGGTGCCGAGCGCGCCATGCGTCCATGCCGCAACCGGCGGGATGTCCTCGGTCGCACCACCCGAATCCCAGAAGGTCCGAAGCCAGGTGCCGGCCAGGTCCGCCGGGTACTCGCGCCAGGCCAGCTCGCGCGCGAACTCGTAATTGACGCCGAGCAGGAACCCCTCCACGCTCGCCTGGTTGATCACCGCAAGGCCCACGCTGTCGTCAGGTAGCGAGCCGACTCCGGGCATCAGCAGCTCGGGGTCGATGTTCACCAGCTTGCGATAGAGCGCGACGTGCAGCTCGGGCGAGATGCTCAGCGAGGCCGGCACGGGCTCGAGGCCGAGCGCGTCTGCCGGCGAGATGACGCTGCGTAACCGGGCGGCCAGGACGGCGGTCGGCTCGAGCTGCGAGCGCACGATGTCAGCGAGCTCGCCGAGCTCGAGGTCGCGGATCACCTGCACCGCCGTCCCGAGGCCCGATGCCTCGTGATCGAGCAGACCGAAGACCGATCCGACCGCGCGAGCCTGCAGGCCGACGACCCTGGCCGCCCCGAGACGACGTCGGGACGCGGAGCTCACGGTGAAGTCGACCTCGATCTCGACCTCCTCCTCGACCCGGTCCTTCAGCTCGGGGCTCGAGTGATCCGCGAACTGCGGGACGGTCAGCGTCGAGTAGCCGATCATCCCCTCCAGATCGCTGGAAATGGCCTCCGTCATCCGATTGGTGACCACGGCCTGGTCCTCCAGCTCGCTGGTGACCGCACGAGCCAACACGCTCCCGGGGCGGGTGCGGCGACGGAACGCCGCGGACACGAGGCCGCGCGGCATGGCGGCATCCGATCGCCGGCCGCGCACCGTTTGTCCGGCCACGCCCCCGGGGAGACGAGCATGGGCGCCCGCCGTCGTCTGCATCAGCGCCCCGTCGGGCAGCGCCCCCAGCCGGGCGTGACGGCGGCGCCCGACCTCGAGCGCGGTGCGCGTCCGCGTGAGCACGCGGTTGACCTGCCCGACTCCCCGCGCCTGATCCCACGCGTCGGCCATCAGCGCCTCCTGGTTGAGCCGAACCACTTCCGCGCCCAGGCCCGCCGCCGACCGGTACTTCGGATCGAGGTTCGCCTGCGAGAGCCAGCGCGGCGCCTCCGGGGAAGGACGCTCATCGGGCTCCGGCATGTCATCGATCCCGGCCGGCAGGGCGCCGTAGCGGGGCGGCGCCACCACGGGGTCGTGGCGAGCCGCCACGTAGGGCTCGCCCTCGGCGCGCGGCTCGCCGGGGGCGGCCTCCTCGAGCAGCACGCCCATTGCGGAGCGGAACTCCTCGCGTGCGGGATCGCGCCAGGGTGGCGCTCGCATCTCGGGCGAGCCGAGCGCTCCCTCGTAGCCCACGGTCACCTGCCTGCTCGGCAGGCGAGTCGAGCCCGGGTCTGACAGGTCGAGGTCGTATACGCCGACGTCGGGTCCGAGCGGCTGTGGACCGAGCCTGCGCACCAGCTCCTCGAAGTCGGCCGGCTCCGGTGCGGTTCGAAAGCTCCACGAGTGCAGCACCGGCAGCCGCACGTCGAAGCTCTCTGGGGTCCACGCGAGCTCCACCGAGTCGTCCGGCGCCGTGAGGCCGAGGCCGGCCAGCCGCCCGGCCTCGAAGCTCGGGACAACGCACGCGAAGTAGCCGGAGTCCGGCTCCAGCAGGCGCGGGCAGAGCAGTCGCGCGCACGCCAGCTCCGGCGTGTCGTCCAGGAGCGCGGCGAGGTCGGTGTACTCGGCATCCACCTGCGCATGCGCCCAAGCCCACGCCTCGTTCAGGTCCGGCAGCTCGCGCGCGGCGTCGCCGACGCCGAGCACCGAGAGCCCGGAGCCGTCGGCGGTGAGCGAGTTGCCCTCGCGATCCTCGACCACCACCAGCACGAGCCACGGGATCAGCCGCTCGCCGCGCGGCCGAGCCGGAGTGAAGAGCCACGGCAGGTCCGCGGTCCGAAGCTCGACGCTCGCGAACATGTTGGCCGCGTGGTCTGTGGCCCCGTCGGGCGGGTCGACGCGGACCACCTCGCCGGGCGCGAGCCCCACCACCGAGCCCGGTCCACGTACCGCCATCGTGTGGGGTTTCTCTTCGCCGGCCGCGACCACCGCCACGTTGACGCTCGCCACGGCGCTGCGGGGGATGCCCGAGCTGTCGGCCTGGTCGCCGATCGAACGCGCCAGACCTCGGCGGACGTAGGACAGGTAGCGCAGGTCGGCGCTCATCCGATCAGCTCCGCCTCGTAGGCGGGCACCAGCAGCGAGCTTGCCGAGTTGCGGGCGGCCATGGCCGTCCTGGCCGCGAAGAAGTCGAGCCCGGTGGGCGAGGTGGCGCCGGTCGAGGCTCCGGTATCGGCGTTCGCCACAATCCAGAGCGGTTCGTCCACGCTGTAGCTGACGGTCTGCCCGGCTATCCCGCGGGCCTCGAGCGCCCGCGTCATGGCCTGATCGCTCGCACTTACCGGACCCAATGCGCCGGCGGGCTCCTGCGGGCGCCCGTTCGGGTCACGGTAGGCGATCTCGTGATCGAAGGTGGCGTCGTGCTCGGCCTCCGGCGCGTCGGCCCCCGAGCCGCCCATGATCAGCCCGGCCTTCATCTGCGAGAACGACGGCGAGGCCAGCTTCTCGTCCTCGTCCAAGCGAAAGTACTGAGCGCTTGCGAACCAGTCGACCACGTCCTCGACGTCGCCGGCGTCAAATCCGACGGCCGACAGCTCCACGAGGTCCGGCCCAACCAGCTCGGCGTTGGCGTAGCACTCGATCGTCGTGTCGAGCGGCACCAGGCGCTGGGTCACCTGCACCCGTCCCGACGGGTGCACCGCCGTCCCGGTCCCCGTGTCGGCGACCAGGACCGGATCGTCGCCCGGAGGGCCGACGGCCGACCAGGCGTCGTCGAGGTCGAGCGCGTCGCGGACCAGCTGCGCCGGGTCCGCCTCCTCGGGCGGGCCCTCGTTGGCGAGCTCGCCGAAGCTCTCGTCGACCTCGACGCGCTTCTTGAGCCCCAGCAGGCGGAACTCCGCAACGCCGCTGACCCGCCACGGGTTGGGCCCGCTGAGCCTGCCCTCGAGCAGCACGCCAAGCAGCTCCGTGCCTGCCGCGACGACGGAGACCCAGACCCGCAGGCGAATGGAGAACGCGAACGGGTCGAAGTTGATGAGCGTGTCAAAGCTCGTGCCGCCCTCGATCGAGAAGCCCTCGACCCCCGCCCAGAGCTCCGCGCGCGCACCGAACTGAACTGAGTTCGAAGTGAGCGCGAAGTACCCGCCGACCGTGACTCGCAGCGCCTCGCCGGTGTCGAGCGCGACGCCCACGGGATCGAGATCCGGGAAGTCGTCCGGCGCCACGAACTGGGGATGGAAGCCTCCGAACGAGACCAGGAAGCCCGGGTCGTCGATGAATGCCGCGCGCACCGCCATGTCCCCGGTGATGAGAAAGCCCGCGACCTGCGAGCCGCTCAGCGACGCGTCGATCTTGAGCGTGCCCTCCGTGATGTTCCACGTGCCGGCGAAGTTCACGTGCAGCTCGAGGATCGGCGCCTCCTCGCGCGGCAGCACGGCGCTGAGCGCGCCGAGCAGCGTGATCGACAACGGCTCCGGGAGCTGGATGACCACGCCCGCGTCGAGCTCGATCAGCGTCGGGGTGCCCCAGCCGATCTTCACGATCGGGCCGAACACGTACTGCCCGACCGCCGTGGGGAACACCGCGTCGATCTCGGCGAGGATCAGCTCCGCGTCGGCAATCGGGTTCTCGGCGAACAGGATCTGGTCGAGCGAGCCGCTGCGTACAGCCTCGCCGAGGGCGTCGTCGTCGAGGCCGCGGTCGATCCCCACGAGCCCGCCGACGCCGTTGAGCGTGAAGCCGAATCCGAGCTGGATGCCGGTGAAGCGGGCGGCGAGGCTGAGGAACAGCGACCAGGCGTTCGGCGCGCCCGGGATCTTGGTGTCGAGTATGCCGGTGGCGACGATGCCCACGCCGAGCAGCTCGAGCTCGGCGATGCCGGCGTAGCGGCCGGCCTCCGCGTCGATGTCCAGGAAGCCGCCCCCGCTGATCACGCCCGCCACGTCGACGCCGATGCCCAGGCCGTTCGGGAGGACCACCGCGAAGGAGATGTCGAGCGGGCCGACATTGCCGTCCACGAACCGGATCGGAAGCTCTACGCCAAAGGCGTCGGCGGCGAACGAGACCGGCCCGAGGGCGCCCGAGATCGCGGCCACGGCCCGCAGCGCGACCTCGGGCGCCTCGCCCGAGTCCAGCCGCAGCGCGAGATCCACCCGGTCGACGGTCACGCCGGCGATCGTGAGCCCCGGACGCAGCGAGACCTCGAAGCCGACTCCGGCCGCGACGCCCAGACCGGTGCGGTTGGACAGGGAGATTCCGAAGGGGACCTCGAGGCGCGACTCGAACCCGCCGAGCATCGAGCCGAGGAAGTTGTCGAGTGAGGCCCCGGAGAGCACGAGCGCCAGCCCGTCGGGCCGCACCCCGAGAGCCAGCTCGAGCTCCCCGTCCACCTCGTCGACGTCGAGCGAGAAGGTGATGCTCGCCAGCTCGAGGCGGATGCCGTCCGGCTCGCCGAGCAGTACTCGCGGCGGGTCGGAGGCGCATGTGAGCGAAGCACCGAACCCGCCCGGAGGCAGAGGCTTGCCGGGCGCGAACGGGTAGCGCACGAAGGCCTCACCGGGCCGCACCACGATGCCGAGCTGCTCGGCCAGGTCGGTGTCTGCCCGGACGGCGAACGTCCACCCTCCGCCCACATCCAGCTCCGAGTCGACCCCTGCCGGAACCTTGGGCAGGACGACCATGCCGGGAGCCGCGGCCCCCTCCGCGGGCAGCTCGGTCACGGAGAGGCCTACCGGCTGATAGTCGACCGGGCTGTCGAAGAGCAGGACGGTGAAGCCCAGAAAGACCGCGCGCGCCGGCTCGCCCGTCGACTGCCCCTGAATCCCTTCGATGAGGTCGGGGCTCACGCGGTCAACCGAGGCCGACACGCCGATCCCAGCCAGCAGCTCGCTCACCGTCTCCGCCACTCGGGCGAAGTCGAAGTCGGGTGCGCCCCAACCGAAGAGCTCCGCGGGAATCGCGCCGGGGTCCGAGAGCGCGTCGGGCAACAGCTCCCAGGCAAACCGGGTACGGACGAACCCGGGGCGCCCCCCGGCGGGCGCCACCGGCTCGAAGTCAATCACCCCGAGCCCGTGGAGGGCCCAGAGGAATCCCGGCGCCTTCTTCGCCAGGTGGTCCGCCAGCAGGTATTCGAAGAGCTCCCGGGCGATCACGGGCAGGAAGTCGCCCGGGTCGGCCCCGGGCGGTGCCACGGTGAGGTCATCAACGGCGCGATAGACGGCGCCCACGGCATCCAGGAGGGCGACCACCTCGGCGAGCTCCGCGTCATCCGCCAGCGCGCTCGCGGCCGCGACCGCATCGGCAGCGGCGTCGGCCACCACGACGTAGCCCGGCGGGAGCTCCTCCGCAAACCACCCGACCCGCCCCATCGCGATCGCGAACGCCTCGGGGTCGCGCAGCATCCGATCGAGCGGCGCCACAGCCTGCGCCAGGTGATCCGCCAGCCCGCGCAGGCTGCCTCTTTGTTCGCTCACAGTGGATACCGGTCGGCGTAAGCGGCGTCCATCACGGGGTGCAGGGAGGGATCGACGAGATCCACCATCGCGTAGCGGCACACCCAGCAGAACTGGAAGGAGCTCCCGGTGTTCGCGACGGTCAGGACGCCCATGATGCATGCGCCGGTCGGGTGGTAGACCTCACAGTCGAAGCCCCTGCCCATTTCGAAGAGACCGGTGATCCAGGCGGACTCCCTCGGCGGTGTCGGGGCGGCGCCCAGCGGGTAGTTGCGCGCGGGGGTGGAATCGCCGGTGAACCCAAAGGCCGTGCACAGGCTGTTCGCCGGTGCCGTCCCAACGGCGTTCAGGGGGTTCTGACGGCCGGGCACCCCGTTCGATGTCGAGCCGATGAAGTTGCGCACGCCAACGTGCACGAGCTCCAAATCGTCGCCCAGTCCGCCCGGCGGGTCGGGTGCGCGCAGGGGCTTCATCACGATGCTGCCCGCGGGGAAGGTGCCGGTGAGCCCGGCGCCAACCGGCTCTACCACGATCTCGGCGGCGCCCACGGGGGCCTTGACTCGCAGCCGGACCGACGCCACAGAGGTTGGGAGGGGACGCGTCCGCAGGCGCACGATGTCTCCCTCCTTGAACGGGTGGCCGGTGCTGAGAGGCAGCCGGTGGCCCGCGCCGGCCGCTATCGGCGCGCCGCTGAGCACGTGTGCCTTCTCGAGGCGCGGCCAGCGCCACTTGATCAGGTCCGCGTCGAGGTTGCCCGCCGCGTTTACCAGGCCGCGACGGGGCGGCTGCCCGGCGGGAGCCGGATCCGGCGTGCGTGCCTGGACGTTCGCAAGAGTCTCGATCTCCTCGTGGAAGTTGGCGGGCAGCGGCCCGCCGCCGCCGTACTCGTCGCCGAGCGTGAACGAGTGGGCGAGCTCGTGCGCCGCGCAGGTGCGAATCTCGACGTGGACCCTGGCCGGGAGCGGGTCGGTCACGATGTCCTGCCCGCGACCTCCCGCCGCCGGAGTGATGTGGAAAATCTGCTCCACACCCAGGGGCAGGCAGATGATCGCGCCCGACTCCGCCCGGGGGGAGTTGGCGCCGCCGTTGTGGTCTGAGCGGCACAGCACGAGCACCGCGACGTCATCCTTGCCGTGTTGCTTGAAGTGCTGTCCCACGTTTCCGCCGGCGGGGTCCAGTAGCGCAGCGAGGAAATCGTCGAAGTCCTGCTCGTCGAAGCGCCGCTCCGAGAGTGCCGCCGTGCGGATCTCATCGAAGCGCTGTGCTCGCGGGCGCTCGCCCACTCGCGCGCCGAACGCCGTGTCGAGCTCGTTGAGCAGGAAGCGGGTGTTGGTGGCCGGTGTGGGCGGCACGCCGATCGTGGCTCGCACGGGGGGACTGGTGGGCGTCCCGAAGGCGTCATCGGCCGAGACCGCCACGTCGACCTCCGTCGCCTTGTCCGACCCGCCGGGAACCGTCACGCGATCGACGGGACTCAGGGAGGAGATCCCGGACTCCCGCGACGCGACGAAGGCCGCGAAGTAGTTGATCCGGTCGCTGAGCTCGCGGAAGGGGCTCGTCCTGGCCCCGGTCTGCAGCATCTTGACCAGCAGGCCCGCCTTGTCGAGGAAGGCCTGTCGCTCAGTTACCTGAAAGCCGTCACTGACGATGAGGATGTTCGGTGCGCTGCCGGGCGCGAGGAAGCCGGGGCCCGGGAGCGGGACGACCGTGAGCGGGGTGCTCCACGGAGGCGCCCCCGCCGCCTGCCCGGTCGCCACGCCGCTGGCAATCGGGGTGGCCGCCTGGATCTGGGCCGTGGCCCCCCCGGAGCGGCAGGTGAGGTTCCCGGTACGAGGGTGCACGTCCAAGCTGCCGACCGCGGTCGATCCCCAGTTCACAAGCGGCAAGGGGGCGCCTGACAGGCGGACGAAGGTGCGGTCCTGGGGGCCGGGCTCGCGCCAGGGCGACCAGTTGGACACGTCGCCATAGGTTCCATCGCTGAACTCGGCGAGCACCGAGAAACGGGCGTTTCTCGCCCCCCGTCTAACGGTGAGCGGCGAGGGCGTGAGCCACATGCTGGTCAGGCCGTCGTGGATGTGAAAGCGGATGTAGGCGTGAAACGCGGGATTCACGCCGTCGACGACGATGGCGATCACGAGGAAGTCGAGCAGCCGCGGATGTGGTGACAACGGGCTTGTGACGGTGACCTCGCCCGTCCCCGCGTTGAACGCCACGCCGCTCGTTCCCGCGGTCCCCACGACGAAGTTGGCCGCAAAGGTCACCGCAACGCCCGGCGGCGGAGCGTCCCCACGCATCAGGTTCCCGTCGAAGATGATTGAGAGCAGCTGGTCCAACCGGGGCGAGCTGAGCCCGGGAACCAGGTGGTAGTCGGCCCCGATCCCCACGTCCCAGAAGATGTCGTCGACGGGCATTGGTGGCAGCTAGTCCTTGCCGGCCATCGGGCCGAGTCTCCACGATCGCCAGGTGTCCGCGCAAGTTCAGGCGTACCCGG
>CAWCRN010000036.1:0-19625 GCA_963797835.1 uncultured Solirubrobacterales bacterium
GTGCTCGCGTCGATCGCGGTGACGATGGTTCGGCAGCGCCGCGAACGCCGCGGGGGCTAACCTCTCGCGCAGGGTGGGTCCGCCGCGAAGGGTGACTTCAGGTGGGATCGCTCCTCACCCTCGTGCACGCCAGCGGCGCAGGCGCGGCGTCCCGAGGTGGGCCGGGTCGAATGGGGGAGGGCTGGCGTCGCGCCACGATCGGCGCGGTCGCTCAGGGCCGCGGGCGAGCACCGCCATCAGCCACCGCCCGCGATCCCGCGCACCAGCACCCACTCCATGCCGAGCGTGTCATCGCGGCCCAGCAGGCGGCGGAGCGGTCGGGCGGCGAGCCAGGCAAGCGCGAACGGGGAATGCTCCGCCGCGAGCACTCTCCGCAAACCCCGCCGCTGGCGGGGCGTGAGGCGGTCCCCGCACCGCACAAGCAGCACCCGGGCCCACACCGCGACCGGCAGATAGGCGCGATGGTAGGACCCGCGCCACCTCGTCCACGCCCGACGGGCTCGCGCGCCCCATCCGAGCAACCGTCGGGCGCTCTCGGCCCCTCGCCGCGCTCGAGCGCGACCAGGGCATCGACGCCCGGCGATGTTGGATGTAGTCGTACAGCGGTCGATTCACGTAGGCAATCCGACCCGTGGCGAGTGCCGCGGTGGCGATCCAGTGATCGTGGAACTGCATGCCGGGGCCGGATGGGAACGGCAACGCGGCGTCGAGCAGCCGCCGCCGGAACAGGGTGGCGGCACCAGGGACGCTGTTGACTAACAGCAGCGAGACGATGTCATCGACGTTGTTGGTTCGCCCGCTCCACAGCGTCTCCGACAGCACCTCTCCACCCGCGTCGACCAGGCGGGTGTCGCTGCACACCAGCTCGGCGTCCCCGAGGGTGGCGCGAAGGGTCGCCAGCTTGTCTGGGTACCAGCGGTCGTCCTGGTCGCACAGGGCCACCAGCTCCGCCTCCGGCGGCACCGCCTCGAGGAGACGCTCGAAGTTGCGGTAGAAGCCGAGCCGTTCTTCTCCGCGGATGATCCGAAACCGCGGGTCGTCGCCGACCACCTCCTCGATCGCCGCGTATCGCTCCGGTCGCGAGCCGTCGTCCCGCACCACGCAGATCCACTCCCGGTCGGTCTGACCGCGGAGCGTCTCTACCTGGACCCGCAACAGGTCGGGCTCGGGATCGAACGTCGCCACGCAGACCGCGATCAGCCCGGGGCGGGCGACGGACGAAGCCGCGTCTGCGACGACCTCGACGCTCCCCAGCGGGGCGCGGTGCACGGAGCCGTCCGCGAGCCGCGCCTCGACCGCGAACTCGATCCCGCCTGGGCTCGCGTGCCCCTCGACCGGGACGATCGCCCAGAACCCGCTGCGGTAGCAGCGCAGGTCGGGATCGTTCGGTGAGTCGGGGTCTCGCCGTGCCCGGGCCAGCGCCGCCGCGGGCAGCCCGGGATGCAGCGCCGTCAGGCGATCCATCCGGGGCATGCCCCACGCGTCGGGGCGGTATCGCCTGCCGTCGACCACGATCTCCAGCCGCCGAACGGCGGCGCGCGGATGGTGGCAGGCGCCGGACACCAGCACGGCAGTGCCCGTGCCGATGGGGACGCGCTCAGGAAGCTCGAGGTCGAGCACGGCCTCCAGGCTGTCGGCTGAGCGGTCCACGCTATGTTTGCTGCCTGCGCCGGCGTCCCGGCCGACGATCGCATGATGTCATCGCAGATATCTAATCCGACCTCGCACGCCGGGTGGCGCGCCCGCCTTGTGGACAGTGGCTGAGGAGCGGGAACGGAGCGGCGACGCGACGACGGAGACCCCGACGCTCTGGCGGCCCGGCGACGTACGCGACATCCGGGCATTGCGACCGGGGGCGAGCCAGGATGCGCTACGGGCCGCCTACCTGGAGCTGCTGAAGCTCTGCCTCTGTGACCTGGCCGGCGCCGGCACGATCTCGGTCGGCCGGCTGGAGGGGGGAGAGGCGTACGCGCGCGAGCTGCCCGAGGACCAGCGGCAGATCCGCGCCCAGGGAATCGACTGGCCGCTCACAGGCCTCACGATGACGGGGCTCGCGCGGCTCGACGACCTCCAGTCCTGTGTCGAGTCCGTGGTTGCGGACGAAATCGCCGGAGACATGATCGAGGCGGGCGTATGGCGCGGCGGGGCATCGATCCTGATGCGAGCGACGCTCGATTCGCTGGACGACGAGCGGACCGTATGGGCCGCCGACTCGTTTCAGGGATTTCGTCCCCAGGACGCCGAGGCGACCGGCGGCGAGGGCGAGGGCGAGGATCTGCCGCTGTACAGCTTCCTCTCGGTCTCGCTGGCGAACGTAAGGGCTCACTTCGCGCGGCTCGGGCTCGACCGCGGAGTGCGGTTCCTGCCGGGGTTCTTCGAGGACACGCTGCCCGCGCTGCGCGGCCACAGGTGGTCCCTCGTACGCCTCGACGGGGACACGTACCGCTCGACGCGGGTCAGCCTCGACTGCCTGTACCGGGGTCTCAGCCAAGGCGGCTACCTCGTCGTCGACGACTACGGGGCGTTGGACGAGTGCCGCCGTGCCGTCGACGACTTCAGGCAGGAGCACGGCATCGAGGACCCGCTCGAGCGAATCGACTGGACCTGCGTGCGATGGAAGCGGACCAGCGAGCGCGGCCCGACGCCGGAGGAGAGGAGGCCGCTCGCCCTCGAGGCCGACGAGGGATCCGACACCGGCTCCGACCCGCGCGCGGGCCTTGCGCACATCCCCACCGAGCGCGAGCTGGCGCTGGAGCGCGAGCTGGAGACGGTACGGCGGCGCTGCCAGGCGGTGGAGGCAGCCCTTCGGCGCCTCGAGCGGCGCCCGCTCGCTGGATTCGCCCGGCGCGTGGCCGGCCGCCTTCGGGGGAGCCGCTGAGTGTCTGCGGACCGCTTCTTCTTCGTTCACCTCGTGAAGACGGCCGGGACCAGCGTTCGCACGCGCTTGCAGCATCACTTCGGGGAAAGGGCGATCTACCCGGACGCGTCCGACGCCGGCCAGACCCAGTACTTCTCTATCGCGCACCTGCGTGAACGCGTGAGGGCGCGCGGAGACGAGATCCGCATGGTGACGGGCCATTTTCCGCTCTGCACGGCCGAGATCCTGGGCGGCGAGTTCACCACCCTTATGGTCCTTCGCGAGCCGACGGAGCGGACTCTCTCGCACCTCAGCCATCATCGAGCGTGGTCGCGGAAGGATCGGGGCAAGCGCCTCGAGGACGTCTACTCGGACCCGCTGGTTTTCCACGGGATGCTCCACAACCACATGGTCAAGATGCTCTCGCTCACGCCGGAGGAGGCGCAACAGGTCGACGATGTCCGGATGAACGGGATGCTGACGCGCGTCGAGTTCACCGAGGAACGGCTCGAGCGCGCCAAAGCGGGGCTCGCATCCGTCGACGCGGTCGGGCTGTACGAGCGGATCGACGAGTTCTTCGACGAGCTGACGTTGCGTTTCGGATGGGACCTCGGGCCCCCGCAGCACCAGATGCGGGTCAATCCGCTCGCAAAGAGCGAGGCCGGTGCGGAGGTGTCGGATTCGTTCCGCGCGCGCGTTGCCGAAGACAACGCAATCGACATCGAGCTGTACCGGTTCGCGCAGCGACTCTGCGATCGACGTCAGGCGGACGCTGCCCGCGGCCGGGTTGCCGGCTGAGCAGCCGAGGGCGGCAGCTCGGATCAGTCGAGGATCTCGGCGAGCCTGTCCTCGAGCGACTTTGACAGCGCCTCCCGGGCGGTGCCCTCCGGGACCCGCTCCACCAGCGCCTGGAGGAATCCGTCGATGATCAGGTGCTTCGCCACCACCTCGGGGAGGCCGTGGGCCCGCAGATAGTGGAGCTGCTCGCGATCGATCTGCGCCACGGCGGCGGCGTGGGTGCAGCGCACGTCGTTGGCCTCGATCTCCAGACCGGGGATCGCGTCAGCGTGAGCCCGCTTCGACAACAGCAGGTTGCGGCTCTCCTGGAAGGCGTCCGTCTGCTGTGCCCCGGGGTCGACTCTGATCATCCCCCGCCACACCGCGGTGGCGCGCTCGGCGAGCACCCCGCGGAAGGCGAGGTCCGAGGTCGTGTTGGGGGCCGCGTGCTCCTGGGTGGTGTCGTAGTCGAGGTGTTGGCGGCCGGCGCCGACGTAGGCGCCCGTCACCTTCGCGTTCGAACCCCTGCCGTCGAGCTTCGTCTCCATGCGCACCTTGCCCCGCGCCGAGCCGAACCCGAGTGCGATCCAGTCCAGGGCCCCGTCCCGGGCGACCTCGGCCCGCTGGGTGGCGAACACCCAGCTCTCGGGCGAAAGCACCTGACGGCACACGTAGCGAAGGCTCGCCCCCGGGCCGACCACGATCTCGGTCACGCCGTTGAACAGCCCCGCAGCGCCCGCCGCGCCGTAGTCCTCCCACACCTCCGCCTGCGCCCCCTCCTCGAGAACGATCAGGGTGCGCCAGTCGAGCCGCGTCCCCTCGGCGCTGGGGTCGACCGAGAGTCGAACCGGCTCGGAGAACGCTTGGCCGGACGGGACGTGGACGAGCGCGCCCTGGCGCCAGTCGGCCTCGTTGCGGGCCACGAACGGGTCGTTCCCTGAGACCACCGACCCCAGGTGCTCCTCGACGAGGTCGGGATCGGTCGCGACCGCCGCGCCGAGTGACATCACGCCTTCCGGCTGCGCGCCGTCCTCGCCGATCGCCGCGGAGCCAGGGGCGGGGGCGTAGGCGTCGAGGTCGAGCTCGGAGAGGTCGGTGAACTCCCACCCCTTCGCCTTCGGGTCGGGGAGGGAGAGGTCCCGCGCTAAAGAGGCGCCCTCGCGGCGCCTCTCGACGAGCCAATCCGGCTCCGCTTGCGCCGTCGCGGAGCTAGCCAATCGACCCTTCCATCTGCAGCTCGATCAGCCGGTTCATCTCGACCGCGTACTCCATCGGGAGCTCCTTGGTGATCGGCTCGATGAATCCGTTGACGATCGTCTTCGAGGCCTCCTCCTCACTCAGGCCGTGAGCCTGGAGGTAGAAGAGCTGCTCCTCGCCGATCTTCGACACCGAGGCCTCGTGGCCGACACTGGCGTCGTTCTCGTCGATGCGGATCGTCGGGTAGGTGTCGGAGCGTGACTCCTCGTCGAGAAGCAGCGCGTCGCACACGACCTTCGAGCGAGCCTCGGTCGCACCCTTGGCGATCTCGAGCAGCCCGCGGTAGGTGCCGCGCCCGCCGTCCTTGGAGATCGACTTGGCGAAGATCGACGATGTCGTCTTCGGGGCACCGTGGATGATCTTGCCGCCCGCGTCCTGGTGCTGGCCGTTCCCGGCGAAAGCAATCGAGAGGATCTCGCCGTGGGCCTCGGGCCCGAGCAGGTAGATCGACGGGTACTTCATCGTCAGCTTCGAGCCCAGGTTGCAGTCGACCCACTCCATCGTCGCGCCCTCCTGGGCCATGGCGCGCTTGGTGACGAGGTTGTAGACGTTCTGGGACCAGTTCTGGATCGTCGTGTAGCGGACCCGGGCGCCGGGCTTGACGACGATCTCGACCACCGCCGAGTGCAGCGAGTCGGTCGAATAGACCGGCGCCGTGCAGCCCTCGATGTAGTGCACGTCCGAGCCCTCCTCGGCGATGATCAGCGTGCGCTCGAACTGGCCCATGTTCTCGGTGTTGATCCGGAAGTAGGCCTGAAGCGGCATCTCGACCTTGGCGCCCTTCGGCACGTAGACGAACGAGCCGCCCGACCACACGGCCGAGTTGAGCGCGGCGAGCTTGTTGTCGTTCGGGGGGATGACGGTGGCCCAGTGCTCGCGCACGATGTCCTCGTACTCGCGCAGGCCCGAGTCCATGTCGAGGAACACGACGCCCTGCTTCTCGAGGTCCTCGCGGATCTGGTGGTACACGACCTCGGACTCGTACTGGGCGCCGACCCCGGCCAGGAAGTCGCGCTCCGCCTCGGGAATCCCGAGGCGGTCGAAGGTCTTCTTGATGTCCTCGGGGACCTCGTCCCAGCTTCGGCTCTGCTTCTCGGACGCGCGGACGAAGTAGTGAATGTTGTTCCAGTCGATCTGGCCGAGGTTGCCGCCCCAGGTCGGAGTCGGGCGCGCCTCGAAGTGCTCCAGCGCCTTGAGCCGGAACTCGCGCATCCACTCGGGCTCGTCCTTGTACTCGGAGATCGCCTCGACGACCTCGCGCGAGAGGCCCTTGGGCGCCTTGTAGATGTACTCGCTCTCGGGATCGTGGAAGCCGAAGCGCTCCTCGTAGTCGGCGCCGATGTCCTTGAGCGCCTCCTGCTCGGCCCGCTTCGGGTCCAGCTCCTTGATCTTCGTCTCGGGTGTCGCCATTTCAGTCGACCTCCAGCTTCACGTCGCCGTTCTCGACCCTGGCCTCGAAGGTCTCCACTGGAACGTAGGCGGGGAGGGTCTTCGGCCTTCCGGTGCGCACGTCGAACAGCGATCCGTGGCGGGGGCACTCAACTGTACACGCGTCGGGATCGAACTCCCCCTCGGCGAGCGGGCCGTCGTCGTGCGAGCAGCGATCCTCGATCGCGTACAGCTCGCCGTCCTCGGCGTGGAACACGCCGATCTTGCGCCCGTCGGCCTCCACCAGGCGCATCTCGCCGGCGGGAAGCTCCTCGAGCCTGCATACGGTGATCATGTCGGTCAATTCGGCGGTTGTGTCAGTTGTCACGCTATTCCTACCTCGCAAGTCGGAATTTTAGCGAGGTATCCGGCCGAAGGCGCCGGCCCGACACTACGATCCGCGGGGTGTCGGACCCGGAGCTCGACGTACGCGCAGACACTCCGCTGCCCCGCAGCCTTCCCGCGGGCAGCCGAACTGCGATCTTCGTGCTCGGGTCGTGCTTCCACCGCCGGCTGGGCGTGCGAGACATCGAGTTAGTGGTCGGCGGCGCCGCGACGGAGGCGACGGCGCAGGGGATGCCTCGCCTCGACCGCTACCGGGCCCTACCCGACGCCCACAGCTACCGAAGCGGGTTCTGGGCAATCGTTGCTGTCGAGGCTCCGCCCGCGGGCGAGATCGAGGTGGCGGTCAGGGCGTGGCTCGCCGATGGGACCAAGGCCCAGGCGCCAGTGGGCCGGATCCCGGTGCTCCCCCAGCCCTCGCTCGAGCCAGACCAGATCTCCGCGGCGAGCCGGGCACGCGTCGCGATCGCCATGGCCACGTTCGACCCGGATCCGGAGATGTTCCGCGATCAGGTTGAGTCGATCCGAGCGCAGACGGTCGACGACTGGATCTGCGTCATCAGCGACGACTGCACCCCGCCGGGCGCCTTCGAGCGAATGCGCGCCGTGCTCGACGGCGATTCGCGGTTCGTGCTCACCCGCGCCGACGGACGGCTCGGGTTCTACCGCAACTTCGAGCGGGCCCTCGCGCTCGTTCCATCGTCGATTCCGTACGTCGCGCTTTCCGACCAGGACGACCGCTGGTATGCGGACAAGCTTGAGACGCTCCTCGGATCCCTGGGCGACGCGTTGCTGGTGTACAGCGACCAGCGCATCGTCGACCCCGGCGGTCAAGTCGTTGCCGAGAGCTACTGGACGGATGAGCGACGCAACAACCACACCAACCTCGCGTCGCTGTTGATCGCCAACACCGTGACCGGCGCCGCCTCCCTGTTCCGCCGCGAGCTGCTCGAAGTCGCGCTGCCGTTTCCGCAGCCACAGGGGGACCAGTTCCACGACCACTGGCTCGGGCTGGTGGCGCTCTCCACGGGAGGCCTCTCGTACGTCGACCGCCCGCTGTACGACTATGTCCAGCACGAGGGAGCGGCGCTCGGCCACGTCGCCGCCAACGTGGGCATCGGAAGGGGCGTCTTCGTCAGGAAGTTGTTGCGGCGTCAGTGGAGGGGGCTGATCACGGGCTGGCGGGCGGGCTACTTCCTCGCCTACTGCCGCCTGCGACTGCTCGCCGAGGTGCTGCTGCTTCGCGCGGGCGACGCGATGGATCGCCGGTCGCGGCGGACCCTGCGGCGCTTTGCGCGCAGCGAGCGCTCGCCGCTCGGGCTCCTGTGGCTCGCCGCGCGCTCGATGCGGCCGCGCTTCGGAAGGACGGAGACGCTCGGCGTCGAGCGCCTGCTGGTCCAGGGAATCCTGTGGCGCCACCTAGTCAAGGCGCTGGCCGCAGGCCGCCGTCGCCCGTCGCGGCGGGTGCCCGCCGATGCGAGCCTCAAGGGCGGCTAAGCGGTCTACACTCCGCCACTCGAATGACGTCGCCGCTCGAAGCCGACCCGTACGAGAACGACCCCGGTCACTGGGGCGCGTCGCTCGTCCACGCCGCCGAGATCCTGTTCCCGTGCCTCGACGCGGCCGGTGCGAGATCGGTCGCCGAGGTGGGCGCGTACGCGGGCGATCTCACCGGCCAGCTCGTCAACTGGGCGGATCGCGCCGGCGCGCGCGTGATCGCGATCGATCCCTCGCCGGAGCCGCAGCTGATCGAGCTGGCGGATCAGCGACCCGACCTGGAGCTGATCCGCAAGACCAGCCACGCCGCGCTCCGCGAGCTCGAGTTGCCCGACGCCGTGATCATCGACGGCGACCACAACTACTACACCGTCAGCGAGGAGCTGCGGCTGATCGGCGACAAGGCGCGGGGGGCCGATCTCCCGCTGCTGCTGTTCCACGACGTCGGCTGGCCCCATGCCCGCCGCGACACCTACTTCGATCCCGAGCAGATTCCCGAGGAACACCGGCAGCCGATCGCGGAGCCGGCCGGGCTGTTCCCGGGAGAGCCCGGGGTGGTCGAGGGCGCGCTCCTGTTTCACTACGGCGCCGAGCGGGAGGGCGGGCCGGGCAACGGAGTCCTGACCGCGGTCGAGGACTTCATGAAAAGCCAGGGGGGCTTGCGACTGGTGACGATACCCGTGTTCTTCGGCTTCGGGGTCATGTGGCACACCGACGCGCCCTGGGCCGCCGCCATGGGCGAGATCGTCGAGCCGTGGGACCGCAACCCCCTCCTCCAGAGACTCGAGGCGAACCGCGTCTATCACCTTGCGAGCGTGCACCGCGAGATCGTTCGCAACGCGAGGCTCGAGTCGCGCCTCGCGAGGCTCGAGTCGCGCCTCGCTCACCAGGAGCAGCTCCTCAACGCGCTGCTTGACTCGGGGGCGCTGGCCATGGCCGATCGGGTCGCCGCCCTGCGCCACCCGAGACGGGCGACCTCGTGGCGCGATCAGATCAGCAACGCCGTGGGCGAGAACGGCTCGGCCTGACGTCGCTCAGGCGCCCTGCTGACGCGCGCGCTCGCGACTGTGCCGCAGCCGTGAGAGCAACGCACGAGGCATCCGCAGGGGCGCGGTCAGCCGCCAGCTGTTGCTGTCCCGGAGCCGTTCGTACTGAGCCTCCATCGCCGCGAACTTCAGATGCTCGGATACGGCCTGGCCCTTGGCCGCGGAGGCCTCCGCCTCGGCACGCAGCGCTCGGTTCTTCCAGTCGGGCTCGCGCCGGCCGGCGTTCGGAAGCCGGCCGTCCCACTTCTCCGCAAGCCTGATGTAGGCCTCGATCCACATGTGGGGGTCGCTGATCAGCTCCAGCGAGTGATGGTGGATCGCCCGGACGTCGAACGTGATGACCTTCTTCCCGGCCACGCGCGCCTGGGCGCAGAAGTCGAAGTCGTACCCGTGGAGGTTTCCGAGCGATTCGTCGAATCTCAGCTCCCGAACCGCCCACGGCGACAGCACCATCACGAACCCGTCGATCGAGTCGACCTCGCCCGGGGCCGCGATCGACGGGCTGGTCTCCGGATTCCACGACATCGATCGGAACTCTCCCCCTCCGAACTCCTGGTACCGGTGGGTGAACGACGCCCACGTCACGGCGCCCTCCCACCAGGCGATGTTCTGCACGCCGACGGCGCCGGCGCAGCCGACGACGGCGACGTCCGGGTCTTCGAGCGCCTTCCGGACCTTGTCGCAGAAAGCGGTGTCGATGATCTCGGCGTCCTGGTGGACGAGGACCAGAGCCTCGAGCTCATCGTAGTCGCCGGCCAGGTCGAGCAGCAGGTTGTAGTTGCGAAAGAGCGACCCGGCGCTCTGATGCGCGAGGATCTTGGAATCGGGCTCAGCCGCTCGCCGGATTCCGGGTGCCGCGTAGCGATCGTAGACCTTCACGTCCGCGACCGCGCTGCCGAAGACGATCATTGCTCGGTGCCTCCACGGCGACCTGCGCGGCGTCGCAGGCGGGCAATCCACGACCGGCAAGCTGGACCGCGTGAGCCGCGATCCCCCTCGAGGAGCTCCAGGCGGGCCCGGAGCTGCGAAAGCTCGGCCTCCATTTCCAGCTCGCGCGCGGTGGGGAGCGGCGCCCGCCCGGTTCGCTCGACGGCCCGCTCGATGTGGCGGTCACGAAAGCGGCTGCTGGCGTCGGGCGTGCGTACGGTCGCGTCAGCGTCGGCCTGCGGCTCGGTCGCACGCCGCCAGCGGACGCCGTTCCAATCGATCTCCTCGATCGGCTCCGTGATCCCGTGCTGCCGCCGGAACTCGTCCACCGCCTGGCGGCACTCCTCGATCAGCTGGTAGTCGTCGATGATCACGTAGCCGCCGCGGGACAGGCTCGGGTAGAGCGCCTCCAGCGCAAGCCAGGTCGATTCGTAGGTGTCGCCGTCGAGGCGAACAACCGACCACCGATGTCCCAGCAGGGCCGGCAGCGTCTCGTGGAAGAAGCCGGGGACGAACTCGACGCCGCGCTCGCACCCGAAACGGGCGAAGTATCCCTGCACCTCTTTGAGCGGAACGGCGAGGAAGTCGACGTGGCTGAGGTCGAGCTCGCGGTCCTGCGGAAACGCCTCCCCATTGGGGGGCGGCAGGCCCTGGAAGGAGTCCGCGACCCACACCGTTCGGCCATCCTCGCCGAGCGAGTCGAGCGTCGCGCGCATCAGGATCGACGCCCCGCCTCGCCACGCCCCGGCCTCGATCAGGTCGCCGTCGACGCCGTCCGCGACGACGGACTCGACGCACGACTGAAGATCGTCTAGCCGCGGCAGTCCGATCATGCTCAGCCCGCTGAACGGCCAGTCCGCGCCCCGTACGCGGAGGGCGATCTCGTCCTCGGTCAGCTCCCGCGAGAACACCTGGCTGCTGGGGTTCCTGCCGTCGCCCACGCGGCTCACCGACTGCGTGCGAGCTCCGGCGAGGTCGCACAGCGCAAGCTTCAGGAGGCCAAGGTACGCCGCGCGAAGCCCGTCACGGTCCGGCCGCACGCCCGGGGTGCGCACCTCACGGTCGGCCCCGCGCTCGATGTGCGCGGTCCGAAGCGCCTCCTCGCTGATGCGGGGACGCGACGGAGCACCCTCGTCCGCCGACGCAGGTGTGTTGCCTTCGGACCACATCGTCAGCCTGGCCGGTGGAGAACATAGCGTCATGCCGGCACCGCCGAGCGGCTCCCCATGCGCGCCGCAGAGGCTAGCCTACACTCGCAGGCCCCCGGGCTTCCCGGGCGACAAGGCCTTCCATCTTGGCGACAAGGCGCTCTCCACCTTGGCAAGCGGGACATCCATCGATCGCAGAACCGTGCAGCCTGCCGGGCCCGTCACCCGCGCTCCGGTCGCGATCGAGGTCCGCGACCTAAAGAAGAGCTTCCGGATCCCGAGCCACCGCATCGACTCGCTCAAAGAGCGGGCCGTGCGTCCGTTCGCGCGGATGGAGTACCGCGAGCTTCAGGCGCTGCAGGGGATCTCGTTCGACATCCACCGTGGCGAGTTCTTCGGCATCGTGGGGCGCAACGGCTCGGGCAAGAGCACGCTGCTGAAGATCCTCGCGAGCATCTACAAGGCCGACGCGGGAACGATCAGGATGGCCGGCCGGTTGGCCCCGTTCATCGAGCTGGGAGTCGGCTTCAACCCCGACCTCACGGCGCGGGAGAACGTCGTCCTCAACGGGGTCATGATGGGCCTCTCGCAGCGGGAGGCGCGGCGGAGGCTCGACCCGATCCTGGAGTTCGCGGAGCTTCAGGACTTCGCCGAGTTGAAGCTCAAGAACTACTCCTCGGGAATGATGGTCCGGCTCGCGTTCTCGGGGATGATCCAGTCCGATGCGGACATCCTGCTGATCGACGAGGTGCTCGCGGTCGGGGACGCGGCCTTCCAGCGGAAGTGCACGGACGTCTTCCAGGAGATGCGCGACTCCGGACGAACAATGGTGCTGGTCACCCACGACATGGCTGCGGTGCAGGACTTCTGCCACCGCGCGATGTTGCTCGACGACGGGGAGCAAGCCTACACGGGCGAGCCAGAGGAGGTGGCGCGCCGCTACATGCAGATCAACTTCGCCGGGGACGGGAGCGGACGCCGAGCGCAACAGCCAAAGGCCGAGGTTCACACCAAGCTCGTCGAAGCGTGGCTCGAGAACGGAGCCGGCGAACGTGTGGAGAACGTTGAGGCCGGGGAGCCGATTCGCCTCCATGCGGTGATGGAGGCCCTGCGCGACCTCGAGCGTCCCAGGTTCGCGCTCCAGTTCGTCAGCGCGGACGGGATCAACCTCTTCAGCCTCGAGCGCAGGCTGACCGTGCCCGAGGGGCGGTCCGACCGCCTCGCGGAAGGAGAACGGGTCCGAATCACCGGGACGATCGACAACCCGCTCACACCGGGGCGTTACTTCGTCAAGTGCTGGGTCGCGCGTGCCCGCAATCCGGGCGATCACGGGGTGCACGGAATGAACGTCCTCGACTTCGTCGTCTTCGGCACGGCTCAGGAGCGGGGGCTGGTGTCCGTCGAGGCCGACGTGGAGGCCGTCGCGGAGAACGAGGCGGGCGGGCCGTGAACGGGGTGACGGCTGACGCCGAGCTGCGGGTTGTCAGCGGGCCTTCCGCCCTCGGCGGCGGCTGGCGCCGCTTCTTCGAGCTCCTCTACCTGATCTCGGTCACAGAGTTCAAGAAGACCTACTTCGGCACGGTGCTCGGGTACGTGTGGTCCCTGGCTCGGCCTCTGATCATGTACGCGGTGCTTCTGTTCGTGTTCACGCAGATCTTCCGGATCGGGTCGGGCGTCCCCAACTATCCGGTGATGTTGCTCTTCAACATCGTCCTGTTCTCGTTCTTCCAGGAGGCGACGACGCAGTCCGTGACCTCGGTCGTCGGCCAGGAGCCCATCGTCCGCAAGACCCAGTTTCCCCGCCTCGTGATCCCCATGGCCACCGTGCTCACGGCAGCGTTCAATCTCGGCATGAACATGATCGCCGTGGTGATCTTCATGCTCGCGTTCGGGGTCGACCCCCTCACGACATGGCTGTTCTTCCCGATCATCCTCTTGGCGCTGTTCGCGCTGACAGCAGCGCTTTCCATGCTGCTGTCCTCGCTCTACGTGCGCTTTCGAGACGTCGCAATCATCTGGGGAGTGGCCGCGACGACCTTGTTCTACGCCAGCCCGATCCTGTACCCGTTTGAGCCGGAGATAGTCCCGGAGAAGTTCAACGACATCCTGCTCGTCAATCCGCTCACGATCCTGTTCGTGCAGGCGCGGCACTGGATAATCGATTCCTCGGCGCCGAACGCGGTCGAGCTCGCAGGTGGGTGGTTGGAGCTGCTGCCGGCAGCGGCGGTCTTTGGGCTCACCTGCTTCCTCGGGGTATGGATCTTCAACCGCGAGGCGCCTAGGGTCGCCGAGGAGCTTTGATTGTTGCCGTTGCCGCCTCGGAACTTGACGAACAGGGAGCCTGATGGTCTTTCGCAAGCGCCCCCAGCAGCCCCCGCCGTCGCCGATCGGCCGTCGATGGGCGACTCCCTGAACGGGAGCGTCGACGCGATCCTTGACCACATCGACGCGCTTTCCGCCGAGGCTCAGAGTGGCGACGGCAACGGCGTCGACCGCCGCCTCCTGAAGCTGCGGTACGCCGCAGCGCTGAAGCTGGTCGACCAGCATCACGGACGGCCGGAGTACCCAACGCCCGATGCCGACGCGCTCCCCGAGGGACTGGGCCTGCCGGAGTTCGCCCCTGAGGAACTGACACCTGAGCTGATGCGGGCGGCGATGCTGCGCGACGGGTGCGTGCTCGTCCGTGGGCTGATCGAGGCCGACCAGGCGGCGCGGCTCCAGGAGGAGATCGACCGCGCCTTCGACGCGCGAGAGGCGTGCCGATCCGGCGACGCGGGACCGGGCCCCTACTACGAGGACTTCGAGCCCGACCCTCGGTTCAATCTCGGACAAGACCGCTTCGTGGCGGGAGACGCGTCCAACCTCTGGGGTCCGGACTCCCCCATGGTGATGGAGGAACTGTTCGCCACCTTTCGCCGCAGTGGTTCCGACGCGCTTGCCTCGGGCTACCTCGGCGAGCGTCCCGCGATCTCGGTGAACAAGTGCACGCTGCGCCGCGTGTTCCCCGACAAGTTCACCGACAAGACGCCCAGCTTCTGGCATCAGGACGGTGCCTTCCTGGGCGATGTGCGCGCGCTGAACCTGTGGCTGTCGTTGTCGCGCTGCGGCGATACGGCGCCGGGCCTCGACATCGTTCCGCGCCGGCTCGAGGAGATCGTGCCGACCGGGACCGAGGGCGCCACGTTCGACTGGTCGGTATCGCGCCAGGTGGTCGACAGCGTGGCCGGCGCAACCGAGGTGGTCAGGCCGGTGTTCAACCCGGGCGACGCGCTGCTGTTCGACGAGCTCTTCCTTCATGCGACCGGGGCCGATCCGGGAATGCCGAACACCCGCTACGCGGTCGAGTGCTGGTTCTTCGGTACGTCGGCGTTCCCCACTGAGTACGCACCGTTGGTCGCCTAGGCGCGGATCGGCGCACGCGACGCCGTCGGGGATGCGTACGTCACTGCGGGTCCGTATCGCCGCTACCGGGAATGGCGTCGCCGCTTCGCGCACGCGAAGCTCGCGCCGCGGCTGCAGAGATGGTGGCAGACGCTCACGTTCGCGCCGACGGTGCTGCACCTGTTGATCCTCAACCCCCGAATCCATCCCGCGTATGGGCTCAGCTGGCCGAAGAGGGTGCGGCTCGCCCTTCGGATGCTACGTACGACCCGTGGCGTCCAAACGGCGACGTCGTACAAGGCGCACGTCGTGATGGCGGCCAAGCTACTCGAGATCCCGCACGAGGTGGAGGGTGTGGTGGTTGAGTGCGGATGCTTCCTGGGAGGGTCGACCGCGAACCTGTCGCTCGCGTGCGAGGCGGTCGGCCGCGACCTGATCGCCTACGACTCGTTCGAGGGCCTGCCCAGCCCGCGGGAGGGAGACAAGTACGGCCGGGCCGAGGCCGGGTTCCTCCGTGGCGATCTCGACGTCGTAAAGGAGAACGTGCGCAGGTTCGGGGCGATCGACAGGTGCACGTTCAGGAAGGGCTGGTACAGCGACACACTGCCAGCGCATACGGAGCCGGTGGTGCTGCTCTTCTTGGATGTCGATTACCAGGCAAGCCTGGACGCCTGCGTTCTGGTCCGAGCGTTACTGGCGCACTCACTTCGACGCCACGCCTCCCGGGTTGATCGGCGCGGGCTCCGGGTCGGGGTAGGCCAGTACTACCTCGGCCCGGTTGAGGAGTGGGTCGCGCCGCAGGACCCCGCGAGCGTCGCCTACACCCGCAAAGACTTCTCGGGTCGCTGGGATTACTACCCCGAGGGCTCGTAGCAGTTCAGCTGCGACGCAGCGTCAGCACGACCTGGTGCAGGTCCTCGCTCAGCAGGCTGACGTCGACCAGCTCGAACAGCGGCGCCCAACGCTCCTGGACGTACGCCAGGCTGATCACGGTTTCGCCGTAGGTCATCTCGCCGCCGTCGTACTGGGGATGCTCCGGGCGCGCCGCGTGGGGCGCGAACAGGTAGCGGGGCTCGGCCAGCGCCGCGAGCGGGTCAGGGCCGAGGGACGCGAGCAGCGGGTGCATCGCCTCGCTGTAGCTCAGGTAGGCGGGTGAGCGGATGGTGACGATCAGGATGCCCCCCGGGTCGAGCGACGCATGGATCGCGCGCAGGCTGGCGTCGTGCGCTGCCTCGGAGATGTGGGTGAAGACCGAAAACGCGAACACGAGGTCGAACCGCTCCGCGAACGGCAGCCGCAGAGGCACGAAGTCGCAGCGGGCCAGGACCGCGGGCACACGCAGCCTCCTGGACACCTCGAGGATGTCCTCCACGGGGTCGCAGCCGTACAGCTTCCCCGGGGTGACGTCACGGGCGAAGAACCTGGTCAGCCGCCCCCACCCGCACCCGAAGTCGAGAACCCGCGCGTCGCTCAGGGGGAGCGTCGAGTGTGTGGAGAACCGCTGCCTCACCTTGGCGTAGAACGCCTGTCCCTGGTTGAGGAGCGTAAGTCCCGCCGCGCCGTTCCAGCGCACCTGGAGCGATTCGTCCGGTAGCTCGGGCAGTAGCGCTCGGATGTTCGGGTAGCGCTCGTAGCGCCGGCTGAGCAGCACCGTCCACAGGTCGTCGTCCAGGTCGCGAAAGAGGGCGAACGCATCGGGCCCGGCGCCCGCACACTGACGGTCGAGCCGTTGCAGACGCTCGTCGAAGTAGTGGGCGAGCCACTCGTCCAGCGGCGCCTCCCCCCAAGTCGGCTGCTCGCGCATCGCCTCGATCAGCCGCCGACCGGGGCGCGAGCGCGCCAGCCTCCTCGCCAGGGCCACGCCCCTCGATGACAGACCGCCGGTGCTCAACGCTCGAGGCCCAGGAGCCGTTCGACCTCCTGGAGGAGTCCCGGCGACAGCGCCTCGTCCCAGCTCGTGGGCCAGTCGATGTGCGACCCGGCGGCCCGTTCGTCGAGCCGGGAGGAGCGGGTCTCGGCCTCAGCGAGGGCCTCGGCGACCCCGTCCACCGAGGGCTCGGCCGCGATCAGGTTGGGCGAGATCCGCCCCAGCGCGGCGGCGTCCTTGTTCTCGAACGTGTTCGTGACAGTCCACATCCCCGCCGCGCACATCTCGATCGGGACCAGGCTCGGGTGCGGGGTGTACATCAGCGCCAAGCCTACGTCGAACGAGCGCAGCAGCCGGGCGTAGTCGGCCTGCGCGATGCGCGGGATCAGGCGCACCGATACGCCCGACCGGGGCAGAGCGAGGTCGCTCGCCCCGCCCTCGACCCCGCCGATCCCGGCGAGCTCCCAGCCCTGGAGGTGACCCCCCGACACCGCCGCGTCGAGTGCCGCCGCGCCGATCTCGAACAGGTTCCTCTGCGCGTGCTCCTCGGGACGCGCGTAGAACAGGAGCCGGCGCGGTGGCCCGCGCTTGACGTCCTCCGGCCCCACGGGTCCGACCGGGGTGATGGCGTTGCGGAAGCTGGCCGAGTCGCGATCGCCGGTCGACCGACCCTTCGCGAACACGCCGATCTCGCGGGCGGCGAAGAAATCGCGCAGCAGCTCCGTGGAGAACAGGGCGGTGTGGGGCAGGTCGTAGCTGGCGCGGGCGAGCGCGGCGGCGCTTCCCATCGGGAAGGTGAACGGCTCGTACTCCTGGATCAGGTACAGGAAGCGCTCTCCCCGCAGCGATCCGAGCGCCGCGTGGGCGATGTGCGCCGTCCACCATGTCGTGGCGATGACGGCGTCGTCGCGGTTGAGCTCGAGCGGGCCGTCCTCGCGGCCGAACGCCACCTCGACGTGCTCGAACATGCCGTCCAACCCGGCGTAGCCCTCGACCCGCTCGCGCCACCCGCGCGGAAGCGGCGGGGTGGGGTCGACGGTGACGATCCGGGTGCGCACGCCCTGCTCGGACAGCCGGCGGGCGAGGTTGAACTTCGCGATGTAGCCGCCGAACAGGTGCTTGAGGTCGATCGTCGGGACGAGCAGGTTGACCCGTCGCGGGGCGCCGTCGCTGACCTCGAAGGCGCAGCGGCGCGACCTTGTCGGCGAGCCAGAACCCGGTTTGGACCCGCTCCACCGAGCGCGCCGCGCGGACGATCGCCCACCCGGCGAGCCCGCCGCCCAGCAGCGCCAGCGGGACCGAGACGAGGATCGCGGCAATGCCCCAGCCGCCGCTCTCGGCGGCGATCCCGAGGCCGGTCCCCGCGACGAACGCCGCGGCGAGGGGCAACGCCACCAGCGCGGCCGTGGTCCGGCGCGCCCGGCGGCGCCGGCCAGCCCGCGGCGGGCCAAGCGAGACACCAAGCTCATGGCCGGGGAGACTAGATAGCCGCAGCCTCGGCGGGGTCCCCCTGCTCTCCCTCGTCCTCCCAGTCCGCCGCCTCGCCGAGGCCGGCGCTCTTCACGACCTTGAGCCCGAGCAGGGCGTACTTCATCCGCGTCGCGGAGATCTCGATCCCTGCAGGTCGAGGACGCGCTCCTTCGGCAGCGCCACCAGCTCCTCGCGCGTCATCCCCGCGAGCTCCTCGGTCAGCAACGAGGTCGCGGCGGTGGAGATCGCGAAGCCCTTGCCCTCGAAGCTCACCTCCGCGACCCGGCCGTCGCCGTCCAAGCCGATCCACACATGCTGCCCGCCGCCGAAGAACGGGTTCGAGTCCTCGTACCCCAGGTCGAACTCGTTGAGCCGCCCGAATTTCTGGGTGCTTGTAGTGCTCGAGGATCTGTTCGCGGTAGAGCTGCTCGTCCACGTTCAGTCGAGCTGGAAAACGCGTCGGGCGTCGTGAAGGGCGTCGACGAGCCGGTCGATGTCGTTGGCGTCGTTGTTGCCCCCGAAGCCGGCCCGGGTCGTCGCGGGACGCCGAGGCGGTCCATCAGCACCTGGGCGAAGCGATGTCCGTCCTGGACGCAGACGGCGTGGCGGTCGAGGATCTCGTAGATGTCGTGGGCGTGGACGCCCTCGAGCTTGAACGAGAGATGCCGCCCCGGCCCTCTCCCGGAAGGAGGCCCGAAGATCCGCAGCCCCGGGACCTCGGCGAGCCGCTCGAGCGCCAGCGACGCGAGCTCGGCGTCCCTGGCGCTGATCGGCGTCGAGCCCGACGCCGTCGAGCGACTCGATACGGGCGGCGAGCCGCATCGCCTCCCCGATCGGGGTGCGTGCCGGCCTCGAACTTCGCCGGCAGGCTCGGCCCACGTGATCTCATCGCGAATTGGCCTCCGGATTATCGATCCGCCGCCCATGAACGGCCTCAATCGCCTCGAGCAGGTCGCGGTGGCCGCGCAGCACCCCGATCCCGGTCGGCCCGTATGCCCGGGCCTTGGCGGAAGGCGTAGAAGTCGGCCCCCAGCTCGGTGACGTCAATTGCCATCTTCGGGGCCGCCTGGCTGTCGTTCAACGACCACGCAGGTCTGCGCGCCGGCGTCGTGCGCCACGCCGGTGATCTCGGCGATCGGGTTCACGGTCCCGAGCACGTTGGAGACGTGGGCCACGGCGACCAGCTTCGGACCGCGCTCCAGCAGCAAGCGGAACGCGTCCAGTCGAGCTGTCCGCGTCGGTGAGCGGCGCCCAGTCGAGCTCGGCGCCGCGCTCGCGGGCGATCAGGTACCAGGGGACAATGTTCGAGCGGCGTCCAGCTCGGTCAGCAGCACGCGGTCGCCGGGGCCGGGTTGGCGCGTCCCCACGAGTTGGCGACGAGGTTGATCGCCTCGGTCGCATTCCGGGCCGGAGATCACCTCGCGCGGCTCGGCGCCGATGCGGCGGGCGGCGGTGTGCCGGGCATGCTCGTGAGCGCGGTCGCCTCCTCGGACAGCGTGTAGACGCCGCGGTGGACGTTCGCGTTCTCGGTGCGCCAAAAGCGGTCCAGCGCCCCGATCACGGCGAACGGCTCTTGTGCTCGGTGGCGCCGCTGTCGAGGTAGGCAATCGGCTTGCCGTGAATTCGTC
>CAWCRN010000037.1:0-63649 GCA_963797835.1 uncultured Solirubrobacterales bacterium
CGCCCGGGTTGGTCGAGTTTAGCCCGCTGTCAAGCCCATTCAGGTCGCTCGCTCGAGCGCAGCCTTCAAGATGACGAGAGCCCGCCAGATCGCCGTTTGTGCCCATCTGTGCCCAATCAAGGGCGCGGTCGAACGCCGCGAGGTAGTTGCCCGAGAGTCGCTCCCTGCGCTTCGCGGCCTTGGCGTAAACGCCCATCGTGAACCGAGGATCGGTATGCCCGATCTGATCCGCGATGTAAACGGGGTCGTCCCGCAGGGCGGAGCGCGGCGACACGTATGTACGCCTGAGCGAGTGTGGGCTGACTCGCCCGCTGACCGGCTCGATGCCGAGCGGCGCTTGCCTGGAACGCGTGTAGCGCCTCGTGACCGCGCACGCGATGGAGGTGGAAGTCCCGGGCGCCGTGGCAGTCCTCGGGTCCGCTGTCCCAGAACCCGGGCCGCTCGGGCAACGATCGGCTGTCGTATCGCTCGGGCGGCCGAGGGTACAGATACGTTGCCCCGCCCTCCAGCGTGACCTCCAGGGTGCCATCGGCCTTGTCCTTGTTGTGCTTCCGGAACTTGCCCCGGAAGTTGATCGACGCGTCGATCCGCTCGTGCTGTGGTGCCCAACGGCGTCGAGGACCAGGTCGTTGAAGTGCCACTTCCTGTGCCGGACCGCGGCATCGATGGCTATGGACCTTCGGAAGGGATTGCCGGTGATGTGTTCGTCCAGATACGTCTGGAGTGTCGTCGGCCCGCTCTTCGGGCAGTTGACTCTGAACTGGAAGAACTCCACGGACTCGACCCGTTTGTTCTTCCCATTCACGCGCTCGACCTCCATCGAGATCGCGTTGTGATCAGGCGGACCATTTCCCGGCCAGTCGTACGTGGAGCCGAATGCGGCGGACGGCACCACCACGGCGATGATCAGCCCCGCCGCAAGCAGGAATCGCCTACCCAGTCGCCCTTGCCTTCTGTGAGCCCTCATTTCGGGCCTCCTTGGTGTCGTGGCCTCGGGCCTGGCCTCCGCTGAGGGGGGCCCGGTGCCTGTTCCGGCAGGGAGGCTCCGACAGGGCGGTCTACTCGCGGTCTATTCGCTGCAGTCTTGCGCGGGGCACGACCCCTTCGGACCTCCATACAACTCCCGCCGAATAACCCGCCGCTTTTCAGGGGCGTCCCGCGACTACTCCACCGTGTAGGTCCGCGAGCGGTCGGCGAGGCACACGAACTGATCGCGCACCTTGTGCTTCGCCTTGGCATAGACACGCCACCCCTCCTGCGCTCGGCCGACGCGGACGCCCCATGAGCCGACAGGACCGCCACTGAGTCCGCTTAGGGTCATGCCGAGCTTGGCATCCGTCCCGGGCCGCTGCCTGAACAGGACCACCCGTCGCTTAACCTCGCACTTCCTGACTCGCGGGCTTTGCGAAGCTCCGTCCGACAGCACCGAGCCGTGGATAAAGCAGCAAGTGTCCTGGGTGATCGTCAGGTGCGTGTCGTACTCGACGACCGCCGCCGCCGGCTGCGCACCGAGCGCCATCACTCCGACCGCAGCCACGCCGATCAGAATCGCGAATCGACTAGCCATAGACGCCCCAGCCGTCGTCTTGACCCATGGGGTGCGGTCGGAGTTGCAGACGAACCGATCGCGCACCTTGTGCCTCACCTTGGCATACACGTGAGCGTCCCCCGCCCACGGGCCTGGTATCTCTCCCCACACGCCGCCCGAAGGCGACCGGAGCTGTGTGGTCACGCTTCGGTCAGTGCCGAGCTTGCGATCCGCCCCGGGCCGCTGCCTGAACAGGACCACCCGTCGCCCCACGCCTGCACTTCTTGACCTCTGACTTCACCCAGCCGTGGTAGAGGCCGCCACCGTCCGTGGTGATCGTCAGCCTCGTGTCGTACTTGAGGACCGCCGCCGCCGTCTGCGCCCCGAGCGCCATCACGCCAGCCGCAGCGACGCCGATCGCGATGGTGATGGTGCGTGCCCTCATTCGGGCCTCCTTGGTGTCGTGGCCTCGGGCCTGGCGTCCGATGAGGCGAGGCTCGGTGCCGGTGACAGCAAGAAGGCTCCGACAGGACGGTCTACTCGCGGTGCTATTCGCCCGGTCTCACACAGCATTTTTGCGCGGCGCAGTAACGGGGTTGCCCTGGGAGCGGGCTCCAAAAAACGTGGCGCCTGGGACGTTCCCAGAACGCCACGCCCTACCCCCGCAGCCCGGCGGCTTCGAGGCGCTCGGATTACTCGTAGGCATCGTCACACCGGGTCCGATTCAGAGCGGTCGTCGCGGACACGAAACCAGGGCGCCTCTTGGACATCACCTTGGCGTACAAGTCATCGCCGGGCCGAAGTTCGCCGGGCTGAAGCCGTTCGATACGGCGCGGTATCACTACCTCCCAGTACCCACGCCGCAGTCAGACTCGCTGCGTGGTAGCGGGCCTCGCTTCGGGTACGGGCGAGCCTGTGATCGGCCCCGGGACGCTGCTTGAACAGGACCACCCCCCGCCGATTCTCGCACTTCCTGACTGCGAGTCCACGTGGCCGTAGAGGCCCGCCGCCGTCCGCGCTCATCGTCAGCTTCGTCTCGTACTTGGGGAGCGCCGTCGCCGTCGGCGCCCCGAGCGCCATGACGCCAGCCGCAGCGACGCCGATCACGATTGGTGATGGTGCGTGCCCTCATTTCGGGCCTCCTTGGTGTCGTGGCCTCGGGCCTGGCCTCCCGATGAGGCGAGGCTCGGTGCCGGTTGATCGCAAGTGGATGGTTGGCCGGGACGGGCGCACGTGGTTACCCGTGCGCCCGTCCGGCCTCAGCTCAGCCCACGGGCTGGAAGTAGTGCTTGTCGAGCCAGTGGGCGACATCCTTGCCGAGCGCGGCACCCTGAACATCGGCCGTCCGGAAGTGGATGCCCTGGTACACGCGTGCGTCGATCGTGTCTTTGACCACGGCCGTGAACTGCCCGTAGTCGCGCGTCGGGTTGGGCGTCACGTTGCCCGGGAATTTGACGACGCTGAACTCCATCCTGTTCCGGCCGAAGAACGCCTTGGCGGTGTGCATGTACGCGCCGCTGGCGCAGTTGTAGCCGGACGTGTGGTCGGGATACGGGGGAGTGGCGATGAGTGGCGTCCAATCGGATCGCCCGACGGTGTCGGGGTTGGTGTCGTTGTCCCCCTCCTGGATCGCGGTGATCGGGCGCCAGAAGCTCCAGAACTCCTTCTCATCCCAGCAGCCGATCACGCTGTCTGCCCCGGCCAGGTTCAGCATCCCGAAGAGTCGGGCTTCCTCGGCGAGGCGTGAGCCCTTCGGCTTCGGAGATCGTGCGGAACGTGCGGTTGAGCAGCTCGATGACATTGACGGTGTAGAACTGGGCCACGGCCTCTTGCTCCGCGGAACGGGGACTGCCCAACGTCGGGCCCCCGAGCTCCTTCACCTCGTTGTATTCCTTCGTGTAGGCGCCGCTCGTGAGCGCGCGCGGGCCCTTCGTCCGGAACTGCGAAGAGCTCTGGAGGAGGAACGGCTCGACGTTGGCCACCCATGCGAACGGGTCGTTGACGAACGCCGGCAGGGCCGGACGCCACTCGCCGGCGTCGCCGCCGACGGGGAACGAGAACGGCTCGTATCTGCCGTCGTTCGCTCTCGCCGCAAGCATTGCCGCGGCCGCGGCGGCCCCCGCCGCAATCCCATCCTCCTTGCTCGTGCCGTTGTTGGGAATGGCTGCGAGCGTCTCGGCATAGAGGGCGTCGAGTCGATCGCGGACCACCTGAGGCAACGCCGGCACGAGCCCGCCACCGAGGCCGACGAGCACGTGGTGCGCGGCGGTGGCGACCGCGGCCTTTCGCGATGCTGACCGCGACGCGGGTGGGAGTCCGGCGAGATACGCCTGATGACGATGACCCCGGTCGATCGAGTTGACGGCGTCGTAGACCGCCCCCTGCACCATCGCCATGTGTATTGAGGTGACGGTCGGGCTCTGGGCGGCGCCGGGCACGGGCCCGGGCACGGGCGGGTTGGTCGGGTTGCCGAGCGCCTCGAGTGCGTGGCGATTCCAGTCTCGGAGCGTGTCGGCGCTCGCGCTCGCGCTCGCGGGGATCGCGAGCGCACAAATACCGAGGACGATCAATAACGGCGCGCGACACCACGCGTATCGTCGCGGCCTGGTCATGCTGGTGACGATGTGAGCCCTCATCTTGGGCCTCCTGTGGTCGTGGCCTCGGTGCCTCCCGATGAGGCGAGGCTCCGGTGCCTGTTTGCCGGCCCGGAGGCTCCGACAGGGCGGTATACATCCGGTACACACGCCCGTCTTACGCGGCGTCTCGCGGCGCGAGGCGGTGAGCCGTTAGCCCGAGGGGCAGGCGGAGACGTAGTCCTGCTCTGGGACGAGCTCCGCCCACTGCTCGGGGGTGAGGCCGCCGCCGGCGAGCGTGCACGCCCGTTGCAGCCAGAGGTCGGGATCGACCTCCCAGCGGATACCGCGCCCGAGGTTTGAAGCCCTGCCCTCCCCCGGGTCGTCGGGGTGGGATAGCACGAACAGGTGGGCGCCGTCCGGGGTGAATCGCGCCGTCAGCGAGCCTTCGCCCTCGTCGGTCGCCGCGGGGTCGGGCAGGATGGGCCCGATCGGCTCCTGCGAGGCGACGTCCCAGAGCGCAACCGAGTGGTCCGAGCGCGAGGTCGCAAGTGTGTGCCCGTCCGGTGAGAACTCCACGTGGAGAGTGGAGACGGCTTCGACGTCACCGGCGGACGCGTGTGGGCGAGCGAGCGGACGTCCCACCCGCCGCCAGCCGTCGCTCGCCCAGAGGAGCGCGCCGCCGTCGACCCCGCCACCCGCGAGCAGGCCGCCGTCGGGGGAGAAAGCAACCGATTGGAGCTCGCCGTCGGGGGAAAGCCTGGCAACCCGCTCGCCGCTTGCGACGTCGAGTATCTCGACTCCGTTGGGACCTTGGTCGGAGAAAGCACCGAACGGAATCGCCAGCCGCGAGCCGTCCGGGCTGAACGCCAGCCCGTACACGGAGGGAGGCAGGCGCAGCGGCGGTCGAAGCAGCTCGCGCCGGCCGACGTCCCAGATCCGCACCGCGCCCCCCACCTCCGCCGCGGCGAGCAGATCGCCCTGGCCGAAGGCGAGCGCCTGGACCGTTCGCGGGTTGCCCGTCCGAGGGCCCCGGGGAGCGCGAAGGAGCGCGCCGACCTGCTCTTCCGACTCGACGTCCCAGACCCCGACGCCGCCACCCTCTCCCGCGACCGCCAGCCGACGCCCATCGGCTGAGTAATCGATCGCCAGCGCCGACCTGCCGGGGAAGGCCTCGAAGCTCGCCGTCCTGCGCAGGGTCTCGGCGTCGATCAGCTCCACCCGGCCGTCGAGCCTCGCGACGGCCAGGGCGCGTCCGTCGGGGCTGAGCGCGAACGCAGGCGGAGAATCGTGCCCGGGCTCCCAGCCGCCCAATCCCCTCGGGAACGGGCGCCCGAGCCGGCGGTCCCCGGCCACGTCCCAGACGATCACGCGGCCGTCGTTGCCGGCCGTATACAGGGTGCGTCCGTCAGGGCTGAAGGCGTGCGTTTCGGCGAAGCCCACGTGGCCCTCGAGGGTTTCGGTCGTGACCCCCTCCTCGACGTCCCACAGGATCACGCTCCCATCGTCCTCGGCGGTCGAGAGGGTACGCCCGTCGGGGCTGAAGGCCAGGGCTCGAGCCCCGCGCGCCCGACAGCGTCCGCAACCGCCGGAGGCGAGGTCGAGCAGGCAAGGCCCCCGTCGGCGGCATCGATCGCGGCGGTGCGCCCGTCGGGGCTGAGGGCGCTCGCGCCGCCGACGGGGTAGCGGCGGATGACGCGAAGCGTTTCCGCGTCGATCGCCTTGACGCCCCGGTCGGTGGAGACCAGGAGGCGCCCGTCCGGGGTCATCCGCGGCGGCTCGTCGAGTTGAATCCCAACGCGGAGGGGCTTTCCGAGCGGCGTGCCCCGGCGGGCGTCGTACCGACGCAGGAACAAGGAGCCACCGCGGGAGTAGGGGACGAACAGGCTTCGTCCGTCCGGAGCGTAGATGACGATCCCGAGGTTCGCGAACCCTTGGCCGGCGGCAAGCGAGGTCGAGCTGCGCACCCGCCCGGTAGCCGCGTCGAGAATCTCCAGCGTTCCCGTTGCCGAGCTGTCCTCCGCGACGGCGAGCGAGTCGCCCTGCGGATCGAAGGCGATGACGGAAGGCGGTCCCGGGCGCCTGATGATCGCCGATTACCTCGTAGGTATCGGTGTCGAACAGGGTCACGGTACCGTCTGCGTCGCTGACCGCGAGGGTTTTCCCGTCGGGGCTCAGTGCGAGCGCGAGGAGCGCCTCCTCGCCGTCGGTGCTGAGGACGCCGATCGCCGCGGGGCTGCGAAGCAGCGTCGATAGGAGGCTGGAGCGGGTCGCGACCGAGTCGTCGAGGGCGAGCGCCGGCGCTCGCGAGCCGCAGCGCTTGATCGAGGCGCTCCTCGGTGAGGGCCTGGGAGCCGAGGCGCTCGGCGTCGGCGACGGTGGCGGCATCGCGCGCGCCCTGGCGCTCCGACACTGCGATCACCCCGGCGACGACGGCGGCGGCGAGCAGTACGCCGACCCCGGCGAGCAGCGTCCGCAGGCGGCGGTTGGTCCGACGCTGGCGCTCGGCCTCGCGCTCGCTCGCGGCGCGGCTCTCCTCGAGGAAGCCGCGCTCGAGCTCGTTGAGCTGTTGATCGTTGGTCGCTGCCCAATCGAGCGCCGAGGCGAGCCTTGCGCCGCGGTAGAGCTCGGCGGGGTCGCGCCCCGAGCCCTCCCACTCCGAGGCGGCATGGATCAGGTGCTGGTGAAGCCGGCGGCCCTCGGCGTCGTCTGCGAGCCAGCCGCGCAGCCGCGGCCACTCGCGAAGCAGCGCCTCGTGGGCGACCTCGACCGTGCCCTCGTCCACGGTCACGAGCCGGCTCTCGGTCAGGACCGCGAGCGCGGCGGCCGCGTCCTCGTCGCGCTCGACCTCGAGCTCGACGAGCGGGACCCGCCGTCTGACCGGCGCGGGCTCCTCGGCGTCTGACGAGGCGCAGCAGGATCGCCCGCGCGCGCTCGCGCTGCGCTCGCTGAGGCGCCGGTAGGCGCGCTCGGCGAGGCGCGCGACCGCCCCGCTGACGCCGCCGCTCGCCGCGTAGCTCGCCTCGCGCAGGGTGCGACCGCTTCGCTCCTCCCACAGCTCCACCAGCGTGGTCGAGAGCAGCGGCAGCCCGCCGGGCTCGTCGGCGACGTCGTCGACGAGCGCCGCGACGAGCCGCGGCTCGACCCGCAGCCCCGCCCGACGGGCGGGGAGCTCGATCGCCCGGCGCAGCTCGTCGCGGCGCATCGGTCCGACCAACACGGTGTTGGCGCCCATCTGCGCCGACAGCTCGGAGTACTCGGCGCAGCGGCCGTAGAAGTCGCCCCTAATGCCGAGCACCACCACCACGCGCCGATCGGCGTCGGCGGCGAGCGCGGCGAGCGCGTCGGCGAAGTCGGCGCGCTCTGCCTCGTCGCGGCAGGCGGTGAAGATCTCCTCGAGCTGATCGACGACGAGGACCAACCGCTCGTCCGGTCCGAGCGAGTCCAGCGATGTGGCGAGCGGGTCGTCGCCGTCCGGTTCGGCCTCGCCTGAGGCGACGCGGGCAAGTGCGCGGCCCAGCTCCGCGAGCGGGTGCTCGCCCGGCCGCATCACCACCTGGCGCCAGCGCTCCGAGCCCGGAAGCACCCCGTCGGCCAGCGCTGGCAGAAGGCCGGCACGGAGCACCGAGGACTTGCCGCTCCCTGACGACCCCACCACCGCGATCAGGGTGGAGCCGACCAGGCGCGCTACGAGGTCGGCGACGAGCCGCTCGCGGCCGAAGAAGTACTCGGCGTGGGCTGCATCGAACGAAGCGAGCCCGCGGAATGGGCAGACCTCGGGTTCCGAGGGATCCGGCGGCTCAGCCACCACGTAGAGGCTGGTTCGCTCGCGGGCGACCTGGAGATCGGCGACGCCTCCCGCCAGCCTCGCCTCGGCCATGCGCAGGCCGCCGCGCTCGACGGCGGCCTTGCCCGCGGCGGCCTCCAGCTGCTCGGCCGCCTGGGCCTGCGCCCAGCCGCTTGCCGCCCGATGCACCCGAAGCGGCACCCCCTCGCTCTCGGCCATCAGCGTGTCGAGCGGAATCGCCACCCCGTCGGCCGGCGCGTAGAGCTCGGCGATCTCGGCGGCGGCCTCGACCCGCAGGGGACGGAGGCGAAGCCTTTGCGCCGCGTCGGCCAACGCCGGCGGGCCCTGCTCGTCTCGATGCAGCACCAGCAGGAGCAGGGCGGATTCGCGCGGCTTGGCCGCGAGGGCGGCCGCGGCCTCGAGCACGGCGGGCGAGGCGTCGTCCGCGTCGTCGAGCACGAGCAGCATCGGCACCTCGCTCGCCTCCGCGGCGCGGATCGCCGTCAAGCGCGGCGTCGGGGGCGCCCGAGCCCGCCGCGTAGAGCACCTCCGCTCCCGTACGTTGCGCCTCGGCGGCGAGCTCGGCGGCGAGACGGGTCTTGCCGATACCCGGGGGGCCGCACACGAGCGCTACCCGCGCCCCTGCCCTCTCCGTCTCTCCCCAGCGCTTGCGCAGCCACCGCAGCTCGTGGTCTCGACCGGCGATCAGCGGGGACCCGCCCTCGAGCTGCCGCGGGAGCTCCCGCGGCGGCGGGCGCGCGTCGAGCCCCGGGTCCTGTCGCAGGATGGCCTCCTGGAGCTCGCGCAGGGCGGGGCCTGGGGCGACCCCGATCTGCGCGACCAGCATCCGATGCGCCTCGCGGTATGCGTCGAGGGCCTCGGACTGCCGTCCAGCCCGGTAGAGCGCGAGCATGCGCTGGGCGTGGAAGCGCTCCTGCAGGGGGTGCTCGGCGAGCAGCGCCTCGAGGCGGCCGATCGCCTCACGGTGGCGCCCCGCGGCGAGCTCGGCGTCGATCGCGAGCTCGAGCGCCCGCAGGTGAAGCTCCTCGAGGCGGCGGATCTCGGCGCCCGCGAACGGCTCTGAGGCGACGTCGGCGAGCGGGGCGCCGGCCCACAGCTCGAGCGCGCCCTGTGCCGACCCGTCGACGATCCCCCGCTCGGCCTCGCTCCGGGCTCGCTCGACGAGGTGCTCGAAGCGCGCCGCGTCGACCGCGTCCTCCGGGAGCTTCAGCTCGTAGCCCCGCCCGCGGGTGACGATCGCGGCGCCGGAGTCGTCCCTGCCCAGCGCCGTGCGAAGGCGCCAGACGTAGTGCTGGACGTTCTTTGGGGCCCTAGCCGGGGGGCGATCGCCCCACAGGCCGTCGATCAGCTCGTCCGTGGCGACGGTCCGGTTTGCGCGCAGCGCGAGCATCGCCAGCACCGCCCGCTGCTTGCTCCCCCCGAGGGGAAGGGCTTGGCCGTCGATGAGGGCATCGACGCCGCCGAGCACTCGAATCTCTAAAGCCATCTCGTGCCTGTCCGAAACGACCGTACACCCGCCCGCTCGGGCGATCAACCTTCGGTCGCTTGCGCCCTGTCCGGCAAGAGACCGTGCGTGCTCGCCGCCCGTCGACTACTCGAGGATCTACAGGACGTGTATGGGAGCGGGCGACGCGGAGTCTCGAGGCGCCCGGCAGTGCATTGGCGAGGTACATTCGAGGTACATCGAGCGGACCGGCGAGTGCCGCCGCGTCTACTTCGGTGGTGAAGTATTCGTCCCGACCGCGACTGGCCCCTCGTCAATGCCTGGCAAGAGAGATGGCGAGTGGGCAATCAGGTCCCGGAGCTTGGCCTCGCTCTCGTAGGCGGTCGTCCTGGGAGAGTGCCAGTTAGGCGCGCTTGGCCTGCGGATGAGCATTGAGTGACGATACGCAGGAATGTCAGCTCCGGAGCAATCGTTGCCACCGTAGGTGGGTGTGTGAAACGCGTGAGCCGGGCTCCTGACAGTTGCGCTCCGGACGAGGGGCAGAGCCGTACGCGGTCGGCTCGCTCCTGCTTCGCGCGAGAAGCAACCGCCAGGTTGCAACAGCGCTCCTTCCATGCAAAGCGCAAATCAAACCGGCCTGTTGCCCAATCCGTTGCCCATCACGGTGGAGCAGCGGCCGGGTGCGCGAACGGCTTGTCGAAGCGGGTGTCCGCGTGTCGTGGTCAGGCGTCAGCGAGAGCGGGCCTCAGCATCGGGGGCGATGGTCGCACCGGGCAGGCTGTGGCGCATCGGGGCTTAGCCGTGCATCGGCTGCGGCGAACTACGGTCCCGCGGGCATGAACCCTCCGGAGGCAGGAAGTCTTCTACCTCGGCGGGTTCCCATCCGGCGCGCAGGGGGTGCGAGGGGAATGGGCACAAAAGGCCGCTCTCTGCCCGAATCGATCCTGCTCCCGCCCAATCCAGCCCGATCGACCTGAAACGCAACCGTAGGGCGAGGCGGGCGGACAGCGCTTCGACAAGCGAAAGGGCGACTCTCGCCGCCCTCTCCGCATACAGCTTGTCGAGCTGGCGCTCTCCCAACTGAGCTAAGCGCCCCGGGGGTTCGCGAGTTTAGCCCGCCGGCCCTCCAGGCGGGCGCCGTTGGCCACTTCGTACAACGGCGCCAAGGGGTGCTGTGACGGGCGGACAGCTACGGAGCTCGCTGCGCGCTCGTGGCTCGGCAAGCGCGCTCCGACCGCAAATCGAAGTGAAACATTTCCCGGGATCGGGTGTTAAGGTCTTTAGACGAGCCGTCGATACGGCTCATGAGACTTGAAGGACCGACGGGCTGGTGATAGGGATTCGCCGGCGGCACGTCCTTTCGGATACGGGGCCCCTTTTCAGGGGCCCTTTTCCGTTCTGCTGGGCCCGTTCTGGTCGACCTCCACCCATCGGCCGCTCAGCTCTCGTCCCGTTCGACCTCCAGCGTGAGCCCATCGACGCCCGCGACCCGCACCCGTTCGCCGGGCCCCAGGCTGGCGTCGGAGCGAGCCGCCCAGATCTCACCGTGGACACGAACCCTCCCTTCCCCGCCGGAGACCGCCTCGATCACCTCGCCGCGCTCGGCGATCATCCCCTCGGCCCCTGTCCGCACCCGGTAGCGACGCAGGAAGCGGAGCCAGAACGCGACCTCGGCGACCTCGACTACGGCCGCGGCGCACACCGCCAGGACATTCCAGGGTTCGGGAAGCAGGAAGAGGCCGGCGAGTCCGGCGATCAGGAGCACGCCGGGACGCTAGCTCACCGGCTCAGTCCTCCCAGAAGTCGTCGACGATCTCCGCGTCATTCTCGTGGTGGGGGCCGAACGCGAGGACCGCGAGCCCGTCCGTGCCAGCCTGAAGCGAGCGGACCACCCACGGCGCGATGCGGACGGCGTCCATCTCCTTCAGCTCGAAGGTCTCGTCGCCCAACTTCACAACGCCGCTGCCTGAGAGCACCACGTAGATCTCCTCGGCCTTGTCGTGGTGGTGCGCGAAGGGCTGGCGCTGACCCGGCTTGATCCTCAGCAGGGCGACGCCCGTTGACTCGGCGTCGAGGTCGCGCCCGGGGAAGCGGGCCTCCTGGGCGTCGGAGAAGCCTTGCTTCGCCGCCATGTCCTCGGACTCCAGCAGGTTGAAGATCGTGTAGCTCATGTCCTCAAGGTATCCAACCAACGCGGCCCTCGAACATCCTCGGTCGCTCGCTACCCTGGGGCCGCGATGGAAGGCGCCACCCAGACCTCACCGGCGCGCGAACACGACCTCCTCGAGGCCGCCCGTCGCGGCGACGAGGGCGCCTTCGACGAGCTCCTGGCCCCCTATCGCGGGCAGCTCCAGGCGCACTGCTACCGAATGCTCGGCTCCATCCACGACGCCGAGGACGCCCTCCAGGAGGCGACGCTCCGCGCGTGGCGTGGTCTCAAGCGCTTCGAGGCACGAAGCTCGGTGCGCTCCTGGCTCTACAAGATCGCCACGAACGTCTGCCTCGACCAGATCGGAAAGCGCCCGAAGCGGGTGCTCCCAGTGGACTACGCTCCGGCCTCCGACCCCCACGAGGGGCCCGGCGAGCCGGTCGTCGAGCGGATCTGGCTCGAGCCCTACCCCGATGAGATGCTCGGCCTCGAGGACGGCCTCGCCGGCCCCGACGCGCGCTACGAGCAACGTGAGGCCGTCGAGCTGGCGTTCATCGCCGCGATGCAACACCTGCCGGCGACGCAGCGCGCCGTGCTGATCATGCGTGAGGTGCTCGGGTTCTCGGCCAGCGAGACCGGTGAGGCGCTCGAGACGACCACGGCCTCGGTCAACAGCGCCCTCCAGCGCGCTCGGGCGACGATCGAGGCAAAGCTCCCGGACCAGACCCAGCAGGCGGCCCGCCGCACGCTCGGGGACGAGGCGCTCGGCGAGATCGTCGATTCCTACGTCGATGCCTGGCTGCGCGGCGATGTCGACGGCGTCGTGTCCATGCTCGCCGAGGACGCGACCTTCGCGATGCCGCCGCTCGCGACCTGGTTCAGCGGACGCGACGAGATCGCGATCTTCCTCGCAGGCTCGCCGATGTCCGGGGCCTGGCGCTGGAAGATCCTGCGAACCCGGGCAAACGGCCAGCCCGCCCTCGCCTTCTACACCTGGAACGAGGAGCTGGACGCCTTCGAGCGCTTCGCCCTGAACGTGCTCGACGTGAGCCCGGAGGGATTGATCACCGACGTCACCGCGTTCATCTCGCGCGCCGCGCCCAGCGCCGACCGAGAGGTGATCCTGCGGATGCCCGAGCATCCTCCCGACCCTCTGGCGATGGCGGCGGCTTTCGAGCGCTTTCGACTGCCGGAGCACCTGAGCTAGGCCCTGATTGCACGACATCGCCGAATTCCTGGGCCGGCACCCGCCGTTCGAGGATCTCGACGCGACCGGGTTGGATGAGGTCGCGGCGGCGGTCGAGATCGAGTACTTCGCGGCCCAGACGGTGATCTTCCGACAGGGCGACGAGCCGATGCGCCACGTGCGCGTCGTTCGCAAGGGCGCCGTCGAACTGGTCGACCGCGGTCACGTTCTCGACGCGCTGGGAGAGGGCGAGCTGTTCGGACACCCATCCATGCTGGCCGGCCTGCCGACGGGGTTCGAGGCTCGCGCCCGCGAGGACACGCTCTGCTACCGCCTTCCCGCCGAGGTGGTGATCCCCCTTCTCGCCCGCCCCGCCGGGCTTCGCTATGTAGCGCGAACCCTGCTCGCTCGTCCGCGGGTGGACACCGCCGAGCTCCCGTGGGGCCTCGACCTGGCCAGCCAGCCGGTCGCCCGGCTCCTCCGGGCGGAGCCGGTGGTCGTCGCGCCGGATACCAGCGTCCGGGAGGCGGCGCGACGGATGGCAGACGCAGGCGCCAGCGCGGCCCTGGTCCGGTCCGCTCCGGGCGGCTTGGGCATCCTGACCGACCACGACCTGCGCGACGTGGTCGCGGCTGACCTCCCGGTGGACGCGCCCGCCCGCGAGGTGATGAGCGCGCCCGCCCTCACCATCGGGCCCGAGCGCCTCGGTGCCGAGGCCATGCTGCAGATGCTGGAGCACGGGATTCGCCATCTCCCGGTCGTCTCTCCCCTGGGCGACGTGCTCGGCGTGCTTCGGGACGTCGACCTGCCCGCCGCCGAGGCAGGCACGCCGTTTGCGCTGCGGCGTGCCGTCGACGACGCCTCCGATGCCGACGAGCTGACCCGCGTCGCGGCCCGCATCAACCCCACCGTGATCGCGCTGCACGACGCCGGCGTCCCGCCGGTGCAGGTTGGATCGATCCTCGCGGTCGTCGTGGACGCGCTGACCAGGCGTCTGGTCGACCTGGAGGTCGCAGCTCGCGGCGCCCCGCATGCACCGTTGCGCTGGCTCGCGCTCGGCGGCCTCGGGCGGCGCGAGATCGTGCCCTCCTCGGACATCGACTCGGCGCTCGTGTGGGACGGCGATCCGGATGACCAGGAGGCCCAGAGCTACGCGTCGGCCCTGGGCGAGCGGGTCGTGGCCGGACTGGCCGAGTGCGGGTTCAAGCCGGATACCCACGGGGCCACGGGGGCGGACCCCTCGTTCTCCCGGAGCCTGCAGGGCTGGCGCGAAGGGATTCGCGAGGCGATCGAGAAGCCGCTCGAGCACTCGGCGTTGATCCTCCTCTCGATGCTGTTGGACGGCCGCCACGTCCACCGCATCGGAGACTCCCCCGATGTGCTCGACGAGCTTCGCCAGCTTCGCCACCGGCCGGCGTTGCGCCGGCTGATGCTGCGGCTCGCCCTCGCCCAGAAGCCGCCCACCGGCTTCCTGCGCGGTTTCGTGGTCGAGGACTCGGGTGAGCACCGCGGAGAGCTCGACCTGAAGCGAGGAGGCCTGCTGCCAATCGTGGATCTCGCTCGCTATGGCAGCCTGGCCGCAGGCGCTCAGAGCACGTCGACGCAGGAGCGATTTCGGATCGCAGCCACGGCCGGCACGATCGACTCGGCGGATGCGCGAACTCTGATCGAGGCCCATGACCTCTTCTGGCGCCTTCGCCTCGAACACCAGGTCGAACAACTCCGAAGCGGCGCCGAGCCCGACGACTTCCTCAACCCCGAGGGGCTCAACAGCCTCACCCGCAGCTACCTGCGCGACGCGTTCCATGAGGTGACCGCGGTGCAGCGCAAGCTCGGCCGCCAGATCCGGTTCGCATGAGGGCTCCGTGGCGACGTCGGGCGCGCTCGGCCGCGGGGGCTCGCTACGTCCGGACCAAGGGACCGGCGAAGGACACACCGTGGCGCGAGGCCGGCTTCGCGGTGGTCGACCTCGAGATGACGGGACTCGACCCCGGGCGGGACGAGATCATCTCCTTCGCGTCTATCCCGATCGACGCCGGCCGCATCTCGGTCGCGAATGCCCAGGCGGCCGTCATCCGTCCCGAGCGCATGCCCACCGAGGAGACGATCCGCATCCACGGCCTGCGCCCGTCGGATCTGGCCTCCGCCCCGCCCCTGGACGAAGCGCTGGACCTGATGTTCGAGGCGCTGACCGGACGCGTCCTGGTCGCCCACCCGGCCTGGGTGGAGCGAGCCTTCCTCGGGCCCGCCCTCGCCCGAGCCGGTGTCAAGCTGGCCGAGCCGGTGCTGTGTACGGCGCACCTGGCCGCGCACGCGTCGCCCGCCCTCGAGCGGGCGATCCCCGACGAGATCCCCCTCGCCCATGCCGCCGGCGCCCTCGGCCTTCCCGCCCACAGCCCCCACGAGGCGACCGGGGACGCCCTCACGACGGCCCAGCTGCTCCTCGCCTGTGCGACCCGGCTCGACCGCCGCGAGCCCCAGACGGTGGGGACCCTGGCGAGCTACTCGACCAGCTGATCCCACCGGCCGGCCCCACGCCGATCCGACCCTACCCCGCACCGCGATCTGCGCCAGACCTGATCTCGAGCTCCCTCGATCGTTGGTCGGCTCCGGACGCCTTCCTGCTGTTACGCTCGCGATGCCGAGCGTGTCCCACCCAAGGACGGGGACGAATCGGGGACTCTGGGGGGTGCGCTCGGCATTGGCGGCGAGAACCTGTCGCTCAGCGCTCCCGGGGCGTGGGATACTTTGGCGCGTGGTGCAGATCAGGCGGAAGAACAGGGATGACGAGCTTCAGCTGCTGCGAAACGTGTCGCTGTTCTCGGCCTGCAGCAAGGCCAACCTGTCGCGGATCGCCTCCCTTACCGAGCAGATCGCCGTTCCGTCCGGGAGGGTGCTTACCCGCCAGGGCGAGCCGGGGTGGGAGGCCTTCGTGATCATCGAGGGGAAGGCCAAGGCCAGCATGCGCGGCAGGCGAAGCGTCCCGCTGGGACCGGGAGGCTTCTTCGGGGAGATGTCCCTGTTGGACGGAGGGCCGCGTTCGGCCACCGTCACCGCCGAGACGGACATGCACCTTCTGGTCCTCGACTCTCGGAACTTCTCGTCGCTCCTGGACGACGTCCCGGCGGTCCGGCGGAACGTGATGAAGGGAATGGCTGAGCGCCTTCGCGGGGCCGAGCGGGGCGAGCTCGCGCACTAGCCCTTTGGCGGCGCCGCGCCGGCGTCGTTCCTACCTGCGGGTATCGGGATCAGCCGCTTCCGCCCGCAACGTCCAACTCCCAGTGACTGGCGCGCAGCGGTCGGTCGCGGAAGCGGATACTGCGAGGCCCAAAGTGCCGCTTGCGTGGAAAGCGGCTAGGCCATCGGCCCGGCCAGGTCCGCCAGGCGACGATCTCCTCACGCCAAGGAATAGTCTCGTGACCGCTCCCGAGCCCCCAGCGGAAAGGAATTCCCATGAGTAGTGCATCTCCTCCCGACAGCATCGCCTTGGTCCACGGTTTCTGGGTGACCCCGCGGAGTTGGGAGAACTGGATCGCCCACTATGAGGCGAAGGGATACAACGTGATCGCGCCCGCCTACCCCGGCTTCGAGGTCGAGGTGGAGGCGTTGAACGAAGACGACACGCCCATCGTGGAAGCTCGCGTGCCGGCTATCGTCGAGAACTTCGAGAACGCGATCAAGGGGCTGGATTCAGCGCCGATCATCATCGGCCACTCTGCTGGCGGCACGTTCACTCAGGTGCTCTTGGACCACGGCTACGGTGCGGCTGGCGTGGCGATGAACTCGGCTCCCACGGAGGGGGTGCGGGTCGTGCCACCGTCCCAGGTGAAGTCCACGTGGCCCGTGTTGAAGAACCCGGCGAACCATCACAAGGCGGTGGGCTTCACGTTTGAGCAGTGGAACTACGCATTCACCAACGGCCTGCCGGAGGAGCAAGCACGGGAGCTCTACGAGCGGTACCACATCCCTGCGTCAGGCCGGATTCTGTTTGACAGCGTCACCGCCAACTTCATTCCCGGGCCGCAAGGCACGGCGGTGAATTACAAGAACGACGACCGGGCTCCGCTGCTGTTCGTGTCCGGCAGTGAGGACCACCTCATGCCGCCGTCGATCCAGCAGTCCAACCACAAGCATTACAAGTCAGACACCGTTACCGAGATCACCGAGTACGAGGGGCCGCACCTGATGATGGCCGCGGACGGCTGGGAGAAGATCGCCGACGACGTGCTGGAGTGGGCAGTCGAGCACGCTCGATGAATGGCGCCACCCTTACCCACATCGGTGGACCAGCGGCGCTGATCGAGATCGCCGGCTGGCGGCTGCTGACCGATCCGACCTTCGATCCGCCCGGTGGAGTGAGCGGCAGGGCAGGCGGCATCGATATCGGCGGCGGGAGTGTCCGGCTCCTGAACTCGACGATTGCCCGCAACGAGGCGGCTGGATCCGGTGGCGGACTCTTCGTTGCCGAGGACGGGGTCTACGGCCCGGGTCACGCCCGGCTCGCATTCAGCACGGTGGCATTCAACGACGGCGACTCCGACCACGCCGGCGGCGATATAGGCGGCGGGATCATGGAGGGCATGGGTGGTGACTTCGAGGACGTCCACGGCACGCTGATCGCTTTCAACGCAGCCGACACCGAGCCGAACTGCGCCGCGAGCGTGACCTCGACCGGGCACAACCTCCTGACCTTCGTCGGCCCCGGGTGTACCGGCTTCGACAGGCCGGGCGACCTGACGGTCGCCGACCCGGATCTGGGGGACCTCGGCCCGCATGGCGGCCCGACCGAGACGGTCTCCCTCAAGCTGGCCTCCGAGGCGATCGACGCGGGGGGCCGGGACGGGCCCCCGAACGACCAGCGCGGCGTTCCCCGCCCACAAGGGGCGCGCTACGACATCGGCGCCTTCGAACGCCGTCCGTAGCCTACGAAGGGCGAACCGCCAGTCAGATGGGATGCGGAGCTGGTTGCGTTCGCATGACAAGGTACTTAGCCGCTTCGCATGGAAAGCAGAACCTTCCGGCGAAATACTCCGTAGGCGACGTCGCTGGAAGCTGTGTCATGCTCGAGCATGATCAGAGGACTGGGACAGACGACGAACGTGAGCCCTCGATCGGTAACTGCTTGCTCCCCCGCCGCCCCGAATCCGGGGTACCCCTCCCCATAATCGGCTCTGCATGCGGGATACCGCGTCGGAGCCGTGCCATCTCCTATGCACAGCGGGAGGCGGCAGGCTCAGGGACGCATTGCCGCCGGAACCCGGGGCGTCTGCGTCCACTGCGGGGAGCCTGCCACTGATATTCGACCATCTGATCCCGATCGGCCCGGGCGGCGACGATTCGCTGGCGAACCTGCGGCCCGCCTGCGCTCGATGTAACCGGGGCTGGCGCTGAACAGCGCTTGGCGGTGCAAGGCGATAGCGTCGTGCCATTCCCCCCTCAAGGGAAGGTCCAAGCCCCTACGCGGCTGACCACACGCCGGACCCAGGAATTTGCGCTCGTTAGGAGACAGGTCCTGACCGGCTCGAACAAGGAGGCGAACATGAAGCGGGTAATCGCACTCGCGCTCTTGGCGGCCTCGGCGATACTCGTTCTCGTGGTGAGCGCGAGCGCGGGTCCCGGCGATCATCACGCGGGTCGTACGATCGCGGTGGTCGAACACGCGACCACCGACGCCGTCACCAACGGAACGGCGGGCGACGACGTCGGGAACATCCTCACCTTCGCGAACGAGGTGTTCAACTCCGCCGACACGCAGCAGGTTGGCACCAGTCAGGGCTCCTGTCTCCGCCTCGTAGTGGGCGAGTCATGGGAGTGCAGCTGGACCACGTTCCTGCCCAAGGGGCAGATCACCGTCCAGGGGCCGTTCTACGACACTGGCGACAGCGTCCTCGCGATCACCGGAGGCACGGGCGCGTACCGAAACGCCCGTGGCGAGATGGAGCTGAAGTTCCACAACCCAGCAGGAACGAAGTTCGACTTCGTCTTCCACGTGATCGGCTGACTGGCGGGGCCTGATCTCGGCCGACGAGCCGCGCTGCGTGCAGCGCGGCTCGTTCGCCGTGCACGGAGCGCGGAAGTCGTCAAGGGTCGGGGGTAGGAGCACCGGGGACGATGAGAGGCAAACGGCGCGCGTTCCAGTGGCTCCCCACGTTCTCCTCCGACATCGCCCCCGCAGTATCCCGCGCCAGAGCGTGGCGGCAGGGCCTAGGAGGGAAGAGCGTGGATCGCCTCGAGGCGCGTCTCGTAGGTCGGCAGGTGCTCGGGTATCCCGACCAGGTCCAGCACCCGGTGAACCTGGGGTCCCGATGCCACCAGCGCGAAGCCACGATCAGCCGCAAGGCGAAAGGAGCGAACTAGCAGCGCGATGCCCGTCGAGTCGATGAAACTGCAGTGCTCGAGGTCCACGACGAGCGGCTTTTCGAGCGCGAGGGCCTCGTCCAAGGCCGCGCCGAAGTCGGCCCCCCAGGCGGAGTCGAACTCCCCGCTTACGGGGATGATTGCCAGCCCGGACTCTTGGTCGACCCTGACCAGGGGAGGCACGGGCAGGCGGCGCTCACCAAGGGCCACCAGGGCAGTCCGGGTGCTGTCGCAGATACGCAGCTCGTTCGCTGCGAGCAGGCGCAGGCGCTCGGCGAGCGCCGATCCAGGCAGCATCACCAGGGCAACCCCAGGGCCGCCACGAGCTTTCAAGGTCGCGCCTACCGCCAGGAGTTGCTCGAGGGAGTGGTCATCGATGCCACGACAGCCCCTGAGATCGACGGCGATGCCCTCCGGACGCTGTTCGAGGGCACCGCGCAGGAGCGCGGCCCAGCGCTGGCCAGCGGCCTCCTGCAACTCGCCCTCAACCTCGATGAACCTCAAGTGCTCGAAGCGGTCCAGCTGGTACAGCCGCAGAGCGGGCTCGCGCGCTGGGGGGCCTTTGCCCATGTGGTGCCTTCCGAGGCGCTTCGCTGGTAGCGGGACCCAGATGGCGAGAAGCGTCAGAGAAGACGTCAGGTGGGCTGGTTCAACCGAGTGTAGCGCCCGCTCCCGGGGGCCGGGGCAGCCGGGCGTCCCCGTCGGCCACTCGCCAGACGCACCAGGGGGCGGCGACGGAGGCTCGCCCGGCAGACCTATCAATACCCACCAGAAGCCGCGAGTACGCACCAGCAGCCGCGAAAAGCGGTACGGGGGATGGGTCGCCGACGGTGACCGCCGAAGCGCAGGGACCGCCAGTAAGCGCGCGCGGCCGTGACCGCTGAGCTACTCCCGCAGCCCGGCGGCTTCGAGGGCTTCTTCCCGGGTCGAGTAGGAGTGTCGCTCGGCGAGCAGGTCGTCACGGATGGTCCAGACCTCCGTCATTCGCACGTTGATCTCCTGATGCCCGCCCTTCGGCACCGCATGCTGCGTGCTCACCACGACGACCCGCTCCCCGGCGTCCACGACCTCCTCGACCTCGACCCTGACGCTCTCGAACTGCTCGAACAGGTCGTCGTTGTACTTTCGGACCGCGTCCCTGCCGCGATACACGCCCGCCGCGGGCGACTCCGCGTAGGTGTGGAACTCGACCTCGGGGTGGAGGGACGCGTAGGCGGCGTCAGGGTCGTCCCGGGCCGCCGCCTCATACACCCGACGAACGAGTTCGACGTTCTCCTGCGACATCGCCCCCGCAGTATCCCGCTCCCGCGAGGCACCCGAGGACCCGTCGCCGCCTATCTAGAGTCCCGGCGGGCGGTAGCTGACTGCGCGGTCCGCCGCCTCGTCTACCTGTTCCGGTGTGAGCAGCACGGTCGTCCTTATCGCCGCTCCCCCTGCGGCGTTCTCGATCAGGGAAACTGCCGCGGCGGCCTCGTTGTCGGGAAGCTCGACGATCGCGAAGGCGTCGTGCTCGCCGAACGCGAAGTAGAGGCACTCGAGCTCACCGCCCACGCTGCGCATGGTTGCGGCCACCGCATCCCGCCGATCGGTGCCGCCCTTGCTGCGGACGCCCTCCTCTCCCGGAACCGTGTACGAGGCCTGGATCAGGTACTTCGGCATCTCCTCCTCCTCGTGATCGCGGGTCGAGCTAAGGCTCCCACGAAGAAGCTGTCAAGGCAAGGGCAGGTGACCAGGCGCCTCCAGGTTCTCCTGCGACATCGCCCCCGCAGGATCCCGCGCTCAAACGCAGCCGCGAGGAATCAGGGCGACAAGACAACGGCCAGGATCCCAAGGGCCAGCGTCAAGTCCACGGCCAGCGCGATGAAGGGTCCCGGGCGGGACGCCGAGTATCCGGGGGCGAGGCTGCGGTGTGAACATGCGTTCCATCGGTTCGCTCTGGAATACCCAGAGCGCGGCCGGCGCAACCTTCCGAAGACCTGAGCACGAAGTTCTCATCGGTACGGCTGCCGCACCCGATCAGGCTTGCGGCGCAGTTTCCGTGTCGTCGCCCGAAAGCGGCTGCTCGGCGCTCGCCAACTCCTCGGCAACCTCGCCGGCCTTTCCGAACTTCTCGACCATCCAGAAGCCGTCGCACTGCTTCACAACCGCCTCAAGGCCCCGGGCAACGTGGCGGGGTGCTACGGCGAATCGGTTTGGTTGCGAGCGAACCGTCCTCCAGTCCTCGGGGGACAACTGGATTCGCTCGGAGCAGTCGGCCTGCCAGCACTCGCATCGGAAGTTCATCGCCTCACTGCGACCGCTCACCCACTCCGCTCGACGCTCGTTGAGGCTCCGCGACCAAGCCTCGTTGTGGGCGATGCGCTCCTCCCTGGTCGTAAAGGGCAGTTGGAAAGCGTCGGCCACGGGACCTTTTTACAGCTATTTGCAAGGAATCGTCACTTAGCCCGCGTGAGTGAGACGAGGCTCAAGCCAGGGGTCCTGGAGAGCGATTCGAGCGCACCACTGGTATGGGACTCCGCTCCATGCGCGAGACTCCGGTGGCTCCGAGGGGGGCGGTAATTACTTGCTCCGCCGCCGCCCCGATTCCGGGGTACCCCTCCTCCATGCGCCACTGGTGCGCCCGTAGCCACCCGGGCTGCGGGAGCAGGGCGTTCGGTTTCACGGCTGCTGCGTTGAGTGGAAGCGGCCAGATCCGGCCTGGCGAGCGGGACTGCCGAATAGCCGTGTTCGCACCTTAAGCAGACGAATTGATGCCCAATTGATGCCCACCAGACGCCCATGGCCGCGGGCCAACAACTGCCAAATCGTGCGGTTAGCGGGGGCTTTATCGAGAGGCGCCTACCGGAATCGAACCGGTGTAAACGGCTTTGCAGGCCGCTGCGTAACCACTCCGCCAAGGCGCCGGGGGCGCATACCTAAGCCGTTCCCGAGGGGCTGGCGATCGGCTGGCGCTCTCCGAAACCGGGCCCAGTGCCCATTACTGCCTTTTCGGCGGTCGGGAGCGCGCCCCACGCGAGCGCCTTGTCGAATTCGGCCAGGTGCGCGTCGGACAGCTTAACCCGGCGCTTGACCGCCTTCGTGTACGCGATCAGCGTGAACCGCGGGTCGGTGTGGCCGAGCTGCTCGGCGATGTCAAACGGGATCGTCGCCCGAGCCGGCGCGCAGGCTCGCGTAGGTCCGCCTCAGCGAGTGCGGTGTGACCCGTTCTGAGATCGCCTCGATGCCCAGCTCCCCCGAGCCGGACGTTGGCGTGGCGAATCGCAGTCTTAAGCCGCCGCGCCACATTGGCGGCGGACTGGCGGCGGACACGCCCGGCGTGGGCCGCTCAGAAACACCGGCTCACCCGGGTTCCCTCTCCCCCACTCGGCCAACTCGTCAGCTCCGCGCAGCCGCCACTCGGCCAACTCGTCGACGAGCCCGCCCGGTAGATCGACCTCGCGGAATTCTTCCTCCTAGCGGCCACCCGTAGCTCCTAGCGTGGGCATTCGTTTTCTTTGCAGGGAGCCAACTGGCGCTTTTCCGGACGCGCACTCACCGGTTCTCAACCCTCCCCCGACCGCTCGCGGGATACTGCGGGGGCGATGTCGCAGGAGAACGTCGAGAGGTTCCGTCGCATCTTCGAGGAGTGGTATCGAAGCCGCAAGCTCGGTCCGGAGTTGCTGGCAGAGGACGTGGAATGGGTGAACCCGCCCGACGCGCTTGAGCGAGGGAGCCGACGGGGGATCGATAGCTTCAACGAGGCGATCAGGAGTGTCTTTGACGCCTGGGGGGTGGTCCGCTTCGAAACGGAGCGAATCATCGACAAGGGCGATGAGGTGGTTGCCCTCGGCGAGGTCCGGGGTCGCGGCCGGGCGGCGGGCATAGAGGTCGTGCGCCCGCATGGCGAAATCTGGTCCTTTCGCGACGGCAGAGCGATTCGGATGCGCTGGTTCCATAGCCACTCTGAAACGCTCGCAGCCGCTGGGCTGGAGGAGTAGGCGATGTCGCAGGAGAACGTCGAACTCGTGCGCAGCTTTAACCGCGCGCTTCACCGAACTCTCTCCGCCTACTCCGCCGCTCCTGGGCGGATTGAGGACGCCCCGTTCATCGAGGAAGTGTTCGCCCATGTCGACGAGGACGTTGAGTGGAGATGGCCACTCACACCAGAGTCCTTTCGCGGACGTGATGGGCTGCTTCAGGCGGCGGCTGACTGGTTGGAGGCCGTCGAGGACTGGCAGATCGAGCTCGAGGAGGTCCTCGACGCTGGAGATCGAGTGTTCACCAGCCAGCTCGTCCGCGCCGAGGGCAAGGGCAGTGGAGCGCCGTCTGACCAGCAGGTCTACTCCGTGTACACCATCCGCGAGCGTCGCATCCTTCGTATCGAGGACCACCTCGACCGACGTGCGGCCCTCGAAGCCGCCGGGCTGCGGGAGTAGGCGATGTCGCAGGAGAACGTCGAACTGGTCCGCCGGGGTACCGATGCGTACAACCGCCGTGATGCCGACGGGATGTTGGAGAGCTGGGCGCCCGACGCCGTATTGGACTGGTCCAACGCTCGCACATTCGAAGCGGGCGTCTACCGGGGGCACGACGAGATCCGGGCGTTCATCGAGGCGTTCCTCGCGGCGTGGGAGGAAGTTCGGATCGAGATCATCGACGGCCCGGTAGAGGTCGCGGACGGCCTCCTGGTCGCAGAGAACATCACCTACCTGCGAGGGCGCGACGGCATCGAAGTTCAGGCTCGCAGCGCGTGGCTGATCACGATTGAGGACGGCGAGCAAACCTCACTCACCCTCTATCAGACGAGGCAGGACGCCCTCGAAGCCGCCGGGCTGCGGGAGTAGGCGACTGTCGCAGGGGAACCCCTGTTTGCGCTGGGTGCAATGCCGTGTGAGAGCATGGGCCTCGCTGGAGATCACCGCGGCGTGCCGGAGCTTCGGTGACGAGTTGGACGTGAAGGCAACGACGACGAACGACAGCGACGGGCAGCTGTATGTCACTGGCGTCTCGGCTGAGGGTGGTGTCGACCCCACCGGCGGGTACGACGTGCACTTTGACAGCGGCCCTCCGGCGCTGGACATCGACAACCTCTTGCCGAACGACGGCGACCGCACGAACGGCACCATTCAGTATCGGGCCGACGGGACCGTGGTCGTGGCCCAGTTGATGATCAGCGAGGACCCCGGCTGCGACATCACGGGAATGGCGATAGGGGCCTAAAGAGCGGTACCCGCCCCGCGTAGCCCGAGGCTTCGGCGGCGGAAACCCGCCTTCCCATTGGGCACTAGTGCCCGAAACGCCCGAAAACGGCCCGAATCCGGACCTATCGGCACCCACCGGCAAGTGCCCGTTTGCCGCTCTACACCGCCGTTTAGAGCGGTTTCTGGCGGTCGCGCAGGGTGGCTTTGCAGGCCGCTGCGTAACCACTCCGCCAAGGCGCCGGGGTGGGCAAGGGTACCGGCGGATAGTGTCCCCCCGTGGGCGGCGTCGAGCTGAAGCGCGCGGGCGATCTCTCCTACCGGGAGGCCGCTCCGGACGGCGGCTCCGCGGAGCCGCCGGTGCTTCTCGTCCACGGCTTCCCTGAGAGCTCGCGCATGTGGATCGGCGCGATGGAGGCGCTCGCTCAGGCCGGCCGGCGCTGTATCGCCCCGGACCTCTACTGCCTCGGCGACTCGACTGATCCCGGGCCGGCCACCTTCGAACGCAACCTGGAGGCCTTTACCGCGCTTCACGCGCAGCTCGACCTGGGGCGGGTGGCCCTCGTCGTCCACGATTGGGGCGGCTTCATCGGCCTGGCCTGGGCCAGTCAGAACCCCGAGCTCGTCGACGCGCTCGTGATCAGTGACACGGGATTCTTCCACGACGGGCGCTGGCACGGGATGGCGGAGGCAGTTCGCTCCGATGCCGGCGAGGAACTGGTCGCGGCCCTCGAGGAGAACGGGTTCGCGGCGCTGCTACGCACCGACGGCGCCGGCTTCAGCGACGAGGACGTCGACGCCTACTGGGAGCCTTTCGCAGAGGGCCGCGGGCGCGAGGCCACGCTCGAGTTCTACCGCTCGATGGATTTCGAGAAGCTCGCACCGTACGAGGGCAAGCTGGGCGCGCTGGGCGTGCCGACCCTGCTCCTGTGGGGCGCCGACGACAAGTTCGCGTCGCTCGGCAGCGCCAGGCGATTCCAGCGAGAGATCCCGGGCGCCGAGCTGGTCGCGATCGAGGGAGCCGGGCACTTCGTGTTCGAGACCGAGCCCGAGCGCTGCGCCGCCGAGCTGGTGCGGTTCCTGGGCGAGACCGGCTGAGCAGTCATCCGGCACCTGTCGCGCTGTAGAGGCAGGTCGCCGCCCCGCGCGTTGCGCCGGAGTGGGACCGGCTGCCTCACCGGCGCGCAACCACCAGGAGGTACTCGTAGGGATACTCGGCCGCGGCCGTCCGGGACTCCCCGGTTGGCGGCGATCGCGAACTCCAGAAACTCCCGATCCATCGCCTCGAGCCGCTCGGGCTGGTCCGTCAGTCCCTGGCGGATCGCCACCACCGGCCCGAAGGTCCGCTGAAACAGTTCGCGGTAGGCGGCTGGGCTGTCCGCACGCTCGACGTATTCGCCACGGGTGAGATCGAGGGACTCGACGCGGTCGCCGAGCAACTCCCGGACATGCTCGGGGTCGCCCCACAGCAGCGGGGGTTGCGCGCCGGGCGGCGGTGGTGGCCCGTACTCGGCGAGCAGCTCGAAGAACGGGCTTGCCGCGGGGGTGAAGTTGAGCATGCCGATGGTGCCGCCGGGGCGGCATACGCGCGTCAGCTCCCTCGCCACGCAGCCGTGGTCGGGCGCGAACATGGCCCCCAGCGACGAGGTGACGACGTCGAACTCGCCGTCGCGGAAGGGAAGCGCCTCGGCGTCCGCCTCGACCCACTCCAGCTCTACCCCGTGTTCGGCGGCCTCTCCCCTGCCGGCGGCGAAGTTCTCGGGGGTCAGGTCCGAGGCGACCACGTCGGCACCGGCCTCGGCGGCGCGGATCGCGACGTTCCCGGTGCCGGCCGCGACGTCCAACACCCGTTGGCCCTCCGTGATCCCGCACCGCTCGACCACGATCGGTCCCAGATCCCAGACCGTCCGGAGGGCGAACTCGTGGTAGTCACCGAGCGCCCACATGGCGCGAACGCCGTCCTTGTGCAATGCGTCTGCCGTCTCCCGAGTGCTCATCCGCCTTCCCTTCGTCACTTCAGCGATCCGTGACAGCGCCGCGATCTGCGCCAGCGCCGGCTTCGTCTGGATCCGTGGGTCCACGAAACAACCGTAGTCGCGCCGCCCGGTCCCCGACTTCGCCAGGACGGGCCATCTTTGGGTGACCGGCGGGGTGGCCCGTTCTGGCTATTCCCCGCGGTTGTCGAGCAGCCCTGAGCGTGCCGCGTAGGCCGCCACGGCCGTCCGGGAGGGCAGGTCGAGCTTTCGCAGGATGTTCGTCACGTGGCGATGAACGGTGTGCTCGCTTACGACAAGCCGTGCAGCGATTTGGCGGTTGGTGGGGCCCTCGGCCAACAGCGCCGCCACCTCGCGTTCGCGTGGAGTCAGCTCCGCGAGCGGCGGGGCCCCCTCGGGGCCGGAGGCAGCGGTGGCGAGCAACTGACGTGCCCGCCCGGCCTCGGGCTCGGCCCCGAGGTCGAGCAGGGACTTCAGTGCCGTTGACGCCTCGTGCTTGGCGGCGTCGGGGCGTCCGAGGGCGACGAGCGTCGTCGCAAGCTCCAGCCTGGCCTGGGCGGGCTCGAAGACGCCTCCCGTCCGCTCGAACCGGTCCACGGCGTCCTCGAGCAGGGGGCGGGCCCGCGGGTGGTCCCCGCCGGCGGCCGCGAGCATGCCCTCGGCCAGGTCGGCGCCGGCTCGAAGCGGCGCGGTGCCCACCTCGCGCTCGATCTCGCGCAGGACGGCCAGCGGAGCGCTCGCCTCGTCGAGGTCACCACGCATTATCCGGGCCCGGATCAAGAGCTCCAGTGCCGGGGCCCCGTCGAGGCGACGCTCCTCGGAAGCCTGGCGGAGGAAGCGCTCACAAAGCTCTATCGCGCGGAGGGCACGTCCCCGGTCGAGCGCGATGCGGGCGCGGCAGAGTTGGGCCGACCCCGACGAGCCTGAGCGATCAAGAAGCTCCTGCGCCTCCGCCTCCCTGCCCTGCTTTCTGCGCAGCTCCGCCAACGCGACGAGCGGCCCACCCACCCACGCCGGGCGCGAGTGGGTGAAGTCCTCGAGGGAGGCTTCGAGCATCTCCTCAGCCTCGCTCCAGCGGCCGCGCCACAGGTACACGGCGCCGTACTCGGCGCGGCAGAACGCGAGCATGTAGCGACTGCCGTAGCGGTCCGCGAACTCGGCGATCCGGTCACACCACTCGAGCGCCCGGCCGTAGTCGCGCGCGGAGATGCACGCGGAGACCAGGAAGCAGCAGGCCCAGGCACCCGATATCGGGATCTCCGGCTCGCCCTCGAGGGCCGCGGCCGTCGCCTCGTCGAGGCAGCGCATCCCCTCGTCCGTCCTGGTCGCGGCGACCAGCGTCGCGCCCTCGAGGGCGAGGCCCAGCATCTCCACGTCGATCACGCCGAACCGCTGCCCGAGCTGGGTCGCGCGGCGGGCAAGCACGGCTGCGGCCTCGTCGTCCCCGGACGCGTACGTGACGTAGCCCTCCAGGAACGCAAGCCAGCCGTGGTCGGGGCAGGGCTCAAGCGGGTCAAGCAGGCGATGCGCTCGCGCCAACCAGCCGTTGGCGACTGCGATCGCCCCGCGGAAGTCGAAGTGGTCATTCGCCAGCCAGATCGCCATCCGGGCGGCGTCGGGGGTGTCGCCGCGCTGCTTGTAGAGCCGGTAGGCCCCCTCGCGGGCGGCGAAGACCGTGGGGCCGTCATCCAACCACCAGGCGGACCAGCTCAGGCCCTCGAGCCCCTCGGGAGTCCGCTCGACCGCCAGCGCCTCCTCGAACGCGGCCCGTGCCACTTCCCATTCCCCCTCTCCAAGGCTGGCCCAGCCCGCCGCCAGTCGGTCAGCCTCGGTCTCCGGAGCCATCAATGCTGAAGCGTAGACTCGCATGCCGTGGCGTTACCGGATAGTGCGAAGGAGCTGATCAGGGCGGTCACGGTCGGGCACCTGGTCACGCTCAACCCGGACGGGTCGCCGCAGGTCACCTGCGTGTGGGTCGCGGTGGACGGCGACGACCTGCTGACGGCGCACCTGAACCCGCGGCAGCGAAAGCTCGAGAACGTGCGGCGCGATCCGCGCGTGGCGATCTCCTTCCTCGGGACCGAGATGCACATGCCGGGGATGCTCCAGTATGTGGTCGTGCACGGCCGCGCGACGATCGAGGAGGGCGGCGCGGCGGCGCTGCTGCAGGAGATCGCGCACTCCTACCTCGGCCCCGAGGTTCGCTTCCCGCCGATGGACGACCCACCGCCCGGCGTCAGGATGCGGATCGCGGTCGAGCGCGTCGGCGGGATGGGCCCCTGGGCCGCCTGAGCGTCTCGGTCAGTCGTAGTTCTTGATCATCTGCACCGTGAGGAAGAGCATCACGGCGCCAAAGGCGGCGACCACCGCGAACCCGGGCCAGATCTCCGACCAGTGGAGGTCGTCGAGGATCAGCGAGCAGGACTCATCGCAAACGACTAAGTTCGGCGCGAGGGTGGCGCCGGTACCTGGGTAGGGTCCCGGCCAAGCGACCGGAAACGAGGCGAACACGTGACTGGACTCAGCGACTCGCTGGACCGGTTCCAGGAGATCGAGACGGGGGAAGCCTTCACCCTGCAGGGCCCGCGGGTCCTGAAGGTGGAGCTGTCGGAGACGGCCGTGATGGCCAAGAACGGCGCGATGGTCGCCTACCAGGGCGACGTGAGCTTCGAGCACAAGGGCGGCGGCCTGGGGCGGCTTCTGAAGAAGGCCGCCACGGGCGAGTCGCTGCGGCTGATGGAGGCGCGGGGCACGGGTGAGCTGTTCCTCGCCCACCAGGCGATGCTGGTCCACGTGCTGCAGCTGAACGAGGAATCGATCACGGTGAACGGGGAGAACATCCTGGCCTTTGCGACCGACATCGACTGGGACGTCACCCGCGTCAAGGGCGGCACCGCCGGAGTGCTCGCGGGCGGGCTGTTCAACATCCACCTGCACGGCACGGGTCCGGTGGCGCTCGTCTCGGACGGCGAGCCCGTCAAGCTGGACGTCGGCGAGGCCCCGACCTTCGGCGACCCCCAGGCGGCGATCGCTTGGTCGGACGGCGTCACGACCAACCTCAAGACGGAGGTCCAGGCGAAGAGCCTGATCGGGATGGGGTCGGGCGAGAGCTTCCAGCTCGGCTTCGCGGGCCAGGGCTGGGTCCTGGTTCAGCCCTCCGAGGGCAGACCGGTCGTGCGTGGCGCCTAGCTTCCCCGCAGGGCCAGGACCGGCGAGACTAGGCACAGGGTCACATTTGATGGATACTGGTCGTGGATGATTTCTACGGTGGCCGTTGGGACCGACGGATCGGCAACGGCGGACGAGGCCGTCAGGCAGGCGGCCCAAATCGCAAAGCGCTTCGAGGCGAAGCTCGTGCTGCTCAGTGCCTTTCAGGATTCGAAGCGCTCGCGGGGAGGGGACAAGGACGTTGAGCTGCAGTGGGCCGAGAACTCCGCGGCCCGGGTGAAGTCGATCCTCGAGCGGCTCGAAACCACCATGGGCAAGGCGGGAATCGAGTGCGAGACCCGCGCCGATGCCGGCGATCCCGCCGAGGTGCTCGTCCGGCTCGCGGACGAGTGCCACGCCGACCTGCTCGTGATCGGCAACAAGGGAATGAAGCGGCGGGTGCTCGGCAGCGTCCCCAACACGGTCACCCACACGGCGGACTGCTCGGTCCTGGTGGTCAAGACGACGTAGGTCGTCCTACTTGGCCCCGATCGTGAACTTCCGCGTCTGCGGCCTCAGCCGCGTCGCCGCGGCAGCGCGCCCTCGCGCTTCCAGCGCGAGTCGGCGCGCGCCGGCCACAGCAGCCAGACGACGACGCCGAGCGCGCTCAGCAACAGCCCCGCGGCGAGCCCGGCGCGCTCGGCGTAGCCCTTGCGCTCGGCGATCCACGAGGCGGCGATCGCCGACGCGAGCCAGATGTAGGTGAGCCAGAGCGCCTTGGCGCCGATCAGGGCGATCACGGTCATGTGCCCAGATACGCCTTCCGCACGTCGGGATTCTCGCGCAGCGAGGCGGACTCCCCGGAGAGCGCGACCGCGCCGGTCTCGAGCACGTAGCCGCGCTGCGACACGCCCAGCGCGTAGTTCGCGTTCTGCTCGACCAGCAGGATCGTTGTCCCGCTCGCGCTGATCTCGGCGATCGTCCTGTAGATCCGCTCGACCAGGATCGGCGCGATCCCCATCGAGGGCTCGTCGAGCAGCAGCAGGCGCGGGCGCGCCATCATCGCGCGGCCGATCGCGAGCATCTGCTGCTCCCCGCCCGACATCGTCCCGGCCTTCTGCTCGCGCCGCTCGGCGAGCACCGGGAAAAGCTCGTACACCCGTTCGAGGTCCTCGCTGAGGTCGGTGCCGGCCCGCAGGTAAGCGCCCAGCTCGAGGTTCTCGTGCACGCTCATGCGCGGGAAACAGCGCCTGCCCTCGGGTACTTGCGAGATCCCGAGGCCGACGATCCGGCTGGGCGGCATCGTCGTGATGTCCCTGCCGTCGAAGCGGATCGAGCCCTTGCGCGGCGGGCTCAGCCCCGAGATCGACCGCAGGGTCGTCGACTTGCCGGCTCCGTTGGAGCCGATCATCGTCACCACCTCGCCAGCGCCGACCTCGAGCGAGACACCGCGCAGCGCCTCGATCGAGCCGTAGTAGGTGTGGATCGAGTCGACCTCGAGCAGGGCCACGGCTCAGCCCTCCCCCGCCCCGGTGCCGAGGTAGGCCTCGATCACACGCTCGTCGTTTCGGACCTCCTCGGGCGTGCCCTCGGCGATCTTCACCCCGTGGTCGAGCACCGTGATCCGCTCGGAGACGCCCATGACGACCTTCATGTCGTGCTCGATCAGCAGGATCGTCAGCCGGCGCTCGTCGCGCACCTTGCGGATGAACGCGGTCAGCGCCTCGGACTCGAGCGGGTTCATGCCCGCGGTCGGCTCGTCGAGCAGCAGCACGCTGGGCTCGGAGGCGAGCGCCCGCGCGATCTCGACCCGGCGCTGGTCGCCGTAGGAGAGGTTGGCCGCGGCCTGCTCGTGGAGCGCCTCTGCGAGGCCCGCGTAGCCGAGCATCTCGCGCGCGGTCTCGCGCACCCGCCGCTCCTCGGCGCGCACCCGCGGCGGGCGCAGGATCGAGCCGAACAGCCCGGCGCGCATCCGCGCGTGCTGGCCGATCATCACGTTCTCCAGCGCCGACATCGTCGGGAACAGGCGGATGTTCTGGAACGTGCGGGCGATCCCAATCGCCGTGATCCGGTCGGGCCGCGCCCGAGAGATCTCGCGCCCCTCGTAACTGATCGAGCCCGTGCTCGGCCGGTAGAGGCCGGTGAGCATGTTGAAGAAGGTCGTCTTGCCCGCGCCGTTGGGTCCGATCACCGAGGCGATCTGGCCCTCGGCGAGCTCGAAGTCCAGCCCGTCGACGGCGACCAGGCCGCCGAAGCTGCTTGCTCACCGACTCGGCGGCCAGCAGGGCGCTCATCGCGGCGCCTCCTCGGTGAGCTCAACGTCGGTGCCGGCGCCGGCGGTGTCCCCGGCGCCCACGCCGTGCAGCTCGAGCTTTCGCCTCCGCTCCGGCAACAGGCCCTCGGGGCGGAGCACCATCATGATCACCAGCAGGAAGCCGAAGATCCCGTAGCTGAGCTGGGTGAGGTCGAAGTCGAGGCCGACGTCGCGCGGGATCCCGTTGAGCACGTCGGGGATCAGGTAGCTGTTGATGAACGACAGCGCCACCGCGCCGAGCACCACCCCCCAGATCGAGCCGAGCCCGCCGAGGATCACCATGGCGAGGATGAAGATCGAGAACGAGAACTGGAACTGGTCGGCGTTGACGGTGTTCAGGTAGGAGCCGAGGAACGCGCCCGAGACCCCGCCGAAGGCCGCGCCGGTGCCGTAGGCCATGAGCTTCGTGCGGACGATCGGGATCCCCATGCTCGACGCCGCGACCTCGTCCTCGCGCAGCGCGATCCACGCCCGGCCGAGGCGCGAGTCGCGCAGGCGGAAGTTCACGAACAGCACGATCAGCGCCAGCCCGAGGGCGACGAAGTACCACGAGCGCAGGTCGAGCGACGTGAACGGCTCGACGAACGGCAGGTCGATCTTGTCGATCGGGGTGATCCCCTGCTTGCCCCTGGTCAACACCGCGTCGGAGCCGAGGTCGGCCACCCCCGGAATCCTGCCCAGGGTCGCGTCCCAGATCCCGCCGATGCGGATCTGGTCGCCGTTGGTCGCGATCCGGCCGATGATCTCGCCGAACGCGAGCGTGACCACGGCGATGTAGTCGCCGCGCAGGCGCAGCGTCGGCAGCCCGATCGCCATCCCCGCGACGGTCGTGAGCACGACCGCGACCACGATCACGAGCAGGAAGTTCACGTGGATCCCCGGCAGCTCGGCCGCCGGTCCGGTGACCAGGATGTGCAGGCCGTCGCCGTCGTTGACGCCGAAGAAGAAGTTCGAGGCCAGCCAGCCCATCGTGTAGGCGCCGATCGCGAAGAAGGCGACGTAGCCGAGGTCGAGCAGGCCGGCGAAGCCGACGATGATGTTGAGGCCCAGCGCCATCACGACGTACGAGAGGGCGAGGACTGCGTCGTCGATGAACGGGCTGCCGCGAGTCGAAGAAGAACGGCAGCGCGATCGCGCCGATGACCACGACGAGCGCGATCGCGCGGTCGCGGCTCACCGAAACCGCGCTCAGGCGACTCACTCAACCGGCCTCCCTCGTCTCCTCGCCGAGCAGGCCGCGCGGGCGCACGACCATGATCAGCACTAGGTAGGCGAAGACCACGGCCGGCGTCCACTCGGAGCCGATCCGGTTGTCGGCGAGCTGCTGGATGCAGCCGATCACAGCCCGCCGAGCACGGCGCCGCGCAGGTTGCCGATCCCGCCCATCACCGCCGCGGTGAAGGCGATCAGCCCGGCGGTGAAGCCCTGGAAGAACCAGATCGTCGTCTGGTAGAGCGCGTAGATCAGCCCGGCGGCCCCGCCAGCAGGCCGCCGAGCAGGAACGTGAGCGAGATCGTCGTGTCGACGTTGATCCCCATCAGGCGCGCGGCGTCGGGATCCTGGGCGGTCGCCCGCATCGCCCGGCCGAGCCGCGTGCGCGAGATGAACATCACCAGCGCGACCACGAGCGGCGCCGTGGCGAGCACCGCGAGCGCGTCGCCGTTCGTGACCTCGATCCCGCCGATCGAGAACAGCGTGTCCTGCGAGCCGATCAGGTCCGGGACGCTCTTCTGCGAGCCGCCGATCCAGAGGAGGCCGACGTTCTGGAGGATGAACGAGAAGCCGACGGCGGTGATCAGGGGCGCCAGCTTCGGCGCGTCGCGCAGCGGCCGGTAGCCGCCCCGTTCGATCATCAGGTTGAGGGTGCCGCTGGCGATCGCGGCGACGATCAGCGTCAGCAGCAGGCCGCCGATCAGCACGGGCGCCGCGGTGGCGAGCCCGAGCCCGAGCGCGGTCCAGAACGCGAACGCGACCAGCGAGCCGATCATGAACACCTCGCCGTGGGCGAAGTTGATCAGCTCGACGATCCCGTAGACCATCGTGTAGCCGAGCGCGATCAGGGCCCAGATCGCGCCGTTGGAGACCCCGTCGACGAGGTTGTTGCCCAGCCGGGTGAGGTTGCCGTCGGTGCTGAGGTCGTGGATGCCGAACGCGACCGGCATCGCCAGGAGCAGCGCGATCAGGAGGACGGCCGAGCCGCGGGATCGATCCTGAGGCGCGCTCGCGCGTCGCCGAGACGACGCTCGAGGCCCGGCGGGAGCAGCGGGAGCCGACTCAACGGCCGGCGGCGACCGACCCGGCGCCGGGGGGCACATCCCCGTCGCCGGATCGCCGTCGCCTCACGTCGCTACTCGGTCGAGATCTTCTCGTCGAAGACGAGCTCGCCGCCGTCGATCGTGAACACCCCGTAATCGGTCAGGGTCGTGTCGCCGTTCTCGTCGATCGAGTAGGTGCCGAGGATCGAGTCGCGATCCTCGGTCGCGAACATCGCCTCGATCACCGAGGCGCGGTCGGTCGGATCCTCGGCGCGCTCGAGCACGTCGAGGATCAGCTGGCCGGCCTCGTAGCCGTAGATCGCGTAGGGCTCGGCCTTGCCGTACTCGGCCTCGTAGGCCTCGTAGAACTCGGCGCCCTCGGCCCCGTAGTCCTCCTCGGAGAGGGTGGCGACGGTGATCTTGGTGTTGGCCGCGACGTCCTCGGGCAGCCCGCCGGAGAAGTCCGAGTCGGCGACGCCGTCGTCGCCGTAGAGCTTCACGTCCGGTACCGCCGCGGCGATGTCCTTGTACAGCTGGACGGCGTTGCTGGCGGTGATCCCACCGAAGAAGAAGCAGTCGATTCCCTGGCTCGCCAGGTCCTCGGCCTCGGCCCGGTAGTTGGCCGCCTTGGTGTCGATGCCGCCGGCGTTGATGAGCTCGTAGTCGAACTCCTCGGCGGCGAGCTCGACGTTGGTCGCGAGGCCCTCGCCGAAGACCTCGTTGTCGTGCAGGACGCCGACAGTCGTGCACCCGTCCTCGTCCATCACGGTCGCCAGCGCCGCGCCCTGGACGGTGTCCTTGGGCACGATCCGGGCGTAGTTGCGGGTGCCGGTCGGGTAGTAGATGTCGGGCTCGCCGATCTCGGTGTCGGCGCCGGGCTCGTCGGAGGTGAGGCCGACGGCCGTGTTGCCGGGCGAGAGCATCGCCAGGTTGGCCTCGTTGAGGATCGGGATCGAGATCGCCGCGGCGCCCGAGTTGAAGGTGCCGAGATAGGCGACCGCCGAGTCGTCCTGGGCGGCACGCCTGGCGTTGGCGCCCTCCGCCTCCGGGGTCCACGGGCCGGCCTGGGCGGTCGAGTCGTCGAGCGGCTCGAAGTTGATCGAGACGCCGCCGGCCTCGTTGCCGGCCTGCTCGAGCGCGAGCTCGATGCCGTTCTGGATCGCGAGCCCGATCGGCCGCGAGGAGCCCTGCAGCGGCAGGCTCGAGTAGATCGTCACGTCGCCTCCCGAGGCCTCGCCGCCCTCGGCCGCCGTGGTCCCGCCATCCCCCTCGTCATCGTCGCCCCCACACGCGGCGAGACCGAACGAGAGGACAACGGCAAGACAGCCGCCACTCAGGAGCCGGCGGGTTCGAAGCGAAATCAAGGGACCTCCAGGGTCGGAAGCGGACGCGCAGCGCGCAACTCTAGTCAACCCGCGGCCCGGAGCGCGTGGAGGTCCTTGATTCGCCTAACAAGCGCCCCGTCGCGATCTGACGCGAACTGGCGGGAACGCTCAACTGAAGCGGCTGATGTGAGCGAAATCCCCGCCACTTGGCTTGTCCATACGGTGTCCGAGGTGATTGCTACCAGGTCTGCTACCAGTTTCTGGCGTCTCGGCGGCTAGCGAGACTGGTAGCAAGATCCCACCCTGCCGGCCCCATTCGCGCTGATCCAATGCCGCGACTCCGCTACTGCGTTCAAGTCCAGAAATTCACGAGGACCACGTGCCCACGCAGCTCAGCGGGGTCGAGTGGCTCAGAGTTGAGCCACCGGGTTGCGCCGCCGAGGTCGGGCAGTGCGCCTTCGATGGGCAACTCGGCCGTCGCGGTCAACGCAGCGACCTGAAGGTCGCCCGGAGCTCTTCCGAGAGAGCCTGCGGCTGCTCCCAGGCGGCGAAGTGGCCACCTTCGTCGAACTCGTTGTTGTAGTGGATGAGGTTGGGATACGCCGTCTCTGCCCAGCTTCGCGGGGCTGGATAGAGCTCGTCCGGGAAGACGGTCACACCGACCGGGAGCTCGACGCCCTTGACGTCGAAGAAGGCCAGCTTGCTCTCCCAGTAGAGGCGCGCCGAGGAGACCCCCGAGTTCGTCAGCCAGTAGTGGGTGACGTTGTCCAGGACGTCGTCTCGCGAAAGGCCGCCGGCCTCCCCCGTGAAAGCGCGCGCGATGAGCTCGTAGCTCGCCACGTCGTGGTCGATCATCCAGGCCGCCAGGCCAACCGGCGAGTCGGCGATGCCGTAGAGCGTCTGCGGGCGGTTCCCCATCTCGGCGGCGTAGCCCGTGCCGGTCGCAAAGAAGTGGACCAGGATCTCGTACGCGTTCTTTTCCTCGGCCGAGAGTCCGGATGGGGGCGGGTCGCCGACCTGGATCGCCTTCGACACGTCCGGTGAGAGGGTCGCCGGCATGTTCGTGTGGATGCCCAGCAACCCCTCGGGCTTCAGCAGCGCCATCTGCTCGGTGACGGCGTTGCCCCAGTCGCCGCCCTGCGCGACGAACTCCGTGTATCCGAGGCGGCTCATCAGCTCGACCCACGCGCGGGCGATGCGAATGGGATCCCAGCCGGTCTCGGTCGGCTTCGCCCGAGAACCCGTGGCCCGGCAACGACGGGATCACGAGGTGGAACGCGTCCGATGCGCTCGCGCCGTGTGCCGTCGGATCGGTGAGCGGATCGATGATCTTCAGCTGCTCGACCGTCGAGCCCGGCCACCCGTGCGTGACGATGAGCGGCAACGCGTCCTCATGCTCGGAGCGAACATGGATGAAGTGGATGTCGACCCCGTCGATCTCGGTGACGAAGTGCGGCAGCGCCGCAAAGCGCTCCTCGAACTTGCGCCAGTCGTAATCCGTCCCCCAGTAGCCGGCCAGCGCCTGGATCATCTCGAGCTGCACGCCCTGGGAGGCATCCACCTCCCGGTCGGGCCACTTCGTCGCGGTGATGCGGCTGCGCAAGTCGGCGAGCTGGGCCTCGGGGACGTCGATCGTGAACTCGCGGATGTCCTCTGCTGCGGCTGGCTTGGTCGAGCCTGTGGGTTCCAGTGTCGCTCCTAACGGCCCGTCGCGCGGGGCGCGGCGCGCGGTTGCTCGGAGGGCGAGAGTCGCGCAACGACGCTGACATCGCGCCCGTCATGCACCCTACCTGCCGGCCGCCTCCGGGGTCGCGGACCATCGCGGGATCAGCCGGAGCACGGCGGCCCGCGGAGCCGGAATCGATTGCATTTGCGGTTGCGGCCGTTGAAGCCGGCCAACCGGCGACCGTTGCGGAGCGGGAAGCGCTCGCACGGTACCTGTGAGAGAAACCCACGCGTGTTGCTCACGCGACGGGAGGCCCAGGCCGCTGCGAGGAGAGGCGATACAGCTCGATTAGGCGCTGCCGATTGAGTCGAACCGGTTCCGGTAGGCGCAAACCTAGGAAAACTTGCTGAAATCCGCACAAAGTGTCTAGACTGCCGATTGTCGGCTTCGTCCGCGACGAGCGCCGGACTGGCCATCAGCGAGCCCGACGATCGAAAGGACAGCCTGGCTTCGCCCGACTCACGGGCGGGGACCCAGAAGAAGGTTCCGCCTGCACGATCGAGCGCGACTCAGGGAATAAGCCAAAGGAGATGCCAACGACGGCACTACCCCGACACCCGGGGGCAGCGCACTCGGAGATAGACGACCAGGTTGGGCGGCGGTCGCGGCTCGCTGCCTTCCATTTGCTGGAAGTTGCAGAAGCGGACCTCAAGGCACGACTGCGGCGCCGGCCGGTGCGTCCGAGCCGCGTTTACCGGGACCTGGTGTTGGTCACGCGGCTGATCGGGCTCGAGCTTCAGCACCTCGAGGGTCAGACCACCTGCTCGAGCGACGGTAGCGAAGGCGCCGCGAACACGGACAGCCCGGGCGAGCCGAGAGGTGAAGGTGAGCTCGAATGGTCGTATCCCTGGGGCCTGACCGCTCGGGTTCGGCTCCGAGCCGACCTACATCGGTATTCGGCCAGGCGGGAGCAGCTGGGACGGTGGCTGACGTCGCGGGGCCGAGCGAGGGCGACGCTCGCCGCTGAGAGGCGGTATCGCGCGATCGCGCTTCGGATCCCGTGGAGAACACGTGCGGCGAGGCCATGCGCCTCGGCCGAAGGCGCAAGGTTCCGCCTGCACGATCGAGCGCGACTCAGGGATGAGCCAAAGGAGCGGCGGTCGCGGCTCGCTGCCTTCCATTTGCTGGGAGTTGCAGAAGCGGACCTCAAGGCACGACTGCGGCGCCGCCCGGTGCGTCCGATGCGCCGTTACCGCGACCTGGTGTTGGTCACGCGGCTGATCGGGCTCGAGCTTCAGCACCTCGAGGGTCAGACCACCTGCTCGAGCGACGGTAGCGAAGGCGCCGCGAACACGGACAGCCCGGGCGAGCCGGGAGGCGAAGGTGAGCACTTCGCATGGTGGTACCCCTGGGGCCTGCCCGCTCGGGTTCGGCTCCGAGCCGACCTACATCGGTATTCGGCCAGGCGGGAGCAGCTGGGACGGTGGCTGACGTCGCGGGGCCGAGCGAGGGCGACGCTCGCCGCTGAGAGGCGGTATCGCGCGATCGCGCTTCGGATCCCGTGGAGAACACGCGCGGCGAGGCCATACGCCTCGGCCGAAGGCGCACCTCGAGCGCAACGCGCGGCGAGAGCGTTTCCCGCCCGCGTGCGCGGCGCCCCCCACGCGGCGGCGGTGGCCGGCGCCCTGGGGGTTCTGGCACTCGTCCTGCTCCTCGACGCACCCGGTCCGCCATCCCTCGACGGTACCGGCGGCCCCACGCGGCACGCAGGGCTTGCGGAGCCCCGTGCCCGTGTGCCCGGGCTCGCGGTCGAACCCCAACCCCAGCGGGACGACGCTCGCCGGCCTGTTCGCGATCGGCCGTCGGTACAGGCGGACGACGGGAATCCGGGTGCGGAGCCACCTGAAGGCGAGGGGCAGGCCCCGCCGGTGGGCGCGGAGGCCATCCCACCCAGCGCTCCGGCTCCCGCTCTCACAGCTAGCGAGCCAACGCCGCCGCCCGCGCCGCCCGCCGCGTCAACGCCGCCCGCCGCGTCAGCGCCGCCTGCCGCGTCAGCGCCGGCGGCCGCCGGCCCGCCCGAGTTCGGATTCGAGCACTGAAGAGGCGGGGGACGAGCGTGAGGACGACCAACGAAACCGCACCGACCGGGCTGGCAGCGGCAGTGGGAAGCCGGTTGCGGCCGATCCTCATCGGCCCTCTCGTGCTGCTTACGGTGTGGTTCGGCACCCCGGTCGCCCCAGCGCCGGCTGGAACCTATCGTGCGACCCAGTGCAACCCGGACCTAGGCGTGGGCCGGGCCGACGCCGACTTCCGACGCACCTCGGAGCACTACCGCTCCCAGGCTGACTGCGGTGTGGGGGGTGAGGGCCTGGCGGTCGACCACATGGGGCAGCACACGAATGCAGATCGCTGGGGTGCCTGGACCGTGAGGGCGCCCGTCGGCACCGAGTTGATCCGCGCCGCCGCGATCGTGAGCGGCAGGCAGAGGGGCGGCCACGTACCGGAGCTCCTGGTCGGTCCCATGGACCAGCTCGTTCCCGTTGGCACGGCGACGGGCGCTCCCCACCCCCTCTCGTGGACCGGTGACGGCGCCGAAGGCTTGCGCGCGAGCCTGAGGTGCGCCGGCCCCGACGGGTGCGGGTCGGGGCGCGAGGCGCATATCCGCGTTCGGCGCCTGATGTTGCACCTCGCAGACGCCGCCCCGCCGAGCGTCACGCTCAGCGGCTCGCTGCTCAACGCCGGCAGCCGGCGAGGCTCTGAGGGCATCGCCGCATCGGCGTCCGACGCCGGCAGCGGCATCCACCGCGTATTCGTCGAGGTCAACGGCGACCCGGTCGCGGCTGACACGCCGGGGTGTGCGCTCGCGGGGACCGTGGCGACGCGGCTGACTCCATGCCCCACTCTGGCCGAGACCGAGTTCACGGCCGGCACGGCGCAGGCGCCGTTCCTCCAGGGGCCGAACCACGTTCGGGTGTGCGCGACCGACTACGCGCTCGACACCGGTGGGAACCGCGACTGCGAGTTGAGCCGCGTGCGGGTGGACAACGCCTGCCCGGTTTCCGGGATCGCCGGAGGAGCCCGACTGCGCTTGAAGGTCCGCGACGGCGGGCGCGACTCGATGGCGTACGGTGCGGAAGCGAGGCTGAAGGGGAGGCTCCTCGATTCCGCCAACGGTCCCGTCGCTGGCGCGGAGGTTTGCGTGGCCACACGGACGCAGCTCCCCGGCGTGCCCGAGCACGTCGTCGCCACTCCGAACACCGACGCCTCGGGGCGCTTCTCGGTAACCGTGCCCGCCGGTCCTAACCGCAGGCTGCGTGTCGCCTACTGGCCCGACGTTCTGGCGGCGGTGGAGCGCTTCCGGACCCTGCACGTACGAGCGCGGCCGCGGCTGACGCTCCTGCCCGGCGGCCTGCTCCACAACGGGGAGCGGGTGCGATTTCGTGTGCGCCTGCCCGGACCGCGCGCTTCCGGACGTCAGATCGATCTCAAGGTCCGCGCGAACGGGGGCTGGCTGCCCCTTCGCCGCGGCCGGACCAACGAGAAGGGCATCTGGACGTCGGGCTATCGCTTCCGCGCCACCACAGGCCGCCAGACCTATCGCTTCCGCGCCTTCGTGCCGAGACAGCGCCGCTACCCATACGAGGCCGGGCAGTCGAAGACGAGACGCCAAACGGTCGTGGGTCCGGGACCCGCCCTCCGCCAGCAACAACGGCTAGTTGAGCCACCCACACACGTTGTGAACGGCTGAAAAGGCATCCGGGCCCACCAAGAGGCTGGAGGTGTTCAGCGCCACCACCTCAAACGAGGACCCGGATGAAGGTTCACGCTAAGTCGGGCTCAGAGCCCCCCGGCTGGGTGGAAACCCCGGGCCTCCCTGCCCCTTCCAGAGGAGCGGAGCCGTAGGGGCGCTCGAGAGCCGTCAGAAGCAGGGCGGAAAGAGGTCCGGGGAATTGTTGTTGCCGCAGTTCCCGCTGCCGCTGTCGTCGAGGTCGTCATCGTTGCCGCTCAGCGTGTTGGCGAGGAAGAAGTTGTTGTCGGAGCCCGCGTCGATCAGGATGCCGACCGCGTTGTCGGTGATCGAGTTGCCCTCGAAGCTGACACCGTCGCTGTCGTGGACGAAGATGCCCGTTCCGTTGTCGTGGGTGTCGTTCTCCTCGACCCGGACATCGGCCTTGCCGACGACCTCCTCGATGATGATCCCCTGCGCGTTGCCGAAGGTCTCGTTGCCACGGACCAGGAGCGTGCCGAGCCCCGTTTCCTCGATCAGGCCGATGTAGATGCCGGCGTCACTGAAGCCCCTCGCGTTGACGTCCTCGACCCAGATCCGCGAGCTGTGCACGTTCACGCCGTAGCCCGCCCCCTGCGAGGGCCCGTCACCGCAGGTATCGCGCACCACCAGGTCGCGTGCCGCCCCCAGCTCGATGAACGCGAAGTTGACCGCCGCGGCCGCGACGTTGTTCGTCGCGCCGACGACCTTCAGCCCCTTGACGACGACGCCGTTGCGCCGGACGTTGATCACGCGCTCGGCGTCGCAGCGGCCGTCGATCACGGGACGGCCATCGCCTGCGTCGGTGAGCGTCAGCCGCTTGTCGACGGCGACGTCCTCCCTGTAGCGGCCGTCGTGGATCCGCAGCGTGTCGCCGTTCGACGCACGGTTGTCGATCGCCCTCTGGATCGCGTTCTTGCCCGGCTTGACGTTGACCACGCCGGCCGTGGCCGACGTCGGCCCGACGAGCACGCCCGCCAGGACCCCGGCGACCAGCGCGACCCTCGTAATCCACGCTGCGCTCAAGATCGACTACTCCCCCTGCCTCGGCATACCCTGGGCAGCTTACGGCCTCGCCGTGCGCGGCTGTCAAGGGGTTTCTGATGGTGGTGGCCAAGAAGCCTCCATCTGCGAACACGAATCAGGCCGAGGCCCTCGACGCCGCCGGGGTGCGGAAGTAGCGCTTGACCGTGCCAAAGCCCCGGCGTGGACTTGACCCGGAGAGGCAACTTTTTGCAGATGGATACCCCGCCCGTTACCCGAAGCGATCTGAGCTGCCGGCCCTATCGCCCGGAAAAGCGGGAACCCGGCTCCTGAAGCCGGGTTCCCGTAGAGCGGCTGATGGGATTCGAACCCACGACCTTCTGCATGGCAAGCGCCCCCGGCAGAAGCGGAAGAAGCGCCGGAAACGGCTCTAGCGAGCGGGATGCAACCGGCCACCGCCTACCCTGGATAGCGGTCGATTCAGGCCGATTATCGGCGTTTCAGGCACTAGTGCCCCCTCGCATCAGGGCAGCCAGAGTGGGCATCTCGTGCGGCCTCGAGACTCCGCGTCGCCCGCTCCCATACACGTCCTGTAGATCCTCGAGTAGTCGACGGGCGGCGAGCACGCACGGTCTCTTGCCGGACAGGGCGCAAGCGACCGAAGGTTGATCGCCCGAGCAGCGGGGTGTACCGTCGCCCCCTGGTGCAGGGGCAATGGCCGTAGAGATTCGCGTGCTCGGCCGCGTCGATGCGGTCGTCGACGGCCGCTCGCTCCCACTCAGGCGACGCAAGCAGCGAGCGGTGCTGGCGATGCTCGCGCTGCGCGCCAACCGAACGGTCGCCACCGACGAGCTGATCGACGGCCTATGGGGTGATCGCCCGCCGGCGAGCGCCGCCAAGAACGTCCAGTCCTACGTCTCGCAGCTGCGCAAGGGATTGGCCTCCGACGACTCCGGGGCGCGGATCGTCACCCGCGGTCGGGGCTACGAGCTGAAGCTCCCGGAGGACGCGGTGGACGCGGCGCGCTTCGAGCACCTCGTCGAGCGAGCCCGGAGCGAGGCCGAGCGGGGGATCGTCGACGGGTCCGCACAGGGCGCGCTCGAGCTGTGGGCCGGCGCCCCGCTCGCCGACGTCGCCTCAGAGCCGTTCGCGGGCGCCGAGATCCGCCGCCTCGAGGAGCTTCACCTGCGCGCGCTCGAGCTCGCGATCGACGCCCAGCTCGCGGCGGGACGCCACGACGACGCGATCGGCCGGCTGGGGGCGCTGATCGCAGACCACCCCGCCCACGAGCGCTTTCACGCCCAGCGCATGCTCGCGCTTTACCGCGCCGGGCGCCAGTCCGAGGCGGTGGAGGGCTACCGCGCCGCCCACCGCACCCTGAGCGAGCAGATCGGGGTCGAGCCCGGGCCCGAGCTTGCCCGCCTCCAGGAGCAGATCCTCGCCCACGATCCCGCCCTCGACGCCCGCCCGCCGCCCGAGCTTCCGCGCCAGCTCGAGGGCGGATCGCCGCTTCTCGCCGGTCGAGACCGCGAGCTGCGGTGGCTGCGAAAGCGGTGGGCCGAGGCCGAGGAGGGTCGGACCCGGGTGGCGCTCGTCTCAGGTTTCCCGGGGATCGGCAAGACCCGGCTCGCCGCCGAGCTCGCCGCCGCGGTCCAACCCGAGGCGACGGTGCTCTACGCCGCCGGCTCGGGCGCCCCCGACGCCGCGCTCGACGCGATGCGTGGCGCCAAGGACAGCGAGCTCCCCACCCTGCTCGTGTTCGACGACGCCGACGACGCCTCGCCCGCCGTGCTCGAGGCCGCGGCCGCGCTCGCGGCCAAACCCCGCGACATCGCCCGTTCTCGTGCTCGTGCTGCACCGAGACGACGAGGGCCCGCCGGCGTTCGCAGACGCGGCCCAGAGGCTTCTCCTCCGCCCGCTGCGGGTCGAGGCCGCCGCCGAGATCGCCGAGCTCTACGCGCCGGCCGAGGGGGTGGCGATGCCGCTCGAGACGCTTATGGCCGAGAGCGAGGGGGTGCCGCTGCGGGTGCACCGGGCGGCCAGTGGCTGGGCGCAGGCGCAGGCGGCGCAGCGGCTCGAGGCGACCGCGGTAAGAACGGCCACCGAGCGCGGCGGCCTGCGGGTGGCCGAAACCGAGGTGGCGGGAAGCGTCGAGGAACTGCAGGTCGCCCGCGAGCGAACCAGCCTCTACGTGGTGGCTGAGCCGCCGGATCCCTCGGAACCCGAGGTATGCCCATTCCGCGGGCTCGCTTCGTTCGATGCAGCCCACGCCGAGTACTTCTTCGGCCGCGAGCGGCTCGTCGCCGACCTCGTAGCGCGCCTGGTCGGCTCCACCCTGATCGCGGTGGTGGGGTCGTCAGGGAGCGGCAAGTCCTCGGTGCTCCGTGCCGGCCTTCTGCCAGCGCTGGCCGACGGGGTGCTTCCGGGCTCGGAGCGCTGGCGCCAGGTGGTGATGAGGCCGGGCGAGCACCCGCTCGCGGAGCTGGGCCGCGCACTTGCCCGCGTCGCCTCAGGCGAGGCCGAACCGGACGGCGACGACCCGCTCGCCACATCGCTGGACTCGCTCGGACCGGACGAGCGGTTGGTCCTCGTCGTCGATCAGCTCGAGGAGATCTTCACCGCCTGCCGCGACGAGGCAGAGCGCGCCGACTTCGCCGACGCGCTCGCGGCCCTCCCCGAAGACGCGAATCGGCGGGTGGTAGTGGTACTTGGTATTCGGGGTGACTATTCCGGCCGCTGCGCCGAGTACCCAGGGCTTTCCGAGCAGATGAGCGCCAACACGATGTTCGTCGGGCGGATGCGGCGCGACGAGCTGCGCCGCGCGATCGAGCTTCCCGCGAAGCGGGCAGGGCTGCGGGTCGATCCGCAGCTGATTTCGACGCTCGTCGGCGACGTCGCCGAGGAGCCCGGCGGGCTGCCACTGCTCTCGACCACCCTGGTGGAGCTGTGGGAGGAGCGCAGCGGTCGCACCCTGCGCGAGGCGAGCTACGCTGCGAGCGGCGGCGTCAACGGGGCGGTCGCGCGCCTCGCCGAGCGCGCCTACCGGCGCCTCAGCGAGCGCCAGCGCGAGCGCGCCCGGGCGATCCTGCTGCGCCTCGTCGATGCCGAGGAGCCCGAGCCGGTGCGCCGGCGGGTCCCGCTGGTCGAGCTCGAGGTCGAGCGCGACGAGGAGGCGGCCGCCGCGCTCGCGGTCCTGACCGAGAGCCGGCTCGTGACCGTGGACGAGGGCACGGTCGAGGTCGCCCACGAGGCGCTGCTTCGCGAGTGGCCGCGGTTGCGCGCCTGGCTCGCCGACGACGCCGAGGGCCGCCGGCTTCACCAGCACCTGATCCATGCCGCCTCGGAGTGGGAGGGCTCGGGGCGCGATCCCGCCGAGCTCTACCGCGGCGCAAGGCTCGCCTCGGCGCTCGATTGGGCAGCGACCAACGATCAACAGCTCAACGAGCTGGAGCGCGGCTTCCTCGACGAGAGCCGCGCCGCGAGCGAGCGCGAGGCCGAGCGCCAGCGTCGGACCAACCGCCGCCTGCGTACGCTGCTCGCCGGGGTCGGCGTGTTGCTCGCCGCCGCCGTCGTCGCCGGGGTGATCGCACTCTCGGAGCGCGAGGGCGCGCTCGATGCCGCCACCGTCGCCGACGCCGAGCGCCTCGGCGCCCAGGCCCTCACCGAGGAGCGCCTCGATCAAGCGCTGCGGCTCGCGAGCGCCGGCATCGCTCTCGACGACTCGGTCGCGACCCGCTCCAGCCTCCTATCGACGCTGCTTCGCAGCCCCGAGGCGATCGGCGTCCTCCGCACCGACGGCGAGGAGGCGATCCTCGCGCTCGCACTGAGCCCCGACGGGAAAACCCTCGCGGTCAGCGACGGAGACGGTACCGTGACCCTGTTCGACACCGAGACCTACGAGGTAGTCGGCGATCATCAGGCGCCCGGAACCGCCTACCGCATCGCCTTCGATCCGCAGGGCGACTCGCTCGCCGTCGCGGAGGACGCCTCGGCAACGGGAACGCTGGAGATTCTCGACGCGGCCACTGGGCGGGTGCGCAGCTCGACCTCGCTTGCCGCCGGCCGAGGGTTCGCGAACTTCGGCATGGTCTTCTACGCTCCGGACGGACGAAGCTTGTTCGTCCCCTACTCCCGCGGTGACTCCGGTGGCTCCTTCTTCCTGCGTCGGTACGACGCCCGCCGGGGCACGCCGCTCGGAAAGCCCGTACGCGTTGCCCCTAACGAGACGCAGCCGCTCATGTCCCCGAACGGGCGCCTCCTGGTCAACACCGACCGGAGCGTCAAGGCGATCGACGCGGAAACGCTTCGCGTCATCCGCCGCTACCCCGTCGGCGGGGCGAGCGCCCTCAGCCCCGACGGGCGCACCGCCGCGATCGAGGCCGCCGACGGGGGCCTTGGCCTGCTCGACCTCGCCTCCGGAAGGGTGCGGACGCTGTCGGGCGAGGGGGCCTCGGCCCATAGCCTTCAGCCCCGACGGGCGTACCCTCTCGACCGCCGAGGACGATGGGAGCGTGATCCTGTGGGACGTCGAGGAGGGGGTCACGACCGAAACCCTCGAGGGCCACGTGGGCTTCGCCGAAACGCACGCCTTCAGCCCTGACGGACGCACCCTGTATACGGCCGGCAACGACGGCCGCGTGATCGTCTGGGACGTGGCCGGGGACCGCCGGCTCGGGCGCCCGTTCCCGAGGGGATTGGGCGGCTGGGAGCCCGGGCACGATTCTCCGCCTGCGTTCGCGCTCAGCCCCGACGGACGCGCCCTGGCCGTCGCGAGGCTCGACGGCCGGGTGGAGCTGATCGACGCCGAGACCCTGCGCAGGACGGCGAGCTTCGAGGCCTTCCCCGGCAGGTCGGCGCTGGCGATCGATTACTCAGCGGATGGGCGTCGGCTGGCGGTGGCGGGAGAGGGTGGCGGCGTCGGGGTCTGGGAGGTCGAGTCGGAAGAGCAGGTCGGCGCGCTCCTTCGCGCTCCCCGGGGCCCTCGGACGGGCAACCCGCGAACGGTCCAGGCGCTCGCCTTCGGCCAGGGCGATCTGCTCGCCGCGGCGGAGGTGGGGGGCGCGGTGCGGATCTGGGACGTCGGCCGGCGCGAGCTGCTTCGACCGCCGCTGCGCCTGCCTCCCTCCGTGTACGGGCTGGCGTTCAGCCCGGACGGCTCGCGGCTGGCGATTCCGTTCGGTGCTTTCTCCGACGAGGGTCCCAACGGAGTCGAGATACTCGACGTCGGCAAGCGGCGAGCGGGTCGCCAGGCTTTCCCCCGACGGCGAGCTCCAATCGGTTGCCTTCTCCCCCGACGGCGGCCTGCTCGCGGGTGGCAGGGTCGACGGCGGCGCGCTCCTCTGGGCGACCGACGGCTGGCGGCAGGTGGGACGTCCGCTCGCTCGCCGGAACGCGTCCACTCTCGCAGTGGCGTTCTCCCCGGACGGGCACACACTTGCGACCTCGCACTCGGACCACTCGGTGGCGCTCTGGGACGTCGCCTCGCAGGAGCCGATCGGGCCCATCCTGCCCGACCGGCTGGCGACCGACGAGGGCGAAAGCTCACTGACCCCGCGATTCACCCCGGACGGCGCCCACCTGTTCGTGCTATCCCACCCCGACTACCCGGGGGAGGGCAGGGCTTCAAACCTCGGGCGCGGTATCCGCTGGGAGGTCGATCCCGACCTCTGGCTGCAGCGGGCGTGCACGCTCGCCGGCGGCGGCCTCACGCCCGAGCAGTGGGCGGAGCTCGTCCCCGAGCAGGACTACGTCTCGGCCTGCCCCTCGGGCTGACGAGCGCGACCGCGGCGCGCGCGTAGATGCCGCGTAAGACGGGCGTGTGTACCGGATGTGTACCGCCGTGTCGGAGCCTCCTGGCTGATCACTGGCACCGAGCCTCGCCTCATCAGAGACCAGGTTTCGGGCCGAAACCAAGGGAGAGTCATGAAGAAACCATTCGTTCTCATCGCCGCGATCGTCGCGGTCGTCGGCCTCGCCACGACGGCGCAGTCGGGCCTCGCCGACGAGGGCGCCGCGGTCTCCTCGAAGGACGAGCCAGCCGTCCGGTGTTGGACGACCTTCCCCGCTCGCGGAGGCGAAGCAAAGCCGAAGGTGGCGCCCACCCGCTGCCTCTTCGCGGGGCGCCACGCGCAGTCGTTCGACGACGAGGGGCCCGCCGGCAACGCGATCGGGGGGTTCAGCCTGAGCTGGAGGCACTGGGGCGCGCCGAGGGCTCTCGGCGAGGGCAAGGCCTGCTCCAGTCTTTCAGGACCTTCCCCGAATGGATGCGCCAGCGTGACCTTCATCCTGAAGAAGCTGCGCTACAAGGCCAGCTGCCAACAGCGCATGTACACGAAGGTCCGGTTCAAGGTGGAGGGGGACGCTGACTTCACCAACCGATACGGCGGCTGTCCGTAGGTCCCGCCCAGTCGAGCGGTGACCCTGCCGTTCCCGCAAGGTCGAGCGCATCCATCCCGACAAGCCCTGGCCGCCCGCCCGCGATAGACGGCGGGCGGCCTTGGCTCGTGCGAGCGACGGCTCTGGGGGCGGTGTTTTTTGGAGCTGGCCGCTCCGGTTACCCTGGTGCTGCGCCGCGCAAAAATGCCGCGCAAGACGGTCGTGTGTACCAGATGTGTACCGCCGTGTCGGAGCCTCCTGGCTGTCAACCGGCACCGAGCCTCGCCTCATCGGGAGGCCAGGCCCGAGGCCACGACACCAAGGAGGCCCGAAATGAGGGCACGCACCATCACCATCGTGATCGGCGTCGCTACGGCTGCCGTCATGGCGCTCGGGGCGCAGCCGGCGACGGCGCTCCCCCACTACCACACGAGGGTGACGATCACCGGGGCGTTCCCGGGCATCAACCGTTGCTGCAGTTACCTCGGCAAGGTGTACTCAGAAGTCCACAAGTGCGAGAAGGGGCGAAAGGTGGTCCTGTTCGACCAGCGGCCCGGGGCGGATACAAGGCGCGGCAAGGACCGAAGCCACTTCGGCGGCGGGGATCATCAGTCCGCCCAGTGGTCGATAGTCGGCCCGCGCTGGGAGGGCCGTCGCGTGTACGCCAAGGTGATGCCCCAGAGGAACGATGGGTACGTGTGCCGCGCCGACCGCTCCCCAATCCTCGACGGCGAGCTCGGGGTTTCTTATGGCTAAGCGATTCGCGATTGTGATCGGCGTCGCTACGGCTGGCGTCATGGCGCTCGGGGCGCAGCCGGCGACGGCGGTCCCCAAGTACGACACGGAGCTGACAATCAGGCAGACGCAGGAAGACGGCCCCTTTTTGGGCACGGTGTGGTCAGAGCGCGTCCCTCTTTCGCTGCAGGACCGTGAGAATTTGGTCAGAAAGTGCATGAATGGGCGACGGGTGGCCCTGTTCAAGCAGCGGCCCGGGGCGGATCGCAAGCTCGGCACTGACATAAGCTCCGGGGGGATCCGACGAACCCCAACACGCGCAGTGGCGACTGGCAGGTGTCGGCCCCCAAAGGGGCGCTTCGCCACGCGGATCCCGTGTATGCCAAGGCGAGGCGCAAGGTGGGCGATGGGTACGTGTGCCACGCCGACCGCTCGAATCGGGTCCTGACGTGGGGCGGCTGAACATGGGTAAGCGATTCGCGATCGTGATCGGCGTCGCTGCGGCTGGCGTGATGGCGCTCGGGGCGCAGACCGGCGACTTCAACTACTGGGGAGGCCGTCGATAGCACCCCGCCGGACCTCCAGCTCTCGGGGCCGAAGAAGCAGAGCCCCCAGAACGCCAAGCCGTTTGGCGCCACCTGGTGCCCCGTCACGCTTGCTTGCTACTTGGAGGTCCGGTCGAGCTGTGGCGACGAGTGGTGCACCACCATACGCTCCACGGGGAAGCTGACGAACGTCAAGATCGACAAGCTCGGCACGGCCCGGTGCGTCTGCTCAGGGTTCGGCCTGGGGCCGGGGCTGGCGAAGCCGAAGCAGCGCACGCAGGTGCGCCATGCGCTCGACGAGGGCGAGATCGTCAGGGCGAAGGTCACCGTTCGCGCGAAGGATGCGGCCGGCAACGTGGCGACCGCGAAGCGCACGATCAGGCTCGTCAAGCATGTGTAGGTACGACATGAGTAAGCGATTCGCGATTGTGCTCGGCGTGGCTGCGGCTGGCGTGATGGCGCTCGGGGCGCAGACGGCGACGGCGCTCCCCGCGTACAACACGAAGCTGTGGGTACCAGGATGGGCAGCCACAGCGGCGGGGTCGACGGCCACGTGGACTCGCAGCTCAAGAAGTGCGGGTGGCGGCGGCGGGTGGTCCTGTTCAAGCAGCGGCACGGGGCCGATCGCAGGCTCCTCAGTACCCGAAGCTACCGCGCGCGACGCCGCCCCCCTCAGGCGGCTGGCTGGTGCAGGCCCGCTACGTAGCTCGAAGGCGAGCTTCAGCCCGGCGATCGCTTGTACGCCAGGGTGATGCCCAAGAGGCGCCCTGGGTACGTGTGCCGCGCCGACCTCTCGAATCGGGTCCTGACGTGGGGCGGCTGAACGATGGGTAAGCGATTCGCGATGGTGATCGGCGTCGCTGCCGCTGGCGTCATGGCGCTCGGGGCGCAGTCGGCGACGGCGGTCGTCGAGTACGACACGAAGTTGACGATCAACAAGGAACGTGGGGGGCTTTTCTACGGCTCGGTGCGGTCGGACGTCAGGAAGTGCAAGGTTGGGCGACGGGTGGTCCTGTTCAAGCGGCGGCCCGGGGCCGATCGCAAGCTCGGCACTGACCGAAGCGGACCGGTCGGCAACGATCGCGCCTCTTGGCAGGTGGATCTCCCGCGGGGTGTACACGGTCACAAGTACGCCAACGTGAGGCGCAAGGTGGGCGATCGGTTCATGTGCCGCTCCAACCGCGCCGACCACTAACGAAGTAGCCATCCACGCTCCTAGGTCGTTGGGAGTGGGAACGTGGAGATCGTGGGGCCTGATGATCAGATGCCGGGAAACGTCGCCTCGTGGTGGCAATCCCGGCACAACGGGATCAGGTTCGGGAGCCGGTTGTCGGTCGGGTCAGAGTTGACGTGGTGGACCTCCAGCGGCGCGTCTGAGCGGCCGCAGTCGCGGCAGCGGCGCCGTGGGCGGCGAACACCCGCGCCCGGAGCCTCGCGAGCTGGCGGCCTCGTGGAGGTACTGAGGCACTACTCCGTGCACACGCGTGCAGTGCAACGCAGATGTGAGTTACGTCATGGCCCAGGCCGGCCATTCCGACCCCAAGGTGACGCTCTCGATCTACGCCTCCGTGATCGCCTCAAAGACCGATCACGGGGCCGCTCTCGATGAGATCGTGGCCTCGGGAATGGGCACTAAAAGGCACTGGACCCCCGAAGAGCCGATTTCCGACGTTTCCGAAGGCGAAGGCCATGCAAGCGAAGACCCCGCAGATACGGGGCTTTCGGGCGAAGCGGCTGATGGGATTCGAACCCACGACCTTCTGCATGGCAAGCAGACGCTCTAGCCAACTGAGCTACAGCCGCGCGAGCGGTTGAGGATACCGGCCGGGGCGCCCTAGGCCCCGTCGAGCGCGGCGTTGACGAGGCGGTCGGCCTCGGCGTTCTCCTCGCGTGGGACGTTGCGGATCGACCAGCTCTCGACGCCCCCCAGCGCCGCCTGGACCTCGGCGTGGAGCGGCTTGAGCCCCGGGTCCTTCACCTTGTACTCACCGCGGACCTGGCGTACGACCAGCTCGGAGTCGCCGATCACCTCGAGCTCCGTCGCGCCGAGCTCGCGGGCGCGCTCGATCCCGCGGAGTAGCGCCCGGTACTCGGCGACGTTGTTCGTGGCCACGCCGATGGTCTCGGCCAGCTTTTCCAGCACCTCTCCCTTCGGACTCGATACCACCACGCCGATGGCGGCGGGGCCCGGGTTGCCCCTGGAACCGCCGTCGACGTTGACTACGAGACTTCCCGCCACCGCAGCCTCCCGTCGGCGCCGACCGCCGCGTTCCAATCCAACTCCTCCTCGGAGAGCTCCTCCACCTCGGTGCCCTTTGCGACCTGACGCGGCCCGTCGCCGCCGTTCATCCCGACCTCCCAGCGATACCAGGACAGGTCCCATGCGATCGTGACCTCGACTCGGGCCGGCCCGTGCAGCTCGCGCACGGCGGCCTGCGGCCGCCCCAGCGACTTGGTCAGGCCCGCGACCACGCGCGGCGTGTCGCTGTCGTTGAAACGCTCGATCGCCCTCCGGATCCGCTGCTCGGGGGTGTCCGGCGGGTCCGGTCTTGGCGGTTGCGGACTTGGCTGGGGGCGCTTGGGCTCGGCCTCCGGAGGCTCCGGGCGAGGAGGGCGGGTGCGCTCGGCGAGGCGCTCTGCGCGCCTGCGCAGGTTCAGCCCGCGGAGGCCCCGGCGCTGGCGCCCAGGCTGCGGGGCGCGTGCGGCGGGCGAATCGGCCCGGATCCAGCCCAGAGCCTCGGCACGAGCTCGGCACAGCGCGCAGACCGGCTCTGCCTCGCCGTCGGGTGTCAGATACGCAACCGCCTCCTCACCCCGCAGCAGGCTGCGGCCACAGACGGCGCAGGATTCGTAGGGCTGAGGCGCGTGCTCAGGCACGGCCGCAACGTAGCGAACGCGCCCGGGCGGCCATGGGTGACTTGGTGCTCAGGCGTTGGCGTGGGCGGCGTCGCCCGCCTCGGCTGCGGCGATCACCTTCTCGGCGAGGTGCCCGGGGAGCTCCTGGTACCGCTCGAACTCCATCGTGTAGTCGCCGCGTCCGCCGGTGATCGCGCGGAGGTCCGGCGCGTAGTCCAGCACCTCGGCCATCGGCACCTCGGCGACGATCTCGGTCAGCGTGCCCTTGGGCTCCATACCGGAGGGATGGCCTCGCCTGGAGTTGAGGTCGCCGATCACGTCGCCCACCGCGTCCTCTGGCACCGAGATCGTGAGCTTCACGATCGGCTCGAGGAGGTACGGGTCGGCCTCGGCCGCGGCCTTCTTGAACGCCATCGAGCCAGCCACCTTGAACGCGTTCTCGGAGGAATCGACCGTGTGGTACTGGCCGTCGAAAAGCCGCACCTTCAGGTCCTTCATCGGATAGCCGGCGAGGACGCCCTTGGCCATGGCCTCCGAGACTCCCTTCTCCACCGCCGGGATGAACCCACCCGGGATCGCGCCGCCCTTGATCGCGTTCACGAACTCGAGGCCCGAGCCGCCCGCGGCGGGTTCGATCTCGATGTGGCAGTCGCCGAACTGGCCTCGGCCGCCGGTCTGCTTCTTGTAGCGGCCGTGTGCCTTGGCGGGCTTCCGGATCGTCTCCAGGTATGGCACCTGGGGCGGGTGCAGCTCGATCTCGGCGCCGAAACGGCGCTTCATCCGGTCGACGATGACCTCCACGTGGACCTGGGTGAGCCCCGCGATGATCTGCTCACCGGTCTGCGGGTCGCGGTGCACGTCGAGCGTCGGGTCCTCCTCGGAGAGGCGCCGGATCGCGGTCGCGGCCTTCTCCTCGTCGCCCTTGCTCTTCGGCTCGTATGCGAACGCCATGACGGGCGCGGGGAGGTCGAGCGGCGCGAACCGAAGCTTGCTCCCCTTGGCGTCGGCGAGCACGTCGCCCGCGCGGGTCTCGCGAAGCTTGGCGACGGCGCCGATGTCCCCTGCGCCGAGCGCGTCGACCGTCTCGTGCTCCTTGCCGAGCGGGGCCGCGAGCTGGCCGATCCGCTCCTTCTCGCTCCTGGTCACGTTCATCACCTGGGAATCGGAGCGAAGGATGCCCGAGCACACGCGCAGCAGGTTGATCCGCCCGGTGTAGGGGTCGGCGGTGGTCTTGAAGACGTAGGCGGCGAGCTCGCCGTCCGGGTCCGGCTGAATCGCAACCTCCTCCCCGTCCGCGTCGAGCGCGGTCACGGCGCCACGCATCGCCGGCGAGGGCAGGTCCTCGATGATCGCCTCGAGCAACCGGCCGGTGCCGAGATTCTTCGTCGCGATGCCACACGTGACTGGAAACAAACGCCCCTGAACTACTCCCTTCTTCAGGGTGGAGACGAGCTCGTCGTGGGAGATCTCCTCACCCTCGAGGTAGCGCTCCATCAGCTCGTCGGAGTTCTCCGCGACCTCGTCCATCAGCTTCTCGCGGTACTCCGTCGCCTGCTCCTCGAGCTCCTCGGGGATCTCCTGCTCGGTGGCGTTCCCGCGGTTCTCGCCCTCGTAGACGAACGCCTTCATGTCGATCAGGTCGACGACGCCCCGGGTCTCGTGCTCGGACCCGATCGGGATCTCGGTGGCCACGACGTGCGGGCCGAACGCCTGCTTGAGCGATTCGAGCGCGCGGAAGAAGTCCGCCCGCTCGCGGTCGAGCATGTTCACGTACACGAGCCGAGCCAGGCCCTCGCTGTCGGCGCGCTGCCACAGGCGATCGGTGTGCACCTCCACGCCCATCACGGCGTTGACGACGACCACTGCCGCGTCGACGACCCGCAGGGCCCCGAGCGTGTCGGCGACGAACGACGGGTCGCCGGGGGTGTCGATCAGGTTGATCTTGCGGTCGTGGTAGTCGAAGGACGTGAGCGTGGCGCCAATCGACATCTCGCGCTCGTGCTCGTCGGGCTCGAAGTCCGACACCGTCGTGCCGTCGGCGGTGCGCCCGAGGCGGTTGACGACGCCGGCCTCGAACAAAAGCGACTCGCACACGCTCGTCTTACCGCCGCCCCGGTGCCCGATCAGCGCGACGTTGCGGATCTTGTCGGGCGCCTTGTGCGGCATGGGCCGCAGTCTATTCAGATGATGGCCGGGAGCCGAAGCGCGAGCGGAGTCCCAGCACCGACTTCGTGTGGAGCTGGGAGACACGGGATTCGGTAACGCCGAGGACCTCGCCGATCTCCCGGAGGGTGAGGTTCTCGTAGTAATACAGGGCGATCACCAGCCGCTCGCGGTCGGGCAGCGACTCGATCGCGTCGGCAAGGCGGTCCTTCAGCTCGGACGTGTGCGCCTCCGCCTCGGGATCGATCGCGTTCGGATCCTGAATCGTGTCCAGCACCGAGATCTGGCCTCCCCCGCCCTCCGGGTCGGCGAAGGTCCAGAGGTCGTCGAGGGCGAGCACGGAGGAGTTCGCGATCTCGAGCAACGCGTCGTTGAACTCGTCGACCGTCATCTCGAGCCGCTTCGCCATCTCCTCGTCGGTCGGCGAGCGCTTCAGCTTCGCCTCCAGCGCGGCGTGCGCGCGCTCGACGTCGCGGGCCCGGGCCCGCACCGAACGGGGGACCCAGTCGAGCGAGCGCAGCTCGTCGATGATCGCACCCTTGACGCGGGCGACCGCGAAGGTCTCGAACTTGATCTCGCGGTCGGGGTCGTAGCGCTCGATCGCGCCGATCAGGCCCAGCAGGCCATAGGAGATGAGGTCCGACTCCTCGACGTGGGCCGGGAGGCCCGAGGCCATGCGCCCGGCGATGAACTTGACCAGCGGCGAGTAGGCGACGACGAGGCGCTCGCGCGCGGTCTCGTCACCATCCTGCTTGTAGCGGAGCCACAACTCACGCAGCTCCACCGCCTTGACGTTGGTCTCCATGCCTCCGAGCCCTCCGGAACCCCGAACGTTAAACCCTGTGAGGCCGTCGCATACCCAGGGTCACGCCCGTGGATGGCTGCGTGCGTACTCGCGGCGCAGCCGCCCGGGCTCCACCCGGGTGTAGATCTGAGTGGTCGAGACGCTCGCGTGCCCGAGGAGCTCCTGGATCGAGCGTAGGTCGGCCCCGCCCTCCAGCAGGTGAGTCGCGAACGAATGGCGGAGCGTGTGTGGCGAGATCCGCCCGGCAACGGCGGCCTCCTGAAGCCACTTCGTCAGGCGGCGGCGGATGTCCGAGGTCGAGAGCCTGCGGCCGCGGCGCGAGAGGAAGAGGGCTTCCTCGCCTGGGCGCGGCTCGAGCGCCGGGCGGCCGCGTTCGAGGTAGCGGCGCAGGGCTCGTTGCGCCGGCTCCCCGATGGGTGTGATGCGGGTTTTCGACCCCTTGCCCTCCACACGCAGCACCTCGGAATCGAAGTCGGCGCTGTCCAAGTCCAGGTTCACGATCTCCTCGGCGCGCAGGCCGCACGAGTACGCGAGCTCGAAGATCGCGCGGTCGCGCATCTCCAACGGGGTCCGGGCGGGGATCCGCTCCAGGAGCGTGGCCACCTCCTCGGGCCCGAGCACGCGCGGCAGCTTCGACTCGGGCTTCGGGGCGGGCAGCAGCTCACCCGGATTCTGCTCGGCGTCGCCGCTGCGCACCAGGTGATCGTGGAAGCTCCGAACGGCCGCAAGCTTTCGTGACACGCTCGACCGGGCGAGGCCCCGCCCCGACAGCGCCGCGGCGTAGGCCCGAAGGTCGCGGTAGGCGAGCGTGGCCGGCTCGTTGCCCCGGCCGGTCGCCCAGGCGGCAAGCTCGGTGAGGTCGGCGCCGTACGCCCGCAGCGTGTTCGGCGAGACGCCACGGGTCTCCAGATCGCGCCGAAAGCGCATCAGGGCGGCCTCCCACGCGGGCGTGATCTCGGGTTCCTCGCTCACAGGAGAGGATTCGCCGCGGCGAGGCGCAAGCCTGCCGTGGGCCCGGGGCGTTCGGACACCCGCCGGCACAAGCTCGGGGCGGAGTGCAAGGCTGGGGAAGGAGTGAGCGGTCGCGGTGGCGCCAAGGGCCGCTCGGGAGGCCTGGGTAGGACCGCGCCCTACCCGATGTAGATGGGCGTTCCTACGTCGACCTGGTCGTACAGCTCGATGACGTCCGGGATCGCCATACGGAGGCAGCCGTGGGAGGCGGCGGTGCCGAGTGAGGCCACGTCGTCGGTGCCGTGGATGCCGGCGCCGTCGAAGATCCCCATCCACCGCTCCTTGAGCGGGTTCTCCGGGACGCCTCCCGGCACCACCGTGCCGGCGAGATCGCCGGCCCAGTCGGCCTCGGGCACGCTCCAGGCCGGGTCGACCGCCTTGTTCTGGATGTTGTACACGCCGACCGGGGTGTCGAACCCGACGGCGCCGATCGCGACCGTGTACGTCTTCGCCAGTTCGAGGTCCTGCCAGAGACGCAGCTGGAAGCTCGAGCGGTCGACCGTCAGGTAGGTCGGGTACTCCTGCGCGACCTCCTCCTTGGTCACCTCGGGCTCGACCTCGTCGGCCTGGGCGACCATGGTCCGCCCGCCGGGGCTCTGGACGGCCTTCTCGACCTGGGTCCGGAGCTCGTCCGCACGCAGGGTGCGCCCGGGCTCGCCGGGGACCACGTTGAGCGCCGCGGGGCCGGGCTCGATCGACGCGTCGACCGGCTCCTGGTTCACGTCCTCGGCGATCGTGCTGATGAACTGGTCGATCGCCTCATCGGAGTAGGAGACGGTGGGCTCGATCGACTCCTCGACCTCGCCCCCGGTGACGTAGCGCCACACCCGCGAGGGCAGCCCACCCTCCTGGCTCACGTCGAGCGCCTGGCCGACCATCGCGTTGACGTCGGCGCTGATCTTCAGCTTCTCGGGGGTGAGGATGTAGCGCGTGCCGTCGAAGGTGACGGTGACGGACTCCTTGAGCGGCTTGACGACGCTGTCGTGGACCTGCTCGGCGGCCTCGTCCTCGCTCATCCCCGAGACGTCCACGCCTGCTATCCGGACGCCCTCTGCGATCTCGTCCCCCTTGGAGGCGTCGTACGCGTAGACGCCCACGGCTCCGCCAACCAGCAGGAAGACCACGGCGATGATCGCTATCAGTGACTTGCGTCCCATGGAAGCTTGGTACCCGTCTACGTTTGCGATCCGGTGCGGTTCACCTGCACCGAGACCCGAGAAAGTGTAGGCACCCCGCGGGCGAACATTGAAACGCTGCTTGCCAGCGCGCAGCTAGATGCCGAGCGGGTCGTGGTCCGCGTCGACTCCCTCGCGGGACGACACGGCATCCCGCTCCCGAACGTGGCGGCTCCAGCGCAGGAACTCCTCGACCTCGCGCTCGTAGCGGTACCCCTGCTCCACCCCCCTCATCACCGGCTGCACCCGCATGTGCTCGCCGAGCTTGATCATCGCCTCGCGCGAGGTGTAGCCGTAGCGGAAGCCCATCGCCTTGTAGGCACGGTTGTCGACGCCCCGGCCGAATCGCAGCAGGTCGGCCATCTCGTCGGGGATCCGGAAGCCGAGCCGGCGCAGGGGCGCGGCGAGCAGGCCCGCACCCCAGGGCGGCAGGACCGGGACGGCCATCTTGCCCAGGAGCCCCACGGCCTCGCTCAGCGCGAGTACCCCGTCCGCGGCCACGTTGTAGGTGCCGGGCACCACGTGAAAGGCGGCGTGCTCGAGCGCGTGGACGATGTCGTCCTCGTGCACGAACTGGAGCCGGGGATCGAAGCCGAAGACCATCGGCACGGCGGGCAGCGAGAACATCCGCGTGAAACCGGTGTCCACGTCCGGCCCCAGCACGTTGGCGCAGCGCAGGAGCGTGACGGTCGCCTCCGGGCGCTGTTCGGCGAACTCCGCGACCGCCGCCTCCGCCTCCCCGATGTCGCGTTCCAGTGCAGAGCCGGGTGCATGCGGGCGGCGCATCTCCTCGGTGAAGAAGGCCGGGTCGTCGCTGTGCGATCCGTAGTAGAGCGAGCTGGACTTGAAGATGACCTTGCGCACCGGCGAATCCTCGCCAGAGCATGCGGCGAGGATGTTCATGGTCCCGATCACGTTGTTCTCGTGCGCGGCACGAGGGGCCATCCCGAGCGAGTTGACGACGAGCCGGGTGTCGATGACGGTGTCGATCTCGGCCGCGCGCACGATCCGCTGGATCAGGGAGTGCTGGTTCGAGACCTTCACGAACTCGGTGCGCTCCAGCTCGCGGCGCGGCTCGCGGCTGTCGACCCCGATGATCGCCTCGATCTGCTCGAAGCCCTCGAGCGCCTGGGCCAGCCGCCCACCCCAATACGTGGAGAGGCCGGTGATCAGGACGCGCCTCGTCGCGGTGTCGCGGGGAACGGCCTCTGGCAGCTGCGTCATCCGAACCACACCGACTTGCGCCTGCCGACCATCTCGTGCAGGTCCTCCTGGATGCGGGCACGAACCTCCTGGGCAACCGTCTGCACCAGCGCCTTGTCCTGGGCCGCCTCGCGCCCGCCCAGCTCGACCGTGTCGATCGGCTCGAGGAACCGGATCTTGAACTTGGCCGGGAGGTAGGCCAGCATCCCCAGCGGCCCGAGCCAGGGGAACGTGGGCGTCACGGGAAAGTAGAGGAGGCCGGTGAGGCGCTTCATGAAGTCGAGCTGCGCGAACACCGGCTGGGCCTCCTCGGCGCCGACCACGCAGGTCGGCACGATCTTCGCCTCGGCGCGCATCGCGGCCTCGACGAAGCCGCCGCGCCCGAACCGCCGCAGCCGGTAGCGGTCCTTGTAGAGCTTCTCGGTGCCCTTGCGCCCCTCCGGGAACACCAGCACCAGCTGCTGCTCGTCGTAGAGGAGGCGCTGGACGTTCGCCGGGTGCGCGGCGACGCAGCCCATCTTCGGGATCAGCATCGAGAAGCCCGGATAGCTCTTGAAGAAGTGCTCGACGGTGATGTACAGAGGGCGCGGCTGCGGGTGCTCCTCGCGGATCGCCTTGGCGATGATCGGCGCGTCCGGCGGCAGCGCGCCGGCGTGGTTGGAGACCACGAGCGCCCCGCCCTCGGCCGGGACGTTCTCGATCCCGTCCACCTCGGCCCGGAACCAGTACCGGTAGTAGAACTCCACCAGGGTCCGGTCCATGAACCCCTCGACTCGCTCGGAGCGACCCCAGTCGTTGAGCCTGCGTTCGGGCTCGATCGCGGGCAGAAGCTCGCGCATCCTCTCGGCGGGGCGTCGATCGGGGAGACGTTCGCCCCCCTCGTCCTCGGCGAGCTCGCGCTCGGCCGCGGTGCGTGCCAGTGAAGTTCTTTCGGACGCCATCGGGCGGGCATAGTATCCGCCCCGCGATGCGCTCCAAGGACCAGGTTCGCAGGGCCGTGGATGCGGGCACGCGACACCGGGTGGGCGAGGCGGGCAGGGCCCGCTTCGAGCGTGACTTCGATGCGGAGGCTTGGGCCCGGCGGCTGCGGGAGTCTATGAGGAGGCCCTCACCCGGGGAGCAGATCCTCGACGGCGGTGAACCGGAAGTCCGCCAGCAACGACCGAAGCCGGCCCTCCGTGCGGTGCAGGCCGACGTAGTGGCGAGCGCGGTGGAGTCGGGGCAGTCCCTCCATGCGCGGCTGCCCCGGGTCGATCTCCCAGGGATGGATGTAGAAGACGTAGGGGTCGCCTGAGCTGAGAATCCGACGGACCCCGCGCCGGAAGGCCGCATACGGCAGCAGCCGGAAGTAGCCGCCCCCTCCCCACGGGATCCCGCGCGAGGCCACCTGCACGGAGGAGATGCACACCTCGTGGAAGCCGGGCTCGAGCTCGGCGACGCGATCGCAGACGCCGACGCCCGGGAGCGTGCCGTAGCGATCATGCGCGACGGTCGGGAAGACCGAGGAGTCGTAGGAAAACCCGAGGTCTCGAAGGATCCCGACCGCCCAGTCGGTGATCGAGAAGCTCGGCGCCCGATACCCGCGAACCTCGGCTCCGGTGAGGTCCTCGAGCAGTTGCTTGGAACGCTGCACATCCGCGCGGAACTCCTCGGGCGTGAGCCGGTAGACCAGCTCATGCCCGTATCCATGGGAGGCGATCTCGTGGCCCTCGGCCGCGATGCGCCGCACGAGCGACGGGCAGCGCTCGGCGACCCAGCCGAGGATGAAGCAGGTGGACCGCGCCTCGTGCTCCGCGAGCAGCTCCAGCATCCGCTCGGTGTTGCGCTCGACCCGCAGCTCGCGGTCATCCCAGCTGTCCCGGGACACCGCCGGGCGCAGGTTCTCGACGTGAAACCAGTCCTCGACGTCGATCGACATGACCGCCAGGCGCCGGGGAAGCGGGCCGGTGGCGACGCTATTGGCCCCAGGAGAACACACCGCTTGAGGCTAGAGCAAGGAGTGCCCCTGGCGGCGGAGCTCGCAGACGTCCTCGGGGCTCGGGAACGAGAAGTAGCCGGCGTCTCCCTTCGCAAGCTCCTGACGGCGCCCGGTGTCCGCCTCGAGTTCGCCGAGCACCCGAATCAGCAGGTGCGCGCCCTGCCGTTTGCCCTCCGCCATCAGGCGCGAGAGCCGGTCCTTCGGCCGGATCGGGACCTCCACCGTCCCCAGCACGGCGCCGGCATCCAGCCTGGCGGCCATCTCGTGGACGGTCACCGTGACGCTGGGCTCCCCAAGGAGCATTTGCCAGAAGGTCGGCATCATGCCCCGGTACGTCGGGAGCCGGCCGGAGTGGATGTTCAGGCAGCCCAAGCGGGGCGCCTCAAGGAGGTCCTGCTGGAAGATCTCGGGCGCTGCCACCGATACAACGACGTCGGGGCGAAGCGCGCGGATCCGCTCGACGTATGCGGGGTCGTTCACCGAGTCTGTGTCGATGAGCGGCACCGAATACCGGTCGGCAAGGCTCCCGATCGACCGGCGGCGCAGCCGCGTGGCGCCGTAACGCGCGAGCAGCCGCGTGAAGTCCACGATGCCGTAGAAACGCAGGACGCGGCGGGCGGTCGCGAGCCGCGACTCGTCCCAGGGACGGCTGATAGTCATTCCGACGACCTCGAGCGCTTCGGGGCGTTCCGCGAAGAAGCGCTCGAAGAGCTGGATGACGTAGAGGGGGTCGTCCTCGGTGATGAAAAGGATGCGCACGCTCAGCCCTCCCGGACGTCACTGATGATCTCGGCCCAGCGGCGAGCGAGGATCAGGTTTGGCATCCCTCGGGTTGCCGCTCAGCGCCACCGTGACCTGCGGGTCTCGCTCGTTCATTCACGCCGCCGCCAGCGCGTAGATCGCAACGTCGTGAGCCGGCATCGCTAGGAGGGGCTCCCGCCCGAGTCGGGGCGCAGGGAGAGGACTCGCTTGAGCGCCGCCAGTGGCGGCCCGAACCGAACGCTCCCCCAGAGGAACCCGGCACCCCAGCTCACGTGCATCATGGCGAGGACGGCGGGGACCCACGCCACGTCGCCCGGGGTCGACGCCTCGTGCTCGGCAGCCTCGGCCACCCCCGCCGTGAGGCCCACGGCATAGATCACCAATGCGGCTCGGGCCGGTCGTCGCCATCGCGGCGGGGCCAATGCAGCTGCAGCGAAGGTGAGGGCGACGGCTGGGGGAAGGACGTGAGAGCGACGGAGGGCAATCGGGTGGTGCCTCGCCGTCTTGGCCCGGTACTGACCGTAGCTCCAGTATTGCCTGGCGAGGGCCGGGAGGCTCCGGCGAGGGACGTAGCGCGCGGCCATCTCCGGCACGCACACGTATCTGCCGCCGCCCTCACGGATCCGCGCCGCCAGCTCCGCGTCCTCGTTGATCGGCCAGCTTTCGTCCCAGCCACCGAGCTCGAGCAGCGTGCTCCGCCGCCAGACACCGGTGAAGGCGGTGTCGACCTCGGTCTCGCGCGCCGCGTTGCGGAACGTGGCGCCGCCCATGCCGAGACGGGTGCGCAGGGCGAGGGCGATGCGACGGGACCACCGGCCCTCCCCGTGCGGCACCTGCGGGCCGCTGACGCAGGCTACGTCGCCGTCCTCGAAACGCCGGATCGCGGTGCCGACGTAGTCGGCCGGATAGTACGTATGCGCGTCCATCCGGACCACGTAATCGCCCCGGGCATGGGAGAGGCCGATGTTGAGCGCGTTGGGGATGAGTCGCTCCGGGTTGGCGAGGATCCGGATGCGTGAGTCCGCCCCGGCGATCCGTTCGAGGATCTCCGGGGTGGCGTCCTCGGACCCGCCGTCGATCACCAGCACCTCCAGGCTTCCCCCGAAGCGCTGGCCGAGGATCGCCGCGACGCTCTTCTCGATGTGCGTCTCCTCGTTGAGCACAGGCACGATCACGCTTGCGTCGACCGCGTTAGCGGTCATGCGGGCGGTCTCATGCGCTCGTCTAGGCTTTTGCCCCCGTGTGCGGGATCGCAGGCAAGGTGGGCGTCGACGGGGAGGTCGACTAGGCGCCTCTGGGGCGGATGTGCGAGCTCGAGCGTCGGCGGCACGAGTTCAAAACCCGCGGTGACGGAGAGGTGATCGTCCGGCGGGCCGACAGTAGCCCGCCGTCCTCGTCGTCGCGAGCTCGCGGTCGGCCTCGGTGCGTGCCAGTGAGGTTCTCTCGGAAGCCATCGGGCGGGCCATAGTATCCGCCCCGCGATGCGCTCCAAGGACCAGGTTCGCAAGGCCGTGTGGAAGGCGATGGATCGCGAGGGCGTCTCGCGATTCCCCGGCGCCGAGGGGCGCATCCCCAACTTCGCGGGGGCGAAGCTGGCGGCGCAGAAGCTGGCCGGCCATCGCCTCTGGAAGCGCGCCCGCGTGATCAAGGCTAACCCCGACTCGCCCCAGACCCACGTCCGCCGGCTCGCGCTCGAGGAGGGCAAGATGGTGGTGATGGCGGTGCCCCGCCTGCGCGACCAGCACCCGTTCCGCCTGCTGGACCCACGCAAGCTGAATCAGAAGCAGGTGCGCGAGGCCGCAACCATCAAGGGCGCGCTCCGCCACGGCAAGGTCGTGGCCCTGGAGGAGTTGCCGCCGATCGACTTCGTCCTGTGCGGGTCGGTCGCCGTCAACCTGAGCGGCGCCCGGGTGGGCAAGGGCGGCGGGTTCTCGGACCTGGAGTACGCCTTGTTGATCGAGGAGGGCCTGATCGACGAGCACACGATCGTCGCGACCACCGTGCACCCGATTCAGATCGTGCGCGAGCACATCCCGCTGACCGACCACGACCTGCCGGTCGACATGGTCGCCACCCCGCGCGCGGTGATCGAGCTGGAACGCCAGTACAAGCGCCCGCGCGGGCTCCTCTGGGATCACCTCCAGCCGCCCCAGATCCACGAGATCCCGATCCTGGAGCGGATCGGCTACGCGTGACCCTGCCCGATCCGACGCCCACCGAGGGCCCGGATCCCTACGGCAACCCGGAGCCGGAGTGGCTTCGCATCGACTGGCGCGAGCACCTGCGCACCGTCGACGTTGCCGGCTCCGAGGTCCATTACGTCGAGCTGGGCGAGGGGCCCGGGACCCTTCTGTTCGTCCACGGCCTC